>NZ_JPVO01000028.1 GCF_000772955.1 Ureibacillus sinduriensis BLB-1 = JCM 15800 | reverse complement strand
TTAGTTTTTTTACTCTAACTTTTGGGGTGCAGTACCGAATTGCGCCCGATTGTTGAAGAAAGATTACTTTACTTTCTTTTCCAATTCAGCAAGTTTCTTGAATTTTTTATCATAACTTTGTCGTTGAATTAGATTGTTTAACCAAAAATTTGCCCTTTCGAAATCCTCACTTTTTATAAATGTTTCAATGGCTTTCTTAAAGTTGTCATGGTAATTAAAATTCTCATGCATCATTAGTTCAAGCCCTTGGTGATAGCAATCCGAAGCTAAATTAAATTCTTTTGTTTTTGAATATAATATCCCCAAATAAATAAAACCACTTGATTTCTCTTCTATGCTGAAATTTGGTTGTTTGGTAGAAAAATTTAATATTCGGATTGCCTTTTTTCTCATAAATAAATGCTCATAGGCATTTGCTCTATAAACATAATCCTCATACTTTCTTAATGGTTTGATTAGTGAAATTATACTTATTAAGATCAGTCCTTTATAAATTATTCTATGTTCTATATTGTTCACTTTGAAGATAATATTTATTTTCTTCTCAACTAAATAGCTCAAATGACAATTTAACTCAAGAAACGCGCCCGATTGTTGAATAAGAAATGCTTATTCCTTCAAAACCATCACTAAATTAAAAAGATGTAGAATTTTATTATTTCTGTAGTTACGGAATGGGAAGATTTCCTTTCACATATTAAAATTGGATATTTATGTTAAAATATAAAAGGTGATGAAAGTTCCTATTTATGCAACTAACCTGATTATTGAATTAGTAATAAAACTAGAGAAGCGGTGTATATAGAGTGAAAAAATTAGGGGGTTGGAAATGAAACATATATTAAGATTATTCACAGGAATATTTTTGTTACTGACATTAACAGCATGTTTAGCAGAAGATTATGACGTTGGCGTCCCAACCGCTTACATACAAGAGGTAGGCTTAACACAAGTGGAATTAACAAAAGCTAATATTAGTTGGAGTTCATCTAGTGGAGAAGAACAACAGAAAATTGATAATATACAGGAATTTGGTTTATCCCAAAATAAAATATTTGTTACACCAAACCAAAAGGCCACTTTAGGATTTGAAGAAAATGAAAAAAATGGTGGCGATATCTGGACTGACCCAGAAATTACAGCTACTTTATGGAAAAATGGAGAACAAATCAACATCGAATTGAATGAACTTTTAGAGTTTCAACTCCCTGCTAACGAAGGGAATTATGTTTTAGAAGTTAATTTTATGAATCCAAAAAACAATGCTCAATATTTAGGGAATATTGTTATTCAAAAGCCAAGCAAGGACATGACGGAATCCGATGGGCAACTTCCAGAGTATTCAAGTATGGAAATGCCTTCTATTAAGAAAATTAGTTCCGGGTCTGATAACATCGTATTTGATCACAGTTATGAGCAAGTATGTTGGAATAATTGTGATGACATTAAATCGCATAACTATTCCGAAATTCATTCTGGGAACGTAGAAATAGGCGATCAATTACTAATTAATTGGAGTAAAATGATACCACAGCCTTCTGAAATAAATTTAATTCACATAGATTCGAAGAATAATAAAGAAGTAATAAAAACAGAAAGCATAGATATCACTGATACTACTTTAGGAATTGCGATTGATGAAGAAAAAATTGGTTCTCAGTATGCTGTCGAGTTTTTATGGAAAGAAGGAAATGAACTCAAGGGAAGAACGATGTTAAATTTCAGACTAGAATGATTATTGATATGCCAAAAATTGTTGTTTTTGTAAATTTTCATAAATCTAAAATCATTTGATTAAAAAGGAGGTCATCCTTTGTCAAAAGGACTTAATCACCATATTGAAATATAAAAAGACGCATTCCTTTTCAGGAATGCGCCCTTTAATTGAATAACTAATATAATTTTTTAACTCAAAATCAATTGATTCTACAGTAGTCATCTTTTGTTAAACTGAATACAAAATGATCTACATATTTATTGTATAACCACTCCACACTTCTGAGACAACCTTCTTTCTGGAATCCGAGTTTTTCAGGGATAGCTAAACTTTTATGATTATTTGTGGCAACCCGTATTTCGATTCTATTTAACTTTAATTCATTAAAGCAGTAATCTATAACACCTTTACATGCAATTGTCATTAATCCTTTTCCTTGATATCCTTCTCCCAACCAATATCCAATAGAAGTTGATTTATTGGCCCAATTTATATTATGTAATCCTATAACTCCTGCTAATTCTCCTTTATACCAAATCCCTGCTTGAAACCCATTATTGTTACAGAAATGCTTCATAGTACCTTCAATAAATTGCTTCGAATCACTTATAGTTTTCGTGAAATCAACCCAAGGCAACCATTCGCGTAAATACATTCTCGATTGGTCAGTTAATGAAAAAAGGGATTCAGAATGTCTCACTTCTAATAAACGTAATTCGGTTTCATCATTAATCTTATATCTAAACATGTTTTTCCCCCTCCCAGAAGCATATTTATATATACATATAAGTACAACAAAAAACTGTTAAATCCTTCCTGTACTGAACAATCTGCACTTAATTCTACCCATTACAATTTCAATTATTATTCCTCGTATATACGTAATGAGTTATTCAACAATCTGGCCCTATTATTGAAAAAACTCTCTCCTGATTCAAGGAAAGAGCTCGTTTGTAGAGGATTATTATTCAACTAAGATTCCCGTTTGATTTTATGTAATTAGTGTCCCCATACCATGGAAGTGATTTGAAAACTGAAGAGAGTAACTACTGCTATACCAACAATAATTCCAATTCTAACAATCTCTTTGATAAAGCCCTTTTCCATACGGCTTAATATCACTAAAGAAATTGCCCCAACAAAAAATAATATTATTGCAGTAATTATAATAGGACCAGTAACAGTCCATATTTCACCGAAATTTATTAATTCTATCTCTGGCATCAACAAACTCCCCCCTTATTAATAATATAATTTAGATGGGTGATTTTTCAAATAGTAAATTATTATCCAAATGAATATTTAATGATGATAGGTAAACGAACAAAATCAAAGAAAGCAGTCTAAACTTTTCCCTTGGTTTCGTCATATTATTAACTATAGGAGTTAGGTCTTCAAAGGGAACTTCTTAACTAATACCAAGTTTCCTTTACTATTCGGCATAATCAGTCTGTATATAACCTAGTTTCAGTCCTTTAGTTACGGCTTCTAACGAAGATGATACATCCAATTTGTCAAAAATGTGTTGAATATGATTTGAAACTGTACGTTCGCTAGCAAAAACAATAGAAGCAATATCTTTGCGCTTATACCCATTGGCTAGTAATTGTAAAATTTGTTTTTCACTATCAGTCAATTCCTCTATATATTCCAGGGTCTTTGGAAAGTAGTAAATACCATTATTAATATCAATTAATATTTCCAATAATTCATCTGGCATAATATTTTTATTAATGAAGCCATTTACCCCAATCTTTTTTGCTTCATGTCGATAGACGGGGAGATCATAACCTGTCAACATTACTATCCTAGTTTTACATCCTCTATTCATAATGTTCTTAGCCAGCTCCAATCCATCTTCATTGCTTATATTGCTTAAATTGATATCGATTAAAGTAATGTCAGGCTTGACGTTTTCTATTACTGATATAACATTACCGATATCTGTTATTATAGAAAATTGATTTATTTGTACATAATCCTCAAAGGCTATCTTTAAACTCTTTGCAAATAGAACATGATCATCGATTAATAAAATATTGATAGGAATCCTCTCCTTTCATGAAAATTTGAACACACACATATAATCCATTAGGTTCGTTTTCCGAAATTGTCATTTTACCATTTAATAAGAATAATTGTTCATTGATAGAGTTAAGTCCTTTATGATTAGTAGAGTCGACTTTTCCATATACCTTTTCCTTTAAGCCTGTTCCATCATCGGATACTATTAGTTCTACTTGTTCATTCTCTTGTTTCAATGTCACCGTTATCTTCGAGCAATGAGAATGTTTGATTGCGTTTGTAACCAGTTCTTTTAAAATCCGATAGACAACAAGATGATAGGGGTCAACTAAAAATAAATCTTTCTTGCAATTGAAGACAATAACTATTTCTCCTTTGCCGTTTTTCTGTTGTAATGTTTTCAATAGATAACCATAATTTTCTTTTAAGGTGAGAGATTTTAATAAAGTTGGATGGAATTCTTGCATTTTATCTCGTATTGACAGATTTAGGTCATCTAACGTTTCAAAAATGATCGTTCGAACTTCTTCTTTGTCCGATTTATTAATCATGTTTTTGATGGATAAAATATCTTGTAAAATTTCATCATGTAAATAATTGGATACATCACTTTTTAATTCTTCCTCTTTCCTCACTTGCATCAAATTATGAGCATAAAAATTATCACGGGCTACTTTGTAATTATCTTTTTCCATAATAGCGCATTGCAGTTCTTTATAAATTAATGAAAATCGAAGTAATACAAACAAAAATATCATGTGAATGATGATAAAATGATTTATTATATTAAATCCAAATAACAATCCAAGCAAACAAATACTGATTAGTGCTAACAAGCAAAGCCCAAAGACATTTGTTTTCTTGAATGGAATATATGCTCCCAACCTACCAGTGTTTTTAAAAGCAATTGAATGAACACTAAATAAAGGGAAAATAATCATTACATACCATCCAAAATTACTTAAGTATTCTGGTTTGTCAGCAAATATCATGACGTATCCAACAAATGAGATGAAAATAATGAGGCCTGTTTTAAGAAAATGCCTTTTCTCACTACTTAAGACAAAAGCTATCCTTTTTCGATGTTTTAGAAATAGAAAGGTAATACAGCCAAAGCTTAAAACCCATTGAAGCAAAAATAGTATCGCAAACAACCTTTCATTTATAAATAAAGATATCAACGTCATCAAGCAAATAATCGTTAAAGTCCAGCCTATTCTCTGTTTATATGTATATGTAGTATCCTGAAAAAAGAAGATGAACAAAAATTGAATCGATTTATACAGGATTACAACGCTAAGTAATGTACTTAACGTATAAAACGTGCTACTTACATCTAAAGAAAATAAAAATTGCCACGCTACCAAAATTAATAAGTTAGTAAATCTTGATAGTGTGATATTCCCTTTAATATTTTTGTAACTAATGTACGCAGCATCAATAATAATTAAAGATATAATAATTAATGGTATTAAAGTTTCCGTTCCAGCAAAGCTGTCCGTTGTATACTGATAACATAAAAACATGATAACCAGTATTTGATTCAACAAAATATAAAGTTGCTTTTTCTCATAGGATTTTTTCATAATCTTATTACCTCTATTCAAAATCATTATACAATCTATTTTTAAGAAAAGCTGATAGACACCACTGTCCATCAGCTTTTTTGATAAATCTAATTTGTAAAAATGATTTTATGACATGCTCTTACTGTTACCATGTAATAAATAATATAAACAATTGTAAAAATAACTACAGCTACCAATACAGGAAGTATAAAGGCGCTATTTCTTCCTAGAAGATCATCCATTAGAGCCGACTTGTAGGCTATTATAGCAAAGGTACTGTGAGTTACTCCTAAAACATATGGTATGCAAAACAAAGCCAAAATTTGTTTGTTAATTATTTTCTTCATCATTTTATTGTTATAACCCATTCGATTTAATATCATAAAGTCGTCTTTATCCCCCATTATACTGGAGATATTATGGAAGTAGAGTATACTTCCCGTTGCAACAAAAAAGATGATGGTAACAAAGGCAATCAGTAAAAAGGTAGAACTGTTCGCTTGGGTAATGACTTCATTTCTTTGATAACTACTTGCAAAGTAAGGATCATCTCTAAAAAGTGGTTCTAGATTTTCATAAACTTCTTTGTTTTCTCTCATATTTTGCCCATCAATACTCATTATCGTTTTTTCAGGAAGACCAAATGTCTTTATTTTTTGATAAAGAGTATCTGAGATGATTAATGTTGCAATGCTATTCGCAAACCCAATTGGATTTATTAAGGTTGTCTCTTTGACCATTACTTCTACGTTATCACTAGCTGACAAATTTAAATTATAGACATTCCCTTTATCCGGATCACCTTCCTCTGGCCGATACTTTACTAAAATTGCCTCATCATCTTCCAGCTTTTCAATTTTTGCAGTTTTGTTTTGTAGCGCAATAAGTTCTCTATAATCTGATTCAGAAACCAAATCAAATCCCGATGCTCCCTTAACGCTATATTCAAAAGGTAAGTTGGCCGAAGAGGATGTTACTTGTATAATCGTTGTTTCACTATACTTCATATCTTCAACATTATTCGTCCCCTTCACTATCTCAAGTGCTTTACTCGCCATACCTTTATCTTCTACCGGAAATTCTATAGCTGATGGGATAATCCGTTCCGTGGCTGCTAACGGATAATAAACAGAAAGCACGGTTGAAGCGAAAAGAGAGAGTGTACCGGCAGCCAATAATGTTAATAAGATTAAAGTCTTTGCCTTTGACCGGATTTTATATTTGAAATTTGGCAGGACAATAATATTCATTTCCTTGTAAAGCCAGTTTTTTCTTTGCTCTAATTTATGGATTGAGAAAGGTAAAAACGAATGGATAAAGAATATGGTTCCTATTACTACTGTTAACATAGTCAGAAGTGCCATTGGTGAGAATCCAATCGTTTTCCATAATGATTCTACACCTCTAGTAATGTCAAACGCTAATATGTACCCAAGAACCATGAATAACAATCCTGCAATGGATAGACTCAACCTGATTTTAATTTTCTTTTCTTCACGCTTTTCCATACGAACCAAATTTAAGACAGAGCTATTTCGAAGGACAATCCAATTTGACAAAAACAATACAATCAAAGCAGCAAATACAAAAGATAAAGTAAAAAGAATCGCGCCATAGTTAAATAACGGAATTGTTGATGTTTCAATTTGCAATTTTAATACCCTAATAATGACCTCAATAATGCCTTTGTGAAGAATGGCCCCCAATATTACCCCGGTAAGCAACGATAGTAAACAAATTACAATATTTTCAATGGTTAACAACTTTAACATACTTGATTTTCTATATCCTAAAAGAGAATAGATTCCAAGTTCCTTCATTCGTCGTTTCAAAAAGAAAGAGTTTGAATAGGACATGTAAAATAATACGAAGGCCATAACAAAAACGGCAACTGTTTTTGACATGGTTTCCACCCTACCATCGGATGATATTTTCTCCATAATAACATCGTTCATGGCAAAAGAGATGAAGGAGAAAAATACCATTAATACAAAGGCAACCGAAATAAAGTAAAGAGAATAAAAAGAAAAGTTCGTTTTTAAATTCTTATATGCTATTTTTAATAAATCCAAGGATATCAACTCCTATTCGTTGGAAACTTCAATGCTTGTGACTTCTGTTAAAATATCTTCAAGGAATTCTTTTCTAGTACGATTATTTCTTCTTATTTCCTTAATAATATTTCCATCTCTAAATATAAGAATTCTACTTGAAAAACTAGCGGTATAGGCATCGTGCGTAACCATTAAGATAGTGGTTTGAAGTTCCTCATTCACCTCTCTTAACTTATGTAACAAGGCTGTTGCAGATTTTGAATCTAATGCACCCGTCGGTTCATCTGCAAATAGAAGTGAAGGTTTTTTTATAATAGCCCTTGCTGCAGCTACTCTTTGTTTTTGTCCACCAGAGAGTTGATTAGGGTACTTAGATAGTTGTTCTTTTATTCCGAAACGCTCTGCTAGACTATTTATAGACACTTCAATTTCTTGTGGAGATTTTTTCAACAAAGTAAGTGGAACTGAGATATTTTCCTTTACAGTTAAACTATCTAATAAATAATACTCTTGAAAAATAAAACCTAAATTACTTTTCCTAAAATCAGCAGCCTTTTTTTCATTTAGTTTATTGATTTTTACCCCATTGATTACTATATCTCCACTTGTAGGCCTATCAATAGTCGATAAAATGTTTAGTAATGTTGTTTTCCCCGAACCTGAAACTCCCATAATTCCAATAAATTCACCTGATTCAATATCAAGGGATACTTTATTAAGTCCTGCTACCTGATTTTTGTTATAAAACTTTATTACATCTCTTGCCGTTAATATTGCTTTCACTTTCATTGCCCCTTTCATATTATTTACACGATAAGTTTAAAACTTATACTTGAAGGGAGCATGAGTAAATAACGCAATATTTCACCTAAAGTCTTATTCCTTAGTAAAAATCGGATATATTTTTTAACTGACGCTTCCAAATTAATCGATATCATTTTAGGGGAGAATTTGCGTTAGTCTTAAATGTTATTTTCACATTAAACTGTAAAAACCCAGCTATCTTCATATGTTGAGAAGATAAACTGGGTTTCTTATTTACATGCAAGCATTAATAAACTAATTCAAATCAGCCAGTATTAAAATTGTTTTTATTCCACAATCTGGCCCGATTGTTGAGTAAGATGATTCACATTTTTTTAACAACTTTATTAACCTACTTTATAATGTGAATCTTGAGATAAAAACAGAAAATTTTAATACGGCGAGGGTTTATGGGGTATCAATGTGAATCCACCTTTCACAACAAATATAATTTTATACTATGCCAGTATTAGTTATAACTTACACAGTCTTTTTTCTTTTCATAAATACTAAAAAACCTCTTACCTATAAAAATTGGCAAGAGGTTTTATCAAACTTTTTAACTTGTTATTAATCTTTTTTACGGATTATCAAACTTTTTTCCAAGTCTACATCTAGACTTAGCATTCTGCTATTACTCAACCGTAACAGATTTTGCTAGGTTACGAGGCTTATCGACGTCGCAGCGACGGTGTAATGCCGCGTAATAGCTGATTAGTTGCAACGGTACTACAGATACAAGTGGCGTTAGTAGTTGGTGAACTTTCGGAATGACGAAGCGGTCGCCTTCCTCTTCCAAGCCCTCCATTGATATAATGCATGCATTTGCCCCGCGTGCCACTACTTCCTTCACGTTCCCGCGAATATTTAACGATACTTGTTCTTGTGTTGCCAAAGCGAAAACAGGAGTGCCCTCTTCGATCAGAGCGATTGTACCGTGTTTCAGCTCCCCACCAGCAAAACCTTCTGCCTGGATATAAGAGATTTCTTTAAGTTTTAGCGCACCTTCCGAGCTTACATAGAAGTCAAGGTTGCGTCCGATGAAGAATGCGTTGCGGGCAATTTTCAAATAATCTTCCGCAATTTGCTCCAGCTCTTCTTTAGAATCGACCATTGTTTGAATGCCATTCGCAGCAATCGCCAATTCTGTTTTTAAGTCAAAATCGATTTCTTTCCCTTTTGCTTTTCCTGCCACATAGGCAGCGATCGAAAGCACGGCCACCTGCGCAACATAAGCTTTTGTCGATGCTACGGCAATCTCTGGACCCGCATGCAACAACAATGTATAGTCCGCTTCACGAGATAAAGTCGAACCAGGGACATTTGTAATTGTTAACGCCGGGAAACCTAACTCCTCTTTCACTCTTACAAGAACTTGGCGGCTATCCGCTGTCTCACCTGATTGTGAAATGAAGATAAATAAAGGCTTTTCAGATAATAATGGCATATTATAGCCAAATTCACTTGAAATGTGTACTTCAACAGGAATTCCTGCAATTTTTTCGAAATATTGTTTTCCGATTAAGCCTGCATGGTAACTTGTTCCTGCTGCAATAATATATAAACGATCCGCCTCTTTAATGGCTTCTAAAATATTGTCATCAATTGTTAACTCATCTTCAGCATTGCTGTATGCTTGAATGATTTTTCGTACAACAGCTGGTTGCTCATCCATTTCTTTCAACATGTAGTGAGGGTATGTTCCCTTTTCAATGTCACTAGCATCCAATTCTGCTTTATATGGTTTACGCTCAACCGGCTTACCATCCAATGTTGAAATTTCCACTTTATCTCGATGAACCAATACAACTTCTTTATCACGAAGTTCTACAAATTGATCTGTAACTTGCAGCATTGCCATTGCGTCTGAAGCTACAACATTGAATCCATCTCCGACACCCACTAATAATGGAGATTTGTTTTTCGCTACATAAATTGTATCTTCATCTTCTTGGTCGAGTAGTGCCAGAGCGTATGAACCATGTAATAATGATAACGTTTTACGAAAAGCTTCTACGGTAGATAATCCTTCTTTTGCGAATAAGTCAACAAGTTGAACAATGACTTCTGTATCTGTATCTGATTGCATTTGGATTCCTTTAAGGTATGCTTTTTGCAATAGATGATAGTTCTCGATTACACCATTATGAACCAAAGTATAACGGCCAGTCGTACTTTGATGAGGGTGTGCATTTAATTGGTTCGGTACACCATGTGTTGCCCAGCGAGTATGGCCAATTCCAATCGTTGCATCCACTTCGTCATCTACCGCTGTACGTAAATCAGCAATACGGCCTTTTTCTTTAAAAACTGTTATTCCCTCGTCATTGCGAACAGCGATACCTGCTGAGTCGTAACCGCGATATTCCAATTTTTCTAATCCCTTAAGCAATATTTCCTTTGCATCAAGTTCACCATTATATCCAACGATTCCACACATATTCCTAAATCCTCCATTTAAGGCAATACAAAAAGACCCTGCTGGGATGAGCTTCCATACATGTGCGGGAATTCTGTCTAATTCCCTTGCACATAAAAAGTTCTTCTTTTTTAGCATTGCTTTTATATTATTATTTGCCTTTTCGTTTTTCTGTCCACAAGATCACTTTTGTGTTTTAAAACGAAACTATCGACCGGGCATGCGATCGGGAGGTATCCGCCGAAAATTCGATAATCCTCCACCTCGTCAACTAAGGATTGTTTTACCGTCCGATTTCCTTAGCTCAGGCGCTATTATTGTTTTCCTTTTCGTCTTATATAGCGCTGAAATTCGCCTCCTCTTTATGCGCTCGCTTGAAATTTGAAGAAAGATGGAATAATCTTCATAATAATTTTTCCAAGCACCTTCATCATACAGAATATGCTTCAAATCGTCAATCATCCACGCATATTTACTAGTTTCTTATATTTTATTAGAAAAAATTTTGACCATTAATCCTTGTTCCCCTCAATTATGTAGACATCGCTATCTTTAAAAAATACTCCACTAGAGGAGTAAGCTCTAGTGGATAGACATAAATCTTTTAACTATAGCTCTTTTTCTTTTAGCAGGTTTACAATTTCGCGATTGAATGCCGGTAAATCTTTTGGCGTACGACTTGATACTAGCTGTTTTTGACACACGAAGACTTCTTCATCATGAAAATTTGCCCCAGCATTTTCTAAATCCACTCGAATGGATTTATAGCCTGTGATGTCGCGTCCTTCCAAAGATCTAGCTGTAATTAACAGTTGTGGACCGTGACAAATCGCAAATACCGGTTTCATGTCACTCATGAATTTTTTTGCAAATGCCACCACACGGTCATCATCTCGCAACAAATCTGGCGAGAATCCACCTGGTATAAACAGTGCATCAAAATCATCCGGGTTTACATCGTCAATACCGTAATCGATTTCTACCCGTACCTCTCCTTGCTTGCCTCTAACCGCTTTATTTCCCTCTTTATCAATCGTTACAATTGTATGTCCTGCTTCCTGAAGTGCTTCCTTTGGACTCGTAAATTCAATATCCTCAAATAAATCAGTAATTAATGTGGCTACTTTTGCCATTTGATCTTCACTCCTTTCAAACTTACTATTTCCCTTTTAATCGACAAATAAACAAAGAAAGAAGGTTGTTTGAATGAAAAAACCAGTAAATAAACTGCTTGGACAGTCTATTTACTGGCATTACTTTAAACTATTCAGTTAGCCCCAATTCTTGGCGTACCACTTCCGAAATCCGGTTTACGTAGCTTTCACATTCTTCTTCCGTTGAAGCTTCAACCATTACACGAACAAGTGGTTCTGTCCCTGATGGTCGAACCAATACCCGACCATTTCCTGCCATAGCTGCTTCCACTTCTGCGATAGTTTTCGCTACTTTGTCATTTTGTGTTACAGCATGCTTATCAACAACACGAACATTCACTAGCTTTTGCGGGAAGATTTTCATTTCAGCGGCAAGCTCCGATAAGCGTTTATCCGTGGCTTTCATAATATTGACCAACTGGATAGCCGTTAATAAACCGTCACCAGTTGTATTGTAATCCAAGAACACGATATGCCCTGATTGCTCTCCACCAAGGTTATAATCGTTTGCACGCATTTCTTCTACAACATACCGATCTCCAACTGCTGTTTTCACACTAGTCATCGCGTTATCTTCAAGTGCTTTATAGAAGCCTAAATTGCTCATCACTGTCGACACAATTGTATTTTTCTTTAAGCGACCCTTACTGTTTAGGTATTTTCCAATGATGAACATAATTTGGTCACCATCGACAATTTGCCCTTTTTCATCGACAGCAATTAGTCGATCTCCATCTCCATCAAAGGCTAGCCCTACATCAGCCCCCCGCTCCAATACAAGCTCAGCAAGTTTTTCGGGATGTGTTGACCCTACGCCATCATTTATATTCAAACCATTCGGCGATGAACCCATTGATGAAATATCGGCTTCTAAATCAGCAAATAGGTGCGTTGCCAACTGCGATGTTGCGCCATGCGCACAATCCAATGCAACATGGATATCCAGGAAATCTTCCTCTACCGTTTGTTTTAAGTAGGAAAGATATTTTTGACCACCTTCGAAGTAGTCGCTTACCGCACCTAGGTCGCCTCCAACCGGGCGTGGAAGTGTATCGTCTTCCATATCAATAAGATTTTCTATCTCTGCTTCTTGTGCATCTGTTAATTTGAATCCATCCGGACCAAAGAATTTTATCCCATTATCAGCCACCGGATTATGAGAAGCGGAAATCATAACCCCTGCATCTGCATTCATCACACGTGTAAGATACGCAACACCAGGAGTGCTGATTACACCCAATCGCATAACTTCTATTCCAATCGAAAGTAGACCGGCAACCAATGCTCCCTCTAGCATATGTCCAGAAATCCTTGTATCTCGTCCAATAATTACCTTCGGGCGTTCTGTCGCGTTCTTGGTTAATACATAACCACCGATACGTCCCAGCTTAAATGCAAGCTCAGGTGTTAATTCTGAATTGGCGACACCACGTACGCCATCAGTTCCGAAATATTTTCCCATTACTTTTCTCTCCTTCAATGCTAGACATTCCATGCTTCCTTTACAAAATCTTATACTATTATGATTGTGATTATAATTTTTAAGAATTTTGTTATTCCGTATTGTTTTCTTCGTCAGCAGGTGTTTCTTCTTCTACTGGAGTCGTTTCTCCAACAGATGTCTCTTCTTCCGGCTCTGTTTGTACCGGAACAGGATCGGGCTTTGGTTTTGGATTCTGCTCCGGCTCCTGCTCGGGTTTTTCTACTTTACCCGGATCCTGAACCACTTCTTCTTCTGTTTCAGTTTCTGCCTTTGTAACATCGGCTTGTATTTCGATTGAATATCTTGATAGCTTGGTCACTCCATTAGGCAAAGGTATTTCAACTTCGTATGCACCAGATTCTTGAATTTCTGATATGTCAAATTCTACTTCTAACTTCGCTATAGGGTCAATAATTGATTTTGGACCAAAGACTTCTATGACCTTAGTTTGGGAAGATACTCTATTGATTGTAACCCCATCCATTGGTTCGCCTGTTTGCCTTATGGTCAGAGGGACTTTACGACTATATTGTTTTACTTCGACATTAACGTTTACTGTTTCAGGTTCAATAGTCACATCCAGTTTATTTAAGCTGCTGTCCAACACCTTTACATTAGCTTCTTCGCTAAAAGATGCTGTAATACCCTCTTCACTGTTTATTGTTGCCTTTACATAGCTAATGCTTTCAATGACGCTTTTTGCGCCGGTAACAAATACAGTACTTGGTTCCGATGACATTCCAACCAGCTCATATCCTTCCGCTATTAAACTGTTATTAATTTCAGGTTCTACTTTAACTTCCTCTGTTACTTTTTCCTCAACAACAATATCAAGCACTTTCGGGTCAATAGTAACATCCAGTTTAGGCGAAAAGTTTTCGTGCTGAATTGTAACTCTATGTTCACCAATTAACAAAGAACTTAAGTCGACAAACACTTTAAAGTCTTTTGTTAATTTTGTTTGTATGACGATGGGCATCGGCCCTTCAACCGTTACGTCAACCGTTTCAGGCAGCCCCGAAACAATTAAATTTTCAGTATCATAGTAAACCTCTAGAGGAACATCTGTAATAATATCCATCTGTGTATTCGAGCCCGATGTTTGCCCATCATCCAGCTGGGCTTTCGCGTAAAAAAACAGCAAGAGGGCTAAAACGAGGGCAGTTACACGTAGGGCCCAGTAACTATCAAACAGTTTATCCATTCTTTTTCCCCCTCCAAGTCCACTTAGAGGCAAAATCCGAATCTTGTTCAGGTCCAAACCACAGTTTTCTTAATTGTGTTTCGAATTCCTCTATTGATAGATTTCGATATAAATTACCATTTCGGGTTAAGCTTATAGCTCCTGTTTCCTCGGAAACCACGATTGTGACGGCATCCGTAACTTCGCTTAGTCCCACAGCTGCCCGGTGACGCGTTCCTAGTTCCTTTGATATAAAGGTACTTTCAGATAACGGTAAATAACAAGCAGCAGAGATGACCTTATCCTTTTGGACAATTACCGCTCCGTCATGGAGTGGGGTATTTGGTATGAAAATATTAATGAGTAATTCTGATGTGATTTCGGCATTTAACTTTATGCCCGTTTCAATGTATTCGTTTAAGCCGGTTTCATTTTCAATTGAGATGAGGGCACCGATACGTCGTTTCGCCATATAGCTGACCGACTTTTTCATAGCTTCGATTAGGCGCGTTTGTTCATCTTCCATCTGCCCGCTTGAACGTTGGAAGATTTTGCCCCTCCCTAGTTGTTCCAATGCCCTTCGAATTTCAGGAGTGAAGATGATGATGATGGCTAAAAATCCGTAGTCAATTACTTCTTGCAGGAACCAACCGAGGGTATCCAAACCAAAGACCACTGTTGCAAACCTGGCAAAGATTATGACAAATATCCCTTTTAATAACTGAACAGCTTTTGTTCCTTTAATGAGGGTTAATAATTTATAAATTACGTACCAAACCAATAGTACGTCTAATATGCTAAACACAATATTCACAGGCGTAAGGTCTGTAAATTGCTCAATAATTTGCACGTGGCATCCCCCACTTTTTCCTTGCTATTTCATTTATATCAATAAGAACTCTATGTTATTACGTAAAATATAAAAACAAATTCTTTCTTTCATTATTGTTGCCTAATCTTTGACGTAAATGTATAAAGCTATTGCCCGAACATTTACTCATTTGTTAGAAGTAGTATACCACAACTTGTACATTTAAAGCTTTTCCCAAGTAAAAAGCCCACTCTTCCGAGTAGACTTTTAAATTTTCATATCAGTTACGAATTTTTTATTCCTCAAATAAATCCATAAAGTTATTTACCATTGCTTTTGTCTCATACCATATCCATTCAAACACCTGGTCAATTTCTTCAATTTCACCCGTTACAACAGCAGTGGATGCCATATACTCACCGTTTATGACGATTACATTCCCATCAACTTCCCCTTCAATAACAAGGTCGCCATTTTTGACAATGATATCCCCTTTAACTACTTCACCTTCCGGAACGATGACAGTTTGGCCATCTACTATTAGATTCGGTTGCTTTGTAACCGAGAATTCTTCGTTTGAATAATTACTAAGCATCGTTGCACTCATAAATAAGAAGAACACAGCAGCAGCAACAATTATTGGGTGTCGTCTAAACCATTTCTGTATCCCTACCCGATTTTTACCCTTAGGCAGACGTTTCATTACTTTATCCTCAAAATGTGGAGGTGCTGTAATATGTGCTGCACTTTTAACAAAAGCAATCGTGTCACTCAACTCGTGCATATGTTGTCTACAGTCAGTGCATTCTTGCAAATGTTTCTTCAGCTGTTGTTCATGTTCACGACTAATATCGCCATCTAAATATTCGTGCATATAGTCAACAATGTATTGTGGACACGTACTCATGCGGTTACCCTCCTACAGATTGTTTAGTTGTTTCCTTAAAGCTTCACGCCCTCGATGTATTCGTGTTTTTACCGTCCCTAAAGGCATATCAAGAATATCGCTTATTTCTTGTAACGATAGTTCTTCTATATATTTTAAAACGATAACAGAACGATATTTATCTGGCAATCTGCTGATTTCATATTGGATTCGATCCTGTAGCTCCATTTGCTGCACAGTTTCTTCAGGCAATTGTTCACTTGAGGCAATTTGAGAGTACATATTTAATCCGTCTGTACCTGCCACTTCTGCATCTAAATAATAATCTGGTTTTTTCTTACGAATTCGATCAATACAGAGATTCGTTGCAATACGGTAAAGCCATGTGGAAAATTTCCTTTTCTGATCAAATGTATGAAGGTTTATGTATGCACGTACAAATGCTTCTTGCGAGATATCTTCCGCCTCTTGCTTGTTGCCGAGCATACGATAGCATATTTGGTATAACTTGTGCTGGTAGAGGCTCACAATATCTGAAAATGCGTTTTGATCACCTTTTAGCACTTGCTTTATTCTTTTGTTCACTAACGCATCCATTTATGTTTTCCTCTCCACCTTTACGGCTTATTATTATTTACGCGAAACTTTTTAAAAAGTTTCGCGTATGTTGAGAGATTTTATAATTTTTTTAATCCCTAAGAGTATAAATTAGTATATTTATCCAGAAATTTCAAGTGCCGAAAACACTAATTATACAAGCTTTTCTCCAAATAGCGATCCCATTAAAGCAACAGCAACATCTGCCGTCTTATTACGTTCATCAAGGATTGGATTTACCTCAACAAATTCAGCGGAAGTAATCATTCCTTCTTCTTCAAGCATTTCCATCGCCAAGTGACTTTCTCGGTACGTGATTCCCCCTGGAACCGGTGTTCCGACACCAGGTGTGTATAATGGGTCTAGTCCATCTAAGTCTAATGATAAATGGACCCCATCTACGTTTCGCTCCTTGAAATAAGCAATTGACTCCTCCATGATTCTTGTCATGCCCATACGATCTATTTCATGCATTGTATAGACTTTAATACCTTTTTCTCTTATTAAATCGCGTTCTCCCGGATCTACTGAACGGGCACCAATTATAATAATATTCTCAGGTTTAATTTTTGGCTCAGTACCCCCTATTGAAACTAATCGCTCATCACCTAAGCCTATGCTAACTGCAAGCGGCATACCGTGTATGTTTCCTGAAGGTGATGTTGCTGGAGTATTTAAATCTGCATGGGCATCATACCAAATAACCCCCAAGTTGTCATAGTGCTCCGCTAACCCCGCCAGTGTACCTATCGCAATACTGTGGTCCCCTCCCAAAACTAGCGGGAAGCTTCCTTGTGCGATTACCTCAGATACTTTATTTGAAAGTTGGGTACACACTTCCACGACTTCCTTTAAATTTTTTAAATTCGTGTCTAATTGAGTATTACTCATCGCTCTTTTTACGATGATATCGCCTTCATCTTTAATCGTGTATCCTAAAGCTTCTAATCTTTCTGATACATCTGCATATCTAATTGCACTTGGCCCCATATCCACCCCACGTCGTAGTTGACCATAATCTGATGGCGCTCCAATAATAGATATTTTCTTGTTTTTCATATACTGATCCCCCTGTCGATATCTTCTATTTTATATGGAAAAACGTGAATGGCTCAACCTAACATAATTTTGGATATTTATTCATTATCATATAAGAATTGGAAAAGGGGATCGATAATCGGGGTTCAACCATAAATAATTATGGGTAGTACTCACTTAGCAATGTGATGTAATATTATAAAAAAAAATCCTCTACTCATTTGAGTAAAGGATTGGATTTGTGTTATGTACAAAATCATCATGAGAAAATGGCTGGGGTACCAGGATTCGAACCTGGGCATGACGGAATCAAAATCCGTTGCCTTACCGCTTGGCTATACCCCAGTGATGGTGGAGGGGGACGGATTCGAACCGCCGAACCCGAAGGAGCGGATTTACAGTCCGCCGCGTTTAGCCACTTCGCTACCCCTCCAGATAAACACTTATGGTGGAGGATGACGGGCTCGAACCGCCGACCCCCTGCTTGTAAGGCAGGTGCTCTCCCAGCTGAGCTAATCCTCCATGTATGGGTAAGTGTTATCACTTGTTATATTGGTGACCCGTACGAGATTCGAACTCGTGTTACCGCCGTGAAAGGGCGGTGTCTTAACCACTTGACCAACGGGCCTACTATGTATTCTGTTCTTCTGAACAAGACAAGATTTATAATAACATCATTTAATTGCAAAAGCAACCATTATTTATATATTTTTTATTTATTAATAAATGTATCACTTTTCAACATCAAAAGTCGTTAAAGTATTTACGCTGTTTAACATTTAAGAATTTCTGGCAAAAAAAATGGCTCCGAAGGTAGGACTCGAACCTACGACCAACCGGTTAACAGCCGGTTGCTCTACCACTGAGCTACTTCGGAACAACAATATTTTATTTATTACCCTTTTATTATTATAATAATTCTGAAAAAATATTCAAGTATTTAAAAAGTTTTATAAATAAGAAAATTATTTTATGAGATATTACTTATTTGGAAAACAACTATCCTGCATAAATGTACAGCACTTCAACCATGTTATTGCAGTGTTGATTACTCACTTAATAACACGATGTATAATTGAATTAAGGAGAGGCATTGTATTTGAATTCCTTCATCATTAGGTTGTTCAATAATACATATTACAATATAGTTGGTATTTAATTATACCTTCATTATGGACTCAGTTATAGTGCTCTTCCGTCGCCTTGAAAAACTGCTCTCTTGTTTGATGAATCAATTCAGGAACCTTTTATCCCCTAAAACGACTTAAGAGAACAAACTAATTCATAAAATCTGATGACTAATTTAACAGGCATGTCGATCGGGTAATTCGGCATGTAAACACTTTGTCCTATCTTAATGGTTGCTACCACTTTTGATACAAAAAAGTCTAAGGAAAAATAAAAAAGCCACTACTGACTGAATCAGTAACGACTTCTTGAGCCTAGCGACGTCCTACTCTCACAGGGGGAAGCCCCCAAC
>NZ_JPVO01000029.1 GCF_000772955.1 Ureibacillus sinduriensis BLB-1 = JCM 15800 | reverse complement strand
CCAAAAGTTAGTTTTTTTACTCTAACTTTTGGGGTGCAGTACCTTCTGGAACATGAATGAGGCCCTTTCTTTATAAATAGAGCCTTAGTAATGTGTAATGCTTTCTAAAAGGTCAATGATGGATGGGGGGAAGAATTGATTTTAGACAAAGAACTGCATATTCGACTTATGAACTATGGTGATTTTGATTTAATGGTAAAATGGCTGAATGACCAGAGGGTGCTGGAATTTTATGAAGAACCGCCTTCAAATTTAGATAGAGTGATAAATAAATACGGTCCAAGGATAGAAGGTAAACACTATGTTACTCCTTGTATAGTTGAATACAATAATGAATCAATTGGTTATATACAATATTATGAGATTCAAGAAACTGAGTTGAAAAAGTACGGCTACCTAGAAAACCATAATATCTATGGACTAGATCAATTTATAGGAGAACCTGAACTATGGGGTAAAGGGTTAGGAACCAAAATGATACAAATGATGTTGGATTTCCTTTGGATGAAAGGTGCCTCCAAGGTTTTATTAGAGGTGAAAAGTAGTAATGTCAGAGCAATATCGAGCTATAAAAAATGTGGTTTTAAGAGAATCAAAGATCTTAACAACAATCTACTTTTAATGGAATGGAAAGCAAAATAGTTAAAAACTTATTATTAAGCTAACGAGAGCCTTATCTTAAACAATCGTGCGCAATTCCTGTAGAGAATGGTACCTTTTTCAGCAATCAGATCATATCAGAATAACGTTGAATAACCAGTTTGGATATTTATGCTAAAATGGGAAGAGGGGTTTGGAATTATATGGTTATATTTATTTAATAAATACAAAATAATATTTTTTCTTGGAGGATTAGTATGGATCACACATCGCCAGCCGACATCTTTTTTCTTTTCACTTTTTTACCTATAATTTTTTATTTAGTTCTTATCGTTTTGGCGTTCTATTTTGTAATTAAAGTAGTTAAGTTCACGAAAGAAAAAACAAAATTAGATAAAGATAGAAACGAAAGACTTACTGAAATTATTAAAATTCTGAATCAAGATAAAAGCATGAAATAATAAAGATTTATCCTTAATTCAGCGATTTTTCATTAAGAAGATCTCGTTTTCCTGATCTACTATAAAACTTTAATCAAAGGGGTTTATGCTGATGCCCACGATACCAGAATCGATACAGCCCTCGATCGTTTATGTTACCACCGCTTATTTTTATTGTTTATTCCTATTTATTTTTTTTAGAATTATCGTTTTTAATTTTGCTCTAAAAAACATTAAACGCCCACTTAGTATCGCTTACGATATTTCTCTTTTCGTCATTACATCTATTTGGTTGCTTTATCTGCACTTACAAGACTTCATTTATTACAGTTTCGATTCCACTATATTATTTTTTGCTGGTTCAGCCTATATCGTTTCCATATTCGATTTCATATACAATTATTTTTCATATAAAAAAGTAAAATCAGTGAATAACTAATGGATTTTATTCTTATTGATTGGTGCTTTAGCTGAACAATGATGTCCGACAATCAGTCGCTTCCTTGGAATAAGGGAAGTACTTCATTAAAGAGCTAAATTGCGGCGTAACCATTTTAATTAAAAATCTACTACCTACACTAAAGATTTTAAAAAACTCATTCTTAAGTATGAAATTTTTTCCAAATAAAATTTGATATATTTAAATCAAGAAGAGTTATTAAACGAAGTGTTCTATGAAAAGCGTAGTTTAGTAGACTTATATATGTCCGGAACAAAGCTCTGATAGAAACATTGGCATTCTGTTTTACATAATATTTAAAGCTGTGATAGTAAATAGGCAAACGAAAAAATTAAAATTAGGGAGTTTGGTTCGTGATGAATTATTATGTTTGTGAAACGTGTGGAGTTCAATATGAAAAATCTATTGTTGAACCAAGTGAATGTAAGATCTGTACCGAAGAGAGACAATACGTTAGTGTAAACGGGCAAAAATGGACAACATTAGATGATTTAGTGGCGTCTGGTCAGTATAAAAATGTGATTACTATAGAAGAAGCTGGGTTACATAGTATTAAAACGGTACCTACTTTCGGTATCGGACAGACTGCTTACTTAGTTCAGCATAGCCATTTTAATTTGTTATGGGATTGTATTACCTATATTGATGCGGAAACTATTACTACTATTAAAGAATTAGGTGGTATTCATGCAATTGCATTATCTCATCCGCATTACTACTCTAGCCAAGTGGAGTGGGCAGAAGCATTTGACGCACCAATCTATATTCATGAAGATGATAAAGAATGGGTAACGAGACCAAGTGAGCATATCGTCTTTTGGACAGGCGAAGAATTGGTTTTAAAAGAAGGGATCGTATTACATCGGGTAGGAGGGCATTTTAAAGGAGCCACAGTTTTAGAATGGCAAAATAATAAAAAAGAGGGCACCTTATTTGTTGGAGATATCATTCGTGTAGTGGCAGATCGCAAATGGGTAACTTTTATGTATAGTTATCCAAACTTTATTCCATTGCCAACGAATGTTGTGAAACGAATTGCAAGTCAAATGGATTCTATTAACTTCGAAAAGTTAATTGACGCATTCCATCGAGTAATAGAAAAGGATGCTAAAGAACGTCTTCAAATTTCGGCAGCCCGATACATTGCAGCGTTAGAAAATAAACTTTTTGAAACATAAATATTAATTGTTTTGAAAGGTGGCAGTCACAAGGAGACAACTGGTTTTACCTATTCTCTTTACCTTGAGGTCCTTATAATTTTCGTAAAATTCACTTTTGTTAAATTATTTTACAGTATAATAAAAGGCTAGTTACACTAAAATTATATAAGGAGTTTAACAATGGAAAGTGGGACTTATATGATAAGCATCGCAATAAAATAGCGAAACAAATAACTCGAGGAGATGAAATGTCTTCAGACGAGTTTCATTTAGTAGTACACGTGTGTATATTTAATTCAAAAGGAGAAATGCTTATTCAGCAACGTCAACCTTTTAAGAAAGGATGGTCCAATCTTTGGGATATTACTTGTGGTGGTAGTGCTATTGCAGGCGACACAAGTCAGCAAGCTGCTTCAAGAGAGTTATTAGAGGAGTTAGGGATTCATTATAACTTCGAAGAAATGCGTCCACAATTTACTATTAGTTTTGACCGTGGATTTGATGATTATTACCTCATTGAAAATGACTTTAATTTGAACGAATTGACGTTGCAAACTGAAGAGGTACAAGCAGTGAAGTGGGCTTCTAAAGAGGAAATTTTAAAGCTAATCGAACTAAAAAAATTTATACCTTATTATGAAAGTATAATCGCGTTTCTTTTTGAAGGACGACATCAATATGGCTCCATTCGTCTTTAAACGGAACGTGCAAAGAATTTAACGTCCTTTATCTGGAACAAAAATTAACTTTGTTCTCTAAACTCTTTTTGTTTTTTAAGACATACCTTTTTGCATTTGTTAAAGCAAACAATTAAAAAGGAGGAAGAGGATTTGAGTGAAAACAAACGAGATAAGATTTACATTCAAAAAAAGGTTCAAGGCTTATATAGAAAGATAAAACACCAGCGTAGTGAAGATATGGACCATATGAATGATTACAATGATGATATGGTTGATCTGAATGATACGAAAAATAGTGAAATTGGTAAAACCTTTGTGGAGATATGTGTTGTATTAGGGATTTTAGTTCTTGTACTGAATGCACTTATTAAAGATTTCTAAATTGTTTTACTGGTATTTTGACGAAAGAAATTGTAAAAGTGTACTTAAAATAATGGGGAACATAGATGGAAATCAATCTTCAACATATCGGGTGGGATTCTTATCGTTTATGACAAATCTCTTAATACTAATGAAACAAAGCAGGCCATTCCTGTATAACACTTAATAACAAATTCCATTGCTGTTTCAAGATAGAGAAGGTTGTGAAGCAATGGCTTAAAATAAGATAGGCAGGTTCGTTGAAGAACATATTTTTTAAAAAAATATTAAAAAGAACACAATAACCCCCATCTTATCTTAAACATAGCTGAGAATATATTGTGTTCTTATTTGATTATGGATATGACGCATCTTTTTACGACTAACCCTATAAAAACCCCAGGGAGGACAAATGTCAATGGTAAGAAAACTGGCCCGAATAATACACCGAAAATTGTCATTTTTGCAGAATAAATTGTACCGATAGTAACTAAATAAGCTGAAAATACGAATGGAAGAAAAGAAAATGGGTCTTTTCCTCCACCCGCATCTTTAAACGCGTCCCACATCGAAAAAAAGTATAAGCATGGATAAAACATAAGCCACTGATAGTTGGCTTCATTGATAGCAGAAGGAATATCCCCTTGAAAGCTTAAAAGGATTACCGTGTTTAAGTTAGATTGTACATTTATCAAGAGTTCTAAAAAGATTAAAGTTATACCTTTTACATACCTTTGATTCAAAAGTTGCCCAAATCCCGGTAAGGCTAATGACCAGAGCAATTTTTCAATTGAACTTTTGTTCACACCTTTAACCTGCTCTCCGTGATACTTTAGCACACTATTCCTTTGCTAATCCTTTATGGTTTGGAATTTGTGGAGGCTGTTCCATCCATTCGTTTTTAATCATAAGGTTAATACCATCCTTGGCATATTGGGCACTTTCTGCTGTTAGACGAACATATGATGTAGAGATATCATTTCGTAAACTTGCCGCTGAAGCTGTTGCGTAGTTTGAAATACTGGATTGTATTAACATTGATGTATGGAACATGATAAATTTGTCCGAGAAGGGTGAGATAGTAGAGTCTGTTACTTCAAGATCCCAGGGCATTGGGGCAGGAAGGTTATCACCCGTTAACAGTGATGCAAAAACTTGAATATGTTTCTTTGCTATCTCTGAACCTCTGTAACAATATTCACGAACTTTCTTTGACTTTGCTACTTGGGAAAGACCGGCCAAAAGGATTTCCCCCACTGTATTGGCTTCAATATTTGCTTCAATATGAGTAATCTCTATGACATTTAAAGGTCTGTTATTTAAATTTAATACGCCACCTAAATAACTTTTCTTGTCGATAAAATCAATTTCATTAGAAGTTGAGACATAAGGAGGTTTTACAAATAACCCCTTTGATAACAAAATGTTAGCGGTGTTATTATAAAGTTGCGTGGAAGTTTGTATAGCTTGACTTAAGAAATCACGTACACCGGGCTGTGCGGCAGTGGCCAAAGCCACACCATAAACTGATAAACTAATCTTAGCCATATTTTTAAGATAATATAGATAAAATGCATCAGAATATAGACGCGGAGCTGTTGGACTTACATCTTCATTCGTAAAACCAACCGGAATTCGCCGATCATCTTTCTTTAGTATTTCTTCGCTCATCTCTAAGTTTTTTTGTGATACATCGAGTGCACATTCCAAAACAGACTTAATATCTTCATCATCAACATTTGCCAGGAAGTATTGTAGGACACAAATTGAAAAACTGTTGTTCACACAACTACTCCAAATTACCGAAATTTCAGAAGCTGTTAATCTTGAATTTAAATCTCCCTGCATATAATCCCTCCAGAAATCAGATAACTTATTATTTGATAATCAGTAAAAATGTATACATGATAAAAATAAAAATTAAAGATTTCATATGTGGTTCCTATCTCAAAAGTAATGAAACTAAAAGAAATCTGTTCGAAAAGCGGTTTTTTTTAGCTTTATTAAATACGCCTATAGGAAATAGCAAATCTTAAAAATTAAACTTGTAAGCCAAACAGAGCTTAAGCTGAATAAGATTTCCCCCAATAAAGCGTCTTTGCCTCATTAGAAATCCATCTTTATTCCTGATATGGCCAGCTAGTTTACGTAGCTTGACCTTGGAGTGCACTCCAATGATAGGATATTCTTGGGAGGGATGCAGTAATGCACATTAAGGAATTTGCTTCAAAGTACAAATTAACGACCGATACTGTCCGGTATTATGAAAAAGAAGGGATGCTATTGCCGACTCGGCTACAAAATGGCTATCGTTTTTATGATGAAACATGTGAAAAAAATATTAAGTTTATACTTGTCCTGAAGCAATTAAAGTTTTCATTGCAGGAAATTAAAATGTTGTTGTTATTGGGCAATAGAGAAATTTCCAGTGAGTGCAATGCGGATTCGGTTAACTTGTTCCACAACAAAATCTCGAATCTGGAAACAAGAATCGATTTTTTCACCATGGCCGTTCAAGCGCTGCAAACAGTAGTTGGTTTACTGGAGGACATGAAATATTATGAAAACAAAGATACGTTTGA
Source organism: Ureibacillus sinduriensis BLB-1 = JCM 15800 (assembly GCF_000772955.1). Lineage (GTDB taxonomy): Bacteria > Bacillota > Bacilli > Bacillales_A > Planococcaceae > Ureibacillus > Ureibacillus sinduriensis. Next base: position 16,517 of record NZ_JPVO01000029.1, on the reverse strand, counting down.
ACGACTAGTAGAAGAAATGTATCAAAAGTTGGAAGGAGGCATGACAGAGGATGTCCCTTCGTAAATTGATATCTATCGAATACGCTATTGGATTTATTATTTGCCTTTTATTCTACATACACCTGGAGTACTCCATTCTGCTATTTATACTGCTGTTATTAGTTCCCGACATTACCATGCTCGGCTATCTTTTTAACAATAAAATAGGTGCTATTGTTTATAACTTCGGGCATAGTTTAATTGTCCCTGCGATTTTACTCGTATTGGCGTTTCTTACTGAATCTTCCAGCCTATTGATGCTTGTCATTATCTGGCTAGCCCATATTTATTTAGATCGTTCGATGGGTTTCGGACTAAAGTACAACAATGCTTTCAAGGAAACGCATCTGCAGAAAATTGATTGAGTGGTGTTCCAATTTTTTTGGAAAATGCCTTAGTTCAAAGATTGTAAAATAAAAAAGCATTCCGGAAGTTCACCAAACTTGTGGAATGCTTTTTTATTTTTCTTACGTATTAAAATTTGCGTAATGTATTCCGATATAAAGTACCTACAAATAGTATCTCTAGTAAAATAGGCTTTTCTATGTATAAAGATAGTAGGCTTATATATATGTAGAAAAAGGGATAAATCCCAGTTCGACAAAAAACTACAAGTCATTTATAATGTAATAGTAATATAATAGCGTGAGATTAGTACTAAATTTCATAACTGAAAAAGGCAAACTTACTGAAAGGTGAGGACGCAAAACTACGAGTCTAAAATCCTCCTGGATAATGATAGTCGGGTCGCCAAAAATAATCATAAAACATTATTTGGCTATCCTTCTGCAACTTTCGGGATAGCTTTTTTATTACGCATTAGAAATGAAAAATACAAACAATATCAATAAAGTAAGCAACTAAACGCAAAGGAGTTTATAAGATGATCGTCGTAGACAAAAAGAAGTACAAAATGGCCATTAATGAAGGGGCCAAGCAAGTTCAAGTACAGGTAAGAGGGTTGATGAGAGAGGAAGATGCAGAAGGTTATATGGTCGATTTGCAAGAAACCATCAATAAAGTGAACCGACGCGAGTATACGTTTGTTGTCGATGGCACGCACCAAACACCTGTACCGTCGAAGGTTGTTCCGCAGTTGGAGCAAACGATGCAATTTTACTCGAGCCTGGGCTTCAAAGATGTCCTGGTCGTAAAACCTTCATCCAAAATTGCGCAAGTGCAAATCCGGAATGCCCTTCAACGTATCGATTTCACGGGCACTTTCATCGACAAAGCAAGTCAATCAATTTAAAGAAATAATAGATAAGCCAATTACATTAAACTTTGAAAGGAAGATCATCAGTGCAAACAACACAAGAGTTATATACATATGAAATTATAACGAAGGAACAACCGGACATGGTTCAGAAAGCGGCTGAGTGCCTTGCCCGTACATTCATCGGGGTGGATGTTTCGGAAAAATGGGTTCAGGAACCGATGGTGGGCGAATTAAATCTTCGTTATGAAGATTTCTATCAGTTTACGAAGGAATATTTGGACGCAACGGTTGATCAGGGATATTGCGCAGTCGCCCTGGATATCGACAACAATGTTTTGGGTGTTCTAGCCGGCGATACAAATGCCCCGGAGATTATCGGGGAAGATGTTTTTGAAGGTTCATTCTATGATATGAATGTCATTTTGCATGTTCTCGAGGATGTAGATAAGCGTTTCATGGAAGATTACAAAAAGCGGTACGGAAAAGACATCGAAAATGGGGAGTTTTTGCACCTATTCATGCTGGGAGTGATAGCTGAACATGACCGTCATGAAATTATCCAGCAACTTGGGAATCGATTGATTGAAAAGGCCTCGGCACAAGGGTTGAAGGCGGTTTTAGGAGAAGCGACAAACCCGAAATCGTTGCGGGTGATGGAAAAATATCATCAGATGAAAAAGTATATCGATTCAGAAGGAAATTATATTGTTCATAAATATCAGGAAAACGACAAGTTGAATGGCATTCCTGAAAGCATAGCTGATGGAACATATATAATTATCAGAGAACTGTAAACTAATAAAATATTCATAATTGCGGAATTCAATAATCAATAGGAGTTAGGGGAACAATTCAATATGGAAGCTATTTTGATAGGAATTATTGTGATTTTACTGGGGGTTTCAGTGTATTTTGCTTACAGGTACTTTTCACTAAAACGCCATCCACAATTTAACAAAGAAATCATGAGTGCAATGAAAGAAATATCGGCAGGGAACATGATAGACAAAATTGATGGAAAAAGTGCGGATAATACTGCTTTTAACCAACTGATTACATTTTTAGGCGACGTAAGGGAAAAGTTTTTCTCATTTTCAAAAAATGTACAAGATAAAGGGGTAAACCTCGCGGAAATCGGTGAATATGCCTCCGAGAAAGCGGATATTGTCCGAGCGGCGATTGACGAAGTAGGCAGAGGGTTGGAGAAGCAATTGATCGCTACAGAAGAAAGCGCCGCATCGATGGAAGAAATGTCCCATGCCATCGATGATTTATCCGTGAGATCAAGCCAAATTTCGGAACAATCGAACGCGACGTTGGAAATGACGGAAGAAGGAAACGAGAAACTGAAAAACTCCTTGGTGAAAATGGAGCAGTTTAATCATACGGTCAATACAACATTTGATGCAATCAATACTCTTGGGGAAAAGTCCCGCGAAATCGGTTTGATTGTAAAAGTGATTACGGAAATTTCTGAACAAATTAATTTATTGGCGTTGAATGCGGCGATTGAAGCTGCCCGTGCCGGTGAACATGGTAAAGGCTTCGCGGTTGTGGCAGATGAAGTCCGGAAATTGGCTGAACAAACACGTCAATCTTCGTCCGAAGTTTCAAATATCGTGAAAAACATACAAGAAGAAACCGAAATCGTTGTGAAGTCCATGAAACAAGGGACTGAAGAATTCAGCGATACAAACAATACGATTGTCGAAGTTGGGGACATGTTCGAAAAAATCCTGGCTACGACAAAAATCATTGCCGAGAACAATGAAAATTCCTCAGCAAGTACGGAAGAATTATCATCTGCAACTCAGCAAATAATGGCAACAATTGTGGAAATCGCGGCAATCTCCCGCGAATCTGTTGAAATGTTCGAAGAACTGATCGAAATCAATGATGACGAGTTGTTGACGATGCAAAAACTTGTTCAGGAAGCAAAAAAACTTATCGAACTTAAAGATGGTGTAAACCTATTTGCCTTGAATCATGAGGAAACGGTAAAAAGCTAAAGTGGTTCAAATGCCAAGCTCATGGTAGCGGGCTATATAAATAAAGGGGCTTCCCATAGGTTGATTCAACTTGTGGGAAGTTTTATTTTTATGCGGGCAAACCTGTCCAAATGAAAATAGGCAGAGTATTTACCTGTAAAAAATAGTAAAATATGTTTGAGATACACGAAGAAATTTATAAAGGCATGGCCATAATCATCAAGGAGGTAACAACATGAAGGAAATACAAAAATTATTTCCTAGTATGGATGGGAATGACGTTCAAAGAGAAGAATTGCTATCCTACTTTAAAACGATTTTAACGGAAATCGATGAATTGAAAGATCCGGACAAGCTGACGCTTGGAGAAATGCCTGACTATACGGAGGATTACTACAACCGTGTCATTCAAAAGGCTGCTATCCCTGAAGCAGGTGTGCCCATGGAGAAAGTGGTTCAACAGCTTCTAACATTGGTGGAAGGACATCGGTACGTCAATCGAAACTACGTCGCCAATGCAGCGCCCCTTCCGAATATCGCCAGTATTATCGGCAATTTAGTCATGGTGCTGGTCAATGGAAATAATCTATGGGATGTGGAGGGGCCGGCAGCGGCGACGGCGGAAGTCGAAGTAACGGCTATGCTGTCCAAACTGATCGGCTACGATGAAAACATCAGTGCGGGATACACAACATGGGGAGGGCAAGGGGCTGTCTTCAACTCACTGAGACTTGCCATTGCCCGTTACGCACCATCTTCCAACCAAAAGGGGATACCGCAAAATCTTTATTGCTTCTGTTCTGAGCTCTCACACTACAGTCTCTATAAATCTGTAGAGGCATCGGGGCTTGGTGTGGAAAACTTGATTCGCGTAAAAGCGAATGCCGATCATTCCATGAACCTGGAAGATTTGCAAGAAAAGATCGAGCAGGTGATTGCTAATGGAGGAGTTCCACTTTATATCCTTGCCACAATGGGAACGACGGACACATTCGGGGTGGATGACATTAAGGGAATTAAAAGCATTGCCGATGACGTCGAACACACTTATGGCACATACCCGATCTATATCCATGCAGACTCTGCGATGGGAGGGATGTATACATTCTTTAATCATTACAATTTCGAGAGCAATCCACTGCAATTCGAGGAAGATGTGATGGAAGTATTGAAATCCTACCAAAAGAAATTTGAACAGATCAAGCTGGCGGATAGTATGGTCTTTGACTTCCATAAACTAGGACAAACTCCATATATAACGAGCCTGTTTTTAATTAAAAATAGGGAAAACTTGAAATATGTCGACTTGGATGCAGAAGAAACGCCATATGTAGGGAACAGAGGATATGGCAGCTATCATACAGGCTATACGCTCGAATGCTCGCGGATGGGAAGTGCCTTGTCCATTTATGCTTCCTTACTGGCTTTCGGAATCGAAGGTTATCAGGAACTATTGGCCAACTATATTCGCGTCAATCTTAAATTCAGGGAGACGTTAACGAAGGAAATATCGAATGTGGCGGTCACAAATGACGTTTCACCGATAACGACATTCCGTTTTTACCCTGGTAAGAATAAATGGGATGAGGAATTGAACGGACGCTTGACCGTGGAAGAAGTGACGGAAAATAACCAATTTAATGACGACTTAGCAGAAATCCTCGGCATCGATCGAGATACTGTTTTTTATGGCAATACGAGAAAACAGCGCCTTGTCGATACAACAAACGGGAATAACCGCATATCCCTATATGCACATAAATTTTTCGCGATATCGCCATACTCGACAGTTGAAGAGGTCGTCCGTTATGTTGGATTCCTGAAAGAACACTTGGAATTTTTTATGAAAACAAGAAGCGGTGAGCATCTATTGGTAAAATCCTAAAAATACGCTTGGTAGGCATGCAATACTAGTTGAAGAAAGGTGCTTTTCTCATTTCAGAAAAGCACCTTTTTTATAAGTAACAATGAAATAAGAGGAGATAAAGGGTGATCCGATTTTCTTCCCTAATGTTAAATGAGCTAATAGATAACGCCTGGTCTCTTATCCAAGCCTTCGATCATCATCTGAATGTGAGTAGGGTGCCTTTTCCAACAATCACTGAATTATCCCAGTACTCTTTAAATCAGCATGAACCTTCAATTTAATTTCCGCATTTTTGTATGCTTCATTCCATTCTTCGGCACTCATGCGTTTGTTATGCAAAATGCGCGAATTATAATCAACTCCGAAACCGAGAGGATCCGCCCCAATATTCATCATTTCAGTCAAAAAATCGGTGAAAAATTTTTCCCCTTCCGCTTCAAACAGTCGGCTGTAGTAGGATAAATCTTCCGTTTTCAATTGATTTTTCGATTCCGATATATAGCCGACTAAACTTGTATCCATGTCCAGTTCGATTTTATTGTTCTTTTTGACAATTACTTTGAATTTGGAGTTGATCGAATCAATTCTTGCTACAAATTGTTGTCCTTCTCTTTTGGTGGAAAGATCGGCAACTGATGCATTCATGGAAAGTATATTGAATGTTTGGGTATAGAGCGATGAGAGTTCATACGGTTCTTTTTTATTGACCAGTACATAAGCCTTATTGATTTCAAAGTGCTTTTTTTTCTTTTTTCCTTCGATAATCGGCAATACCGGATCGATTCCGTCCTCTGTCAGTCTTCTTCTGAAATCGAACAAAAAAGTCGTTACGATATATTGGCTTTCTGTTCCGATATCCTCAAAGTAGTTGAATAAAGCGGGGTAAGCTGCATTTTCCCCTTGAGAAACCATTTTGACTATTTCTTCTGCAGACGGCCTTCCAACCGCAATCCAGGAGATCATTTGGATATCCGGTCTTCTTAACAAGAAATCCAATATTTCACTTACTTTCTGTTCCTTTAGAAGCTCTTCTCCTATGACAATCAGCTTCGAATGTCCAAATTCCAGTTCTTTGTCTGAATAGCTTTCGAGCATGCGGATGGCTTCAGACAATGTCTCGCCATTTTGCGAAAGATAAGCATATTCGGGTTCCGGGGACTGTTTGAAAGAACTGGTTGGTACGTATAATTTCAAAGTGATTTTGTATGGCTTGTCTTCGTCATCCGATTTGTCGATGCCGATTATCGAGACAAATACGTTTTTATCGATATCCTTAAATTCACAACCGGCAAGCAAGGTGATGATGGGTACTAGTAGGAGGAGGAATAACTTAGTATTCTTTTGCTTGTCTGGCATTTTTCATCCTCCTTTTTATAAAGAAAAGCAAAATGGTTATTAGCGAGAAGAAGAAAATTAAAGAGTCATAAAATAGGCCCGAAATGCGGAATAATTGATATTCGTTAAGTTCGCGCAAAAAATATAAAGAAATACCTATAAAAAAAGGAAGCGGTATAACTGTACCGACTGTAAGTCCTCTAAATTTGATTTTTTCCAAATGGAATACAAATTTTAAAAATTCCATTGATACATGCCAATGAATCAAGATGCTTAAGAAGGCGATTCCGAGATAGAACAGTATAAACACAAAGAGAACCCGTTCAATTATAAAAAATTCCATCCTTATAGAATCACTTGTTGAAATCCATGGGTAAACGAGTTCATCAATGTTCTCGAAACCGTGAAAGCCTATCGGGATAAAGTAAGTCGTAAATAAAGTCATCGTCGAGATAACACCGATCAACGCGGCATGCTTCCATTTGAAGCTTTGTTTTTCTGTAAAGAAGCGGTTAAATATAAATAGATTGACAACCCCGAGAAACAAGAATAAACAGGCCCCGAACGAATTGAGATTGGGCATCTGGTTCACATATAGAGCCGCATCCTTTACAAAGTCCCAATTTAAATTATCGCTCGTATAGGCCTTGTAAAAAATAAAGATGGTTAATGGAAATGTAATCAGTGTCACTAGCTCAATCGTATATAATACACGTTCACTTCTCATCAGGCAGCCGAAGATAACAGAAAGAATGATGGTCGAACCAATTTGGATAATGGGCATTTCGGGCGTTACAAACCGGATTAGGAGGAAGGCGAAAGTTACCAGTGTTATCAGTCCGGCGATGAACCATACCAAGGCCAAAAGCAAGATGAATGGATTGTAAAACCATTTGGCAGTCGTCTTTTTTAGTAAATCCGGCAGGGTCATACCGGGGAACGCATTAAAAAAACGTGTGTAAATGGTTATGAGAATAGTTCCGATTATCGCCGCCAGTATCATGGAAGACACGGATCCTTGTTTATGGAATTGCAAGAGAATGGCCGGGACGGAAGCAATAACATTGGCTACCATATTGATCAAGATCAAGTAGTAATAATATCGGCTCATGCTTTCCCCTCCGAACGTTTCTTGTTTTTCGATACAGTATATAATTTCAAGTAAGGTTCCCCGAAACTATCCAGATTGACCAAATACATAATCAAGGCGAAAAATCCAAGCACCAAACCCGCCAAACCAAATAAACTTGTCACCAGTATCAATAATAAGCGTAACACCCTTATGGAAAACGCCATTTCATTGACCGGGATGACAAAGGTGGATATCGCCACCGCCGATACGATAATGACCATGATATTGGAGGCAAGAGACGCTTCCGTCACGGCGGTTCCCAAAATCAGTCCTCCAACGGTAGTCGCTGTGGCACTGACTGCCTTGGGAAGACGGATACTCGCTTCCAGTAATAATTCCATAAAAAACAGCATAAATAGCACTTCGATAAAAGAAGAGAATGGTACGCCCACCCGGCTTCCAGCCACCGTCAGAGCCAGTTCGGTCCGGAATACCTCCGGAGTATAGGAGGTAGCCCCGACGTAGAGGGAAGGAAGAAGAAGGCTAAGAATCAATCCGGCATACCGGAGAATTCTTAGAAAGAATGAAATCAAGACGGTATGATAATTATCTTCCATCGTCGTCATGAAATCGAAAAAAACTACCGGTGTCGCCACCGCTTGCGGGTTGCCATCAACCAATAAGACCACCTTGCCGCCAGCCAAATTGTAGATGATCCGGTCCGGTCGTTCAGTCATGATCATTTGTGGAAAGAGCGAGAATTTCTTATCATTTAAATAATTATTCAATTGAGTCGTCGAGGTAATGACCTGCTTATCGACTTTCTGAAGTCTTGTTCGAATGATATCCAACACATCACTCTTAACCTTCTCTTGATCGTAAATGATCGCGACTTTTTGTTGATTCACTTCACCTTTATCAAGATATTCAATGGATAAAGAAGACTGGTGATAGTTGGTCCGGATCAGGTTGATGTTCGTCATGAGATTATCGCTTAAGGCCAATTGGGAACCATGGATCGTCGTCTCGACATTCGTTTGATTGACTTTATCGTTGTTTGATAACCTGAAATCAAGCAAATAGAGTTCGTCTTGAATGAATGCGAGGACGTTGCCGTTCAAAAGTTCTTGCCTTATTTGTTCTTTTGATTGAACTTCCTGAAACTGCGGCAGTGCCTGCACATATAAACGAAGTTGTTCTTCGGATTTCATGTCGAAGAAGGGTGTGATGATTAAATTCTGAAGCATGTCGGAATCAACAACCGATTTCAAATAAAATAACAAGATATGTTTATTTTCATAGTCCAAGTTTTTTTGGATGAATTCATTCGTAGGTTTCAGCTGTTCGTTAATCCACTTAATCGTTTCCATTGAAGACATGTATATTCCCCGATCTTCTAGTAAGGATACTATTTAGCATATCCAATAATTGTGCGTTGATTCATAAAATAGCAACGGAACCATATCGTTTTGCAACAATATAAATGTTTATACCGTTCGCTGGGAGATCGCCACAGGGCACTTTATTTAAGGTAAAATGAAAAGAAGAATATCTGCATAAAAAGGGGAATCGCATTGGATGAAATTGAGAGCAATCTATATTGGTGATGTCAGATTTGACGAATGCCCAGTTTTTGAACTAAATGAGGAAACAAATTATTTTGAAATGTTGAACGACAAGGAAATGAGATATGAAAGACAATGCGTGGAAGAAGATGAGGACTTCCTGATTTTCAAAGTGGAAAATGATGTGGCAACTTTAATCAAAGGATAAATCCTTTATCTGGAAATCGGCAGAGTCACTGGTCTCCATTAGTTTTGACGGTGAAATCGTCCTTCCATCTGCACCCGTTACGACAATACCTGAAGGGGATGAAGAAAGATTACAAATACCCCTTGGCAATGTATACGATGGAACAGAGGTGCTGCTTTTGAATTCCGAAGTGTACGATTTGTTTGATTAATTAATTCATGAGAAGGATGACGAAATCCTTTCGAATGGTGTTATTGGCAGACCTCTATAAATTTCCCATTATTCAACTAGATACACGGCTTAGAAAGGACACCACACTACCACTAGGTATCCTTCGATATCTTTTCGTTAAAGTTGAGTAAATTAATGGAAAAGACATAAACATATCTAACTAGATTATATATAAATTACCGGGGAATAGAATAAGTGTTCCAGCAATACTTACTAAAGGAGGAATTATCATGGCGGAAGATATCAAAAAAGTAGAGAACCAGTTAAAGGACCTATCGCAAGCGGAAAAGGATCAAATCCTGGAAAGTTTCACGGACTTTAAAAACTACTTAAGCGAGCAAGTTTCCAAAGGCGAAAAATTAGGCTTAAGTGAAGAAATGCTTGCCAAAGCAGCTGTAAAAGTTGCGGATTATCTTGCAAAATCGGAAGAACCTCGCAATAGTGAAGAAAAAGTATTGAAGGAACTATGGAAAGCGGCGGAAGATGGGCAGGAAAAAAATGCAATCGCTCACGCCCTTCTACGAATGGTACAAAAATAGGTATCAACTAGTTTAAATGAAAAATCGAAAAAACCATCCCTTCTCCAAGTACGTGATACTTTGGAGAGGAGATGGTTTTTTTACTATATCTGAACTCATTCAATGAAGTATGGCACTCAATAACCCTGATGCGACAAAGGATTTCCAAATTTGAGCCCGGATGGTGACAGTAGAAGTGGCAATCAACGCAGATTTGTCTTAATAGAGCCTGGATGGTGACAGAACAATTGGCTAAGAACGAAGATTTGTCTTAATAGAGCCCGGATGGTGACAAAAAAAGTGGCTATCAATGCAGATTTGTCTTAATAGAGCCCCGATGGAGACAGTAGAAGTGGCTATCAATGCGGATTTGTCTTAATAGAGCCCCGATGGAGACAGCAGAAGTGGCTATCAATGCAGATTTGTCTCAATAGAGCTCGGATGGTGACAGAATAATTGGCTAAGAACGAAGATTTGTCTTAATAGAGCCCCGATGGAGACAGTAGAAGTGGCTATCAATGCGGATTTGTCTTAATAGAGCTCGGATGGTGACAGAATAATTGGCTATGAACGCAGTTTTGTCTCAATGGAGCCCGGATGGTGACAAATTAATTGGCTATCAAGGCAGATTTGTCTCGATAGAGCTCGGATGGTGACAGAACAATTGGCTAAGAACGAAGATTTGTCTTAATAGAGCCCGGATGGTGACAGTAGAAGTGGCTATGAACGAAGATTTGTCTCGATAGAGTCCGGATGGTGACAGAACAAGTGGCTATGAAAGCAGATATGTCTCAATAGAGCCCAGATGGTGACAGAACAATTGGCTATGAAAGCAGATTTGTCTCAAAAGAGCCCAGATAGTGACAGAACAAGTGGCTATCAACGCAGATTTGACCCAAAAGAGCCCGCAAAGTGACAAAACAACTGGCATGAACGCAAATTTGTTCAGTAGGATCGCATAAGTAGTCCTTCTTTTTGTAGATATCTTTGATTTATGCTCCCCTGCAACTAAAAGATACATATCGCGTCTTTTCTGTGGACTGGGGTTTCGAAATATTGTAGGAGGTGCATCTGTGAAGAAAATACTCTATATCGCGTTATTAATAGCGATTGTCGTCTTGTTTGTTGGTTACTTTGGGAACCGGGCGAGTCAGGATACGGTGCTAAGTAAGGATATCCACGCTTTGTTGGAGCAAGGGGCAAAGCAAATTGATTTAACCACGATGACGGATTTCGAATGGGATGCGGTCAGCGCATTCGGCCCCTATACAACAAATGAAATCATCGAGGATGCAATGGGTATTCAATTCAAGGGGGATAGTGGCGGTATTGAAGTAATCGAGAACCGCTTTTTATTAGTATTTGCCGATGGGAAACAGGCAGTGAAAACAGTTGTCCTCTCAAGGGAATATGGGGATTATGCAATCAAAAATAATAAGTTGTTGTTTGTTCAATAGTGTTGAAACGATAGTAGGGCACATCTCCTTGAAGGAGGTGTGCCTATTTTCAACTATTACACAGAAAATCGATCTCCCAACTCAAAGGAAATCTACTTTTTGGCATTTATTTATTCCTTTGATTAATTTCCAGGAAAAGGTTGACTATTCAGTTGAACTGTATTAAATTAAATATAAAGTTGAACTATATAGTCGAACTGAATAGAGGTGGAACAATGAAACATAAATTACTGCCGTTGTCTGAAACGATGCATTATATTTTATTGGCACTGCGTGAACCGCTCCATGGCTATGCCGCAATGCAAAAGATAGAAGAAATGAGCAAAGGGTCGGTCATTTTGGCGGCTGGTACATTGTATGGTGCGATTGAGAACTTGAATAAACATGGCTGGATTGAATGTGTTGGTGATGCGGGACGGAGAAAAATTTATGAGATCACGGCAGAAGGTAGAGACATCTTGAAAGTGGAGCAGGAAAGGCTATCGCATATTTTATCATTGTATGAAGGAAGTGAGCCAAATGAAGAAGTTTAATTTATTTTTCAATATTGAAAAAGAGGAGCAATGGCTGAACGGGCAATTGCAAAAAGGCTATCGCTGTACAAATATTAGCGGATGGGGAATCTACAGTTTCGAAAAAACGGACAAAAGATACGTGATGCGACTCGATTATCAAGAGCATTTATCAAAAAATCAGTTCGAAGAATACAAAGGGATCTATGAAGATTTTGGATGGCACTATATAAAAGGGGGCTGGCTGGGCGGATTGCGATACTGGCAAAAAGAAGAAGACGGTCAAGACGAACTCTTTTCGGACCGCCAATCAAAGGGCAGTTACTATAACCGGTTAATGGGATATTCCCTTATGTTGGGCATGCTGTGTTTGTTTTTTTCCTTCATGCTCTATAAAGATACGGGATTTTCGGAGTTATACTTTAAAGGTCTTTGGGATATGGAAGGTTCATTGTTCTGGAAGGCATTTTTATTTGAAACTCCATTTGTCCTCCTGAAGTTGTCCCCTGCGATTCTCGTTGTCGTTTTCAGCAGCACTTACTATAAAGCTTATCGAAAGTATACAATGCTGAAAGAGAAATAAACGCTGGGAAGAGACGGTTGATTTTGATAGGGGAACCACTTAATTCTTTAAGGCAATGTTTTATCCTCATCATTCATTCTTTAAGAGTTTGAGGGCAAAATTACCAATCTGGTGATTGGAACCATTCTTTGAAAAGTTACAGCACCAGCTCATGGATTAAAACTTGAAGGGGAGGCGGCGATGAAATGACACTAATAACTCCAAAATGTATGAAGTGCGATAAAGAAATCCAAGGGGATGAAGAAGTGTTTATACAAATGCGCTATCCGAAACGAAAAGGTTTTACGGAAATCAAAGCTTTTTTGAATCTGGAAGGCAAATTTATTTGTAAAGACTGTTCAAAGGAAATGAAAATTTAAGATATAGATGGCGCAATTCCTCGAAAGAAATTGTGCCATTTTCGGTTATATGGCCTGATTGCAGAATAAGCAGCAATTTGAACCGAGGATAAGAGATACCGATTTTCTTTTCACAAATCCAATTGACATTACCGTAGCGTAATACCTTAGTTTAAATAACAGAGATTCTAAAACTATTTGCGAAAAAAGGTGATTTAAATGGGTATGAGCTATAAAGTAATCGACACATTCAATCAATACGAGGAATTACTGGGGATTACAAGTTTGGAGGAAAGAAAAAATTATTTTCGGTATACAATGATGAAACCATTAAACGAGATGTGGAATTTCATCAATGTTCCCATGAAAGCGAAACAAGAAAATGGGTATGATGTGATAATGGCTACAAAAATGCTTGGTTATGCAGATGTTGCCGACAGTGGACTGATCCAAAAGGGGTTAAGCATCTTAAGAGAAAATAATGCCTATACGGTAGCGGATAATACGATTAAAAATTGCATAGCACAAGCTAGTGAGCGGGGATTGAAAGTAAACGCGGAGGAAGTAAAGTTGGGATTGTATATTGCCGATCCAGATAAGTTGAAGCGGCAGATGGGCTATACAGGGTTCGGAGGGATTCCTGGGTTCATTACGGTAAATATCTATCCCAATGATTATAATTTACCGAAACTTCCCGCAGTCATTGCTCATGAGTTTCACCATAACATTCGTTTTTCTTATTTTGAATGGGATCATGGGAACGTGACAGTCGGAGATTATCTAGTTATAGAAGGTTTGGCCGAGTCCTTTGCACAGGAATTATACGGCATGGAGCAACTAGGGCCTTGGGTTAACGGCATGGATAAAGAAGAATTGGCGTATTCAACGGAAGTGATTGGTGAAGCCCTTGACGTAAAGGGGTTTGCAGAAGTGAGCAGCTATATGTTTGGTGATGAAATCGCATCACAAGAGGGTTATCAACCTGTAGGGCTTCCTTTCTGCGCCGGCTATGCAGTTGGCTACGAGGCTGTTCAGTCCTACATGCAAAAGCACAATAAGACAATCTATGAAGCAACTTTGGCTACCACTGATGAAATAATCCATGGATGTGGCTTGTTTACAAAGTAAAATTGAAAGTATTTCCAAGAATCAGGGCCGATTCTTGTAGAGGAATTGTGCCTTTCCGTTCTGATTGTTGAATTCCAAATTTAGGAAAAATGGATAATCGTTTTGTTAACAATGGTGAGTAGGCAGGTTTTAAACATCTCTTGGTAGAAGATATAAGGGTGTGAAATCTAAATAAGTAGGCGATATCATGCTAGTCACTCCGTTAGGCAATATTAAAGTATATGTCAATAATGAGGGAGTTGATTTTACTGCTATAAAGTTAGTTAATGATTTACATTTTCCTAATTCGGATATAAAAGGCAGGTTCTTAATCCAGTATGAATACCGAAATGATTATAAGCATCAAGAAATTACATGCTGTATACCTTCACTTAATGTAGAGGGTGTCATTGAGAGTGGTGAAAGGCTTGAAGCAATATCTTTTTACAAAAAAGATATAAAACTCACAATTGGAGTAGATTGGGAATTTACAGATTATCCAGAGTATATAGACTTTAGTGGAGATTATTTAAATAATGGGATTCAATATGTAACATTTCATAATACGGCAGATAGGAAGTTTAGTTTCGGAGTTTGTTGGATTCAACCGTGTACAGAAGAAAATGATATTCAAACTTGGTTTGGAGCAGATCCAAGTTTTATGTAGAAATCCGCAAGCCTCTAAAGAATTTATGAAAAATTGTTCTCAAAGTGAATTATAATCTTCAACAATCAGGCGCTTTCCTTGAATAAGAAGGAAAGGGTCTTTTTCAGTTAAAGGGTTAGATTGTTGAAGAAGTAAATACTTATTTTAAGAGAATGTTTCAGTTAAAAAGAACACCTATTATAAAATAGATGCTCTTTTTATTAGTTTATTCTTTCTCCATATTTATTATAAATATGGATAGTAATAGAACTTTCCTTTACAAGTAAATTTGAAGATAACTTTTCTTGAAAAATAATATTTAATTTATTTTCCATTTCTTTAAAAAAATCATTAGATTCTTGTCCATTAAAAAAAGTGTTAACCTCAATAATTAGCTGCTGAGCTGAATCAGTTATACCTATATCTCCAATTTGATTTTGATAAGCTTCATATAAACTATCGTGTACTGTTTTGGTAATTTCGTAACGTAAATCCATTTCGTCTTTGGCTTTTTCATTAAAGAATTGGTCAAGTTTATTTTTTTCTACTATAACTGAGTAATTTTTAAACGATGTTGTTTTAATTATATTTTTAACAAGTGATTCAACTTCGTCTTTTACTGAATCGTAGTATTCTTGACTTCCGTTAATCGGTATAATGATTTCGTTTATTGTATAGTTAGGGTTTGAGGCAGTTTTAAATGCACCTATATCATATATTTCATATAACTCATTTTGAAGACTTTCAAATAAATTACTTGTTTCTTTATCTGATGGGCGATTAACAGTTTCTGCTTGAGGTTGATTTATAAAGGTGAAAATACCTGCTAAAATAAATGAAAAGACAACAATTAAAATAAATTTCTTCATAATACCTCCTATATATTAATAGGCAGTATATGTAATTTTTGAAAATAATAGTACTCTAATTAAAGGGAATTTTAGGAGCATACGAATGTCATTCTTATTCCACAATCAGGCGCTTTCCTTGAATATGAAGGAAAGGGTCTTTTTCGGTTATAGGGCCAGATTGTTGAATAACAACTTAAAAGGAGAATGGGTAGTTATGTTGAAATATAGATAAGAGCGTACAACTATAGTGTAGTGATAGTGCTGTAAGAATATAAGAAATTACGTTAATTATAAATAATTCTTATAGGGGGTAAATATGGATATAAAGATTCATAGTGATTATGCAGTTGCAAATATCGATGAGATGAAGGAAGTGTATGCTTCTGTAGGGTGGACGAAGCATACAAATGAGGTAATCAGGCAAGTATTTGAAGCGAGTAATGTCATAGCATTGGTTACAGTCGATGGTAAAATAATTGGTATTGGTAGAGGAATCACAGATGGTGTTTTTAATGCAGCCATTTATGACGTAGTGGTTCATCGAGATTTTCAAAGACAAGGAATAGCTAAAAAAATTATGGATTTTTTACTCAATAAGCTAAGTAATGTTTCGTGTGTACATTTAATATCAACAACCGGTAATGAAGGGTTTTATCGAAAACTAGGATTTAAAAAGCTGAAAACTGGAATGGGAAGGTATTTAAATCCTATGCTAAGTGATGAATACTTAGAGTAGTTTTCCTTGTTCAACAACCATGCGCCATTCTGTAATAAGATTCAGCGCTCGTTTGTTTTCCATTAAGGGCCAAATTGTTGAACAAAGAAGGGTTTTCAAAAGTAAATTGAAACAGTTTTGATACTTTTATTAGAATTAGGGGTCGTGTATTGCTATTACATCATATATCTGTTATGATAATAAAGAATTATTTTTGTTCTTTCTCAGATTGAGAATAGAATTTTGTTTTTCGTCTAAGGTATTTGAGCAGGGATAGTAACACAATG
>NZ_JPVO01000031.1 GCF_000772955.1 Ureibacillus sinduriensis BLB-1 = JCM 15800 | reverse complement strand
CGAAAAGCGAAAGGTGCTTGCCCAGCTCCGAAAACAATTGGAGGAATTGACAAAAGGACGCTTTTTGTCCTTGCAGGCGATTCCAATGCGGCTGGACAACAAAAATGATTCCATACTTATTCAATAAATTTTATACTTTTCTTTCAAGAAAGTACAAGCACATTTGTCATAAAAACGCCTTATTATTCGTATTATCCAAATATAGACATGTTGTAAAAAATGTATTAATTGACTGAGAATTATGGAAAAATTAATAGATTGCTGATATAATGTCCTTGTCATAGTAAACTACTTGACAAATAATATATGAAGGGGATGTCTAAGGCAGAAATTTAATTAGCCTGGTGCCTCTGCACTGCTGTCGTCCGCTAGTCTTTGCCATGAGAATTAAGATCGAAGGAGTGGTTCATTTTCATGAAACCAACTACTGACAGAATGCTTAATCGTATTAAAGACGTGTATATGTTTATCCTTGATAGAGGAACAGTGTCTACACAGGATTTAGTCGAAGAGTTCAACATCACTCCTCGCACCATTCAAAGAGATTTGAATGTGTTAGCCTTTAATGATTTGGTAACGAGCCCAAGTCGGGGCAAATGGACAACGACGAAGAAAAAAGTTAAATTATCATCCTAGATATATGCAACAAATTCTCCAAACTTGCGTTGCGGGGAAGGTTTGCTAGCAAAACACTTCTTAAGTACTTTTCACCTCTAGCTTATGCGAACTGTTGCTGACATTACGATTAGTAACATACTATATATTAGAAAATCAGGCTTATCGATGAAACAAATTTCGATAAGCACTCTTAACAGTAACATTTCATATCCTCAAAAAAAGAATGACCTTTCGTCGGGGTCATTCTTTTTGCTTTATACTAATCAAATCCAATATTCACTTTATTAAGCTGTTCAGTTCCTCTTCAGTTAATTCTCGATAATCTCCCAAATTCAGCTGCTCATCCAGCTTCAAGCCCCCCATTGATAACCGTTTCAAATAAGTAACTTTCTTGCCAACCGATTCGAACATCCTTTTAACTTGATGGAATTTACCTTCCTGAATTGTCAGCTCAATTTCGGAGTGTGAACCAGAGCTTAAGATCACCAGCTCCCCTGGCTTTGTCATATACCCATCATCCAATTCAACACCTCGGCTAAATGCTTCGATATCCAATTGTGTGACTTCTCCTTCTATTTTTGCATAATAGGTTTTTGGAACATGTTTTTTTGGCGATAATAGATTATGGGCTAATTGGCCATCATTCGTAATCAATAACAAGCCCTCTGTATCCTTGTCTAAACGCCCGACTGGAAAGGGCTTAAAATGCTGGGCCAATGGATCCAATAAGTCTATCACCGTCCGATCGACATTATCTTCTGTTGCCGATACTACACCGGGTGGTTTATTCATCATGAGATAGATAAATTCCATATACTCTACCTTTTCCCCAAAGACACTGATGTCCTGTAAATCCGGGTCCACATGCAAGGAAGAATCTCTAACAACCGCCCCATCGACTGTTACGCCCTTTTGTTTTAACAATTGCTTTACTTCTTTTCGGGTCCCATAACCCATATTTGCCAATAACTTATCTAACCTCATTTGAGCTGGATTCCTCCTATTTAAATCCTAGTTTGTTCGCTAACCTTGTCACGCGCCCCCCCAACAGTTTCTGAGCAAGTTTTAATCGGAATGACAAATAACCGTATACGGCAACGCCGACACCCACCAATATAGCCAGGTAAAGTGCTTCAAGTGATTTCGTTGAAGGCACCGCAATGGAATTAAGCAGCTTATTGACTATCAATACCGGGATAGCCATGAGCAGCGTTAAAATACATATTAAAATAATTCGTCTTAGAACCAAGTTCGAGCGATAGTGCAATGCTCGATGAATAACGCCTATATTAATTGCGATTGTAACACCATAACCGAGAGCGGTGGCCAGTAATGCCCCATCGACTTCCATTAATTTAATAAGAGGCGTATTTAGCACCAGCTTGACTAGTATGCCGGTTAACAAACTGAAGATAATCCATTTCTGATAATCGATTCCTTGCAGAATTGCTGCAGTAACCGAAAATAGAGCAAAGAGTATGGCTAAGGGGGCATAGTGTGCTAATACATTGGCCCCCATTTCACTTTGTTCATACAAAACGTGATAGATGCTCGGTGCCAATATAGCAATACCAATACTAGCCGGGATTGTGATAAATAGCAGTATTTGATAAGTTTTATCCAATTCGCCCCGCAATGTATCAAATGCTCCCAGAGTATATTGTTTTGTTATCGTTGGTATAAGCGCCATGGAAAAACCTGTTGCAAGCATTACCGGGATAATGACGATTTTTTGTGTCGTAAAATTCAACATCGTCAAATAATCATCCGTCACGCTTGCCAACCCAATTGAAATCATCGCACTATTGAAAGTCAACATATCGACTAACTGGAAAAGCGAGCTGGCCATTCCAACAAAAACAAACGGAATGGAATACTGGATGATTTCCTTATAGATAGACCTATATGAAAGCTCACCGGAAGAGACGCTGCTTCTACGCAGCATATTGAATTCAGGACTTAATTTTTTCCAATAGTAGTATAAGACGACGAGTCCTCCAAGGGCACCTATAAATGCTGCAAATACGGCAAATTTAACGGCCGTCTCCGGCTCACCATTTAACAGAATAACCACTACAAAGGAGCCGCCAAGCAAAACTACAATACGCACAATTTGCTCTATCAGTTGCGATACGGATGTTGGCATATAATGACTGTACCCCTGGAAAAATCCCCTGATCAAACTCATTATCGGAACTGCCAACAAGGCATAGCTGACCCAACGAATGGCCGATGCTATTTGATCAACTGAGTAGATTTGTTCTTCATCTTTGATTACTACATTCGCTATGGGGGTAGCCAATAAATTCAAGATTATAAAAGATATCACACCGGTAATGGCCATGACAAGGATTCCTGATTTAAACAGTTTCCTTCCTGCCTCATAGTCATTTACGGAATTATACTTGGAGACAAACTTTGAAACACCAAGAGGCAACCCCGAAATTGCGATGGATAGCATAATGTTGTAAGGAATATATGCATATTGGTATAAACCAACGTTATCTTTTCCCACAATTGAATAGAAAGGGAAAACATAAACCAACCCTAGAACTTTTGATAAAAACAAACCTATTGTTAATATCGCCGTTCCTTTCATTAATGATGACATAAAAACATTCCAATCTTTATGAAGTTGTTGAATATATGTATTAAAAGCAAGAGCTACTTAGAATGATTGAACTAAATAATCTAACCTTTATTAAATACAGAAAAATAAAAGCCGACTGGAATAGTCGACGATTTCAAACAGTTTTTGTTTCGAAAACGAATCTACATGTTAGTTTACATGTGAAAGTCGATTAACTCAAATAGTTTCTTCATAATTATGTATAATGTGGAGAGTAGGATTGACTACCATTAATTTAGACTTCCAGAAAGTGAGAAATAAAAATGATAGATGTGATAGTAATAGGTGGAGGCCCATCTGGCTTAATGGCGGCAATTGCCGCTGCAGAACAAAAGAAAAAGGTTGTACTGATCGAAAAAGGCTCCAAACTCGGAAAAAAATTGGCGATATCAGGTGGAGGCAGATGCAACGTTACGAATCGATTATCTGTCGATGAGATCATCAAGCATATCCCAGGAAATGGCCGCTTTTTGTATAGTCCCTTTACCGTTTATAACAATGAAAATATAATCGAATTCTTCGAAGGTCTCGGTGTCGCACTTAAAGAGGAGGACCATGGCCGCATGTTCCCCGTTTCAGATCGCGCATCCGATGTTGTGGAAGCATTAGTGAAAGAATTAAAACGGCTTCATGTCGAGATACGACTTCAAACGGCTGTAGCTAAATTACTGATGGACGACGAGAAAATATTGGGAGTGCGCCTATCCGATGGGACCGAGCTTTTAGCAAAGGCTGTCGTTGTGGCCGTTGGCGGAAAAGCCGTGCCTCAAACCGGTTCTACCGGAGATGGCTACCCATGGGCAGAGCGGGCCGGCCATACAGTAACCGAGCTCTATCCAACAGAAGTGCCTGTTACATCGAAAGAGCCTTTCATTCAATCCAGGGAGCTGCAAGGACTTGCATTACGTGATGTAGCCGTCTCGGTATTGAATAAAAAAGGAAAGGCTGTTATTACTCATCAAATGGACATGCTTTTTACCCATTTTGGGGTCAGTGGACCTGCCGTTTTAAGATGCAGCCAATTTGTCGTGAAAGAACGAAAGAAAAATGGCGGTGCACCGGTGCAAATTCGAATACAAACGTTGACGGAATTCAACGAAGAAACTTGCCTGCAATATTTGAATAAGCTATTAAAAGAAGACCCGAAAAAAGCAGTAAAAAACGTATGGAAATCTGTAACATCCGAAAGATGGCTTCTTTTTTTAATGGACCGTGCCGGCATTGAGCCTTCGGTTACAGCGCCTGAAGTTTCACAGGAAAAGATACGTCATTTAGCCCAAGAACTTGTTGGGTTTACGATGGATGTGCACGGGACATTGCCACTGGAAAAGGCCTTTGTTACAGGTGGCGGGATATCGGTTAAAGAGATTGAACCTAAAACAATGGCTTCGAAAATGAAAAACGGACTATTTTTCTGTGGTGAAATTTTGGATATCCATGGTTATACCGGCGGCTACAATATCACAAGCGCCCTTGTAACCGGCCGAATTGCCGGCATGAACGCGGGAGCTCTGGAGTAATGTTTTCTTTGTAGGGGCTCAGTGGGTTCAATCATCCCAGCACCAAGCATCCTTGACCTGCCAAACAAAACAAATAGGCTAATCCAATTACAGATGGGTTAGCCTTTTCCTAATCGATCAATGAGAGAAATAGCTCCCTCTCCAATACATTATTACGATATTTCTCATGTAATAACTCCTTTAATAAAATAAATTTGCGATTTTCATCCTTCACAAGCAATTTAATTTTTTCACGGGCAGTTAATAAAAATTTTAAGTACTCTTCATAACTTTCGTCAAAAAACTCATTTAAATCGTTCTTAATTTGCTTCGCCAACAAAGGGCTGGCACCTTCTGTGGAAATGGCAATTTTCAGTTTTCCACGTTCAAGAAACGCCATATTATAAAAATTGCTATCAGCAGGAGAGTCAACGACATTCACAAGCTGACTTCCGGAACAACTTTTCCGAACAGCGGCATTTATCTCAGGATTATCCGTTGCCGCAATAACGAGAAAAGCACCCTCTGTATCGTTTGCTTCAAATGTCCTCTCCAACCATTGTATTTTTCCATCTATTGAATATGTATGAAGTGTCTCGGTTACGGTTGGACTTACAACAATGATTTGAGCATTTTGCCCTAGGAGCATCTTCGCTTTATTAGTCGCTACTTCCCCGCCGCCAACGATAAGCACACGTTTGTTTTCCAATTTCAGCATAATCGGATACATCTTGTTCCCCTCCCAATGCATATATCACCTAGTTGGTGTCTCACCAATCAGTATTTATATGAAAAGATTTCCTTCCAAACAGCAAATAAAGGCTGTATCGAAATACAACCTTTATTTGAATCTAGTTATTGATTATGGAAATTCCGGCCATCCGTAACCGCTTCAACATAGCCAGTCCGGATTACGAAATCACCGAAATATTCGTTGCCGGAACGTTCTTTTGCATAGTGTTCAATAATTGGGCGAAGTGTGGATAATATTTCTTCTTCCCCAATATTTTCTTTGTAAATTTTATTTAATCGGGTACCGGTATGACTGGCCCCTAAATAAAAGTTGTATTTGCCCGGTCCTTTGCCGATAAATCCTATCTCACCCATCGCTGCACGGGAGCAGCCATTTGGACAACCGGACATGCGGATTGTTATATCCTGGTCATGCAAGCCATTTTCATCAAGGATGCCTTCAATTTTTTCAATTAACGATGGCAAATATCGTTCTGCTTCCGCCATTGCCAATCCACAAGTCGGGAGTGCTACACATGCAATCGCATTTCGGCGTAATGCCGAATATTTATCACTATCAGTCAATTGATATTTTTCAATAATTGCATCGATTGCTTTTTTTGCGCGGGCTCCCACGTTTGCAATCACGACATTTTGGTTTCCAGTGAAGCGGAATTCCCCTTTGTGGATTTCTGCTATTTCACGTAGTGCAGTTTTCAATGGGTAGTTGTCAAAATCACGCACGCGGCCATTTTGAATAAATAGCGTGAAATGATATTTGCCGTCATCCCCTTTTATCCAACCGTATCGGTCCCCGGTATGCTCAAAGTTAAATGGTTTCGCTTCTTCAAATGTATAACCTAATCTCGACTCAATTTCACTTTTTACATGATCCAGTCCCAAACGATCGACTGTGTATTTGAATCGTGCATATTTACGTACAGAACGGTCACCATAGTCACGTTGTACCGTCATGATTTTCTCGCAAACGTCGACAATTTTATCTTTTGAAACGTATCCGATTAAACGGCTAAGCTGCGGATAAGTTGCTGTATCGCCATGCGTCATACCCATTCCCCCGCCTATTGCTACGTTAAAGCCAACCAATTCATTATTTTCCAACACAGCAATTAAACCGATATCTTGCGAGAATACATCAACATCGTTAGCAGGTGGAATCGCGATGCCGATTTTAAATTTACGTGGCAAATAAAGCGAACCATAAATTGGCTCTTGCTCTTCTTGTGTATCAATTACTTTCTCTTTATCCAGCCAAATTTCATAGTATGCATTTGTACGAGGCAATAAATGCTCGCTAATTTTAGCCGACCATTCAAAAATTTCCTGATGCAATTCGGATTGATAAGGATTGGCATTACACATAACATTTCGGTTTACGTCCCCGCACGCTGCAATCGTATCAAATAAAACACTGTTCAGTTCCTGCATATGTTTTTTCATATTCCACTTTAATATGCCATGGAATTGAATCGTTTGACGTGTAGTGATTTTAAAAGACTGATTGCCGTATTTCTCTGCGAGTTCGTCCATTTTAAGCCATTGCTCCGGTGTTGCGACGCCACCAGGCATACGTACACGAACCATGAATTGATAAGCTGGCTCTAATTTTTTGCGTTCGCGCTCAAGACGAACATCACGGTCATCCTGTAGATAGCTGCCGTGAAACTTCATTAGACGGTTATCCCAATCCGATATACCGGAACTGATTTCATCCTCCATCGATTCAATTAGAGTACCGCGCAAGTAGTTACTATCTGCTTTTATTTCCTCGACATCACTTGGTTTACCTTCTTGAGGCGGTAATACAACTTTTTGCACCATTCGTACTTCCCCCTTAATATACATCTCGTTGATAGCGCTTTTGTTTACGCAGATTTTCCAGATATTCTTTTGCTTGTTCTTCAGTTTTGTTTCCTTGATCTGCAATGATATGTAGCAATGTATTATGAACGTCTGCAGCCATCTGATCCTTATCTCCACATACGAAGAAATAAGCACCTTGCTCCAGCCATTCGAATATTTCAGCCGCATGCTTTTGCATTTTGTGTTGTACGTAAACTTTTTCTGCTCTGTCCCGGGAAAAAGCTAAATCCAGTTTTGTTAGTACACCAGATTTGAGCCAGCTTTGCCATTCCGTTTGGTATAAAAAGTCTGTTACAAAATGTTGGTCTCCAAAGAATAGCCAGTTCTTTCCTTCCGCACCACGCTCTTCACGCTCTTGAATAAAGGAACGGAATGGAGCAACTCCTGTACCAGGTCCGACCATGATGATCGGTTTGTCATCGGTTGGTAATTTGAAATTCGGGTTTTGTTGTACATAAACCCTTACGTGATCACCAATTTCTAAGTTATCTGCAACATGTGTGGAGCAAACACCTAGCCTTTCACGCCCTTCCAATTCATAGCGGACAGCCCCAATCGTGACATGCACTTCGTCTGGGTACGCCGCGAGACTACTCGAAATAGAATATTGACGTGCAGGCAGCTTTCTTAGTACATTGACAAAGTTTTGTTCATCCCAACTATAGGGAGCGAATTTTTCGACAATATCCAATAGATCCCGGCCATGTGTATAGCTCTTAAATGCTGTACGGTCTGCAAGCAATGCGTGGAAATCATCGTTTAATGTGTATTCACCAATTTTTTGCATAACTTGTTTGGAGAGGACTGTAACTTCAAGTAAATTTGTCAAAGCATCTTTCAGTGTTACTTCTTCGCCCTCCACATTTACTGATTTTTCAGCATTGAAACCTAAAGCGGCAATCAGTGAACTCACTAGATTTTCATTATTTTTTGGATAGATGGCAAGACTATCGCCTGGCTCGAATGTGATACCGGAATTCTCCAGAGATAACTCCAAGTGGATCGTTTCTTTATTCGAGCCCTCAGCGTTCAGATTAATTTTTTCCAATATTTCTGCATTGAATGGGTTTTTGCGAGTGTACTGGACCGACGATTCCAAAACAGTAGGAGCTGCTTCTTGCAATGTTTGACCGCTCACTTGATCTTCCTGCAATTTTTCTTTTACGGTATCAAACCATTTGGCTGCTGGCTCGTCGTAATCAAGGTCGCAATCAACACGGTCAACCAATCTTTGGGCACCAAGTTTTTCTAACTGCTCATCGAAATCTTGCCCTGTTTTGCAAAAGAATTCGTAGGAACTATCGCCTAAAGAAAGAACCGCAAATTTAACATGATCTAATCTTGGAGCCCGCTTCCCATAAAGGTAGCTATGGAATGCAATGGCGTTATCCGGCGGCTCGCCTTCCCCGTGGGTACTTGCAATCACAAGCAGATGATCCAATTTTTTTAAGGCATTTGTTTTAAAATCGCTCATCGAAGATACATTCACTTCAAAACCAAACTTTTGCAACTGTTCCCCATATTTTTTAGCCAGTTTACTGGCATTGCCTGTCTGCGAAGCATACAAAACCGTTATGTGCTTGGATGGAGCTTTTTTTGCAGTTGGCAATACGCCGGCACTATTCGATGGTTGCTCCACTACAGTTGATTCATTTGTAGATTGTGTACCTACTAAAGCAGTTGCGCTCAAGTAACCCGTTAACCAAATTTTTTGGTTTTGTGTTAATGTTGCAAAAATTTCATTTAGTTGCTGGACTTGTTGTTCGTTAAAAGGGCTATTTGTTACTTCTAACTTCACTTCCGACACACCTCTTCGCCTAAATTATTTTAATCGAATCTTCTCATTCTTTTCGATTTGCACAATGGTGTTATCTTGGACAATTAACGTTATTGAGCCATACTTCATCGTACTCATCATTTTTTTTAGATTTTCTATTGCCTGTTCAAAATTTGCTTGTTTTTTATCCATTCTGAACACTCCCCCTATACGAATATAACGTTTCTTTTACTTGTTCTATCAACACTTGACGGACGTTTTCGTCACACCCTAAGCTTTCACAAAGTACTACTTCATCTTCCGGGAATTTAAAACTTGCCATTTTCTTTTGAATCCCCATTTCCAATAGGCCAGTAAACAAAATATATGGGACTGCATATACTGGATTTTTCCGATTGTTTTGTAATTGCTCTAATGCATTTTCAAATGAAGGGCCTTTCCCGTACAAGAAACAAATATCAACCTTTGCATAGTTATACGATCGTTTTAGGTTATCCGCAATTTGCTGGAAATCTATTTGAACGCTTTCATCACTGCTTCCGCGTCCAATAAGCAAAACTTCAACCTCCTCATTGGGCTTCGTGCTCTTTTGTCGCACTCGCTCCTGTAAACTATCAATCAATTTTTTTTGGATGCCGAAAGGTTTGCTGAACGTAAAAGAAACCTTTGGATAAAGTTTCTGTGCTTTATTAATTTCATGGGGGATATCTTGCTTTGCATGATTGGCCGTCAATAATAGAATGGGAATGATTGCAATTTCCGTCGCACCTTTTGCAACGCATGCAGAAACGCCTTCCACAATAGAAGGATCCGCAAGCTCAAGGAAGCAGATTTCTTGTATCTCAACATCAATCTGGGGTTTCACTGTTTCAATAAAACTTCTCGCTTCTTCTACACCGGCTTTTATTCGGCTACCATGTGCGACATATAATACTGCTTGCATTCATTTCCCTTCTTTCTCAAACTGAAATTTCCTGAAAATTCCCTTTTGTCTCTTCAAACCATGCAATTTTTTCACGCATTTTTACTACTTCACCAACAAGAATCATGCTTGGATTTTGAATGTTCTCGTTTTTTGCTATGTCTACAATTGTTTCCAATGTCCCGGTAATCGTTCTTTGATTGTCAGTTGTCCCCCAATGTATAAGTGCTACAGGTGTTGAGGGATTGCGCTTGAATTTTATAAGTTGCCCTGTAATATAGGGTAGATTGCCTACACCCATATATATGGCAAGAGTATCAATTGATTCAGCTAAACCTTTCCAATTAATCGTATCATCTTTTCCTTCCCGCATATGACCGGTTACAAGGGCGAAGCTAGATCCGTAATCACGATGGGTTACAGGAATTCCAGCATATGCTGGAGCAGCGACACCGGAAGTGACACCGGGAACAATTTCAAAAGGGATCCCTGCCTCCACTAATATTTCGGCTTCTTCAGCACCACGGCCGAAAACAAATGGATCGCCTCCTTTTAAACGGGTGACCACCTTACCTTGCATCGCATGCTCCACTAGCAATCTATGAATTCGATCTTGGATCACGCCATGCAATTTTGGCAGCTTGCCAACAAAAATAAGCTCAGCATTGGGTTTGGCAAATTCAAGCAGTTCCTTATTCACTAGCCGGTCGTATAAAATCACATCTGCTTGCTGAATGCACCTTAAACCTTTAACGGTTATTAAGTCTACACTTCCCGGCCCAGCTCCAACTATATATACTTTTCCCATTATGAACCCCCTACGCAGCAAAAAAATATTACTTTAATATAAACACAACAATTCTTACCGGTCAACTATGTTTTTGAAAAATATGATTTTTCAGTATTTTACTTAATTTTTAAAGACCCCAATAAAGCCTATGATGACCCGGAGGTATATGTGCATCAAAGGTTTATTGGGGCCTCTAGTTTTCTAGTCAGCTATTCAAATCATAGTAAACTTATATACATAATAAATTTAATGGTTTTATATGTCAATCTCCACTTTCAAAAAAAAGCCAAAAAAGCTTGAAGGCTCACCTTCAAGCATGGCAATTATCGATCTAGTTCCTGGTAACGTTCTTGATAGCGTCCACCATCGGCTACTGTTGAGTGATACAACGCCTTTAAAGCCAGGTTTTTTTCCAGCCCCATTTCACTTTTAATCCGCTTCAATTCATCATGAAGCTCACGTTCTTCGTTAACTAATTTGAGCATTGTGGATTTTGTATATTTCATAGTTACTCATTCCTTATTTAAGTAATTGGATCATGCATACTTTTAAATAATTAAATTCCGGATATTCTTCCAAAGTAGCAAAGTCATCTGGAAGCTGATACTGTTCTACGATTTTATACCGCTTACTTTTTTCTTTAAATGCCTTGTCGATAAACGTTTTAAACTTTTTCATATTAAAGCTTGCATTATTTGTCGATGCGATGATTAAACCGTCTGGAGCTGTAATCTCGATTGCTTGAGCGATAAGTTTGGGATAGTCTTTTGCAGTACTGAATGTCATTTTTTTTGTACGGGCAAAGCTAGGTGGGTCGAGTACAACCACATCATATTTCAATTGGTGTCTTGCTGCATATGAGAAGTAATCAAATACATTCATCACCTTGATTTGTTGCTGTTCATAATCGATTCCATTCACACTGAATTGTTCAATCGTCATAGGCAAACTTCTTTTGGCAAGATCAACACTTGTCGTTTCATAAGCCCCGCCTAATGCGGCCGCAACGGAGAAAGCACCTGTGTAAGAAAATGTATTTAAAACTGTTTTCCCCTTCGAATAATGTTCTCTTAGCGCTAGTCGAACATTTCTTTGATCAAGGAAAATCCCGGTCATTGCACCATCATTTAGATTGACCGCAAAGTTCATGCCATTTTCTTTTATAATGAGAGGAAATTGACCCACTTCCCCTTCCACATAATCGTCCTGATCAACATATTGGCCATTCGTATCAAAACGTTTTTTTTCGTATATCCCGCGAATGTTCACAGTCTTTTTTAGTGCATTGAAAATAGCATCACGGAAAGAATAAATCCCCCTGCTATAGAAGCTGACTAAATAGAAACCGTCAAAATAATCGATTGTCAGCCCACCGATTCCGTCACCTTCACCATTAAATACGCGAAAGGCCGTTGTATCATCCTTTTTATAGAACTTATCCCGCTTGCTGATGGAATGCTTGAACTTAACTTCGAAAAAGACTTCATCTATTTCTTCTAATGGGTTATTTGTCAAGACCCACCCTATTCCCTTGTTTTGCTTTCCGTAATAGCCGGTAGCGATATATTTTCGATTTGGTCGAACAATTTTTAATATTGTCCCTTCCTCTAATGTTTCATCGATTGATTCAGCTGCCTCTTTTAATATAAGCGGGTATCCATTTGAAATCTCTGCCACAAAATTTGGTTTTAACATTAATTCAACTACGTGATTCATCAAGTCATCCTAACTATATGTTTATTAAGTTTAAGTAAAATTTGTAATAAGTAAAACGATCAAGCTTGTTTATTATACACTGTTTTGTTGAAAAAGCGATTTAGTTTAGGGAAGCAATAGCATCAATGATCATGAATTAGATTTTAGTACCTGCCATGATTAGTTTAGTGTGTGTAAAAGGGCATTTTACTAAACAAAACATACCTGTACGACGAAGCCTGTCATGGATCTCCCGTTGATTTAATCGAATCTCATTTTACGGGAATTTTTTTACTGACGTACACATTAATTTGCCTTCTTTAATTGACCTTAAACTACAAAATGCTATCTATATAAGAGTTGCATAGGTATGTCCTGAAAATAAAACAGAATGCAACCAACTAGGTGGCTGCATCCTGCTAAAACATTATTTCACTACGATATTCACCAGTTTCCCTGGTACTGCTATTACTTTTACGATTTGCTTACCTTCTGTGAATTCCAGTACTTTTTCATCAGCTTTCGCAACTTCTTCAAGTTGTTCTCTTGACACATCTTTTGCTACCTTCACTTTTGCACGCAACTTGCCATTTACTTGAACGACTACTTCAACTTCATCATCCACTAGTTTTGACTCATCGAATGTCGGCCATTCTTCATACGTAAGTGTTCCAGTATGACCAAGAATTTCCCAAAGCTCTTCGGCAACATGCGGTGCAATTGGTGCCAATAGTTTAACAAAGCCTTCCGCATATTCAGTCGGGAAAACTTGAGCTTTATAGCAATCATTGATGAATACCATCATTTGGGAAATCGCTGTATTGAAACGAAGGTGCTCATAATCATCGGTTACCTTCTTCACTGTTTGGTGGTACGATTTTTCAAGTGTCGTATCTGAGCTTGTTTGAACTTTCTCGGATAAAGCACCCTCCTCAGTCGTATATAGACGCCAAATCCGATCCAAGAAACGACGTGCCCCATCCAAACCGTTCGTTGACCATGCAACAGAAGCGTCCAAAGGACCCATGAACATTTCATATAATCGAAGCGTATCTGCACCATGAGTACTTACGATATCATCAGGATTCACTACATTACCTTTTGATTTGGACATCTTTTCGTTGCCTTCACCAAGAATCATTCCTTGATTGAATAATCTTTGGAATGGTTCTTTAGTCGGCACTACTCCCAAATCATAAAGAACTTTATGCCAAAAACGAGCGTACAGAAGGTGAAGCACGGCATGCTCGGCTCCGCCAATATAAATATCTACCGGCAACCAGCGTTTCAATAATTCTTCGTCAGCAATCGCTTCATCATTTTTGGGGTCGATATATCTTAAGAAGTACCAGCTTGAACCTGCCCATTGCGGCATTGTATTCGTTTCACGGCGACCTTTTTTGCCTGTTGCAGGGTCTACTACATTCACCCATTCATCAATGTTGGCCAGTGGTGATTCACCCGTTCCGGAAGGACGAATATTTGATGTTTTCGGTAGTTCCAATGGCAGTTCATTTACCGGAATCG
Organism: Ureibacillus sinduriensis BLB-1 = JCM 15800; assembly: GCF_000772955.1. GTDB lineage: Bacteria > Bacillota > Bacilli > Bacillales_A > Planococcaceae > Ureibacillus > Ureibacillus sinduriensis. The sequence goes on along the minus strand of NZ_JPVO01000031.1, from coordinate 28,029 downwards.
TCGTCATTGTACCGTCTTCCCAATGGATCACTGGAATTGGTTCTCCCCAATAACGTTGACGGGAGAATAACCAATCACGTAAACGATACGTAATTTTCTTCTCGCCTACACCATTTGTTTCAAGCCATTTAATTGCATTAGAGATTCCATCCGCTTTATTTAAGCCATTTAAAAAATCAGAGTTGATATGCGGGCCGTCACCTGTGTATGCTTCTTTTTCAATATCCCCGCCATCAAGGACTGGAATGATTTCCAAACCAAACTCTTTTGCGAACTCGTAATCACGCTCATCATGTGCCGGAACCGCCATAATAGCACCTGTGCCGTATGATGCCAATACATAGTCTGCAATCCAGATAGGAATTTCTTTGCCATTAATCGGATTTACGGCAAATGCACCTGTAAATACGCCGGTTTTTTCTTTTGCTAAATCTGTACGTTCAAGATCAGATTTCATTTTCACTTTTTCTAGGTATGCTTCCACTGCACCACGTTGATCTGCAGTTGTTATTTCATTTACTAATTTATGCTCCGGTGCCAATACACAGTATGTTGCCCCGAATAAAGTATCGGGACGCGTTGTGAAAACTTCGAATTGGTCTTCTGTGCCAGCGACCGAAAACTTCACTTGTGCCCCTTCCGAACGGCCAATCCAGTTGCGCTGCATGTCTTTAATTGACTCCGGCCAGTCTACCTCTTCCAAATCATCAAGCAGGCGGTCCGCATATTTTGTAATACGCAGAACCCATTGACGCATCGGTCGACGTTCAACCGGATGCCCACCGCGCTCCGATTTGCCATCGATTACTTCTTCATTGGCAAGTACTGTGCCCAATGCCGGACACCAGTTTACAGGGATTTCGTCCACATAAGCCAGGTCCATTTCAACAAGCTTTGTAAAAATCCACTGTGTCCATTTATAATAGCCGGGATCTGTAGTATTAATTTCACGATCCCAATCATAAGAAAACCCTAATTCCTGAATTTGACGCTTGAATGTCGCAATGTTTTTCGCAGTGAATTCAGCAGGGTCATTCCCCGTATCCAATGCATACTGCTCAGCCGGCAAGCCAAATGCATCCCAACCGATCGGATGCAGCACATCAAACCCTTGCATCCGTTTAAAACGCGATAAAATATCCGTCGCTGTGTAACCTTCCGGGTGACCAACGTGTAACCCTGCCCCCGACGGATATGGGAACATATCCAATGCATAAAACTTCGGCTTGGAAGCATCATCCAATGTTTTGAATGATTTATTTTCAAGCCAGTATTGTTGCCATTTTTTCTCGATTTGTTGATGATTAAAACTCATATGCTATCTCCTCCTAAGTATTCTAAAGGCACGCTGTATCGACACGAAAGAAGTTTTGCAAAAACCGCCTTGGCCTATTTTTGCCCAGATTTCATCAAGCTAGCTTGATAAATACCTTTAAAATCTGTGGCATCCGCCGGGGGGTTGACTTCATTCAGTTGAGGCTTGGATCTATATTGAGTGAAGTTAACAAAAACTGTAACAAAAGTAGATTATCCTAATTATGGTAATACTAATCATTGATGCATAGAGTACATTTACTTTACAAGCGGACAGTTCGCTGAAGTTGACGAAATATTTAAAAAAATAAAAAAACCCGCCCCTTTCCTTAGAAAGGGACGAGAGATATTTGCAACTCCCGCGGTACCACCCAAATTAGTGACACTACACTCAGCTTTAGTTCCATAACGTGGAAAAACGGTTTCAGCTACTATCTTCACCAAAACAGACTCCAAGGCGAGTTCAATTTTTCCGCTTGCCAGCTCGCACCACCCGCTAGCTCTCTTTGAAGCTTCAAAATTTACTGTTCCTTCTCATTGTCGTACTTTTCATATTTTATTTATTTTAATGGATACAGGAAAAATAAACAAGTCTTTCCTATATTATCGGTTAAAAATAGATTTTCTAATTATTATCAGCTGGAATATGTTCAGTATATTCGCCATTGCCTCTTTTCAATGGGCGATCATACAGTATACAAGGAACAATTCCAATAATAAATAAACCGCATAACACAGCAATTAGCACATCCATGTTATAAACATCTACGATTATTCCGCCGATAAATGGACCAATCATTCTTCCGATAGAGCCGATGCTATTTACCACTCCTTGGTATGTTCCACCTTTACCCTTTGGTGCAAGCATATTTGCAATAGTAGGCACTGCCGGCCATACAAAAATCTCCCCCAATGTTAATATCATCATGGCAACGGCAAACATTTTAAAGCTATCCGCGAATAAAATAATGATGAATGAGCCCATCATGATTAACATTCCAAGAACCAACTGACCTTTTATTTGTTTCTCGAACCTTTGAACAAGCGGACTAATCAACGGTTGAAGCGTGATAATCAATAACCCGTTTATTGACCATAGCAAGCTATATTCTTTCAATCCTATGCCCAGCTGTTGAATATGTGTTGATAGTGTCGATGCCCATTGCGAATAAGCGACCCATGCCAATAAAAAGGCACTGCACAAAATAAGCAGTGAATAAAAGTTTGCCTTTGATGGTTTATTTTCATTAACTTCCTCGTTATTTCCTTTTTCAATCTTCGGTACCATGTGACGATAAGTGATTAGTGCGATCAATAAAAAGATAATATAGAGACCCAAATTCGAGATAAATAAATAGTCAAAACTCATCTCTGCAATAGGTCCTGCCAGAGCTGGTCCTACGGCAACCCCAAGGTTCTGCGCCAAATAAATCGCATTAAATCCTTTTCTGCCTCCTTCAGGCCAAACTGAACCTACCAAAGCAAACATCGCCGGGATAACAATTCCACTCCCGAATCCCATAATGATTAAAAAGTAGACATAATGCGGCCAACCATGCCAGATGGTAATTCCGATTAACGAGATGACTGTTATTGAAATACCAAGCATGATTGATTTATAACCACCTAATTTATCAAACAAGTAACCGCCCACCAAATTTCCCAAGACGGTCGCACCGGCATTCATCATTAAGACAAACCCGGCCACAGACAGAGACTGTCCTAAATGATCATGCATGTAAATTGTATTTAAAGGCCAAATAAGTGAGCTTCCTGTAATGTTAATAAATGCACCGATAACAAGTAACCAGACATTTTTGGGCATTCCCATACTCCTCCATCAAAACTAGTAGAAACACCCCGCATAGGCTGATGTTCTTCTTGTTGAATATATTTTTAATTGCACTTAATAATTTTTTTAAAAAGAATCTTCTAATGTTAGAGATAAGCCTTTGCCGCACTTATGCAAAAAAGGTCTAACTTTCATATGTGCCAACAAATAATAGTAGTTCCCTTTTTTCAATAGTACAAGTAAAAGATTTTAAAAATCAATAGAACCAGAAATAACCAAAAAATTAAAATTGTTTAAACATTAACAAGCCAATTAACAATTTCATAAGAATTACAGCAAAGGTGGGATTTGTTCAAGTGCCACAAGTCTTGTTTCATGGTAGAATGATTTGTTAGAGGAGTGAAAGCAAATGTCGGAACAACTATTTCCTTTCCCGTCTGATGGGAAACGTTATTATACATGGAATCGCTATTTAAGGGATGAATTTGGCAAAAAAGTTTATAAAGTGGCACTGGATGCAGGCTTTGATTGCCCAAACCGTGATGGTACAGTCGCATTCGGTGGTTGTACTTTTTGCAGTGCAGCGGGAAGCGGCGACTTTGCCGGAGATCGCGTGGATACAATCCCGGTTCAGTTTGAAAAAATCAAGGAAAAAATGCAGCACAAATGGAAAGACGGAATGACCATGGCCTACTTCCAGGCATATACAAACACACACGCGCCACTCGAAGTGTTAAAAGAAAAATTTGAAGCCGCCCTTGCTTGCGAAGGAGTTATGGGTTTAAGTATTGCGACCCGACCGGATTGTTTGCCGGACGATGTAGTTGAATATTTGGCCGAATTAAATGAAAGAACCTACTTATGGGTGGAGCTCGGTCTGCAAACTGTCCACGAAAAAACGGCGAACTTAATCAACCGTGCCCATGATTACGCAACTTACGTGGAAGGTGTGGAAAAACTCCGCAAACATAATATCCGTGTTTGTACACATATCATAAACGGTTTGCCGCTGGAAGACTACGATATGATGATGGAAACTGCCCGAGAAGTTGCGAAACTTGACGTTCAAGGAATCAAAATCCACCTTCTCCATCTATTGAAAGGAACACCACTCGTCAAGCAATACGAAAAAGGGATGTTGGAGTTCCTAGAAAAAGATCAGTACATTCAATTGGTAGCCGATCAATTGGAGATTATTCCGCCTGAGATGATTGTCCACCGTATTACCGGGGACGGTCCAATCGATTTAATGATCGGCCCGATGTGGAGTGTGAACAAATGGGAAGTGCTGAATGGAATCGATGCGGAGCTTGAACGCAGGGGCAGCTGGCAAGGAAAATTATATGTTCCTTTTTCAAGTGAATTCGTGTAAATCAAACAAACAACTATGCGCAAATTTTTGGGGGGCGTGAATAAATATGAAACTTCAAAGGGTTTTACAATATGCTCAAACCCTCCTTATGCATTCAATAGAAAAAGGAGAGGTAGCTGTTGATGGTACTGCAGGAAATGGGCATGATACTTTATTTTTATCTCAACTCGTTGGAGAAGCTGGGCATGTTTATGCATTTGATGTACAGCAGCAAGCTGTCGAAGCAACCTTGGACCACCTTGCCGAACACAATGCCACAAATGCAACCGTCCTTCTAGATGGTCATGAAAACGTAGCAAAACATGTGCACGGGGAAGTTGCGGGTGCCATCTTCAATCTAGGGTATTTGCCGGGTGCCGACCATTCAATCGTAACGAAAGGAAATACCACGATTATGGCCATTGAACAACTGCTGCAGCTGTTAAAAGTTGGAGGCATCATTGTACTGGTAGTCTATCATGGACATGCCGGCGGCAAAGAGGAACGTGATGAAGTACTGCGATACGTAAGTTCCCTCCCTCAAAAGTTTGTCCATGTTTTAAGGTACGAATTTATTAATCAACAGAATAACCCTCCATTTATCGTTGCACTCGAAAAAGTGAAGCCATTTCAACCAGTAAAATAAGAAAAGCGTGAAGCAAAACGATTTGTCGTTTACTTCACGCTTAATTTTATTTTTTGTCTTTATTATATTTTTCCCAGAATGTTGCGTTTTTAATGCCCAACTTGATAGGATCGAAAATCGGGTCTTTTCCTTCCTTCTTCTGTTGCTCATAGTCTTTTAACGCTACAATCGCCGGCTTCATTATGATGATGATGGCAATGACATTAATCCAAACCATCAAGCCTAATCCAACATCTCCCATTGCCCAAGCTATGCTTGATGTTCTGACCGTACCATAGAATGCAGCGACTAGGATGGCAATCTTTGCTATCCATATACCTATTTTTTCGTAAGTTCCTGAGAAAAGATAGGAAACATTTGTTTCCGCAATATAATAGTAGGCCATGATTGTTGTAAATGCGAAGAAGAATAAAGCAATTGCCACAAATGGCGCTCCAAAGCCCGGTAAAGCAGAATCAACTGCGTATTGGGTATAAGCGGCTCCTGCTTCTATACTTTTCGCGAATGTGATTTGTTCTTCACCTGTCAACTCGCCTGAATTGAAATCACCGACTTGAACGAATGTAGTTGAAGGATCAGCCGCCTTTTCATCATGCACATTATACATTCCTGTAAATAGAATCATAAATGCCGTAGCTGAACAAACTAGTAAAGTATCAATATAAACAGAGGCCGCCTGCACCAATCCTTGCTTTGCAGGGTGGGAAACTTCTGCTGCAGCTGCTGGGTGTGCACCAGTACCTTGCCCTGCCTCATTGGAATAAATCCCACGTTTTACTCCCCAAGCAATCGCGGATCCAATTAGTCCGCCGAATAATTCCTGTGCCCCAAAAGCACTTGAAAAAATAAGTCCAATAACACTTGGTACTTCAGATATATTCATTACGATAATGATAATCGCCATCAATATATAGGCAATTGCCATAAATGGAACGATTATTTGTGCTGCATTAGCAATCCATCTAACTCCACCAATAATGATAATACCTAGTAAAATAGCAATAATTAATCCAGTAATCCACGTTTCAATACCAAATGCACTCTCGACTGCACCCGCAATGGCGTTAGATTGTACCCCTGGCATCAGCACCAGCATTGCGATTAAAGCGGCTACCGCAAAAATAACGGCAAACCATTTTTGCCCCATCCCTTTTTCGATATAAAAGGCAGGACCACCGCGATATTCTGTTTCTTTTTCTTCTTTGTAAATCTGAGCCAAAGTTGATTCCACATAAGCTGTTGCAGCTCCTATGAAGGCAATTGCCCACATCCAAAATACTGCCCCGGGACCTCCGAACCCTATAGCTGTAGCAGTACCTGCAATATTACCAGTCCCGACACGCCCAGATAGTGCGATAGACATCGCCTGGAAAGATGAAATACCCTTTTCGGATTTTTCCCCTTTAAACATTAATACAATCATTTCCTTGATATGGCGCACTTGCAAAAATCTTGTAATGATGGAAAACATAATTCCCACGATCAGTATTCCATAGATAAACCACGGGCCCCAAAAAAAGTCATTTAATGCCGTTACGAATCCTTCCATTTACCCACCTCTTTTTTTATGTATAATCTATTGTTATAAAATTCAATATATTACATAAATTTAAGTTATTCAATATTTTTTGTAAATTATATTTTTATAGTTTACTAATTATTATTTTAAAATAAAAAAATACCCAGTTACATGAATCTGGGTATTTTGTAAAATATCATTTAATTATATAACCGAGTGATCTCAATACATTATTCATGAAATCTCTGCAATATATAAATATTTCTTCTCTTTCGTTATCGTGGAATAAATTATGATAACTATATGGCCACTCTTTATATTGCAATTCTGCCGACTTTTGTTTGAAGAGCCATCTACGCCCGGCAGAAGAGTCCGTAATTTTATCTTGCTTTGACGCTACCAGCAAAATGGGCAGTGTTAAATGATTTTCTTGTTCTGCCATAATAATTTTCATAAGGTTCAAAACTTCCTTATACCAACCTACAGTTACATTGGAATGATAAGGCGTATTATCCACCAACTCTTGATACCCATCATTATTTCTTGTTAGCATCTTCTTATCGAACTTTAACGAAATTTTCTTATTCGAAGCAAGCGGCCCCAAACTTGTAATCGCGTTTGTAAAAAGGTTTGTTGTTTTTTTAAGGCTTAGCCAAGGCGATGTAAGGATCAATCCTGCGCATTCCACTTTATTTTTCCTCAAGTAGTTAATCGCCAATGTTGCACCCAGACCATGTCCCATTATAAAGACCGGCAATTGATACAATAATGCATTTTGCATCAGTTTCTTGATGAACTCCGAATACTCATTCAAATCTTCATCATGTATCTTCCCATATTTCGAGTTCTTGCCGTGCCCTGGTAAATCTCCCATGACGATTGTAAAGCCTTCTGTTCGGAGCTTCTCGATCAACCATGCATACCATTGATGATGCTCGAATGCACTATGCAATAGAACGACAACCGCCTTTGCTTGTCCCTCTGCTTCCCATTTCCACATACCTGACCCTCCTACCCATCCTAGAGATGGGCACCACTACTACAATAATTTTTCATTCTCGTCCTAATTTGATACGCTATACTATATCATACTAAAGAATTGAGGAGATTTACGATGATTTACCCTTTTAAAGACAAAAATCCTAAAATAGACCCATCTGTTTATATTGCAGATAATGCTGTAGTTACAGGGGATGTGACAATTGGTGAAGAATCTACAATATGGTTCAATACTGTCATTCGTGGCGATGTGGCTCCAACAGTTATCGGTAAACGATGCAGTATACAGGACCTAAGCTGCATCCACCAAAGTCCGAACAACCCCGTCATTATTGAAGACGAAGCAACTATTGGACACCAAGTCACTTTACATGGATGCGTCATTCGAAAAAGAGCGTTGATCGGGATGGGTTCAATCATTTTGGATGGGGCCGAAATCGGGGAAGGGGCATTTATTGGTGCAGGCAGTTTAGTGCCTCCAGGGAAAAAAATCCCTCCGAACTCCTTGGCGATGGGAAGACCTGCGAAGGTTGTACGGGAGGTCACAGTTGCAGATCGCGAAGATATGGATCGTATCATTCGGGAGTATGTAGAAAAAGGACAAATTTACAAATCAATTCAAAAGTAAACTCATAGATTAATAGAAACTGTAATTACCCATGCTTCCATCATGGGTATAGCGCCTCCAGCTCTTTCCTGACTTTTTGATGATTTCCAATAGCTCTACTTATTTACGTAAACAAAGGAGAATGAAATGGAACCATTTGAAAGAAGAAGCCTCTATTGGGTGTTGGCTATTCTTGTCATTGTTATTGCGCCGTTCATTGTATTATTAACACCCGCTGTAGTGTCAGTTATAGTATTTGACGATCCTAATAAAATTGCTTTCATTTCATTTGGTAAAAGTTTACTGATGTACTCAATAGCATTTTTCATCGCTTTCTGTGCATTGCTGATCCTTTATTTCGTAAAAAATCTCATAAAAAAAATTTACATTATCATCATTTCTTTAATAAGTTTTTTTGCTATCTATTCAACTGGATTAAGTCATTATGTTTACTTAAATGAAAACTATATTGAGTACAACCCTCTATTTGGCAGTAAAGTAATCTACTCATGGTCCGAATTATCGGATGCAAGGCATATTTATCCCGACGGTGAATCAGTGGCGGATGAACATTTTATTTTCACTTTTAGTGATGGCTACGCTTTTCGTTTTAAGGCAACAGGTTCTTTGGATACTGCCGCTAAAAGTAGAATCTACACCAAGCTTCAATTATATAGCATCCCATTTATTGGGATTAGTTAACCAAATTAAAAACACCTTCGATTTAGACTGCGAAAACAGTACTCTTGGAATCGAAAGTGTTTTTTTACTATTAGTTTTGGCTTGCTGCCCTATTTCTGACCGTTCCAAATAGAACCCAGGAATATCTAAAGTTCCGTGTGAGCACTTCGACTGCAACGATGGAAAAAACGAGCCCCGATAAAAATAAACCTAAATTAAACAAGTGATACCACGGGCTTTCTATTGAGACCGGGATCATTCGGTAAAATAATAAAAACAATGGATGGATCAAATACACGCCAAAGGAAATATCACCAAGGTAGAGAAGGACTTCTCTTATTTTACTATTTATTTTTTCATAGATAATAAACGCGAAGCCAAAGTAAAATATTGCGGCAAAATACGTAAACGCATTCCATAACAATTCATAAACCATCGAATCATATGTCGCCAGACCTTCCCTTGTCAGATACATTGCATATACATAATAAAACCCCGAGACGAGCCACAAAGCGCTCAGTATATATCTTTTATTTGTGTTCAAAAATGTTTTGAACTGTTCAAGATATACGCCTAGGTATATGCCCAAAAAATAATAGGACATATAAGAAAGGGAAATACTTCCTTTAAATGTAATATTGAAGTAAAAATGATTCAACAAAACAAACGTCCATTGGATTACCAGTCCTATTAACAATGAATATCTTGAAACCCATTTATACTTTTGGACCAAAAAAAGAACCAGAGGAAAGATTAGATAAAATTGTATACTTATAAAAACAAAGTATAGATGTGTGTACGCCTTCCCTGTTAATACTTTTTTTGTGAATATAATCATGGCTTCCAATAATCCATAATCGTAATAAAGGTGTACGGTTAAGGCAAAATAAATGATGGAAAAAATAAGGTACGGGATGACCACAAATACAAATCGCTTCTTATAAAAGTTAAATAGCATTTTTTTTGTTATTTCACGGTTTGTATAATTATAAAATAAAACAAAGCTGCTTAAGAATATAAACGTTGGCGTCCCATATTTGAAAAAAGTATTTAAAAAGTTGTAAAAGGCATAGCTTCTGCTCGCTGTCGGTAATTCAACCGTAATAAATGAAGTTGAATGAACCAAAAGCACCCCAAGGATCGCTATCGCTCGTACAATGGTTATTTCATTTAATCTTTCTTTTTGTATCATCTTCAAGACCTCACAATTCTAATCTACTACTCTACAAAAAACCAATCAGCAACCTCTAGATGCTTGGCCTGCAATAATGGCTCTAGTCGAAAGCTTGCGCTCATGAACCTCATTATTCGTGACAAACCTTAAACAAACCTTAAAGATCAGTTTGTATTTTCGGTTTTCTACTAAGTTACCTTTCACTTCCCTAAAAGATAAAATAAAAAACACGTAAGGAAATACATCTGTTTTCCTACGTGTTTTCTAGATGGCTATAAATGCGGTTGCATAGTTACCGAATTACGGTGATGTTGAATGCCCCTCTTATGGCAAAGTAGACACTTGGTAATTTGCATGCTTAAAGGAAGCCTGGTAGCAGTATTAGTACCTTGGGGAATAACAAAAAACGTGCAGAAAAATATTCATTTTTCTGCACGTTTTTATTATCAGCAATAAGCAAGTTTGCCAATTATTTTGAAGTGACCGGAATCATCAGAGACCGGCTTTTGCTTTTAATTGTCCAGCAATATCTGTATTTTCCCATGGAACATCTAGATCAGTACGGCCAAAGTGTCCATAAGCTGCTGTTTGTTTATAGATCGGTCTGCGCAAATCTAGCATTTTAATAATGCCTGCAGGGCGTAGGTCGAATAATTCGCTTACCCACTCCACCAATTGCTCTTCTTTCACAATGCCCGTTCCAAACGTGTCAATGGAAATTGAAACAGGTCGTGCAACGCCGATTGCATAAGCTAGTTGAACTTCAGCACGCTGTGCCAGACCCGCAGCAACGATATTTTTTGCTACGTATCTTGCGGCATAGGCAGCTGAGCGGTCTACTTTTGTAGCATCCTTACCAGAGAATGCTCCGCCACCGTGGCGGGCATAGCCACCATAAGTATCAACAATAATTTTACGACCTGTAAGCCCTGCATCACCTTTTGGACCACCAATCACAAAACGGCCGGTTGGGTTAATAAAGTACTTTGTGCCTGCATCGATCAAGTTTGCCGGAACCACTTCATTAATGACTTTTTCTTTTATATCCTCTTGAATTTGCTCTATTGTAACCTCTTCATCGTGTTGAGTGGATATAACAATCGTATCCACACGAACCGGCTGGTTTCTTTCATCATATTCAATTGTTACTTGTGTTTTGCCGTCCGGACGCAAATAAGAAAGTTCATTCGATTTCCGCACTTCCGTAAGGCGTCTCGCCAATCGATGCGCAAGACTTATAGGAAGCGGCATAAGTTCCGGTGTTTCGTTACACGCAAAACCGAACATCAAACCTTGGTCTCCCGCTCCAATAGCCTCAATATCCGCATCAGTCATTGAACCTTCACGCGCTTCCAGTGCTTGGTCCACTCCTAATGCGATGTCTGGAGACTGTTCACCAATAGCTACTAATACCGCCAAATTTTCTGCATCGAAACCATATTTTCCACGAGTGTAGCCAATCTCTGCCACAGTATCACGTACAATTCCTTTAATATCTACATATGTTGAAGTGGTAATTTCCCCTGCAACTAGAACCAACCCCGTTGTCACAGTTGTTTCACAAGCTACTCGAGCATTTGGATCTTCACGTAAAATTGCATCTAAAATCGCATCAGAAATTTGGTCACAAATTTTATCTGGATGCCCCTCTGTTACACTTTCTGATGTAAACAGTCGACGATTTGTCATTTCGTTTCCTCCTAGGTATATAGCAAGATTTCTCTTTGTTGATACGGTACTCTTTATCCATGTTAAAACCCGCTCTTCGTGAGTCCGGTAATTTTCAGCTGTTTTTCTTTATCTTGTCCATGTACCCCAATTCTTGATTATGGACAGAAAATTCGGGTACTTGTTTTATCGTTATGTATAAAACAGTTAGGAACAATCCGGACTTGCAATTGTCGCAGTACATAATATTAACTGTTTATTTTCTGAATACTGGACATATTAAAACTACATTCTAATGTTGAGACGGCCCTCTACACATACATGGATTTAGAAAGGCAGATAAAAATAAAAAGAAATGTTATCCTTATCATTGTGTTCTAATTTGAAAAAAAAATTCCCTTTACTCAAGTTAAGCCGCATGAGTAAAAGGAATTGTGGTTACATGACATTACCTTTCACTCTTATCGTTCAAGGGTATTCCCTTGCATCAGGTTGGCACCATCGCATTAAATGAATAATGCAGGTTGCCGGGTTTCATAGGGCCTTGACCCTCCACCATCTCGGGATAAGAGTATCCGTTCAAGTCTTCATCTTACGTAATGTATCGTTACTTGTCAATCAGTTTTAAATAAATCTATTAAAAATTTTATAATTTAAAAAATATTTTGCGATTAGTATAGACTAATTAATTCAATGTGTTATACTTTTTTTAAAAATATTCAAACCTCCCAGTTCTTAGGGAATTTTATAAAAAGGATGGTATTTAATCGATGAATTCAGTAGAAATTGCAAATGAGCTGAAGGAATTATTAAACGGCGAAAATATTAAAGTTCAATTATCCGTACCACAATTAGTGGAAAGAGCTACAGAACGTGGAGAAGCTACATTAACTGCTGAGGGTGCATTGAGTGCTGAAACAGGCAAATATACTGGTCGTTCTCCTAAAGATAAATATATCGTAGAAGAAGAAAGCACGAAAGACAAAATCGACTGGGGTAATGTCAACCGTCCGATTTCTGCTGAAGTGTTTGATAATCTATATGTAAAAGTTATCAATTATTTAAAAGAAAAAGAAGAGCTATTCGTATTCAAAGGGTATGCCGGTGCAGACAAAGAGTCTCAGCTGCAAATTCAAGTAATTAACGAATACGCATGGCACAACCTATTCTGTCATCAATTATTCATCCGCCCAACTAAAGAAGAGTTAGCTGTCCATAATGCAGAATTTACTATTGTATCGGCTCCAAACTTTAAAGCAGACCCAGCAGTGGATGGAACAGATTCTGAAACATTTATCATTGTTTCCCTAGAAAAGAAAATTATTTTAATCGGTGGAACTGAATATGCCGGCGAAATGAAAAAATCCATCTTCGGCATAATGAACTACTTATTGCCCGAGAACGGCATTTTCTCTATGCATTGCTCGGCAAACGTAGGTGAAGCTGGGGACGTTGCACTATTCTTTGGTTTATCCGGCACTGGTAAAACAACTTTGTCGGCGGACGCGAACCGTAAATTAATCGGTGATGACGAGCATGGTTGGTCAAACAACGGTGTATTCAACATTGAAGGTGGCTGCTATGCCAAAACGATCAATCTTTCTGCCGAAAAGGAGCCAGAAATTTATAATGCAATTCGTTTTGGAACAGTGTTAGAAAATGTAGTTGTAGACCCGGATTCCCGAATACCGGATTACGATGATGGTTCATTAACAGAAAATACACGTGCTGCCTACCCGATTCATTTTATTGATAATATCGTCATGCCTTCTGTTGCAGGCCATCCAAAAACAATCGTATTCTTAACTGCAGATGCGTTTGGGGTGCTGCCTCCTATCAGTAAATTAACAAAAGAACAGGCGATGTACCACTTCCTAAGTGGCTTCACATCTAAATTGGCAGGTACAGAACGCGGGGTTACATCTCCTGAACCTGTATTCTCAACTTGCTTCGGTTCACCATTCCTGCCTCTTCCAGCTACACGCTACGCTGAAATGCTGGGTGAGAAAATTGATGAACACGGCTCTCAAGTCTTCCTTGTCAACACTGGTTGGACTGGTGGAGAATACGGCGTCGGTTCTCGAATGAAGCTTTCTTATACACGTACAATGGTTCGAGCTGCAATCGATGGTAAGTTAAACAATGTAGAGACTACTCAGGATGCTATCTTTGGCTTGCACATCCCAACAGCTGTTGAAGGAGTACCAAGTGAAGTACTAGATCCTCGTGCTGCCTGGGCAGACAAAGAAGCTTATGATCAAAAGGCATCATTCCTGGCCAACCTATTCAAGGAAAACTTCAAAAAATTCTCCAATGTATCAGAAGAAATTCTGAAAAAAGGTGGACCATTAGCTTAAAATTTTGGCAAAATAAAAGCGGACTGTCTCTAAAAAGAGACGTCCGCTTTTCTTATTTCATTTTCATCCATTCAGATAGAGCTCTTACGGTTTGTCGGTTGATGTGTGGCGGATAGTAATGGGTTAAACCTGAAGAAAACCATGTTTCTACCTGTTTTTTTTCTTTTATTAAAGCCTGCTCCAGATCATAGCTTTGTTCAATACTAACATTCTCATCTTCTGTGCCATGAATAATAAGTACCGGAGCGTTAATCATCTGTGCTTTCAAGATTGGGTTTCTTTCGTCATACTTTTCTTGCTCTTTATTTGGAGAACCCCCGATAATCCTTTTTAACGTCCTCCTCATATCCACACGTTCCATGTACATGGATGTCACGTCTGATACACCGGCCCATGTGACAACGGATTTAATATCATCCCTTAAAATAGCCGTCCATAATGCCATCAACCCGCCTCGGGAAAAACCGAATAAATGCACTTCCTTTACATTGGCGAATGTCTTGAGCAGTTCTACACTATTTACTGCGTCAAATCGGTCGTCACCCGCCATTTCATCGCGGCCTTCGCCTCCTCGATTACCGCGGTAATACGGGGCAAAGACAACCAATCCCTGGCTTGCGAACTGCGCTATCCTTGATGGTCGCACCATCCCTATCGACTGAAGACCGCCGCGCAAATAAAGCAATGCTTCATACTGACCCTCTTTTTTCGGTTTCGCTAATAATCCTTTCACCCGAAGTCCTTGCGACCAATAAATGATCTCTTGCATGGTGACATTTGGATTTGGTGAAGGATATCCTCTGACCAATTCAATACTACCATTGTCTTTCATGATTCTTCACCTCCAGCAGCATCTTTTTCATGCCATCATCTTTCATATAGAAACTTAAAGAAGGATGATTCGCCAACTCTTCGGTAGTTAACCAAGTCATTCCCAATGTTTCATGTTCATGTATGAACTCATCAATTTTCACGACTCTTCCTGTAAAAACAGCTTTACAAAAAGGAGGTGTTTCATGAACAACGTAGTGGGCAAACCATTTCAAATCAGAAATTTGAACAGCTGTTTCTTCATAAACTTCACGAATTGCAGCATCTTCCAACGTTTCACCTACTTCTACTTTACCACCAGGAAATTCTATGCCTCTTTTTTTATTGATAGTACATAGCCATTTTCCTTTGTATAGTACGAACACCAGTACATGTTTGGGTTCAATTTCAAAAGAGTGGTGCTGATTAAAACTCAACTCACACTTATAACCGTTTTGATCGATAAAAGTAAACATCCCTAAGCCACTTCCTTTATAGTAATAGTCTAGCTAAGGGATGTTTTGGAATCAATGGAAATAAGGTAATTGTTCAACGAATTCTTTCGTGTGTTCATCACCAAACTCATGAATGAGAGCATAGATTTTCTTCATACGATTATCAATTTCATCATTTGATTCATCCAGGTGATATGGGATATAAGGTAAATGTGCTCGAACTATATTATCAAATTCCAAAGAATTTAACTGCAGAAATAATTTTTCAAATAAAAGTGCTTTCTGTTCTTCTAATTGCAACTTAAATTCACAAGGTAAGCCCAGTGGTAGATAACTGTAAGACTGATTAGCGACAGAAACATAAATTGTTGTTGTATCGATTGTGATCAACTCCTTTTCAAACAGTATGCAGCGAAAAAATCTGAACTATGCATCTTGAATCCTTACTGCATAAAACTGTATTAAAAAGACCCAAAACCATTCACATGGAAATTTTGGGTCAAGTTAATATAGCAATGTATGGTTATCGCTCCGAAGTACCAAGGAACGCAGATAGCATCCAAACATGTTTTTCAAAGCTTTGAGTCATAGCATTCAGCATATCTTCTGTTCGATCATCGCCTTCTTCTGCCGCTTGCTGCATAGCTTCTTTCAGGAAGCCCATAATGGTTTTGAAATCACTGATAGTTGTTTCAACCATCTCTTCCGTTGTTTCCGCGCCAGTTGCTTCTTTAATATGGGACATTTCCAAATGCTCCGCCAAAGTGGCAACCGGTTTACTGCCCTTTGTTAAAATACGTTCCGCAATTTCATCCAAATTCAATGTGACTTCATTATAGAACTCCTCGAATTTTGCATGGAGCGTAAAGAACGAAGGACCATTTACATACCAGTGATAATTATGAAGTTTTGTATAAAGTACTGATGAAGTTGCAACTAGTTCATTTAGAAGATCTACCAATGGTTTGTTTGCCATATTATCCACCTCTTTTTAAATTTTAACAATGAAACTTTATTTGCCTTTTTCAATTGATTCGACATAATTACTATAACCGTTATAAGTTCGTTTAAAACATTCCACTATATAAACTGCCTTATGATTGTTAGAAAAGCATGCACCCTTCGCTTTCTTGATTTATAATGATCAATAGAGGTAAGTCCTATTACTGCAACTATTTTATGGTTGTCTCATTATATTATGTTAAGTTTATATTTAAGAAATCGATAAAAAGTTTAAACAAAACCGGAGAATAGTGAGGAAATACATAGTGAAATATCCATTTATTTGGCTCATTAAATTTTATCGCCGCGTAATCTCCCCTGTTACCCCTCCGACATGCCGCTTTTATCCCACATGTTCTCAATACGGGCTAGAGGCATTCCAGAAACACGGAGCGATAAAGGGCTTTTACTTAACTACTAAAAGAATATTAAAATGCCAACCCTTTCACCCAGGCGGCTTTGACCCTGTTCCAGAAAAACGGCCTTCGAAGAAAAAATAATTCGAAGGCCTTTCATTATGCTTATAAGTAATTTTAAAAAATATTGATTTTCTAATTGTCTTTTTTCGCTTCTTCCTGTATTATTGAGAATGTTGAAAACGCAAATAGTAATAGTTACTATTTAGAAAGGTTTGATATCATTTGAAAAAATTATCTTTTTTACTATTGACCGCTGCTCTTTTCCTTGGATTGACAGCATGTAATAGCACAACAAATACAACGGCCAATAATGAGGCATCCACTACAAAAAAAGCACCCACTAATAAGGAAGAAGATTCCAACAAGATCGACATTTATACAACAGTTTATCCTTTAAGCTACTTTGCAGAGCGTATCGGTGGAGAGTACGTCAATGTTTCTTCCATCTATCCACCAGGTACAAATGAACATACATTTGAACCAACACAGGCAGATATGATGTCCCTGGCTGATGCCGACCTGTTTTTCTATATCGGTTTAGGTTTAGAGGGATTTGTTGAAAAGGCTAAAAATACTTTAGCGAATGAAAATGTAAAACTTGTTGCCACATCTGATGTTATTACAGACGACATGTTAAATGCTTCAGTGGAAGAAGAACACAGCCACGAGGAAGAAAATCATGAAGCCCACGACCATGAGGGTGAACATCACGATAGCCATGATGAAGAGGGGCATGAAGGACATAACCACGGCGATATCGATCCTCATGTTTGGCTATCCCCGATTATTGCGCAAAATTTAGCAGGAGCGATTAAAGATGAGCTTGTTGCCGCTCTTCCCGAACAAGAAGAATCGCTTAATGAAAACTATGACGAGTTGATTGGTGAATTGGAATCATTGGACCAACAGTTTGAACAAATGGCATCTGAAGCTAAATCAAAGACTTTCTTTGTTTCTCATGCATCATTTGGCTATATCGCCAAGCAATATGGGTTAGAGCAAATCGCCATTGCAGGAATCAATTCACAAAATGAGCCATCACAGAAAGAACTAACTGAAATTGTTGATCAAGCTGAAATGTTGCAGGTTTCATATATTTTATTTGAACAAAATGTATCTTCAAAGCTATCCGCGGTTATTCAGAATGAAGTCGGGGCCGATTCGCTTGAATTACATAATTTAAGCGTATTGACTGAAGAAGATATCAAAAATGGTGAGACATACTTCACTCTTATGGAAAAAAATATTGAAACTTTAAAACAAGCATTGAATAATTAATAACCAAAAAGGTTCCCCTCAATCATTTGAGGGGAACCTTTTTATTTACTTCAACAAATCTTTCAGTTTTCTTCTCATTAATTTATCCGAACCATTCCGAGGAAGCGCCGGTACAAAGTGGAAATGCTTAGGCACTTTATATTTCGCCAATCTTTCTGTACAGAACTGCATCAGCTCGGACTCCTCTGCATCCGATTTCAATACAATAAACGCTGCCGGAACTTGCCCCCATGTTTCGTCTGCCAAGGCACAGACACCTGCTTCTTGAACTGCCTCATGGCTCAAAAGGACATTTTCTATCTCGGCAGGGTAAATATTTTCCCCACCAGAAATAATTAAATCTGACCGACGATCCACCACAAACAAATAGCCCTCTTCATCTAAGTAACCAATATCGCCAGTATGTAACCAACCATCAGCCGTGGCACCCTTCTCTGAGAAATGCCCTATGTATCCCGGCGTCACATGTGGTCCACGGATTAAAATCTCTCCCATTTCCCTCGGCGACAAGGCTCCCGCTATTTTAATTTGATTAAAGAATAGTGGTTTCCCGGCAGAGCCTAATTTTCTTAATGCATCTTCATTTGATAAGGTAGCCGTTTGAGACGAGGTTTCTGTCATTCCATAAGTTTGGGAAACCTTCAATTTTAAGCGATGCGCCCGTTCAATATAATTTTCCGGAACAGGACCTCCACCAGCCAGGAGTAATTTAAACTTGGGGGAAGCTCTTAAACCTCTCTCTTCCAGTCCTTGTATCACACGCTGCAACATGACAGCTACCGCAGACATATGTGTGACTGTGCCATTTGCAATATCCTCGACAGCACCCTCCTCGTCGAATTTTTTATAAAGCTTCACAGCATTTCCATAAAGTAAAGAACGAACTAATATCGAAAAACCGCTAATATGAAATAATGGCACTGCACATAGCCATACATCCTCTTCTGTTAAGCCAATATTTAAAACAGAAGCCAAAGCGCTTGCTTGATGATTTCCGGCTGTCTGACGCACTCCCTTTGGATATCCCGTAGTACCGGATGTATACATGATGGAGATAGTTTGATCCAAAGACCATTCTTTTTCGATTTCGAATGGTTTTCTCATTGAACTTTCCACTTCAGAAAACAAAAGAGGTTTCTGGTGGTCAGGCAAAAGCGAATTATCCTCATCATCCACGAGTACTTTTTCAACTTGAGCATCTTTTATTTGATATTCCAGTTCGTGTTTCGATAACTTACGGTTTAACATTACCATTTCACATTGAAGGTGCATACAAGCATACATCATAAAAATGAGGCGTGGTTGACTGGGACCCATGATTGCCACACGCTCTTTCGGCTTGATGCCCAATGCGGTTAGCTGTTCTGCCCTTTCAATCGATATTTTTTTAAGTTTTTCAAAAGTCCAAATTTGGCCTTCAAAATTTAAGGCAGTTCGGTGAGGCGTTAATTGTGCACGCTGTAAAATCCAATTTGGATACATTGTCATTCCTCCAATTCTTGCACCCTTATTTTAACTCTAATTGGGAAATGGTCAAACTAAAAAGAAGAGGCTGATCGTTATAGAAGCCTCTTCTTAGTGAATAGAGCAAATGGTTAGGAAAAGTTGTATTCCGCCAATAGACATAATGATTATGAATAATTAATTTGGTATTGGTTTTTTCCTTTTTGCTTAACCTCGTAAAGGGCAACATCGGCACTTTTGAAATAATAAGTTTCACTTTTATACTTGTTCCTGCAAATGGTTGCACCAATACTGTTCGTGATGGCGATCGTATTTCTCCCTGCAACGATGTCCCTGGAAATTTCCTTTTGTAGTTTATGAATAACCGTTTTCACTTCTTCTACTTCCATGCAATTATAAAGAAGCACGATAAATTCATCGCCGCCAAGTCTTGCTGCTATCCCATGTTCTATTACTTGTTGAGTGCGATTGGCAACCTCCTGTATCACTTGGTCCCCAATTTCATGTCCCCAGCTGTCATTGATTTTCTTGAAATCATCAATATCAAATAAAATCAAAGTAAAGATTTGCCCTTTTATATTTAGTTTTTCAATCGATTCCCTCAAACGCTTTTCAAAATATCTTCGATTTGGCAAACCTGTTAAGGGATCATGATAAGCATAAAACTCTAACCTGTCCAGTTTTTCCTTTTGCGCCGAAATATCACTCACAACCAATACCATTTGCCTGAATTTGTTGTCATCATCATATACAGGAGTTCCCTTCACCTCAGCATAAACCCATCCTTTTTCTTTATGGAGAATCTTTATGACGATTCGGAAAGGTTTTCCTGTTTTCTTTGCATCAATATAACTCCGCTCCAAAAGCTCAGTGTCATCTGGATGATTATAGAAAAATGAATTGTTTTGCAGTAATTTTTCTACTGTTTTATTTTCCACTCCAAACATGTTCTTGCTTGAAGGAGAGACATATAGGTATTCTCTCTGTTCATTCATTAAAATAATGACATCTTGAACATTTTCAGCGATAATCTGGAAATTAAGTTCAGTTTCTCGAAATTTACTATCCAAAGAATCATACAGTGACATATCCTTGAATATTAAAAAAAATCCTTTTTTGAAATCGGATACATCAAGAGGAATGCATTTCACCAAACAATTGATCATGTTCCCGCTTCTCTGCAGTAATTGTATACGAGTTTCTGTCATAAGGCCGCTCAGGATATCTTGAAAATGGGCTTTAGCATGTTCTTTATTTTCTATAAGAGTAAGAATGGACTGATTTCTTAATTCATTTATGGAGTAACCACTAATGTTCTCGCTAGCAGCATTTCCATGATGAATTTCACCTGAATGATCAATAATGAATATGGCATCTGTATTCAACTTAAAAAGTAATTGATAATCAATGGATGAATCCTTTTTGGCGTTTTGGAAGTTAGGAGAATGTTTCATTTTTTCATCTCTCCTTAATACATATATATCACTAGTATTTAACTCGTTATCAACTCTATACACAAAAAAAAGCAAAAGAAGAATTACCTTCTCTTGCTTTTGTAGTGTTGTTAATCAAGGGAATCTTGGGAATTGACCGAAGTCCGGTTTACGTTTTTCTTTAAATGCATCGCGACCTTCTTTTGCTTCGTCGGATGTATAGTAAAGAAGAGTTGCATCTCCTGCCAATTGTTGTATACCTGCCAAGCCATCAGAATCCGCATTGAAAGCAGCTTTTAAGAAACGCAGTGCCATTGGTGACAATTCCAGAATCTCCTCACACCATTTAACCGTTTCGTCCTCTAATTGCTCCAACGGTACAACCGTATTGACTAATCCCATATCAAGCGCTTCTTGTGCATTGTATTGACGGCACAAGAACCAAATTTCACGCGCTTTCTTATGGCCAACGATACGCGCTAAGTAACCTGCACCGTAACCACCATCAAATGATCCCACACGAGGTCCTGTTTGACCGAAGCGAGCATTTTCAGCAGCGATAGTTAAGTCACATACGATATGGAGTACGTGACCTCCACCAATAGCATAACCAGCTACCATTGCAACTACAGGTTTTGGAATTTTACGGATTAATGTTTGAAGATCCAGTACATTCAAGCGTGGGATATTATCTTCTCCTACATATCCACCATGGCCACGTACTTTTTGATCTCCGCCCGAGCAGAATGCAAGTTCTCCTTCACCAGTCAAGATGATTACGCCAACTCGCTCATCATCACGAGCACGAGTGAATGCATCGATTAATTCTGCAGTAGTTTTTGGACGAAATGCATTGCGAACTTCCGGACGGTTAATCGTAATCTTCGCAATCCCGTTATACAATTCATACTTGATATCTTCGTAAGTATGTAAACTTGTCCATTCACGAGTCATTTTTATACCCCCTGTATTTGTTTCTATTATGCATTAAGATTTGGCCAATAGGTCTTCCTATTTTTTTAAGGAATGTTTCTATTTTTACGGCTGTAAGTTACATAGTCATGTTAACTTTTGAATCTTTATAGCATCCTTTACTATTGTAGCAAATTGCTCAGGATTTTCCACATGAATTGCATGACCAACATTTTTCACTATGGTGTGTTGGGCACTTGGTAACAATGCTTGCATTTCTCCCGCTATGTTGCAAAACTTCTCATCAAGATCCCCAGTTATTAATGTAACCGGCATACTCAATTGTTCCAAATAAGGCCAAAGGGAAGTTTGTGCACCTGTTCCCATTCTCCTTAAACTGTTGGCTAACCCGATTTCCGATTGTGCCAATCTCTCTTTTCTAACTTTCTGTTGAACGTCAGGAGGCAACCTTTTTTGACTTGCAAATAAAGGGATGTTCTCCCACTTGTTCACAAAGTCTTCGATGCCATATGTTTGAATTCGGTCAGCAAGACTTTCATCCGAGGATCGCCTTAGGGCACGCTCTCCTTCTGTTTTCAGACCAGGTGAGGCACTTTCCAAAATGAGTTGTGCAACTCGATCAGGATAAGATTTCGCATAAGATAATGCAACCCTTCCGCCCATAGAATAACCAAGTAATATCACTTTATGAAGATCAAGCTGTTGCAAGATTTCATTCAATTGCAAAATTTGCTCTTCCATTGTATAGGCTGCCGTTTCCAGTGGTGAACCTGTTTGACCATGTCCGATTAAATCAATTGCAACAATTCTGTAGTCGGTTATAGAGATTGCTACATCCTCCCAAGTTGCTGTACTACCGGTAAACCCATGAAGCATAACAATAGTTTGCTCTAAATCGCCATTCCAAATTCGAACATTTACATTCATTCCACGGGCCTGAAGGTTCATTGCTCCAACTCCTCATGGATATGCTGCCAAAGCTTTCGATGGCTTGCAACGTTTTGCTGCCGGTCCGTAAAAATTTCAATGAGGCGCAGAGGATTATTTTTTGGTTCCATTATTTTTTCGATCTCATTGAATTCCTGAATTCCGACATACTCCATTTCATACATTTTGGCAACATCCGAGAAAGTCAATGCGGTAGGAGTACCGAACAGATCCTCATAGTATTCCTTGACGGTCGATTGAGCGAGATAGGAGAATATTCCCCCGCCATCATTATTAAAGACAATGATATTGATTTTACAATGCTGGTATCGTGTTGCTATTAATGCGTTGACATCGTGCAGAAAGGCTAAATCACCAATCAATAAATACATTTCTCGATCTTTTCTCGCCTCACTGAAGCCGATAGCAGTGGATACCACTCCATCGATTCCATTGGCGCCCCGGTTGGCAAAAACTTGGATATCTTTTGTGGTTGGCAATAAGAAGGTGTCAATATCACGAATCGGCATACTACTGCTAACAAAAAGATCACTTTTGTCTGGTAAGTTTTCGATCAAGTAACGTACTGCCGCACCTTCATCTTGCTCAAATTCAAGGTATGAACAAATGTGTTTAACAGCAAGATCCTCACTTTGGCGCCAATGCCTTAAGTATTCTTCACTAAACACTGTATTATCTATATTTATTCTACTGATCCACTCCCCGATGGTTGCATGGATAAAATGAGTTGAAACAGCTGTTGAATCACGGAACATTGGATCTTCATCAACGACAATATAATTTGTTGGCAATGTTTCCATCAAGAAGTTCGTCAAGAATTTTGAAACCGGCTGCGCCCCAAAACGAATAACTGTATCGGCTACGACCTGCTGTTTAAAGATTGTGCTTCTTAATAGCGCGTCATATGTAGAAACAATGTATTGCCTGCAATCTGTTGGAACATTGGTTCTTAGATTTGACAGGCTTTCCACTAAGACTGGCCATTTCAATTTGCGAATAAATGCCCACACTTGCTCTAAGTCGATACCCAGGGCTAGTTCCCCCACAATGATAAACCCTCTTTTAGTTTGATTAATAATCGAAGTCAATATATCTTCTGCCTGTTCTGACGGTGCTATCCGTCCTACAAAGCTATTTTGAAATGTTTGTTTTGGCAGCTCCTCTTGAAAATCAATGAGTAAAGGCTCACGGAATGGCACATTAAAATGCACTGGTCCAAATGGGGCAGTTGTCGCTATACTGACACCTCTAGCTATATGGCGTTCTATGTAAGGCAATGTCATTTTCCCTTCATCCGGTATTGGAAACTCGGCACTCCACTTTACACGTTCACCGTAAAGGGATATTTGATTAATCGCTTGGGGCGCACCGACCTCACGCAACTCATGAGGCCGATCCGCAGTAATGACAATCAATGGTACCCGGGCGTATTTCGCCTCTACAATAGCAGGATAATAATTTGCGGCAGCAGTACCTGAAGTACAAAGAAGAACCACAGGATTTGCTTTTGCTTTTGCAATTCCAAGAGCAAAATAAGCTGCTGAGCGTTCATCTACTTGTCTGTAGATTGACATATTTTTCGTCGACGCAAATGCATACGCTAGGGGTGTTGATCTGGAACCCGGACTAATCACGACATCCTCTACGCCATTTTGCATAAGCGATGCAACCATTTTATATACATAGTTCGTTAATATTTCACGTTCATTCATGTAACTGTCCTCCTAAAGCGCGCAACATCGGACGGAATTTAACTAATGTCTCTTCGTACTCTGAGTTTGGTTCGGAATCGGCAACGATGCCTCCACCAGCATATAAGTAAGCTTTATTGTCCTTTAATGCCGCGGAACGAATAGCTACTGCAAATTCGCCATTTCCCTCTGCATCAATCCAGCCTAGTGGTGCGGCATATAATCCACGGTTCATCGCCTCATTATCACGAATGATTTTCATTGCTCCTTGACGTGGCACCCCTCCCAAAGCTGGTGTTGGATGAAGCAGTTTTACAAGTTGCAGGATGGTAGCGTCTTGTGACAACTTCCCTTCGACTGGTGTATATAAATGTTGAATATCACGTATTTTTAAAAGCTTTGGCTGTTTTGGTACAGTATATTGGATACAATTTTTTTCAAAGGTATTTGCAATCATTTCAACAACATATTGATGTTCTCCCAAATTTTTCGCATCGTTTAATAAGCTATCTCCGAGAAGCTTATCTTCTTCGGCAGTTTCGCCTCGTTTAATGGAACCCGCGACACAGGACGAGAAGGCTTTTCCATCTTCCACTTTCACCAATCGTTCGGGGGATGCGCCAAAAAACAGCAGATGTTCATGCTCCAAGCCAAATAAATAGCTCTCTGGCTGTTCATTTACCACATGCGATAATACTTGCGGCGAACTGACTTTATCCTCGAACTCCAGTTCAAGTGACCTCGCTATTACGACTTTCTCTGCTTCTTTGGCTTTAATTAAATTTGTAACAGTTGTAATAGTCTCCATATACTCTTTTTTATATGGTTCGCGATAATTCGTCATAGTCGGTTTTGTATAGGTTTTCAACTCTCTTACTTGCGCAGCATGAATTAATTGATCTCGCTCTTTCCGTAACAGTTCAAAGTCCCCAAGACTATCTTCTTTATCCGTAATCAAATGAATGCTGATATATGCTTTATCATTGCGTATGACTAGTTGATATGTAGCTACCGAAAAGAAGCTTTGCGGAAAGCCGTCCCATTCTCCTTTTTTGTCATCCTTGGGATCAAAGGTAAACCCGCCAAACAGAATCGGTTGAGGTTCTCTTTCTTCCTTAACAATGTTTTTCGTTAAAGCTTTCCATTGCTTTTCTATATAGTCAAAACGGTCATCGTCTTTATTATTTTCAATTTTAAACGCATGCCCAAGACCAACCAACGTAAATGTTTTTTCACGATTTTGCCAAAAAAAG
This sequence comes from Ureibacillus sinduriensis BLB-1 = JCM 15800, assembly GCF_000772955.1. GTDB lineage: Bacteria > Bacillota > Bacilli > Bacillales_A > Planococcaceae > Ureibacillus > Ureibacillus sinduriensis. The sequence continues at coordinate 2,235 of NZ_JPVO01000031.1, read as the reverse complement.
CGTTGCCCCTTATAACATGATTCGCCAGCAGCAAAAAATGCTAAAGCAGATAATCTACTTACCTCTATCGTTTCAATATAGAAGGATAATCTTGAATTAATTGTTTCCACTTCTACTTCAGTGGTATATAACCACTTCTGATGCATCGAATTTCCCTCCATCAAAGGCAGTTATTTTACCTAGAAAACTTGGCTTAACTTTATGCCTTTTATTTGCTAATATAGTATTTTCTCCGCTAAAAATAGCGAGAGATTCGATTTTCCACTATATAATGAAAATGTTTATGTGTGTTTTTGGTTTACTTTATCTATTCTATCATATCACTTTTTTCACATATACCATATCGATATTGTTTCCTCATTTTCTTTTCTATCTATAATTACTGGGCAATTTAAACAATGAAAAAGCGAGAGCAATTACTCTCGCGCCAAGTTTTTATTATTTACAAACCGATTGAACCCTCGATGTGCCATCATAGAAACCTCTTCATAGGTAAAAGTTTTCAACAGGGCTCTAATAAAGTTTTCGTACTCCCCGGCATTTGCCAACTTTTCAATTGAATAATCCATCCCATCAAAATCAGAGCCAAATCCAATGTTCTGTATTCCAACGAGTGAGGCAATATGTTCTACATGTTTCACTAAATACCCGATGGACGTATGTTCTTTTCCATTTTCAATAAATGGCGGGTAAAAGACGACATGCATCCTGCCACCATGCTTCACTAATTCCTTGATTTGCGTATCCGTTAAGTTTCTCGAGTGGTCGCAAATAGCCCTGGCATTACTATGGCTGGCAATAAGTTTTTTGGCTAACGGCAGCAAATCAAAAAAACCCTGCTCATTCAAATGGGAAACGTCGACAATGATATCCCGTTCATTTAGCAATTGGACAACCTCTTTGGCAAAAGGTTTTAACCCTTTCAAAGGATCTTCGGAAGCACCAAATGCAACACCATTTTCATGATTCCATGTTAGACCAACCAATTTCACACCTGCATTCAGTATATGCTCCAACTTTTGTAGGTCTTCCCCGATGCAATCGCAGCCTTCTAGACTTAAAATGGCTCCAATTTGTCCTTCTTCCAGTTCGTTTAGTTGCGTCCATTCGGTTATGTGAACCATTTCTGGCTCGCATAACACTTTAGTATGGAAAGCTTCAATTTGTCGTACTGCGGCCAGGAATTTCTCATTTTCAGGAAGGTCTGCATGCACAAAGATTGCAAAAACCTGCACCTTAACATTTCCTGCTATCAACTTCTCCAAACTTGCACTTAATCTAGCATCATTTCGGAAATTCGCATTCTCCAGCCGCGTTAATTTATCTAAAACATCACAATGCAAATCAATAATATTCATGTATCCCCCACCAATTCAGAATAACTATATTGTATAAGATATGGTGGGATGAATTCCATATTTCTTGATGAAAAGAATATAGTTATTGAAATTGATCCCGTATAGTTGTTTCTTGATTATTTTGGTGGATCACTTCCTGTGGGACATCCTGTGGGCTATCGGATGAAGGAAATTCCCCAGAGCCATCCTCGAAGTCCACAGCTTTTAATGATTTATGTGTGAGCTCATTCATAATTTCCTCTTCCACCGGTCGAGTTTCCATGTCTACCTTCTCTTGGCTGTGCTCGACACAAGTTAGTGTTGTTGGGACCGCTTCCAGACGATCGAAAGGAATCTCTTCATGACAAACTTTACATTCACCATATGTGCCATTTTCCATTGCTTCCAAAGCTGCTTCAATTTTATCTATACTTTCTTGTTTAAAATCATCCATAGCATACTCCAGCAGCTGTGTTGTTAATTCAGTAGCATTGTCACCTGGATGGTTATCATAATTCGATAGTTCAGTGCGTTCAATATCATCATGCGTTTCAAGGCCTTCTTTTAAATCTTTCAGTTCTTCTAATAGTGTATCTTTTAATTGCTGCATTTCAGATTGTTTCATGTTGTTGTCCTCCTTTTTCCTATTATTTAAGGTTTCCTTTATTTAACTTTTTAAACATAGCAAAATTTGTACAACAAGTAAAAACAGTGTTGCTACCCGAGTAAAACATACAAAATTTCAAGATTTAATAAATCTTGAAATTTGTACGTTTTTCATCTTCCTACTTGGTGAGCCTTTAATGGTAATAGTAATTAATATCAAATTAAATATCTTAAGAAAATGAAAAAAATATCCTAAAAGTCAATAACCAACTTTTAGGATATTTTTCTCTTA
>NZ_JPVO01000054.1 GCF_000772955.1 Ureibacillus sinduriensis BLB-1 = JCM 15800 | reverse complement strand
ACAAATTCTTTGCACTAGTCTGCACTTCTATTTTGCAATAAACAACTGCTGACAATACCTCTTGAATAGCTTTAATCCCGACACTTTTTGAATATCTCTTTGCTTGAACTACAATTGTTCGATTGACTTTATTTAAAACTAAATCAGCACCAAAATCACCTGTGGTTGGTGTTGTCTTGACTGAATAGCCTAAGTCCTGAAAAAGCAAAACTAGGAATTTTTCGAATTGTAATCCACTCATTTTATCAATTTCTGTAATACCTGAAGCACGTAGTCTTTCTTTTCGTTTGTTCGCAACTATTGCTAAAATAATAAGCACACTTACGAAATAGATCCCACCGAAAACTCCAGCAATTGTCCAAGATTTTGTCAGATAATATATTCCTAATATTAGGATTACTAGCACTATCCCAAAGATTTCCTCTATTGATTCATTTTTCTTCTTTCTTTTAGCCATATTATCACCTTAATTCACTTATTCTTTACTAACTTAGAACTAGATTCATATTTAATTGTACAATACCATTGTTAACTTTTCCCAAATTATCTTCATACCATATATACTTTCCTTCAATCTTTGAACTTTATGGCAACAAAATACGTTTCTAATCTATCCATAGCTCATCCTGTAAATAACAAGCCATTTCCAAATGATTTTTATATTACCTAATTGCTATCCTTGAATACTTCAATCTTATCTATATCTAATTAAGTTAGTTCATAGAGAAGTTAATATAGCTTTGTAATTTTCATATGCCTTTCTTACCTCTATTTTTCTAACTTCATCAAGAACTTGGGAATCTTCATCAAAGTATTGAGAATAATAAAAAGCAATATAGCTATTCATTTTAAAGTCATTTATCAAAGGAAGTGTTTCTAGCTGCACAGAAAATACTGTATTAACATCAATAACTATAGAACGCTTTATTGTTCTTAATAAACCGATATCCTCTAATAGCAATAAATATTCGTACAGGAGTAAATCCCATTTACTTTTAAATTTATAGTCAAATCTAAATTGAGAATTAATCTCTTGATAGAGCATTTTTGCTGTTAATTGTTTTCCCCGAAATGTCGTTAATATTTGATCAAGAATCCACAGCTGCCATAAGGTATGGGGCGTATGTATATATTTTCCCTTTTTCAAAGCTACCTTACATAATCCAGGATAATTCTCACGAGTAAGATTATATTTTTCTATTAAGTTATTAAAGATAAACTTCTCTTCTTTAGTCATTTTATTAAGTTCAGTTTCCAACGAGAATGAATTTAGATAATCTGTATATTCAGTAACTGCAGTAACTTCTGCTAGTACTGCTCCAGTTGGAATACTTTTTTGTCTTTGTGAAATTGTTAGATTCTCGACATTACTATGTATATTAGCTCTCTCATCTTTCCCCGTTAGTACTTTTTCTCTTTCAGGTTTTTGTACCTCAATTTCAGCTTTTATGTTTTTTTCTGCTTCCTTATATAATTCATTAAAAACTTCTCTACCCTTTTTCTCTTTTTCGCTCACCGCAAACAAGAACTCGTTTTCATGAATACTAAGAGCTTCTCCCATAGTCATTTCGTATGGTTCATTGATAAGATATGCCCGACAGGGATTAGTTTCTAACTCTTCGATAAAACGATAAATTAAAAACTTTCCGTTGTCTTTCGGTGATAAGTACATAATGCTCTGTACAGTTAGTGATTTTAATATTTTTTTTATCCCTAGTATTTCACTTAAACGGAGAGCAGAGGGGGTTAGATCTTTTAAGAATCTTGTCCACTCTTTATCTTCCTTACTCTGTTGCAATATATTTTTTTCAGATTCCCAAAAAACAATTTCTCGGGATCTATATTCTCTTGCCTCATGACTCCTTTCAACAAACCATATTGGCTCAAAACCAAGTTTAATAAAATATTGATTCCGTTTTTTTAATGTCTCTGATAACTCTAAATCAGATTCTTTGTTAATTTTTGTAACCACAGACATTGCATATTTTTTCTTTCCTTCACCAAGTTCAACTACTACGTCAGGTAAATGAGTTTGGAATATTGGAATGTTATAACCTAAATCTACTTTCAAATGCGAATAGATTTTTTTCAAACCTTCCAATTCGTTCTTTAACAAAGAAACAACAATTTGTTGTTTAGGTTCTTCACGCATAATTTGATTTTTATAAGTAAGGTATGCTTTTTCTAGTTTAGATGCATTTGCGATACAGGATTCATCTTTAAAATGAGAAAAGTAAGTACCTTTAACATCTCCAGATTCAATTCTTACTCTTCCACCACAAAATGCACATTTATATGTTCCCTTTTCGGTAACACGTTTTAAATTTATAATATCTGTTTTATTAAGCCCTAAGGGAATTTCAAATATATAATTATCTATTACGTGTTTAGCTATTCGCATGACATAATTCCTCCACCAATATATCCCTTTTTTTTAAAAAGTGTACCATATAATCCTTTTGAAAATTCTTAATACAAGATAAAATATCTTTCGAAGTTCTTCAATAGGAATATTACATTCACTAAGTTAACGATACTAGTTACTGTTGACTTTGCTAATTTTGGGGCATTAAACTTTAACAAGAATGTATTTAATAACTTTTATATGACTAACTCAATTCTTTCTCTTTTGTCGCCGAAAAGAAGTAATAACCCGGGTTTAAAAACCATTAAGATTTCAGACAATATATTTACATGCATTTTAATCCTCACCTATTCTAAGACATCAAAGAAAGAATATAACTATCCTAAGGTGAATCTTTTTAGTTTTTATTACGATGTTAAGAAATGGTGGGTAAATATTTACACATAAGCGGGGAGAAATTATGGATTTCCATAGAGTTAAGTTTTACGCCAATATTTTAGGCATATGTCTACCAGTAGCATTAACTTACTTAGTAATTGCCAATCTTATCACTGGATTACCGATATATCCGTATACCTACGTTGGCCTAGCTTTTGGCTATGCACTAATGATTAAGCGAATTATATTGTTTCAGGAAATATGGCATAAATGGTTTGGAAAACGTAAATAGTGATAGTTCAGTTCTAATGATCCTTAACCACAGTTTCCATTTGTATCAAATAACCAAAAAGAATGCCTAAATCCTTTAACATCAAGGGTTTAGGCGTTTTATAAAAACAACTCTACTAGCGCTAATTACTATTTTGCGAAGATGTATTAGATTTGTAGATTCTTTCATTAATCATTCCCTTTGTTCTCTGAAAATAAAGTTGTACAAAAATGACTCTCATAAATCTTGATTTGCTCACCTAGAAAATTTCAACGAGAAAATAAAGTTATACAAAAAGTTTCGTCAAAAAATCGCTACTTCCAATCAGATGCATTCTATATGAAGGTTTTGGAAGCTTTTTGTACATCTTTATTATTTTTGTACGACTTAATTTCAGTTCACTTATACAATAATGAGAGAAATGAAAGAAAAAGCGATTGTGAAAACCTAAATCCGTTTTTTCACAATCGCTTTTGTTTTCTTTTGGACTTTTTCAGTGTCCTCGTCGAAAACAGAAATCATCTTCTCCATGCAGTATGATCTTTTTAAATATCCTATACAAAAGATACGTTTAATAATACCTGTTGTTATTTAATGATAATTGTTTTCTAATCTCAACCTAACCGTCAATAACTTCAAAAGAGTACCTTGAAGTAACCCTTTTAGTGGATTATAAATAATTTTCTCCAATCAAACACTTTCTGGTATTATATTTAAAATTATTATATATACTTTTTCCTTATCAATTTCACCTATATAAGTAACTTGATGTATTTCTAATGCCTCTCCTTCTTTGAGTAATTCATTCTGCAATTTCAAAACCCGTCCAAGTCTCTCCCCAAACGGGACATCGTCATAATGTTTCGCAATTGTCCATTCAACAATAATCTGGTTTTGTATACGCATATTAACTAACTCCGCTAACTATTACACACATAATGGATGATGTGTACTTAATGTAGGATCGCTATAATTATTAATTACACGGTGATACGGAGTGTACCTATTATTATTTTCAGTTATTTGCATACTCAAAAGAGAAGCAGTCCTATATCTTTTGATATATACAGTTGTAGCTGGACTTGATGTACTATATTTTTCATCATATTGTGCAACCGTTGATTCTCTTATAGCCTTCACACCGACATCCCTTGCGTATCGAGTTCTACTACAGGATGAACTTGCACCCTGTTCGTATTTATGTCTGTTAAATGCATGGGTATTTACAAATTGCGAACTAGTCATCCCTCCATTTAACTTATATGAAACTTGTGGGTATTCTGTTGATAGAATACTAATTCTAGGATCTTTCTTGTTAATTGAGTTTTTAATAGTATTTAACTCTTCATCTGAAGAAATATTTTTTTCTTCTACAGATAGAATCTGATTATTATTTACAGAGATGACTAAATCTACACTTCGGTTAATCCCATCTAAGTCTGTCCAATGATAAGTAATTTCGTTATCACCGCTTTTCAATAGATCCACTATATTGTTTAATTTGTATAAGACTATCTTCTCCTCTACATCAATTTCATCATAGCTATTTGAAGCAAAAGTATTTGATGAGTTAATAAAAAATAAAAATAAACCTAATACTAAGACCACAAGAACTAATCTACCCTTTTCTATCGCTAACATATTATTTACTCTCCTTTTAATGTATTTTATCTCAATATGGAATATAATAACAATTATAGTATTATTAGTCAATATCAATCAAAACATGTGTAATCTTTGTATTATAAATTTTACACCACACATTATAAGAAAATGACGCATAAGGAATAGCAACAATAAAACTATTTAGAGTAATAGACTTGTGATGATGTAATTTCACGTTCATCTATCAGTTCTTTTACACTTCTTAAATTTTGGCCGTTCTTTTTAGTATAAACTTCGTATTCATCTATGGTAAAAGTTCTCCCTGTCATTGAGTCTTTATCTTGAATAGAGGGAGTTCCTTTAAATTTAATACCATAATGTCTTGCTGCCCCATAAATTAGTCATTTTTTACTAAAATATTAATATTCAGAATGGATTTGAGCGGATAATACTCATTTTTTTACGAATTTAATAATTTACCTTAAAACCCTCTAGGTGATTTAAAAGGGTGTTTCTCTAAGGACTATCTTCAGCTCTTGCTACAACCTTCAAATAATTTTTCTGCATATCCATTTTATTAATATAAAGAAAACTACCGTGCGGAAGCGCAGTGGCCCTGAGTTAGTCATAGCCCTTGATGCATAATACTATATTTTGAGTTATTTAGTTGCAAAATAAAAGCACTCTCCTATATTGATGGAGGTGCATTATTGTTTGATTTTAAGACCGCTTCGAAATAATCACTTTATTGATTGGTAGTATCAGCAGTTATGCGTTTTTGGATACGGTCATAAGCATCTTGATACACTTCTTCGTCAGCTCTACCACCAATAGCAATTATTTCTGTAATCTCAATTACCTCGTTTACTACTCGGTAGACAATTCGAATGCCTATTTGTTTTAATTTCACTTTTCGATAACCGGTTAGATTGACGTCTCGTTTATTTCCTAATGGCTCTCCAATTTCATTTCCGAGCGCCTCAATCTTTTCAAGAGCTTTAGAAACAAATTTTTTCTGATGACCATCTAAACTTTGCCATTCATCAACAGCTTCATCGTAAAATTCTAAATTACTAAATAAATCTTTTAAAGGTTCCACAGGCAATCCGACTCCTATTCAAATAATTCTTCGTCAGATATATCCCAGTCCTTTGCAGCTTGAGCTATTGCACGGTCCTTTTCAGTAGCAAACTCGTCAAATCTCTGTGTTTTTACGCCTTCTTTTTCAGCCTTTTGAATGCGTAATATAGACTTTAGTTCAAATACTTCATCTTCAAGAGCGGTAATTACTTTTTGAAATTGCTGATAGTCTTCAATCGAAATAATGACAGAGTCGGGCTTGTTGTTTTCCAAAATCAAACGAGGTGCAAGCTTTGCTTTCTTTCGCAAAGATGAAAAGTTGCGAGCTGCTTCAGAAGCTGCAACTAACTGTTCAATATCGAATGTGTGACGGTTAACTCCTTCTCTCATAGTGCTTCTCCCTCCAAACATCAACAATGGCGTGCTTGTATGATTAGTCTCTTAGTGTTTTGTAATTTTTATTTGTTTTTTAGTTTCTGCATGTTTTATATGTTTTCTACGACTTTGTTTGTTTTAGTTGTTTTTATGAATGTTTTTGCCATTGCACACTAATGATGCTAAGTACATTATATATCATGTGAGATATTGTGTAAAATAATATGTGTAATTTTGCGTAAATTAATATGTAAAATATAACAAAAAATAAAAACACTCTTTAGTGATCTAACCCAAGAAAGTTAGACATATATAATTAGGCTGAAGTTTCACATCATCTAAGTGCTTATATCGGAGCTAGTTATTTTAAACTTGAAAAACTACGCATATTATTGCTCTTGTTATGTAATATTTGATATTTTCATTACCACTCCCAATCGAGTAGGAGGGAGTGATTAACTCCCGACCTCTCACACCACCGTACGTACGGTTCCGTATACGGCGGTTCAATTAAGATGAATAACGCAAAGTTTCGTAACGAACTATCAGACTTTTCAGCCCTTGGCTTTCCCAATAGGAATTGCCGAGGGTTCTATGTAATATGGGGCTTTTAGAAATGCGCCAGTACCCTTTTCGGGTATTTCCCCACTCGTATGCTTTTCCATAAGGAACTTTCAACCGAGTAAGATTTCTGACTCTTGTTCGAGGTTTCTTCCAATTCTTCCATAGACACATCCTTAATCTTCTTTTAATATCCAACTATCTAGTGCTTTAAATGTGGAACTTGTGTCTGCTAATGCAAAATAACCACACCACCCCATTAGATATTGGTTTAACTTCTCGATTCTGTATTCCATGGAATATGGCATCTTTCTTGAGGTAATCTCTCGTATTTTCTTCTTCATTCGAACTAGACTTGTTTTCGCAAGACGAACCTTTGGTTCTTTGTGATTCGTGAAACTAAAACCTAAGAACTTCCGGTTCCAAGGACGGTCTACTGCTGATTTCTTATCGTTAACTTTTAGACGAAGTTTTCCTTCGATAAATCTTTGTACACTCGTCAATACTCTTAGTCCCGCACGTTCTGTTTTCACATAAATATTGCGGTAAGTAGACCAGTGGAACTTCCCCACTAGTCTCTCTCAGAACCGGACGTGAACTTCTCAGCTCATCCGGCTCCCATTATTCAGCCGTTGGCTTGATACCTATTTCCCAATGCTTAAAGAGCTTAGGATTTTGTTTTGCAATTCTACCTAGATAATACTCTGCTTTCTTCTTATGACGGGCAAACCTTTTATACTTCCTTCTTGCCCACATAATTAAGGCTTTGTTGATATGCCTTAAAGACGAATACATTTCTGATATGTAGAATTTCCCATAGTAATTAATCCATCCTTGTATAACTGAGTTAAACATATAAGATATGTCTTCTATTTCTTTATCTGCTTTTAATTGCAGATTCCAAGCTCTCACTGTTTGACGCATAGACTTTTTGGATTTATTGCTGATTGCCGGTGAGAAGTTAACAAAGTGTTTACCCCACCGATTTTTCGATAGTCGCGGTCTGAATGTATACCCAAGAAAGTCAAATGCTGTACTTTCATACTCCCCTTTCCTATCTGCATCTTTACAGTAGACAATTTTTGTCTTGATAGGATGTAATTCTAGCTTGCATTCCTTCATTCTTGCATTCAGTGTTTGAAGTAGTTGCTTGGCTTCCTCTTCTGTTTGACAATGAATTACTGCATCATCCGCATATCTTGCAAACCGATTATTTGGATGATAAATAGCCATCCACTTATCAAAAGTATAGTGAAGAAATAGATTAGCTAATACTGGACTAATGACACCACCTTGCGGTGTACCAGAGGTACGTTCTATTAAACCCTCTTTGGATTGAAACGGTGTCTTTAGCCATCTCTTGATGTATAGCTTTACCCAATCAGATTTTGTATGCTTTTCCACTGCTCTCATCAATAAGTCATGGTCTATGTTGTCAAATAAACCTTTGATATCGAATTCTACTATCCAATTATATTTCCAACATCTTTTCCGTGTAGTGTCTAGAGCTTGGATTGCACTTTTATTTGGTCTGTACCCGTAGGAATCTTCATGAAAATACGGTTCTACCAATGGTTCAAAGTACATTTTTACTGTCATTTGTGCAATTCTATCCGCAACAGTTGGAATCCCTAACGTTCTTATTCCTCCATCTTTCTTTGGTATCTCCACCGCTTTCACAGCTGGAGGAAAATAACTTCCGGAGGACATTCGGTTCCATAATTTATACAGATTATCTTTTAGATTCTCTTCGAATTCAGCTATGGATTGCCCATCAATTCCTGCGGATCCTCTATTTGCTTTTACTCTAAGGAATGCATCATACACTACATTTTTAGATATCGCATATGGCTTTGTTTTATGCATAAGTTCCTCCCATTTATATTGGTTGACTTGTTTATAAAACTGAATAATATAACCCCTTCGCTCCATCTCTGTTAGAAGATTTCATCACTACTACGGGTTATTCCGCCCCTATACATGGCATTGGTACTCTGATTCTCGTGGGACTTCCACTTGAAATCTCTCCCTTAACATCCATGTTGTAGGTTCCCACGTTCCACACAAAAGCCTGTATTAAGTTCACGCCGCCTTTATACCGGTCACCGAACGGACAGTAAACAGGTTTCTTCCGAACTTATCCCGAGTTAACGACTCCCCCTCGGTTTTGATGACATCCATACGCTTTCGATACTTCTTCAGCGGTTCAATGGTTTTCGTCTCCTTAATACGTACCTGACAGAATCTCGTTCTGCCTTTTCCCTAACGCTCAATACCATAGCTTTTGACTATAGCACCTTAGGGTGGTTTGCAATCTCTACCTGTATAACGATTGCGAGAGGCCTACTCTCATCTTAAGTGCAGCATGGCTTACTAGTTGCGCTTTGCAAGCACACTTTGCTTGCCTTCGTGGCACACAATCATCTGCGTATCGAACGAATTTATGTCCACGTTCTTCCAACTCTTTATCGAGTTCATCTAGAACTATGTTTGAAAGTAAAGGACTTAAAGGTCCACCTTGTGGTGTTCCTTCTTCTGTACTTGAAACTACTCCATTTATCATGACACCAGCTTGGAGGTATTTACGAATTAGTTTTAATAAAGGTTTATCTGAAATTCGTTTCGCTAATGTTGCCATTAGTCGGTCATGATTGACTTTATCAAAGAATTTCTCTAAATCCATATCAACCACCCATCGATAATCTTCCTTTATATAACCCTTTGCTTTCCGAACGGCGTCATGGGCGCTCCGATTTGGACGGAATCCATAACTGTGGTCCGAAAATGTTTTGTCATATTCCTTCGATAAAATCTGCGAGATAGCTTGTTGAATCAAACGGTCTGTCACGGTTGGGATACCTAGTAAACGCACACCACCATCTGGTTTCGGGATTTCGACTCGACGTACTGGTTGCGGTTCATAGGTTCCATTCAAAATCTGCGATTTAATGGTTTCCCAATTTCCGAGGATGTGCTGTCGTAAGGTTTGTACGGGCATCATGTCTACTCCATGGCTTCCTTTATTCGCTTCAACTCGCTTTAGCGCTTGTATCATGTTTTGTCGTTCGAGAATTTGATTCAACATCACCATTTCGTTCCTTTCCGTGATTAGCTTATCTTCTTATGCCCATCTGAACTCCACCCTCCGCAAATACCCTCGTGGGATTCACCACTACTTTCTAAGCGTGAGGTTTCTCTGTTTTCTGTGCTATTTCATTCTAGATGGAAAGCCAAGGGCTAATCTCTCTTAATTGTTTAGTCCTTCTGACTGGTTCTAGACCCAATCGTACTATGACCTCTGCTGACTTCTGATGATTCAGCTACTTGTCACCATGTAGGTTGTGAAGGATACTTCACGTTTTCATCAGACCTCCCCGGGTAAGCGCATGCACTTTCACACCATCTATCCGCCTCATTTACTACATATGACCTTCGACAGAAAGGACTTTGTTTTGTTTAGCAAACTTATCCAGTCATACCTAGCCTTGTATGAGATTCGTGTTCCTCGGACCGGTGTTTTGCCTCCAGCTTCCTTCAGATTACGCGTCACCACGGACACCCTTGCTCTTGGCTAACCTCTACTTCTGTCTTCGGGGTTCGGGACTTACACCCTATAGTTCATGCGCATGCCGGGCGCACTAAAAGAAACCTTGAAAGGCATTAGCCTATCAAGGTTATAGGAGTATCACTTACGATTAATCTTTTTTTATTATATAGCACACATTAAACGATATTTTTTTATTCTAATATTGATTCAAATTCTTCAATATATTCTTTTCTTTATGGATAACTAATGGGTCAAGTTATAAATAACATCTTCATCTTCAATCCAAAAAGGGATAGGTAATTTTTTTCTGACTCTTCCTGAAAATCAGAGGTACATGGTAAAAATAAATTTTTATCCCATCATCATCTTTAACTAATGATTACCAAACTCCCTTTGTTTCAATATCTAGATATTATTTTTAGATATCTTCTCTTTCAATAAAATCAACTTCAATTACCTTATAGCTTTTTTGCACAGGAGCTCCTCCATATGTTTGAAGTATTTTAATAATAGCTTTAAATAAACTCATCTCAATCGAGATACCTTTTCCTTTAAACATTTGATTATTAGCTGTTGAAACTTCAACCATGTAACTAGAACCATCGTAAGTTAATATAAACTTACAATCCATCTCTTCTAACCAAGTTACTAAATCTATGGTTGAAGGAATCCATACTCCATGTCTGTATACATCTTCATTACATAGTAAAGTACTTGAAGGGATAATTCTTCCCCCAATTACCCAAGTGCCATTGTTATACTCATAAAAATCTTGGGGATACACCTCATCAGCATATTCAGGTCTTTTAAACCCTAAACTAAATAGTTTTTCAGCTTCCGTTTTTGTTAAGGACATTTTTGCTCCCCTTTTGCTATTTTATTTTTATTATCATTCCGGTTGAACTTTTATGTTTATCTCGAATGTAGTTTCCATATTTATCTGCATCTGCACCCCAATGAAGTCTTTACCACCCCTTGCTGTCTTAAAAACTTTAAAGGTAGAATCAGCATGTTTTGTGTATCTTTTGCCCACCATAGTCCTCTTCTTGGGTCTCGATACGCAGTAACTGTGTCTCCATTAAATTTGTATTTTAATGTTTTATCTGCTTTTGTTTTAATATCCCATAATGTTTTTGTATTTTTTTTTAGATTTTACAGTACCCCCACCAGATACTCCGGAACTCCTTAATGTTCCTCCTAATGGACTGGCACCTCCAGTTTGCTGTAATGAAGTCAGATGAGGTACCCGCCGGATCATCAAAATTGACTGGGTTATTGCTTACATAATTATATCCATACTTCGAATGTCCACTCCATACTTTAATTCTCGATGAACCAACACTTTCACAATGTCTGACGCCATAGACGGCTTGTATTCAGTGTGCCCGCATAATAAAATCAATATTTAGAATCAATTCCATTTAAGAATGATGGAAGAAAGCGAAGGAATAGTATCTGGGGAGAGAATGTAAATATCTGATAAATTTGGGGGTTATTCACACGAAGTGACCATGACAGTTTTCCTCATGAATTTTTCGTTTAAAAGTGCGCGGTACACTTTTATATTTATCAGTAACCATAGATAGCCTTTTTCGATAATGCTCTTCCTACAGTAAAGAGGATTTGTTCCCTTTCCGCACAGGAATGCTCAAGTTTACTGGATGCAATGAGTTTAATCCCATTTTTATGCTCGATAAGAAAACCGGCAGCGTTTTTGTGACTACTTAGAAGCCGATAATCATGATCTAGGCAAAAGTAATATTCGTCAGAATACGCCATGTATTCTTTCCATTTGTCGTCACTTAAAAAATCCTGTGCGGATACCTTCACTTCAATAATGGTTACTTGTCCATCAGCATTAATTCCGATTACATCCGCTCGCCTACCATTGGGCAATACCACTTCTGTTGCTACCATATATCCCCTTGTATAAAGCCACTTTGCCGACTTTTCTTGAAGTTCTCCATGTTTTTTTAGATCCTTTGCAGATAGATAATCTGTTTTTTCAACCTTTTCGATAAAGGTACTAACTGATTGTTTAACAAACTGGTTGAATGTAGCTTGCTCACTAAATATCGTTTGTTCGTTTTGGAGAATATCGTTTTCAAGCTTTTTCATTTGCTCAGTTAAATTTTTTGGTACTAAGGATTGACCATTCCTATAATAGGGGGTGCTTGAAAAATCATAAAAGGAGTTAGCGGCTCTTTTTTCCTCTACATCTATACACCATTCTGTTCTGCCTCTATTTTTCTTGCGCGAGTGCCACTCTTCAACAAGGTGCTCTATGTCTGTAATTCTATGGATGTAGTAATTCTCGTCATATTTAGTGATGTTCAACTTTTTTAATTTACGGTGCCAGATACTATCAATCTTTTTAATCAACACAAACTGGCCATCATAGATACCTACGTGTTCCAGTAAAAACTTCCGAGCGTCTGAAGGGAATTTTTGAAAATCTTCGGCGGTAGAATCGACTTCTGCCTTTAATTTAAGAAGTTCATCTCTCTGTTTTTTGATAATATCATTCTTTAATTCAAGTGATTTAACGGTTTTGTTAACTTCTTTTTGGTATTCCTCTATACGTTCTCTTTTTTCGTACAATGCTGCTTTAAATCGTTTTAAGTCATTTCGAGTAGTCTGTTCATCAACTACTGATAAAATATCTTCTATGCCAATCCAGTCGGATTGTTTAAAAAGTTCAGCAATAGACAATGCCCTTAAACCTAGATGTAATAAATTGTTGTACGCTTCTTCACTAAGATATTCTTTACCTAATGCTAGTAAATGCGTGAATCGTGATAGTCTTTTAGATTGATCTAATGAAATGTTAAAGATGGTTGGAATATTTTTCACCTTTTCTCCGGAATTAAGTGCATCTATTACGCGGATACTGGTTTCATCTTTTCCTGTTAACATATAAGCCCCCCTAACATGTTTCAAACTAAAATGTTCTGCATAAACTATAATTGAACTGTAGGTGGCGATTCCTCACAAATAGAAATCATCCTCTTCGCAAGAGGAAACGCCATCCGATTACTTAAAAAAGCTAAAAAAGTGTTAAATTAAACATACTAATTTAATATGTAGAAAAATTACTTTGCCAATTAAAGGTATGTACTAAAGAATGTCTACCGCAATTTGTGACCAGGGTTCTAATCGGTCATATGTACTGGACTGTTTTAACTCATCAATAGTTAACCAATAACCTTTAAGTTGTTCTACTTCACGTACATTTACAGTAGCATCATCTGATAATTCAAGAATTGCTAAGATGCCTAGATGTACTTTACCTACCTCATTTAAGTCGTCATTAATTAATCCGATAAATCGTAAGTTGCGAGCAGAAGATTGGATACTTAACTCTTCCTCTAATTCACGAGTTAGATTAGTCATTAATACTTCTTGAAAAATCCCTTCTTCTGGATTCATGTGACCTCCGACACCAAGAGATAATTTGCTATGCAATCGTGCTTCTCCGCCCCCGGATAAACGTTCATATGTATAGATTTCATTACCACGCTTGATTAATACGTATGGAATAGGTTGTTTATAGTCCGTATTGATTTCAGCGTTATTTTCTTTAGGTGTAGGATCGGTTGTTGCACCTCTACGGAAGGAAATATAAGACTTGGATAAGTTTGCGATGATTTCATCTACTACTTCCTTACGTTGTTCAGTACCTTGAAAGGCTAATGATTCATTGTTGAATAGTGTGTTACGGGGTGCAACCAGGATGGTTTCTTCCCATTTTTTGTTTGTCATTTATGTAATTCTCCCTTTTCTTCATTAAGTATGTGGTTATTTTTTTGATAGAAGAATCAATTAAGAATCTACTATATCTAATAATCTCTTCATGGTATCTTATTAGTTTAACATTACTTGATCTTTTGAAGATATGTTCTTGTGATTAAACTTTATCTCGCATTAATTGTCTTGCTTTCTCCAGGTGTTTAGATCCATCTGAGAAGGGCGCATTCATTACTTTCAAATCCTACTTTTTAAATGTTTTATACGCTAGAAAATTATTGCTAACTACACGAAATCCCTTTTCATTGAGGAATCGGGAAAAACAAAAAACCGCTTCGCGACCCCGAAACGGCTGATGTAACTTTATATGTTCACCAATACTTGGAAAAGTAATGGTTGCTTATAAAGTTTTTCTCTTATCTAGTCACCCTCTGGCTTCCCGATAAAAGTCGGCACCTATTGTGCATCTCTGTACAACATTAATAGTGCGCCTATATAACAATCCTAATAATTAGGTTGTTTCCATTTTTTAAAGAAGAGCTTTTGCTTTTTCAATTTGCAGGCGAACTTGATCAAAACCAGTTCCCCCCAAGGAATTTCGACGTCTTACCGCCGCTTCGGGTGCTAAAACGTCATAAACATCCTGCTCGATTAACTTACTTTCATTTTGCATCTCAACAAGAGGTAAATCCAATAAGAAAATGCCTCTTTGGATACATGTAAAGACAAGTTTTCCGGTTACTTCATGCGCTTCCCTGAAAGGCATACCCTTTGCAGCCAAATAGTCCGCAAGTTCCGTAGCGTTCGAAAAGTCGCTATGGACAGCTTGATGAAGTCTTTCTGTTTTGACCGCCATTGTGCGGACCATGCCTTCGAAGATTTTTAAGCTACCGAGGATTGTATGAACTGTATCAAACATACCCTCTTTATCTTCCTGCATATCTTTGTTATAAGTTAACGGCGTACCCTTTAACACTGTCAGCAACCCGATAAGGTTTCCATAAACGCGCCCTGTCTTGCCGCGTATCAATTCCGCCATATCCGGATTTTTCTTTTGAGGCATAATGGATGAGCCTGTCGAAAAAGCATCATCAAGTTCGATGAATTTAAACTCATCCGTTGACCAGATAATGATTTCTTCAGCAAATCGGGACAAATGCGTCATTAAAAGCGATGAATTTGAAAGAAATTCCACGATAAAATCACGATCGCTTACTGCATCCATAGAATTCGGATATATATCGCTAAACCCGAGAAGCTCTGCGGTTTTTTCACGATCGATTGGAAAAGTTGTTCCAGCCATTGCTCCTGCACCCAGAGGCAGTATATCAATACGTTTCATTGATTCATTGAAACGATCTTTATCGCGTTGCAACATCCAAAAATATGCCATCAAATGGTGCGCAAAGCTGATTGGTTGGGCACGCTGCAAGTGCGTATAGCCCGGCGCAATTGTCTCCACATGCTGCTCCGCTTTGTGAAGAATCGTTTTTTGGAAAGTTCCTATCAAGTCAACAACTTCCACTACCCGCTTTTTTAAGAACAGATGCATATCCGTTGAAACTTGGTCGTTGCGGCTTCGGCCTGTATGGAGTTTTCCTCCGACCGGCCCGATGATATCCGTCAACATTTTTTCCAAATTTAAATGGATATCTTCATTCGCTACACGAAACTCGAGTTCTCCAGCCTCTGCCGCAAGTTTCAACTCTGCCAGGCCTCCCAGAATTTGCTCTACATCCTTAGAGTCCAAAATCCCTTGAGCACCCAGCATTGTTACGTGTGCAACACTGCCCTCGATGTCTTCCATTACCAATTGCTGATCGAAGCCAATGGAAGCCCCAAATTCGTCCACCCAGTTTTCAGCAGACTTTTGGAATCGACCACCCCATAATTTTGTCATACCCATACACCTACTTCTATTCAGACCCTCAAGAAACACTATCGGGTTGAAACAATTTCTATATTAATTTTTTGCTGACACTTCTTTTTTCTTATTTACTTCTGCCGACACAACCGTCGGAAGACCCCATAATTCAATAAATCCAACGGCTGAACCATGATTGAATTGATCTGCTTTTGAGTATGTCGCAAGCTCTTCACTATATAATGAGTTTGGAGATTTACGTCCTTCAACAATTGCATGACCTTTAAACAATTTAACTCGAACTGTCCCGTTTACATATTTTTGAGTTTCTTTCAGGAAACCTTCCAATGCGGTACGGATTGGGTTGAACCATAAACCTTCATAAATTACTTCTGACAGTTTTTGTTCAATGATTGGTTTGAAGTGAGCCAATTCTTTAACAAGTGTGATGTCTTCCAATTCCTTATGGGCAGTCAACAGCACTTTTGCCCCCGGAATTTCATAAACTTCACGGGATTTAATGCCCACCAAACGATTTTCCACATGGTCAATACGTCCGATGCCATGAGCACCCGCCACTTTATTTAATTCCTGGATAAGATCCGCCAACTTCATTTCTATTCCGTTCAATGAAACGGGTTTTCCTTCAATGAATTCAATTTCAACAAATTCAGGAATGTCGGGTGTATTTTCAAGTGAAACCGTTAACCCATATGCTTCTTCAGGTGGAGCTACCCATGGGTCTTCCATTACACCCGCTTCATTTGCACGTCCCCAAAGGTTCTGGTCAATCGAGAATGGAGAGTCTATCGTTGCAGGAACAGGTACGCCATGTTTTTCAGCATATTCGATTTCTTCATCACGGCTCCAACCCCATTCACGTACAGGAGCAAGAACTTCCAAATCGGGGTTTAATGCTTTAATTGAAATTTCAAAACGAACTTGGTCATTCCCTTTACCTGTACAACCATGCGCTACAGCATCGGCATTCGTTTCATTTGCGATTTCAACTAGTTTCTTTGAGATCAGCGGACGGGAAAGCGCAGAAACTAATGGATACTTTTGTTCATACCATGTATGGCCTTGCAAAGAAATCAATGCATATTCTTCAGCAAACTCGTCTTTTGCATCCACCATATAAGATTCAATCGCGCCAACTTGGAGCGCTTTATTTTTGATAAATTCCAGGTCTTTCCCTTCCCCTACATCCAAACATACCGCAATAACGTCCCATCCTTGCTCTTTTAACCAAGGAATTGCAACTGATGTATCCAGTCCACCCGAATATGCCAAAACGACTTTTTTATTAGCCATAGTATTTACCTCCGTTAGATTATATGTATTTTTATGCATACATGTAATTGTTTATACAAGAATCGTAACACTTAATAAAAATTAATTCAAGTGTATTTTTATAAAATATTGGATTTTTACAACAAATTAAAAAACGCCCAAACATAAGGCGTTCATATTTACTCTTTCATGTATTATTTCTTATTAAAGAAACCGCTTCCCAGCTTTTCAACCAATCGAGGTACTACTGCATAAAGTTTGCTTGTTGCCGACATGATTTTCGGCAAGTTTACTTCTCTGACCGGCCTTTCGATCGTCTTTACTACTTCATATGCCACTTTCTCGGGACTCAATAAATATCTCTTCATCAATTCGCGGTACTTATTCGTAGAGTCCGCCTTTTGCAGGAATGGTGTATCAATGGGCCCTGGATAGATGGCAGTCACCTTTATATTGTATGAAGACAATTCCATCCTTAGACCATTGGCAAAACCAGTAATTGCATGTTTAGAAGCTGCATATACACTTGCCTTTTTCGTTGCCACTTTTCCTGCTTGGGATCCAATGAAAATGATATGTCCACATTTTCGACCAATCATATTTTTTGCCAATCTCTTTGTTAAATAAATTGGGGCTTTTACGTTCACATCAATCATATTGCCAATCTCTTCATCCGATAATTCGAATGCATTTTCAAATGTACCTACGCCTGCGTTGATTATTGCAATATCGATGGAAGGCAGTTGGCTGTAAATTCGATCAATGTCCTCCAAATTCGATAAATCACCTTGAATCACATTCGCTCCCTTTTCGGACAAAGTTTCAAGAGAGGATTCATTCCGGCCAGTTGCATACACAACATAACCTTTTTCAATGCAAAGTTCTGCGATAATTCGACCGATTCCACTTGTTGCTCCCGTTATGAAAATTGTTTTTCTATTCATTAATTATGTATATTCCTTTCATTTTTAGTTGATACTATGCCGCGATATAAAAAAAGAGTATAGACTATATCTATACCCTTTTAAGACCGTTCCAATCCGAGCAGTTTGAACATCTCTTCCTTGGCCACCAGAAAATCGGCCAAATTATATTGATCCAAAACCTTTAAATAAGCATCCAATGCTTCATTTAGTGCAAATTTCAGCTTGCAGGCAGGTGATAGTTTACATAAATTGTTTTTGGGGTCAAAACACTCAACGAGGTGAAAGTCTTCTTCTGTATGCCTCACCACTTGTCCGATATTTATATCTTCCGGTTTTGCTTTTAAGCGTATGCCGCCTCCGCGACCTCGGATGGTTTCGATTAACCCAAGTTGCCCCAAGTCATAGGTAACCTTCATAAGATGATTTTTTGATATATGATAGCTATCTGCAATTTCTTGTATAGTAGATAAACGATCGTTCCCTTTTATGCCAAGATACAATAACACCCGCAGGGAATAATCTGTATATAAGGTCAAACGCACTAAAAACACCACACTTTCTAATCCTCATTATAGCATTTTGAATTTTACTTTTTACACAAATATCTTCTAATGAAAAATATTTAAAAATGCAATTTCATTTTATATTTATGGTCAGTATTTAAACATGTATTTCATTTACTACTTTGTGTCAGATTTGTTAAAGATGCATTTTGAATATTGCTTTTATAATCCGCCGGGCGTAAGATGACTTTGAAAGGACGTGATCATATGTTATCACAGCAAACAATCGACATTATTAAATCAACTGTACCAGTATTAGAACAACACGGAGTTACAATTACAAAAACCTTTTACAGCAATTTATTAAAAAAACATCCTGAATTATTTAATTACTTTAACCGTGCAAACCAGGCGCGTGAACGCCAACAAACCGCTTTAGCCAATACGGTTTTAGCAGCAGCTAAATATATTGATAATTTGCAAGCCATCATTCCGGCTGTAATGCAAATTTCACACAAACACCGCGGACTTGGTATTTTACCTGAGCATTATCCAATCGTAGGTGAAAATCTATTAATAGCGATTAAAGAAGTTCTTGGTGATGCTGCTACTGATGAAATCATCAACGCTTGGGCGGAAGCATATGGTGTGATTGCAGATGTATTTATCTCAATCGAAGAAGATCTTTATAAAGCAGCGGAGCAAGATGGCGGATGGAGACTATTCAAACCATTCAAAGTATCTAAAAAAGTGGCGGAAAGCGATGAAGTCACTTCATTTTATTTAGTTGCGGAAGATGGAGAAAAATTACCTGACTATAAAGCAGGCCAATATATCACGATATGTGTAAAAGTGCCTGGAGATGAATATACATCAAACCGCCACTATACTTTATCACAGCCATCCAATGAAAACGAATTCCGCATTAGTGTGAAACGGGAAGATGCAGTAAATCCGCATGGTGTTGTCTCGAACTATCTTCACGAACAATTAAGCGTCGGGGATACAATTGAAGTCAGTGCTCCAGCCGGATTATTTACACTGGAAGTTAACAGTAATCCTGTATTGTTTGTGAGTGGAGGCATCGGCGTTACACCATTAAATACAATGCTTCAAACTATGGAGCTTGGAAGACAAGTTTCATTTATTCAATGTGCGCGCAATGAAAAAGCGGTTGCTTTCAAGGAACAGATCAATAAAAAGGTAAATGAATTGAATGGTACTTATCGCGTCTTATTCTCAGATGACAAAGGCTATGTGACAAAAGAAGATTTAGCTTCATTCGTTAAGGAAAATACGGAAGTTTACATTTGTGGTCCCGCTCCATTTATGGAAACAGTGATTTCTATCGTTCGTGACCTTGGCGTAGCTGGAGATAACATCCATTTTGAATTCTTTGGTCCGGCTATGTCCTTGGATGCATTAGCAAACGCCAACTAAATAATAAAATCTAAAATCCACAAGTAGTGCTGCGCTACCTGTGGATTTTTTTAATTGCGCTCAAAAACCAAAACGCCATCTACAATTTTTTCTTCCACGAGCCCATCTCTTACTAAACAATCTAGGTAACCTAAAGTTTTTGATAATGTTAACCCCAACTCCGTTTTGTAATGTGCCTGATATAACCCCATTGTTAGTTCAAGTACAGTTTTCGGACGGTCGAATTGTTTGAGCAGTTGTTTAAGCCGCATTTGATCCTTTTCCAATCGCTGGTGAATCAATTCATTTACTTCGACGATTTCTTCGCCATGGCCTGTATACACTTTTGATACATTTAACTCACGAAGATGCATCAGCGACTCCTGCTGCTGAATTAAAGCTTTCGGACGAGTACTCGAAAGATCTGTCGGTGGTTCCACTAGAGGATTTGCAGCTACCTTGTCCAATAATAAATCTCCGCCTATGACTTCATTTGTCGACTCTTCTATAAAAATAAGATGGCTTTGTGCATGTCCCGGTGTATATATCGCTTTCAATCCCGGATGTCCTGGAACTTCTTCCCCATCTTCAATGTACCGGGTCAATGGTGTATTTCCATATAATTTAAGAGCATCTTTCGATTCAACTATTTTTTCAAGATACTTTTCAGGAACCGCCTGTAATTGCAGCTGCTCCCGATAAAAATTTGTGCGGTATGCCATAAATTCAGGCGTCCTACGCAAAAAATGATCATTATACTCATGACCGATGATTTCAGCTTTTGGAAATGCATCCACCCATCCAGCATGGTCCGGATGATGGTGGGTCAAAACAACTTGTTCTATGTCCTCCAATTTGTAGCCAGCCTCTTGAACTCCTTTATGTAAGGCATTCAACGCTTCCTCTGTTTTAGGTCCGACATCAAAAAGCGACAGTTTATCTCCCTTTACTAAAAAAGCATTCACATCGCCTATCGGGTAAGGTGTAGGAATGATAATTTTATGTATATCCACGGACAATCCCCCTCTAAGTGAAAGTAAAACTATTTTTTTCATATAATGAATTACTATTCATTCATCATTTTATCTCTTTTTCATTATTTCGTCACCTAATATAATTGACAGATTGGTAAAGTGTGCCATATAATTTTTAATAATTCAAAAAATTATTAAGCGATGATGAAGACAAGTATTTGAATTTATGGTTTTAGAGAGTGCTACATTTCGGTGGAAGTGGCATAACCCGCTAAGTTCGATGAACCTACTTCTGAGCAGTCATGAAAACATGACCGTTCCCTCTGCGTTAAAGAGGTTCGAGTTGTGTCCATGAATTGGGCAAACAAAGGTGGTACCGCGGAAAAAAGCTCTCAAGCGTTTTCGTCCTTAGTATAAGGAGGAAAACGCTTTTTTATTGGGGAAATTTTCATTTCCATTAAATTTTCATCTTTTAATAAGTAAAAATAAGTCAACATGCTCTTTTTGACCAAAAAAGATCGAAAACTGGCTCTTAAAGTAAGTTCGCTATTTTTAAATGAATTTTCATTCCCGATGGGGCCCCATTTTTAGTTTGGTGGTTCTAACGGAAGTTAAAACAGGATAAATATCACTATATGGAGGGATTGTTATGCAAAAAATACTCTTTGTCGGCGCCGGTTCGATGGCTGAGGCATTAATACAAGGTTGGGTGGAGCAAAAGGTAATACCTAGCGAAAATATTTACGTAACAAATCGATCGAAAATTGAAAGACTGATTGAGTTAAGCGAAAGCTATGCTGTCAATATATTGGATGATAATGAAAAGATCCGCGATATGGACTTGATCATTTTAGCCATGAAGCCAAAAGATATCCAACCCGCAATGGAAAGAATACAACCTTTCTTAAATAAAGATACTGCAGTCCTTTCTGTACTTGCCGGTATACCTATCCACACAATTGAGGAAGGCATTGGTAATCGGCCGATCGCAAGGGTAATGCCCAATACGTCTGCAACAATCGGAATGTCGGCGAGTGGTATCGCCTTCAATGAACGAGTTGATGATTATCAGAAAGTGCTGTACCTACAGATGATGGAAGCGATTGGTATTGTCATTGAAGTCGAAGAAGATAAACTACATGCTGTAACAGCTCTTTCTGGAAGCGGCCCTGCCTATCTCTACTACTTACTTGAAGCTTGGGAGGCGGTAGGGTCCGAGTTTGGCTTATCCAAAGAAGTAGTTCGCCAATTAATGGTCCAAACAATTGCCGGTTCTGCTGCCATGCTTCAATCAGTGAAAGAAGAACCTACTACTTTACGCAGAAAAGTTACAAGTCCAGGCGGAACGACCGAAGCCGGTATTACGGCCCTGGAAAATAACCGTTTTAATGAAGCCATCTATGCCTGTATAAAAAGTGCTGAAGCACGATCGAGAGAACTGGCGAAAGGTCAATAGCATCGCAGCAACATAGTGGATAAAATGAACTGGTCCCATTTCAAGCTATGCCAACCAATATGCTATTTTGTTGTAAATATTTCATTTAATCATAATATTTCCTAGGAAATGTCGTTTTTTACTATTTTCACTCTGTCGAAAAGTGTATTTTTTCCTAATTTTATGTCTCACCATTTTACAATAATCTATTTTTTTCAACGAAAAACGCGTGGGCATTGTAGTAAATTGCCCACGCGTTTTTATAATACTTATTATAATACACCCGCTCGAATACGTTTCACGATGGAATATGTAGTATATATCGCCATCGGACATAGTATTGCAACTAAAAGCAGCCAGAAATTAAGTGCCCCTGCTGTTTTTAAACCCGTAAAATTTGTTGCGATATATACTAATACTCCAACCAATAATATATAACTTAATACATTTGGAAAAATTACTAGTAAACGTAGAACGGCGGGATTTATTTTTGGTTGATTCATAAAAATCCCTCCCCCTCTACTATCATATCGATAAGTTCTCGAATAATCTATTATTTTCTAGAAATTCTCTCCTTTTTTCGACACAATACAGTTGTTTACCAACCTTTTAAGGAGGGAAGCTTCGATTCAATTGAGAATAT
This sequence comes from Ureibacillus sinduriensis BLB-1 = JCM 15800, assembly GCF_000772955.1. Classification (GTDB taxonomy): domain Bacteria; phylum Bacillota; class Bacilli; order Bacillales_A; family Planococcaceae; genus Ureibacillus; species Ureibacillus sinduriensis. The sequence continues at coordinate 366,539 of NZ_JPVO01000054.1, read as the reverse complement.
AAAATTTCAATAGCATTTTATCCGTTAATAAAAAAGGCGATGCCTTTTGGATTGCTTTCATTGCTCCTCAAATAGTTCCCCGTTCTTCCATTCATAGTTTGAAAGATCATGGGCGATAAAGGAATTGGGGAAGACCGCTTTTGCTTGATTTAATAACACTTCGATATCATGAGGCAGGAAACGGGAACTGAGATGGTTCAATACTAAATATTTCGCTTTGCTTTCCAACGCGATTTTTGCCGCTTCAACGTTTGTAGAATGGCCATAGCTTGCTGCCAAATGTTCCGTTGTATGGTCAAATGTTGCCTCATGTACAACAATATCTGCATCATCGCTCAAAACTTTTGCAGGTTCACAATATTTCGTATCCCCCAAGATACTGATGGTGAAGCCTTTTTTTGGTGATGCGGTCACTTCATGGCTGAACACCTTCCTGCCATCTTCCAACGTTATATCTTCACCATTTTTTAACTTCCCGAGTAAAGGCCCTTTTGGAACACCCAGGTTTCTTGCCTTTTCAATCAACAATTCCCCTTTTAAAGGTTTTTGTTCAATTCGATAGCCAAAACAAGGAATGACATGTTCAAGCAATCGGGCCCGAACAATAAATTGATCATCTTCATATATAACGCCCTCTTCGACCTCTACAAATTTTATGGCATAGGTCAGATGGGTTTTGGATACAGCTAACGTGGCTGTGATCCACTCCTGCAACCCTTTCGGACCATACAGCGTTAATGCATCTTCCCCACCCAAGAACGAACGCGAACTTAAGAAACCAGGCAAACCAAAGATATGATCCCCATGTAAATGGGTGATAAAAATCTTCTCCACTTTCCGCGGACGTATAGTTGTATGTAGAATTTGGTGTTGTGTCGCTTCCCCACAGTCAAAAAGCCAAACTGTGCCGCGCTCTTCCAGTAGTTTTAGTACGAGGGCACTGGTATTTCGTTCTTTCGAAGGCATTCCCGCGCCCGTTCCTAGAAATTGTAGCTGCATTTATACTCTCCCGTACTTTTAGTTTTAGTGATTTTTTTATATTAGCATTCCAAAGTTCCATCTAGTGATCTTTTAAATCTTCAAGAAAATCCTTACTGAAACTGGTTTTGGAGGCATAGCTGGTTTTATCGATTTCTACACCTTTTTGAATGATACCTTTTCCAAACTTCTTTTCGATGCTATCGATGAGCTCGTATATAGGTTCTTGCTTGGCAAAATGTTCAAAATTAAAAATAGATAGTTGTTCCACTGATTGTTTACGTTCCAATACATTTGAAACCGTAACTCCTAAAAGTCGTATTGGTGCCCCATTCCATGATTTATGAAATAATTTGATTGCTTCCTCAAAAATCATCTCTTTGTTATAAACCGGGTTTTGGAATGTTTTGCTTTTAGAATGATTATGCCAATCTGCATCACGAATTTGGATACTGATTGTGGAACCGCATAACTTTTTGGCATCCAATCGTTCCGCAACTTTTTCGGATAATTTAAAAAAAGTCTTTTCCAGTTCATCCACATCTGTTTCATCTATTGGCAAGGTGGTGGAATTTCCAACACTTTTCGTTTCGAAAATGGCATTGGGATCCACTTCCCTGGAATCCTCGCCATTGGCACGCATTCTTAAGCGAACACCATTTTTCCCTAAAGATTGCCGAATGATATACTCATCCACATTGGCAAGCTCGCCAATAGTATGGATTTTAAGTGCATTAAGTTTTTTCGCCGTGCTTTCACCAACACCATGCATTTCAATTACCGGCAATGGCCAAAGCTTTTCTTGGATTTCTCGTTTCCTTAATATTGTAATGCCCATTGGCTTTTTCATGTCGGAAGCAGTTTTGGCTAAAAACTTATTCGGCGCAATGCCAATCGAGCATGGTAGGTCGAGTTCATTCATTATTCTTAATTGAATCTCTCTAGCGATGTCAATCGGATGCCGCTCTTGTGCAATTTCCGTAATATCCAAGTACCCTTCATCAATGGATACAGGTTCTATCAACTCTGAGTAGCTTCGTAAAATCGCGAACATCGCTTTCGAAGCAGCACGATATTTAGGAAAATCAGGAGGTAATAAAATCAATTCGGGGCATTTGCGTAGTGCTTCGCCAACATTCATCGTTGTATATATGCCTTTGTGCCGGGCTTCATAAGAACTGGTGACAATAATCCCGCGACGTTCTTTCGGGTTTCCTGCAATGGCAATGGCCTTCCCTTTCAACGCAGGATTATGTGATTGTTCAACAGATGCGTAAAAACTATTCATATCAACGTGAAAAATAATTCTGGCCTTTCCCATGCCCTCACCTCCCGATTATGACCAAGTGTTACCCTAAATTTTAGCACACTCTTTTCGCTGTTGCATTTTAGGAAGATGTTTTAAACAACGAATCGGCAATTGTTCCAGTTTAGAAGTCTGTCGGTGGCAGAATATTTACATAAAGGATAGTTAACGGTTTAGGACTTCTTTGCTCATATCATGCATTTTCTGAAACAATCTTGCTGTGTAGGACCTCATTCCCTTTATGATGCACTTCTTCGATTCTGCCTGCCGAAAGTGCGTTATGATTATAATTATATGCCTCTTAATTTACTCTCTTAGCCGAATTCTTATAGACAACAATCTCTCCAAATACAAAAAAGATTGATGAAGAAAAAAGAATTTCCCTCACCAATCCTATCTTTATATTTAGGCTTTTACTTCTTGATTTTCCAGCCATTTAATTTGTTGTTCAACGAATTCTTCAGATAAGTTATGAATTGCGATGTAGCGGTTACGTTCGTGTTTTGAACATTCAATCGAACATCCACCCAAGTGTTTTAATTCATTTTCTTCAGAACAGATAATTTGTTTGTTGCAGTCGGGATTTGCACAGTTAATGTAACGTTCGCAAGGAGTGCCATCGAAATGGTCTCTTCCGACTACTACATGTTCCACTTGATTGATCGGTACCGTTAATCTTTCGTCAAATACGTACATTTGGCCATCCCACAGTTGCCCTTTTGCAACCGGATCTTTACCATAAGACGCCACACCGCCGTGCAATTGGCCGACATCCTCGCCTATTCCTTCACGTTTTAACCAACCAGAGAATTTCTCGCAGCGGATACCACCTGTGCAATAAGTTAATACGCGTTTCCCTTCAAATAATTCGCGGTTGTCACGAACCCATTGAGGTGTATCACGGAATGTTTCTACTTCCGGGCGAATCGCTCCGCGGAAGTGACCGACGTCATATTCGTATGTGTTACGAACATCCAGTACGACTGTATTTTCATCTTGCATTTCATTTAAAAATTGTTCAGGAGAAAGGTATCTTCCTGTGATTTCATGTGGATTGATATCATCTTCCAAGCTTAGGTTAACCAGCTCTGGACGTGGGCGTACATGCATCTTTTTGAAAGCATGTTTATCCGCTTCATCAATTTTAAAAACTATCCCTTCAAATAAAGGATGATTTTTCATCAATTCCATATAGGCATTCGTCTCTTCAACAGTCCCTGAAACAGTCCCATTGATTCCTTCATTTGCCACTAAAATACGGCCTTTCAGATTTAACTCTTTACACGCTTTTAAGTGCTCAGCCGAAAAAGCAGCCGGATCTTCAATCGTCGTATAATGATAATAAAGCAATACTCTGTAATCCATTTATATTCCACCTATCATGTATATTTGCAAGATATATTGATAGTATATCTTTTGTTCCCATTCGAAAAAACCAAATAAAAACAGCGGATATAATTATATACCACACTGTCCAAAGATGTAAAGAAACATTCGTTTCATAGCTTCAGATTTATAATATATCATATAGTTATCACTTCCCACAACATACATAAGTCGGATTTCTTATTAAATTGTAAACTTGAATGCCTTAAATTCAGATTGACATCTTTTACAAATTATACTAATCTTTTTGTGTAAACTAAATTCTATAAAAAGTTAACATAAAAAGGGGGTCAATTTATGCAATTTAAAACTTATTCATACGTAGTTACCGCTTTCGGTGCTGCAATCATTGCCGTACTTGCTCAAATCACCATTCCGCTGCCGCTCATTCCGATTACCGGTCAAACACTGGCTGTCGGGCTTATCGCCACGATTTTGGGCAAGAAAAATGGAACATTGGCAGTTCTATTATATATCTTGCTCGGGGCAATCGGATTGCCCGTTTTTTCAGGCTTCTCCGGTGGACTAGCAGTACTTGTGGGACCAACAGGGGGGTATATTATCGGATTTTTAGTACAAGCCTACTTAATGGGCCTTTATATGGAAAAATTCGGTGTGAGCTATCTCCACTCAACCATCGCCAATCTAATCGGAATGGTGGTTACATTGGCGTTCGGTACTGCATGGCTGAAATTCTCCGCGGACTTATCGTGGGCTGCCGCATTCATGGGTGGGGTATACCCATTTATCATCGTCGGTATTATCAAAGCAGTCGCTGCAGCCTGGATTGGGGTCATTGTCCGAAATCGACTGGATAGCGCCCAATTGCTTAAACAACTTGCATAAGGTTGAGTAAAAGGTATCCAATTCAAAAAAGAAAGAACGAGCTGCTTATAAAAACAGCCCGTTCTATTTTTTAATATGAAAAGCCCGCCCATTCTTTTACTCTCGGAATATTGATTTCCTGGTTGTACGATTGATCTTTAACATATACTTTTGTTGCGATGTCGCTTAATGTATCCAGGACTGCTGGTTTATCATCGAAATAGAAATCCAGGTTCAATTTTCTGATAATCTCTATTTTCTCTTGATCCTGCATTCCACAAAAGAAGCGCTGTTCACTAACAGGAAATCCTCTTTCCTTTACCCATTGCCGGGTCTTTTGGCAGTATTGTTTAGGGCGCGATGTAATATAAAAGATTTCATGCCCTTCGCTATCAAGCTTGTTCAATAACTCCTTCGCACCCTCGAAAAGTGGACAATCCGTGAAATAGATTTCCTCCAATAAGCTATTCCACATCTTTCCGCCGGCTTCTTTATCCAGACCAAAGGCTTCATGTATCTCTACCGTTTTTAATTCACGGAATATCTCAACTCCAATATTTTGATTGAGCTTCCGATTATAAATATGAAAAGCATGTTCTCTTAAATTGATGAGTGTATCATCTATGTCAAAACCAAATCTCACAAAAAGTTCCTACTTTCCTATGAATAAATTAAAAATTGTGTTGCGAAATTTTGTTCTTTTTCTAATTGTATCGCTTGCAGTTTGTCCACTTCTTTTTTACGTTGTGCGGCACAATTCAATAAATCTATATTTGAAAGGGTTTCTCTCGTTAAAATAGCCGCAAGTGTATCGGCATCTTTCATCGCGCTATTCAAACCAAATGCTCCGGTGGGTGTCATCGTATGTACAGCATCGCCAATTAAGGCTAGCCCGGCTCTCCCCCATGTTTCCGTGTAATTACTATGAACATCCAGTAAAACGAAGTCCTGCCACGAGTTAATGTGGCGCCGAACAGTTTCTTCAAGCTGCGGAAAGGCTTTGATCAGCTTATCAATAAAGGGAGTGAATGGCTGTTTTCGAAGTTCTGAAAACGAGCCTTCTTTTATATTCCAGCCGATTTGGATATAGCCCCTTGCCTGGGTGAATACCGATAGCTGCATTCCGTCGATCAGTGCCATTTTTATGGACGGTTCCCAGTTTGGAGGAGCAGGGATTTTTGCCCATAGCAAATCATATCCATGTTTCCGTACTGTAACATCGATTCCTGATTTTTTACGAACTGTGGAAAACCTGCCATCCGCACCGATAACCAAGTTGCTTTCAATAAAAATCTCTTCACCTTCATGGGTTGCTATAACGCCTTTGAAGCATCCTTTTTCATCCTGTATTAAATCTAGTAGCCTTGTATTGGTCATTAATGAAAAATGAGGATATTTCCTTGCTTCTTCGATGATGGCCATAAGCAAATGCGCTTGAGGAACATGGATTCCAAGGTGTCCTATATTGGGTTGGGGATGAATCATCTTGAATAATTTACCATTCACCCAATACTCCAACGTTTCCATTCGGAGCAATCCTAATTGTTCCACTTTTTCAAATAAACCGTGATGCTTTAAAATTGCCTCGCCTTCCTCATTTAAATGTTCCCCACGGAATTCTTTTGCAACATCTTTATTGCGCTCGATCAGAATAACCGACACATTCTTTTTGGCTAATAAGTATGCCAGCAATGCTCCACCCGGTCCTGCGCCGACAATGCATACTTCCGTTTTTAATTTCATCTTGTCTCACCTATAGGATATGCAGTAATGCATAAGTCCGGCCCGATTTGTTCAACGGTATCGAATTCCAGCTGAAGCGCTTCATCGATATGGTCGATATCCATTCCGCCAAATGGGGTTTTCGAATGCATCCCCCCCAATATTTTAGGTGCCATAAATAAAAGTACTTTATTAATTAGCCCTGCCCTCAGGAAAGAGGCATTAATTTCCGCTCCGCCTTCAACCAGTACATCCGTTATTCCCAATTTATACAATTCAGACAGCGTTTCATTCACGTTCAATCCCTTTTCCGTTTTAGAAACAGTCAGTATTTGAACACCCTTCTCGGTTAACTGCCTTACCTTATTTGCATCCACATCTTTACCGGAAACAATGATTGTTTGTGCCTCAACTGTGTTCGCAACATTTGAATTCAATGGGGTTTTTAATTCGCTATCTAATATGATTCGTATCGGATTTTTCCCCTCCCGATGCGGAAGTCTTGTTGTAAGCGATGGATTATCCGCCAACACAGTGCCGACACCAACCAAGATGCCATCGACTTCATGACGGAGTTTATGTACGTGCAATCTGGCCTCCTCGCTCGTTATCCATTTGGAATGGCCATTATGAGCAGCGATTTTTCCATCCATCGTCATGGCAAATTTTGAAATCACGAATGGTTTATTGGATAGCATATTGTGGATGAAACGCTCATTTAATTTGCGTGCCTCACCTTCCAATAAACCTACCTCCACTTCAATCCCCGCTTCTTTCAATAAGTTGATTCCACGTCCTGCAACTGATGGATTCGGATCGGTTGTCGCCACGACAACACGGCTAACTCCTGATTCTTTCACTAAGTTTGCACAAGGTGGCGTTTTTCCATAATGGGAACAAGGTTCCAACGTCACATATAAAGTGGCTCCCTCGGCATGGTCGCCAGCCATTTGAAAGGCATGTACTTCGGCATGCGGTTCCCCTGCTTTTCGGTGTAAGCCCGTCCCCACAATGACACCATCTTTAACGATCACCGCTCCAACGCAAGGATTTGGATTTGTGTTTCCTTTAGCTGAAGCAGCAAGATCTAAAGCTAATTGCATATAGTCCCGGTCACTTTTCATCAATGACTTACTCCCCCTTATACAGTTAATTGCTCTTTTGGAATATGACCCGATTTTTTCACCTTTGTTTCGAGGTAATGGCGATTCGTTTCCGTTAAGCCACCCCATAACGGTATATGATTATGTGCAAGGAGGCCATGAGATTTTAAAGCGGAAAGTTTTTTGGGATTGTTCGTGATTAAAGTTACCGGTTTTGCTCTTAGCGTCTCCAGCACACGAATCGCTTCCTCATAGTTGCGTGTATCATCTTCGAATCCAAGTGCATGATTCGCCTCTACAGTATCATAGCCCTCTTCCTGTAAAATATAGGCCAATGACTTAGAGAACAAACCAATTCCCCGACCTTCATGGTTTGCTAAATAGAAGATGGCGCCACAACCATGTTCTTTAATCATCTTCATCGATTCATGGAGCTGATAGCCGCAATCGCAACGCTGACTCCCAAAAATATCACCTGTATGGCAAATACTATGCATACGAATTATGGCATCTTCGGAATTTGCAAAATCGCCATATACGAGAACAGATGATTGCTGCTTTGAAGCCAAATCCGCACTTACAATAGATTGGAGTATTGATTCTTTTGTTTCAAATTGTTTATCTACCGTTGCCCATGTGTACCATTGAAACGTTGTTTCGAACTCACTTTGTTTCACTGGCAATCTCACTGGTCCCACCACGACTAAATTCTCTTTATCATTAAATGAAACAACATTCATCTTGTCTTTTAATATTTTATTCGTATCCGAAAAATCCTTCATTATTTGATCACACCTATCTTTTCATTATCTTTCATGATGAATTGATTCAACTTCACGCTTACTTTTCGTAACTAAATATATAATAATAAGCCTCAAAGGTCAATTCAATAAATTTTAATCCGTACTTATTTTCTACGATATATATACCAGCACTTTAAATATAGCTTATGTGGCATTGGATATCAAAAGCAGTGCTTCCACACAAAAGAGGAGAAAAAAACTAGAATCCCTTGCATCCTTCATTGGTTCCTATTCCTATCTTGTCTACGGAAAAAAGAGTGTACACGAAGTTTAGAACTTTGTACACACTCTTAGTAGTTATTCTATTAAATTCTCGAATAAAGATTGTATACGTCATTCAATGATTCACAACCCAATTCCATTACTTTTTTTAAATAAACACTCCAAATTTGTGCAGTCATTTTGGCGTCTCCCAAAGCATGATGCCGATCGACAACCGGAATGCTATTGCGAGCACATAGTTGTTCCAACGGCATATTATGAAAATCACGGGCTACTAGTTTATATAGGAAGGATGTATCAACAATCCGGTGCTTAAACGGTGTTTTTAAAAATTTCGAGCTTGCATGCTGCATAAAACCTCTTTCATGGGTTGCATGATGTGCAACAAGCGTGGAATCCTGCACAAACTCAAAGAAATCCAACAGAACATTTGATATAGTTGGTGCTTTACTTACTGCATCGGATGTAATTCCTGTTAGGTTGGTAATATATTCCGGTATTTCTTGTTCAACATAGATGAGAGAGTAAAATTGCTGCTCTTCCAAAATCTTTGTACCCACCATCTTAATTGCTCCGATAGATAAAATAGAGTCGCCTCTTTCAGGGGAAAAGCCCGTAGTCTCGATGTCGAAGATAACCACGTTCAATTTATCCAATGGCGTATTCATTGCAGACTCCTTATCTATTTCTTTCCGCAGGTGTCTCAAGTAGGCCATTTGATGGGAATTTTGAATACCACCAACACCACCATGCCCACGCTTTGCCTGTATCCCTCTCAATAATTGCAGAAATGGTTCAAATGCCATTCTAACACCCTTTTCCTACAAACTCTTTATTCCCTGCTATTGTTGATTAAATCAATGACTGTATCATGTAGTTTTTTCCCGTTCTTCAAAATACGTTTGATTTCTTTTTTTTGCTCCTTTGTCAAAGTCTTTACATTCAAAAAATGAGTATCATCATAATCCTCCACATGAAATAAACCCATTCTATAATTCAATAGGGAAGAAAAATTATCATAAGAGTATTTTAGCAAGTTTTCATATTTTGCATTCCCTTGTAATATTCTAATCCTTTCTAAAGTACCTGTTTCATATAGACCTTCTTTAATAGATAACAGACGGATAGAATTGACATATGGCAAAAAGGCACCGTATTTTAAATTGATATGCCCCCGGTGAACTCCATGCAGTTCCACCAAAATCTGCCCCATGGGACCAATCGAATTTTTGAGATGCTTTACATTTTCCATAAATCGCCTTAAAAGTATGGGATGCTCCTTCTGATATTGATGGATGACTGTTTTTAGTTGTTTAATATATTCTTTTTGGCCATACAATACTCTTGCATCACAAAATATTTGCAAGTATCGGATAGATTTCCAACTTTCCTCTTCCATCCAATTTTTAATCTGCCTTTCCCATTCCCTATAAGATTTACACCATACCGGATTGGAACTCATTATGTGCCCGGTACAATATGGATAACCTACAACGTCCAAACCATTTGCCAACTCACTTCCCAGCATTTTGAAATACGAGTCGTTTACTGGTGTTGAATGCTCATAAACAAGCCCATGATCCTGGTCGCTGATAAGCCCTTGCTCCAAACGTCCACCGCTGCCGGTTAGGAACCAGGCAAAATGGCAAGGTGCGCCCTTGTCTCCCATGTTCATCATTGCAACTTCCAGTACTTTTCGCATTACCCGATCGTGAAATGTGTTGAGAGAAACGTGATTTGTTAAAAAGGAGGAAATATGAGCATCCTTCCACGCTTTTATTGACTCATACGTTTCCAAAAAGAACACTTCCTTTATAGTAAAAAACCTCTGAAATCCAGAGGTTTTTTGTTTATATTAATATATATTAAGCAATAGCTTATATTAACTTTTCTTTCGTAGCGGCTGTAGCTAATTTCGCTTCTTCCAAAGCCATTTGCTCCGGATATCCATAGCTTCCATGTTCCGATATGTCCAAGCCCATGATTTCCTCTTCTTCGGTAACACGGAGGCCTCCCATCACCTTATCCATAATTTTAAGGAAAATGAATGCTGCTACAAATGCGAAAGCACCGGAAGCGACTACACCCAGAGTTTGAACGCCCAATTGTTCCCAGCCACCGCCGTAGAACAATCCCGCTTGACCCCAATCAATATCGGCGGATAAGGCCGGCAGTGCGAACAGACCATTCGAGAGTGTACCCCAAACGCCTACTGTACCATGCACCGATAGGGCAGCAATTGGATCATCGATTCTTAATCTTTCAAACAATTGCATACTGAATACAACCATCACACCTCCGATTAATCCGATGACGACTGCTGCCCAAGGTGCCACAAATCCACACGATGCAGTAATTGCAACCAAACCGGCAAGGGCACCGTTTAAAGTTGTCGGCACATCAGCCTTACCTGTTTTCACCCAAGCAGTAAACATTGCAGCAACCGCACCAGCACCAGCAGCCAATTGCGTATTTAAGATGACATACCCCAGGAATCCATCGGCAACACCGAATGTACTCGCCCCATTAAATCCGAACCATCCTACCCAAAGAATTAGAACGCCCAATGTCGTATATACTTGGTTATGACCCGCCAAGACATTGGATGAGCCATCTTTGTTATACTTACCGATACGGGGCTTTAAAATCACTGTTGCAGCTAATGCCGCCATCGCACCTGTAAGGTGAACAACCGTTGAACCGGCAAAATCTTGCTTACCATGTTCTGCCAGCCATCCACCGCCCCAGATCCAATGAGCAACTACTGGATAAATAAAGGCAGAGAATAGTATTGCAAAAATGACATAAACTGATAGCTTTGCACGTTCTGCGAACCCACCAAATGCTATTGTAAGGGAAACGAGAGCAAACATCACCTGGAATGAGAAATCCACTGCAGGAGTCAATCCTCCCGCTTCTTGCGCGGTCGTTGTATCTCCATAGAAGAAATTTGATAATCCAATGAACGGATTTCCATCACCATATATAAACCCGTACCCTACAGCCCAAAAAACCAAAGTTCCAAGTCCAGCCGTAAAAATTGTTTTACCAGCTACATGCCCGGCATTTTTCATTCTCGTTGAACCTGCTTCGAGTAAAATAAATCCACCTAACATAAAGAATACTAAAATTGCACCTATCGCGACCCACAAGTTATCCATCAATACTTGAACAGTTTCCATAAACCTCATTCTCCCTTCATAAAGCATTTTGTTATGTTACGTTATATTATTCTACGATGTAAGGAAATGTAACATTTAATATAAACTTTATTTTACACCATCTTCCCTTTTTGTCAATACAATTTGCAAATACCGGCTTGTTTAATGTTACAAAACTTCACACAACTATTCGTTCGAAAGATGAATAGAACTTTAACCGTCAAGACGCAAAATGGGAACTACGAATAATGAATGTATTTCATACGAAGGTTTGTTTACATTTTTTCTTCCGCAGTCTGCATGTGCTTTGGATCCAAAAAAGGAAACCTCGACTTTTAAGATATGTAACTTTATCTCCCAGCAACTACTCAACTTTCAAATAAGGAAAGCCTTGGAGAAATGATTCTCCAAGGCTTTTTCACTATAGATAAGATTTAATTGAGAACTTTTAATTTTACTTGCTTTCGGCCCCATTGCATCGCCTCATTGCGTGTTGGGATGAAAACATCAATTTTGTTTCCTTTGATGGCACCGCCAGTATCCCCTGCTATCGCCTCTCCATATCCTTCGACCCAAACCTTTGAACCAAGCGGGATAATATTTGGATCTACTGCAATCACTTTTTGATTTGGGTTAGAGCGTAAATCAATGCCAATCGCCGTCGTTCCGGAACATCCTTCACAATAAGCTGTATAAGCTGTCGCCGTTACCATTATTTCCTTTCCAGAAGCAGGCTCCTCCTCTGTATTTTGCACTACTTCGGCTTGTCCAGATTTCGGCTCCCTGGATTGTTGATAGTCATCTTTCTTTTCACTATCTCTCTGTACACTTGTTGATGATTCTTTAGCGACATCCGTCGATTCTTCTTCTCCACCGCCCACATCATATAGTTTTAATTCTTTACCTGGATGGATCGTGAAATCCGATAGCTCATTCCATTCCATTAAGTCTTCTAATTCAACTTGATTATTTTTAGCGATCCGGAAAAGATTATCCCCTTCTTGCACCTCATACAACTCTGGTTGCAACATCTTATAGAAAACAACATTCCGATCCAACGCATCATCGAAAAATCCTCCAATGCCATCAGTAATTATTAAGCGGTCATTTTCATCGTCCGTGTGCATAGCTGCTCTATCAATTTCCATTCCATATACATTAGTCGTCGTTATCGAAAATACGATAAGTAACATCATGATTGTTAGTTTACTTTTCATTTGTTCGTCCTCCTGACAATTAATCTCGAAATTTGTAATGTAATTACGAAATAAGTACTGTCCACCGACTTACAAAAATATACATATTGATATATAAATAGAAATAAATTGTAATATTTGTAATAAATGAAATAATTTTATAATGTCTTTATTTGTACCGATTGCATTTCGTTTCAATCTCTCCCAAATGCTAAAAAACTGGATTAAAAGCAATTCCTGCTTCTAAACCAGTTTTTTATGATAATGCGGTTAAATGAATATAGAGTAAACAAATGAAACTAAACGAGTTTTATGCTTCTTTTGAATAGAACTGTTTTAGTAGAACGGTGTAGATTAAATTATGCCGAAAAAAGTCTGAACGCTTGGTTGAGTATAAAAAGGGGGCTTTTAGAAGCAAAGTGGACACCTTTAGTACAGTTCGCCTGTTTTTACCGGAATCGAACTGTTTCTTAAGTGAAGGGATTGTAAACTTGCGTAGATATTGCTTTATACATAGAAGCAAAGTAGTGAACACTAGTCCGGGAGGAGCAGGTATTCCAGCCAGTATATAAAGGAGCAGAAAAAGCTTATCTCATCAATTTATTTACTTTCCATGAAAATTTGTTGGATTCTTAAGTGCCCGGATGGTTAGAGGGACTTATCCCCTTTTCGAGCTAATTAAAAAGGGGCACCCTATCAAAGATACCCCTTTTGTATGTGCTATAAATTTATTAATTAAGCAAATCATTATCACAGCTTGGAAAAATATATATTCCTTGTATCAATTCGTAATCATAATACTTTTGGACGAACTTCGCTTGATATAAGTACTCTAATAAACAAATCTCATTATCGTCCGCATCACACAATACCCCCGAGACGCTAAGCCCACTCTTAAACGCCACGCCAATCGGCTGACCAATTAATAGTTTGATTTTATCAAGCATCGATTAGCTCCCTCCTTCCTCTATTTTATGAGGAGAGATGGGAGCCTATTGTGCGATTGTCTCATATTCAAAATCAGAAATTGAACAAATTGTTCTTAGGAAGTCTGAACAAAATGTGTAGTTCCATTTTCCAATCTAAACTATTCCAGCACGAAAGACACATCCGATGCATGCATCAGCTTTTTTTTGTCCCTCTCATAAGCTTCTCGAATCGCTGCATCGTTGGGTCTACTTTTGGGATAAATTTAAAGGGACTTCTTTCTATCGCAAACTCTTCACTAGGATTCGGCGGGGTGATGAAAGTTAACTTTTCGTGAGCTGTCCCCGGAGGATTATTTAAGGTTTCTTCGCCATCGAAATGTGGTGTTGATTCAACATGTTGGTTTTCTGAGTTTCTTGGCATCGTTATTTCATCTCCTTCGTTGTTTAATATGACAACAATGGATATTTTTTATTCAAGAAAATCTACTTATGTCATAATATCTAACACAAATGGCAATATAAATGGTTGATTATTTTCATTCCATAATATTTCTTTATTCTTTAGGAGAAGATAAAATAGATTATTTTTTATAGAAATTCTTTGACATAGGCTCAAAAATAAGGTAAATTACCAAAGGGCGAACAATTAACGCTCATTACTTAAAAATATTCGTGATTTAGAGGTGTTCTTAAATGGATAACGTATTTGATTATGAAGATATTCAATTAATCCCAAATAAATGTATAGTAAACAGCCGATCAGAATGTGATACTTCGATAATGTTCGGTGGCTTTAAATTTAAATTGCCAGTTGTACCTGCAAATATGCAGACAATTATTGATGAGTCAATCGCCATTAATTTAGCTGAGAACGGCTATTTTTATATCATGCATCGCTTCAATCCAGAAACACGTGCAGAATTCATTAAAAACATGCATTCTCGCAAGCTAATTGCATCCATCTCGGTTGGTGTAAAAGAGGAAGAGTACACTTTCATTGAGCAATTAGCAGTTGAAGAACTAATCCCGGAATTTATTACAATCGACATTGCTCACGGACATTCAAACGCCGTCATCAACATGATCAAACATATTAAACAACACCTGCCTCAAAGTTTTGTGATTGCGGGCAACGTGGGAACTCCCGAGGCTGTTCGAGAACTTGAAAATGCCGGAGCAGATGCAACGAAAGTCGGCATTGGACCTGGTAAAGTATGTATTACTAAAATTAAAACAGGTTTCGGTACAGGTGGTTGGCAGCTGGCTGCACTTCGTTGGTGCGCTAAAGCTGCAACAAAGCCAATCATAGCTGATGGTGGTATCCGTACAAACGGCGATATCGCAAAATCAGTTCGCTTCGGAGCTTCGATGGTTATGATCGGTTCATTATTTGCCGGTCATGAGGAATCTCCTGGCCAAACAGTTGTGAAAGATGGCAAAATGTTTAAAGAATACTTTGGTTCTGCTTCTGAATTCCAAAAAGGTGAAAAGAAAAATGTTGAAGGTAAAAAAATGTACGTGGAGCATAAAGGTTCTTTAATGGATACTTTAGTGGAAATGGAACAAGATTTACAGTCATCCATTTCATATGCAGGTGGAAGCAAACTGGAATCAATCCGTACAGTAGACTATGTAGTAGTTAAAAACTCTATCTTCAATGGAGATAAAGTGTACTAATAAATATTTCCCTTAAGAGTAGAATTTCGATTGATCGAAATTCTACTCTTCTTTTATATCAAATGTTCACTCTTCATTCTCGAGGTTGCTAACCATCAACTTATATTCTGCATACCATTTTTCCCACTCATCTTTCGGCAATAGGCGCGATGCCCCTGAGACTACATCCTCAAAACGCATCAAGCACACATGCCATCCGGCTAAATCTTTTGGAGTATGATCTGTTATATTTGTTAAAAATTGTTTCATTAGTAGTTGCGACCCGCCATTATAGGGGTTAATCTCAAACCGGACAGCGTCTTCACCCCAATTAAACTGAAGAACTTTTCCCTCCACATAATCTGTAATCGGCATTTTTTCAATCGAACCCGTCCCATCATTATAGTGAAAGTCAATATTCCCATCTATTCTTAAGTCCGTAATTTCAAGATGCTCCATCCAAAATTTAAAGTTGTCATTCGCAACTAACGAAGACCATACTTTCTCACTTGCAACTTTGTAATAATATACAAACTCCGCAGTATAACCAGTATCCCTTTTGTAAATCTTTGCGAGCATAAAAATCCTCCTTAAAAGTAAACTTTGGTAACCTATTTTTTATTCTACAGATAAAATTCACCCTTTCAAAATAGGAGCCTCGGATTTTAAGCGACCCGGCTGATAGGAAATGACCACTTGAAACAAATTTAAAAGTGAGACCAACAAAAGTCAGTCTCACTCTTTTATTCCTTGTTCGTATTAAACAATTTGATACTGCTCAATGGAAAGATTCTTAATTTTGATTCACCCAACACAGAGTCCAATGGAACTAATCCAAAGTGTCGACTGTCGGAACTTCTTAATCGATTGTCCCCCAAAACAAACAAATAGCCTTCCGGCACCTTATCGTATCCTGTAATATCTTTTAAAGTGAAGTTTTCGGTAATCCTTTTTTGCAATGGATTGTCATTTTCACGGTTTACATACGATTCTTCATACTCTTTATTATTAATCAACAATATATCGTCCTTCATTTCGACTGTATCCCCCGGCAACCCAATAACACGTTTAATGTAATATTCATCTTCGTTTGGTGCCTCAAAAACAATCTGGTCGAATCGATTTACCTCACTTATTTTACTAACAATAATGACATCTTGATTTTCATATGTAGGCATCATGGAAGCCCCTTTGACGACAAGTGGGGAAAAAAGAAATTCACGGCAAATAAACGAAATGATAATCCCAAATAGAATCGCAACTAACCAAGACATAAATTCATTCTTTTGTTTTGGTTCTTGAGGTTGTGTCAATATTATCCCCCCTTTTTCATTCTTCAACTCTGTTTCTATAACTATATGTTCAATCTTGTTTAACATACAGGGAATACTGGATTTTCCCGGTTGTCGCACCCCTTTTGTTCTACAATTTCTTTCAATGCAATCCAGGTACGGCTTTGTTCTCTTTGCACCGAAACAGGTCGTTCAAAAAACTGGGTCAGATTATCTTCCGTCAGCATTGCGGAAGATAATCCTTGGTCAAAAATTTCACCTCCCCTTAATAAAAGGGTATGAGTAAAACACGGAAGGACCTCTTCTACATGATGTGTCACATAAATAAGTGTTGGACAGTCGTCCGATTTGGATAAATCATCGATTATTTTCAATAATTCTTCCCGGTTTATTATATCTAGTCCATTGCATGGTTCATCCAGTATCAATATCTTTGGATTCGCCATTAAAGCCCTTGCTATTAGTACTCTTTGACGTTCTCCCTGGGAAAGGGTTCCGTACTCCAGCTCCTGCAAATGTTCGCAATTTAATTTTCTCATAAAATGATGTGCCATTTCGACATCTTTTTTCTCGACGGCTTCCCAAAGTCCGATGGAGGCAAACTTCCCACTTAAAACAATACTTAGAACACTTTCAAAATTTTGAATCTGTTGTTGAATAGAAGCACTATTAAACCGATTCGTTTCCGCAAGTCAGGTATATATATATTTCCAAGTGATTCACCCAATATCTCCGCCTGTCCGCTCACTGGATGTAAATAGCCATTGATTACGTTCAACAAAGTAGTTTTTCCAGAACCGTTTAACCCCAAAATGGACCAGTGCTGCCCTTTTTCAACTTTCCAACTTATAGTTTTCAAAATATCCTTCTTGTTTCTAGTAACCGTCACACCATTCAGGTTGATCAAATCGCTCTCCCTCCTACCGCATTATATCTATTGCATTTATTGAAATGTTGGAACTATTAACTTTATTTTAATATGAAGGAACCGATACTGTATAGAAAATTGTATGTAAAGTATAAAATATATAAAAGCAGCACTGCACTGGGCCAAAAAAATACCATTCTCCTATAAGTGAGAGAATGGTAACATGAATATGAAATTTTGATTTCGTTTTCCAGTTCGTTTTTCCGCGCTATTGGCCAGCACACAGGTTCCTTACGTCTTACTGTCAAGATATGAAAACAAGTTTTACTTTCGAATGGTTTTTAAAGCAGTGCTCCAGGAAATGAGCTGATCTAACATGTCATTGACGGACTGCTTTTGCACATCTTTCGGTTTGAAAACATTTCCATTTTCAAAATCCGTAAATAAAGATAACGCAGGGTGAACGCGAACATCCGCAACAAGCAATTCACCCAATATCCCTCGTAAATGTTCGGCCGCCCGTGCCCCGCCAACCGAACCATAGCTGACAATACCGGCCGCTTTATTGTTCCACTCCTCGCGCAAGAAGTCCAAAGCATTTTTTAAAGCTCCGGTAATGGAATGATTATATTCTTGTACGATAAACACAAAACCGTCGCAACTAGCAACACTTGAAGACCAATCGCCAACACCGGATGCATCTCCACCCGGCTCGCCTAGTAGCGGTAATTTGAAATCAGCAATATCAATGATTTCGTAGGTAGCATCCCCACGTCCCTCTGCAATACCTTTCACCCATTCACCGACTTGAGGGCTTACTCGCCCTTCACGTGTGCTACCTAAAATGATTCCAATTTTCAACATATACAATCCTCCATTTCGTAAAGCAATCGAATTCATAACTATGAAATAGTATGGTAAAAAGCTTATTACTTTATTCGCTTCTTTGCTCGATAACTCCTACTGTAGAAAGTGGATTTTTATTACTTTATCCAAGTACCCAATTTCAAACTTACTTCAAACAACTATTATATCTACATTTTAAGAACTATGTTAAAAACTATTACGAGTTATTGACAGCGAATGCTTCTTTGCAATTGTTGCATTTTGTCCACTATACTTTGAAAGCCTTCTATTCGGGGCAAATCGTATTCTTCTTCATATTTTCTTCGGTCTGCCCCGATTGCCATGGACTCGAATACTAATAAGTATTGGGCAATCGCATGTTTTTCAAGTTGTGGTCTTGTGTTTGATTTTGCACATTTCTCCAATAAAAAGCCAAGCTCCTCCAGTATATGAACAATCGGCCAATAATACTCCATTGTTTTAGCATCCTTTGGTAACTCTCCTATAGCTGTATCGAAAACCGCTTTTAAATTTCGAATATTCGTTTCCATCTTGTTAAATTCATTTTGGTAGGGCTCTCCGTTTGAAAATAGCACATAAAATGCTTGAGCATAAGAACGAATGGTTTTTGAAACTAAGTGTGGCGTCTTGCTTGAAGCCGATTTCCTTCCAACAAACCAAACCCCAAGCAATCCAATCAGTACACCAATCAATACATCAACTACACGAGTCGATGCAATAAAAGAAAACGGTGCTTTTCCATGTGATCCAGCTATAGCCATAATCAGGGCTGCGGGAGTAAAAAATAGTGCAGCCAAGCCATAATTTTTAACGATAAATAACTCGGTTATGAAGGTTAATAGAAAAATTAGCAGAGCAACTAGATATCCGGATGGCTGAAAAACAAGAATCACACTCGCTATTAATATGCCGAAAATTGTCCCGAGACTGCGTTGAATTGCACGGTGAAGAGAAGCTGTTGCAGTCGCACCAGACATTACGGCGACACATGAAAGAGGAACCCAAAAGGAACGATTGAAATCGAGTTCGAATGCAAAAATGGCAGCAAAAATCGTGATCGAACCAAACCTCAATGAATTAATGAAAATAATCGAGTTTTTATCAAGGGCACCGAGTAAAATTCTTTTAGCTGAAGTCTTTTGAACATCGATTCGCTTTCCCGACGATATGCTCGGTTCCAATATACTGTTTTTCGCTGCATTCATTTCAATATAAAGTTGTGCAATTTTTTCATTCATCTCGTTAGGATGGGGCAACTTCATTGATGCCACATCGTAAATGTTTTTTGCATCTAGAATTTCCGCCAATTTGCGTAAAGATTGTCCCAATTCAACTGGAATGGAGTTTATGTTGCCCTTCAACTGTTGTTCAAGGGCAAATAGATAAATTTTATGGGCAAAATCATTCAATAAAAATAAATAATTATAGATATCCGATTTCTTCCAAGGAATATAGGCGGAATTTATCGTCATGCTAGCTTCCTTCAAGGTGGACATCACTCGATGTTGTGCGCCATTTTCATGCAAAGTACCCATCCTTTCAAAGTAGTTAGCCAATTCAAGATAACTTCTTCTGACAATGCTCTTTTCCGGGCCATGAGGGTTAAATAACCATCCGCTCATGGCAATAACCCAGGATAATATCCCCCCCAGAAATGCCAGTACCGAACGGGTAAAGGCTTCCTCCGGGGCAAGGGGCATTCCGGTTACCATTGCAAAAATAAGAACAAAAAAAATCGCAGACGGTCCTACCAATCTAAACGCTCCGAAAATAAATAACCCGATAGCTCCAATAACCCCCATCACAATTGCTGCTGTAAGCGGATATGGGGCTAATACAGTACCCAAAAATACGCATACTGCAATTGCTAGAACACACCATGCAAGTTTTTTCGCCAGTTGGGCATAAGGTATCGGAAATACATACAAAAATGCGAAACCCCCTAATCCCGCTATCAAACCATATTGGAAATTTCCAAATAATAACCCTATTGCAATCGGAAGTCCAGATGCTATACCAGCTAGAAACGCTTTTAACCAGGGAAACGGATTATTATTCACTGTAAGTGCCTGTTTAAAAATTGTAAATGTCGCTAATTTTGTTTCCCCCATTTGATTCACTCCTCTAAATGAATTTATGATAACACTCCATTATTTTAAGCTAGGAGTTAGTACTAAAATTTTTGGGGACTCGATGATAAATAAAAAACGCCCGGTTCTTATAAAAAAGAACAGAACGATCCTGTTTGTTAATTATACCATTCCCGACCATGAGCCTTTTTCCAGAATAGAGATAATAAGAAAATCCGATTATAAGATAACATATTCGTGTTAATATATAGAAAATGGAGGTGGGATTATGGACAATAGAACGCTCATTTACTATCAAATCCTGTTACATAATCAATGGAAAGTTTATCTTGCAGCTACTGAAAATGGTTTGTGTTATTTAGGAACCGAGCACTCATCATTGGATGAATTGAAGAGGGTATGCAAAAAACAATACCCTAATTGCGAACTACTCGAAGCAGTGGACGAATTATCCTTATACACTGGGCAGTTGGAGGAGTACTTTGATGGCTCAAGAACTCAATTTACATTCAACTTTGACGTTCGCGGGACAATTTTTCAAATGAATGTATGGAAGGCACTAAATTCAATCCCGTATGGAAAAACTTTTTGCTATTCTGATATAGCAAATAAAATTGGAAACCCAAAGGCCGTCCGAGCTGTAGGTACTGCAATCGGTTCAAACCCTGTTGCCATTGCCATTCCATGTCACCGAGTTTTAGGCAAGAATGGTTCACTTACCGGTTTTAGTGGTGGATTGGACGTAAAAGAGAAACTCTTGACACTTGAAAAAATACCATACAAATAAGGACTTCTCCTGTTAACTAGATTATTTGATAAACCAACAATATCTATACTAAGTATTGTATTATATTAAAAGGCATTCGGAATGGAATATTCCGAATGCCTTAATTAGACGTGCAGGGCAATGATTTTAATCTTTAGCTTATTCGATGATATAACCATTTTCATCCGTTTTTTGTAGTGATATTTCTTCAGATTGTGGTTTTCTTGAAAAACACATGATTGCTGCAATAATTAATAAAATGCCAGGTATTGAAATGATTCCCGATAAAATGGCAGCGATAATGAATAAGATTCCAGCTAATTTTGCATTATTGCCTACTTTTACTGCACCGATAATTCCAAGAATAATGGCGATCACACCTAGTACAACCAATAACCAACCGATGCCGCCAATAATGGATAAAAAGTCTCCCATTAATAATAATGCCTCATCCATTTCCGCTTCAGTTAACCCGCTTGCATACATTTCACTTTCGATTTCACTTTGGAATAATGGATCGTTCATGCCAGTATCCAACAGCATTTTACTGCCAATTAACATCAAAATCAAAAAACCTACAGTTAAAACGTTTAATACCGACGCGATAATACTTAATACTTTCTCACCTGTTCTTTTCATCGTACTTCCTCCTTCAAATACTTTTTCACATTTTCCACTGCACTTTCCACTGTACTTACAATGACGCCATTTTTCTTAATTAGCCCAATTACAAATAAGTTACGATAAACAAACTGATTTTCTGTGCCATCCTCAATTAAAGCAGAAATTTTATCGTGATTGTCCCGACCAAGTTGGCGGACATCGGAAAATAATGCAATAATCGGTCTATTAAAAGTGGAAAATACCCCGATTTCGGCTGCTACCCCAGAATCTATTTCAACTCCATCCAAGACAGCGATAAGTACATCGCTATCTTGCAGCTTTTCCATATCCGCCCGAGCAATGGCCAAACTATTTGCAAATGCTTGCTTATCATTAATTGCATCATTTTCTTGTGGTAAATATAACTCGATCTCCGGTATTTCTTGTCTAATCTCCTTAGCGAGCAGGTCATTTAATAATCGATCGCCAATCGAAAATAGTCCATTTGCTAAATATGCTTTCATATTATTACCGCCTTTAATGTATGTATTTCTCTAATTGTATATAACTACAATATCCAGCCCATTGAGAAGGCCATAATTCCTCCTATTAAGTTCGTCGAGAGATTTAAACATGCTGTGCCCCATTTCTTTGTATCCATGAGATTGACCATTTCAAATGCAAATGTTGAAAATGTTGTGAAAGCTCCCAGGACACCAACTGTTAGAAAAGTCATCATCGAACTTGAATCGATGGCTTCGTGACTCGCAAAACCCAATAATAATGATCCCAATACGTTAACTGATGCAGTTGCCCAATATGACGCCATCATTCTTTTAACTAGCAATTGAACCAAATATCTTAATGTTGCCCCTACACCACCACCGATTGCCACAATTATCCATTCCATCTATTTTTACCCCGATTCAGAGAATACCCAAAATAAGCTGCAACAAAACATGCGGAAGTCATGGCGACAGCATACACCATCCCAAATAGAAAACGCTCTTGAAGCTTGTAAAACCAACTTTCTGTAAATGTAGAAAAAGTGGTAAAAGCACCAAGCATCCCTGTCGTCAAAAGAAGATTTGCCTGCTTTTCAGTTTTTAAATAGTAGCCGTTCAAACTGCCCAGCACAAAGCTGCCGATTATATTGACAAACCAAAGCATCATCGAGGTACTAGTATATACTTGAATAATATAACGTAACAGGCTCCCTGCCATGCCTCCCATAAAGACTTGTATACCCTTTTTCAAAAAGTTTTCTCCAATCAAATAAACGAATCAAGGAAACAGAATAATATCTGCTTTTCTTGTCCAACGAGTCGCTCATTTCTTTAAATTACCATTTCTAACTATATTATATTATATTCATCAAGTTGCTCCCAGCAAATTAAAGGATTTTCCTAACGAATAGTTACTATTTGATTTTTGTTTGCTTGTAGAGGCCGATTCCAATAGTTCCAAACAAAATGAACAAGAAAACGGGGACAAATCCAATACTCAAGGAGTGAAGTTCTCCTAAGGACACTCGTCCAATCTGGATAATTAAATAGGAAAACATCCATAAACAAACATTTTTTACGATATTTAATAATTTGCGGCTATGCAAATAGAACCTCTCTACGTTAGATTCATTGATCCGTACGGGATAATTATGCATGTGAGGAGCCTTTTCCAGAAGGCTCATGAGCACAAATATAAATAGACCGATAATCGGGAGGACAACCAACTCCACCTTTGAACCGAAGCGATCTGCCTCACCGCTTGCTTTAAAGTGAATAGGCACATGATCAGGAATACGATGCCAATTTATTATTAAAAAAATAATGGCAGCCCCAAATAAGACAATTCCTAAGCCATCCAATACCTTTTCTAAATTACTTTTCCTTAAATGCAGGATTGGTCTGTATGGTAAATTGTTTTTCATCCATTTCACCTCCATTCTATACATTTCATCGCCTGTTTTACTATACGGTTTCTTATTGGAAAAGTTTCAAAATCCAATTTTAGTGAATAATAAAACTAAAGCTAAAATTAGTAAGATATTTTTTTGATAATATTTAATAAATTAAAGGGTAAATGCAGGTTAATTATTTAAATTTAGGAATATAATTTAATAAGATATATTTAGAAATGACAGAAATGGAGCTAGCTACATTGGGTATGTCTAATATTTTTGAAGTGCTGCGCAGGCTTGATTCCGAACTTTACTTTTACATAGACCAGTTTGGAATCTATATATACTTATTGCTTTTTCTTATTGTATTTGGCAAAACTGGTTTTGTAATATTATCTTTTTTACCCGGAGACTCGCTTTTATTTGCAAGTGGTGCAATCGCTGCGGTTGGTGAATTAAATCTAATTATATTATTTCTGCTGTTTTTTGTTGCAACCTCCTTAGCTGATAGTAATAATTTTTTCATTGGAAGTACATTCAAAAAGATACCGGCTGATAAGAATTTCCTGGCAAAACTAATTCCACAATCAAGTATCGAGAAGGCGAGCGATTTTTTGCATGAGTATGAAAAAGTTGCCATATCCTTTTCAAGATTTATACCGCTGATGCGTACGATGATTCCATTTATTGCAGGCTTTACCGGTCATTCCTATTCGAATTTTGTCCGTTATAATGTACTCGGTGCGCTAATTTGGACCTTAATATGGTTGGGAAGCGGTTTTGGATTAGGTAATATCCCTTGGGTGGAAGAAAATCTGCTGTTTACCCTCGCATTAATTACAATGATTATGTTCATTCCGAGTATTTATGGCTTTCTCGCACACTTCCATAGGAAAAATTCTGCCATCACAAAAAATAGCGAGTCATAATAAAATAGCTAGTAGGATGACTGTATCCTACTAGCTTCATTTTTTTAGAGATTCGGCTGGTTGCTTTCATCTTCGAGCAACTTATGTAAGTATTCAATAATTTCTCGGATACCTTCCAGTGAGTCCACCAAGATTTTTGGATCCACACAGGCAATCATGCGCTCCTCCAAATTCGCTACCGCAGTAAAATAGCGTGTTTTTGAATAATTCACCAGTCCAACTTGTTTAATCTCATTTTCTGTAAGATTAATAATCTCTTTCGCTTCATTCACGACTAACCCATAGTTCACAATATCCGTATTGAGCACAATAATGCGCGATAAATCTCCTTCGCTCGACTGATTGTATAAAATACGGTTAAAATCAATTACTGGAATAAGCTCCCCTCGAACACGTGCAAAACCAAGCAAATAGCCAGGCAAATGAGGAATAGGTGTAATATGCCCCAACTTCTCGATGGAAACGACCTGCTCTACCGGTACCGCATATTCTTCTTTTCCACAGTTAAATATAACTACTTTTTCAAACGACATTGTTTCACCTCACGAAAACTTTCTACGAAGAACATTTTACTACTTCTACTAATAAATCGGCTAATTTCTCCAATTCTTCAATCGGCATCCGTTCATTTGTTGTATGAATTTCTTCATAGCCAACCGAAAGATTCACTGTCGGTATTCCAAACCCAGCAATTACATTTGCGTCACTTCCACCGCCAGAAATGCCAAGTCGGGCAACACGTCCCACATTTTGTACAGCTTGCATCGCAATTTGGACTACACGATCTGATTCAGTTACCGAGAAGCCAGGGTACATTAATTTCACTTCTACTTCAGCACGGCCACCCAAACTTTCAGTGACATTTTCGAAGATTTCTTTCATATGATTGACTTGGGCATCTAGTTTTTCTTTATTTATTGAACGAGCTTCGGCTAATATATACACTTCGTCACATACAATATTAGTTGCTTTGCCACCTTCAAAACGGCCAATATTTGCTGTTGTCTCTTCATCGATTCTGCCAAGGTTCATTTTTGCAATGGCTTTGGCTGCCAGTGTTATGGCAGAAATCCCCTTTTCAGGTGCTACACCAGCGTGAGCGGTTTTTCCAATTATTTTGGTTTCAATCTTCGCTTGATAAGGTGCGGCTGTGACAATTCCGCCAACTTTACCGTCACTATCTACGGCAAATCCTAATTTTGCCTGTATTAAAGTTGGATCCAATTCCTTAGCGCCAGCTAAGCCGCTTTCCTCACCAGCAGTTATAATGAATTGAATTGTTCCATGTTCAATATTTTGTTCTTTTAAACGGCGTGCCATTTCGAATAATGCCGCCATTCCGGCTTTATCATCTGCACCAAGAATTGTAGTTCCATCGGAGTAAATATAGCCATCTTCACGAATCTCAGGTTTTATGCCGACACCGGGGACTACTGTATCCATATGAACAGTAAAATAGATTGGCTCAACATCCTGTGTCCCTTCCAAAGTTGCAATAATATTACCAGCACCATGACCGTTTCGCGTATGGGCATCATCCTGAAAGACTTCAAACCCCAAAGCTTCCAACTTCTGCACAAGAATTGGTGCAATCATTTCCTCGTTTTTTGTTTCAGAATCAATTTGTACTAGTTCCAAAAATTCATTTACTAAGCGACTGCTCATGTTAAAACTCCCTTATCTTTCAATATTCTTTTATTTTACGCCTACCAAACTGTGAAGACAACCCAATTGCCTGCTAATACAGGTTAAATTGCTAATAATTTGCTGCCGTCTTCTTTATACTTTTTTAGCGGTTACAAATATTTCAAGATTTCGAACAAATAAAAAAGGTCGCCTCGAAAAAAGAGGAACCCTTTTTTGTTCATCCACCCTTCACCCTAAAAGAGCTGCGAAATTAAAATAAATTGCAAAAAGGATTACTGCTAATATTACCGTCACCATAAATCCAAGGTGCTTCATACCACCCCAACAACCGATTATAATGGCCAAGCCTATCGCTGCTATTATCATTTCAAATCCTGGCGTTAAACCGGAATATATAGATAGAGTGAAAGCCAACCCCATAGTCAAGGTGATACCAGCTAGTACTTGCAGTATCAATGATAATTCCTCGCGATTATACTGTGTCATGTTAACCCTCCCAGAAATATTTGGTGTTAATTCTAGCAGATGCGGTTTATAAACTGGTTTACCATTTGTTGATGTTTTATTTTAAATAAATTAGGGAATCTTTACTCATAGCGTTTTTTGTGAAGAATTTCACTGCAAGTACATAATTAGTACAACAATCATATTTTTTTGCTATAAGTATGAACATTTAGGCACAAACTTATAAATAACCGTTAAAAAATTATAAGGACAGACTAAGTCTGACTTCAAAAGGAGGAATGAGGATGATTCAGTCAATCGGGATACCCGGAATGGTAATTATACTTGTTATCGCACTGATACTTTTTGGACCATCAAAATTACCACAGTTAGGGAAAGCTGTTGGGCAAACGTTAAAAGAATTTAAAAATTCTACAAAAGATATTGTTGATGATGTGACTGGTGAATTCAAAGAAGCGAAAGAAGAGTTCACTTTAGTGGACCTTAAAAAAGAAAATAGTAGAGAAAAATAATTTCTCATCCATATGAATAAACTTATCCTCTTTTGATCGTTTCTTTTTTGGAGGCACCCGGTTCAGGAATAGTGAATAGTAGATATTTGATGATTAAAAATTGGAGGCAAATTCATGTTTAACTCAATTGGAATTCCAGGCTTAATTATTATCTTGATAATAATATTAATTATTTTTGGGCCGTCAAAACTCCCAAAATTAGGACGATCGATTGGAGAATCGATTAAAAACTTCAAGACTTCAACTAAAGGTGTTTTAGACGAAGAGGACAATAAAAAAGAAGACAGTATCTAACATTTTAAGCAGCAAATAGCATTCGATTATGATGCATATTAATACTATTTATCTTTATGTATATAGCTGTTTGAGTTCGCTACCTTCTTAATGTAAAAGGTGGGAGGGATTTAAATCTCTTCTCCCTCCCTGTTAAGTTTATGTACAATTAAAAATGGGTCATCTCAATTAAGAGACAACCCATTTAACGTTGACTTAAATAATATATTAGTAAATTAATTCAGAGATTTAGAAATTCACTACTTTATTATTATATTAAACTAGTGATCCCCCACCGTTTGTAAGGTATTTTTCAATACCTTCGGCTGCACGGTATGCCAATGCGCCAACTGTACCTGTTGGATTCATACCTGAGTTATGAGGGAATGCGTTTGCACCTGGAATGAATACATTTTCGCAATCCCACATTTGTAGGTAGTTATTTAGCGCAGAAGTTTTTGGATCTGCACCCATAATTGCTCCACCAGTATTATGAGTTGTTTGGTACTTAGTTGTATCCCAGTCACCTTGATCTCCCGGTGTAGAAACTTCCGTTGCACCCATTTCTTTCAAGATGTTTGTAGTAATTTCACGGATATACTTTTGTTGATTTATTTCATTCTCTTTATAGTTAAACGTGATACTTAAAAGTGGGTCACCATATTGATCTGTATACTGTGAATCAAGCGATAAGAAATTATTTTTATTTGGCATAACTGAGCCTTGAGAACCTACGCTCATATATTTATGTGCCCAATAAATAGATGCATCTTTAAACTCTTTACCCCAAGATGGAGTTCCTTTTGGTGTAGAGTTATTAGCGATCGGACGTCTACCATAATGGCCTAGTGCAATATTACCACCGTGAATGAAATCCAGGTCTGTATGGTCGAAGTTGTCACCATTGAAGTCGTCAAGTACCCCAGCTAGTGCACCAGTACCGATGAATGAGTTGAATTCTTTGTCTTCAAAGAACCCAGTTGAACCAGATGAAGTCATTTGATAAGCATAGTTCTTACCGATAACCCCTTCACCTGTTTCATGATTATAAGGTTTACCTAATTCGGATAATAATAATAGGCGGACGTTGTTTAAAATGTAACTAGTTACAGCAACTACTGTCGCTGGTTGTATGAACTCTTCGCCCGTTTTTGTATCGATATATAATACACCAGTTGCTTTTCCATTTTCATGGATAATGCGACGCACTGAAGATTCAGTACGAACTTCAAATTTACCTGTTTTTTCAGCTACTGGTAAAACAGTTACGATAGGAGATGCCTTCGCTCCATATTCACAGCCAAATCGTTCACAGAAACCACAATATTGGCATGCCCCACGAGTAATATCGTCTTTGTTTGTGTAAGATTCAGACAACGTCGCTGCAGGTGCAGTATACGGATGGTACCCTAGTGAAGTTGCTGCTTCTCTAAACATTTTCATAGCAGGTGTTTCTTTTAATGGAGCTGTTGGATATTTAATTTTCGGTACGTCTGGATGTGGATTTTCTTCCCCAGATAAACCGATCATCTCTTCAAATTTTTCAAAGTAAGGAACCATTTCATCATATGTAATTCCCCAGTCTTGAAGCGGCATATCAGCCGGAATTTTATCTTCACCGTAACGCTCGATTGTTTTTGAACGAATTTCAAAATCATAAGGGAAGAAACGATATGTTAAACCATTCCAGTGTTCACCAGAACCACCTAATCCGTCACCAACTAAGAAAGAACCATGATTACGGTATGGTAATGCACGTTGACTTGGATCATGTCGAACAGTCCAAGTTTCTTTTGATAAATCTTGCATCATTTCATTGCGATTTGCGTAACGAAGTTCATCATGAACCATCAAGTAATCATTCATACTACGTGTTTTACCACGTTCCAGCCCTACAACTTGATAGCCTTTTTTTGTAAGTTCAGCGGCGATGATACCACCTGTCCAGCCTACCCCTACTAATACAATATCTGTTTTTGGTAATGTTGTTGCCATTGTTGACCCTCCGATTAGTGATTATGTTGAGCATTTAAGCTTTGCGGCTTAATGTCAACAAACTCTTCTTTTTCTACCATATTTGCGTATGACATTTGGTGACCTGGGAATTTTTTCATCTTCCAACCACCCATATCTTTATTTCCGCCATACAATGGATCAGCATAGACACCTTCTAGTGTTGCAGAACGTAGCAATTTAAAGAAATAAGAAGGAGTTGTTGCAGCATTTAGTTCAACTTCATCTGCTTCAACCGCTGTTAAAATTTCGATTTGCTGTTCAGCTTCAAGCTCATAGAATTTTTTCTCGAATCTTTTCGTTGCTTCAGAATTCAACAAGTTGATTCCTAATACAAAGATGTCTTGACGAGTTAAATGAGTTTGGTGACCAAATAAAGGCGTTGCTTCTTTTGGATAAAACGGACCTTTTGTATATTCTTTACTCATCAATCCATAAGAACCTGCCAATTGATGGTCAATAAAATAAGGTACTAATAGTTCTTCTGCCCCAGGACCCACTTCTGTCTTCGGAAAGATTTGTTCTGTTGCAGCTGCTATAGTTGAATATTGTTCTGGTGTAAAGAACATTAAAGCTTTGTTATAGTTAGTCGCTTCATGACCGTGTTCTGAATCTGCTGGTGCGGAAGTTGTAATCGTTTCATCATTTTTTACAACTAAACTTGTTACTGCCCCACCTAGTACTAGACCTCCAAGTGTTAACCCTGAATTTTTCAGGAAATTACGTCTAGTGGATTTTTTTTCTGTAAGATTTTGTTCTTTTTCTGACATAATGACTCCTCCAATAAAATACTAAATTGCTCCCAAAGTGAAAAAGATAGATAAAACTAACGACATAGAGACTGAACTAATAATGAAAGCTAGATGATTTTTACCAATCCAGCAAGCTAGTATTATTGCTAATCCCAAACCTGAGCCAAAAAGAGATAATATATTTACATCTCCGTATAAGTGATCAAGCGTCAAGGCATACCCACTGAAAAGCAGCAGTCCTGCTAAAACCTGTATAATGTGACTCAATTCCTCACGGTTATAATCAGTCAAGGTTTAACCTCCCTTCAATACACCTTAAAAAATACTAGACTATTTACTTTTTATTTTAAGTGTGTATAATTTACATG
Source organism: Ureibacillus sinduriensis BLB-1 = JCM 15800 (assembly GCF_000772955.1). GTDB lineage: Bacteria > Bacillota > Bacilli > Bacillales_A > Planococcaceae > Ureibacillus > Ureibacillus sinduriensis. The sequence goes on along the minus strand of NZ_JPVO01000054.1, from coordinate 335,907 downwards.
GTTCCAACGAAACTATTTCAGTCTATACAATTTTGTATACAAAATCAAATACTAATTTTATTTATTTTGAAACTAGTATAATTTAGGTGGTGAAAATATGGAGGAAAAAGAATTTACATTAGTGGAGCATTTAGAAGAATTGCGTAAACGACTTATTATTATTTGTACAGTATTTGTGATTACACTACTAATAGGTTTTGTGTTTGCACCAGATATTTTACAGTTTTTAAAATCCCAGGATGTCGCTCAGCACGTTGATTGGAACGTATTTGGTTATACAGATGGCATATCGATCTATGTAAAGTGTGCCCTATTAGTTGCAATATGTTTCACATTGCCAATCGGGATGCATCAACTTTGGCAATTCACAAAACCCGGGCTGACTAATAAAGAAGCTACAAGCGCAGGAACATTTATCCCGGTTGCTTTCATTCTATTTCTGGCGGGAGTATCTTTCAGCTATTTTATAATGTTTCCACTGATGCTCAACTTTATGTCTAATATTAATGAATCTATCGGTGCAACGGAAACTTATGGAATGAAACAATATTTTACTTTAATGTTTAACTTGTTGATTCCTATAGGACTTGTTTTTGAACTTCCGGTTGTTATCTTGTTTCTAACAAAATTAGGAATAGTAACTCCTGGCCGTTTACGAAAAATGCGAAAAGTTTCGTATTTTATCCTCATAGTCATTGGTGTCATGATTTCACCACCTGATTTTGTGTCAGATTTCTTAATTATTATTCCACTATTGCTTTTATTCGAAATCAGTATTATAGTTTCGGAGAAAACTTACAAGAAGCAATTAAAAAACGCTTAGAAAAGTTATTCAATAATTTTAAGGAGGTTTACCAATGTTAAACTCAATCGGGGTACCAGGATTAATCATCATCCTAGTCATTGCATTAATATTATTCGGACCATCTAAATTGCCGCAATTAGGTAAAGCGGTTGGTCAAACTTTAAAGGAATTTAAAAACTCAACTAAAGATGTAGTGGATGATGTGACTGGTGAATTCAAGGAAGTTAAAGAAGAATTTACATTAGTTGATAACAAAAAAGAGGACACTGTTAAAAAGTAATTCTATCAAACATGAAAATTGTTTGTCCCCTCTAGATGCAAGTGGATGACATACCCCATTATTATCTAAAGGGGATGAATAGAATTAACTCCTGCAGATGTTCAAATTGGAGGGAATAGCTATGCTAAACTCAATCGGAATTCCAGGTTTAATTATTATATTGGTCATTATCTTAATCATGTTCGGACCATCCAAACTACCTAAACTAGGCCGCTCAATCGGTGAATCAATGAAAAACTTCAAAGATTCTACTAAAGGTGTTTTAGACGAAGAAGAAGATAGTAAAAAAGCAGAAAAAATGTAATAAAACAGAGTTGTCCCAAATTACTTGGAACAACTCTTTTATTTTTCACAATGGGATGTTGCCGTGTTTCTTCGCAGGTCTAGTTTCTTCTTTATTAGAAAGCATATCCAAAGCTTGAATTAATTTAATGCGTGTTTCACGGGGATCAATCACATCATCCACCATGCCACGGGAAGCAGCTACATATGGGTTGGCAAATTTTTCTTTATATTCTTCAATTTTTGCTGCACGTGTTGCATCCGGATCGGCTGATTTGGCAATTTCATTTGCAAAGATGATATTTGCTGCGCCCGCAGCACCCATTACAGCAATTTCGGCGTTCGGCCATGCAAATACCAAGTCTGCTCCAATTGCTTTCGAGTTTAATGCGACATATGCACCACCATAAGCTTTACGTAGAATCACCGTGATTTTTGGAACTGTTGCTTCTGAATAAGCATATAAAATTTTGGCACCGTGCCGGATGATTCCGCCATGCTCCTGTTTTACTCCCGGGAAGAAACCGGATACATCCTCAAATGTAATAATAGGTATATTGAAAGAATCACATGTCCGAATAAAACGAGATGCCTTATCCGATGAATCGATATCTAGACCACCCGCAAGTGCTTTAGGCTGGTTGCAGACTAAGCCCACTGATTCACCGGCAATCCGCGCAAAACCGACTACTATATTTTTCGCAAATTCCGAGTGCACTTCCATGAATGACCCCTCATCCACCACTTGTTCTATTACTCTACGAACATCGTAAGGTTTTGTTGGCTCAACCGGAACAAAGTCGATGATGTCGGCGCGATAGTCATCGGTTTGAGGTCTTTGTTGCTTTGGAGCTTTTTCTTTATAATTTTGCGGCAAATAACTTAGCAATCTTCGGATTTGTTCGATAGATTCCTCTTCTGAAGCTGCACGGAAATGGGCATTTCCACTAATTGCGTTATGCACCTTTGAACCTCCAAGATCCTCGGAGGAAATCTTCTCTCCCGTTACAGTTTCGATAACCTTTGGTCCAGTAATGAACATTTGGGAAGTTTTATCGACCATTAGGATAAAATCCGTAATCGCTGGGGAATAAACGGCCCCTCCAGCACATGGTCCCATAATAACTGAAATCTGTGGAATGACGCCAGAATAAATCGAATTGCGATAGAAAATATGACCATATCCATCCAATGAGAGTACGCCTTCTTGAATACGTGCTCCACCTGAATCGTTTATGCCGATAAAAGGCGTTCCATTTTTTGCGGCTAAATCCATCACAGCTGCAATTTTCATGGCATGCATTTCCCCAAGTGCACCGCCAAATACAGTAAAGTCTTGCGCAAATAGATAGACATTTCGACCATTTATTTTCCCGAACCCCGTCACTACCCCATCTCCAGGACCTACTTGCTTGTCCATACCAAAGTCGGTTGTTCGATGGGTGATAAATGGATTGATTTCAAAGAAGGTTCCTTCATCAAGCAGCAAATCAATGCGTTCACGAGCAGTCAATTTTCCTTTTTCATGTTGCTTTTCAATTCGCTTGTCTCCCCCGCCAAGCTCGATTTCACGTTTACGGTCATACATCTCATTAATTTTTTCAAACATATCCATCGGTCATTCATCCCCTTTTCCGCTTTTATCACAAAGCTCATATAAAACACCAAAAGAATCTTTTGGATGTAAAAAGGCTACTTCCGCGCCACCTGCACCCGGCTGTGGTTCATCCGAGAGAATCCTTACCCCTTTTTCCCGTAATTCTTGCATTCTTTCACGTATGCCGGTAACCCCGAAAGCCACATGTTGGATCCCTTCGCCGCGTTTTTCTATATGTTTGAAAATCGCACTTTCTTCACTCGTTGGCTCAAGCAATTCAAGCTTCACATTACCCGCATCGATAAAAGCAACCCGAACCTGTTGAGATGGAACTTCCTCAATTTTCAGTAATTTCAGCCCGATTGTTTCCGTATAATATGTAACTTGCTTATCCAAGTCTTTCACAGCGATCCCTATATGATCCACTTTCTCCATCATAACACCCCTTCTGTTATAGTACATATCTATTCTAACTAATTTGAAAACAATTCGCTACGTACTTGTGTTATTTTGCAAATTTGATAAACTTAAAAATAAGAAACAAAGGAGAGAAAAGCATATGAGTAATAAAAAATTTCAAAAAATTGTTGTCTATAGCATGATAGCTATAATGGTAATCTCTACTTTAGCATTTGGACTATCATTCTTCTAGGACAAGAACACACCAGCGATTACGTTCACTCTGTAATCGCCATCTTTTTACCCTTTTGCTTTATTCATTCCCTTAAAAGTTTGTTTAATCATCAAATACTCATCCATTTGCTCTATAAATTGGTAGAGGGATGCCATCGCAAGGAATTTTTCATGTGTTTCTGGAAGAGGCATATTGGCAAATTCCTTTTTAACGATTTCTAATTTCTCTCTAAATGTCTTTGCCGTATTCCCCGAATGGACATTTTCCGCCAAATCCTCCATAAAATCTCCAACCAACTCCGCTTGTTGTACCATAACAGGCAATGTCGTAATTTTTGGTAGTACGCGTTCAATGATTTCGAACTGTTTTTCTCGCATATCAAAATAAAGATAAAATTCATTTTGTTTTCGTGTCAGATGATTCTCTACATCTTTGAAGGCCAAAGATTTTGCCCGGTTCAAAAGTTCTTCGGCTTCTATCAATTCTCTCCCGTCCCATGAGGTATCGCCATTCCGTAGATATTTCGCAATTTCCCGAAATATCGAACGGTAGATTGCTTCGAGCTCATCAATATAACGTTCCAACTCTTTTTGATAATCCCCCATATACATGTTCACGGCCAGCGCCGTTCCAAAACCGATTGCCATTAAAGATATCTCATTCAGAAGCAATTCAATTGTGAAATTTGCTTCGGAATATAGATGCATGATGATAACAACACTCGAAATAAAACCTGCTGATACATTAATGGAGACAATTGTCGGAATAAATATTAGAATCATGATTCCGAGCACAAAGGGGTTGTAACCAAATGTTTCAAATAGAATATAGGCGAATGCCATGCCTGTCAAACTCGCGATCAATCTAGTATATACAGCATGGACAGACTTCTTTTTCGTAGTTTGAATACAAAGTATTGTTAAGATGGCTGCGGATGATGCAAATTCTAAATTGAAATAACTCGCAATCGCTATGGCAATTGTTGCACCTACAGCAGTTTTTATCGTTCGATAGCCGATTTTATATCGTTTTATACCGACTTCCTCCTTCAAACCTCGCGACTGAAAATTCCGATAAAATAAAAAATTAGAAAACTAGGCTGATCGCCTCGAATTAAAGCAATCAGCCATAGTATTTCATTTACAAGCAGCAATCTTTCTATATGCCCGCCTTCAAGCCTTTCCTTAAAGTAATTGTACTTAGGAATAGATGATGGCTTTGGCATCTTCCAAATTACTTTTCGAAAATATTGCGAACAACAATATCATTTAGATTTCTTCACAATATTCTTCAAAGTTTCCTTGAAGATTTGCAACAACCGACATTGGATCATGTCCTTCAATTTCATGTCGTCCTATATCAGCAACTACTTTGCCGTCTTTTAGCAACACGAATGCCGGTGATGAGGGAATGTGATTATCCCCAAATAAATGACGTGCAGCTGCAGTTGCTTCTTTATCTTGTCCAGCAAAAACCGTAACTAGATGGTCCGGACGTTTATCGAAATGAATCGCATTTGCAGCAGCCGGACGTGCAATTCCTCCCGCACAGCCACAAACGGAGTTCACCATCACCAATGTAGTTCCCGGACGCGCAAATGCTTCCTCAACTTCCTCCGGCGTTTTTAATTGTTCGTAACCAGCACCTTCAATTTCAGCACGTGCTGTTCTTTTTATTTCTTCCATAAATAAATCGTAATCCATATTCATGATTTATCGCTCCTCTCAACTATTCATTTTAACATAAAGATGGTTATTTGCAGATTATCTTGCTCCTTCGGAAAACAACTTCGATACTCCCTGAGCAACAGTCATCTCTCCCTGTAGTATGGCCTCTTCAAGTGACTTCACTTGAATTTTCCGGTCTGTATTTTGGAAAAATGAATCGATTAATGAATCGCGTATCATCGTATGAAACCATTCTTTTGTTTGTTCGAGCCGCCTTGTTTTCCAAAAGGAGGTATCTTTCATGGTTTGTTCGAATTGGCAGATCATTTCCCAAACATCGGAAAGACCTGTTTTTTCGAGTGATGAAACCGGCAATGCCTTGCCCATCCACCCTGGTGTTGCAGGTTGTAAAAAATGGAGAATTTGCCTATATTCACGAACCGTCTTTCTGGCCTTTTGAATATTATCACCATCACTTTTATGGACTACAATACCATCAGCCAATTCCATGATGCCTTTTTTCATACCTTGCAATTCGTCACCTGCACCAGTTAATACTAGCAAAAGGAAGAAATCCACCATCCCTCGAACGTAAGTTTCACTCTGTCCTACTCCAACTGTCTCGATCAGGATAACATCATAACCTGCCGCTTCGCAAAGGAGCATCGTTTCTCTTGATTTCTTGTGGACTCCACCCAACGTACCCGCATTGGGGGAAGGTCGTACAAATGCCATTTTGTTCCGGCTCAATTCTTCCATTCGAGTTTTATCTCCCAAAATACTTCCCCCAGATAAGGTAGAGCTCGGATCGATTGCCAAAACGGCAACTTTTTTCCCGAGATTGCAAAGCATCATTCCCAAGGCTTCAATAAAAGTGCTTTTTCCTGCGCCCGGTACTCCCGTTATTCCGATCCGTATACTTTCACCCGTATATGGAAGTAGCTCTTGAAGCAACTTTTGCGCTTGTTCTTTATGTTCGGCATTCGAGCTTTCGATAAGTGTGATGGCCTTCGAAAGCGATGTTCGTTGCCCATTGAGCACTTCAGAAGCTAATTTTGCGATGTCGATGGTGTCCTGCTTTGTTTTCTTGAATTTTTTCGGTTGAATGGTCATGCCATCATGACCACCTTTTACTCCGTCCCTGACATATAAGGCGCCCTGAATTTCCTGCAAATTTTTTTTGCTTTCCATTAATCTTGCACTTCCTCGTAGCCTAAACGACGATAGATTTCTTCGATGATTTTTATGGCAGATACTGGGATTACAGTACCTGGACCAAAAATGGCTACGGCCCCTGCATCATAAATGAATTGATAATCCTGGGCCGGAATAACGCCCCCTACAATGACAATAATATCTTCCCGGCCAAGCTTTCTGAGCTCCTCAATCAATTCGGGAACCAATGTTTTGTGACCTGCAGCAAGCGAAGATACTCCCACACAGTGGACATCATTTTCAACGGCCATTTGTGCGGCTTCTTCCGGTGTCATAAATAATGGCGAAATGTCGACATCGAATCCTAAATCTGCATATCCTGTCGCCACTACTTTTGCTCCCCGATCATGACCGTCCTGCCCCATTTTTGCTACGAGGATACGTGGGCGGCGTCCTTCGTTTTCAAGGAATTCTTCCGTCATCTGTTTTACTTCCCGTATTAATTCATCATCCGAAAAATTGGAAGAATAAACACCGGAAATCGAACGAATCACGGCTTTATGGCGGCCCGATTCTTTTTCGATAGCATCGGAAATCTCTCCGAGGGAAGCGCGAGCACGAGCCGCATCTACCGCAATCGCCAATAAATTTTCCCCACCCGCTTTTGCAGCATTCGTTAAGCGGTCTAAATGTCTTTGGACCTCTTCATTATTCCGGTTTGCTTTTAGTATTTCCAAACGTTCAATTTGTTTCTGACGGACTATTGAGTTGTCAATATCTAAAATATCAATCGGTTCTTCTACGTCTAACAGATATTTATTGACACCCACGATTGTTTCTGTTTTTGAGTCAATTTTTGCTTGTCTCTTTGCCGCCGATTCTTCGACTTTCATCTTTGGCAAGCCCGTTTCAATCGCTTTGGCCATTCCACCCAGCTCTTCGATTTCATCTATTAATATCCAGGCCTTTTCGATAAGCTCTTCAGTTAATTTCTCAATATAATAAGAGCCTCCCCACGGATCAATCACTTTTGTCATGCCTGTCTCTTCTTGTAGGAAGAGTTGTGTGTTCCGCGCAATACGGGCCGAGAAATCTGTAGGTAATGCAATTGCTTCATCCAATGCATTCGTATGGAGGGATTGAGTATGTCCCATGGCAGCTGCATTGGCTTCAATCAATGTCCTTGTCACATTGTTGAATGGATCTTGCTCAGTTAGAGACCAGCCTGAAGTTTGCGAGTGTGTCCGTAAAGCTAAGGACTTCGGATTTTTCGGATTGAACGTGCTCATCATCTGTGCCCAAATCCGTCGGGCAGCCCTCATTTTCGCAACTTCCATATAATAATTCATCCCAATGGCCCAGAAGAATGAAAGCCTTGGCGCAAATGAATCAATATCAATGCCTGCTTTTAGGCCGGTACGTACGTATTCCAGCCCATCAGCCAGCGTGTATGCCAATTCGATGTCGTTGGTAGCCCCTGCTTCTTGAATATGGTAACCAGAAATTGAAATGGAATTAAATTTGGGCATAAATTTACTTGTGTACTCAAAAATATCAGCAATAATTTTCATCGACATTTCCGGCGGATATATATACGTATTACGAACCATATATTCCTTTAAAATATCGTTTTGAATAGTGCCTGCAAGCTGCTCTGGGGCAACACCTTGTTCTTCGGCAGCTACAATATAGAAGGCCATGATAGGTAATACTGCGCCATTCATTGTCATCGAAACGGACATTTGATCTAAAGGAATGCCATCAAATAATATTTTCATGTCTTCGATCGAATCAATGGCAACACCCGCTTTACCTACATCCCCCTTTACACGTGGATGTGTCGAGTCATACCCTCTGTGTGTGGCTAAATCAAACGCAACCGACAAACCTTTTTGGCCCATCGCCAAATTCCTGCGGTAAAATGCATTTGATTCTTCTGCGGTTGAGAACCCCGCGTATTGACGGACAGTCCATGGCCGTGCAACATACATTGTCGGATATGGGCCTCGTGTATTCGGTGCAATGCCTGCAACATCCTTTAAATGCTCTAAGTGCTGAATATCCTCCTTGTTGTAAAATTCATTAGCTCTAATTCCTTCGTTCGTCATAAAACTCTGTTTGGGTTTGTGATTTTCATTTGCTAAAATGTTTTTTATCTCGATGGATTCGAAATTTGGCTTGTTCATTGCTGTACCCCCTTCAAGCTTTCATGGACCTCTGTCAGCTTTTCAACAATATTTTGACCAGCAAATATAAAGCCATTTAGACCGTTGCTTAGCCATATCTCTCGTTCGTCTTTAAATTTGCCTGCAACATCCACCAATAAATTTTCAGGCTTATGTTCTAAGAGCGAGGGCACAAGTAATTTTGCATCCTCATCTTTTGCTGCAATGATTACATAGCCATAATCAGCCCTTTCTAACCATTCCTTGGCAGCATCAAGACTAGTAATTTCGCCTGATTTTTCCGGAACCACCCCGACAGTAGCAAGAAATCCTTCTACAAAATCAGCGCGTGGTTTGAAGTCTTTTAACTTTCCATAAGTTAAAATAGCAATTTTCGGCTCGGTTTTTTTATAGTTCACTCGCAATTGTTCAAAAGTGATAGCCAATCGCTTGATTTGGGCAAATTGAGGATTCGTTTCAGCTAGTACATCATCTGCAGGATTAGCATAAATATTTGTTCCAATCAACGAGTGTTTCCTCGTCTCTACAGCCTTTAGTCTGCTTTGGAATAAATTGTCCAATTTAGTTTGCAGCTTACCTGATTGGCTATATGCATCAATACCCCCAGCCTTCTCGATATCTAAAAAAAGCTCCCATGCTTTTTCTACATATTCAGCGGTTAAAGTTTCTATAAAGTATGAACCGCCCGATGCATCTAAAACATTTTCAACATATGACTCTTCTTTCAAAACCAACGAAACATTGCGTGCGATACGAATCGACTTCCCTGTTGGTTTCGTCAAACAATCATGGGGATGCACAGTGAAGTAATCCGCACCACCAATCAAACCGGCAAATGCTTCGTTTCCTGCACGTAAAAGATTTACATAAGGATCTGCTTTTGTATAGCTTCTCAAAGACGTTTCTGCCAGTATAGGAACAGCAGCAAGCCGATCTACATTGAAAGCTTTTGAAAACGCTTTCCACAAAACTTTGAAAGCACGTAATTTTGCAATCTCCGAGAAGAACTGTGTATCTATTGCAAAGTTGACAAAAGCCTTGGAGATGACGTGTTCAAACCCACCCGCTTGCTCAGCATATTTGGACGCCAAGGCAAGGGATATCGCCAACTCTTCTATTGCAGTTGCCCCTTCATGATGATATGGAACCGTATTGATTGCAATGGTCCTTACATTGTTGAACGTATCCAAATCAGTAGGTTCACTCGAAACAATAAACCCCTTGACGGATGGTTCGTTTATTTTATCGAAGACACCTAAAATAGGATCATTTTCATTTTCTATATATATTTTGAAGCTATTTTCTTTTAAGCAGTTTGCTAATCGCGATAAGTTGTCCTCATCCCAATGAAACGGAACACGGCTATCGATTGTTATGCAATCATTCCCTCTTTCAATACTCTCTTGCAATAGAGTGAAGAATTGTGATGCATTCTCGCCATAAACCTGTTGCGCAACTTTAAAGCCATCTGAATCTTTTAATGACCTGATAGTTGAGATTTGCTTTTCTAAATAATCTCCTAGTTTATCAGCTAACATTTCTTCCGTATATAGCGGTTCCAGTGTTACTCCTTCAATTGTTTTAGTGAATAGAGACTCAAACGGTTTCCCCTTTAATGCTTTTACTGCCTGTTCTTTCCATTCATCGTAACTAGCTGATGGAAATTGAATATTTTTCATTTGAATTGACATATTCTCGCTAAAAAGCTTCCCCCTTTAACTATGGTCCCGTTTTAATGAGCTGCAGGCCTCTCCCATTAATGCCCGCAACTTGACTAATAATTAGCAGAGCATAAGGAATCTCTACCAAATTATTATTATTTTATAATTTAATTCTACATTAGAAAAGCACTCCATAAAAGTAAAAAAGTAAAAAGAAGCCTTAATTGACAAGGCTTCTTTTGGTTTTAATACACAGACATCGTGTCTTTATTAACATTTTCGAGAATATCTTTCACTCTATTCAGAAATTTCCCGCAAATGAGTCCATCTAAAATTCTATGGTCGAGAGATAAACATAAATTTACCATATCTCTTGCAGCAAACATACCGCCTTCCATAATAACTGGTCTTTTTACAATAGACTCCACTTGTATAATTGCTGCTTGTGGATAATTGATGATTCCCATTGACTGGACAGATCCAAATGAACCTGTATTATTTACAGTAAAAGTACCACCCTGGATATGCTCTTGACGAAGTTTGCCATTTCGGACAAGGATTGAAAGTTCATGGATTTCTTTTGCAATGCCCTTGATGGATTTCTCATCTGCATGTTTAATGACAGGTACGAATAATGCATCTTCCGTCGCTACTGCGATTGAAATATGAATATCCTTTTTTTGAATAATTTTATCATCAGCCCAGACTGAATTCATCATCGGGAACTCTTTTAACGCTCTTGCAATCGCTTTGATGAAGAATGCGAAATACGTTAAGTTGAATCCCTCTTTTGATTTGAATTCATTTTTAATTGCATCCCTGTAGGATACAAGATTCGTTACATCCACTTCCATCATCATCCAGGCATGCGGCACCTCTTGTGCAGTCCGAACCATATTTTTGGCAATGGCTCTGCGTACTGATGAGACAGGAATTTCAATATCATTGGCAGCACTTTCAAATACGGGCACGTTTTTGCTTCCAACTGCTGTTTGTTGTACTTCAACTTGCTGAATAGGAGCTTCATTTGTCAAGGGCTCAGGTTTCGGTATTTGGCCATTATCTATCAGCTTTTGGAGGTCTTTTCTAGTGATTCGCCCTTCCAATCCAGTACCCTCCACTAGTTGCAAGTCGATATTATACTCCTCGGCCAATCGTAATACAGCTGGTGAATATCGCTTTTTGGAAGCCGAATTCGGCACTTTCTTATCCGGTTGGGCCACTTCTTTTTTCTCCTGCTTGCTGACGGATGAATCCGTCTGTACGGCATTTGAATTTTGTAGCTGGACAGTTGGTGAATCCCCAGTCCCTTCATTTGCTGTTTCGATGGAACAAATAATTGTACCGACCTGTAACGCTTCACCCTCGGTTGCTATGAGTTCTTTTATCGTCCCTGTAAAGGAAGAAGGAATTTCTGCATTGACTTTATCTGTCACTACTTCTGCAATCGGATCGTATTTATTGACCTTGTCACCGGGCTTGACTAACCATTTTTCAATTGTCCCCTCGGTTACACTTTCTCCAAGCTGCGGCATTAAAATATTCTCAATAGACATCTAGTATCCCCCTTTTAGAACGCAGCCAAGCTTCGCATTGCTTGTTCTATTTTTTCAGGATTAATCATGAAATATTTTTCCATTGTTGGTGCATATGGCATAGCTGGAACATCTGGCCCAGCCAGGCGCTGAATAGGTGCATCTAGATCAAATAAGCAGTGTTCTGCTATGATGGCTGCTACTTCACTCATAATGCTGCCTTCTTTATTATCTTCCGTAACTAATAGTACTTTCCCGGTCTTGCTAGCGGCTTCAATAATTGCCTCTTTGTCCAGTGGATAAACCGTCCGTAAATCCAGAATATGCGCTTCGATACCATCATCCGCAAGTCGCTCTGCTGCTTGGATGGCAAAGTTCACGGCAAGTCCATAAGTGATGACTGTAATATCATCGCCCTCGCGTTTCACTTCGGCTTTACCTATAGGCATCACATAGTCATCTGCAGGTACTTCCCCTTTTAATAAACGATAAGCACGTTTATGCTCAAAAAATAAAACCGGATCTTCATCCCGAATAGCAGCCTTTAACAAGCCTTTTGCATCATAAGGAGATGAAGGGATAACAATTTTCAAGCCTGGTGTTCCGGCAAATAATGCTTCCACCGATTGGGAATGATAAAGCGCCCCGTGTATTCCTCCACCAAAAGGTGCGCGGATAACAATCGGACAGTTCCAATCATTGTTTGTACGATAGCGTATTTTTGCTGCTTCCGAGACAATTTGATTCACTGCAGGCATGATGAAGTCCGCAAATTGCATTTCAGCAATAGGGCGCATACCTACCATCGCTGCACCAATTGCAACCCCGGCAATTGCACTCTCGGCTAGAGGTGTATCAAGTACCCGGTATTCTCCGAATTGATCATATAAACCGTTAGTTGCTTTAAATACGCCGCCTTTAAGGCCAACATCTTCCCCCAAAATAAAGACATTTTCGTCTCTTTCCATTTCTTCCTTCATTGCTTGTTGAATCGCTTCAATATATGAAATCACTGCCATTAGCTCTCTTCTCCTTCCTCGTACACATATTTCAGTGCATGCTCTGGAGATGCATACGGAGCATTCTCCGCATAGTTGGTAGCTTCATTGACGATGGCCATCACTTTCTCATTGAGTTGTGCAAGATCGTTTTCTGTTGCCACCTTCGACTCGATTAGATAGTTTTCGAATAGTTTAATTGGATCATTGGCACGACCTTCTGCAATATCCTCTGCCGTACGATATTGGCGATCATCGTCGTCTGATGAATGCGCCGTCAAACGATAAGTGACCGTTTCGATCAAACTTGGACCCTCCCCGCGTCTTGCACGGTCGGCAGCCTCTTTCACTACTCTGTAGACTTCCAACGGGTTCTTTCCATCCACCGTAACACCCGGCATCCCGTAACCGATTGCTCGATCAGAAACTTTTGCACAGCCCAATTGCTTTTCGATTGGAACCGAAATTGCGTATTGATTGTTTTCAACCATGATGATGACTGGCAATTTATGGACACCTGCAAAGTTTGCGCCTTCATGAAAATCCCCTTGGTTTGTAGAGCCTTCCCCAAGCGTAACAAAAGCCAAGTAGTCCTGTTTTCTCATCTTACCTGCGAGCGCCACTCCGACCGCATGCGGTATTTGTGTTGCTACAGGCGATGAGCCTGTTATAATACGATTTACTTTCTGCCCAAAGTGACCTGGCATCTGACGACCACCTGAATTGGGATCCTCAGCCTTTGCAAACGCAGAAAGCATCAAATCCTTGGCAGTCATTCCAAAATGCAGCACCACTCCCATATCACGGTAATAAGGAGCAATATAATCTTTTGTGTGATCTAGTGCAAAGGCTGCTCCCACTTGTGCAGCTTCTTGACCTTGACATGAGATAACAAATGGAATTTTACCTGCACGGTTCAGCAACCACATTCTCTCATCAAGTCTTCTAGCCATTAGCATCGTTTCATACATTTGAAGAACAACTTCATCCGACAGTCCTAATTGCTGATGCTGGATTTTTGCTTCTACCATATAAAACATCCCCTTTCGTTAAAATGGAGGGCTTCTTAAATACCATAAAACCTCATATAGTTGGCATCAATGACCTTCCATGCTCAAACATCTATTAATCTATCTCTAAAAGTGTATCGCTTTTCCTTCGACAGCTAGAGCTGCTTCCCCCATTACCTCACTCAGCGATGGATGAGGGTGGATGGTTTGACCAATTTCCCAAGCTGTTGCATCCAATAGCTTTCCTAATGCGGCTTCCGAAATTAGATCTGTTACGTGCGGACCTATCATATGAACCCCTAATAGATCATTCGTCTCTTTATCTGCGATGATTTTCACAAAACCTTCTGCATCCCCATAAACTAAAGCCTTGCCTATACCTTTGAATGGGAACTTCCCTACCTTGATGTCGAACCCATTATCTTTGGCTTGCTGTTCAGTCAGCCCAATACTTGCTGCTTCCGGGTAGCTGTAAATACAGCGCGCTACATTTGTATAATCAATCGGTTTCTTTTCGCCGCCAGCTATATGTTCGACAGCTGCTATTCCTTCGTGAGAAGCGATATGAGCTAACTGCATTCCGCCAATGACATCGCCAATTGCGTAGATATGCTTTTCTTTCGTTTGGTAAGCATCATTTACTTTAATGAAATGTGAATCATATTCAATATCTGTATTTTCCAAACCAATTCCATCGATATTACCAACTCGCCCAACTGCCAATAGAAGCTTCTCTGCGGAATAGGAATGTTGCTGCCCATTTATTTTAGCAGAAATTTCGATTCCATCTTGCAATTCGACAGATTCAGGCATTAATTCAGCATTTTTTATGATTTCCACACCTCTTTTTACAAGGTGTTTCTCCATTTCAATTGATACTTCTGTATCTTCGGTAGGTAATATTCGATCACCATACTCCAGTACCGTAACTTTCACCCCAAAGTCTGCCAGCATTGAAGCCCATTCAATGCCAATAACCCCTCCGCCAACAATTATGATGGAACCAGGCAGTGTTTCAAGCTCTAATGCATGATCCGATGATAATATTGTTTGTCCGTCAACATTTATCCCAATTAAATTTCTAGGTTTCGAGCCTGTTGCGATAAGTACGTTTTTCGGAAGCAGCATCTCGTTTTCCTGCCCTTCCATTTCCACTGAAATTGTTCCAGGCATCGGAGAAAAGATCGACGGTCCCAAAATTCTGCCAGTGCCATGATAAACATCGATTTTCCCCTTTTTAACCAATGCTTTCACACCATTATGAAGCTGCTCAACGATGGCAGTCTTTCTATTTTGAACAGCCGTGAAATTAAGCCCTACTTCCGGAGCTTCCACACCATAGACTTGAGCATTAGCTGTTTGACGATAGACCTCTGCACTGCGCAGCAAGGCTTTGCTTGGGATACACCCCTTGTGAAGGCAAGTACCACCCAACTTCTCCTTTTCTACAATTGCTGTTTTCAGCCCTAGCTGTGATGCTCTGATTGCAGCTACATAGCCTCCTGTTCCACCACCAAGAATGACTAAATCATATTCCTGAGCCAAATAATTCCCTCCTACCCAAATTGGGAAGCAAAGAAAATCTTCACTTCCCTAAGATGACTTTCCTATCAATTAAAATTATCTTCCGTTTAATATATTCTTTTCATTTTTCAAAAATTGTGAACGAGATTTAGCCATACGCTCAATTCGTTCTTCTGCAAGGCGATTTGCCGCCAGATATGTCGGGATATTGTCGCGTTTTGAAATTTCGAATATTTTCGCAATGCTATCGTAAATTGTTTCTACACGTTTCATTGCACGTTCTCTATTATAACCATATAATTCATCGGCAACATTGATAACACCACCTGCATTAATGACATAATCAGGTGCATAAACGATGCCCATTTCATGTATGATGTCGCCGTGTCTCGAATCTTTAAGTTGGTTATTTGCAGATCCTGCAATAACTTTTGCTTTTAACTGGGGAATTGTCTCGTCATTAATGATTGCCCCTAAAGCACATGGAGAGAAAATATCAACTTCTTGTTTATAGATTTCATTCGGTTCGACAGCAACGGCATTAAAGTCATTGACAACTCTATCAATTGCTTTCTGATTGATGTCGGTAACTACTAATTTAGCACCCTCATTATATAAATATTCACAAAGTGTATAGGCCACATTTCCAAGACCTTGGACAGCCACTGTTCGACCTTGCAAGCTATCACTGCCAAATGCTTCTTTAGCGGCAGCTTTCATGCCAAGGTACACACCATAAGCAGTTATTGGGGATGGATTACCGGATGAACCGAATGTCGGCGAGATTCCAGTCACATAATCCGTTTCCTCATGGATTAAATCCATGTCAGATACAGTTGTCCCAACGTCCTCAGCTGTAATATACCGTCCATTTAGTCCCTGAATGAAACGACCTAATGCACGAAACATTTCTTCATTTTTGTCTTGGAAAGGATCCCCGATGATAACAGTTTTGCCGCCTCCAAGGTTCAAACCAGCCGCAGCATTTTTATATGTCATTCCTCGAGCGAGACGAAGTGCATCTTCAATTGCTTGCTCCTCTGACGCATACGTCCACATTCTACATCCACCTAATGCAGGGCCAAGTGTTGTATCATGAATAGCAATTATGGCTTTCAAACCAGAAGCTTTATCTTGGCAAAAAACAACTTGCTCATAATCGTATTTTTCTAAATATTTAAAGATTTCCATAACATTCCCTCCAATAAGTAAGCGTTTTCTTTCTCGAATAATACATTTTTTGCTTAATTCGTTCAAAAACTTCTAAGATTACAATAATGCTTCAGAAAAAAATTTTTTCCTAATCTAAACATACTTTTTATTCTGGAAATAGGCAACAATAAATGGCAAAATTGTTATATTGAGAATTTTTTGAACTATCAGAAATGTATCCATCCTATGTAAAAAACTAGTGTTCCTTGACTTTCAGTTTGTCCATTGTAAAATAAAAGTTATAGAGAGGTGTAAGGACAAATGGCAAGAATGTTAGCGTTTATCATTATGTTAATTCCTGCGTTGATGGCAGGTGCGGGAATTAAATTTATGAGAGATACATTATTCGGCAAACTAGTGGCACCAATTCCTTGGTTATGGCTGCAATTTATATTGGGCATCATTTTTTTAGTCGTTGGGCTTGGATTTTTCGCGGGATTTTTACTCCATAGAGATCGAAAAAATGGAAAAATCCCTCCCAAAGTTAAAGGTTAACTTTTTCACAACCTGCTAAATTTTGACAAAATAAACAGACGTTCAACACTAGGATAACCAGTTTCCTTATAATTGAACGTCTGTTTTTATATTTTTTTCTTTTTAGCCGCTTTTGCGACACTATCCGGGAAATCCGTGATCCAGCCAATTACAGAAGGATCTGGGTTAGCCAAATATGGTTCCTTTCCCGTTATGGCATAATAACGCAATCCCTTGCCTGCATCGATGCTTGCCTTAAAATACTCTGGTTGATAATATCTTTTATGGGCATGAAGTGCATCAATATGCGTTTGTTTCGATAATTCCTGCCAATTAAATTTTTTCGTTACAATCAATGCTGTTTGAAAATCTACCCGCTGCATTTTCACCAACCTCATTAACTCGTCATGAAAAGAAGAAAAATGGCTGCCCATAGGTAATTCCAATTTCTGAAGACAACTGATGATGGCTTTATGATTATGAAGCAAGGATTCTTTCAGTTCGATATTTAACGGCATATTATAGTGATTGGACCACTCCACCACTTCCTGCAATGCAGGGATTCGCTCTTTTGAGAATCTTCTTAAAAAGTGCTTCCCTAATGGGTATTTCTTCACCTCATCCAAAGTGCAATCGTTAATCTTCTTCCTAACGCCTGTCAATCGAAACAAATCCAAGTCATGGAATACGACTAACTGGTTATCCTTCGTACATTGAACATCCAATTCAATCCCGTCGGCACCTAGAATCCTCGCTTTTTTAAATGCTCTAAATGTATTTTCCAATGCATGGCCTGAAGCTCCGCGGTGTGCAAAAATAGGAATCCTGTTCGACATTTATACATTCAACTCTCCAAATTCTATTTTGAACCTACCCTGTGTACTTTTATTTAGTATTGATGATTTCTTGCCGATTTGAATATAGGTACCTGGATGTGCCTCTTTTACAACAAAGATTTCCTCTTTGCCAATATTTTTCACATCGAGCATAAGCTGCTGGACCTCTTGATCCATCTGTTCACAGAGTAACTTCTTTTTTTCCAGCTCTTGTTGAAGCATCTTCAGATTATTAAGTTGTTGTCTGTTCAGATTGCTTTTATGTTTATTTACTTCATTTACTTTGATTGTTAATTGCAAGGTATCTTCCCGTGTTGCTTTGAGCTGAGCTGCTTTTTCTTGAATTTTGTCATAGGCTTCTTGTTTGCTCAGACTTTCAATTATCAATTCTGTTCTTCTTTCTAAACGGTTCCCTGAAACCGCTGTAATAATGGTATTTTTGGCAACAGCCTTTCCGCCGATTAGCTTGCCATTTCTTTCATCCAACAAAATTGTATTTGCCACTAAATACGAACCTAAAGCATATGATCCGATGACGATTTCATTGCGTGCAAACAGGTTTGCATCGTTGACATGTTTAACAAAAATGCTGCCGCCTGCCTCAACTTCTGTCTCGCCCAGCCCAAAGACCCCATTTTTTATATAGATATCCCCGCTTTCTGATTTCAGAAGCTTTGCACCTGTAATTCCTTCAGGACTTTCTACCGAAATATCCCCGGTTGCTCTTACCGAAAAACCGCTATTGACTGTGCCTTTGATTGAGACGGAACCATCGAATTGTATGTCCCCTGTTCCAATACCTACATCTCCATCGATGACTAAATGGTTTTTTACCGTGAGCAATCCGTTTTGATTTTCAACAGCCCCAGTTTTAGATGCATATAACACGATTTTGCCATTTTCGACTACTTCCCTGGCAGCTTCGGAATCATATTGAAGGGGGACATCATCACCAAATGGTGCAGGAACACTCTCTCCAAAGATATTTATCCCATCAATACCGGGTTGGGGAGGAATTTTTTCGCCTAACCAGTCCCCTTCTTTTATTTCAAAAATAAAATTCATTTCAAAATAATCGGCTTTCCCATCTTCATGGATGATCGGTTTTCTTTCCGGAATCTCTAAATAAGTTACTTTGGCATCCGCACCTTTCTCTGGATAGGTACCTTCTGCAATACTGTATGATTTTCCGGTGATGAGCTTGTTGATATCAATCTCTTGAATGCCATGATTGATATTATTTTTTAATAGTAAATCATCCAAGCTTTGAAGAATGTCTTGTTGATGATCCTGTACTTTTTCAGCCGATTCATTAATCGAGATAGAAGCAGACATTTGATCTTTTGATATTTCTAATTCGATGACCGGAAGCCACTGACCTATCTCTGCCGGTTGAACAGTTTCTTTTTCTAGTGTTCTTTTTAATAAGGCAAAATTGGTTAATCGAATTCTTGGATACTTTCGTAATACTTGATCAAAATCTTTCAATTGATAATTAGGTTGCATTGTTTTTAGAAACACTTTATTGTTCTCTTCTGTAACTTCTACGAAATTATTGGAAAAAATAATCATAGTAAGACCCCCACCCCTATGTCCTAGTATAAATAAAATTTCCCATTTTGTTTAGAGCAATATTCTAAAACAGTAAAATTATTACTTTGGATATACCTTATTTATAGGATATTTCTATTTCTTCGAATTTTCCTCGACTTTATCCTTAGCAGATTCTTGTTGCTGTACAACCTCGATTTTCGTTTCATGATGGACCTCTATTTTTGTTTCTTGATGCGTTTCATCTACCCTTCCAACAGATCTTTGTATATGTTCTGTTTCCTTTCTTGGCTTCGAATAGACCATCACTTGGGAACTATCGTGAACACCTGCTGTAGTCGGATCAATAATAATTCCAAATAGCGCCAGAATGAGTAAGATGGATTCCAATAATTGCTGTACCTTTGCACTAATCAAAGTGATATCAACACCGAACAACGATGCGGTATGATTGATTAATAAAACAAATGCGGAAATGATGGCAACCCAAAATTGTCTATGTCTGATACGTACTTTCCAATTTATTTTCATCATTTATTCTCCTTCCCTAGTGTATGAGTTTCTATCTCTATACTATTTTCTAGTTCAAGGAAGAATAGAATGAATTGCCCATTCTAAATCAAAAAACACATCTATTCATAGACTTCGGTTGTGGTGCGGGTTTGAAAATTAAAAAGCACCTCCACCTATTGAGTTTTTAGCTCAATAAATAAATGTGCTTGGTAATTTCTTGGTTTTTAGAGAGTTTACATTTCCATGAATGAATTAGGCGCTTTTACGCTGTTCACTACTGTATTTATAGGAATGGCATACCCAATACCAAGATTTAGATTTCTTTGCATTTGTTTCATCAAGACTTGAATAAATTTCACAAGATTCGTCCCTCCAATTACTTCCATTTCTTTAGGCTTTGCTTGTTGGACTTCTGTCAAAATATAAGACAATCCACCATGTTTCGCATTTACTATTCCGACCAATTCACCCTCTTCATTAAATAACGGCCCACCCGAATTGCCATGGTTGATGGATGAATCAATCCTGATTAACTCAAATCCATCCAACGGTTCAAAACCGGCTATATTGGCCGATAAGGCTGTAATCTTTTTAATATTTAATGGAAATCCGACCACAAACGCCTCCTGCCCAATTTTTACCGTCTTGGAATCCCCTATTCTCACCCCTTTACCGAGAGGTTTGTCAACTTTCAAAATCGCTATATCTTTATGCGGGTCATTGAAAATAATTTTACATCTTTGAGCTGTATCTTCTCCTGAAAATCTAGCAATATTTACTAGATTCGGTTTAATACAGTGTGAACAAGTGATAATCTTGGTCCCATCCCCGATAATAACACCTGATCCGGATGAAATTATCTTCTTATCTAGCGTACTATTGAGCACACAGATATTTACCACAGACCCTTTTATTTCATCGAATTGACTTGAAAAATCCATTTTCACTCCTCCTATAATCGACTCCTTTGTCTAAATATTATATGAAATAATGCCATTACTGTTTTTCCTTGTAAAAAATCTCTTGCCAGTACATGCAAAAGATAAATTGGTGCAGTCAAATTTATATGTGCTGACGTGTTTTGGCTATTTAATTGAATGACTGGTTGGAAAATTTCTTTTTGATCCGCAAAACAACTACGTCTTAAATTGAACAACGAAAAACACCTTGAATCAGTATTCAAGGTGTCACATTGTCGACAAAAGGCCTTCAGAATGGTCTCATTCTGAAGGCCTCTTTTATTTTTAGAGGACTTTTGGGTATTTTACAATCTTATCTTAAGGAAAAGTACTCTACGAGTATTCTTATTTAGACCATTTCTGGAGCTTGCCATGTCCAACTGGCAAGCTTCTTTAAATTCATGCAGCAAAAGTAAGCATCGCCTGCATGGACAATTTTTTTATCCTACGTAGGGTTGTCCGCATATCAAATTTATCAGGGTGGAAATGGCTTCTTCCCGTGATCGATACGATCTTGATTCAATTCTTCTTGACGTTTGGCTTCATATGCACGAGTCTCTTTACGGACAATCTTCTTTTCGAATTTACGTTTATTCGCACTCGCTTTTACATGAGTTGAATCGATGAAGACATGGTCAGCACTTAGTACAAGTTGCTCAATTGTAATCATTTCGATTTGATCGCGTTCATTTATTTGATTGTTCTTTCATCTATCGATTCACCTCAACCTATATTTAGAAAGTAGTTGATTGTAGTGTAGGCGGCGACTCCTGCGGGACAAGCGTGACGGCCGATACCCCGCAGGAGCACAGCGACGAGGAGGATTGGCCCACGCCCGCGGAAAGCGTCCGCCGAAACGGAAATCAACTAACCTTATTTTCAAAAGCAATTAATTTTATTTTATAAGAAAAAAGACTGTAGGCAAACTCGAAAATTCGAGTTTGTCTACAGTCTGACACCTTGAATCAGTATTCAAGGTGTTTTTAGATGAGGAGAATATGAATCATCCAATAATAGATAGATACCGCTTACCAAAGACTATAATGTAAGTTCGGTGGTCACCTATAATTCTTATTATTCAATTTCACACGACTGTATTACTGATAATCGTCAGAAAACCGTTCTTTGACGCGCTATTCAATAATTCATCGATGGATTGCAACGCGTTGTCGGGGAATAGATACCACTGGTTTGCAGTTGCATCGTAAAGTAAAACTTCGGGGTATCCTTCCAGAGTTTCAGCAGGAAAAGAACCAACTAGAGAATAAATATCGTAACGTTTGATGCTCTTGCCCTCTAAATTCATAAAATCATATTGGCCAACTTTATAATACGACCCTGGGTGATCCAGGTCGATATGCCATGAATAGTTGGCAGGAGCTTCAACCTTTTGGCCTTTATTCTCCATAAGAATATCGTAAAACGCTTTATTGTAGGAATTCCCTTTCATTTGCTGTACTATACCGCCCATTGTCATATGGTATTCATGCTGTATTGCAGCTATTTTTATCGTATTGATAACCAATGGTTTGGTCGTTACAGTTACTGTGAAATTTTTGTAATTTACACTACAGTCGAAGGTTTCTGCAAGGAAGCGAATTGGAACTAAAGTTCTTCCATTCTTGATATATGGCTCTACGTCAAGCTGTACTGGTTTACCATTTCTTAATACTGTATGGCTATTTTGTTTTAAGATAACCTGCATATCATCTTTAGTAAGCGTAATCGTCGAACCCGACCAGTGAACGTTGGCCCCAAGATTTTCACTAATAACACGCAATGGTACCATCGTCCGGTTATTCCGAATTTCAGGTTCCATATCCGAAGGAATGCCAACACCGTCAATTACGATTCGAGTGTTTGCAGCTAAAGGGGATATGGAAGTAATGAGTAGTAATAATACGATGAAAACTCCCGAGAAACATTTTTTCATAGCTTACACCCCCTATTATAAGTATTCTTGAATCTACTCTTGGCACTTTATTGTACTTCGCTTTACCCATCAAATTGTTTGGCTAGTACAATTTTTACTTACCTCAAAAGTGGCTCATTCCTGTTTATTCGATTTTTTCACCGTCTATTCCTCCTTTTTATACTTATTTTAAGCTAAGAAACAGAACATTTTGTTTAAAAACAGCTTCCCATTTCATGAAGCATCAGGAGTTCCCTTTCCATTGCACAGTTCGTCACTTAATTTCCCGCAGGCTTTCTCCCCTTTTGCTATTTTTAAGACCAAGCTCAGTCATATGCAATTCATGAAGTCTTGACAAGATCAATTTAAACAAACAACTAGGAACTTAATTGCCCGGTTACTTGACGAACTACTTTGTAGCAATTCCTTTATCGTACGAGGGTAATTAGACCCATAATAAAAAGCGTTTAATAGATACATAGTTACTACAAAACATCGTACTATTGTCGATATATATAATGCATTTTCTTTTTATTGGCAATAAGTAGTATGCCGATTGATATAAAAAATGCCATAAGAATGATCATTTTAGATAGAAGGGAGGGATATTTCTTTGAATGAAGAATACATAGGATTTGCACTTTTAACATTAACCGTGTTGATTGCTTCGTTTTTGTCATTTGGTAGTTGGACAATTTTTGCAGCCCTAAAAAGTACTGAAAGAAATAATCGGCTAAAAAACAAAATAACTATTACATTATTTTCAACTATTCTATTTGCCGTTTTTTTACCATCAACTGCATCGCAAGCAAAAAATGAAACAAACTATCAATTATTTGGTTCTAGTATAACAAATGACAATATGAAAAAATGGGAGCTAATTTTCAATACAAATATTAATGCAAAGACCGTTAACAGCAACTCAATTTATGTCATGCAAGGCGCTAATAAAGTTAATGGAACGTCCTTAACTGTTGGTCCAGATAAAAAATCTGTAAAGATTATGCCACCAGACCAAGGTTATTCTTTCGGTCAGTCATATACAATCTATGTTGAAGATACGATCAAATCAAATACCGGAAATAAGATAAAACAAAAGCTCGCATATGAATTTTCTGTACAGGAACTCGATTATAATCAATATCACTTTGATGATTACTTTGAAAAAGTAGAATGGATAAATCGTTCTGGAGTTGTGTCATTGAGCATTTATCCAAAAACTTATATTGTTAATAAACCCGTTGGTCATGAACTATTGAAACATAAAGAACTTTCGTTTCAATTGTTAAACGAACGATTTAAAGATGATTCTAGATGGAAAAATAATGAATCATTAAAACAACAATTTGCATGTCATGTCGATTTTGCTGGAACTAGTAAGGTTCCATGGAATATTGAGCCTCATCGGACAACAACAAATTATTGGGATGTTATTGTTGGTAATTGTAACCCTAATTAAAGAGAAAAATCTATACCAAGAGAGCATTCATTTGTTTTCTTGGCTTTTTTGTTTACTATAAGTCATTACCCTTTCCTTTTTAATTTGTAGCTAAGCAAAAATTAAATACCAGGGGAAATGTATATCCAATATTATAAATATCGAGCATATACCGGCCCATCGATTTGGAAATGAAGACTTAAAAAAACAAAAAACGCCTCCCTAAACAGTCGCGAAAAACCGTTTAATTAGGCGTAATATATTACGTAGTATTATTGATATTTAAAACAATTTTACCGCACATTCTCCGCTTAGCTTTACGCTAGAAAACCAGACTCATCGCGATTAGCTTGCCACCAATTCAATCCGGATCTTGTCCGCGATCATGGCGATGAATTCTGAGTTCGTTGGTTTTGATTTCAGGTGGTGGACAGTGTAGCCGAACATTTGCGATATCGATTCGTAATTGCCACGGTTCCAGGCAACTTCGATGGCATGACGAATGGCACGTTCCACACGTGAAGGCGTTGTCCCGAATTTTTTCGCGATTTCAGGGTAAAGGATCTTTGTAACCGACCCTAATAATTCAATATCATAGTATACCATCTGGATAGCTTCTCTTAAGTAAGAATAACCTTTAATATGTGCTGGGACACCAATCTCTTTAATAATTGCCGTAATTGTTGTATCTAACTGACGCTGATTCACTTTAGCCTGTCCTTCGGGTTGAAGGATACTTTGCCTTTTTACGCTTTCAACTTTCTGTCCGGCACAGTGCAAGATCTTTTGCACAAGTTGGTCAAACTCAAATGGTTTTAACATAAAGTAGGAAGCACCATATGTAACCGCTTGTTTCATGACATCTTCTTGTCCAAAGGCAGTGAGCATAATTACTTGCGTTTTTGAAAATCCATCATCACTATACATCGCTTCAAGAACACCAAGCCCATCCAAATGAGGCATGATAATATCTAGCAGTAAAACGTCCGGATGAAATTCTTCTAACATTTTAATACAAAGTTTCCCGTTTGATGCAGTAGCTACTACTTCGATATCAGGATGATTCTCAAAAAACTGCTCCATCGTTCTGACTAAATCGCGGTTATCGTCGGCTATTGCCACTCTTACTTTCGCCAAGAAAATTCCCCCTTAGATTATAAACAACACATATTCTACTTTAATAGTATCCCATTTCAATTTATGCCACAGATTTACTATACTTGACAACTCTATTTTCGACATTTTTAATGAAAAACCTTTTTTTCAACTAAAAATAATTATGTAGTATGATTGTTTCTTGTTGAATCGACATATTTTTATGAATGACTGACTGTACCGACACGATTGACTGTGTCGGAAGTCACTCGTCCGCTCATACATAACCTTTATTTTAATAAAAAAAAAGGAAAAAGACTATACTTTTTAAAAACTATAGTCTTTTTCCCTTATAATTCTTATTCCGGTTTTTTCTTCAACATTTCATTTACTGTAATTGCAGCACCTTTTGATGGCTGTTCGACAAACATATGGGTCACTGCACCAACAAATTGACCGTTTTGTATAACTGGGCTGCCACTCATACCTTGTAGAATGCCGCCTGTTTTTTCAAGGAGTTCTTTATCGGTTACTACGAATTGCAGGAAATTATCATCAATCTTCACGATTTCAATTTCAAATGCCTCTACTTCTGAACCTTCAATCGCTGTATAAATTTCAGCTTTTCCTAACGCAATTTCATCATCTTTCATTATTTCAATCGGTTTTCGTAAATTATTTTTTAATTCGCTCTCCCAACTACCAAAAATACCATATAAGTCATTCGACTTCACATTCCCTAATCGAATGTTGTTATTTTCTATAACCGAGATCTTATAGCCTGGATTTCCCGGGCTGCTTTTCTTTATTTGCTCTATGGAGGCTAGGAATATCGACCCATCTGTAAAGTCTGGTGGTTCATTTAAAACACCATCAATTATCTGATGACCTAACGCGCCATATTGTTTCGATTCTGGATCTATAAAGGTTAATGTCCCGATGCCATCCGTTTCATCTTTCAGAAAGGGCAAAATATTGTTTGCCTGCTCGCTTGTCAGTGATATATCACGAGGCTCTTGCGCTTTTTGTTTAACGGATAACGTAAGCTCTTTAGTGCCTAATTGTTGTTTTATTTTATCAACTGATGATACTTCCGAGCCGTTAACTCCTTTGATTACATCACCTTTTTTCAGCCACTGACCATTTGGCAGCAGCACATCATGAGCGACGTAAACAAATGGCAATTGTAACTGTATCCCAATTGATTCGCCCATCGGAATTAATTTTTTCGCAAAAGCTTCAGCATTTGGCGATAAAATGAAAACCATGAGCAAGATAAACGTAAACAGATTACGCAAATGGCACTTCATAGTCCACCTCCTTTAAGATTTGTACATTTACTATGTGTCACTTGTACATCAATAATGAGAGGTAAATATTTGTCGTGGGATTACTCAAAAAAGGTGGAATAAAGGAGTAGCTTGTTATAACTACTCCTTCAACTACATGACAAATATTTTCAAACAATAAAAAAACAATTGCATTTAAACGATTAATTTTTCATTTCTTCTTTTCTTACAGTGGCAAGTTTCAAAAGTTCGGAAGCATGTTGCAATGTGAGATCGGTTATTTCTGAACCGCTCATCATCCGACTAATCTCTTCGACACGATTCTGTAGATTGATATTGGAAACCGTGGTATAAGTTCTATTTTGTTCCACTTGCTTACGGATTAAATAATGCTGATCTGCCATTGCCGCAACTTGTGGCAAGTGGGAAATACACAGTACTTGCGAGGAGATTGAGATTGCTGCGATTTTTTCAGCAATCGCCTGTGCAACCCGTCCACTGACTCCTGTATCAACTTCATCGAAAATAATGGAAGTGATGCCGTTGGATGAAGAAAACATCGTTTTTAATGCCAACATAATACGGGATAACTCTCCACCTGAAGCAATTTTCGGCAATGATTTAGGTGGTTCGCCGACATTTGTTGATATATAGAATGATACATAGTCTTTCCCATTGGAATCAAAACTATGTAAGGTTTCAAAATTAACAAGAAATTTCGCTTTTTCCATATGTAAATCACGCAATTGCACCATGATTGCTTCACTTAATTTTAGTGCACTTTGTTTTCTAACTTTTGTCAGTGAAAGTGCAAGCTGGTCCAGTTCTTTTTCCATCTTACCTAATTTCTTCTCGTAATTTTGAATCGTTTCATCACGATTTTGCAGTTGTATTAATTCATCCTGGATTTTTTCAAGATAATTCAATATTTCCTCGACTGTATTTCCGTATTTTCTTTTCATCGTCTGATATTGAGCTAAACGATGTTCCACCTCATTTAACCGTTCTGCATCAAATTCAAGATCATCAAGCACATTTTTTATTTGATAAGCTGCATCTTGTAATGAATAAAATGCCGAACTAACCGTTTCGGAGGATTCCTTGAATTGTTCATCCAACTCAACAATATCCTCCAGCGCATTCATTGCATCACCGATATTATCCAGGCCTTTTAATTCACCGGATATCGATTCATAGGCAATATTGGCTCTTTCAAAAATTTTATGGAAATTTGATAATCGTCTGCGTTCTTCAACCAATTGTTCTTCTTCACCGATTATGAGGTTTGCTTCCTCAAGCTCATTAATTTGGAACAGATATAGATCAATTCTTTGAGCAAGTCGTTGTTCATCTATATTGATGGATGCAATTTCACGCTTGAATTCTTTGTATTCCTGATATTTTTCAGTGTATTTTTCTTTTAATGGCGCTAGCTCGGAATGTGCAAAATGATCCAGTAAATAGATATGTCTTTTCTCATCCATTAGTTCCTGGCTCTCATGTTGCCCATGAATGTCAATTAAAGTTGAGCCAATTTCCCGAAGGATTGAAAGTGTGACCAATTTCCCGTTTACACGACATACACTCTTTCCATTCTCGTTAATATCCCTATGAAGAATAATCATTTCTTCCTCACATTCAATTCCATATTCCTGAAGCTTCTCATAAATAGGATGTTTTTCATTTAGGATCATAAATAAACCCGTTAACTCGGCTTTCTTGGCACCATGCCTGATAAATTCGAGTGATGCTCGTCCACCCGCCAGCAGATGAACAGCGTCAATAATGATGGATTTCCCCGCACCGGTCTCACCTGTCAAAACTGTCAGTCCTTCAGAAAAGTCCACTGTTAAATCATCAATGATTGCGAAGTTGCGAATACTTAGTTCTTTTAACAAACATACATCACCTCTAGAATTTGGTTTATGCTATGTACATGAGAATTATTTCATGCATAAATGATTATGCGTAAGAGTTTTAAGTGACTTTGGTTCATGGATCAAATTAAACCAATTATACGCTCTTTAATCATTTCACGGTCTTCTTCACGGCGACAAATGATTAAGATGGTATCATCGCCAGATAGTGTTCCCAATATTTCTTCCCATTCTAAATGGTCGATCAACACAGCTATCGCATTTCCGTTTCCGGGCAGTGACTTCAACATTAAAAAGTGGGCTACCCCATCAATACTGACAAACGAGTCCGCTAACGCTCTTTGCAATTTTTGCAGAGGGTTAAATCGTTGATCTGCAGGTAAACTGTATTTATATCGACCATCCTGCAGCGGCACCTTTACCAGATGCAATTCTTTTATATCTCGCGAAACCGTCGCTTGTGTTACATTATACCCAGCTTGTTTTAATCGATCTACCAAATCATCCTGTGTTTCTATTTCATTATTTGTTACAATTTCCCGAATGCGCATATGGCGTTGACCTTTGTTCATACCGTTCACCTCTTATGAATATTAATGTATATTTATACTAACATTTCGCCTAAAAAACCACAAGAAAAAGTGGACAGTCCCTATTCCAGGGCCATCCACTTCTAGCTGATCAATTCAATTTAATTCACTATGAGCAAGGTCCACTACTTCCTTGAAGTTCGTGAAGGGCACAATTTCTTGACCTTCTTTTGGGTTTACTAAATGGAACAAAAACTCGATATTCCCTTCGCCACCGGTAATAGGAGAATAAGAAGCATCCTTAACAATGAAACCAGCTTTTGTCGCCATACTTGCGGTTTCTTCAAGTACATCTAAATGTACTTTTGGATCTCGTACAATCCCCTTTTTCCCCACGTTCTCTCGACCTGCTTCAAACTGTGGCTTAACCAACGCCATCACGTCTCCACCTGGTACGAGAATTGTTTTCAAGACAGGCAAGATAAGCGAAAGTGAAATAAAAGATACATCAATGGAAGCAAATTCAGGTAAGCCCTCTGTAAAGTCCTCGGGTTTCGAGTATCGAAAATTTGTTTTTTCCATAACTGTCACTCGTTCATCGGAGCGGATTTTCCATGCCAATTGGTTGGATCCTACGTCAAGAGCATAACAGTGCTTTGCTCCATTTTGCAAGGCGCAATCAGTAAAACCTCCTGTTGAAGAGCCAATATCCAACATCAATTTGCCCGAAACCGACATATCAAATATTTCTAAGGCTTTCTCCAGTTTAAGACCGCCACGGCTGACATATTTCAACTGCGATCCTTTAATTTGCAGAGGTGCATCAATTGAAATTTTCTCGCCCGCTTTATCGATCCTTGTTTCATTTGAATAAACAAGTCCCGCCATTATCGAGCGTTTTGCTTTTTCCCGAGTTTCACATAGTCCTCTTTCGACAAGCAAAATGTCCACTCGTTCTTTCATCTGTTTTGTCATACTAATTTAGTTCCTATTACTTTATCACTTTTGACCAATTGCTCGATTCGGGCAATTGCTTCTTCTTTTGTAAGATGAATCTCCTCTAAAAGCTGATCAACGCTTCCTTGTTCAATAAACTGGTCAGGTATTCCCATACGATCAACTTTAACATCATAGTAATTGTTTTCGCTAGCAAATTCCAGCACTGCACTGCCAAAACCGCCTTGCAGCATTGCTTCTTCGATAGTTAGAATCGGCATTTTTTTGGCAAATAATTCATGCAGCATGTCCTCATCAAGCGGTTTTATAAAACGTGCGTTGACGATTTTCACATCGATTCCCAACACAGCCAACTGTGCTGCTGCCTCCATGGCCATAGGGATTGTTGTGCCAAATGTCAGGATACATGCATCTCTTCCATCCTTTAGGACTTCCCAGCTGCCGATTGGAATGGTTTTCATCTCTTCATCCATAGGAACACCCAGACCATTGCCGCGCGGGTAACGCAGAGCTATTGGACCATCGTTATACTCAAACGCTGTTTTCACCATATGTTGACCTTCATTTTCATCCTTGGGCATCATTAATACCATGTTCGGTAAATGACGCAAGAATGAAATATCGAAAACACCCTGGTGTGTCTCACCATCAGCTCCGACCAACCCTGAGCGATCGATTCCAATTACAACATTTAAGTTAGGTCTGGCAATATCATGTAGCACTTGATCATATGCACGCTGCAGGAAAGTGGAATAGATTGCTAAGTACGGTTTCATTCCTTGAGTGGCAATTCCTGCTGCCATTGTTGTTGCATGCTGTTCAGCAATCCCGACATCAAAGAAACGATTCGGGAACTCTCGTTGTATCCCTTCCATCTTCGATCCGACTGGCATTGCCGGCGTAATGGCAACAATTCTCTCTTCATTGACCATCAGCTTGCGGACAGAATCAGAAATTAGATTACTCCATCCGGGTCCCGTTACCTTTGATTTGACAAAGTCGCCTGTTTCCATTTTGTAAGGGCCTGTTCCGTGCCACGTACCTACCGTATCTTCTTCTGCTGGTTTATAACCCTTGCCCTTCTTTGTAATGACATGAACAATAACAGGGCCTTTGACTTTTTTTGCATACTCCAATGTTTTATCCAATGCTTCAAAATCATGGCCATCGATTGGACCTAGATATTTAAAGCCCATTTCTTCGAAAAACACACCCGAGACAACAAGATATTTCAAACTATCTTTTACACGTTCGGCTGTACTTGCAACTTTTCCGCCCAGCACTGGAATCTTCTTCATAAGAACTTCCAATTCTTCTTTGGCTTTGGAATACTCTTTGGCTGTTCGCAGACGCCCTAAAATGCTGTGGAGTGCGCCAACATTTGGTGCAATCGACATCTCATTATCATTCAGTATGACAATCATGTTCTTTTTTTCGTGGCCTATATGATTCAGTGCCTCCAGCGCCATTCCGCCTGTTAGTGCACCGTCCCCGATAACCGGGATGACATAATTTGTTTCCTTTTTAATATCACGCGCAATGGCCATCCCCATAGCTGCTGAAAGTGAAGTCGAACTATGGCCAGTTTCCCATTCATCGTGCTCACTTTCTAATCGTTTTGGAAACCCGCTAAGCCCTTTATATTGACGCAATGTATCGAACTGATCGGCACGGCCCGTTAAGATTTTATGAACATAGGCTTGATGTCCAACATCCCATAATAATTTATCTTTGGGACTGTTAAAAGCTTTATGCAATGCAATTGTTAATTCAACTACACCAAGGTTCGGACCTATATGTCCCCCTGTCACCGAACATTTCTCAATAAGGAACGAGCGGATTTGACGACTTAACGTCTCCAGCTCTTTATTCGTCATATTCTTTAAAAAGGATGGACCAGTAATTTTAGTTAAATCCATCTCTCACACACCTTTTCATCATAATTATTCTAAGAAACGCAAGCGACTCGCCAAGCTCCAATAATGGAACCTTCGAATTTTTCCCAGCATGATTTCCATGCGTGGATGGAAGCAAAATCTTCCAAAAAGTTAGCCGCCGGTGCCAAACATAAATAAGAAAAACGTATTTACTATTATAACAGTGAAAACTCCGATTCAAAAGAATTTCCTTTGAATTAGTTGGTTCTTTTCACAATATACCTAGCAAATTCTTCCAATAACGACGTATCCTTCCTGATTTTGGCAAGTGCTGAAACGGCTAAGCTAAAATGCTCTTCCAGTTTTGCATTTGCTCCTTCAAGCGTCAAAAGTGCTGGATATGTGCTCTTATGGCTTTCAACATCTTTTCCCGCCGTTTTGCCAAGCTCTTCACTTGTTCCGACGATATCCAATATGTCATCTTGAATCTGGAACGCAAGGCCAATATGATGTGCATATTCGGCCAAAGCGTCTCGCTCCTCTTTCGTAGCATCCGACAGAACGGCACCGGATTCAATGCTAAATCTCAGTATTGCACCGGTTTTGTTAATATGGACTTCCTCAAGCTCCGATAGATTTAAACGACGGTTTTCCCCATCAATATCTAATACCTGGCCGCCAACCATACCTTCTGCGCCTGAGGCAATACTCAACATATTAATTAACTCCACTTTTTTAAGGGGTTCCACGTTTTCAAGTCTCGCAAGCACCCCGAAACTTAAAGTATTTAGTGCATCTCCTGCAAGTGTTGCTAACGCTTCCCCGAACACCACGTGGTTCGTTGGTTTCCCACGTCTCATATCATCATTATCCATACTCGGCAGATCATCATGAATAAGAGAATATGTATGAATCATTTCCACTGCAGCCCCAACCGTAAGAGCTTCATGTTGCTTATTATGAAACAAATCGCACACTGCTACTACAAAAAGCGGCCGAATTCTTTTTCCTCCTGCTTTTAATGAATAGAGCATGGATTCTGTTAATGTCTCTGGAGCTTTTATTCGTTCAACCAGATCATATAGCTCTTCTTCTATTTTAGGTAAATTGTCATCAATAAATTGTTGCAACTGTTTTGACATACATTAATCCTCTCCGTTCACAGGTTGAAATGGTTGCTTTTCACCTTGGTCATTCACGATGGATATTAACTGGTTCTCCGCATTCGAAAGCTTTTGATGGCAATAATGGGATAATTCCATACCTTTTTTGTACAAATCAATCGCTTCTTCCAGTGGCACATCACCAAGCTCCAATTTACGCACAATTTCCTCTAGCTCCGACATTGCCTCTGCAAATGGTTGTTGCTTCTCCATGTATTATTCGCCTCCCTTTTGTTCAAGCGTATTTAAAATTTTCGCTTGTGCTTTTCCATCATGGAAATGAATCATAATTTCATCATCTTTTGTTATCTTTGCAATTGAATTTACCACTTGTTCACCCTTATACGCGACACTATATCCTCTTGTCATAATGGATAGGGGATTTAATGCCTCCAGGGTACGTATGTTTGACAGATACAGATCTTTCTTTTTGTCTATGAGAGATATAATGGAACGCGAAAGCATTCTCGTCATTTGTTCGATTTGCTTATGATTCGATTGAATGGCATACTGCGGTGAATGCAGCTTGATGGCCGTCACGAGCTTTTGCAGCTCATTTGATTTTTTCATTAAATACACTTGGGATGCTCTACCTAACTGCATATCCAATTGGATGACCTTCTCTGTAAAAGGACGATAAAGTCGTTCAGGTGTTGCTAATGGATAAGCACCTTGAACTTTATTCAAACGTTGTCTCTCATACTGTAATCTTTGGGAAGTCATCTGGTGCAGCAAAGACCTGCTGCGCAACAATTGCTGCATTAATTCATGTTGATTGGGCACGGCCAACTCCGCTGCAGCTGTTGGTGTTGGTGCACGAAGATCAGCTGCAAAATCGGCTATTGTCGTGTCTGTTTCGTGTCCAACCGCACTTATAATGGGGATGCGGCTTTCAAAAATCGCCCTTGCGACAACTTCTTCGTTGAAAGCCCATAAATCCTCGATCGACCCTCCACCACGTCCTACTATTAAGACGTCGCATAGTTGTTGTTTGTTCGCTAGCCGAATATTTTCGACAATATTAGGTGCTGCATTGTTACCTTGAACAATCGTTGGATAAATGACAATTTCCGCCAATGGGTAACGTCTTGAAATAGTCGTGCAAATATCTCGGATAGCCGCCCCTGTTACTGCCGTAAGTACGCCGACCGTTTTAGGAAATTTCGGTATCGTCTGTTTAAACTTGGGATTAAATAACCCCTCTTTTTGGAGCTGCTCCTTTAGCTGGTTGAAGGCAACAAACAACCCGCCTACTCCATCCGGTTCCATCGTATGGGCATAGAGTTGGTAATTCCCGGAGGATTCATAGACAGATACCTCACCACGAATAAAAACCTGCATTCCTTCTTCGGGTTTGAACTTCAGCTTACTTGCTTGCGTCCGGAACATGGCCGCATTAATCCTTGCGTCCGTCTCCTTCAAGGTAAAGTAAATATGGCCTGAACTATGTATTTTGACATTGGAAAGCTCACCCTTTACATAAACTTCACGTAAATGTGGGTCAGCATCAAATTTTCTTTTGATATATTTCGTTAGCGCTTTTACGGTTAAATAAGAAGACGTTGTCATATGTACGGCTCCTTCATTGGAAGATTAAATTCATTCAGAAATTTGCGATTTCACCAAGAAGGTGAATCCGATTTTCTTCAATAGAAAAGCTGTTTCTCTTTAGAAAAACAGCTTCTTTTTATATTCTACATGTTTTTAGACTATTTGTCCTGCAATAGTGTCTTCCGTGCAGACTGTACAGTGTTGTAGAGCAGCATTGTGATTGTCATCGGCCCCACTCCGCCAGGAACAGGTGTGATATGTGATGCAACTTGCTCTACTTCGGCAAAATCGACATCGCCTATCAATTTATTGTTTTCGTCGCGATTGATTCCAACGTCGATTACAACTGCACCAGGCTTAACATGTTCTTTTGTAATAAAATTAGGTCGGCCGACAGCTGCCACAATGATATCTGCTTGTTTTGTGATGGATGGTAGGTCGGGTGTTTTTGAATGTGTATATGTAACAGTAGCATCTTTTTGGAGAAGCAGTTGGCCCATCGGCTTACCGACAATATGGCTTCTTCCGACGATAACCGCATGTTTTCCAGCAATGTCGACTTTTGCGTATTCAAGTAATTTCATTACGCCAAATGGAGTGCATGGTAAGTACGTTTCTTGTCCAAGCATCATTTTCCCCACACTAACAGGAGAAAAGCCGTCAACATCTTTTTCAGGAGAAATTGTCGCAATGACTTTATCTTCATTAATGTGTTCAGGTAACGGTAATTGAACCAAAATTCCATGAATACTCTCGCTATTATTCAGAAATCGAATTTGTGCAAGCAATTCGTCTTCCGAAACTTCTTTCGGTAGTTTAATCAATTCAGAATAGATTCCGATCGCTTCACAAGATTTTTGTTTATTTCTTACATAGGTTTGTGAAGCAGGATTGTCGCCAACCAAAATTACGGCCAAACCAGGGGTAACACCCTGATTTTTCAACTTGGATACTTGTTCGGCTACGGATTGACGGATTTCTTGCCCAATTTCTTTTCCATTGATAATCATTGCATTTGACATTTGCTACATCCTTTCAAACGACTATTGTTGTGTGAATTTAGATAGTACACCATTTACAAATTTACTCGATTTTTCGTCACCGAATGTTTTGCAGAGTTCAATTGCTTCGTTCAAAACGACACGGTTCGGAGTATCTTGCATATATTTCAATTCATATAAAGCAATTCTTAATACGGTTCTTTCTATTTTAGGCAAACGGCCCAATGACCAGTTTTCCAGGTTTTGCGTAAGCTGTTCATCAATTTCTTCCAAGTTTTCTGTAACGCCGTGTACTAACTTTTCAAAAAATGTATCTGATTCCTCTTCGTTCAGTACGTGGCCAATTGCTTCCTGTAATGTTAGATCTGTATTATCTAACTGAAACAGTACTTGCACTGCTTTTTCGCGCGCATCATGTCGTTTCATGTATAAATCTCCTTCATTGGTAACATTAGTTTTTATAATAACATATTTTAGCTTTTCGAACAGCGCTTCAATCAATTCGACCTAAAAAATTTATCATTATCCAATTTGCATTCTATTGACCCTAAAGGCTGATTTGCTTACGATAGAGTAGAAATGAGGTGTTTTAATATGTGGAAACAGTATGTGAGTGCATTAATGGTCGGAGCTTTAATTGCCATTTTCAAGCTTCCTCTTATGTTGGCAGTAGTACTACTTATGTTCATATCTCTATGGATTATGGGTGAATTTCTCTATGTTGTGTATCGTTCAACCAATATGAAAAAGGTTGAGAAGTTCATCATTTCCAAGAAAAAGGAACCTATCTATCAATATGTCTATACCCAAGGCTTTGGTTCGTTGGAAGAACAAATTTTAGCCCTTGATAAAATAATACAAAAATATAAACAGCCTCATATCCATTATTATTATTCTGCGTTACGGGAACTACTCTCCGATAATTTTGCCGAAGCATGGAGTGCGGCAGAAAAAATTGGAAAAGAACCTTTTATGAGCTATACGAAAGCAGTAATCAATGTAAAAACAGGGAATATACAAAGTGCAAAAAGCTATAAATTCGATAAAGAGTGGATGGCCGTAGCAATCATGGCGATGATAGCAGCGGAGAACAAGGATAAGGAAGCTTTCGAGCTGCACTCTACCGATGCGATTGATGCTGCCAGAGGTGTGCAAAGGCTAAGTCTCATTTATTCCTTCAAAGCGATGGATATCTAACTATTACATATTACTTTTAATGTCTGCCATAGATATTTGCTAAAGTAGATTTTCAGAAAAAAGCGCCATCCATTTAGATGACGCTTTTTTCCAACCATTAAACCTAAAATTGAGATATCTTCCTTGAATCACTTTTTAAAAGTTTGTGCGGCTTTTACTGCATTTTGCCATCCACCATATAGATTATCTCTTATTTCCCCTTCCATTTTCGGCTCAAATTTCCCGTCGAGATCCCAGTACTTGCTAATCTCTTCTTTGCTTTTCCAATACCCTACTGCTAGACCCGCTAAATAAGCTGCCCCCAATGCGGTTGTCTCATTGATCGCCGGACGCTCAACCGGAACATCCAAGATATCTGACTGGAATTGCATAAGGAAATTATTTTTCACCACTCCTCCATCAACCCGCAGTGATTTAAGCGAAATTTCCGAGTCCGCCTCCATTGCACTGAGTACATCTTTCGTTTGATAAGCCAATGACTCCAAGGTTGCCCGGATAAAATGTTCCTTTGAAGTACCACGTGTTAATCCAAAGACAGCACCACGGACCTCGCTATCCCAATACGGGGTACCAAGACCAACAAATGCCGGAACGACGTAGACACCTTCACTGCTTGTCACTCTTTGAGCATATTGCTCGCTCTCGGAAGAATGCCGAAGCATCCTTAAGCCGTCACGTAACCACTGGATGGCAGAACCTGCAACAAAAATACTTCCTTCTAGGGCATACTCCACTTTGCCGTCGATACCCCAAGCGATGGTTGTGAGTAATCCGTGATGGGAGCGCACCGCTTTTTCTCCTGTATTCATCAACATAAAGCACCCTGTGCCATAAGTATTTTTTACCATACCGGATTCAAAACATGCTTGACCAAATAGAGCTGCTTGTTGGTCCCCTGCAATTCCAGCTATTGGGACTTCTGTTCCGAAGAAATGCTTCTTCGAGACATACCCATAAACTTCCGACGAAGGTTTAACCTCCGGCAACATCGATTTCGGAATGCCCAGAATCTCCAACAGCTCTTCGTCCCACTTTAATTCATGGATATTATACATCAGCGTTCGTGAGGCATTTGAGTAGTCGGTGACATGAACGTTGCCTTCTGTCAGTTTCCAAATAATCCAAGTATCAATGGTCCCGAATAGCAATTCCCCCTTCTCGCTCTTTTCTTTTGCCCCTTCAACATTCTCAAGAATCCATTTCACTTTGGTACCCGAAAAATAGGGATCGATCAGTAGGCCCGTTTTTTCGCGGAATATATCCCCATAACCAGCTTCGTTTAATTCATGGCATAGTTCGGCAGTTTGGCGTGACTGCCAGACAATCGCATGATAGATTGGTTCTCCAGTGGTCTTATCCCAAACGACGGTTGTTTCCCGTTGATTTGTTATCCCAATGCCTGAGATTTGCTCGGAACGAATATTTTTTTCTGTTAAAACAGTTGCAATGACGGAAAGAATGGAACTCCAAATTTCATTCGCATTATGTTCCACCCAGCCAGCATGTGGGAAGTATTGTTTAAATTCCCTTTGTGAAATATGTTCCACCTTTCCTTCTTTATTAAAGAGAATGGCTCTTGAAGATGTCGTTCCTTGATCCAAGGATAAAATATACTGTTCCATCAACTTCCCCTCCATGTTGGATTATGTATTGGTTTACTATACATTCTATTATTATTAATAGATTGACAAAAACAAAGGATAATAAACCTAAAAAAAGGATGTCATATTTGACATGCTCCCAGATTGTTGACAAAGGCTTCCATCCCTCGTTGGTTATCTCGTTCGCCCATCAGTTCTATTCGGCACTTCACTATACTGCCCACTTGTATCGTTATTCCAAGGGACAACCTAAAAAACGTGTAGACAAAGTCAATTACGACTTTGTCTACACTCAAAGACCATTGTTATTTGAATACTAATTTGCACATTCTAGATAATCTTCACACTTATTTACCCAACACAAGCACTCATGAAATTAATCCGAGAAAATCAACAAATGCCTATTGCTTCCTATCTGAAGCTTCATCTTTAATTTCTTCCCGTAACCCTTCTACTGCCTCTTTGCGACGTTTATTTTTCGCTTGGATTTTAGCCTTTTCTTCCTGCCCCGAAAAAGCAAGGGTTTCTTCTGCTGCTTCAATATTTTCTAAAGTATTGTGTACAATAGCTTGCAACTTTTCAACATTATCGGATCTGTCGTCTGGATTTGGTTTGTGATATTTTGACATATGAAAAAGCCTCCTCTAAAATTCAAATTCTGATTTAGTTTGGTATCAATTTGAATGTTTATACGTTTTTCATTTCCATTTATTTTGAGGCAAAAAAATACCACAAAGGTTCTTTTCATCCCTCTGTGGCATTTATTTAACTACTCTATATCTTTTGTCTGTTCGAATTGGATAGCCGTAATATGAACGTTCACTTCGTTCGTGTCAATCGAAGTCATGTTCAGTATAGCTTGTCTAATTACAGTTTGGACTTCCCTTGCTACCTTTGGTATTGAAAACCCATATTTCACCGAACAAAATACGTCGATGACAATTTGTCCTTCTTCGGTAATGATAGCTTTGACACCCTTGGAGTGCACTTTTTTACCAAAACGTTCAGCTACGCCTGAAGCAAAATTACCTCTAGTTGCAGCAACACCATCAACCTCGGTTGTCGCGATGCCTGCAATCACCTCGATTACTTCCGGAGCCACTTCTATTTGACCAAGTTCTTCTTTACCAGAAGGAGTTGGTTGTATGAAAGCTTTTGTTACTTTCTCAGCCATCTTCTTCATCCTCTCTTACTTCATAAATCTGTCTAATGAAACAAACAAAACAGCACTTACAAAGTCATCTATTTGAATTCATTATACATCATTTTACTTCAGAGCGCCTTAAGCGGACACTATAATTTCCAAATTTCATTAAACTTCCTTCCAAACATTCGAAAGCAATTCATAAGACTTTTTTCGTGCATCGATGCTGTATATAGGACTATTAATCATAAGTTCATCCATTTCCCGATGTTGCATAAATCCAACCAATTGGTCAAATACTTTTTGAGGTGAGCCGAAGTAAGTATATTTCAATTGTTGAAGAACAACTTTCTTTTGATCTTCTGTCCAAAGCCCGGCCATGTCCCGTGGAGGTTGAGTTTTCCCTCTTTTCCCCTGGATGATGCCCAAAAATTGCTGGAATAAGGTGCTAGCCAAAAATTCCGCTTCCTCATCTGTATCTGCAACGACTGCATTGATTGCCACCATCGCATATGGCTTATCAAGCACGTTTGATGGTCGGAAATTTCTTCTATAGGTGTTCAGTGCATCATCTAACAAATCCGGTGCGAAGTGACTTGCAAATGAATATGGCAAGCCCAATTGACCCGCTAATTGTGCGCTATAAAGGCTTGAACCTAATAGCCATACAGGAATCGACATACCCATCCCCGGAACAGCAACTACAGGACGCTCTACATCTTCAAAATATCCTCTCAACTCTTCGACTAGCCGGTCAAATTCATACGCGCCCCGATCATCCCGACGCAAGGCCCGGGCGGTTAACATATCCGATCCCGGCGCTCTACCCAATCCTAAATCAATGCGTCCAGGATACATGGATTCAAGCGTGCCAAATTGCTCTGCCACTATTAATGGGGAATGATTCGGCAGCATTATACCACCCGAACCAACACGGATGGATTTTGTGCTAGCTGCTAAATACCCTATCAAAACAGCAGTTGCTGAACTAGCAATTCCCTTCATATTATGGTGTTCCGCCACCCAATAACGGTTATACCCAAAGTTTTCTACAGCTTGAATTAATTCCCTACTATTTTTAAATGACTCAGCAGGCGTACTGCCTTCTAGCACCGGCGCTAAATCAAGTACTGATAATTTTGGCAACATAAATATGTTTCCCCCTCTCATACCTACACAGTATAAAACGAACTTCGCAAGGAATCATTTATTTTGGCTCGCTTAAAAGAAAACAAATCAAAATAAATCAGGATGCAGTCAATATTCAAGTTGCCGGAAAGAGAAATGTTTTGGCTATTTATTTTTTCTTCTAAATTTCTATTACCTACCTATACAACGATATTTAATGGTTAAATTAAACACTACTAAAATATTTATTTCCTTTTGCGATAGAAAGAAGTATAGTTAATGACATTATTGGTAATAGGAGGAAAAAATGAAAAAACTACTTTTAGGTTTATTAGCTACTTTTATCTTGGTTATTTCTTCAGGAGCAATTGCAGAAGCACATCCTGGAAGAACCGACAGCAACGGGGGTCACACTTGTAAGACAAATTGTGCTAAATGGGGATATGAAACTGGTGAATATCATTATCACAATGGTGGAAGTAGCAAACCATCCTCAACATCATCAAGTAGTAGTAAACCAAAATATGTGAGTACACCTGCACCTGTATTATCCACAGTCGATGTCTATATCGATGATATTTTGCAAAATTATAATCCAAGTGCTTATGTTAAAAAGGGAGTAACTTTGGTGCCTATGCGGGCGATATTTGAAGAGTTAGGGGCTACTTTAGATTACAACAATACTACCAAAATGGTGACGGCATATAAAGATCAAACAAAAATTGTCCTTACTGTTGGAAATAATACTGCTTATGTTCATAATAAGGGTGCAACAATCAATCTAAAATTAACTAACTCAGCTGAAATTTATAAAGGTACTACAATGGTGCCATTGCGTTTTATTAGTGAATCGTTGGGCGCTACAACTGAATGGAAGAATTCAAGCCAATCGGTCTACATTACCAATAAAAACTAATGCTTATTAAGTTCAGAACGATAATATACCAATAATGAAAGTATTTTCAAAACCGTCCTCCACAATTGGAAGACGGTTTGTTCTTATTTCCCTGCCTCTTTCCTTTCTCCAAGACAATAAAAAGCCTCCTAACTCCATATCATTAGAGTTAGAAGGTAATAATGAAGCAACTAGTTATTTTGTTGTATTCCACATACTATTCAACCGAAGTGGCTTCTTCTTTTTTCGAAACATTTAAAATGTCGTTTTCTTCGAGGAACTTAGTATTAAAATTCCCTGATTGGAAAACTTCATTGTTCATTAGCGCATGGTGGAATGGAATGGTCGTGTGGATTCCTGGTCCATCCACTTCAAATTCACTTAACGCCCGACTCATTTTTGCAATTGCTTCTTCACGAGTATCTGCATGAACAATCAATTTGGCTACCATTGAATCGTAATAAGGCGGTATTGTATAGCCGGCATATACTGCAGAGTCGATACGTACGCCATATCCGCCAGGAGTTATATAAGTTTCAACAGTACCCGCTGAAGGCATGAAGTTTTTATAGGCATTTTCAGCATTGATGCGGCATTCAATCGCCCATCCATTGATTTTGATATCTTCTTGTGCAAACGGCAGCGCCTCACCGGAAGCAATTTTAAGCTGTTGCTGAACTAAATCAACGCCCGTAATCATTTCTGTTACAGGATGTTCTACTTGGATCCGTGTATTCATTTCCATGAAGTAGAATCGATCTTCGCGATAGTCATATATGAATTCGATTG
The DNA here is from genome assembly GCF_000772955.1 of Ureibacillus sinduriensis BLB-1 = JCM 15800. Lineage (GTDB taxonomy): Bacteria > Bacillota > Bacilli > Bacillales_A > Planococcaceae > Ureibacillus > Ureibacillus sinduriensis. The sequence goes on along the minus strand of NZ_JPVO01000054.1, from coordinate 293,584 downwards.
TACCAGCACCTTCATAGTTGCATGCTTGTGCTGCTTTCACAGCTGCAGCCCCCATTTCAGCACGGCGTTGTTCTGAAAGAGCAGGTGAAGGCGCTTCCTCAACCAGCTTTTGCATACGGCGTTGAACTGTACAGTCGCGTTCGCCTAGATGCACAACATTTCCATATGAATCGGCCAATACTTGGATTTCACAGTGGCGGAAATACTCGATGAATTTCTCCAAATAGACACCTGGATTACCAAATGCAGCTGCCGCTTCTTTTTGTGTAATTTCTATGCCTTTTACTAATTCCTCTTCTGTCCGTGCCACACGAATTCCTTTACCGCCCCCGCCAGCAGTTGCCTTGATAATTACCGGGTAACCAATTTCACTAGCCCATTTACGACCTGTTTCTATATCCGGCACGATACCTGTACCCGGCACTAATGGAACACCCGCTTCTTCCATCGTACTGCGGGCAACATCCTTAATCCCCATAATCTTGATGGAATCTGATGATGGCCCGATAAATTTAATGCCAGCTTGCTCACAACTCTCTGCAAAGTCCGCATTTTCAGCCAAGAAGCCATATCCTGGATGAATGCCGTCCACACCTGTTTTTTCGGCGACGCTTAAAACAGCCGGGAAACTAAGATAAGAATCCTTGGATAATTTCGGCCCAATACAGTAAGCTTCATCTGCTAATTTAACGTGAAGTGCATTGCTGTCTGCTTCGGAATAAACGGCAACAGTTTCAATTCCTAATTCTTTGCATGCACGAATGATACGCACTGCAATTTCACCACGGTTTGCAATTAATACTTTTTTCATGAATGAAGCCCTCCTTACTCAGGTTTCACTAGGAATAATGGTTGACCGTATTCAACTAATTGACCATCTTTTACTAGTATTTCAACAATTTCACCTTTGATTTCAGCTTCTATTTCATTGAATAGCTTCATCGCTTCAACAATACATACAATTGTATCTTCTCCAACTTTATCGCCAACTTTTACATAAACAGGCGAATCAGGTGATGGTGCTTGATAGAATGTTCCGACCATCGGCGAAGTAATTTTATGTAATGACGAATCATTTACATTGACCGGTGTTGCCTTTTCCTCCGATTTAGCTTCTTCTACTTTTGGTGTTTCAGCCACAACCGGAGCAGCGACAGGAGCAGGCTGTTGTGCAACTGCAGCAGTTTCTTTTGCCGGAACAACTACTTCTGTAATAACACCATTATTTTTTTTCAGTTTAAGTTTAGCCCCATCATTTTCATAAACAAATTCATCAATCGATGAATTGTCCACTAATTTAATTATCTCTCTCAATTCTTGTACTTTAAACATGAGAACACCCCTTGTACTTTAATAACTACAATTACCATTTTATATTTTTTTAATACTTTTTGAAATACATAAATAGATTTTTATTGAAAAACGTGAAAAAACAGTGCTTTCGTTGCTATAACGAATGCACTGCGTAATTTCTGTCTAGCCAACAGTTCGACTACTATATTAAATTTATTATTGTACTAATAGTAATTTGATTCTGGGTTTACCGTCACTTGTGCATCTTCGATTTCTGATTTTACGATGTAAATAATCTCGTTTGCTTGCGCCGAAGATAACTCATCAGTTAGTACTGAGACTGCCACTTTATCATCGCTTATGCGAACTAACGCATCTGAATAGCCGATCGATTCAATTAGCATTTCCAGCATAGATTCAGAAGATTCTTGTGCAATCAACGCATTCATTTCATTATATGCTGCACTCTTTTCTTCTGCTGTATAGTCATCGGATGCAATTTTGTCAGTCAATTGTGTTCTTAGTTGGTCACGTTCGTTACTTACTTCCATGCGCATTTCATCGAATAAGTAACTTTCTGAAGTCGTTGTTGTAATTTCCTCTTCCGTTACACCCGTCAGAGTTGTTTCCTGGAGTGTATCATCAGTAAAAATTGTTGTTAAATCCACATTTCGATTTGGTTCAAATACATAATAAACTGAAATCACAGCCGCCAAACTTAGTAGCGTTAATAACCATACGGTTCTTCTTTTAACTTTCATTGTTCATCTCCTTTGTTCTCCATAGGTACAATCATAATTCTGTGAGTAGGCATTTGCATGACTCTACTAATAGTTTCTAAAAGTTGCTTTTTAATAGCTGGGTTAGAGGCCCCTTCCGATACAACGAGCAATCCTGATACATATTTTTCCCGGTCACTTGAACCCAAGTATCCATTCAGTAAGCTGTCCGAGTCATTTTCTTTAGGATTTTGGTTATCATAATGGAAATATACCTTTACTTGTCCAACTCCTTGAATTTGACCGAGTACTTGTTCAAGTCTGCCTTCTTCTGTAGAAGATTGATTTTGCCCTTCATCTGTCTCATTCCACGTAACAGAAATGTACGCAATGAACACTAATACGGCAATCGGAATAAAGATTAATTTTTGTTTTTTCCACTTATTTTCCACCTCACGTTCTCTTGGCGCCCCCTTTCTATCAAATACACCCCGGCATTTTACCGAAAGGCCTTTCCTTTGTTCAGCATCATCCATACTCTTTATACGTGAAATGAACATGCCTTCTTAGCTGATGGCAACCTTACTGAACAAAGTTTTCTGTTTCAACACATTGTATGAAGCTAGTCCCAACTCTATGCTTTAGAGTTTCAGAAAATCTAAGATTGTTGTTAAAAAAATTAATAAAGTTGCTAGTTTTATATAGACTAGGATGTCCTTTTCATCTGCCAAAAGTAGTAAACATTTTCCTATTAAAATAATCGCGATTAGTTTGATCAAAAGCTTTTCCCCACCCCTAGCTGCAAGATTATCATCAATATCAACCAAATAAAGACAAAGGCAATCCCTAACAAGATGGCCACTGCACAAAGCAGCAATAACGACTTGCCCACATCATCCAACAAACCACTAATGGTACTGCCTGTAAAAGGTTCAACTATTGCTGCAATAAACTTGAATGTTAAGGCATGAATAAGTAGCTTTCCAGCAGGATAGAAAGAAGCCCCCCAAAAAGCAGTCATAGCGCCAAAGCCGACGACCGTTGTTGCTGTCGATTGATATTTGTGGAATATCGAAAAGCCCTCAACAATCAGTGAGCCGACAATAGGTACCGTTTGCTCGATTACCTTTTTTATAGGATTCGCGATGGCTTGGTCAATTGTAAAGAATGCCACCCCCGTAAAAGAAAGTACGGTGACCATCGCTATAAGCGAGGCAGTAATCAATGTCATAACTGATCCCCGTATTAAGTCGGATGCCTTGGAAAAAGAAATATCTTGAATAAACCTTGTACAAAAATCGAGTATCAATGCCACCGTGATGGCGGGAATTAAAATTTTTTTACAAAGTAAAATCAACATCTCAAAAATAAAGAGAATGACCGGGCTCCATGCTATAAAGGAAAAAACAGCATTTAAAACGACCAATAGCGATGTAAGAATTGGTGTAATTGCTAAAAAGAAATCGGAAGCAACATTGACTAAATCACCCATCAATGAGAAAGCATCCACCACAGTTTTTCCAAGTGTCAAAACGAGAATAATCACAAATAATGCATCTGCCCATTTTTTAAATTTCGGTACAAACGCTTCTACAATCAAAAACATGATGGTATAAATCAGGATAAAAATGATGGATTGTCCAGCAATTTTCAATGGGTCTAAAAAGATATTTAGTATTTCATGCATTGGCACGTAGCCCCTTACTGAAGCATTTCTAAAATTGACGATAAATCTGACAATATTTTTCCTAGTTCGCTAGTCCAATAAAATAACAGTACGATCCGAATTGAGAACATTACGAGTTGGCCGAATGTTTCATAATCCTCTTCTTCAAAAATTGATTGAAAGAACAAGCCTAGTTGATAAAAAAGTGCAGAGTACACAAGTTGAGGTACATAAGGCACTGATTGAACATATGAAAGGAGCTGCTCTATAAAAGGAATAGTGAGCATCGACAATAAGAAATATAGTAGGACGAAAAAGAAGATAACGACAATTATTCCATGTAGTTTGTTGATCGTTTCCTTGATGAATAGTAAAAGGAGCATTAGGATTACGGCGTAAATTAAAAATGTCATAGATTTAACCTAATTTAAACTCAGCCACTGGAAGAATGTAAGAATATCGCCGAAGAAAAGCCGTAAAAATCGTATTAGTTCCGCTGTAATATAAAGATATGCAATGAAAAATATAAAGAATGAGAATTCCTTTTTGCCGATTTGCTCGAAGAAAACATGAAGAAGTGCAATGATCAGCCCAACTCCAGCTACTCGCAAAACGTCCTGTAACTCCATCACGACGCCTCCTTGTGTAAGGCAATATATGAGCTTGTTCAAAAAAATAGACCTACGGATAAAGAAAAAAGTCATCTAATAGGAAGATGACCTTTTTTATAACTTTATTATGAACATCGCCCGATTATTAATCGTAAAAACAAAAAAGAGTGCAGACTAAAGCCAAATTGACTTTTCTGCACTCCAAAATATCAAACTCGTTTCTACTTAAGCACGGGATACGTATGATCCGTCAGTAGTATTGATGATTAATTTATCGCCTTCATTGACGAAGAATGGCACGTTTACCATTAAACCAGTTTGCATTTTTGCTGGTTTTGTACCACCTGAAGCAGTATCGCCTTTAATACCTGGTTCAGTTTCCGCAACTTCAAGAACAACTGTGTTCGGTAATTCAACACCCAACATTTCGCCTTGATAAGATTGGATATGAACTTCCATATTTTCAAGAAGGTATTTTAATTCTTCTTCAATTTGTGCTCCTGCTAGTTCAGTTTGCTCATATGATTCCATATCCATGAATACGTGGGAATCCCCTTGTGCATATAAATATTGCATTTTACGGTTGTCGATTTGTGCTTTCTCCACTTTTTCGCCGGCACGGAAAGTTTTTTCTGTTACGTTGCCATTTCGAAGGTTACGCAATTTCGAGCGCACGAATGCAGCACCTTTCCCCGGTTTAACGTGTTGGAAATCCAGCACACGGTATAATTGACCATCAATTTCCACTGTTAGGCCTGTACGGAAATCATTAACTGAGATCATAGTTGTATTCCTCCATTATAAAATAATTAATTCTTTCGTAGAATGAGTTAATTTTTCATTACCTGTTTCTGTGATTAAAATATCATCTTCAATACGAACTCCGCCAATTCCAGGCAAATATACACCCGGTTCAATAGTTACAACCATATTTGGTTCCAAAACTGAGCTGGATCTTGAAGAAAGTGCAGGACCTTCATGTACTTCAAGCCCGATTCCGTGTCCTGTCGAATGTCCAAATGCCTCACCATAGCCCTTGGATGCCAGATAATCACGGGCAAAGCGATCCGCTTCTATCCCTGTCATACCCGGTCCCACTTTTTCCAATGCCAGCAATTGTGATTCTAAAACCGCATTGTACATATCAACAAGTTTTTCGGAAGGCTGTCCAACAGCAATCGTCCGTGTGATATCCGAAATATAACCATTATATAACGCACCGAAATCAAGTGTAACGAAATCTCCTTTTTCAATCACCTTGTCTGTGGCAACACCGTGCGGCAATGCACTGCGAAGTCCACTTGCGACAATAATGTCAAAGGAGGATTCAGTTGCCCCAAGACGGCGCATGAAAAATTCTAATTCATTCGAGACTTCAAGCTCGGTTAAACCCGGCTTAATAAATTCCAAAATATGTGAAAATGCATTGTCCCCAATCTCACATGCGACCTTAATAATATTAATCTCTTGTTCGGTCTTAATCAAGCGAATTTTTTCAATTAACCCAGAAATCGGCACTAATTCTGCTGATACAAGCGATTTATAAGTTTCATACATCGAATAAGTCAATGTATCTTTCTCAAAACCTAATGTTTTAATACCCATTTTGGCTACTGTATTCGCTACTTCCTGAAAAATAGTACCTTCGTGTTGAACAATACGGAAATTTTGAATTTGTTTGTTAGCTTGTTCTGTATAGCGAAAATCCGTAATGAACACTGCATCATCTTTCGATACAATGGCAACGCCAGCAGACCCAGTGAACCCGGTCATATAACGGCGGTTAACTCCGCTTGTAATCAGTAACCCATCAACATCTTGTTCTACTAACGCTTTACGTAACTTTTCCAATTTAATCATCTAAAGCTCCCCCATTCATTGTTCCAGGAACTTCCTTATAGCCAACTCATAGCCAAAAGTTCCAAGACCGCTTATCTGTCCAACACATTCTGCCGCTAACTTCGATTCATGTCGAAACGATTCTCTTTTATGTATGTTTGAAATGTGCACTTCAATGACAGGCACATTCACAGCAGCAATTGCATCCCTGAGCGCAATACTCGTATGCGTGTATGCGCCAGGGTTGAAAACAATACCTTCAACATCCGTATCTTCTGCTTCATGTATCCAATCGATCAATACCCCTTCATGATTGGATTGTTTAAAATCAATCGTCGCATTAAATTGAGCTGCCAGGCTGATGCATTTTTGCTTCACATCATCCAAAGTTTCACTTCCATAAATTTCAGGCTCACGTTTGCCCAGGCGATTCAAATTCGGTCCATTCAACACTAAAACCTTCATCAACATACTCCTCTATTAACGGAAATTACCACTTTTATTTTACCACAGAGTCCTTATACGGCAACTTATTTTGTTCACTATGCGCTCGATAGTGGAAAACGGCGGTTTCAAAAACAAATCTTGCAGTAATCACCACAGTCACCATAAATGGAATAGAAAGTTTTTTAAACGATGAAAGTTCAGCCGGCAAATCAAATATCACCCATTCACAAATAAGGGCCAGTATGGAACCAATTATAAGCGAAGTCAGAAAACTCGGTACCATCTCGACAAACTGCATAGCAAAATAAAATAATAGTGTTATTAAAAAAATAGCAATCAGTAAAAAAAACCATTTCACCGACCAATGACTTGACTCCAAAATATTCAATCTTTTCGCATAGCCTACCGGGCTCCATTTGATAAAATGGAAAAGTGACAGGAGCTTTAAGCTAATCGTTAGAAAAATAGAAGCAAATAAACTTGTTAGTATGGCTAAATAAACCACGGGCAGCACCTCTTTTTAAATCAAGTTTCGCCAATATCTAAAATTCATATGCGTAAACGTAGAGCTTTTGACGAAAATTTAGTACAATGGATTAGCTATAAGTTTTATATTTTGAGAGAGTGGTGTAGAACCTTGGGTAATGAAGCACCTGTATACGGCGGACAAGCACTTCTGGAAGGTGTCATGTTTGGAGGTAAGGATCATACCGTAACAGCAGTACGTAGAAATGATGATTCAATTGAATACTATTATGCAAAAAAACCGAAAAAACCTATTTTTCAAAAACTGAAAAAAATCCCTTTCGTAAGGGGAGTTATTGCATTAATCGAATCTTCGGGACTTGGCGCAAAACATCTGCAATTTTCAAGCGAACGCTATGAAGTGGATCCAGGTACAGAAGAAGAAAATACAGAAGAGACGTCCAAGCTTCAAATGATTTTGGGTGTAGCTGTTGTTGGAGTTATTTCCTTCCTGTTCGGTAAATTTGTCTTTACGTTAGTGCCGGTATTTATGGCTGAACTATTCTCGCCTTGGATTTCGGGGAAATACCCTCAAATATTCCTGGAAACTTTTTTTAAGCTGATACTGCTTTTAAGTTATCTCTATGTCATCTCGATGACCCCGTTAATAAAACGAGTTTTCCAATACCACGGTGCAGAACATAAAGTCATTAATTGCTATGAAGCGGGTTTAGATATAACCGTACAAAATGTCCAAAAACAATCAAGACTACATTATCGATGTGGTTCCAGCTTTATTTTATTTACAGTAGTAATAGGGATGTTTGTTTATTTCTTTTTCCCTACAGACCCATTATGGTTGCGTATTGTTATTCGAATTCTGTTGATTCCCGTAGTACTTGGAATATCTTTTGAAGTACTGCAAGCAACGAATTCACTCCGTGGCATTCCTGTATTAAAATACTTAGGTTACCCAGGTTTATGGCTACAACTATTGACAACAAAAGAACCGAAAGATGAAATGGTTGAAGTGGCAATTGCTTCATTTAAGAAATTGCATGAAGTTGAAAAAAACCCTGAAATTGGCATGAAATTACATCATGATTAACATAGACGCATTTAGTAGAATACTAAATGCGTTTTTATTATCCCAAAAAATTAAGACGAACCATTTACATATTCCGCTTAGTTCGATAATATGACAACATTATCTTAAAAGTTTGGGGTTATAAAATGGAACTAGATTTAATGAAATGCATCATCATCATCTTTTTCGGGTTTGTCGGCGCATTTATAAATGCGACTGTTGGCGGCGGCGGATTGATTACACTTCCTGCCCTATTATCTGTAGGTCTTCCCCCATCTGCTGCAATTGCCACGAATAAATTGGCAGCTTCCATGGGGAATTTGACAAGCTCCTTAACTTTCTTCAAAGCAGGCAAAATAGATATCAAGCTGCTGGTACCTATTCTTCCCTTCGTTTTTATTTTCTCGATGTTGGGAGCATGGACAGTCCATTTAATGGATTCCGAGCTATTGAGGCCCTTAATTATCCTCATGTTGATAGCCGTATTAATCTACACGCTATTAAAGAAGAATTGGGGCCAGCTGGAAGACAGGAAGCCGTTCGATTGGAAGCGTGGTGTACTCTTTGTGGCCAGCCTCCTACTAATAGGATTCTATGATGGCTTTTTCGGGCCAGGAACGGGTTCTTTTATCATGTTCGTCTTTATAATTGCAGGATTCGATTTTTTGCAAGCTGCCGGTAACGCCAAACTCATAAATTTCATTAGTAATATTGCCGCACTGATCATGTTTTTGATACTTGGGGAAGTAGTTTTCCTATATGGCTTCATAATGGGGGGTGCGATGATCGCTGGTGCTTTCTTCGGCACTAAATTTGCACTCAGTAAGGGGACGAGCTTCGTGCGGATGTTGTTTATTATAATAACCGTCATTTTAATTATCAAAAATATTTATGATTATTGGTCCGCTTAAATGAAAAGGCAATTTCCTGATGGAAATTGCCTTTTTGCTATCTTTTTATAGACCACACTTTAGTTGGGCACCACAGCCGGTACATGTGTTGCATCCGCCTAATTCTTCCACCGTTCCTTGGCGGCAAACGGGACAAGTATTTCCAACTTCAGATCCAATTGTTACGTTTGTAGTCGCTAGAGGTGCAATAGTATCTACTAGAACTACGGGTTGTTTCTCTTTGACTCCCTCTTCAAGTACTTCATCAAAAGCAAGCTGCTCATCATGGGACGATTCTGCTTTTAGTGTAAGCACTTGTGAATCACGGCTTCCATCCACATAAACCGTACCGCCTTTTGCGCCGCCTTTATATAGACGTTCATACACTTTCTGAACTTGTTCAACCGTATATCCTTTAGGTGCGTTTACAGTTTTAGAAATGGACGAATCGACCCAACGCTGGATGACACATTGCACATCTGCATGTGCTTCCGCTGATAGTTCCATAGACGAAACAAACCAAGCTGGAAGGTTGTTTTCATCCGCTTCAGGATGTGCTTCCAAATATTCTTGTACGATTTCCGCTTTTACTTCAATAAACTTACCAAGGCGTCCTGAACGGTAATAAACGAATGAGAAATAAGGTTCAAGGCCTGTTGCCACACCAACCATCGTACCAGTGCTTCCCGTAGGAGCGACAGTTAATAAGTGGGAATTACGGATGCCATTTTCAAGAACACCTCGTCGGACATGTTCAGGCATTTTTTGCATGTAGCCTGTATTTATGAAGGCTTGTCTCAAACGATTTGTTTCTTCTGGTGTTTCCCCTTCAAGGAATGGGAAACTTCCACGTTCTTTCCCGAGCTCAATCGACGTTTCATATGCAGCCACGGCGATCGTCTCAAAGATCTTATCGACAAGTTCGTTCCCTTCCGGTGAGCCATACTCTTTTTCACAGTAGATTAAGAGGTCGGCAAGTCCCATCACCCCAAGACCAACTCTGCGTTCGCCTAAAGCTTGTTTACGGTTTTCCTCAAGGAAGTAAGGTGTAGCATCGATTACATTATCTTGCATTCGTACGCCGATTTGAACAGTTTCACGAAGTGCGTCGAAGTTGACCGTTTTTGATTCTTTCTCGGCAAACTGTGCCAAGTTTACAGCTGCTAGATTACACACTGAAAATGGTGCGAGTGGTTGTTCGCCACAAGGATTCGTTGCAACAACTTTCTGACCGTAGCTTTGTGCATTAGTCATGTCGTTGGCATTATCGATAAAGAAAATACCTGGTTCTGCTGCATACGTTGCACAGATATTGATTAAGTTCCATAGCTCGCGGGCTTTAATCTTGCGGTAAGTGTGAACTCGATATCCAAGTGCTTCCCATTCACGCACATCCCCGATTTCGTGCCATTTTTCATTATAAATGGCCATTTCTTCGGGTGTGTAACTTGCAACATCCGGGAATCGCAATTCATAGTCTTCATCATTCTCGATAGCAGTCATGAAGTCTTTTGTTAATGTTACAGAGATATTGGCACCCGTCAAAAATTCCGGGTTGTGAACACTATAAGTACCGCCATCACGTAATTTCGTTTCCGCATCCTTGATAATAGATTCGCTGAATCCACCTATACCAGGAATATTTTTATAGTTAACAATGCCTTGATACATTGCTTCTTCTTGCTGTGTTAAAGGTTTGAATTTCAGTTTTTCATTTGCCAATTGCGAGATTAGTTCATCATTCGTATTCTCAATCAGGAATCGAAGAATCCGAGGATTTTGCATTTTTGAAATGATGAATTCCACAATATCCGGGTGCCAGTCTGCCAGCATAATCATTTGGGCACCGCGGCGGCTGCCCCCCTGTTCAACTAGGTGTGTCAGTTTCGCGATATCATCAAGCCATGATACAGATCCGCTAGATTTGCCATTTACACCGCGCGCCAATGTGTTGCGTGGACGCAATGTTGAACCGTTTGTTCCAACTCCGCCACCTCGGCTCATTATTTCCATGACTTGTTTGCGATGATCGCTAATTCCCTCACGGCTATCGGCAACAAAAGGCATCACATAACAATTGAAGAAAGTTACATCCGTTTGAGAGCCGGCACCGTACAGTACACGACCAGCCGGAATGAATTTTAAGGAAACAAGTTGCTCATAGAATTTTGCAAACCATTTTTGTCTATTTTCTTCTGTCTGTTCAACAGCAGATAACCCAAAGGCATTACGTTTTGCAATTTGTTCATAAAAAACTTCAAGAGGCTTTTCAATTACGTCTAATGAGCGTACGATAATACCCGTTTGTTGTTCTGTTGCATCTTCTAAAACATGGCGGTATTCTTCTTCGATGAGAATTTCCGCTTTCTTTGCCATCACATCAATCGATTGGATAAAACCTAGACCACGTGCGGGGAATTTTGGATCTTCTTTAATCGTCAATACGACAAAATCTCCAGCCTTTAGAGTTTTCTTTTCGGTATCCTTAAACGCGTAGCGATCAATCATTACCAATCTAGAAACCCCTTTATGCGTTATATGCATATCGGGTGTAATCGGAAATACTTGAGGAAATTTCTCGATGTCTTTGTTGAGTTGTTGTACGAGGATGGTTGTTTTCGTTTCTTTTGCCAATACCATCTGCCAGCCTCCCTTAATAGATAATACATCTAGTATAATCTACTTCAGTCACCACCACAACATATAGTGTCTGACAAATAGCGGAAATACTAGATGTAGATATTTTTTCACTAGAAAAGATTACCTTATAAAAAATATCATTTCAAGGGGTTGATTTTTTAAAAAGTAGTTCAAATCCTTCATATTAAAGACTTTCAACTCTATAAAAAAATTTCCGGCGTAAGAGAAACGTACGTTCTTATTTCTTGTAATTCCATTCATCATTTAAATATTTTGTTTCTTCCAACCTTTTTACATATTGTAATTGTTCTTCAGTTAATTGGTATGGAATCAATTCGATTTCCAATGCTTCCTCAAACCCTTTTTTAAAGGCCTCGATACATTGGGCAATCGTAATTTCTTTATCTGTTAATCTATTAATGGCAACTGCTTTTTCCGGAAGCTTCTGACGCATCTTTTCTTTTGCTTCAGGTGAAGAAAATTTAAATACAGAAAGCAATTTCTCTTCATCAAGATCAAGTAAGATTGCTCCGTGCTGTAGGATAACACCTTTTTGGCGTGTTTGGGCACTACCTGCCACCTTTTTGCCCTCTACCACCAATTCATACCAGCTCGGCGCATCGAAGCATACGGCACTTTTTGGTTTCTTTAAGTCAGCTTGCTTTTCTTCGGTGTCCGGAATACTAAAATAAGCATCCAGCCCTAAATTTTGGAAGCCAAGCAGCAACCCCTCACTTAGTACTCGATACGCTTCTGTCACACTTGCAGGCATTTCGGGATATTGTTCTGTCACTATGATACTGTAAGTCAACTCGCTTTCATGCAAAACCGCCCTTCCGCCAGTTGGACGCCGCACGAATCCCAGTTTCTGTTCTTTTACCATTTGTAAATCTATATCTTTTTCCGCACTTTGAAAATAACCGATGGATAATGTAGCTGGATTCCACTCATAAAACCGTATTACCGGAGGAATTGCACCTTGGCTGTGCAAATCTAGTAACGCTTCATCCAAAGCCATATTATACGAAGGACTACATGGTCCTGAATTTATAAAATACCATTTTGCTTTCATTACATCATCTCCTAAGACACACTAAATATCATTTTAACAAACTGATTGGACTAACGCCACTTTCTCTTTTATAATGGAGTATGAAGAAGGAAAGGAGAAATATTGCAGTGGCTGTACTTTATACAATTGCTATCATACTAGGTCTTATCATCGTATACGTTCTAGTAAATACACTGCGTCTTAAAAAAGCAGTGACAAACTTAAATCAAGATCAGTTTATCCAAGGGTACCGAAAAGCACAACTAATTGATGTGCGCGAAGTGAAAGAATTTGAAGCGGGACATATCTTAGGTGCACGTAATATCCCCTCCACACAACTTCGCCAACGTTACAAAGAAATCCGCCCAGATCTGCCGGTCTACTTGTATTGCCAAAATGCAGGCCGTAGTGCTCGTACTGCTCTTTTCTTGCAGAAAAAAGGCTATAGTCAGGTTTACCAATTGCAAGGTGGTTTCAAAACTTGGACAGGTAAAGTGAAATCAAAAGCATAAACGCGCACTTGTTAAAGAAAATTCGTTCCAAATAGACCGCGGTGATGTCTATTCTTAATCGGATTTCGCTAGAAGCTTATACGATCTTTCCACCCAAAAAGGGACTTCTCCGTTTAGTGAGATGTCCCTTTAAAAGTGAATTGAAGTAGAGTGATCCATCATTTGTTCAATACTCCACTTTATTTAACAACGCAAAAAATCGCTATTTTCCCAACAAAAAATAAGAGTTTCTTCCTATTATAATGGCAACATCGGTTTGATTGAATTTTCCCTAAATTAAATCAATGATTTCTTAGGATTTTCAGATTCAATCCTTAACTAGAAAATAGACGCCCCATGTCGAGGCGTCCAATTTACGTTAACCTTCCATTTTCGTATAGCGAAGAATCGGTGTACGGGCAGCACGTGTTTCATCTAAACGACTGATGACTGTTGTATGTGGCGCTTCTTGAACAATTGAAGGATTTTCTTCCGTTTCATTAGCAATTTGAATCATCGCGTCAATAAATGCATCCAAAGTTTCTTTGGATTCCGTTTCAGTCGGCTCAATCATCATTCCCTCCTCAACATTTAATGGGAAGTAGATTGTAGGTGGATGGTACCCAAAGTCAAGCAGACGTTTGGCAATATCCAATGTACGGACACCTAATTTCTTCTGGCGGCGGCCCGAAAGAACGAATTCATGCTTACAGTGTCGATTGTATGGTAAATCAAAGAAAGGTTCGAGACGACGCATCATATAGTTTGCGTTCAATACCGCATATTCTGTCACTGCTTTCAACCCTTCAGGACCCATCGTACGGATATACGTATAGGCACGAACATTGATACCGAAGTTACCGTAATATGGTTTTACTCGACCGATTGATTGGGGACGGTTGTAATCAAAATGGAAAGAACCATCTTCCTTTTTCACTAACACAGGTTTTGGCAGAAATGGAATCAAATCCGCTTTCACACCAACCGGACCAGAACCCGGACCTCCACCACCATGAGGGCCCGTAAACGTCTTGTGCAGGTTTAAATGGACACAATCGAAGCCCATATCCCCCGGACGTGCTTTACTCATCACGGCATTTAAATTGGCGCCATCATAGTAAACCTTACCTCCAACACCATGGATGATTTCGGCCATTTCCAAAATATTTTCCTCAAATAACCCAAGAGTATTAGGGTTGGTCAGCATTAATGCAGCTGTGTCTTCTCCAACAACACGGCGTAAATCATCCAAATCCACTAGCCCATCTTCGTTGGATTTCACCGTAATTGTCTCAAATCCAGCAACCGTTGCTGAAGCTGGGTTCGTACCATGTGCAGAGTCCGGTACAATTACCTTGTTGCGATGCCCTTCACCATTTGCTTCATGGAATGCGCGGATCATCATTAATGCTGTCCATTCTCCATGAGCCCCTGCCGCCGGCTGTAAAGTGACTTCATCCATCCCCGTGATTTCCACTAAAGATGTTTGAAGTTCAAATAATAATTCCATCGCCCCTTGAACAGTAGCTTCATCTTGTAAAGGGTGGATATTGGCAAAACCTGAAAGTCTCGCTACATTTTCGTTGATCTTAGGGTTGTATTTCATTGTACAGGAACCAAGTGGGTAGAATCCCGAATCTACTCCGTGATTTCGGCGCGATAGAGCTGTATAATGGCGCATAATGTCCAACTCGGCAACTTCAGGTAATTCTGCAGCCTCTTTGCGAACAAATCCTTCAGGCAATAAATCCGATAGATCGAAATCCGGCACATCTAATTCTGGCAAGCTATATCCTACTCGACCTTCTTTGGATAATTCAAAAATGAGTGATTGATTTTCGTTATGCATTGTAAGCCCCCATTTTCTCAACTAATACGTCGATTTCTTCTTTTGTGCGCAATTCTGTAACAGCAATTAATACATGATTTTCCAACTCGGGATAGACTGTTCCTAAGTCGAAACCACCAATGATACCATCTTGAATTAGTTGTTTATTCATTTCATTGACAGGTTTAGTTGTTTTCACAACAATTTCATTAAAGTGTGCACCTTGGAATACAACTGTGAACCCTGCTGCTTCAAATGCATTTTTTGCATAGCGGGTTTTCACAATATTTTGTTTCGCAATCTCTTGAACTCCCTTTTTACCGAGAGCAGTCATGGCAACAGAAGCTGCAAGAGCCAGTAACGCTTGGTTTGAACAAATATTAGACGTTGCTTTTTCTCGACGTATATGTTGCTCACGTGCCTGTAGAGTTAAAACATACCCACGGCGTCCATCCTGATCGACCGTTTCACCCACTAAACGACCCGGTACCTTACGCATCAGTTTGGAAGTAGTTGCAAAGTAACCACAGTAAGGGCCGCCAAAGCTTTCAGGTATACCAAAAACTTGTGCATCCCCCACGGTAATATCCGCCCCTAGTTTACCCGGTGGTGTCAGAATGCCTAAAGCAAGTGGATTTGCAGAAACGATAAATAACCCCTTCGCTTCATGAGCTATATCCCCTATTGTTTGCAGATCTTCAATTTGGCCAAAGAAGTTTGGATATTGCACCATGACAGCAGCTGTATTGTCGTCTATTAGACCTTTTAGTTCTTCAACATCTGTAACACCATTTTTCGTCGGTACTGATACAACCTCGATAGATTGACCGTATGCATAGGTAGCAACTACATCACGGTATTCAGGATGAATCGATTCAGAAACAAGCAATTTCTTTCGGCGAGTATGACCGGCAGCAAGCATCCCCGCTTCCGCTAATGACGTACCCCCATCGTACATTGATGAGTTCGCTAGATCCATCCCAGTCAATTCTGCAATCATTGTCTGAAATTCAAAAATCGCTTGCAGTTCACCTTGTGAAATTTCAGGTTGATACGGTGTGTAGGCAGTATAAAACTCCGAACGAGAAATTACATGATCTACAATTATCGGTTTATAGTGGTTATAAATTCCAGCACCTAAGAAAGAAACATTTGAATCCGTATCTTCATTTTTAGCAGCAAGCTGCTTTAATTCTTTTAGTAGAGCCGATTCTGATTTTGCAGGTTTTATATTGTATAACCCTTTGAATCGAACACTTTCAGGGATATCCGAAAACAGTTCGTTCACACTTTCTGCACCAATCGTTGCAAGCATATCTTTTTTGTCTTGTTCCGTCATAGGAAGATAACGATGTACCATACTATTAAGCCTCTTTTCACAATTTATTTTGAGCGTTTATAAAAAGGTGTTGCACACGTTTGCGCCTTCAATCTTTTATTGCGGATTTCTATTTCCACCTCAGTGTCCAATTGCGCAAATTTTGCATCAATTAAGGCTAAACCGATATTCCTTTTCGTTAAAGGCGATTGAGTTCCTGTCGTAATTTCGCCGATTTCAACACCGTCTTTAAATACTTTATAGCCATGTCGAGGGATACCTTTATCAATCATTTCCACACCGATGAGTTTTCGGGGAATCCCATTTTCCTTTTGTGCTATTAAAGCATCTTTTCCAATAAAGTCGCTTTCCTTTTGAAGCTTGACGGCAAAACCGATCCCCGCTTCAAGTGGAGTTATATCGCGCCCCAACTCTTGCCCATAAAGAGGAAGGCAGGCTTCAAATCTTAGAGTATCACGTGCCCCCAAACCTGCTGGCACGACACCCTTATCCTTACCAGCTTCCAAAATCTTTGACCAAAGATCCACGATTGCAGTTGGCTTTCCATAAAGTTCAAAGCCATCTTCTCCCGTATATCCCGTACGCGAAAGCAGGACAGAATGGCCCGCTATCCCTGCATTATCTATAAATTTAAAATATTTTAAAGAGCTTAAGTCTACTTCTGTCAAAGTCTGAAGTACTTCCTCCGATAGAGGGCCTTGTAAGGCAATCTGTGCGTAATCATCTGACTTGTTCGTCACTTCGACATCACCTTTGATGCAAGAATTCATCCATTCAAAATCTTTTTCGATATTCGCTGCATTTACACATAATAAATATTGATTTTCACTTAATCGATAAACTAGTAGATCATCGACAACTCCACCATTTTCATAGCACATTGCATTATATTGTGCTCCACCAATTTCAATTTTTGCTATATCATTGGTTAATAAATGCTGCAAATACTTCAATGCATCTTTTCCTTCTACAAAAATTTCACCCATATGGGATACATCAAAAAGGCCAGCACGGTGACGAACAGCATCATGTTCTTCTTTAATGGTAGAGAATTGGACAGGTAAATCCCAGCCTCCAAAGTCAATTGTTTTCCCGCCGTATTTTGAATACTCTTCAAATAATGGCGTTCGTTTTAATTCATTCCCCATTTTCATGTCCCCCTAGTATTATCCATTTTTAATACACTAGAAAAATATACAATTCGACCCAAATTGGTTGAGTTAATGCTGTATCTAGCAGCGGATATTTATTAATCCAACCGTATTCATTCCGCAAAAAAAGGACAGACGAATCCCTATTTCTAGGAATCCCCTGTCCTTGTACCTGAAAGTTACACCAAATCGATTTTTATGGTTTGGAATCGAAAAAATTGGCTTTCCCCTTTGGTGGCTGATTCAACCGAAACAGCACTCTCCAGAGATGCGTCCTGTACGAGTCTTTTTGCCTGAGAGATTCATAGCTTTTTACTACTTGCTCCTTCGGCGACGCTCTTCACGTTCTCTCCCCGCACAATCATCCGCGCGATATTCAAAAATCAATGTACTAGATACAACCTCTCTTGGCTATATCCTAACATTGCTTATTATGAAAAGGCAATCTTTTTTTAATTTTAGTTGGAATACGAACGATAATTATATATAACCAATTATTGTTCGCCTTTCAGACGATTAACTTGGAATCCAATATACTCTACAATTTGACGAAGTGTCCGGCCTTCTGTCAATACTCGGATATGCCCTGTAAGTCTGTAAAATTTTCTTCTTGTTTGATACAATTGTTCTAACTCATCTTTTGTAGAACGTTGCACAATTGGTCGATTTTTATCATTTTTAATGCGCACATAAATATCTTCGAAAGTTGCATCTAAAAAAAAGACCAATCCGGAACGCCGCATTATTTTGCAATTCTCTTCGCTCATTGCCACTCCGCCGCCAGTTGCTATAATACATGCTTCGTCACGGAAATTAAGAAGGAATTCTGTCTCCAAAGCCCTAAAATGAGCTTCCCCATATTTTTCAAATATTTCAGGTATCGTCATCCCTTGCAGGCGGACAATTTCATGATCCATGTCGTAATATGGCAGTCTTAAAAAATAACTTAGCCTTCGTCCGATAGCGCTTTTACCACATCCCATGAAGCCTACTAAATATATTTTTCGCATGCTATCACCTTCTTTGACTCTCCAAAATCTATCTACTACTTACTACCAATTTCCTTCAGTAGGTTTATCGTAGCACGAACATTGGCGAATTCCAATGAATTATACATTTTTATTTGCGATACGTAAGATAGACAATAGAAAGAAACCAACGAAGTTACTACAAATAGCATCATGATGGCAAGGGCGAAAGTTGCTCCCCTTTCATTTTGTATCCGTCTGAACAAAAAACCTCCTCTCCTTTTCCATTCCATTTTGAAACTTAACGGATATTGTAATAAAATTCCCATCCCAATCAAACAAAGTATGATCAACCCCTACCAGCAAAGGAATATTCCCTTGATTATTAATCAATTGGCGAAGGACATCGCCACTACGATTTAATTTTACCGATTCATATGGGTTTTTATAGAACACTTCCAATGTTTGGGATTGATTTGATATTTTAACTTCTTCAACATTTATAAAAAACGATTGCACATCTTGTACAAACAGCTCCCATTGGGCATGTTCCCTAGTTAAGAAGGTCGTATCCATCTGCTTTATCCAGAAAACGACCAGTAATAATACTTGGGAAAGAAGGACAAAAACGACAAAAGAAAAAAGTGATTCCAGTAGTGTATAGCCATGATTGCTTTGTATTATCCTCCATTTTGACTGATACATTTCATTCGCTCTCCATTTAAATTGTTAAATTGCACGCAGATTTGCACTCCATCATACGTCCACTGATAATCATTCTGTTCAATAGAGTTGATACCACTAAACGCAATTTGGGATTTGACCAGTTTTGCCGCCTCCAAAGCCGTTTCGGATGCATATAGTTCCAGTTTTTTATTGTATAGGGCAGCTTTCATTTGATACGTTAACGGGACCAGTGTACCCGTAATGACCAAAACGATGACAACGGTCAACAATGTTTCCACAAATGCGACTCCTTTATTGTTCAACTAACCTCATCCGCCCTTCCTTAATATAAATGATTAGATTTTTCCCTCCATCCGGGGTATCAAATCTTATGGTTCCGAAGTGTGAAACTTCCCCTTTCGGACTTATCACGAAACGTTTCAAATTGCTGTAAATATCAAGTTCAATATTATTCGGAAAATTTTTTTCCAATAAAACTTCCCCTGAGGATACACTTTGGGCTCTATAACGATTGTCATTATTGAATTGAATGAAGATTGTTTCCTCATTTTCAATAGCCCTAGCTTGCATTTCCTCTATATCCAGAATTAATTGATGAAAGAACTGGTCTATAATGCGTTTTTCCGATAGTGTTAACGTTATTTGAAAGATTGCTGAAGTCGTGAGAAGGACAATGGATAATACGAGGAGAATTTCAATTAATGTATAACCGGAGTGATTCTTCAGATGACTTTGTATTTGCAAATTACCTTCCACTCGCGTTCCCGGAAGTCGATTTCTTCATCGCAACCACATTTCCATCACTTTGTATTTCAATCGGGTCTCCGTTTGGACAAGTAGTATCCTCGTCATCCTTCAAGTAACCCTCTGTTTTTAACTCACTTAATGTAGGCAATCTCTTATGATCTATCTTATAGGCTTCGACCTGCCCCTGCACCATTTTCAAATAGGCTTCGCAACCCTTGTTATCGATTGTTGAAAAATGTTTAGTCACATTCGGTATGGTTACGAGTATAAGGATTGATATGATCAGTAGAACGATTAGCATTTCAATTAGGGTAAATCCCTTATCATTTCTTCTCAATTAATACACACACTCCTCCTAGATTATTTCAATTAGTTCGTACATGGGAAGCAGGATACTTAAATACGCCGCAATTATACTTAAGGCAATAATGACGAAGAAAAGGGGCTGTATGATCGAGACTCCTTTTTTAATCAGCTGTTGCAGTTTTTCATCAATCAATTCACTGTATATTAATAGTTCCCTTCCCAAATAGCCGCTTTTTTCACCATGTCTTATAAATTCTTCAAATTTGGGCGAGAACCAGCCAAGGTTACAGACAGCCGAAGAGAGCGCTTCCCCGTAAATGACATGCCTTTCAATTTCATTGGCCATATAGGATAATGTCTTATTTAATTTTTGATTTTGCAGTATCGTAAGGGCATGTTGCAACGAAAATCCTCCGGCTAATAAATCCCCCAATGTTCTTGCCAATTGATTTGTGATGTGCATTCTGAAAAAGTAACTAACTATTGGGATTTTCAACATTAAAAGCAATTGTTCATGGACTTTTTGTCTCTTAATGTAAAGTATTGAGATGATGATGAGGCAAAGTACAAAAACAAGAACAAAAAACAGAATATCTGGCAGCCTGAGAAAGATAGAGGAGATAAACACGGTTGAATTACTGCTAGTATCGGTGCGGGATTGTAGAATTTCCGTTATATTTGGAAGAAAATAGAGGCGGAACGCAATAAAGATACTTATTAAAACAATCGTCAAGAGAATAGGATAGCTCAATAAGTGAATTACTTTTTTACGCATTTTTTCATTAAAATTTAATTGCTGAGAAATTGAATGTAAACATTGGGCAAGCTTTCCGTTTTCTTCTGATATGCTGATGGCAATTAAAAAGTGCTTTGGAATGGAAAAACACTGCAATATATCGATTAAACCCTCCCCATTTTTCAATTTCTCCTCCACTAGCTTGCGCATCTCAGCAGGATTGGCGACGTGATATGGCAGCAACATATAAAGGGAATCGGGGAATGTATACCCTTCGTTCAATAAAGTACTAATCCGATTTAGAAATGAAGGCAATTGATAAACCTTGTTATTATGGTCAGAACGCAACAAGAAATTTTTCATATTATGAAGTGGTAGATGCATTTCTTTTTCTCACCCCATATGTAGCTAGCTGATTCGATAATCTTTCCGAATGTGGCAACGAATACTGTTCCCCCCTCATTGTTGCCGCTACCGCGTCAACTAAATTAATATCGCTTAAAATTTCATATATAGCTTTTCTTTCCTCTTCCCCTACCTGCACTAAAGTCTGGGCAACTATTCCAATGACAGCTTGTCTAATTTCCTCGAGTGATATATTCAAATCCAATAGCCGGTAAATGCAATTGACAGTGTCCTTCGCATGGATAGTGGAAAGTACTAAATGACCTGTGAGCGCTGCTTCAACAGCAATTTTGGCCGTTTCCCGATCTCTTATTTCACCTATCATAATAACATCCGGAGAATGCCGCAGTATCGCCTTTAGACCAGTTGCATATGTGACTCCTGCACGCTCATTCACTTGAATTTGCAGTAAATTGGATTGGTTGCTTTCGACTGGATCTTCTAGTGATATAACATGACGAGCAAGTATTTCGCTTGCATGATTGACTAAGGAGTATAATGAGGTCGTTTTTCCAGAACCGGTAGGTCCACAAAATAGCAGCAGCCCTTGTCGGTTTGATACAAGCTGGATTAATTTTTCCGCTGAGTTTGGGTTTAAGGAAATAGAAGAAATGGGAAGGCGGGCGTTCTGGACGAGGATCCTAATAACGATACTTTCTCTTTTAAAAATGGAAGGCAAGGTAGACACGCGGAACGCATATAATCGGTTTAATATCTCTTTTTGGAATGATCCGCTCTGAGGCTTCCTTTTCTCACTAATATCGAGAGCTGATAAAAACTTGAAAAAGGAAATAATTCTATCGCCTAGTTCAATAGGTAAATTGCTTGTTGGAAATAACTTCCCATATTTTTTGAAATGAATGGAGTAGCTAGCTTGCCCAGGAATAATATGGATGTCAGATGCACCGAAGTGAAGTGCCTTCAACAATAGCTGCATGCTTTTATTCTCGACAACCGATTCTATCTCCATAAACTACACCTCCTGTTTTTAGAGAAATCATTGACCGCATTTGTTTACAGTTAGTATATCTTGGTGTTTTCAAATAAGAAACCCCTTTTTGCAAGTTTAATTTTTGGGTATAGAAAACAAACTTAAATCTCAATTATCGGTGACTATAATGAATAGTTGATGTCAGCAAATCTAATAACAAAAACCAACTTTCTTAACTGATGGCGCTGTTATAATTATCAATATTAGGGAAAATGATAATTAATCATTTCTCAACTTACTAATTCCTAAGTTTAAAAAACGATTTTTTACAGATAATGAGGTTGTATTTCGCGTGAATCTATATGGTAACCCAATTGATTCAAATTCTGCTTGAACGACTTCTTTCAACCACGAAGACCGATTCTAATTATAATTGTGTAAATGAGATAGATGCCGAAATATAAAGCTCTAGTATTTTCTACTGTATTGTCACAAACTTAATGTAAGTTTGAGTTTACATTATAGTTTCAAATCATTTATAATAAAAGATGATATTATTGTGTCGATTGGCAAAAGGAGGGATTCTACATGAGTAACATGTATAAAGTTATGGCTTTCTGGACAGGTGTTTTTGCTGTTATGTTCTACCTTGGTGATATGTACGAGGTTTCGCTATTATTCGTTGGTAATACAATATTATTCTTATTATTAGGCTTCTTAAACCTAACAGAGCGCATGTACATGTACATTTTCGGAGCTTATTTAACAATATTCTTCGCAGGATTTACGTACTATACTACGTTTATCCACGTACCTGGTGCCGGCCACTAATCAAAAACACCGACTGATATCCTCAGTCGGTGTTTTTTCTTGAAGTTCAAGTTCCCTATCTTTCTACACTGCTAAATAACATATATTGTGTCCCCCAAAAACCCTCAAACAAAAAAACAAAACGACTCAAACAAAGTTGAATCGTTTTGACTCTTTTAAAATCCATTTAAGAAGGGATTGCTTTCCATTTCTTGGGCTGGAGTCGTATAACTTCCATGTCCGGGGTAAATAATCGTCTCTTCGGGTAGTACTAATATTTTTTCATGAATGGACTTTAAAAGCATCTCGTGAGAACCTCCAAGTAGGTCTGTTCTTCCAACACTTCCTTCAAATAATGTATCTCCTACGATCGCGAATCCATCTTTCTCAAATATATACGAAATACTTCCCGGAGAGTGACCAGGTGTAAAAACCGCTTTAAATTTAATTCCAGCTACATTAAAATATTGTTCGTTATGAATTATATGCTCGTCCTCTGGTTTTTTTACAATATAATCCGGAAGTTCGGCATATCTTCCAGATCCATTTTTCATCGGGTCAGAAAGCCAAGCTACTTCCTTACTATGAACATATAGAGGAATACTAAATAGCTCCCTCAAATCTTCTACGGCACCAATATGATCAAAATGTGCATGTGTCAAAAAAATGGCTTTAGGATTCAGTTGATTTGTACGAATCGCTTTAATTATTTTTGAAGATTCTTCTCCTGGGTCGAATAGGATGCAGTCTTTTTGCTTATTACTAACTATATAACAATTTGTTTGGATTGGTCCTAAACTATATGATTTAACATTTAACATTGGAATCACCTCTCGGTAATTATACACGGATTAGGTAAAAATTACATTGTATAGTCCAACAATCAAATTATTTCTTCTCGACAAAAAGGATAAGGTGATTTACAATAAAGAAGGAATATTGTTTATCGACATGCATTTACTGATGTCGAAAGGAGTGTCTTTTTAATGAACTTATTAATGGTTATTTTCGCTTTAGTAGCAATTTTCGCAGTAGTAAACTTCTTCCAAGCAATTAAAGAAAAGAATATTCTTGCTTTAGTTTTTAGTGTTGCTACTGCAGCAATTTTTGGTTGGTTTGTAGTGATGACAATTTTAAATCAAGGCTATCCGCCACAATTACATCACTAAGATAAAAACGAGGTATCTCAAAGATACCTCGTTTTTTCTTTTCCGTTCTTTTATTTACCGACTTCGCCTGAAGACTTTACTTATGGCCCAAGAAAAAATATCAAATTTCTCATGAGAGAAATTTGATATTTTTGAATTGCCTTTGCCACTTGTCTAATTATTCCTCGCCATCTAGTGCATCATGAAGTAAATTACCTGTTTCTTCATCGTAGAAACGCAGTAAGTCACCATTGATGATTTCGTCTGAATATTCGAGCTCGACTAAGGAACGATCAATATATGGCTGACATGCTTCTATTCCTATATCTTCTCCTGATTCCCGATCATAGCAAACTTCACCGGCGTAAACTAAATCATTTGTTACAAATCGACCGTCACGGAAAATTACGAAATCCTCATGTTCTTTAGAAAAAAGATCCGCACCTAGTTGCATGTCATTAGACGTTTCAATACCCAATAAGTGCAATAATGTCGGGCGCAGGTCAATTTGACCGGAAGCGTCCTCGATTACTTCCCCATCCCCTGAACCAGGTACATGGATGAATAAAGGCACAGATTGAAGTAAAGCACTATCATAAGCAGTAATTTCCTCTTTGCCTAAATACATTGCCATTGCCTTATTATGGTTTTCCGAAATACCGTAGTGATCTCCATACATCACAATGATAGAGTTATCATACAGGCCCGATTCTTTCAACTCGTCAAAGAGCACTTTGATCGATTCATCCAAATAACGAACTGTCTGGAAGTAGCGGTTTAGCGTCCCGGAATTTGAGTTATACTCCGGTATCATGATATCCTCTTCTTCCAAAGTAAATGGATAATGGTTTGTTAAAGTAATCATTTTTGAGTAGAATGGCTGCTGCATTTCAGTCATCAAATCTACGGATTGTTCCATGAATGGAATATCTTTTAATCCCCAGTTTACCGAGTTCTCGTCGGTTACATCATAAGATTCCACATCATAGAACCGGTTAATATTAAATGATTCGTAAATCTCATTGCGATTCCAAAACGATGAATTATTGGAGTGCATTACATTAGTGAAGTATCCGTTCTCCCCTAGTTTTTCCGCCATTGTATTATAAGTATTGCCGCCATGGGTGAAGAACACAGCTCCACGGCCCAATCCAAATAGCGAATTTTCGACGATGAACTCAGAATCACTCGTTTTACCCAGACCCGTCTGGTGATAGAAGTCATTAAAATAATACGTATCTTTATTATTTGTCAATGAATTTAAAAACGGAGTAACAACTTCTCCATTCATTTCATTATTGATTACGAAGCTTTGTAATGACTCAAGTTGGACAAGAATCAGGTTGCGTCCCTTATACTTACCGAACATCTCTTCGTTTACAGCTGCTTGATTGGCTTGAACATAGTTATCTACCTCGACCAATTCACTGCCGTCTGCTAAAGCACGCTGCGCACTCGATTTGGATTGTACATAAATATCATACAAATGATAGTTATACGTACCGATGTTTTTCACAAGCAGCTCACGGTCGAAAGCTCGTGTTAATAGCTCCGGACGTTCCGTTTCGGCCAAACCTAAGTTCAGGAATACCATTGCCATCGACAAGATAAAATAAGCCCGTCGCAATTCTATTCTTACAGGACTGAGCCCTTCTACTTTTGGGATAAACTTGATCGCCAAAATCAAAACGATCACATCTGTAAAGTAAAGTATGTCCGTAAAGCTAATAATATCCACAACTGAATTCCCCAAATCGCCAAAGTTACTAGTTTGGAATAAAACAGCAAAGGTTATAAAATCATTATAGAATCGATAGAAACCAACGTTTGCATATAGCACAATCGCTAATATCATACTTACGGTTATCAGGAAACGGTTTCGTACCTTTGTCGTTTTGAAAAATAAGGATATACCATACGCAAATAAGATGAAACTTAAAGGGTTGATAAACAATATCAACTCCTGCATGGCATTCTCGATGTCCAGCTCGAAGCTCGTGTGATATACAATGACCGTTTTAAGCCAAGTTGCAATTATTGCAATCGCTAGTATCGAATGTTTAGGCCATTTAAATGACTTCATTCCAAAACATCCTTTCCTACAAAATTTATCTATTGGTGGAATACATCTCTAGTGAAATGAATTTTACAATGAATCAATAAAGATAATAATAAACAAAATTTATCTTAATCTTTTTTACTTTATTTAGCAATACTATCCAATCAAAAACTAATCGACACAAAACTACATTAAACTACGTCTAGTTTGCAATTTTATAATTACCTATGAATATTTACGTATTGTTTACATAAAAGTTCCCAAATGAAAACAGCGGAAAACCTCCACTGTCGATTACATTGCAATTAATTTTCACATATATTTAACATTTATTAACATTAAACGCTTATTTCAAACATAAGAATTAAATTTTTCCAATAAATATAATTAATTCCATTCCCACTTAAGGACTAAAGGAGGTTTTTCTCATCTTTTTCAATTCGCGAAGCTTCTTGCCTCAAAATCAACATGGCTGCCTGAAATTCCTTCGGTTCCAATACTTTCGCTTTATAGAGCTCCCGTATTTCATCCTCCATCAAAAGGACATCCCCTAATCGATCTCTCGTATAAATAAATGTTCCGTACTGTTTTAACAAATCATAGATATCTTTCATCGTTTTCATAGATCAAACTCCCTTCGGTTCTTCATGCAATCAATTCTATCGGTTTCTGTTATTATTAAATCTACCGGTATGTCAAACTCCTCGACCGGTACACTATTTCTTATTTGTATATTGAATGCCAATGAAATCCGCATTCCTTTGAATTGAGCAAGATAGCGATCATAGTAACCGCCGCCATAGCCGATTCGATATCCCTTCTTATCAAAGACGATTCCTGGCACGATTATGCAATCGACATGTTCACGGGGAACAAGTTCGGTGCATTGTGGATTCGGTTCCAATAAATCCATATATACATTTTCAAGTTGATTGAAATGATTGATTTCATAGAATTCCATGGAACGATCAACCGAATTGCACTTTGGCACTACTACTTTTTTCTTAAGGTGCCAAAGTGATTCGATTATTTCTTTTGTATCAACTTCTTGTTTATTGGAAATCGTGATAGCAATCGTCTTCCCTTCCATTAAAGAAGGCTCTTTCAATAAATTTTCCTTTATATGTAGAGATGAAAGTTTAAACTGTTGGGGGGCCATTTCCCTTAAGGAGCTTCTAACTTGATTTCTTAAAAGTTTCTTATCCAATTCAATTCATTCCCTCTAAAGTATTTGCTGTTATAATTAAAAAGCCAAAACCACAAGTGGTTTTGGCAATAATGCTTACTTAGTTTCACGGTGAAGAGTGTATTTCTTCTCGCGAGAGCAATATTTTTTAAGTTCAAGACGCTCTGGATTGTTACGTTTGTTCTTTTTAGAAATGTAGTTACGTTCGCCACAATCTGTGCAAGCTAAAGTAATGTTTACGCGCATTATTAACCCTCCCACTCTATATCAAGACTTGTATTACATTTGAGCATGATTTATACGACTAAATCATTATAACATAAACTGAAAAAAAATCTAGCATGATTTATTATTAACTTTCATTATGGTAAAATAGCGTAAAATGCCCATCAACGGAGGAAACAAAGTGGAATTTTCAACGATTTTAATAATCATCGGTATAATCTGTATCGTTGCTTCATTTTTTCTAAAAGATACTTCAAAAAAAGTGGAGCAAGATTTAGAAGACTTATCCATCAGTATTTATCAAGAAACAAATTCATTAAAAAAGCGATTAAAAATTATAGAAGAAGAGTTGCTTCTAGAACCCAATTTTGCCGTTAAGCAAAGCACTATTGATAAAAAGTCATTTGAAATTCATAATAAAAACGCTCAACTAACACATTCGAGCCAAACAAACGCAGCCAACAACACACAACAAATAAACGAAATACTCGTAAATCAAGTTATCCAGCTGAATAAACAAGGTTATCCTGTGGACGAAATTAGTAAAATGTCCACATTATCAAAAGAGCAGATTCTTACTATTTTGAAGAACGGGGGAGCCCGATGAAAAAATCATCCTTACGTGCCTTTGGTATTGCATGTTTCGTCATCGGTGCCCTCATTACACTCTCTCAAAAGTCAGGTATGCCATTCATTTCCCAGACAAAAACAGAAGACGATGAAAATTATAAAGCCAGAATTGTTCAATTGGAGCAACAGTTAAATGAAGCGAATGAACAACTTACACTTTTAAAAGAAGATCAGCAAGCAGCTCAACGAACGGAAGATGCCATAATGGATGAGCAACTGCCTGAGGAAGAAAATAGCTTAGATACGGCTTCCGAAAACGGGCCGACTGATGAAAACGTAGTCGGAACGCTCTATATTTATGGCGGTTTGACGCCTGCTGAAGTTGCACAAAAATTGAAAGACATAGGGATTATTTCGAACAGTGTGGAAATGGAGCTGTTTTTAGCACAACCCGAATATGCAACTTCCATTCAAAAAGGACAATTCCAACTAAATTCTTCTATGTCAATTGAACAAATAGCCAACATTATAACAGGAAGAACAACCGAATAATAGAAGGAAGCCTAGCAAGATGAGCAGGCTTCCCCTTTTTCTATTCAATGAGATACATTCTTAATGCATCGGATGTTGACCTTTCAAAATACTCCTTGATATAGTCGGCCAGAAGCCGAGCGATACTCTCAAAATGTCTTCAACATCACGTGGTATATTAAAGTGAAGTAAAATCCAGCTTACTCGAAACGTTTACCAAATTTTATAGGACATTTATAAACAATGAACCTTCCTTATATCTCTTTCTTCATTATTATAAATAAAGGTCATATATAAGAGGTTAATTATTGAAAAAGAGGCGTATCTAAATGAATTATTTACAAAAAGGAACAAAAGAATTCACTTTAGCTAACTTAGCTTTATTTGCTGCAGGTTTTATCACATTTTCCAATCTGTATATTACACAGCCATTATTCCCCCAATTCTCGGAAACTTTTGGTGTTACCCCCGCTATGGCAAGTCTATCCCTCTCATTATCAACAGGCGTCTTGTCTGTTGCTTTGCTATTATTCGGCTCTCTTTCAGAATCGTGGGGTCGGAAGAAGTTGATGTCGATCTCAATATTCGCAGCTTCGATCCTGACAGTGTTCCTCGCATTTGTTCCATCCTTTGAAACTCTTCTTCTATTACGGATGCTGCAAGGTTTTGTATTTGCCGGTGTACCTGCCATTGCCATGGCTTATCTGGGTGAGGAGGTGGATCCAAAAAGTCTAGGAATCGCAATGGGTCTTTATATTAGTGGGAATTCGATTGGCGGATTATCCGGACGAATTATCATGGGTACAATGAATGACCTTTTCAGTTGGCGGATGGGATTGATATTTACTGGACTGCTAAGCTTGCTAATCTGTCTCTATTTTGTTTGGGCGCTCCCGCCCTCCAAGCATTTTATTCCGAAAAAACTTGAAATTAAAGCATTGGCAAAATCCTTAGTTCATCAACTTAAGGATCCCGGATTACTTTGTTTATTTGGAATTTCATTTATGTTGATGGGTGGTTTTGTCACACTCTATAATTATATTAGTTACAAACTCCTAGAACCTCCATATAACTTAAGCAATACTGTTGTTGGATGGATATTTATTGTCTATTTAGTTGGAACATTTAGTTCCACTTGGTTCGGTAGTCTTTCTGATAAATACGGACGTCAAAAAGTGTTGCTCACCGGGATTGCGATTATGTTTAGTGGTACATTATTGACACTACCTATTAACCTAGTTATCAAAATTATCGGCATCGTTGTATTTACATTTGGTTTTTTTGGTTCCCACTCCACAGCAAGCGGCTGGGTTAGTGTTCGAGCTGAAAAAGATAGAGCACAGGCATCTTCTCTTTATCTCTTTGCCTATTATTTCGGTTCGAGTATAGGGGGTACAACCGGGGGACTTTTCTGGTCATGTTGGGGATGGTATGGGGTCATTGCATTTATAAGTGCTTGTATAGTTACAGCCTTCACCCTAGCTGTTACAATAGTATTGTTGACGCGAAAAGCTAGGAAGTTTTAGAATACTTAAAATTGCCTAAGGGAAAGAAGGATTACAATGAACATATATGACTTTGATGTAAAAGATGAAAATGGTGCTCCATATTCCTTGAAAAAATTCGAAGGAAAAGTTCTACTAATTGTAAACACCGCAACTAAGTGTGGTCTTGCAGGCCAATTCGAAGAGTTGGAGGAAGTTTACAAGAAATATCATGATCAAGGGCTCGAAATACTCGGATTCCCATCGGATCAATTCAAACAGGAGTTAGGCTCAGGCAATGAAGCCGCTGAAGCTTGTCGCCTAACATATGGCGTGACCTTCCCAATGCATGAAGTAATTAAAGTAAATGGAGAAAGTGCCCATCCTCTCTTCAAGTATCTAACTGAGGAAACGAAAGGCCTTTTAGGCAAAAGTGTCAAATGGAATTTCACAAAATTTTTAGTCGACCGTGATGGGAATGTCGTAAAACGTTATGCTCCAACAGATAAACCATCAAAGTTTGAAAACGACATCGCAAAATATTTATAACATGTAAAGGACGCGAACAAAATTTCGCGTCCTTTATTCTTTACTTATGGTTACACCCTTCTCTTTCAATATAACAAGTCGTTCATCGATTAAGTGGTTCAACCTGGAAGCCCAACTTAAAATGCAATTATGCCATATGAACATAGACAGGTAGTATTTTTGGGGTGAATTATAAAATAGGACATTTCCAATACCTATTACATTTTACATAGTTTGGAAAATTTTCGTAATACAAACCTATTCTTTCAAATTACTATTCCTCATCCTTATTTATTGCTAGACTTCCAATAAGTCGGTTTGTTTCAGAAATGATTGAATCATCCTTGTACCATACTTTGTTCCAATCGACTCTGGATGAAACTGCAAGCCAAATAGAGGAAATTCTTTATGCTGTATAGCCATGATTTCACCATCATCTTGTGAAGTTGCTATTACCTGTAATTCATTCGGTAACGTTTGTGGATCAATTACTAGTGAATGGTATCGCATGACTTGAATTTCACCATCCAGTTCATCCAGTGATTCAAACATACCCCTTTTTTTATAATTTAAATTAGATCGTTTTCCGTGCATAATGTTTTGTGCACGCACCACCTTGCCACCAAATGCTTCCCCAATGGACTGGTGACCAAGGCAGATCCCGAGAATCGGAAATTCTTTATACAATTCTCGAACGACCTCAACTGTAATTCCCGCCTCCGAAGGTGTACCGGGACCTGGTGATAAAACAATTGCCTCGGGCTCCATTTTTCGAATTTCCTCGATTGATAAGGAATCGTTTCGCACCACTTTAACTGACTTCTTGAGAGTCGCAATTTGTTGATACAAGTTATACGTAAATGAATCGTAATTATCGATTAGTAGAATCATCTGTGCACCTCCAGAAGAGCTTTTGCTTTATTGAGAGTCTCCTCGTATTCGGATTCTGGAATTGAATCATATACAATTCCAGCACCTGCCTGCACGTAAGCCTTTTTGTCCTTCACGATCATTGTACGTATCGCCAATGCCAAATCCATATCCCCACTTGATGAAATATAACCGACAGCACCAGAGTAGACGCCTCTTTTTAACCGCTCCAATTCGTTGATAATTTGCATGGCTCTAATTTTCGGTGCTCCAGAAACAGTTCCAGCTGGCAGACAGGAAGTCAACACATCCAAAACATGACAATCTTCGGTTAATTCCCCTGTTACTTCAGAAACAATATGCATAACGTGTTTGTATCGTTCAATATTCATATATTTCGAAACTTGAACCGTACCTACCTTGCTTACTCTCCCTATATCGTTGCGCCCGAGATCGACCAGCATCCGATGTTCTGCAATCTCTTTTTCGTCATGCTTTAGCATCTCAGCAAACTTTTCATCTTCTCTCTTTGTTTTGCCTCTTGGTTTTGTCCCGGCAATCGGATTTGTTGTCACTTTCCGGTTTTCCACTTTCACCAAACTTTCAGGTGAGGTCCCCAGTATTGTATACCCTTCGAACTCAAGGTAGAACATGTAAGGTGATGGGTTAGAAGTACGTAATTTGCGATATAAGGTAAAAGGATTGCCCGAGAAGCCTGTTCTGAACCGCTGAGACAAAACAACTTGAAAAATATCTCCCCGTTCAATATGCCTTTTCGCTCTTTCCACCATTTCAATAAACTCTTCTTTTTCAATTGTCGGTTCAAACTGAACAGGAACAGCATTCTCTTCCGAGTATGTCTTTCCTTGTTTGATATCTTCCAGGATACTTAGCACAGACTTTCTCATATCATCTTCTGTTCTTCCATTTTTGAATAAATCTAGCGAAACGATAACCACTTTTTGAGTTAAATGATCAAAAACGATAAACGTATCGTAAAAATACAGGTGCACATCCGGCATATTCAGCTCATCTTCAAGTGTTTCTCCAATTTCCTCATAGTAAAAGGCTGTATCATACCCAAAATAACCGATTACCCCCCCAAAGAAGGTAAAGGGATAACTTTTATCGTGAATGGGTAACACTTTACGGAGTTTTTCCAGCACGGAACCTTCTCCAAATTGTGGTTTATCCTCTCCATGTTGATAAAAGTAATTTTCTTTATCCCCTTTTAATTCTGCAACGGGATTTAGGGCGATAAATGAATATCGGCCACTTTCTTCGTGTTTTGCAGATGACTCAAATAATACTTTCCTTTTTCCTTTTAAACTCTCAAAAATGGAAATCGGCGTCATCATATCTCCCTGTACTTCGTGAACCGCATAATTTTTAACTTCAACAGTCATACTAGTCTCTCCTTTTCTCTACTCTTCTCAACTCAACTTTGCACTAGTTTAACGTGGTTGTTAATCACGTCAAACAATATAAAAAGGCCCTTCCATCAACAAAAAGGACGGAAAAGCCGTGGTGCCACCTTCATTGACTAAAAGACGGTTCATTTAACCATTTTAGTCCACTTAACTGTTTTTAACGTAACGTCACGCTAGTACCTACTGTCATTTCAATACTAGTAGCTAGAAAGCCCATTCATATTATGTCATGTTCTAGCTTCCACCAACCGCTAGCTCTCTATGCCACTTCATAATATTACTCTTTTTCATCATAGCTTGAATTATTTACTTTTAATTATTTTATAATAAATTTTCCTTCTATTCAAACAATTTCAAGGAATTTCTTAGATAAGTTTTACAGTCGCAATAAATTGACTGTTAATCATATTATGGTAGATTCAGATGGTAATGTGAGCCAAGAACGCCACCTATTATGCAATTTCTAATTTTAAACCAAAATCATTTTTCTTCTCACTTTCTGTTTAATTAGTTTAATATTGAATGTACCCATGATAAACAACAACCTATTACGTAAACGTTTCATATCAAAAAGGAACTCCATGGTTTTCATGAAGTTCCCCTTAGACTATTGATTTAAATCAAATCGTTGACCTTTTTTAAGGTAGAGTAGATATTCCGCGATATTTGTAGCATGGTCTGCACAACGCTCAATATAGCGACAAATAAAGGATAAATAGGTAATCTGCGAAATACTTTCAGGTGCAACCGAACTTAATCTCATCAAATGTGTAATGATGTTGCCGTACATTTCATCAATTTGATCATCATACTCCGCTATTTCTTTTGCTTTGCTCATATTCTCATCTACAAATGCTTCAATTACTTGTCGTAGCATTACGGTAGTTTTAAAGCACATATCTTCCAGCAACTCGACAGAAGTGATGAATCGTTCGTTTCCAATCCGAATTGATTCTTTGGCAATATTTACAGCATAATCGCCAACACGTTCCATGTCAGCTGCAGCCTTTAATAAGACAACCAACCGGCGCAAATCCTTGGCAACTGGCTGTTGGCGAGTCATCACTAGAATGACGCGGTCATTGATTTCTTCTTCCAAACGATTAATTACGACGTCTTGTTCTATAACTAATTTCGATTTATCAAAATCTTTTTCGATAAATGCAGTGAATGAAATTTCTAAAGCTTGAATACTGAGATTGCTAAGCTTTAATAGTTCTGATTGAATGGCCTGAATTTCATGATCAAAGCGCTCTCTAGCTGCCATGAATAAACCAATCCCTTCTAATTATCCGAAACGGCCCGAAATATAATCTTCTGTACGTTGATCTTTTGGAGTAGAGAAGATTTTATCTGTATGATCAAATTCCACTACCTCACCATTTAAGAAGAAAGCCGTTTTATCGGAAATACGTGCTGCTTGCTGCATATTATGCGTAACAATAATGATCGAATAGTTATCCTTTAATTCCTGAACAAGTTCCTCCACTTTCAACGTTGATATCGGGTCAAGCGCTGATGTTGGTTCGTCCATGAGAATGACATCCGGCTCAATAGCAAGACAACGCGCTATGCAGATACGTTGTTGCTGACCGCCTGATAATCCATACGCATTTTGATTCAACCTGTCTTTTACTTCATCCCAAATAGCGGCACCACGTAATGACTTCTCTACAATTTCATCAAGAATTTTTTTATTTTTTATTCCGTGAATGCGAGGACCATAAGCGATATTATCATAGATTGATTTCGGAAATGGATTTGGTTTTTGGAATACCATACCTACGCGTGTGCGTAATTCTTCTACTTCATAAGATGCGCCTAAAATATTCCGTCCACGGTAATTGATTTCACCATTCGTTTTGACGATAGGCACTAATTCCACCATCCGGTTTAATGCTTTGATATATGTCGATTTACCGCAACCAGATGGTCCGATGATAGCTGTCACTTCATTTTCCTTAATGTCTAGATTGATATCTTTTAGCGCATGGTGGTCCCCATACCAAAGATTAAAATTTTTCGTATTGAAAACGGATCTCTTATCAACTGCTGGAGTTGATTGACCGATTAATTCTGACGGAGTTTTTATCTTAATTGTTTCTGTTTTATTTGTTTTATTCATAAGCTCTACCACTTTTACACATCCTTAGTATCGTTTTTGGAACTTATTGCGGATAAATATCGCAATAGAGTTCATAATCACAAGGAGAATCATCAATACAATAATACCTGCAGAAGCAACGTACTGGAATTCTTCCTGTGGGCGTTTTGCCCAATCATAAATCTGCAACGGCAGTGTAGTAAATTGACTTAAAAGGCTGTCTGGCAAGAATTGCAGAATGACCGGAATCCCTAAAACTACTAGAGGAGCCGTTTCCCCTACTGCCCGGGATAACGCCAATATAGTACCAGTTAATATACCAGGGATTGCAGCAGGCAATACTACTCGAGTGATCGTTTGCCATTTTGTCGCCCCCATACCGTAGGAAGCTTCACGTTGCTCCTTTGGTACTGCTCGGATAGCCTCTTGTGAAGCAACTATGATGACAGGCAATATAAGTAAACTCATTGTAAATCCTGCGGCTAGTAGACTTTTCCCTAGCACCAGCATACGAACAAATATTGTTAGACCAAGTAAACCAAAAACAATTGATGGAACTCCAGCTAAGTTGGAAATATTCATCTGGATAAAACTAGTAAGTTTACTTTTCTTCGCATACTCCTCTAAGTAAATAGCTGTTCCTACACCTAGAATCATAGAAACCGGTGCAATAATCAGCATCAATAACACGGAACCGATTAAGGCTGCTTTAATCCCTGCTTTATCTGGGAAGCGTGAACCAAAATTATTGAAGAAGTCCAAGTTCAAATGTCCAGATCCTTGTGTCACAATACGGACAAGCAAAATAACTAAGGTAAGTAAAGCTAGTGATGTTGCAATTAGAAAGATCAATTTCCATAACGAATTATATTTTAATCGCGATTTCATACGCTTCATTACAACAGTATCATCGATATATTTCATGTTAATACTCCTCCCTGAAGCGTTTAGAAATGTATTGTGCGAGTAAATTCATGATTAGAGTAAATACAAATAATGTGAAGCCAACCGCATAGATTGAGTAATAGATTGTTGTACCATAACCAGCATCACCTGAAGAAACCTGGACAATATAGGCAGTCATTGTTTGGATAGAGCCTGTCACATTAAAGTCAAATGTAGGCGTAGCTCCACCGGCAAGTGAAACGATCATTGTTTCCCCGATTGCTCGTGAAACAGCCAAAACAACAGAGGCTATTATTCCAGATATGGCAGCTGGTAATACAACTTTAATGGAAACCTCCAACTTCGTGGCACCCAGGGCCAATGCCCCTTCCCTAATTGAGTTTGGTACTGAACTCATGGCATCTTCAGATAAGGAAGCAATCATTGGCAGGATCATAATCCCCACAACAATCCCTGGACTAAGGGCATTGAATATTTTCAGCGACGGTATCAATTCTTGAAGTAATGGTGTAACAAACGTTAAGGCAAAGAAACCATAAACAATTGTCGGTACACCAGCTAAAACTTCCAGGATTGGTTTAATCGTTCGACGCGTTTTATCTGACGCATATTCACTTAAATAAATTGCAGCTGCAATCCCCAATGGTACAGCAACACATGCTGCAATAACCGAAACTTTTAATGTCCCCAGCACTAAGGGTAATATACCGTATAATGGTTCACTACCTGAGAAAGGCAACCACTCTTTACCAAATAAATAGTCAGTAATTGATACCCTCTGAAAAAATTCAAATGTTTCAAAAATTAATGTAAAAACGATGCCAATTGTAGTAAGTACAGATATTAGTGCAGTTATAACTAGAATAATGGGCATTAATTTTTCTATAAACTTTTTACCTTTATTGTTACGGGATCGTGCAATCATTTCTTGAATGGATTGCTCTTTCCCTAAGCCTTGAGAAGCCATTGTACAAACTCCCTTCAAAATACGTGAGAAAATGTGCGAGATACCTAAGTGGCGGCTCCCACACATTTATGTTATTTACTTTCTAATGCTTATTATTTTAAGCCTTCCAGTGTTGATAAACCTTCTTCATACTTTTCATCTGGCAATTTTACATAACCAACAGCTTCAGCCATTTCACCAGCGTTTTCTAGAGAAAATTTCATGAAATCATAAAATGCTTCATTTTCTTGCAAAGCAGTGTTTTTCGCATAAACGAATAGTGGACGAGATAGAGGAGTATATTCTCCAGATTCGATTGTTTCGTTATTTGGCTCAACACCATCGATTTTTACAGCAGTTAACTTATCTTGGTTTTCAAGGTAGTAAGCATAACCGAAGAATCCGATTGCGTTTTTATCTCCGGCAACACCTTGAACCAATACGTTATCATCTTCAGACAATGTTGCTGCCTTTGCTAAGTCGGCACCATCCAAAATTACTTCATCGAAATAATCGTAAGTACCTGAATCAGTACCTGGCGAGTAGAAAACAACCTCTTCTTCTGGCCATGACGGATCAATATCCGACCATTTTTTAGTAGTACCATCTTCAATCCAAAGTTGTTTCAATTGATCTACTGTTAGGTCTGTAGCCCAATCATTTTCTGGGTTAACGACTACTGTCAAACCATCAAAAGCTACTTGAAATTCTGTATAATCAATACCAGCTTTTTCTAATTCAGCAATTTCTTCTTCTTTTATTGGACGGGATGCGTTAGAGAAGTCCGTTTCGCCAGCGATAAATTTCTCAAAACCACCGCCAGTACCTGAAACACCCGCAGACACTTTTACATCCGGTTGAACTCCGGCATACTCTTCAACAAGAGCTTCAGTAATTGGTGCTACAGTCGATGAACCATCACCTATTACTTCACCAGATAATTTTGCATCACCTGAATCAGCGTTATCAGTAGTTTCACTACCTGTTGCCGCTCCATCTTCTGTTTCTGTTTCTGTTTCAGTATCCGCGTCCTCTGATCCACACGCACCTAAAACAAAGGTCGCGCCTAGTGCGGCTGTCATTGTTAAGTACTTCCACTTTTTCATCTCTTATTTCCTCCATCAAATTCATAGTAAGTTTGTCTTACAGTTAAAACTATAAAGCTAGTTTGTTGATTTCATATAAACGCATTGTTAAGAAATTGTAAATCGCTATCGAATTTTGTAAATTTAGGAATTTCTTTATATGATGGAAAACTAGTTTTGAACCTGCATTACCTCACATTTTTGGTTGATGGATGCATGAGCGGCTTCGGACCATTTCGGAATATAGAAAAAATCCCTTAGGATATTTATTCCTAAGGGATTTCAATTTCAGTCATTATTCAGTTACTGTTTCATCTGCTGTATCTTCATCTATTTTTTCGCCTGTTGTTGTTGGCAAAATTTCTTGTTTCACCGAGCTTGAAGTTCTTCCTTCTTTGGCATATTTCTGCTTCAGCTCAAAATATACATCCAAAATTTCTCTGGCCGTTTGGCTTGCATGCGGCAATGAAATATTATAATTCGTTGTTGCCCATGGGAAAATAACGGCGTAAGCTACTTCCGGGTTTTCGTATGGTGCAAAACCGACATGCGCAATATTGATAGTTTCTGTTGCCCATTCTTCCCGATTCGGACCGTAGTAAACAACCTCCGCGGTTCCTGTTTTACCTGCCGCACTATATGGGGCATCCGCAAAATAGGAACGTGCTGATCCTCGGGAACCCACATAAACTTTTCTT
Organism: Ureibacillus sinduriensis BLB-1 = JCM 15800; assembly: GCF_000772955.1. Lineage (GTDB taxonomy): Bacteria > Bacillota > Bacilli > Bacillales_A > Planococcaceae > Ureibacillus > Ureibacillus sinduriensis. The sequence continues at coordinate 254,707 of NZ_JPVO01000054.1, read as the reverse complement.
AAGCCTTCTTTCACATTGTTAATTTCATCAGTTGAATTGGAAATTCGGTTTAATACTTTCGGTGTTACTTCTTCAACTAAAGGACCCAACATTTCCCCATCCTCCGATGGTTCCCGGATTTCTTTCAACATCCGTGGTTCGATCCGATAGCCGCCATTAGCAACAGTTGAAATATATTGCGCCATTTGCAGAGGCGTATAAGTATCAAATTGCCCAATAGCAAGATTCAAAATTTTACCGTTATCCGTCAACTCACCAGCAAATCCAGCAAATTCGTTCGGCAGATCGATCCCTGTATTAACCCCAAGTCCAAATTGTGCATACGCATTTCTCATCGTTTGCAATGTGCCTTCTTTAATTCTGAATGGCATATTATAGCTATAGGTCGAACCCGCAATTTTTATTGCGGTTTGGAACATATACGAGTTTGACGAACGTTCCAGCGCGGTTTGGTCGTTCAATGCAATTCTGCCATTACGGTTAAAGATAGAACTCTTTACATTTGTGCCGGCCAGCTTGATGGGTTGGTCAATCATCACTTCTCCAGGCTTAATAGCCCCTTCGGAATACCCCATCAACAATGTGGCTGCTTTGACAGTTGAACCAACTTCATATGCAGTTGTGAACGATCCATAGGAGTAATCAACAATATATTTTTTGCCTGTTTCCTTATCCGTTTCAAGTTTCTTGCCCACTACCGATAGTAATTCCCCGGTGTTTGGATTCATCATCACAAAAAATGCTCTATCCAATAGGTGGGATTGGCTCATTGATTTTAATTCCAGAAGTTTTTCTTCCACAATACGGTCTGCCGCTTCCTGCAACTCAATATCAATCGTTGTAACTAAGTCGCTGCCAGGTTCGCCTTCATAGGTAGTTAAAGTATCAATTACTTGCCCTTGTTTGTTCGTTATATTTTTCACTACAGATTTTTGGCCTTGAAGAAGTTCTTCATAGCTTGCTTCGAAATAACTCTCCCCAACGCGGTCATTCCGCGAGTAATCCCTTGCCAAGTAATAGTTCAGTTTAGATTTTGGTATCCCCTTGCTCGGTATTGTTGTTCTGCCCAAAATTGCCAGCGAGGAAAGTTTCACACGTTTCCAATCTGTTGTTGTATTCACCCCAGGCAAGTCGGATAATCTTTCTGATACGCGGGCGAACTCTTCATCAGTTACATTCTCGCTTTTGATGATTTGAGGAGATAAATTATAACCGGATGTCATTTCGCGATAAATGGCCAACACTTCCAAATCAAATTGTGTTAACTGTGCCAAATCTTCTTCCGTAATACGTTCACGTACTAAGCGATCTATTTCAGCTTGAATTTCTTTTTCTTCGAGCTCTTCATTTTCTCTTAGTTTTTCTTGCTCTTTTTCTGTTACTTTCTCATAAGCGATTTCTTTATTCTTCATAATCCAGAAATCTTGCTTGTCGCGCAATGTAACCCGATCTATCGGCTGCTCCATCAGCATGGCCAGCTGTTCAGCAATTTCCAGCATTTCAGAAGTAGTGGTTGTCTGCATTTTCGTATATGTAATGGCATTTTCCGGCTCATTATCAACTAATACTCTACCGTACCGATCATATATCCTTCCCCGAGGTACGCTCGTATTCACCGCAACTTCCTCGGTTCTTTCTAGAGCCCGTACATAATCCTCGCCTTTTACGATCTGTAAATAGCCCAATCGGAAAATAAGCATGGAAAATAATAGGAAAATGGAAAAGAAAAGGACGTTCATACGAAATGACAAACTAGCCCGGTATTTTGCTTTCACACTGGATGCACGTTGAGTTTTTGTTTTCTTTCGCAATTGAAATGTCTCCCCCTTTCTGAATTTGACTTTTCAGGATAAATACATACATTTTAGTATAGCATTTGACCAGATGATTAAAAAGCACTGAAGGTCTTAATCTTCATGTTTTGTGACGGTAAAATTTGAAAATGGTTCCACCTATCCTGAGTATATTTCGCTAATGGACATCTCCCCAACGATTTTAGATAAATATCAAAAAATAGATTGAAGTAAAATTTATGACAACGGCAAAAAAGGATGGAAATATCACTTCCATCCTCATAGTATTAATCACCTTTTGGATATATCCAACCTGCTTGATTTCCCAGGATTTTAACGGTAGTTTTTGCCTTCCCAAGTTTGTTGAGTACAAGCATTTCGATGCCATCCTTGGTATCATCCATTTGAGGAGTTCATAGAAAACGGGACTATTGTTCTCGTCGCTCCATTACATTAATACCAATCCCCATCAAGACTACTGATATGAAGAGCAATACTCCAAGCGGTTGTATTAAATCTACAAAAGAACTATTATTTATCGTTACACCATTTAATAATTCCAACCCATAAGTAATCGGCGAGATATACGAGAGCGCCAAAATGACATCGGAGGTTACAATTTCTAGTGGCCAATAGGCACCTCCCAACATTGCGAAAGGTACAGCAATCACCATAATCACCGCGTTGAATTTCCCTTGCGTACTTACCACGGACGCAATAAATATAGAGAGTGAGACAATGCAAAGTAAATATGGAATCACCATCAACAAACTATTATAGAAGCCTCCATAAAAATCTACACCGACAATGAAGTGGAATATGCTTAGAACGAGAACTACCTGTAGATAGCCAATTAAAAAACTATATAAAATATTTGCCAAATAAACTTCCGTCTTACCAATAGAAGAAACTGTCAATCGGTCCCATATACGCTTTCTTCTATCCATGATTATCGGATAAACTCCGTTCGATACGGTATAAATTACCATAAACAAACTAAATCCGAACAAGCCGTGGAGCTTCGAATCCCAAATAAAATCCCCATCATTTGTAAAGCTTGAATACTTTATATGAAAGCTTGGATTTTCTGCAGCTTTGTCTATAATTCGTTCTACTTCATCTTGTTCGCTTGTAGGGGTTGCATTGATAATGGCTTCTTTTTGCGTGAGTCTGCTATAGATCATAGTCAGTTCATTGTTGATCAATGCAGAATCCATAAAATCCGGAGAAGTGATCAGCTCAAATCCATCACCCATTAAGTGCACTGCAACATCATATTCTCCCTTTTCTACAAGCGAAATTGCTCTTTCCTCTTTCACCAAGGTGAATTCCGTTTCCGGGATATTGCCGAATTCGGCCATGTAAATTTTTGTTTGCTCATCTTTCAAGTCTGAAAAAACGGCTATCGGCAATTTAGATTGAGAACCGAGTCCAAGGACATAGGCAAATGCACAAATAATAATGGTGATAATTATAAAACTTGCCGGTTGGCGTGCCAATAATAATAGTTTTGTTTTAAATATATGTTTCAAACAATGCCACCTCTTTTCGGGAACAGAAGAAATGCAATCAGCATTAACAAAAATGCTAAACTTGAAAGAACTGTAATATTGGGCAGTAGATCATTTAAACTGCCGTTTTGCGCAATCTTTAAGTAGCCATCCAGTGCTGCGCCATTAGGAGTCAGCATTCCAACATTGACAATAAATGGCGACAAACTGCTAATATTAAAATAACTGCCTCCGAAAAATGCCAAAATTGCTACAATTGCTGTTGAAAATAAATTGGAAGCACCGGCAGAATTGGACCGATAATTAATCGAGGACAACAGGGCCGCTATTGCTCCAATAACGATTGAAAAAAGTATGCTCAGCAATAAAAACAGTTCCCAATTTGCAAAGCTAATATTGAATACAAAATACGAGAATGTAAACAGAACAAACACTTGCAGCAGTGAAAATAGTATTGAAGAAACAATAATGCTCAACAAGTAGGTGCTTGAGTGAATTCGTGCCAGCAAGATGCGATCAAAAATATGAGTATTCTTTTCAATGAACGATTGACTCGCTAGAGTACCCGCAATAAATAACATAAACATGACTGTCATACTGAAAGTGTAGTAGACACTTGAAGGTACCTCTTCCAAAGAATCGACAGAACGAATTGTTGAATGTATTTTCTGCGAAGAGAGTGCTGTATGATCTATGATGACACCACTTTCCGATAATTCGGATTGCAATGTATATTGCTGCTGAAAATAATCGATAATTTCTTTGACAATTGTAGAAGTGATCTGTTCACTTTCATTTAAATACACATTAAAAGCTGGTTTTTCTTGATCAAAAAACTTGGCGTCCAAATACTCTTTGGTAAAGTTGCTGGGTATTTCCAAAACAACATCATAATCCCCACTCTTTTTTACCTCAGCCAAGCTTTTGGCGTCCAGTTGTGTTACATGAATCAATTCTTTCATTTCATTATTGTTTTCCAATTCCTTCACAAGCATAGAAACCGGCAATGAGTTTTCAATATTACCAGATGTTTTCTGGTCCAAGACTACATTTGGCGGAAGAGCGTCAATAAACCCCTGGATTTGTTCCTCCTCATCCTCATGATGGATAATAGCGAGTTCGATGATTGTCATCTCTGAGTCCCCTTCCATTAGGGGTCCTAAAGCATAACTTAATATAAGTATCAGAACAATCGGCATTACGAATAAGGTCAAAATTTCAGAGGGACTTCGCAGTAAAAGCTTTATCTGTTTTTTTATAAGTGCTATAAACATGGTTTCCCCTCCATACTAATTTCGCAACGCTCGACCGGTTAAATGTAAAAATACATCTTCAAGGGTCGGCTCTTCAACTTGGAAACTTTTTAAAATGACATTATTTTTTTCACATAGTGATAGCAACATCGGTAAAAAATCCATCCCTTTGGCGACAGTAAACGTAATCTCGGCTTCCTTTGCATTGATATTGGATAACATTGGCTGATCCATCAGATCATTTATGAAACTTTTTGAATGGAATTCAAGTTTTACATGTACAGTATTTTCCGATGAGAGTACTGCTTTTATTTCTTCTTTTGTACCGGATGCAATGATTTTCCCTTTATCCATAATGTAAATTCTATTGCATAAGAATTCGACCTCTTCCATGTAGTGACTCGTGTAGATAATTGCCATGTTCGAATTTTCATTCAATGTTTTAACTGTTTTCAGAATATGATTCCTTGATTGTGGATCAATTCCAACAGTCGGCTCATCCATTATGAGATATTTCGGTTCATGAAGCATAGCCACCCCTATATTGAGACGCCTTTTCATACCACCAGAATAGTGCTTTACTAATTTTTTTGGTTCATCTTGTAATCCGATTTGCTCCAGCACAATGTCAATGCGTTCGGCTAATAGCTGTTTAGGCATTTTCTGTATGCTGCCAAAAAACTGGAGGTTCTCCTTGGCCGTTAAATCTTCATATAATGCAATCTCTTGCGGAACGACGCCTAATACCCCCCTAAGCTCTGAAGGATTCTTAAGGATACTTTTATGATTAAGCAAAACATCTCCATCAGTTGGAGAAATCAGTGTGGAGAGCATTGCAATCGTTGTCGACTTCCCGGCACCATTTGGGCCCAGTAAGCCGACAATTTCCCCTGGCTCTATATATAAATTCACCTGCTCTACCGCTGTTACCCTTTTAAAATTTTTGGATAAATTCACCACTTCGATCAAATTGACTCACCCTTTCTAGTTATACTTTAACAATTTGGTAAAAAAATGCTAAGTAGCTGTCGTCACGAAACATTGTGACCAAAGTCATTTTTATCCTCCAAATAAAAAAAGCGGTGTAGAATACCCGCTTAGACTAAACCATTTTTCACAGCATAGATGGCTAATTGTGTTCGATCGCGCAAATCCAACTCCTGCAAAATATTAGTAATATGGTTTTTTACTGTTCCGATTGATAAAAATAAGCTATTTGCGATTTCCTTATTTGACTTTCCTTCACCAACCAACTTAACTATTGATAACTCACGTTCAGTTAATGACAGTTGAATTTCCACATCTTTCGCTACAACACTTTGCCGCAATAATTTTGGCATTAATTTGGCAGCAATATCTTCTTGCAATACTAATCCTCCGCTCAATACACTATGAATGGAAGAAAGTAGTTTTTCAGGTTCAGAAGATTTAAGTAGAAAGCCATTTGCCCCATCTTTTAAAGTTTGATAGGCATATTCATCATCCTCAAAAGTAGTCAAAATAATGACTTTCAAGTTCGGGTAAAGGGATTTAATACGTTTTGTCGCTTCGATTCCATTCATTTCCGGCATGCGAACATCCATCAAAACAAGATCCACATGAGTATGTTCAAGTCGGCTTAAAGCTTCGATCCCATTGCCGGCTTCTACTATAACCTGAAACTCTTCGTCTTGTTCAAGTATCAATTTCAATCCATTGCGGACAATGGCCTGATCCTCAACGAGCAATATTCGAACCGTCATTTTCAGTTACTCCTTCTTCTACAGTTTCCGCCGTATTTTTGTGTTTTTTCATAGGAAAGGAACCCCTTAGTATAAAATGTTGTTCGGTTCTTACGATGGTCAGTTCCCCCCCGATTTCTTTAAGCCGTTCCTCCATACTGCTCAAACCAAACCCCTTGATGATTGGTTTATCTGTCATCATTTTATTCTTCACTTGAAATTGCACGTTTTGCAGTGAATTGATACCTAAAACAACTTCAACTTCCTTAGAATGACTATATTTCATGGCATTTGTTAGACTTTCCTGCAAAACCCTATAAACAACAACACTTTGCTTATTGGAAAGAGGTAATGACAGCACCCCTTTTTCGAGGGTAAAACGAATATGTAGCCGACTTTCCATCTCCAGCTTACGGATAAGCTGTATTACGGATTGGATTCCTGTTGTTTCGGCTGATTTCAGTTGCCTAACCGCGTATCGTGTTTCTTCCAAACTTTCTCTTGCCAATTGTTTTGCTTGTTGGATACTATCCGTCTTGTTCTGGATAGACATTACCTCCAGCTGCATTAGCAAAGAGGTCAGTTTATGGCCAACAGAATCATGAATGTCCCTTGCAATTTTTGTACGCTCTTCAGCCCTCACAAGTTGGTCCTGTTCAACAGACATCCTCTTCAGCAACCGGTATTCCGTTAACAATTGATCATATAGCTGTCCTTTCGATTGTGCCTTCTCTATATATTGATAAAGCAGAAAACTAACAACGATGATCGTTGCCATCAAAAAGAAAATATAAATAGGTAAATTATTTAGAATAACATACCCGGTACTGACAATAATTGAAGCAATCCAGAATATATAATACCCTTTCCCTTTTAATAGAAAAGCTCCTTCCAATGTGATTAATCCTGCCAAGGGTAACCAATATGAAGAATCAACCTGAGTAAGACCACTCAGCATAATCAACAGTAGGATCAGTAAAAAGTTAATGAGAGGATGTCGAACAATAGGCATTAAAAAATATAAACAAAAGACTCCTGTGACAAAAAATAATGTACTTGTGAATGCGTCTTTTTCATGAAATGAATGGTTGAGCAAAGTACCCATCACCAAAGCAATGCAAGATATACGGAACAAGAATAATTTCAAAAGCAATCACCCAGCTTTTCTAGCAATTTTTCACAAACTTTCCTATATTATATATCGAAACTCAAGTTCATTATATAAGATAAAGATAAGTTTTAAAATTTTTGCTTTCTGTATTGTCTTTTAATCCTTTTGTTGCTCGCATAAAAAAAAGAGGCAGCATCTTGCCCCCCTTTTCGTTCTTTTAGAACTTTTTATATTTTTCAACTGCATTCATGAAAAGCTGGTAATGATCGAATTTAATGGCAACTTGTTGATACGGCTTTTTGATCCCCATGATTAATGTTGCTTCTTTTGATTTTTTTAACTTTAAAATCACATCAGGAATCGGTTCCTCAAAATCTCTTGCAATAAATTCAATTATATCTTTCGTCCTTTTTTGTTTCAGTATTTCTTTATCTGTCAGGATATCCTCGATTTCATCCCATCCGATTTCCATACGTTTGATCAACCCGAGTGATAGATAGAGTTTATTGTCATCAACATGAACTGGATTTAATCGGACTGCTTGGATGTCGGCCAATATGAACAATACCGAGTATATATTAAAGAAAAGTAACACAAGTGATAAAACTACGGACTTATCATGCAGCCACCAATGGATACCTATTGTTTCAATTAATATGGCATGGATAAGCATGATTTGGAACGCAATATAACTCGAGTTTTTATGCAGGGTGATTGAGTGTTCATATTGATTCGGTTTTTTTCTCCAGCTCCAAAATGTATAATAGAACATTAACATTTCTGAACAAATGATATGAATAAGAGGATGTTTCTTCACAAAATGGTCTACAGCATTTGAAAAACCAAAAATCGTTGGTAGTTTACTCTCCCGAGTCATTTCAACAATTTTAGGTAAATATTTAAATAGGGTCACGATAAGAAGTAATTCTAAAAACACCACCCCTGCCTCAAGTGCAAATCCTACCCAAGTTACCGCTGCATAGGGCTCTAAATACTCCATCGGTATTAAAAATCTTGCCACAATAAGTCCTGTCGCGGTAAGAAGGACAAATCCCTTGATACTTTTTTGCTTTTTCCATAAGAAAAATAACAATGGTGCAACAATTACTAAATCGATTAATGAACCAATTACAACAGCATTTGTTTCTCCCTTTAATAGATCATTGCCGAATGCTGTATGATATAGCATCATATTGCTTCCAAGTACAACAAACATGAGTACCAGCCAAATGGTTTGCCCGGATTTTTGTAATATAGCCATCTAAACCCTCCAAATCAACTATTTGAAGCTCTTTGATTATATTATAGAAAATATTGTATGCGTTTACAAATTACGATTTTATGAATTTTTAAAACAAAAAACTTGAACTTACAGATTTGTAAGTCCAAGCTTGATTGTCTTTTTAACCCCAAACTTCCTTGGCAATCTCCTTAACGAGTGCAAGCTTTTGCCACTGGTTTTCTTCTTCAAGAATATTTCCATCCTCTGTTGAAGAAAATCCACATTGCGGGCTTAGGCACAGTTGCTCCAGTGAAACATATTTAGCTGCTTGCTGGATACGGGCTTTTACTTCTTCTTTGTCCTCAAGATCACCAAATTTTGATGTGATCAAGCCCAAAACGATTTTTAAATCCGCACGGTTTACATACTGCAATGGCTCAAAGCTTCCAGAACGCTCATCATCAAATTCCAGGAATAATCCGTCAACATTCAAACCGCCAAAAATCACTTCGGCAGCAAAATTATATCCACCGCTAGAAAAGAAGGTTGATTTATAATTTCCACGGCAAATATGCATGGTAATCGTCATGTCGCTTGGTTTATTTTTGATGGATTCATTAATGACATATTGCAATGTTTCCATGAATTGTTGTGGCTCCCTGCCCTCGGATACTAATTTTGCACGTGATTCCTCAGAGAACAAACTTGCCCAAGAAGTATCATCAAGTTGTAAATAACGGCAACCTGCGTCATAGAATGCCTGAATGGCTTTTTGATATGCGTTGATTGTATCCGCGATTAACTCCTGATCATTTGGATAGATATCTGCATTAAGATCGGCACGGGCATGTAACATATTGGGACTTGGAATTGTGAACTTCACAGTTGATTCGCCAGCATGTTCTTTTATGAATTTAAAATGATCTATAAAAGGGTGGCTGACAAAATCAATTTTCCCGACAACTCGCACACCTTCTTTTCGTGTTTCCAAGTTATGGAAGTCCAAACCCTTCTCTTTTTCGTAATATTCCATCCCCTCTAGACCACCCAAGAAATCAAAGTGCCACCAGCTGCGACGGAATTCACCATCTGTGATCGCTAAAACACCCTCTTCTTTTTGTTTTTCAATGAGGCGGATAATTTCTTGATCTTCCACTTTCTTTAATTCATCATATGTAATCTCATTTTTTTGGAATTTTGAACGTGCTTCTTTTAGCGCAACCGGTCTTAAGAAACTTCCAACGTGATCATAACGAAATGGTGCAGTTAATTGTGTCATTTTTTTACTCCCCTTCATTAAAAACTACTTAACGGGCTTTGCTTTTTCATTCATCATAAATAAATTTACCCGTACTTTTTACTATATTGATAAACTATAATATAACATATAACCACGAGATTAGACTAAGTATTCCGACAATATTTATTGGTCATTTATGACAAGAATTTCTTACTTTCATTTTTAATATACATTTTTTTATCTTTTCTACCTTTTTTCTAAATCCAAATTAAAAATGCCAACACTGTTTTACAGTGCTGGCTATTTTAATTTTTATTCCGTTTCGTTTCCTTTTTCGGTTTCCACTTCTTCATTATCTGTATATCTTGCAATTGTATTGATTCGTTCCAACATCGGAGGATGGGTATATCGAAAAATTTTAACAAGCCATGGCGGATTCACTTCACTTAAACCAGCTTTGGCAAGATTCTGAAAAGTGCTGACTGCAGCTTCCGCATCCCCAGTCAACTCCATTGCATATTCATCCGCCCTTGTTTCTTGATACCTTGAAATATAATTGGAAAGCGGATTTGAAATAAACAGCAAGAAGGAAACAAGTACGAAGAATAGAGGAAGTGAACGAATATCACCCACTTTCTCGATATTCAGGAACTTTCCAAATCTAGCCACCATCCAAGGCATTATTTTGGAGATTAGCCATAACCCGACCAAAATAGATAGTAAATAGGAGGCTATACCAACATAAATATGTTTCTCTACGTAATGCCCCATTTCATGCGCCATAATAAACAGGATTTCCTCATCCGTTAATTCATTCAAGGTTGTATCCCATAAAACTATTCGGGAGTTGTCACCTATTCCCGTTACATATGCATTCAAAGCATTGGTTTTTTCAGACATATTCACTTCGAATACATGCTCGGAAGGGATGTCCGCTTGATTAGCAAGCTTCAAGATTTTTTCTTCAAGCTGCTTATCTTTAAGCGGTGTAAATTCGTTATAAAGCGGATCGATGACAACCGGCTGGAGATACATCATAAAAATGGCGAAAGGAATAGTAAGCAACCATGCATAAAGCCACCACTTTTTCGCACTTTTTTGAATCAACCAATACAGTACTAAAACAAGGAGCAGCGTCGTCCCGAAATTCACCCAAAAATCTATAACATAATCCCTCATCCATGAAGAGAAATCTTGAGTGCTTATGCCATATTCTTTACTTAATTGATAGCGGTAAATATCTATTGGATAGAAGATTAGTGCTGTAAATAGATATAGAAGGAATAAATAAGCACCGTTTTTAAATAATTTCCACTTTGTCTCTGCCCATTTTTCAAAAATTCGGGAAATGCCGGTAAGTAAAATTAATAAATAAACGAGCCATTCAAAGGGTGTAATAACAAAGAAAAGAAAATTTCGTATCTTTGAGTAATCATCACTTAAATAAAGTTCACGTTCGGTCATGAAGGTTTCCGGGTCGGCTACTGTCCCCTTTAATGTAGCCGGCACACCTCCAGACGGCCCATGAAATATGTAAAAATACATACCGACAGCGTAGACTACGTACAAAACCAGCGCAGCTATGCTCATTTTTTTCGACAAATTATCCACCTCAATTCTTCTTCTTACTTTAGTGTAAGAAAAAATGGACAAGATAGAACCATATTTTTAAATTTTATCCATGAAAGATTTGTTCCATTTCTTCCATGAAAGATAAGGCGGTCGCCATATTGACGACCACCTTTGTGTATTAAAAGCCGATATTTACTTAAGATCTCTAGACGTTTGGAATTTCTTAAATCTGTCTTATACTTTCAAAATGGCATAATAACGACTTATTCTATCGCTAACCAAAGTTGACATGTACAGGCTCATTACTTTTTGTATTCATTAATGTGATTTTGGTTGGTGAAACCTTTAAAATAACCATATTTTCATCATGCGGTCCACTAAACCAACCTTTTAGCACATCATTCCATACCTTTTCCCGCATCGAGTCATCCGACGAAATTTCGACTTTCCCTTCAATTTCCAGAAACTCATCGCCAAGACCTTTACCATCGTACCCAATGAGAATATGAGTATATGGGTTTCTAGATAACTCCTCCACTTTATTTGTACCATCGCCGGTTACTGTATATAATGTGAAATTGTCATTAAAAAAGGTCATATACCGAGTATGGGGTTTATTTTCCTTAATAGTGGCCATAGTACCGACCATATTATCTTCCAGTATTTTTGATGCAATCTGTTCCGGTGTTTTTGACATCGTCTTCACTCCCTTTAACTTCTCTTCAATAGTATGTGAAATGTCGGAGGATTTATCCAGTTCCTTACGATGGCCGCCAAGTTTCCAAGAATTTCGAGGTACGCCTTCTTCCTATATCTATCAAATTTTGTTTTGTTTCATCGTCCAGGTCAAATTGGGTTGCACTATACTTTTCAAGCGGGATGAAGACGATATTTCGTTCATGCTTCCTTGAAATATAACGATCATCATGGGCGTTTTTCATTGTTGAAAAGAGTGCCTCAAATAGGTTCAAGCCATTGTTGATTTTTTGGGGAGGCATATCCTCTCTGGGATTGCTCAGTTTTAACCCAATTGTAGGACGTTGTTTATTTCCATTATCAAAAATCCACAATGGAAAGTTGCTAAGTATGCCCCCATCGACAAAAAGACACTCTCCATTGTGGTCGCTTAGCTTAATGGGTTCAAAGAAAAATGGTATACCGCAGCTCATCCGCAGCGCTTTGGCAACTGGAAACTTCCGCCAATCTATACCATAAGAAGCAAGGTCGTCAGGTATGACAACCATTCGGCCATTAGTTAAATCTGAAGCGACAAGTTTTAATGAATCTTTGGGCAGATCATTAAATGTCAAAATTCCTTTGGCCGCCAATTTCTTATAAAACCATTTTTCCAATGCTTTTCCTTTATATAATCCCATACGAAAATATAAGTTCAACCATTTTAAAAAAGGAAGAGTACCTGCAGGTTTTGGAGGATCTAGTAGCGACTTCAAATTAAGTTCATCTAATATCTCTTCAATTTCTTTTGCGGAATAACCTGCAGCTATAAACACCGCCATAATCGCACCGGCACTCGTGCCCGCCACACGCTTGAAACGATAGTTTTTTTCCTCCAAAACCTCCATCGCCCCAATATAAGCAAATCCCTTTATGCCTCCACCCGAGAACACTCCATCTATAAGCATGTACACTCCCCTTTTTTTGTTCTCGTTACACTTTAAGAAAAAAGGGGAGATTTTAGAACTTATGTCGAAAAAAACATCCGATATAATTCCACATTTAATAAATAATAAAAAGTATTCAGCTTCAAAGCGAACCGTTTTGAAGCCAAATACTCTTATTAATTATTGATTTAATCTGGATGGGTTGTGTTTATTATCACGTTTATCTTTATTCTCATTTTGGTTGTGCTTTTTCGCCTCATTGTTTTGACCGATGACATCAAAATCATCCGGGCTTAAATCGTAGCCATGTCCGTATTCTTCACGATCCAACGTATTCTTTTTCTTTTTATTCAACACCCTCACCTCCATGAGCATAATTTGAACCTTTTAGTCGGTAATTATGCAGCGTACAAAAAAAAGCATGAAGTGCTTACTTCATGCCGCATTAATGTTGGTGTTCGTGCTGTTCAATTTCCACTTCATCGCTTGCCAATGTCAAAAAATCCAAATATGCCGTTACCGCTAAACAGAGTAATGCTAACGCAAAGCTGACCTTCACCTTTGATGGTATCCCTTTTATGAAATTATGGTAGGTTTGTCTATTCCAAAGCCCTGCCGCCAAAATGCAACTGACCAAATAAATAACTGTAAAGAAAATGATGCTCAGTAATTGATTGTTTGTAGTCATGATACTTAGCATTGCGCCCATCATCGCCCCCATGAAAAGCGCACTTACACTTTCCAAAATCACTCTTACCGATAGTTGATAGGTCATGATGCTTACTAACAAAAAGCTGACAAGAATGGCAATTACAGTAGCAAATACGATATCGGATATCCAAATTCCAACGAGTATCCCCACTAATGTACTTTTCGTCATCGTAACAAACATCGATAAACAACTGGAAAGATGGTTCTCTTTCGATTGTAGCTTAAACACCGAGCTAAGGACAAAAGTAAGTAATACGATACTAATAAAACTCACCAATGCAACCAATAATTCACTCCATTCATATGGAAACTTGCACAATCAACGATAAAAGATTCATTACATCAATATTGTCGTCTCTATTCTATTCCGATTAATTCTCAATTATTCTTGTTCCTTGTTCCGATTACAGAACAAAAAGACGTTGGCCCACCGAATTTGTGGGCCAACGCCTTAATTACACACTATTGAGAATCTAATTTTGGGCTTATTTTGCTGCTTGATATTTAGATTCAACAACATCCCAGTTTACTACATTCCAGAATGCAGTAATATAGTCAGGACGACGGTTTTGATAGTTTAGGTAGTAAGCGTGCTCCCAAACGTCCAAGCCTAGTACAGGCGTTTTACCTTCCATTACTGGAGAGTCTTGGTTTGGAGTTGAAGTAATGGCGATTTCGCCACCATCTACAACTAACCAAGCCCATCCAGAACCGAAACGGCCAGTAGCTGCTTTTGCGAATTCTTCTTTGAAGTTATCGAAGCTACCGAATTTCGCATCGATTGCAGAAGATAGTTCACCAGTCGGCGCTGTTGCACCACCTGGAGCTAGGATTTCCCAGAATAATGTATGGTTGGCATGTCCACCGCCATTGTTACGTACAGCTGTTTGTTTGTCAGCTGGAAGAGCATCGATGTTTGAGATAAGGTCTAAAAGATCTTTACCTGCAAATTCAGTTCCTTCTACAGCAGCGTTTAAGTTTGTTACATATGTGTTGTGATGTTTAGTATGGTGGATTTCCATAGTTTTCGCATCAATGTTTGGTTCTAATGCATCATATGCATAAGTTAATTGTGGTAATTCATAAGCCATTTGTATTTCCTCCCTCAAATTAAAAAGTAATCTTGATTCCTTTTCTAGACTATCAAAATTATTGGCCCGATTCAATCAATAAACACTTAAGAATTACAATTCAGCCTTTTGACGGAAAGGTTGGTTGCATTTACCTTTTCGCCTTATTCAACTCAAATAAAAACGATGAAAATAATGATCATGATTATTTGGATTATACCTTTTGTCACGATAGAGGTTAAAAAGCCGACCAATGACCCCACACCAGCTTTAAAAGCTTGTTTATATTCAGTTTTAGTGACGATAAGCTCCCCTATAACAGCACCAATAAATGGTCCGATCAATATACCTGCAATTGGGATGATGAAAGGTCCGATCAGTAAGCCAATTGTACTTCCCCACATCCCGGCTTTCGTGCCTCCAAATTTTTTCACTCCCACCAGGTTTGCAAGTGAATCGGCAACAAACAACAGAACTATAAATAAAATTTCAATCGTCCAAAATATCCAACCCAAATCCGCAAAGGAGTAAAATAACCCATATGCGATAAAACCCAATACAATAAAGAGTACCGATGGAATAATCGGATAGACCAGACCTACGAACGCAATGATAAAACTAGCAATAATTAGTACCCATGCAATGATATCCAAAAAAACAACTCCTATTCCCTATTTCCAAAATATACGCATGATATGTTAAAAAGTTTCAAGTGCCATTAATACAAGACCAATTCTCTTAAATTACTCTTACTATCTTTATTGTACATTTATATTCATGTTAAACTCTCTTATGGAGGAGAAAATATGGTAAAACACTCGCAGATTTTTATCGACAGTCTTATACATCCAAAAAAATTGGCTGCTTATAGATTATTAACTATCGGGAAAACGATTCAATATGTTTTTATTTTGATTGCGATAGTAACAGTCTATTCATTCTATCAATTTTTAACAGGTGTAACAGAGACTTCATACAACATTCAAGGATTGACGGAATATGTGGAAGATATTCAATGGCTCTTATATCCTTTCGCCTTTGTACTATTAACCCTAACTTCGACGATTGTTCTATTTATTAGAATCAGTATTTATGCTTTTGTTGGTATCATTGTCTTAAAAATCATGAACCGACGGGGAGAATATCGGCATCTGTGGCGCACGGCCGCATTAGCGATCACATGGTCCACACTATTGACTGTACTATTTTCACTAATAAGGTTATCTAGCATAGTCTCTACAATAATAGAGATCATTATTACAATGGTTATATTAATTCTGGCATCAACAAAATATCCAAAAATAGCAAAAAAATAATAGGCATGATTCCCCTTTCTCTTCATATAGTGAGAGAAAGGAGGGATTTTTTTATGAGATTTCTTATTTTTACCGCTGTGTTTTTCCTTATAGCAGCTGTGATTAAAATAGATTTAACTGAAGGTACAGTACCGCTTGCAGCCTTTGATAAACAACAAGCAGTAGAAGTATGTGAACAACAAATTGCCGTTAAAACGCTCTCTGTAGTTACTGCCGCCGGCGATACGGTACAAAGCCTGCTTGCAGCCTACCCATCAGAGGTCGACTTATCGTATCCCGAAAGAATGGCACAGTTCTATAAACTGAATCCACACTTGCAAAAACAAGCGATGGTAACTGGCGAACTTATTAAAATTCCAATCTATGATAAAATAGAAAATAATTGCTGATAAGTAAAAAATGACGCTTCTTCCTTGTTCAACTCCCACTACACTGATAAAATAATAGAAGTGTGGTACGAGAAAAGTTAAGATACGTACCTTAAAAAGGAGAGAATCTTCATGAGTGAACTCATTCACCGTTCAAAAACACGACCTGTACGTGTTGGGAATTTAACGATTGGTGGTAGTAATGAACTATTCATCCAAAGTATGTGTACAACAAAAACACATGATGTAGAAGCGACAGTCGCAGAAATTCTTAGATTAGAAGAAGCGGGTTGTCAGATCGTTCGTGTTGCAGTTCCGGACGAACGCGCTGCAAATGCTATTGCTGATATTAAAAAACGTATAAATATCCCATTAGTAGCGGATATTCATTTTGATTATAAGTTAGCTTTAAAGGCAATTGAGAATGGAATAGATAAAGTACGCATCAACCCGGGCAATATTGGCCGCCGCGAGAAAGTCGAAGCTGTCGTAAATGCAGCGAAAGCAAAAGGTATACCTATCCGCATCGGTGTTAACGCTGGTTCATTAGAGCGACATATTTTGGAGAAGTACGGTTACCCTACCGCCGAAGGTATGGTTGAATCGGCATTGCATCATATTAAAATATTAGAAGACTTGGACTTCCACGATATCATTGTCTCTATGAAAGCTTCTGATGTAAATCTTGCAATCGAAGCCTATGAAAAAGCGGCAAAAGCGTTTGACTACCCATTGCACCTAGGGATTACCGAATCAGGTACTTTATTTGCCGGTACAGTCAAATCAGCTGCCGGTCTTGGAGCAATCCTATCGAAAGGTATCGGGAATACATTACGAATTTCCTTATCTGCTGATCCAGTTGAAGAAGTGAAAGTCGCGCGTGAATTATTAAAATCCTTTGGCCTTGCTTCTAATATGGCCACTCTAATTTCATGCCCTACTTGCGGACGAATAGAAATCGATCTTATTTCCATTGCCAACGAGGTAGAAGAATACATTTCAAAGTTAAATGTTCCTTTAAAAGTAGCCGTTCTAGGGTGCGCGGTAAATGGTCCCGGAGAAGCCCGCGAAGCTGATATCGGTATTGCTGGTGCACGCGGAGAAGGTTTGTTATTTATGAAAGGAAAAACTGTTCGGAAAGTACCTGAAGCTACAATGGTAGAAGAACTGAAAAAAGAAATCGATAAATTAGCAGCCGAAATGGTTATAGCACGAGAAAAAAATGAAGCAAAAAGCTTAATATAGGCCAGGTGTTTTTTATGACGTCCAAGCAAAAACCACGTTTTGGAATTGATATTGATGGAACAGTGACAACGCCAGACACTCTCATTCCTCACATCAACGAACGCTATAAAACGAACATTGTCTTAAAAGATGTCATTGAATACGATTTTTTAAGTGCCTTTCCCCATCCAGTGGACCGCAATGAATTTGCAAAATGGTTCAAGGAAAATGAAGCTTATATGTATTCGGTTAGCACCATTGCACAGGATGCTCAGGCCATTTTGGAAAAATGGCAGCATGTATATGAACTAATTTATATCTCTGCACGTGATGTAAGTGTACTAGAAATAACCCAAAAGTGGTTTGAGAATCATAAAGTTCCTTTCCATCACATCGAGCTAATCGGCAGCCACGATAAATTGGCTGTGGCGAAAAAGCAAGCTGTAGACGTTTTCTTTGAAGACAAACACGACAACGCAGTGATGTTGGCAGAAGAACTAAATATTCCAGTCTTATTATTTGATACGCCATATAATCGAAAATCGATTCCTTCGAACGTCGTCAGAATTAATAATTGGGCAGATGCTAACCATTGGATTTCAAAACATTTTTAATAGAACAGGCGACATGTATCATTACTGTTGCCTGTTTTTTCTGCTTATATTTCCAAGATCCCCTTTTTCCACCTCTCTACAAATGTTTCGAAATGAATACCATAACGATTATAGATATCATGATAAACAAAATAAACTCCCAATTTTTCTAAGACAATATCATCAATCTTCATGCATTCTTCCCTTCGCATTTTTTTGACGGCTGATCTACCATAAAATCCCCTTATTTGATAAGTGAATATCCCTCTTTAATATATTGTTAAAATCGGTTTAATATATAAAGAGTCAAGATGATTATACTTTTAACTAATTTACGTAGACACAAGGGAGAATATGATGAATCGGAACATTTACATTAATTCATGACTTAGGATACATAGATGGATGCTTTGTTTCCTAGGAAAATTAGAGTATTCTAGATAATAATTATATAAAATTAATTACACTTATATTTTTAAAATATTAGTGAATTTTCAAACTATTATAAAATAATACTGCTATATTATTCATAAATTTGTTATACTTTCTTTAAACAATTTATTGTATCGGGGGAACAAGCATGTATAATACGAAAATGCCCCTCACAAAGAATGAATTACTTCCATTTCTTTGTAATATTAGTGAGCAGTTTCATATTGGTATGGCCATCATAAGCTTAGAAAAAAGCGATTTTCCATTTGTCTATGTTAATCAGGCATTTACAACATTAACTGGTTACTTGCAAACTGAATTAATCGGAAAAAATTTCGACGTGTTAACCGGAGTTAAAACAAGTATGGAGCATAATGGGGAACTCTTTTTTAATTTTGATCGGAGGCAGCCATTCGAGGTGAACATGATCCATTATCAGAAAGATGGTTGTGCATTCTGGAACCATATTTTCTGTCAACCCATAGTGGATCGTGACGGCTTAGCTTCCTATGCGTTAATTCATTGCATGGATATAACAGAGCAAATGCTTAGCAAGATGCTTTCCAAACTCGAACATGAAGTATATATTGACTTGGAGGAGAATGGCGAGTTAAACAATATCCTTCAATTGATTACTGAAAAAGTGGAACAATACTATATCCGGGATATTTTTTGTGCTATCCATGTTGTTGATCACGAACGAAATTTAGTAGCCATTGCAAGTGGTTCACTCCCGCTTTCCTTGATACAGGCCATGAATCATCTTGAAATGAGTGGATCAGCGACTGGCTATAATGACAGTGTGATCTATATTAATGATTTGTCCAGCAAAAACATCGACTCAAATAATCTAATAAAAAAATATAATCTGTCTTCATGTTGGTCAAAGCCCATCTTTACAAATGAAAAAAATTTACTTGGTTATTTTTCGATATACATAAAAGAGGAAATGCAACTAAGACAGGTGGATATCGAGTTCCTAAAAAAACTTTCTCCCATAGTTGCCCTTTCGATGAAATATGTGAAACAGAAACAGGAATTGAAAAAATTGGCATTTTTTGATATGACCACAGGTATACCAAATTATAATAACTTTTATACCAATTTAGCGATGTGGGTCGATAAGAAGATCGTAGGCTCTCTTCTAATCATTCAGCCGAATGAATATTCAAGTATAGTTGATCTGTATGGGAGAAAATCTGGTGATGAATTAATCGGTCAAATTGTGAATCGTTTTCTTTCGATCAATAACCTAAATAGCGACGTAATTTACGGCAGATTTTCGACTACTTCTGTTATTTTAGGTGTTAAACAATCTAATGTAGAAAATCTGGATCATTTTATTAATGAGATACTACAAATCACATCCACCCCATTTACGATTGCAGATAGAGACATATTCATTACATTGAGAATCGGTGTTTCTTATTTTAATGAACATTTAACAATTGATGAAAGTATTAGGCGCGCAGATACAGCCTTAACAAATTCACGTCTTCAAAATTCGCTTGTCTCCTATTTTGAAATGGGAACAGATGAAATCATTCAAAGAGAACTCAATATTTTGAATCAATTGCAATTTGGGATTAAAAACGAGGAATTTACAGTTTACTTACAGCCAAAGATTAATCTGAATACAGATGAGATTGAAGGATTTGAAGCATTGGCGAGGTGGCATTCCCCAGTTTTAGGACCTGTATCTCCTGCTGAGTTTATACCGATAGCTGAAAAAAGCGGGAAAATAAATGAAGTTGACATTCTAATTTTAAGGAAAGTTTTGAAATTCCAGAACATCCGTCTTTCAAAAGGGTTAAAGATGGTGCCTATCGCTGTCAATATCTCGCCTGTTCATTTTTACAGTGAATCGTTTATGAAGGATTTCCTTTCTTTAGTGGAAAAATATCAGATAACACCAGATTATATAAAAATTGAAGTTACTGAAAGTGTTGAGTTATTCGATTTTAAAAAGGCAAAAGACATATTGTTGGAGTTGAAAAAATTAGGGTATGAGAGCTCCATTGATGATTTTGGCGTCGGTTTTTCAAGTCTAAGCTACTTGCAGCAGCTGCCTTTCTCCGAAATCAAAATCGACCGAAGTTTTATTAATGATATTAATAACAGTGATATGCACGCAGTCGTACAAACCATTGTCCTTCTTGCCGAGAAACTGAGAATGCATGTTGTCGCGGAAGGAATTGAAACTGCTGAACAATATTCAATATTGCAGAAGATGGGATGCAAATCAGGGCAAGGCTATTACTTCCACAAGCCGATGCCTCTGGAGGAAGCAGAAAACCTGCTGGATACAATCTAATAAAAAATTAAAATACCATTTTCCTTGAGTAGGTAAATGGTATTTAATTTTATTTCTATAGCTCTTTGGGATGCACGGACTTGAATCTAACCTGCTATCATGCTGTTCCAGGAGAATTCGATTCCACACTTAAGATATTATAAAAACGTTAGTTCCTACCTTAAATAATTCACTTGTATACCAAGAAACTTTTCATCTGTAACCCAAGTCTCACTTTTTTAATTCAGCTCATCCGTATCTGCTAAATTTTCAGCAATAAATCCGACCATATCCCCTAAATTTTCAGGTGTGACTCCGTGCCCATCAGGGTATGTTTTAAATGTAACTTGTACACCAATCTCCTTGAAATACTCTTTGCTACTTTGGGCCCACTGGATAGGAAAATCATAATCATATTCACCATGGGAAATAAAGATCTTTGTTCGATCCAATGGGGCTTTCTTATACTCATTCATCACAAATTCCGGCAGATAACCACTTAAAGCAACCGAAGCTTTGATGAGGTTCCCTAATGTTAGAGTAAGCGTTTCGACAACTGCCGCACCTTGGTTAAAACCGATTAAAAAGATTTTGTTGATATCGAGATTGAACTGTTCAATTGCTTCTAAAATAAAACTTTGGCTGAAGGTAATCATCTTATCAAATACTTCTCTTATTGGCTTGCCTTCTTCTTCAAAAGTATAAAAAGCGAAGCCGGGAGAATGTGTGATGGGGCCTCTCATACTAAAAATATGACATTGACCCTTAAAATCCTGGACCAATTGCAATAAATCGTTTTCATTACTTCCTAAGCCATGAAACAAAAATAAAGCTGGTTGAAGTTCGTCACTATTATTTAATGGAGCGATATGTTTAAACGTATAAGGTGATTTCATGTTTTTAATTCCTTTCTCATCTTTCAAGCATTGAATATCTAGTATTGTATCAAAATTTGACGAAAATGTTTACAATTGTCGCCTTTTCAATGGTTTTTCTCTCTAAATGCATTAGAATGGCTCAACTAGTCCAAAATAGGTCGAGTAGATGTGCAAATATATCTTGAAAATTACTAGGTAACTTATTCTAAGCAGCGAATATAAGCAAATTTCTCCAGAAATACCCTTAAATCTGGTATACTACTTTTCGAGGTGAAACTATATGACAATAATAATACTAATTAATGTCGCCATATTATTGGCACTCATGGTATTTTTGCGCTACTTAAACAAAAAACATGTAAAGTTTTCCAATCGTGTTTTTGCTGCACTAGGTTTAGGTATTCTTTTAGGTTTAGCACTCCAGCTTATTTTTGGTGCTACCTCCGATGTTGTGACAAAGACTGTGCCCTGGTACAACATCATTGGTACAGGCTATGTAAAGCTTTTGCAAATGATCGCAATGCCACTTGTATTCATTTCCATTTTAGCGGCTTTTACTAAAATGAAGCTTGGAAAAAATCTAGGGAAAATTGCTGGACTTATTTTGGTTATACTGATAGGCACTACTGCCATTTCAGCAGGTGTCGGTATTTTCTCGGCTACCATATTTGACCTTGATGCCACTCAATTAGTGCAAGGTGATGCAGAGATTGAACGAGGCACATCTTTGGAAGAGCAATCGGCGGGAGTAAAATCATTGCCTGAACAAATTATAGAATTGTTCCCTGCCAACCCCTTCTTGGATTTGACTGGTGCCCGTTCAACTTCGACCATTGCTGTAGTTATTTTTGCAGCCTTTTTAGGATTTTCCTATTTAAGAATTGTCCGCAAAGATGAAGCAACTTCCAAAACAATCAATAAAGCCATTGACGCAATTTACTCATTGGTTATGGGCGTCGTGACGATTGTTCTAAGGCTGACGCCATACGGAATTTTGGCGATAATGGCACGCACCGTGGCAACAAGTGATTTTGGGGCAATTTACAATTTAGGAAAATTTGTAATCGCATCTTATATAGCGTTACTAATCGTATTCCTTATCCACTTGATCATCATTTCCCTGACAGGCTTAAGCCCAATTATGTATGTAAAAAAAGCGAGTGAAACTTTACTTTTCGCTTTCACTTCAAGATCGAGTGCCGGGACTCTGCCATTAAATTTAAAAACACAAGAAGAACGTTTAGGTGTTCCGGATGGAATTGCAAACTTCGCAGGCTCCTTTGGACTTTCGATTGGCCAGAATGGATGCGCTGGGGTTTACCCTGCCATGTTGGCAATCATGATTGCACCGACTGTTGGAATTAACCCGCTTGATATTGGCTTTATTGCAACTGTTATAGTCGTTGTTGCGATTAGTTCATTTGGAGTGGCCGGTGTTGGTGGTGGTGCAACATTTGCTGCCATAATCGTATTATCGGCCCTTGATCTACCTGTTGCTCTTGCAGGGGTGTTAATTTCGGTTGAACCGTTGATTGATATGGGGCGTACGGCATTAAATGTCAGTGGTTCCATGACGGCAGGAGTTACGACAGCTAGAATTATGGGCGACCTCGATAAGGATATTTATAGTGACCCAAGAATGAAAGAACTAGGCGAATCGTAGCAACCTACTCCTTCTAATTCCTGAATTAGGAGGAGTTTTCTTATGTCTCTTTACACATAAATCGTTATCGTCTCGTCTACTTTCTATTATCTTTTGCTTATTTTGTCGACAAACCATACTTTCTAATTGTCAATATTAGATAATTTCCATAAACTAAATATTAACTACTTGCAAAAATTGTCTATTATACTTTAAGAGGTGTTTATGATGTATGAAGAGATTACTATAGATAACAGTATATTTTATATTGAACAACATCATGTCGACACTTTCAAACAAATTGCATCCAAATTGGACAACTATTCGCCCCTTCTGAAGGAAGGTGGAATCAGCCTCTTGGATGGGTGGATTATCGCATTTAATATATGGCTCCTATTATTGCCCGATGACGAAATTATTATCAAAACGGACGAAACATCCATTTATTACACAGCGAATCTTCTAATCCATGATGCCATCAAGGATGACACACATTTCAGACATTTAAAAGATAGAAGTAATGCACCTCAAGAGCTATTCTATCTCGCTTCCCTACTTTTAGCTACAGGATTGAACGAATGGATATTGTTTGTCATGAAGAAGTATCGATTATACGACGTAATGAAGCGTTCGCAGTCAAGAAAATACTTCAATGCATTAAATGATACGGAGAAGGAAATCCAAATATTTCTAGAGGATCAAGCATTATTTGTAAAAGCAGCCGTTCAAGAATTGCGTGAAGAATCTTTCTCTCAAATGATTAAAAAATATTATGATAAAGCGTACTTTATATATATTGATCATTACAAGCAATCGCTGATATAGCATTAAGCCCGGTAAGTTTTACATTGGTAACATTAACCGGGCTTCAATATGTCAACTTACTAATTAGTAAATCCTTACCGAATAACACTCTGTTGTTAGATGGCTTTTAAACTCTTCTATTTTGTTAAATGGCACACCCACGATGACAGAAGTTGCGGGTCCGCTGGATTTGTGCAAATCTACCGAGCATTCATAATTGCGATTCGGGAAGATTCTTCCAAGTTCAGAAAGTATCCCTTTTGATCCCACCGGCCAGACATGTTTTGCAATTTCCAATCGAATCAGGTCGTATATTTCTTTTAATTTAACGACATGATGTGATTCCGTTATTACTTCATTTCCTACCAACGGCCTTCCAATAACAAACCATTGAAGTTGTTCGGTGCAAATTTCAAATTTTATCTTTCCAATAACCATTAAACTAATACCCGATTGCAGCGATTGGAAATTGGATTCAGAAGAACCATTGATGGCCGGCATAGTTACACCTATTTCGTCAAATGCTTTTTGAATTCCTTTGCAATAACCAGCCCAAGCCTCGTCTCCGCTAAAGTTTGATAAAAATATATTTGTAGGCTCCGCACCCGCACACCATTGCTCGAATAGTGAAACCCGCATTGAGTAATATGCCGTTAATTCATTCGAAACATGGACTTCATCCAATTCTTTTTCACCAATACAACTAGAGTTATCAATCGTTACAACCGATGTGTCGTCTATTCTAATCGCGTTCCTCATATTTTCGATACTTTCCCTTCCAGAAATACTTTCTCGATTATAGGTAGTGCCATCGCCGCAAGTACAGCATTAATGACGGATGCAATGACCAAGTTTGGCACGGCTCCAATAAAAAATGCGGGTGAAATTAGATAATAGAAAGGAAGAGCTGCAAGTACACCATTGCCGATAATGAAAAATATCCATTTCAACATGTTATAACCAGATCTATGTAGTACATTAAAAATATACGTGATGAGCATCATTTCAAATGCAATAAGTAAATGGAATGGGCCAGATGGAAAACCAGAGGTAAGAGCAGTTGCCAAATGCCCTATTCCTGATGCGAATCCTGAGTAAAGTGGTGGTAAAAATGCAACGCTTATTAATGCAGGAGCGGAATCCAAAGCAGCCGTTGCCATGAATCCAGGTATCTTTATGAAACTGCCGATTACACAAATTGCGGCTACTAATGCAGTTAAAATTATTTGTTTTAGAGTGGAGACCCTCATTTTACAATACCTCTCCTTTTAAAATTTGCGGGATACCGTACCATACCCGAATGACACTTTCACTTTCGGAAAATAGTTTTTGATATAGACGGCCGCAAGTATCACGTAATTTTCTTTCTTCCTTTAATAGCGGTACCACCCCTCTGCCGATATCCGTGCAAATACAAATTACTTGCGCCTGTTGATTCAACTTTTTTATCAAGTGGAACACTTCTTCTGCAATGAACTCTTCCTCCAGGTGAACATTCTGAAGAATTATTTTTTCAAAATTTCCAATGACAATGATTTCTTCTTTCGAGAACATATTGCTCGTAGGGATTTCACCTTCAAAGAAATGAATGTTCGTGGATGAATTGTTCAGCAGTTTCTCTTTTACAAACTTTCTTTTGCCATTATAGGCTCCTCCGATAATGACTTGCATCGTTTACCCTCCCTTACTTCGGAAAAATCAGTCCAGTGCATTGAATAGATGGTTCTATGGGACACCGTGATTTGCTGGAATGGTATCTCCATCGGTCCAAATAAAAACAACAATACCCGAATGACCCCACCATGAACAACAAAGGTATATTCGCCACTCTTTGTAAGTATTTTCCGCATGGATTGATGCACACGTTCTACAAAGTCGGTATAGGACTCCCCATTTGGTGGTGTATTAAATTGCGGATCATCAATCCAGCGTCGATATATTGTCGAACTCTCAAGTTCCTTATAGGTCTTCATCTCAAAATCTCCAAAATTTAATTCCCTCAAATTACGGTCTGATAAATAGTCTGCCTTCGGAAAGTAAAGCTGTGCTGTTTCAATACACCTTCTTAAATCACTACCGTATACCAATGCCGGATTTATAGGAACATGAAATGTTGATTCCTTTACTCGAATCGGTTCATCGGTCCACCCTATATATTTACCCTTTTTGTTGGCATCTGTCTTTTCATGCCGTATTAGATGAACAATAACAGGATTCCCCATAAGAACACCTCAGTCCCTTCGTTTAATGCTCCCAATAAGTCTCCGGTCATTCCACCAAAGTTTCTAATCGTCCACTTTCGGAAAAGGAAAACGAATAGAAGCATGCAGCCGATTAATATGATTCCGTTTATACCGACCAATAAATATGTAAGCATACTGAATAATAATATATAGATGATGATTGCAGACAAAATTTTTGTCGGGTTAACACTGGACTTAAAATAAGCAGCTAATCCAGTTTCTTTTACTGTGTCTGTTGCGGAGAAGTAAACTAGTAAAGCTAACCGGCTTAAAAAAGGAATTGCAAGGAAATAGAAACTGAGATTCGGTGTTTCGTTAATCAATAGTTCAAAAATAAAACCAATTTTTAATAGCAACAAGACTACCAGACAAATGGCCCCAAAGGCTCCAACCCGTGAATCTTCCAATATTTCGAGTCGCTTTTTTTGGTCCTGATAGGAAAAATAAGCATCCCCCATATCAATCCAGCCATCCAGATGCAGTCCCCCGGTCATGACGATTCCTGCCACTGCTACTAAAACGGCAAACAACAAAGCTGAAACCTGAACAGACTGCTCATTTACCAGGTGCAGTATGTTTAAGGAGCATCCCATTAAAATGCCCAAAATGGGCAGCATGATATACATGGTTGTCACTGTTTGTGAGTTCATCGGAAGTTGTTTGCGAATAGGCAATGACGAAAAAAATTGAAACGATAATAGAAATCCGATCAAACTGTTCTTCAAAATGGGCACCTTCCTATTTCCAACGTTCAACCTTACTATAATCCATTTCGTATGCCTCGTCACTATAATGGACGATCCATTGATGCAATTCTCCTAGCAGTCGCCGATAATAATTCGCCTCGGCGTAGGAAGAAGCCGGCTCATCCAGAATTTCGTTCGATACAAGGAGGATAATCCCATCATTCTTTTTCCAGCTTATGAATAGTTTTTTCAGTTTCACAAGGTACTTCTCAATTTCTAGCATTCTGGCATTAGCTTCAAGGTGTTCGGTGATATACAGGATATTACTAAGCCAGGTTGTAATACAATCCCATAAAATCACTGATTGCTTTGGCGAGATGTTTTCCGGCAACTTCGGGTCGTCTTGTATTTCAATTGTACTCCACTTTATTGCCGAATTTTCACGATCTTTCTGGTGGCGTCTTATCCGCATTTCCATCTCTTCATCAACGGCAACTCCCGAGGCAATATAGTACAGACTGCTTCGTTCCAATTCTTGATAAAGCTGTTTGGCATAATATTCTGCGAAAGCACTTTTCCCGCTCCGAACACCGCCAGTGATAAAAATTACTTTTGCCATTTTTGCCTCCTGAAAAAATTTGATAGCCCTCATTGTTGTTCATGATAGAAAAAACGAAAAGGCAAACTCTTAAAAGAATTTGCCCTTCGTACGTTTAGTTAAACAATTCAGGATAGATTGTCGATGCAATCAGTTCGATTGCTTCTCCAATCCGTGGACCTGGACGATCCAGGATGTCGGCGTTTAATTCATATACTTCATCATTTTGAATCGCCGAAATAGTTGACCAACCTTCCCGGGCTAATATTTCTCCTTTTGGATCTTCACTATAGTTTACGGTAGTAATGATCGCTTCCGGGTTTCGTGTAATGATATCCTCTTCTGAGACCTCAAACCAACTTTGCTGATCGGCATAAATATTTTCAACACCCGCTGCTTCGATCAGCTCCTGCTGGAAAGTACCAGAGCCTACAGACCAAATGTCTGGTGATGGGGAAATTTCAAAGTAAACTTTTTCCTTTTTATCAAGCGATGCCGTTTTTTCTTGAACCGCTGCAATTTGATCCTCGATTCCCGAAACAATCTCATCTGCTTTTTCTTCAAGGTTTAACACTGCTGCCATCTGCTCAATGTCTCCGTATACATCATCAATGGTTGCGGCCGTTTTAATGACAAATACCTTCAGCCCGGCACTTTCCAACTGTTCAATAGGGCTTGCATCCCCTGAAGTATATGCAAATACGACATCAGGCTGCATTTCAATTACTCTTTCCGTATTAATAACCATCGAAGTCGAAACTCGTTCGATCTCAAGTGCTTCTTCTGGGTATGTATCATATTCAGTTGCACCGATAATTTGCCCGCCCACTCCAAGCTCAAATAAAATTTCCGTATTACTTGGTTGTAATGAGACGATAGTTTCCGGCACTTCTTCAAATGTTATTTCAACACCGCGGTCATCCATCACTGTATATGGACCCGTCTCCTCTGTACTTTCCTTTTCGGTAGTGTCGGTGTTTGTTGTGTTGCTGTTTTTAGTTGTGTCTTGTGAATTACATCCAACTAAAACTAATGAAATAGCTAATGGGGCCAACCACTTTTTGTTAATAAACTTCATTGTATTTCCTCTTTTCGTTTTTTCTTTATTGGATAGGATTTACTTACAAAAGATATTTCATCCACACCTTGTTTACGGTTCGTATAGACGGCCATAACAAAAAATACATTTGCAAGAAGGCCTAGATAATCAAACAAAATTTCTGGAACTTCACGTTCTTCGCTAACTTTATGAAGTGCACGATATGATTTTTTTGCTTCACTGCGACAAATATGAAGCAATGCCCCCGCCTCACACCCTTGAGGTAATACAAATTGCTGAATTACATCCCCAACTTGATCCACATAAAAATCATAGCGCTCACTTAACCATTGTAAGTCTCCTTCGGAAATTGCCAATTTCCCTCGAACAGAGCCGTTTACATGGTACGCATTTGGCTGGATTGCTTGCAAGTCTTCATAAACAATCCGACACTCTTCGACATCACGTATCGCAGGCAAGACAGCTCCAATTCGTGTCGTAAGAGAATCTGTCCTGATTTCAAAATCAACCAAACTTCCTTGCTCACGCATAAATGGATAACAGCTAAATCGCATATCCTTTCGAATAGTTAATCCTCCCCAACAAAAACAATTAGTGAATCACTCATTCTTCAATTATAAAAAATAAAAAGCCATCCGGGAAAATGGATGGCAAAATATTATAGAACTTATACAATAACGATTCCTTCAATCAAGCCGTACATTCCCTTTATTTCCGAAGAGTTTTGTTACGATCAGAAAAAGATAGGTCTCCTGGCTTATGCATAGCATTTCAAAGAGCCTTCCCATCAACACTAGATAGTGGCAAATTCCTGAAACTAGCACATACAGTTGCGGACACAGCCTCGGTTTTGCACCGAATTCCCAATTAAGCGTTCTTACGCATCTTCTTCCTGCAAACACTATTCACTTAACAGCAATATACCATATTTTCCAGAAGAATAGTATTTTTATTTCTCCGATTTGATAAAGAGAAAGAGCAACCGATTAAGTACAACTTAAGCACTTTCCGTAGATTTCGAATTTATGAGCTTCTATCGTGTAACCGGGAAGTTTTTCATTCAACATTTCCATAGGGCAAATGGAGATTTCTTTTACGTTCCCGCATTCCATGCAAATAAAGTGGTGATGATGGTGATCAGATTCACACTGCATGCGGAAATTCCTCTCACCATTCAACTCGGTTTCTTCTAAAATCCCCAGGTCAACAAATGTAGCCAAATTCCGGTATATTGTATCGAAACTCATTCCAGGAAAGTCCTTCTTCAAGACAGATAAGAGATCCTTTGCAGTTAAATATTTATCCGTTTCTTGGAACATATTTAATATTAATTCACGTTTATCTGTTTTTTTATAACCGTTATCCTTTAGTATTTCCCATGCTTTCGTTAAATTCATTTAACCGCTCCCCTTTCCTTGGCATTTGAACTAAGTACGATTTTTTTCACTAAAATGACAATTAATAGAATTAATATGGAGGTAACGACAATTGTACCACCTGGAGCCAGATTTAAATAGTACGCACTCACTAACCCAATGATAACAGCTGCTTCCCCAAAAAGGATGGAATAAATAATTGTTTGTTTGAAGCCTTTGGCTATTCGCATACTTGCGGCAACCGGTAATGTGATTAATGAAGAAACTAACAATATCCCAACAATTCTCATACTAGCCGCAATAACAAGGGCAACGATCAACATGAACAAGAAGTGAATCCACTTGGCCGGCAGTCCGCTAGCATATGCATATTCCTCATCAAAAGCAAGGACGAACATCTCTTTGAAGAACAAAAACAAGAATACGATTACGATCACCGCAATTCCTATTACAATCCATAAATCCTGTCTTGACACAGCCGAAACAGAACCGAATAAATAGCTCATTAAATCGGTATTAAAGCCACTTGCCAAAGATACAAAGATGGCAGTCAGTCCAATACCCGCCGACATGATAATGGGTATGGCCAACTCTTCATAATGTTTGTAAAGTCTCCGCAACCGTTCAATTAAAATGGAACCACTCACAGCCGCAGCAATTCCTAAATAAATTGGGTTCAATAGAATCAACCAAGAGAAGCTCTGGCTTAAGTATAAGCTCCCGGCGATCCCTGCCAATGTTACGTGCGATAAGGCGTCTGCAATGAGAGACATCCGTCGTACAACGATGAAAACACCTAATAACGGTGCGATGACACCAATAACAAGCCCTGAGATAAAGGCGTTTTGTAAAAATTCATAGTTTAAAATTGCTTCAATCATTTTGCCTTCTCCTTATCAATGAATCTTTCTAACCGAATGTCCATACCAATTGTCCAATTGAGTTTGGGAAATTGTATCAAACTCCTTCTTGAATCCATGGAAATGGATTGTTTGATTTAAGCAGGCAACATGACTGATGCGGTTAGATACTGTGTCCACATCATGAGTCACTAAAATAATTGTCTTATTTTGTTCCTCGTTTAACTTTGCCAACATATCATAAAATGATTGGACATTTTCATGATCAATCCCAACAGTCGGCTCATCCAGGATTAGAACTTTTGGGTCTGAAATAAGTGCTCTTGCAATAAAAACTCTTTGTTGCTGTCCACCAGATAGCTGACCGATATTTCGGGTATGGTATTGTTCCATACCTACGGAGGTTAATGCTTCAATAACTTTGAAATTTGCATCTTTCGGCATTTTTTTTAAGAGTCCTGTTTTTTTCGTCAAACCACTTTTGACGACTTCCTCGACTGTTGCCGGGAAACCCGAGTTAAATGCATTCGATTTTTGGGAAACATAGCCAATCCATTCTCTATTACGGAATGTTTCGTTCGATTGGCCAAAAAGTTGAACTTCCCCCGTCATCGGTTTTAGTAATCCCAGCAACAACTTTAACAATGTTGATTTACCTGAACCATTCGGGCCAAGGATTGCAAGAAAGTCCCCTTCCTCCACTTTTAGGGAGATGTTTTTTAGAACTTGCGTATATTCATATTGAAAAGACACATTTTTCATATCAATTAATGTTTGACTCATTTTTTCTCTTCTTTCTAATTCATAATCATTACGATTTACAACTTGTTAGTATAGTGGATTTGTAGAGAATTGTAAAGTAAGTAAACTTAATTTACGTAGAATTTGATTTTTGAATGAAAAGATTTTTGAAAGGGTGTAGTTTTTTGAAACAAATCGAATTTATTGAACAGTTTTTATCTAAATCGGATAAAGAAATTGTAAAATTTTCAAGGGAATACGGAATCGATTTAACCCTTGAAGAAGTAAAACGTTTAAGACCGCTATCGGAACGTGCATCGATCACTTGGCTCATTACCGGAATACCTAATTCATTCTTGAAAGAAGTAGAATCCATTATCGGCAAGAAGAAACTTAAGAAACTTTTAAAGTATATGGAGAACTACTAAACAATTCAGTTAGACGAAAAAAAAGAGGCTTCTGCAGAAGAAACCTCTTTTTATGCGAAATGGAGTATTTAACCTCTTATAACCGCTTTAGGACAATTATATCTAATCGATTGAGTTCCGATTCACCCAGTTTCTAGTATTTTACAATCATCTTTTTTACCACCTCATCAATTGCATTCAATCTGATAGAGGATTGGTTTTGCGTCATGATGGCAAAAGCATAGGTACGACCACTATTTGCTTCCAGATAGCCGGCCAGTGTATAGACACCTGATATGTGGCCCGTTTTTGCTATCACCCTATTTCGATATTTCTCTTCATTAAAACGATTCTTTAGGGACCCACCGATGTTGCGCTCCGATTGACCACCTATGGGTAGGCTGGAGTGAATAATTTTATATGCAGGATTATCCCGCATTTTAACCAATAAAAGCGTAAGTTCATTTGCCGTTACTTTGTTGCCGTGCGACATGCCGGAACCGTCCTGCAAACTCCAATTGTCCATATTCAATCCAATCGAAATTCCATATTCCTCTAAAGCATTCAGCCCTTCATTTGTATCGCCTTTCCCATTAAATTCATTGCCCATTGTTTTGATGAAAATATCAGCCATACTATTATTGCTGAATTTTAAAAATGGGTACATCAAAGATGCCAGAGGCAAGGAATGCTTAGTATAAAGAGATTTTGCACTTTTCGGTACTAGCTTGCGTTCCAATTTGCTTGTTTTGATGAATTCCAGCCCATTTTGCTCGAAGTTATCCTTTATGGCATGCAGTGTATTGATGGTTGGGTCAAACAAAGTTACCCAATCTTTGAACGTTGTTTCATAGGGAATATTACCAGTAACGATCACTTCATTCGTTCCATATTGGCGTAAAATCTCAATCGTATTTTGCTGGTTTCTATTTACCGTCATCGCTTGATTGTTTATAATCATCCCGCTTGTACTCGGCTCTACAGTTACAGCTGGTTTAGCTCCGGCATTTGTAGCATTGACATGAATAAGGATTGTTCCTGCATCATAATCATTATCAGGCGACATTGTTAGAGCGGAAGTCCGGGCAGCAAAATAATAACTTTCATCTTCTTTGGCTATTCCAGGTGTTAATTGATCACCTGAAAATAAGGAATCATCCCCAAAAAGATTTCCATTAATTTGATGGATTCCGTTAAACTTCAAGATGCTTGCCATCATAGTAAAATCCTTTTTTTGCAAAGTAGGATCGCCTCCACCCTTAATGTAGACATCACCATTCAGGGTGTTCCCTTCCATCTCGCCATCTATATAAAGCTTTGTCTGAAATTGGTAATCCGACCCTAACATCTCAAGTGCCGCCGATGACGTTAATAATTTTAAAGTGGAAGCCGGTTTCATCGCTATATCGCCATTTTTTTCAAATAGCATTTCACCACTATTTATTTCTCTTATAGAAACACTAATATTTTCGTTTCCTAATTGAGTTTGTACAATAGTTTCTAAAGCTGTTGCTTGTACAAATTGAAATGGGAGATTGAGCAACAGAAGTACTATAATAGAAAGAATTAGTTTCGTTTTCATTAATTCCTCCAAAAAAATCAAGATGATATTAGTATTGGCATCTTTTTCTTTCTTTAAGCCTTTCTTTTAAAGAAATCGTTAATGAACCAAAAGAGCTGTAAAAATGGTTGACTATCCCCATATATATGTTCGGGTGATTATTTATACTACTTGTACAAGCAAATTGATGGCAACGTGGTCCGAGTGGATATGAAAAACTTTGAGGATACTAATCAATCAAAAAAACATCAAGCAAATTAATTTGCTTGATGCACTGTCTTTATTAAACTAGCAATGCTTCGATTTCGGCAGGTTTGTATTCCCCGGTTTTAAGCATTTCGATTTCCAATTTATAAGGTGCTTTTTTGTTCTTTGCGTCAGGTCCTATCCAAGGTGTTTCCAGAATTTTCGGCACCTCTTTAAACGCCTCATGGTGGACAATCGATTTAAGTGCCTCAAACCCAATATGTCCAAATCCGATATTTTCATGGCGGTCTTTTCCAGCTCCGCAGACGTTTTTGCTGTCATTGATATGAACAACTTTAATCTTGTCGATTCCAATCAATCGATCGAACTTAGCCAATACACCATCAAAATCATTTACAATATCGTATCCTGCATCGTGTGTATGGCAAGTATCGAAGCAAACGGATAGTCGATGGTTATTTTTTACGCCATCGAAAATTTGGGCGAGTTCCTCAAATGTTCTCCCGATTTCCGTCCCCTTGCCCGCCATGGTTTCTAAGGCAATTTGAACTGGATATTCTGAGGATAATACTTCGTTTAGGCCTTCAATAATTTTCGCAGTTCCCGCTTCAACACCCCCACCCACATGGGCGCCGGGATGAAGAACAATTTGGGTTGCACCAATTGCAGCAGTACGTTCGATTTCCTTTTGCAGGAATTCTACGCCAAGTGCAAACGTTTCAGGTTTTGTTGTATTCGCGATATTAATAATATAAGGAGCGTGGACAACGATGTTAGAAAGCCCATTTTCTTTCATGTGTGCGATTCCCGCTTCAATATTTAACTCGTCAATTGGCTTCCGACGAGTATTTTGCGGAGCACCGGTATAAATCATAAATGTTGATGCACCATAGGCAGCAGCTTCTTTACTGGAACCAAGAAGCATCTCTTTCCCACTCATCGATACATGTGAACCTAACAACATATTCAAGTCCCCCTAAAACTTAAGGTATTAACCTTTTCAACTATTTTTGACGATTCTTTTTTCGTCTTTCTTTCTTTTTAATTTTTTCCATTTCCCAACGCATGTTTCGTTTATAGCCGGGTTTTACTTTTTTCGGTTTGCGTACCTTCGATTTTGCAATCGCATCGATTTCGTTATCATGTTTCGCGCGGTTCGCTCTTGCATGACGCTCTTTCAGCTCAATCCATTCGCCGTTTTTCACATCTTTTTGAACTAATGGAATGTCCATTTTTTCTATACGGACCACTGCATCTTCTTCTTCCGGCTCAAACAAAGTAATCGCTGTTCCTTTATTGCCTGCGCGGGCTGTTCGACCCACACGGTGGATAAAGAATTCCAGGTCTTCCGGAATTTCATAATTGATGACATGGGAGATTCCTTGAATATCAATACCGCGTGCTGCCAAATCGGTTGCAACGATGTATTGGAATTCTAGGTCGCGAATCTGTTTCATCATTTTCTTGCGGTCACGAGGACTTAGATCCCCATGAATTTGTCCAACCCGAACGCCTTGCTCTGCAAGGAATCCAGCAACAGCTTCGGCATTTTTTCTAGTATTACAGAAAATAACTGCCAAATAAGGATTGATTGCTTCCATGACTTCCATCAAACGGCGGTTTCTTGATTTGGAGCGGACCGGAACTAAAACGAAATCTATCCCTTCAGCCACTGGCCGTTTATCATTCATATGGATATGGACTGGTGCTTCCATATACTTCTTTAGGAAAGGCTGTAATTTTTCTGGGATAGTTGCAGAGAAGACAAACATTTCAAGCTTTTCCGGCATATGGGATGCAAAACCATCGATTTCTTCAATGAATCCCATATCAAAAGCAAGATCCGCTTCATCAACTACTAAAATCGGTGATGTGTGAACAAGCAATGCTCCTTCTTTCACCAAATCTCGAATTCGTCCAGGTGTACCTACCACGATTTGTGGTTGAGTTTTTAATTTATCAATCGATCTTTGTTTATCGGTTCCACCGATGAACAATTTTGCCTGAATTTCTGTTTGCTCAATCAGCTCATTTAGAGCATCAAAAATTTGTTGGGCCAGTTCTCTCGTTGGAGAAGTGATCACCGCTTGCACTTCCTGCTTTTCTTCATTAATGCGCTGAACAATCGGCAATAGAAAACTATGCGTTTTCCCTGTCCCTGTATGCGCTTGTCCAATCGCACTTTTCCCTTTTAAAATAAGGGGTATCATTTCCCTTTGAATCGGTGTTGGTTCTTCGAAGCCAAGTTTTGCAATTGCTTCTTTTAAAAATGGCTTAAAATCATAATCTGAGTACTTCGACATTTTTCGTACCTCCTAATATGTTTCATATTGTACCATCTATAGAGAAAAAAGAAAAACTAAACAAGTGACAACCCAAGTCATATCAAGGCATTTAGAATATTAAGTTAATTTTGCCGAAATAAAAAAACCAGGATATGCTCCTGATTTTTTATTTTACCCATTTAGTTAATAAGGCATTATTTTTTCTACTGGTTTTGGTTCTTTAATTTTCGGCAGGATTTTATCGATTGTAACTGTACGCTTCACTTCATGTGTAACAGGATCTTGTGGATCAAATTTCTCCAGGAAAGTAATAACCTCTTTTACGATCGGCGTCGGTGTAGAGGCCCCCGCTGTGACGGCTACAGTTTGAATTCCCGCCAGCCATTCAAGCTTTAACTCAGTTATGTCTGCGATTCGATATGAAGGTGTGTTTGCAATTTCTTCAGACACTTGTGTCAAACGATTTGAGTTGTTGGATTTCGGATCCCCAACAACGATAAGTAAATCCGCTTTACCTGCTTGTTCTGCAACCGCTTCTTGTCTAACTTGGGTAGCCAGGCAAATTTCTTCATGAATTTGAATATGCGGATATTTTTCTTTTAGATAGTCCATTGCCGCTTTTACATCCCATTGACTCATCGTCGTTTGGTTCGTTACAAGCAGTTTGTCGTTATCCAATTGCAACTGATCTATATCTTCTTCACTTTGAACTAGGTGGACATGGTCTGGAGCCACACCAATAGCCCCTTCAGGTTCCGGATGCCCCTTTTTACCGATATAAATAATGTCATATCCTTCGGCAGACTTTTCACGGATTAAATCGTGGGTCACGGTTACATCCGGACATGTGGCATCAATCGATACAAGTCCTTTTTTTCTAGCAATCTCCCGTATTTCAGGCGAAACTCCATGTGCCGTAAAAATGACCGTACCTGTTTCAACTTGTTCGATAATTTCTTTGCGGTTTTCACCATCCAACGTGATGATACCGTCTTTCTCGAAGGCGTCTGTTACGTGTTTATTGTGTACAATCATGCCTAATATATAGATTGGTCTTGGTAATGATTTATCTAATGAGGCATTTCGGGCAATGACCATTGCATCCACTACACCATAACAGTAGCCTCTTGGATTTATTTTAATGACCTGCATCATGTCAACTCCTTTAATGGTACATAATTCTATTATAACGGAGCAACACGTTTAATACAAAACTTCCTTCTAGCCTATTATTCTCTATTCATCAAAATGATAGGGCGGTTGGAAGATTCTCGGGATTGATGGACGTGTAGATATTTTTTTAGGTCGAACTTTTTCTTCAAATGTCGGTGATTCTGATATTTCATATTCCTTATACCTATTTCTTTTCGCTGAAGTTGCAGGTCTGTCGAAATTTTTTGGTCTGGCCGGTCTGACGGGTCTTTCTGGTCTCTTTTCTTTAATTGCTTTTTGGGGTCTTGCAAATACCTCCGGGCTTTCCAGACTTTCGGTACTTTCATCAAAATCAAAATCATCTTCTTCTAAATCATCTTCCTTTGAATCTGATGCCTTTGGTAATCCTTGGAAGCCTTTATATAATCTCCAAAGAGCAGGTAAATTACGAAACATTGGTGTCGCTTGTTGTACTAAAGGCTGAAAACTTTGGGCGGTTGCTAAAAATCGATTGGCAGTATCCATAAACGATTGCAATTTGGGCGTGCTACCTCCTGTGCCAATCCCAGGCCCTGGTGCCGGACCCCGGCCAGGAGGCGGAAGGAATCCTGGTTGTGGGTACCGAGGTGGTCTTGCTCCAAAATTCCCTCTTGGCCCTTGGAATTGGTTAAAAGGACGACTAGGGGGCAATTGCGGACGAAAACTTTGAGGGCGCATAATGATCTCCTTTCTTCATACTATAGACGAAATTGTTCTAAGATATCATATGCAATTAGGCTTTTAAATGTCCGGTTTCAACGGATTTAGCATCTAATCAGAAATGGACCCGGCGCGGCGGAAAACTCCTATTTATGCCATATTATCGTAGTGCCTTTAACTATTTACATTGCTAAAATTAAAAATAGCCATTTCCTAAAGCGCAAAATGACTACCAATAATTTATACATAATAATGGTTGATCGGTCTCCCGACACCTCCATAATGGACATCCACATGGATATGGTTTTGTTTCTCCAGAAAATCTAAATACCTCCGAGCTGTTACACGGGCAACACCGATTCCCGCTGCCACTTCGTCTGCAGATACACCTTCTTTGGACATTTTTACAAAGTGTAGAACTTTATCCAATGTAGTCCGGTTAAATCCTTTCGGCAATTCGGTTGGAAGAGCGGCCTCATTTCCGGTTGATTCTTCTATCTCACGAAATGGGTGTATCATCTCATCCAATTCCTTTTGTGTAATGTCTTGTAGACCGAATGTCTTCAATTTAAAAGTATAGTAATTCAATAAAGTTTGTTGTATTCTTTCGAAGGTAAACGGCTTCATTATATAATCATAGACACCTAAATGCAAAATTTGTTGTATTGTTTGCATATCATTTGCTGCAGTTACCGTGATCACATCAACAGGTAGATTAGCGCTGCGTATCTTTCTGAGTGTAAGCAATCCATCTTGTTCCGGCATAAAGATATCCATTAACACCAAATCGGGTTTTAATTCAATAATTCGGTGATATCCTTCCACGCCATTGCCGCACATAGCGATTACATCAAAGCCCTCGACACGTTCAATAAACTGTCTGTTTACTTCCCTTACCATCGGATCATCTTCAACGAGTAATACTTTTATCGACTGCAACGATGATTCCCCCTTATATTTCAAAAGTAATTATAAATGTCGTCCCTTTGTTTATTTCACTCGTTACCTCTATTGTTCCGTAGCCTTTCTCAACAATTTCATATACTAGATAAAGACCGATACCCCTACCTTCTTTCTCCTTTGTTGAGAATCCACTCTCAAAAATATGGGCTTGTGTCACCTCGGACATTCCTGCTCCGTTGTCGCTCACCAAAATAGCCAGTAGGCCATCGTTATCATCTATTGAAATATTCACTTCTTTCTCTTTTTGTTTAGACCCTGAGAATGAATCGAAAGCATTTTCGATTAAGTTTCCAAACAGTACAACAAAATCATGATGATCGAGTTTTTCGGGAAATCTTGTCAACTTGCTTTGTTTATCAAGATTTACTGTGATATCAAGCTCTCTTCCACGACTTATTTTACTTAATAATAATCCGGAAATATTTTCATTGTAAATACGTTCATTCAGGAATTTTGTAACATTATCGTGTTCATCCTGAACTTGGGAGAGATACTGCAATGCCTGTTTGATGTGTCCTAAATGCAGCAACCCGGAAATTGTATGCAATTTATTTTTATATTCATGAGTTTGCACTCTTAACGCTTGTACAAAAGCTTTCACACCTGTCAACTCCTCCGCCAATTGTTTAAAGGCTGTCAAATCCTTAAAGACGGCGACTGCCCCAACCTTTTTCCCATCCACAAGTATGGGGATTCGGTTACTTAAAAGACTGTGATTGTTGACATATATTTCTTGATCATATACAGGTTTGCCTGTAAGGACTATCTCAGGCAATCTAGTATCCGGCAATACATCATAAATATTTTTCCCTAAATAATAAGAATGTTCCTTCTCCACACCCAGTATTTCACTTGCCTTTTTGTTGAAAATCGTTATATTCAAATTACTATCAACCGCGATAATCCCTTCATGCATGGCATTGAAAGTTTCGGTTCTCTCTACATACATCTTCGATATTTCATGCGGCTCTAAACCAAACATCTGTAACTTTATATGTCTCCCAAGAGTGTGTGCTCCCCAAACACTGAAAAGGACGGAAATTGCAATGGTTATGAGAATTTCATTTTGATAGTCGGTGAAAATTTGCAGGGGGGAAGGAAGTAAAAATCCCACTAGCGCCACCCCGATTTGGGTATTTTTTTCATTCATTATCGGTACAAATGCCCGGATGGTTGTACCTTTTTCGCCATTTGCTTTCGATAAATAATAATGTTCAACAAAAGCAGCATCGATGTCCGAAGATTTGCTTACTTGGCCAATTTCTTGTCTCGAAGGATGCGAGTATTTTTTACGTTTTGTATCCATGATGACGATATAATCTGCTTGGTTTATCAAGCGGATTTCCTCGACAATATCGTTGATGCTCCTGGATGCCGAGTCAAAATCATCGCTTTGCAATAAAGATTTAATTTCGGGTATATTGGCTACAGTCCGGGCGACAAGCATTGCCTCTTGTCCAATATTTTCTTCTTTTTCTTTCAGTAGACTTCCAATTACAAAAGTTCCAGCAATTAAGAAAGAAAAGACAATAATGAAAAATGTGAGCAACATTATTTTCTTATTCATCGATAATTTTCTCATTT
Organism: Ureibacillus sinduriensis BLB-1 = JCM 15800; assembly: GCF_000772955.1. GTDB lineage: Bacteria > Bacillota > Bacilli > Bacillales_A > Planococcaceae > Ureibacillus > Ureibacillus sinduriensis. The sequence continues at coordinate 213,909 of NZ_JPVO01000054.1, read as the reverse complement.
TCATATTTGTCGCCCCTTTAAATATAACTGTTGCACCATGGATTTAATGTTTATAATTATCTATAAATATTGTGCTTCCATTCCAAATATGGCTTGGATGGAGTAATATTCAATATTAATTTAACAATTGTGGTGAAAAAAATGAAATTATTCTTAACTGGGTCTTTTATTACCATCATTATCTTAATCGTACTTTTTAGTTACCGTCAAAGCATTTTTTCAATTAACTCTCTTCCTTTTGATGATGAACAACGAGGTTTGAATGAGCAAATCATCATTCACTTCAGCCACGTGGTAGCCGAAAACACACCTAAGGGGATTGCAGCCGAAAAATTTAAGGCGTTGGTAGAAGAAAAAAGCGGTGGTAAGGTCGTTGTCCAAATTTATCCGAATGGCATGCTATTTAATGATGAAAATGAATTGGAGGCATTGCGTGATAATAAAGTACAAATTATTGCCCCCACGATTTCAAAGTTGACAAACTCATTACCTAATTGGCAAGTGCTTGATCTACCCTTCATTATAGAAAATAATGAACAGTTAAAAAAGGTTCTTAACGGTGAAACGAGTGACTCGCTTTTACAGGAACTTGAAAAAATCAATATAAAGGGCTTGACATTTTGGAACAATGGTTTTAAACAAATTGCCTCCACCTCCCCGGTTATTGGGGTGGAAGATTTTAATGGCATGCGTATCCGCATGATGTCCAGTGACATTTTAGACGATCAGTTCAAACTACTGGGTGCCAAACCTATTGCCACTTCTTTTGGCGATGTGTACTCAGGCATCAAGAATAACATTGTTGATGCACAAGAAAATACAATCTCGAATATTTATTCCAAGCAGTTTCATACGATGGAAAATCATATCACCCTTTCCAATCATGGGGTTTTAGCATACGCAGTCATGATGAATGAAGATTTTTGGAATAGCTTGGATACAGATACTCAAAAAATAATTACGGATTCCTTTGAAGAGATGCAGGATTGGCAATTTGAACGGGCTGAACAATTCAATGAAGAAAACTTATCATATTTAAAAGAAAATTCTGCTGTTCATATTTATGAATTGGATGAACCGATAAAAAACGAATGGAAAGAAAAATTAAAGACAATTTATACGCAATACGAAAAAAATGTTAATGGCCATTATCTTTCTGATCTTTTAAAAGAACTAAATGAGCCAGATTCTTAACGAACAAAAAGAACAAAATTACACTACCTTGTTAAAAAGGTAGTGTTTTTTTATCGTTCAACACTTGTACTATAACAAAACATCACGCTTTCAAATTAGTATTATAACAGCAAAAACATTGATGTGAAGCTACTTATGCACAATTTCACATGCAGAAGAACAAAATGAACGATATAACCTTTAAAAACTAAACAATATTTTTAGAAAACTATGCGCTATGATAGTTTCAGATATTGAAAGCGATGTCATTATGATTTTTCAAAGGAGGATGGAAGTGAATGAAATTACTTAAAAACTTAACAGCCCAAGTTATTATTGCAATCATTTTAGGTATTATCGTTGGCGCAATTTGGCCTGAGTTTGGCGCAAGCTTAAAAGTATTGGCGGATTTATTTATTAAATTAATTAAAATGTTAATCGCACCTATTATTTTCTTAACTGTTGCAATCGGTATCGGTGCAATGGGTGATATGAAAAAGGTCGGTAAAATTGGCGGTAAGGCATTAATCTATTTTGAAGTTGTTTCAACCATTGCCCTTGCGATTGGGATTGCCGTTGCACTTCTCGTTAATGCGGGAGATGGAATGAACATCGAGGCTAATTCCGGTGCAGACGTTTCACAATATACAGAAGCAGCTGCAAATCAGGAACATGGAATTGGTGCTTTCATCGCAAGTATTATTCCATCAAACTTTGTTGGTGCACTGGCAAATGGTGAGTTATTGCCGACATTATTCGCTGCCGTATTATTTGGTATGGCTGCAGCGGCTCTTGGAGAGAAATCGAAGCCAGTCATTACTTTCTTCGAACAAGTATCGGAAATATTCTTTAAAATTGTAAGCATGGTTATGAAATTCTCTCCTATCGGGGCATTTGGTGCAATGGCTTATACAATTGGCCACTTTGGATTGGAAGCTCTTGGAAATCTAGGTTACTTAATGGCTGCAGTGTATATTACAATGGCTCTTTTCCTTATTCTAATTTTGGGTTCCATTGCAAAATTCTACGGCTTTAATATCTTTAAATTTATCGCTTATATAAAAGATGAAATTTTCTTGGTGATCGGTACCTCTTCATCTGAATCCGCTTTACCATCGATGATGCGTAAATTGGAAAGATACGGCTGCTCAAAGCAAGTAGTTGGATTAGTGGTTCCAACGGGCTACTCATTTAATCTGGATGGTACGGCAATCTACTTATCGATGGCTGCTTTATTCATTGCCCAGGCATACGGTGTAGATCTAACTTGGATTCAGATCATCACTTTACTTGGTATATTAATGATTACATCCAAAGGGGCAGCAGGAGTGACTGGTTCAGGCTTCATCACTTTAGCAGCAACCTTGGCAGCCTTCCCTATGATTCCAGTTGAGGGAATTGCTCTATTAATCGGGGTTGACCGTTTCATGTCCGAAGCGCGTGCTGTAACGAACTTAATCGGTAACGGTGTAGCGACTGTAGTTGTCTCCAAATCAGAAAAAGAGTTTGACGAAGCAGTCAATGCAACTCTGAAACAATCAAAGGCATAATATAAACAAGCAACTTCCATGTTTAACGAAGTTGCTTGTTTTTTGGTTGATTTTAATGGATATGACAGAAAGTCAATTCAAATTAATAGGCAATCTTTCTGCTACTTCTCACACTCATATTCAAAGGAAGTGGTTATGATAAAGCCACTTTTCTGTATTTTAGCTTTGCCACCTTCCTTTTCACACGCCTGCTCTAACTGATCAATTTTGTTTTCTAGAAAGAATGAGGTTATTCCAGCAAAAATTATTCCTATCACAATCATAAAAATTCCGATGATTACCCATCCACGTCCGCTATTCCCCATCGTTGCTTCCTACTCTCTATCTAAGACTACCGTTTTATAATTCCATTTAAATGAAAATAAATGGTTCCGTATTGATTTCCGACTGGACAAACTGGACAGATAACTTAGCTTCAGAACATAACTTTTCCATCTTCTCCGCTACACCTTTAATCATGACTTTTTCAACATGGTGTCCCGGATCTACAATACTTAAGCCAATATTTTCTGCATCCTGCGCGATATGAAAACCGATATCCCCAGTGACGAACACATCGGCACCTGATCGTTTCGCAGCGTGAATATATTTGTTTCCATCCCCACCTACAACTGCCACCTTTGAAATCGTCTTAGTTATATCACCTACGACTCTTAGTTTAGTAACGTTTAAACAGGCTTTTACATGCTCCGCGAAACGTTCCAATGTCATCGACTCTTTCAATCTTCCGACACGTCCAAGGCCCATCTCATTCGCCTCAACTGCCAAAGTATATAAATCATATGCAGGTTCCTCATATGGATGTGAATTCAACATAGCTTTTAGAACTTTATTTTTAATGGATTGCGTAAAAACCACTTCAATTTTCTCTTCATCTGTTTGTTCCATGTCTCCGATGTCGCCGATAAAAGGGTCAGCACCTTCCAACGGTCTAAAACGTCCTTGCCCCCTCGTAGAGAAGCTGCAAGCCTCATAATTCCCGATTGCACCTGCGCCAGCTCTGGCCATGGCAAGACGAACGTTTTCTGCGTGATCTGCAGGAACAAACACGGCAAGTTTCATCAAATTTTCCTGATAGGTTTTTTCAAGAATTTGGCGGTCTTCAAGCTGGAGTGCATCAGCTAATAAATCATTTACCCCACCTTCTGCCACATCCAAATTTGTATGGGCAGCATAAACTGCAATATCGTTTTTAATTAATTTTTCATAGAGTTTTCCGGCCGGTGTGTCTGTTCTTAAATGCGCGAGTTTTCTAAAAATCGGCGGATGGTGGGCGATGATCAATTCACACTCTTTTGCAATTGCCTCATCCGCAACTTGTTCATTTACATCGAGCGTCACCAGTACTTTTGTCACTTCTTTACTTAATGTCCCGATCGCCAAACCTATCGGATCATTATCCATGCAAGCCAACTTTTTTGGTGACCAACTTTCAAATAGTTGAATTATCTCATGACCATTAGCGATCTTCACTGTTTAAAGCCTCCTCCACTAGCTTGATTAAACGTTGTATGTCTTCTCGTTTTTTTACAATGTCTTCAGTACCTCCCGCAAGGTCCAGAGAAGTTAGTATGCGTTTCCAATTCTCAATTTCTTTCGACCATTTTTCGGCAAATACTTCCGTTTGCTTTGCCATTAGCTTCTTGCCTAATAAAATTTCTTGTTCCGACAGTTCCATTGCCCCGCGTTGGAGAACAAGAATTTCATAGATTTTTTCATCTTCTTTTAATATTACTTCATCCAAGATTGCCCAACCGTTTCGGATTGCCCATTCCCTGATTACTTTCGCATGGATGTTAGGTTGTAAAATAAGACGTGTAACTGAATGAAGAACTTCCGGACACTTATCTAAAATTGAAACAATCAAAGGACCGCCCATACCCGCAATAGTAATTGTATTTACTCCGTCACTTTTTTCTACAGCTTTTAACCCATCCGCCAATCGGACAGTTATATTATCTTCCAATCCTTCCAATTTGACCTGTTTGATGGCCGATTCATATGGCCCCTTTACTACCTCGCCAGCAATCGCTTTCTTTACGATTCCATTATGTACTAAATAGCATGGTAGGTACGCATGGTCACTTCCTATATCGGCGACAACGGCACCAGTAGGAACAAAAGATGCAACTGCTTCCAAACGTTTAGATAATTTTTGTGCATTCATGTAAGTAAACCGCCTTTTTATAATTTCTATGTATATTATATAAAATTTTATATATCTTGTCCTTTCAGGCAGTGGAAAGCCATCATTTCCAGGCGCTGAAAAGATAAAAGGGCTACCTTATAAGAAATTCTTATAAGGTAGCCTCTAATGTTCATTATAATTATTCTAATGAAGAAATGTAATCAGCGATTGCTTGAGCCTCAGAACCTGTTTTTAAACCCGGAGTCATTGGAGAACCTGGAATACCATTTTCTAATACTTCAACGATATGATCAGCATCTAAACCAGCAAGTTTAGGACCCATACCACCTGTTAAGTCACCACCGTGACAACCGATACATGTAGTTACTAATTCTTCACCGCCTGCACCTTCAGAAGCAGTTGCCCCTTCTTCAGAAGTAGCGCCTTCCTCAGTAGCTGCACCTTCTTCATGGCCAGCTGCGATTTCTTCTTTATTTCCTGCTCCTTCTAATGACATAAAGAAGATAAGTCCAATACCGAATGCCATAATTAGAATATAAGGAATAATAGGATTGTTTTTCATTAGGATACCCTCCCTTAGTTTTTATTTTTTCTACATCTATTAATATAGAATCTAGTCAACACTAATTATTGTACTGCATTATCTCCAAAACGAAAAGACCTAAACGATAAGTTTTACTTGTGTTGACACAAATTCGACAATTATAAGCATTGCACAGGTAATGTCTGGAAAACTTGACCGACATTTAAGAAGTACTTTACTTTATACATCTTTCCACCACACACTCTTTCATATACCCATAATCGCCATTTCATTACACACTCTTTCTTTATACTACCCATACGTGGAAGCGGTTTATACAAGCCTTTCGGGAATTGTTTTGCCCACCCGCTTTTAATTGCTATTCTCGCACTTTCCCGTCAGCACTTCCATTTAATAAAGTTATAGTTGCTTTTAAAAAATATTATTGCAATGAAAAAACTTGATATCCGACTAGAACAATTAATCCTAATACACCAGAAACTGTAAAGTAGATTAATTTAAATTTAAATCCGGTAAACAACCATAGCAAACAATTGCTAACAAGCAAACTATACAGCACAACCTGGCTCCCTGGAAAATATTCAATGCACACTTTTACTGAAATACCAAAAAGTATCAGCGCGGAGGCAATGTGTAAGATAGGCGACAGCATCTCTTTCTTCTTTGCAAACCGATAGGCAGAAATCATTAGAATCAGCGCGAATATTCCCCCCACTATTGCTGCAAGCCACGTCAGGGTTGATGCCATAAATAAAACGAATAATATAGCCGCTGTTACAATGATAGTTATCGTTAGTAAAATAAATTTCAACCGCTTTGCTTGCGCAATGACAGAGTTTTTTGAGTCGATTTCCGCTTCAAGTTCCGTTTCATTTCCTTCTGTATAGAGCGTCATTAAAAAATCGCAATAATGATCTGGTAATAACTTATTTTGTTTCCAAAACAAAATCTCATTCAAAATAATTTTCTTTTTAGCATTTGCCATATAGTATCTCCAAATTTGTTGAATTATGTATATATTCATTTTATCTTATTTTCACCCATGTTGACATGAAAATTGATAAATGATTCCATTTCCATGCAAAAAGCATCCCTTGAATAGGATGCCTCAGGCTGTTGACAAACGCTTTCAAGACAGTCTGGGTAAATCCTTCATTTATGGAAATAACCTAAAAAAACGTGTAGACAAAGTCGTATATCGACTTTGTCTACACTCTGAAGCATCCCTTGAGTAGGATGCTTTATTAAGGTATATATAGAAAAAATTAAATCAATTTCGGATTTGGCACAATTTTACTCTAGGAAGTCTTTAAGACGTTTGCTTCTTGATGGGTGTCTCAGTTTTCTTAGTGCCTTGGCCTCAATTTGACGGATACGTTCACGAGTCACTCCGAATACTTTCCCTACTTCTTCTAAAGTTCGTGTACGACCATCATCAAGACCAAATCGTAAACGCAGGACATTTTCTTCACGATCTGTTAATGTGTCGAGTACATCTTCAAGTTGCTCTTTCAACAATTCATATGCCGCATGATCTGATGGCGATTGAGCTTCGTGGTCTTCTATAAAATCCCCAAGATGCGAATCATCTTCCTCACCTATTGGTGTCTCTAAAGAAACAGGTTCTTGTGCAATTTTTAGAATTTCACGTACTTTTTCAGGAGTTAAGTCCATTTCTTCCCCGATTTCTTCCGGAGATGGTTCACGTCCCAAGTCTTGCAATAACTGTCTTTGCACACGGATTAATTTATTGATCGTTTCAACCATATGCACCGGGATACGAATTGTTCTCGCTTGGTCTGCAATTGCACGTGTAATTGCTTGACGAATCCACCAAGTTGCGTAAGTTGAAAATTTAAATCCTTTACGATAATCAAATTTTTCAACCGCTTTAATAAGCCCCATGTTACCTTCTTGAATTAAATCAAGGAACAGCATTCCTCGACCTACATAACGTTTGGCAATCGACACTACTAAACGTAAATTCGCCTCCGCCAAACGTTTGCGGGCCTCTTCATCGCCTTGCTCAATACGTTCAGCAAGTTTAATTTCTTCTGATGCGGAAAGTAGATCTACTCGGCCGATTTCCTTTAGATACATACGAACAGGGTCATTGATTTTCACGCCAGGAGGAACACTTAAGTCATTTAAATCAAACGCTTCTTCGCTCTCTTCTTGTTTAGCTAAAACTTCTTCTTCAAACTCTTCTTTTCCATCAACTTCAATACCAAAACTTTTTTCGATATCTTCAGCAAAGTGGAAAATTTCCTCATTTTCTAGTTCAAACGGAGTGAGTTTGCTTGAAATTTCCTGCATCGAAATTTCATTTGTCTTTTTTGCTTTCTCTTGTAAAAGTGTTTTAACTTCGTCAATCGTCTGTCCATTGACAACTTCTTTTGATTGTTCTGACTTGTCTGCCATAAACCTTCCTCCTTCTAACAACGCAAATCGGGTTAAATCGTCGATAATGATTTCTTCAACTGTATGATTGCCTGAGCAATCTGCAATGCACGTTTATGTTCGTGCATTTTTTCCGCCTCTTGGGAATCATGAAGTAATTTTTTTATCTCCATTTCAATCCGATGTTTTTTTAGCTGCTTTAAACAATCTGATATTTCAGCTTCAGCTTGTTCAGAATCATGTTCCAGAAGCGCTGCTTCCATTACAATTTTCCTTAATTCTGAATCCTCCAGTATTTCTAAAAACCTTTGATAATCCGCTGAACCATGCTCCTCATAAAATCCAACTAATCGAACGAAAACGGCACCGTATTCATCCCGTACAAAAGGCTCGGGTTCATCGCTTTTTAAAATTCGATCCACCACATCAATATCGGTCAGCATATGGGATAAAAGTAGGCGTTCTGCACGCTCGGTAGCCGATAAAGGCTTTTTGGCCTGCAATTCATTTTTTTTCGTTTGCTTTTTTACTTCTTCTCGGTTAAAATTCTTTGCATTATCAGCATCTAATTTTCTATATTGAGCATAGATGGCTTCCTCAGAAATATTTGTTTCACTTGCAATTTGTTTTATATAAAGGTCTCGTTCAATAGGTGAAGATCGACCAACAAGCTGCTCAAGTACCTCCTGGATAAATTGCAACACATCATTCTCGAATTGAAAGTTTTTGTTTCTCCTTGCATGCATCATCATAAAAGCAATGTATGCATGCGGCTTTTCCAAAATTTGCTGTACAAAGGATTCCGGACCATATTTTTTTATATACTCATCTGGATCTAATTTTTCAGGTAATACAGCTATTTCAACCTTCAACTTTTCGGCGTATAACATTTCAGATGCTCTCTTGGCCGCTTCCCAACCAGCGTTATCACCATCATAACAAATTATAATTTGCTCACTTAAGCGTTTTAGCTTTGTGATATGCTGTGGTGTCAAAGAAGTACCCATTGTAGCCACTGCGTTGTATACACCTGCTTGATTTGCTGCAAGGACGTCCATAAATCCTTCCATCAGGATTACTTGACGTTTTTTCCGGATAACGGTTCTTGCCTTGTCCAAGTTAAAAAGAATTTGACTCTTATGAAATATAGGTGATTCAGGGCTATTTAAATATTTTGCCTCATCGTCGGAATCAATGATACGTCCTGAAAACGCTATGACTTTACCATTTTCATCCCGTATTGGGAACATGACTCTTCCACGAAAGCGATCAAAGTAAGTATGGTCATTTTCTCTTTGGATAATGAGTCCGCACTCAGCCATTATTTCTAAATCAAACCCTTTTCTTTTTAGCAAAACTGACAAGGTGTCCCATCCTGGTAGAGACCAACCTATACCATTCGTTTCGATATGTTCCTTTGTAAATCCTCTTTTTAGCAGATAATTTAATGCTTGTTCTCCCTCTTCTGTATTCATCAATAAGTGATGATAGAAATCGGCAGTGAATTCATGCGCCTCAAGCATTAATTCTTCTTTTTTTGAATAGGCTTGATTATCCTTGGTTAAACTGGTGCTTTGGATATCCAAGTGGATACCGAGGCGACTTCCAAGTTTTACAACGGCATCAGGGAATGTAATATTTTCGATATCCATTACAAACGTAATAGCATTACCACCTGCACCACAACCGAAACAATGAAAAATTTGTTTATCTTGAGACACCGAAAATGAGGGTGTATTTTCACCGTGAAATGGACATAATCCAAACCAGTTGCGTCCTCTTTTAGTCAGCTGCATATAATCGCTAATGACATCGACTATATCGGATTGAGAACGAATTTGTTCTATCATCTCTTCAGGTATTTTCCCGGTCATATAATCACCAACTTCTGATGCTAAGTAACACAATTCGAGATAAATTTAAAAAATCCTCTATTTTCCGACAAAAAAATAGTGTTTTGTTCTAAAATTTCTCTTAGTAATATTTTTACCACAATTTTCTCATTATAAAACAAATTGATGAAAGTTTCCACTTTTTTATTAAGAAAAATAACGTTTTTTATCTTCTTTAGGAGAATATTAATAATTTCTGCCAAATAGTTTAATAAAAACCCGCTAATTCATATCTTCTTCAAGATTTTTCTATGGAAATTAAAAAAGTGCCGAGTTCCCCACATTAGGAGGATGGCACTTTTATGAAAAAGAAAAGAACATTTTGCGCAAGAATCTATCAAGCAACTGCCCCTCTACGTGCACTTCGGTACAGCCGCCAGTTTATTCTGAGCGTTCGACCACAATTACACTTCTAGAATAATGATCCTTCTTTAAACCATTTGCGCATGTTTCCTTCAAAAATCACTTACTCTGTTCAATTACTTCCATGATAACATTTGCAGTTTCTTCTACTGCTTTGTTTGTAACATCGATAATTGAACAGCCAATTCGTTCAACCACCTTATTGAAATGCTCTAGTTCCTGCTCGATTCTGGAAGGTTTCGCATAAATTGCATCGTCATTCAGACCCAAGGCCATCAGCCGTTCTTTCCTAATGACATTTAGTTTTTCTGTAGAGATTACTAACCCAAAACACTTTTTAGGATCAACTAAAAATAACTCTTCAGGCGGATTTACTTCCGGAACCAGAGGTACATTCGCCACTTTATAACGCTTGTGTGCAAGATATTGGGATAGTGGTGTTTTTGAAGTTCTTGAAACACCCACCAAGACCACGTCCGCCAATAGCAAACCTCTAGGATCGCGTCCATCATCATACTTGACCGCAAATTCGACGGCCTCTATTTTCTTGAAATAATCGGCATCAAGTTTATGAACCAGTCCAGGTTCCTCTCTTGGCTGTTCCCCAATTTTTTCTTCAAATAGATGGATTAACGGCCCCAACAGATCAATCCATTGGATATTTTCTCGATTACAACTATCTATCATATAGTTTCTCATTTTCTTTTCAACTAATGTAAAAACAATAATTGCATCTTGTTCTATTGCAATTTCAACAATTTTTTCAATATGATCATTATTTTCAATATTAGGGAACTTGCGGATGACAGTGTTATCAAAGGTTGGACGAAATTGAGAAACTGCCGCTTTCACAACTTGCTCACCTGTTTCCCCAACTGAATCAGATACAACGAATACTTTTAAATTTTTCAAAATAGCACTCCTTATAGATCATGGGTTTCAGCTAATGAAATAAACGCTTTAGTTACATTTGTTTTGGTTAATCTCCCAACAATTTCAAGACCTTTTTCTGTCTCATTGACAACAGGAAGAGAATCTACTTGTCGCTCGATCAATTTTTTTGCAGCCCCGATTAATGGATCCGTTTTTTTGCAATACACAATATTAGGCATCCTCGACATAATAATATGAACTGGTATTTTTGTCAGCTCTTGTGTCCCTATGCTTGTTCTGAGCAAATCTTTTCTTGATAAAACTCCTTGTAAATGGGACTGGTCATCTACTACAAATAATGTTCCAACATCTTCTAAAAACAATTGAACAATTGCATCATATACTGTCATATTTTCCGATACTACAACCGGGAGGGACTGAAAATCCCCCACCTTCAAGTTCATCATGGACTCACTTGCTGTCGTCATTGTTTTCTTCCCTGAATAGAAGTAACCCACACGTGGTCTAGCGTCCAGAAAACCAGCCATCGTTAAGATTGCTAAATCAGGTCGCAAAGTAGCCCGGGTCAAATTTAAACGTTCTGCAATTTGTTCACCTGTAATTGGCCCATTCTCTTTAACGATTTGAAGAATCGTGTCTTGACGTTTATTGAGTTCGATTGGACTCACCCGCTTCAAATAGTGTTATACTTTTCTTTAATTATTATATACTAATTTGGTATAATTTGCGAAGAATTGAATGAAAACCTACAATATTGACATAGTTCGAGTAAATAGCATAAAATATCGATAGAACTTCATACAGGCAATGAGAGGGCAATAAGTATCTTTTCAAAAATAGCGAGTAGGAAATGGTGAAAGCCTACACGAAAAAGAGAAACGGCACCCTTGAGCCAATTTTCTAAAAGAGGATTGTTTTATAGAGTTAGCGACGCAGTATGCGATGCGCTTTACTTTAGCCGACATTAAGGCTAAAAAGAAAGCGCTTGTCAGACAAGGAACGCGAAGAAAATTAACCGCAGTGAACTAGAAGTTCATGAGGATTAATTTTCGACAAGTGACGCAGTATGCGATGCGCTTTACTTTAGCCGACAATCAAGCGGGGTGGAACCGCGGGTGTATATTATAGCACTCGTCCCCGGGCACAAAGCCCGGAGACGGGTGCTTTTATATTTATATTTATATTTTTACTAGGAGGAAAAAATTATGGCTCAAAAATCTATGGAAACAATCGTAAGCTTAGCAAAACATCGCGGTTTCGTCTTCCCAGGATCGGAAATCTACGGTGGACTTGCTAATACATGGGATTACGGTCCACTTGGTGTCGAATTAAAAAACAATGTAAAAAAAGCATGGTGGCTAAAATTTGTTCAAGAATCCGAGTACAATGTTGGTCTTGATGCTGCTATCCTTATGAATCCACGTGCTTGGGTTGCTTCTGGACACGTAGGAAACTTTAATGATCCAATGATCGACTGTAAATCATGTAAAGCTCGCCACCGTGCAGATAAATTAATCGAAGATGCATCATTAGAAAAAACAGGCAAAGAAATTATCGTGGATGGTATGAGCTTTGACCAAATGAAAGAAAAAATGGATGAATTATCTGTAACTTGTCCGGAATGTGGGGCAAGCGACTTTACAGATATCCGTCAATTCAACCTAATGTTCAAGACTTTCCAAGGTGTAACGGAAAGCTCAACGAACGAAATTTTCCTTCGCCCTGAAACAGCACAAGGGATTTTTGTCAACTTTAAAAATGTACAACGATCGATGCGTAAACGTACTCCATTTGGTATTGCCCAAATCGGTAAATCCTTCCGTAATGAAATTACACCAGGAAACTTTACATTCCGTACTCGTGAATTTGAGCAAATGGAGTTAGAATTCTTCTGTAAACCTGGTGAAGATCTGGAATGGCAACAATATTGGAAGGAATTCTGCAAAAATTGGCTGTTGAATTTAGGTATGAAAGAAGATAGTATGCGCCTGCGCGACCATGAAGATGATGAACTATCTCACTATTCAAACGCAACAACAGATATCGAATTCCGCTTCCCATTTGGCTGGGGAGAATTATGGGGTATTGCAGACCGTACAGATTATGACTTGAAACAACATATGGAGCACTCCGGCGAAGATTTCACTTATATCGATCCAATTACAAACGAACGTTACGTACCGTATTGTATCGAGCCATCGCTTGGTGCTGACCGTGTAACACTAGCGTTCTTATGTGATGCATACGATGAGGAAGAACTAGAAGGCGGCGATTCCCGTACAGTTCTACGCTTCCACCCTGCACTTGCTCCGTTTAAAGCTGCAGTATTGCCGTTATCGAAAAAATTAGCCGATGAAGCTGGCGAAGTATGGGCTGAATTACGCAAGTCATTCCCAGTTGACTATGATGAATCGCAATCAATCGGTAAACGCTACCGCCGTCAAGATGAGATTGGTACACCGTTCTGCATCACATACGATTTCGATTCAAAAGAAGATGGTCAGGTTACTGTCCGCCATCGTGACAGCATGGAACAAGTCCGCATGCCTATTTCAGAAGTCAAAGCTTATATTGAAAAGCATCTACAATTCTAAAAATTTCCAGAACTTATTTCGCATATTCGAAATAAGTTCTTTTTTACAACACAAATATAATTTAACTTCTATCTTCTTTAAAATACAATAGGCATCTTCCATATTTTTGGGGAAGATGCCTAATTTTGTCCATTTTGGTCATTTTGTTCATTCAGGAGATGATTTGTGGAACTATTTAGATTATAATGAAAATAAAAACGGGGTGGATCGATGTTCATTCACACTTTATTTAAGAAATCTAAACCGGAGCCCACTGAAACTTGCTATGCAGAGAAATTATTGGACCTCGTACTGCAACTATTGGAAAAAGAATTGCCCGAACATCTAGCACATCATCACATTTTATTTACAGCAAATTTCAAATTAGAGTCTTTAAACGATTCCCTCAACCATCATCGAAGCCAAGTAAACCACCAATTGAAGCTGGGACAATTTCACACACAAATGTACCATCAACTACAAAAACAAGTAAGCGATTTGCAAATGTTAGTAGATAGCTACATGGAGCTAAATATTAATATGAAGCAAATGAACCATCGACTTCACTTTCACTATGACCAAATCAATTATCTTCATTACAACTATATACTTTTCATGGAAGGACGATTTTCAGATTCATCCTCCCATTTATTTTGGCAAACATTAAGAGAAGATGTGTTGGTCATCATCCGAAAAGTTTTATAGTTACTTATCCGTCGAATCCTCGCTAGTTGTCCGTCTTGTCAGTAATGGGGTTCTCTCCAACTGTTCAATAAACGAACGTGACTTTAAACGTATGCCTGTTTGCTCTTCGTATATCGTCGTGACAATTTTTTTTATAAACTGTTTCGTTTCCTTTTTTAAGTCCAATTTTCCAATTTGATCAATTGGGATATTGTAGAACATCCGAATTAGCTTTAATTGTGTAGGAGATAACCGGATAATATAAGGATCTTGATGAAAACAACGGTGGCATAAAAACCCTCCCTGTGAAAAGGAGAATGCAAACTCCCCATCAAAGGATCCGCATGAAGCACAGGAATTTAAGATTGGCTGAACCCCTGTATATGGAAGCATCTTCCAATCAACAAATAAACTGATTGCTTCCGGGTCATGCTCTTCTTCGATCGCTTTGAGAGCTTGCAGCAGCACTTCAAAAGCGAAAGGTTCCGGTCCCTCATCTACCAGTCTATCAACAAGTTCAACAATATAACTTGCATATGCCGTTGCGACAATATCGGTTTGGACATGGCGCATCGCATCCAAATGCTCACCCTGTTGGAGCGTACCCATGCCAGTTGTTCTTTGAACCATATACATTCCATGCATAAAGGTTTGCGTAACACCTGCAAGACGGCTCGTCGGCTTTTTAGCCCCCCTTGCCATCACGGTTACTTTTCCCGCTTCTCTCGTCATCAATGTAACGATTTTGTTTGACTCACCGTAAGCACGCGACTTTAAAACAATGCCTTCCCATTTATTTAACATTTGGCACTGCACTTCCTTCACATTTTCTTTAATTTCATTATACATTACCCTTTTACTCTTTACGCTATTGGTTGTGTTGGCTTTTTTATCCTCATACCGAACGTGTTTCTTTGTAGATAGACTTCTATCAAAGAAGGTGATTACACTCCTTAAGCCCCTTTTGCAGCCTTCCAGATGCTTCAAGGACCATAACATAAAACATTCAAAAAAGACAAACTGCTTTTTGCAGCTTGTCTTAATAATAAACTTAATATTCATCTTCACGGTAGCCAAAATCTCTTAAATGAGCGGATTTATTTCGCCAATCCTTTTGGACTTTAACCCAAAGTTCCAAGAAAACTTTCGATCCAAGAAGCATTTCAATATCCTTGCGCGCTTCTGTTCCCACTTCTTTCAATAGAGCACCGCGTTTACCGATTACAATTCCTTTTTGTGAATCTCGTTCTACCATTATTGTGGCTTGTACTCGAATCATATTATCATTTTCATCATCACGTTTGATTTTGTCTATGACGACCGCAATTGAATGAGGTATTTCTTCCCTTGTTAAATGAAGAACTTTCTCCCGGATCATTTCTGATATGATAAACCGTTCAGGATGATCTGTCACCTGGTCTGCAGGATAATACTGTGGACCTTCAGGTAGATACTCGTCAATCGTTTGAAGTAATTGGTCGATGTTATTTCCTTGCAAGGCAGAAATCGGGACAATCTCGGCAAATGGGAATTTCCCTTTGTATGTTTCAATCGTTTGCACTAATTCATCCGGGTGTATTTGGTCGATTTTATTTACAACTAAAAATACTGGCGTTTTGGTCCCTTCCAGTAGCTCTAGTATAAATTCATCGCCTTTACCTATTCCCTGTTCCGCATTCACCATAAACATAATGATATCCACTTCACGCAACGTATTTTTGGATACTTTAATCATGAATTCGCCTAATTTATGCTTAGGCTTATGAATGCCTGGTGTGTCGATGAAGACCATTTGAGAGGCTTCGCGCGTTAACACACCCTGTATTTTGTTTCGTGTGGTTTGAGGCTTATCCGACATAATGGCAATTTTTTGGCCGATGACACGGTTTAAAAAAGTCGACTTCCCTACATTAGGTCGTCCAATAATCGAGATAAATCCTGATTTGAAACTATTGTTTTTTTCCTGCATTCTCTAGATCCTCCGGTGTAAAGGCGCCGGGCAATAGCTCGGCAACTGTCGTTTGTAGTAAATCTCCATTAAGGTTTGTTAAGTAGACTGGCATGTTCGGAGCACAGAACTCCGATATCACTTGCCTGCAAGCCCCACATGGTGAACATGGCCCATCTGTATCCGCAACTACTGCGATGGCTTTGAATTTTTTGTGCCCTTCAGAAACCGCCTTGAAAATAGCTGTTCTTTCCGCACAGTTCGTTAGACCAAAGCTGGAATTTTCAATGTTGCAGCCGTGGAAGACCTTGCCATCTTCAGTAAGCAAAGCTGCACCTACTTGAAATTTGGAATATGGTACATAAGCTGTTTCTCTTGCGATTTTTGATTGTTCGATTAAATCGTTCATATTCATTGTCATGATATCCCCGCTCCTCATATACACCTAATAAACTCGCGCCATCCCTGGGGTGCGATGAATGAAATATTAAGTTAGGTGTGCTTCTAAATTAAAACCATTTTGGTAGAAAAATAAGTAATCCGATTATAACACTTGCCAGCGCAAAAACAAGTACCGCACCTGCTGCAACATCCTTTGCTTGTTTGGCTAGTGGGTGTATATCAGGGGAAGCCAAGTTTACAACACTCTCAATAGCCGTATTTATCATTTCCGCTCCGATTACGAGCGTAATGACTAGTATAATGATCATCCATTCAATATTCGTTAAACCAGTAAAAACTCCCGCAATGATGACAATGAGTGCGCTAATCATATGGATGCGCATATTTTGTTCATTGAATGCCGTCCATATGCCATAAAAAGCATACCCAAATGATTTGAGTAGTTTATGGGCGTCCATCTGAATCACGACCTAGACCAAAAGAGGATAGAATTTCATCTTGTTTGCCAAACATGATTTTTTCATCATCTTCTGTCATATGATCGAATCCTAGCAAGTGTAAAAAACCGTGAACGGCTAGAAAGCCCAATTCTCTCTCGAATGAGTGTCCGAATTCTGCAGCTTGCTCCTTTGTGCGATCGGTAGAAATAATAATATCTCCCAAGATTCGCGGTATTCCTTCACCAACTATTTCAACCTCACCTTCCCCCATTTCTTCAAGGGCAAATGATATAACATCGGTAGGTTGGTCTTTATCACGGTAATCCCGGTTGATTTCATGGATTTTTTCGTTCGTTACAAAGGTAATGGATACTTCGCTTCCATCCTCGATTGCTAGGTGGTTGGCAGCATGTTGCAATAATTTTTCGACCAGCTCTATATGCTGATCGTTAACTTCATTTGTTTCATCCAAAAAATCGATATTTAACATTGGTGCCTCCTCTATTCAGCCTTCTTTTGGGTATTCAATTCTTGAATGGAAAATACCGTTTAACGTCTCGCACAAAACCTTTTCGATTGTTTTCAACTCCTTGATGGACACATCACATTCATCAAACTGATGTTCCTGCACACGGCCTTGCACAATGGAATGTACAAGTTGCTGAATCTTCTCCGAATTCGGTTGTTTCATGGAACGTACCGCCGCCTCTACACTATCAGCGATACTGATCACAGCAGCCTCTTTTGTTTGTGGTTTAGGACCCGGATAACTAAATACCCTTTCATCCACTTCTTTACCTTCTTCTTTAGCCTTATGGTAAAAGTATTTCAAAGTGCTTGTACCGTGATGCTGCAAGGCAATATCCACAATTTCCTTAGGCATTTTATGCTTTTCCAACAACTTTGCACCATCTGTAGTATGCGCAATAATGATTTCAGCACTTCTCTCAGGCGGTAGATGGTCGTGCGGATTAATGCCCGACATCTGGTTTTCTATGAAAAAGGCAGGTCTCTGTGTTTTTCCTATATCATGGTAATAGCAGCCAACCCTCGCAAGCAATCCATCTGCACCGATTGCTTCACAAGCGGCTTCTGCCAGATTCGCCACCATCACACTATGATGGTAAGTCCCCGGTGTCTCCGTTAGCAACTTTTTCAGTAATGGGTGATTTGGATTTGATAATTCGATCAATCTCATTGTGGACAATAATCCAAATGCTGATTCAAAAAATGGTAGTAACCCCATCGTTAAGGCACCCGACAAAATTCCAGATGCAATCCCTGCAATTGTATAAAATGCTAATTCAAAAAGATCATAATTAGACTGTGACATCAGTAGATAAAAAGCGATAAATAGTAAATTGAAAATGGAAACAATGCCACAAGCCTTCAGCAGATGCGATCTTTTTTCCATACTTCTCATAAAGTAGATACTTGAAAGGCCGCCAAAAATTATATATAGTACAATATCCATTTGCAAGACGGCAGAATAGCCTTCATGGAAAATGACCCCTCCTGAAGCTGCAGTTAGAACCGTAACAAGTACTGCGGCTTTTTCATTAGCCAACAGCCTTACAAGCATTGTGGCGAGTGCAGTAGGATATAAAAAGGCGATGGTTGCATCAAATTGGTCTGAAAGCAAGCTTATAACCTTCATCAGTATGATTGCAAAAGAATAAACGATTGCGGTTACAAATAAAGCCTTTCTCTTATTCTGAAGCTCCATTTCGGAAAAATTGAATAGAATATACATAAAGGCCACTTGCAAAATAACCAGAATGGCTAGGCCAAGTACAGGTTTTGTCGAAGTTTGATTGTTTAGCAAACCAAGAAGCTCCAATTGTCTATATACTTCTCGATCAATCAATTCTCCCTCTTGCACAATGATTTGGCCTTGTAAAATCCGAGTTGGCTCAACTTCTTCCCTAGCTTTTAAAATCAACTCTTCTGTGCGGACTTCATCCAATACCTCTGTTTCCATTATGGCAGCTCGGCCGATTATAATAATTGAACTCAGAATACCCTCATCTATGGAGTTTTGCTGACGAATTTTAGTTTCAATTTCATTGCGCTTCAAGGCCACACTCTCTGTGCGTATCGGTTCCTCGAGCATTGTTTTTATTTCTTTTACAAGAAACGTTTCCGCTGTTTTCAAACTAGGTTCAGTTGTTTCTAGCAACGATTGTAATTGACTGTTTGTAAAGGTCAATTGCGATTGGCTTTCCGTAATATCCTTTAATTTTTCGCGCAGCTGGGAGATTTTATTTTCAATAGGTACCTCTTCTTCTTTCAAGCTTATTTCTTCCCGTACATCATGAATGATATCAAAGATTGAAGTGACTAAGGAAGAACGGTGCTCCGCGGTTTCCTCATTAAACAAATAAACATGTTCGACGGCATCTTCCGCTTGGTCTCGCTCTTGTTCCGTTTTCACAGTATCTTCAATTGTTTTTACAGAACGGATTGTTTCTGGAGCGAGCTGGAAAGCTTGAATATCATATGTAGTACTTCGTATGTTGCCAAGCATTAAAAAGAATTGCAGAAATCCAGTAATTAATAAAACAACTATTAATAAAGTCCGAAAACTAATCATGTTAAGTAATTTATTAAAGTGCTTTTCCACTTGCGCACCCCCAAATGTCTATATGTACTAGTTTACCAATTTATGAAAATTATTTCATGAAATCCTGCCAAAAAATAAAAAATGTGTACGATAAACGTACACATTTTAAACAATTACATACTCTGTATACATATTTAAGCGTATACTTATAGTTCTTGGTCTGTATAGGATTGAATGATTTTAGCCACAAGAGGGTGACGAACAACGTCCCCTGCCTCGAGAATCTGGAAATGAATATCTTTTAAATATTTCAGGCTACGCTCAGCGATGATTAAACCGGATTCCGTATTTTTCGGCAAGTCGATCTGTGTTTTGTCGCCCGTTATGACCATTTTGGAGCCAAATCCTAAACGGGTTAAAAACATCTTCATTTGCATATGCGTCGTATTTTGGGCTTCATCCAAAATGACGAAAGCATCATCCAATGTCCGGCCACGCATGTAAGCAAGAGGCGCAATTTCAATTGTCCCTCGTTCAATGAGCCTTTGTGTTTGTTCCTGCCCATAGATATCATGCAGGGCGTCATAAAGCGGTCTTAAATACGGATCTACCTTTTCCTTTAAATCGCCTGGCAAAAACCCTAAAGATTCCCCAGCTTCTACGGCCGGTCTTGTTAAAATGATTCGCTTTACATGTCCATTTTTCAAAGCTTGTGTAGCCATGACTACCGCAATATACGTTTTTCCTGTTCCAGCTGGCCCGATTCCGAATACGAGATCTTGATGGCGAATCGCTCGTATGTACTCCCGCTGTCCAATTGTTTTAGCCCGAATCGGTTTCCCTTTATAATTTCTTGCAATTTCTTCTTCATATAACTCAGCAAAATATTCAATTGTCCCTTTATTCACCATTTCGATTGCTGTAGCCACATCACGCAGATCTATATTAACGCCTTTTCGGATGACTTTTAAAAGAGCATGCAATAAATCTTTGGCATGTTGTTTTTGTGGTTCGCTTCCCGCAATTTGAATCACTTCACCACGCGTGATAATTTGAACATGAAATGTTTCTTCAATCAGTTTTAAATTAGCATCACTCATTCCAAGTAGCATGACTGCTTCATTTGGATTTTCAACTTGTAATTCAGATAATTGTTCTGCCATAAATCAATCTCCTTGGTCAATTGGGTAGTTTTTTGCAATATTTTCATTTACCAAAAATAGGACTTTCCCCTTCACTTTATCATCATCGAATGAAACGTGCAAAATGTTTTCCTTTTTTATAATAGTTTTCGGAGGTAAAGATTTTAAGATTTTTTCGTGCAATAGAGGCAAGATAAACGACTCGATTTGTTCTTCTGAGATCTCTTCCGTAACAGTGATGTACTTTTGAGTCTTTTTGATTTCCACAAATCTTGAAAGCCATCCCGGTAAATCGACTTTTTGAAACGATTTTCCTTGCTCCTTTTCATCATTTATTTTGAAATCGAAAGTCCACTCCTTGTTACTAGCCGAAACTAATTGGATTTGCTTTGGAATAGAAAATTCAGTTTCGAGCCAATAGTCGGCGTACACTTCTCCAGAGGCACCTACGACGACAGATTTGTCACCAACCGTAATGACTCCTGATACAAGTGTATCCCCTTTATATACTGTTGTATTCGGTAAAACACGACGTTCGCCGCTAGAAATTTCAAAATGTGTGATGACCCCACTTTTTGTAGCAATTAGATGATTCTTTGCATCCGTCGTATTATCCTTATTATCAGTGATTGGGGCAAGCTGAGGGACAATTGTCATGCTGCTTCCCGTTTTTAATATGTGTACCCAAGATAAATCTCTTAACTCCTCCATAATCGTTTGTCTTATCTCGAAATCGGATTTCACACGTCCTTTCATTTTCGGTTTATCTAAGGATAGTTTATCCTTAATCACTTTTTCGACCGCAACCCGCAACTCAGGCGTTTCCGCTTCCACATTTACATCCCAAACAAATTGTGAGGCGATGATAGGGATTATGATGAGCAGGAACAATCCAAAAACTGTCCAGCTATTTTTTTGAAAAATCCGGGATACTTGCATGTATTCAATTTTAACTTTGACACGATATTTTTTTCGAATCTCCCGAACGATTTTGACATCTTTCCTGACCATTTCGAAACGTATTTCATTCTCCAAGTGTTGGAGTTTTTTAATCTTTACACCTTTTGAATGAAGGTTCTGTATAAAGGCATGGGCTCCATTCGAACGACTTATGCGTATTTCAACAGGGCGATTATCAAATTTTTCCATAATCGTTCACCTGTCTTTTCATCTCAATTGACAACAAATTTTCAACATGTATTATAAATTCTACCTCTTTCAATACATCAATATGTACACGATTTGCTTTAATTAAAATTGAAAAATCTTCATATATAAAAGAACAATGTTGTTCAGAAGCTTCTAAAAATTTGTAGGAACCAATCAATCGCAATTGATTATTATTTACTATTTCTATTAATGGGTCTGTTTGGAATAGTTTTTTCAATTAAAAATGCCCCCCTTTCGCAAAAGTATATGCTTTAGAAAAGGGGGGCATGTATAAAATTCAATGCAGTTTTTTCAAATCTAGTTAGAGGAGTCAATATTTTCAAATTGTTTAGCATTCAATAAATAACCGGAAGGAGCTAACTTCCATCTAACATCGAACGCCTCTCCGCACTACTTCCGTTTCGCTTTGGGCGGGCCCAAAATTTCTGTTGTAATAATTGCATGCACCAATTCGTTTCTAGTAGTCGGTACAAAAGCGCCTATTTCATTTTGTTTCATCGTTTCCGATGTCGAGGACTTTGCTGAGATTGTTGAACCGCGAGCTGAAGAACGATTACTATCCAAGCCAGGCCTGATTTTAGGTGCAATCTGCTGGGTAACAGCTTTTTCACTAATTGATTGATCGCCCTCTTCGGTCGCCTTTTGATTTTCTATGGCCCGTCTCGACGTATTCGGCTCTGTTTTTTCACTTAACTGCTGAAATACTTCATTCGCGAAGTCCTCCAGCGATTTTCGTTTCTCAGGCTGCCTTGGCGCGTCATGATCATGTTTTGTCGGCTGATTATTGAAAGGTGGCATTGGCCCCTGATTTTGTTGTTTCTTTTTTGCTCCATTAAGGATAGAACTTACGATGAACAAAACCACCATTATAATAATGCCTTCCATCCGGCTTCACACTCCCTTCATAAGGTGTGTATTTGCAATTATTTTTGATTTGGATCTGGTTTATCCGTTGTGACTTTGGCGATGGAATCTCTCATCGATGTATCAGCCTGGATATTTTTATAATTCATATAATCCATGATGCCGAAGTTTCCGGTGCGCAAAGCCTCTGCCATCGCCAATGGAACTTCTGCCTCGGCTTCGACCACCTTTGCTTTCATTTCCTGAACTTTGGCAACCATTTCTTGTTCATTGGCAACGGCCATTGCACGGCGTTCTTCCGCCTTCGCTTGTGCGATGTTTTTATCTGCTTGTGCCTGTTCGATTTGTAGCTCTGCACCGATGTTTTTGCCAACATCAACATCCGCTATATCAATCGACAGAATCTCGAAAGCAGTACCCGAGTCCAACCCTTTCGAAAGGACTGTTTGAGAAATTAGATCAGGGTTTTCCAATACTTTGGAATGGCTCTCAGATGAACCGATCGTAGAAACAATCCCTTCACCTACACGGGCTATAATCGTATCTTCCCCGGCACCACCAACTAAACGGTCCAAGTTGGCACGCACTGTAATTCTTGCTTTAGCTTTGACCTCAATACCATTGATCGCCACACCGGCAATAAATGGTGTTTCGATAACTTTCGGATTGACGGACATTTGTACAGCCTCCAGGACATCTCGTCCCGCCAGATCAATCGCTGCTGCACGTTCAAAGGATAACTCAATATTCGCACGTTGGGCTGCAATCAATGCATTCACAACACGGTCTACATTACCACCGGCTAAGTAGTGTGATTCCAACTGATTGATTGTTACGTCTAGTCCTGCTTTATGGGCCTTAATTAACGGGTTTACAATTCTCGCGGGAATAACCCTACGTAATCTCATCCCTACCAATGTAAAAATACTAACACGGACACCCGCTGCAATCGCACTAATCCATAGTGCAACCGGAACAATTGTCAGAATGACGGACAACACAATAATAATTAGAACAATTGTTACGATCAAGCTTATAGCTGCTGCATCAAAAAACATTTTAGTCCACTCCTTTTTTCGTTTCTCTCACAATAATCCGTGAGCCTTCTACTTGAATTACTTCCACTTTTCGGTTCGCTTCGACATAGCTTCCTTCCGAAACTGCATCAATTCTTTCATTACCTACAATTATTGTTCCCGCTGGGCGAAGTGGCGTAATCGTATCGCCTATTTTTCCTAGCAAATCAATACGATTCACATTCGAAACATATCCCTCCTCAGTTGTCGTAGCATCTCTTAAAATCAACTTATTAAAGAAATGAAGATTTTTTCCAAAGAATTTCATCACGATCACCATTCCTATTATTCCAATAAACACAGCAATTAAAATGGAATATGCCATATGAACCACACTTTCCCCGGCGAATAATATACTGATTACCATAAGTGCTCCACCAATAACACCAACTATTCCTCCCGGCACAAACAATTCTGCAACAAGTAATGCCAAACCAATGACAAATAACAAAACTGATTCATAACCCGCTAAGCCAGCCACTGTATGGCCAAAGAAAAATAGTCCGAATGAGGATAAACCAATAAGTCCCGGGAATCCAAAGCCAGGGGAAAACAATTCCAAAACTAACCCGAGACAGCCAATTGACAATAATAGCGTCACAACAATCGGATTTGTAATAAACCTTGCTAGTTTTTCGGCAAATGTTGGTTCAACCGAAACAACTTCACTACCTGTTAAATCTAACTTTTCAAGCAGTTCATCTAGATTAGATACAGTACCTTTTGAATATTTTACTTCCAATGCTTCTGCGGCGGATAATGTTAACAATTTACCCTCAGTCGCACGGTATTTTGGCACCTCAACTGTTTTATCCGCCATGGCTTGGGCATATATTGGATCTTTTCCTTTCGATTCTGCGGCTGCTACCATTTCACCAATCCAGGAGCTATTTCTTTTTTCGTCAGCGGCATTGCCTGCACTATCAATAATCGCCGCTGCACCGATAGTAGCAGTCGGAACCATGTATATCTCATCAGCATGCAAAGCCAGATAGGCTCCTGCTGATAGCGCTTTCGAATTAATAAACGCAACAACTTTGACAGGGGAATTTTCTATTATTTTTGCGATTTCATATGCCGATGTAACATACCCACCAGGTGTATGTATTTCTAATATGATTCTTTCTGCTTTTTGTTCTTCCGCCTCTGTAAATGCTCTTTCTAAAAAAGCCTTTAAACCATCCTCTACCTCATTTTCAAGTGGGACGTGATAGACTTTTCCACTCGCAACGACTGAAAGGCTCGGAAGTAGTAGTGAAAAGGAAATCATGCACAAAAGAATCCAACTAAAAGTCCTCGTTTTTGTCATCTCTATCCTCCTTTTGGCGCTCATTGACTAAAGGTGCAACAAAAAATAGGTAGTTCTATTTATTCTACGGGTGAACGAAAAGAAAGTTTCAAAAAACTTATTATTTTACTTATAATTTATTTTGCACAAAAAAATGGTTAACTAAAAATTCTATTAATAAAATATATATTAATGTCCATAATATTTTTATCCTATTTATATAAATGCAAAATACCCTAGTATTTGTCGGAGCAAATACTAGGGTATATCAGTTTTCACCTTGATGAATCATAAAATTGCGTGTTATGAACGTAGGGATTTGTTAGGAAATTACCACTTACGTTTACGTGCAGCTTCTGATTTCTTTTTACGTTTTACGCTTGGTTTTTCGTAAAATTCGCGTTTTCTAACTTCTTGAATAGTACCACTTTTAGATACAGTACGTTTGAAGCGGCGAAGAGCATCTTCAAGCGATTCGTTTTTTCTAACGACAGTTTTTGACATCTCTCTTTCCCTCCCTCCGAACACACGTCAATACACAATCAACATATGTTAGTTGTGTACTAAAGAATTATATCGTATTGTTTAAATACAGTCAATAGCAATATTAAAAATTAATAATTGGAATCCGAAATTAAGCCATTCATAATTGCTACACCGGAACTTGCCCCAATTCGAGTCGCACCGGCTTCAATCATTTTTTGCATATCCTCAAGACTTCTTACACCACCGGAAGCTTTCACGCCGATTTTTGGTCCAACCGTTTTTCTCATTAGTGCCACATCTTCCGCTGTCGCCCCGCCTGTTGAAAATCCTGTTGAAGTTTTGACGAAATCAGCACCAGCCTCTACAGATAACTCACATGCTTTAACTTTTTCTTCGTCCGTCAATAGAGAAGTTTCGATAATCACTTTTACTAATGTCCCATTTGCAGCAGCAACAACTGCCTTTATATCCTCTAGAACAAGTTCATAATTACCATCTTTCAATGCTCCAATGTTGATTACCATATCAATTTCCCCAGCACCATTATCGATTGCATTCTTAGTTTCGAATGCTTTCACCTCGGGAGTAGTTGCCCCTAAAGGGAATCCAATCACTGTACAAACTTTAACTTTTGAACCTGCCAATAATTCACTTGATTTTTCAACCCATGTTGGATTGACACATACTGAAGCGAATTCATATTTAAGCGCTTCTTCACAGATTTTTTCGATTTGATCTTTTGTTGTTTCTGCCTTAAGTAAAGTATGATCGATCATTGCAGCGTAATTTTGAGTCATGGAAATTACTCCTTTTTTATGTTGTACGTACCTCTCCCATAATACCACTAAAGTAAATTATTGTGAAATGACAGAAAATTTCAAACCAATACTGTTTATTATTTTTTCATGAGTTGTATTTTTTGTCCATTTTTAAGGAAATGAATTTTAAAAAATAATACGGCAAATCCATTAAGGATTTGCCGCTTTAATTTTTATTATTGAACTTGTTCCTCTAGGACACGAACAAATTGACCTTCACAATATGGGTAACCTGCTTTTTGCACTTTTACTTTTACAAGTTTTCCAATCATCTCTTCATTTCCTTCAAATACTACACGCAGATAATTGTCAGTGTATCCGACAATTAAATTATCTTGATTGGCCTCTTTGTAGTGTTCTTCCGGAATTACTTCCAGCACTTCCCCTTCAAAACGGGAAGCATATTCTTTTGCCAATTGATTGTTAAGTGCCAGCAATCGATGTACACGTTCGTTTTTCACATCTTCATCAACCTGCTCTTCCATTCTTGCCGCAGGTGTACCAGTACGTTTAGAGAATGGGAAGACATGTAGTTCTGCAAACTTATATTTTGCTATAAAGTTGAATGTCTCCATAAACTCTTCTTCTGTTTCACCAGGGAAACCAACAATTACGTCGGAAGTAATAGCTAAATCAGGCAGTGCTTCATTTAGGCGTTCCAGTCGCTCTGCAAAGAACTCCATTGTATACTTTCGTCTCATCCGTTTCAAAACGGTATCAGATCCGGATTGAATCGGAATGTGCAGATGACGTACAACAATATTGGAATTTTTAAGAACTTCGATTACTTCATCAGTTAGTTGCGAAGCTTCAATCGAAGAAATACGCAACCGTTTTAAGCCTTTTACATTCGCTTCTATGTCGCGAAGCAACTGCGCCAAGTTGTAATCTTTAAAATCTTGTCCATATCCTCCTGTATGGATACCCGTCAGGACGATTTCCAAATAACCTGCATCCACCAGCTGCTGCGCTTGACGAATTACTTCCTGAGGATCTCTGGAACGCATTAGTCCCCGAGCCCAAGGGATAATACAGAAAGTGCAGAAGTTGTTGCATCCCTCTTGGATTTTTAAGGATGCACGAGTACGGTCTGTAAAATAAGGAACATCTAATTCTTCGTAAACACGGTTTTTCATGATATTCCCTACCGCATTGATCGGTTGGCGTTCTATTTTATACTGCTCAATGTAACCGAGCATTTTTTGACGATCTTGTGTCCCTACAACGATATCCACACCTGGAATGGCCATAATTTCTGCAGGCGATGTCTGGGCGTAACATCCCGTTACACAAATAACCGCATCTGGATTTTGACGGACTGCACGCCGAATTACTTGACGGGATTTTTTATCGCCCGTATTCGTAACCGTACAAGTATTTATTACATAAACGTCTGCCTGTTGTTCAAATTCAGTACGCTCATATCCTTGTTCTTTAAAAAGCTGCCATATACTTTCCGTTTCATAATGGTTTACTTTACAGCCTAAAGTATGAAAAGCCACTGTTGACACTGGCTAACACCTCTTTCATTCAAATTCATATGATATAGCAGAAAGCGCATATAGCGGTGCTGTTTCTGCTCTTAAAATTCTTGGTCCAAGAGACATTGTTTCTGCCCCGGCTTGCAATAAGCTGTTTGCTTCGTTTCTTGAAATTCCACCTTCAGGACCAAATATTAATAAAATCGACTTCGATTCATTATCATACACTTTTTTAAGTTTATCTGCAAATCTTGTTCGTGTTTCCTGCTTTGCATCCTCTTCATCTGCAATAAATACTGCATCATACCCCGAAAGAAGTTCAAGGAGCTGTTTAAAGGATACCGGACTCTTAATGCCGGGAATATAGGTTCTATGCGATTGCTCTGCTGCTTCTTGGGCTATTTTTTGCAAACGTTCTGTTTTTTTCTCGCCTTTTTTTTCGTCCCATTTCACAATGGACCGCTCCGCACTAAAAGGAATCAACGCATGCATGCCTAGCTCGGTACCTTTTTGAGTAATTAGTTCAAGTTTATCTCCTTTTGGCAATCCGCATGCAATATCCACTTTGATGGGCATCTCAGGTGAAGGGACCGTTTTTCCTGTTTGTCTTACAACCACTTCTTGTCCAATTGAAACAATTTCGCAAATAAATGCAGTATCAGCATGAACAATTGTAACTTGGTCGCCATTTTCCATGCGCATTACCTTGGAAATATGACGGGCGTTTTCTCCAATAATTGATAGTTCCCCCAGTTCATTGAACCGTTCGCGAACGAAATAACGCTGCATTGTACACCTCCACATTCTTTGATAATAAGTACTGCTTGCCTCATTCGGCATTTGCCTAGGGTGGGGAAAGCTGCGCACCTTGCGATGTCGGGTGAAGTAAATGCTGGGAAGTACACCATCAACTTCACTTCCGACAGAATGGCTACTGTCCTATATCTGGCTATGCACTTGAAGCTGCATTTTATAATTCTGATAAAACACAAGGAGCTGCCCCTTATTATTGGGACAACTCCTTTCTTATTTATGGTCGCCGTGCTATGATGGCCACCCAATCTTCCATCATCAATACTTCCTCAATAATGAAGCCCGAATTAATTAATGCTTCTTTTACGTCATCTTTTTTCGCATTAATTATACCAGAAGTCACATATAGCCCACCAGGTTTAACGATTGAAAAGGCGTCATCGGTAAAGGTCATGATGATTTCGGCCAAGATATTCGCAACAACGACATCCGCTTGTTCCGTCACGGTATCCAGCAGATTGCCTTGATGAACTTCCGCAATATGTTGTACCTTGTTATGTACTATGTTTTCATATGCAGATTTAACTGCGACTGGATCTAGATCAAGCGCATGAACTTTCTGTGCACCAAGCATTGCGCCTGCAATTGATAACACACCTGAACCCGTTCCAACATCCACCACAGAATCCCCTTTTCTTACAACCTTTTCCAACGCTTGTAAGCACATGACAGTTGTAGGATGTGTACCTGTACCAAAGGCCATACCGGGATCCAGCTCAATAATGAGCTCATCAGTGTTTACCGGTGTATATTCTTCCCAAGATGGAACAATTGTAAATCTTTCAGATATTTTTACAGGATGATAATATTGCTTCCAGGCCGTTGCCCAATCTTCTTCATGCACTTCTCACATGGTGAATACATTTTCCCCCAGATTGATATCAAAATTTTCAAGATTTGCGATTGCAAGTTTAATTTCTTCAACAGTTTCTGCCAAAAAACTAGAGACTGGTAAGTAAGCTTTGACGATAACCCCACTTGCCGGGAAGTCATTCGGGTTTAAATCATAAATCTCGCCAAACTGATCTACCCTTTCTTTCTCCATTTCTGTTGAATCTTCAATGACAACACCACTTGCGCCTGCC
The DNA here is from genome assembly GCF_000772955.1 of Ureibacillus sinduriensis BLB-1 = JCM 15800. GTDB lineage: Bacteria > Bacillota > Bacilli > Bacillales_A > Planococcaceae > Ureibacillus > Ureibacillus sinduriensis. Next base: position 184,111 of record NZ_JPVO01000054.1, on the reverse strand, counting down.
TCGTGATAAATATTTGAAATTGCTTCAACCGCTTCGTTTGTTGTTAAAACCGACAATTCTGTCCATTTCACTTGCAATCAGCTCCTCTAAAATTTGTCTCCAGGACAGCAAATTTTTAGTGCCCGAATATGGACACTAATTGTTCAATTACTCACCTTTAAATGTCTTTTTAATTTTATCAAATAATGAACTGCCATGTTCTTCCGGAATATCGCCACTAATTTCTGCGAAATCGCGCAATAGTTGTTTTTGTTTTTCTGTCAGTTTTGTAGGTGTCATTACTTTTACAATGACATATTGATGCCCTGTTCCGTAACCGTGGACATTCTTGACACCTTTATCCTTAATTCGGAATTGAGCACCTGATTGTGTACCAGCCGGGATTTTCAATTTAACTTTTCCATGGATTGTCGGCACTTCTATTTCATCACCAAGAGATGCCTGTGGGAAAGTTAGTTTAAGTTCATAATAAATATCATCGCCATCTCGTTCAAAGTATTCGTGGTTTCTAACATTGAAGACAATATATAAATCACCTGAAGGGCCGCCGTTTATGCCTGGTTCACCTTGACCAGTCACACGTAATTGTTGCCCATCATCAACACCAGCCGGTATCGTAACTTTGATTTTTTTGCGTTTTTGAACTGTTCCAGAACCATGACATGTTGTACACTTTTCAGGAATAATTTTGCCGGTCCCACGACATGTATTACATGTACGGCGGTTTACCATCCGACCGAATGGTGTTTCAACTGCTTGGTTTACTTGGCCAGCCCCATTACATGTTGTACAAGTTTTTGCGCTAGTGCCAGGCTTTGCACCCGATCCACTACAAGTATCACATGTTTCTTCTTTTGGTATTTCTATCTCTGTCTGCTTACCGAAAACCGCATCCTCAAAAGAGATATTCATACGGTACTGCAAATCATCACCTTTTCTTGGTGCATTTGGATCAGTTCGTCGTCCACCGCCACCGAAGAATGAGCTGAAAATATCTTCAAATCCACCAAATCCGGAACCTCCGAATCCACCTTGGTTAGGTGCTTCATGGCCAAATTGATCGTATTGGGAGCGCTTCGCATCATCGCTCAAAACCTCATAGGCTTCCGCTATCTCTTTAAATTTCTCGTCAGCTCCAGGTTCTTTATTGATATCCGGATGAAATTGCTTTGACAGTTTGCGATAAGCTTTCTTTATCTCATCTTTACTTGCACTTTTACTGACCCCAAGCACTTCATAGTAATCACGTTTACTCATCTGTCACACTCCGCTCTTTTTCATAACGTATATTTTAACATGTTCGTATAATACTGTATATGAAGATGGATTTTATTTAGCTACTTTGAAATAGACAAAACCGAAATTAGAAAAACACAACTCGACCCAATTATTATAGGCCGAGTTGAAGTTTTTTCTTAGGCGGAAGGAACTTTTATGAAGAATTCTCCATATTTATCCGCGGAAAAAGTCAAAGTCTGTTAACCTCGACTTTGACTTTTCCCTTTCATCTATCTACCATTTAAGACTATTTATCGTCTTTTACTTCTTCAAAGTCAGCATCTACAACGCCGTCATCTTTTTTATCTGGACCTGCTTCCGCCTCACCTTGTGCAGCTTGTGCAGCAGCTGCCGCTTGTTCATATACTTTCATAACCAAAGGTTGTAGGATACCTTCTAATTTTTCTTTAGAAGATTTAATTCCTTCGATTTCACCAGCTTCTAATGCTTTTTTCAATTCTTCTTTCGCATCTTCTACTGATTTTTTCTCATCTTCAGTGATCTGTTCACCAAGATCTGCAATTGTTTTGTCAACTTGGAAGACTAATTGGTCCGCTTCGTTACGAACTTCAGCTTCTTCTTTACGTTTCGCATCAGCTTCAGCATTAGCTTCCGCCTCTTTTACCATACGTTCGATATCTTCGTCCGTTAAGCCAGAATCTGACTGGATAACAATTGTTTGCTCTTTTTGTGTACCTAGGTCTTTCGCTTTTACGGAAACAATACCGTTTTTATCAATATCGAATGTTACTTCGATTTGAGGTACGCCGCGTGGAGCTGGTGGAATATCCGCCAATTGGAAACGACCTAAAGTTTTGTTGTCCGCAGCCATTGGACGTTCACCTTGTAACACGTGAATATCTACAGCAGGTTGGTTATCTGCAGCTGTTGAGAATACTTGCGATTTTGAAGTTGGAATTGTCGTGTTACGTTCGATTAATTTCGTGAATACGCCACCCATTGTTTCAATCCCAAGTGATAGTGGAGTTACGTCAAGCAACACGATATCTTTCACATCACCAGTCAACACGCCACCTTGAACTGCAGCACCCATTGCAACCACTTCGTCCGGGTTAACCCCACGGTGTGGATCTTGATTTGTTTCTTTTTTCACGGCTTCTTGTACTGCCGGGATACGAGTGGACCCACCGACAAGAATAACCTTATCCAATTCAGATGCATTTAAACCTGCGTCTTTTAAAGCTTGACGTGTAGGGATAATAGTACGTTCTACTAAATCACGTGTTATTTCATCGAATTTTGCACGAGTTAAGCTCACTTCCAAGTGAAGCGGACCATCTGCCCCTGCAGTAATGAATGGCAACGAAATTTGTGTTGATGTTACACCCGATAAATCTTTTTTCGCTTTTTCAGCTGCATCTTTTAATCGTTGCATCGCCATTTTATCTTTAGATAAGTCGACGCCATTGTCTTTTTTAAATTCCTCAACTAAGAAGTCGATTACTTTTTGGTCAAAGTCATCGCCACCAAGCTTGTTATCACCAGCAGTTGCCAATACTTCGAATACTCCGTCCCCTAATTCTAGGATGGAAACGTCGAAAGTACCGCCCCCAAGGTCGAACACTAGGATTTTTTGGTCTTGATCTTGTTTATCAAGCCCATAAGCAAGTGCAGCAGCTGTTGGTTCGTTGATAATACGTTCGACTTCTAGACCCGCGATTCTGCCAGCATCTTTTGTCGCTTGACGTTGAGCATCATTGAAGTAAGCCGGAACTGTAATTACAGCCTTTGTAACTGTCTCGCCTAAGTAGTCTTCCGCATAACCTTTTAAGTATTGAAGAATCATCGCTGATACTTCTTGAGGAGTATATTCTTTATCTTCAACAGTTACTTTTTCTGAAGTACCAATTTTGGATTTGATCGATAAAATTGTATTAGGGTTCGTGATTGATTGGCGTTTTGCCACTTCACCAACTTGTTTTTCCCCATTTTTAAACGAAACTGCCGAAGGAGTCGTACGGTTGCCTTCCGGATTTGGGATTACTTTTGGTTCGCCGCCTTCGAGAACTGCTACGCAAGAGTTTGTTGTACCTAAGTCAATACCAATAATTTTGCTCATTTTAAATTTTGCCTCCTAATATTTAAACACGAAAATTGTGCTTTCTACTAAATTGTAATATCATTATTCATTTACTGAAACCATGGATGGACGTAAAACGCGATCTTTTAATTTATAGCCTTTTTGAAGCTCTCTTAATACAATACCAGTTTCTTTTTCAGAATCTGATTCTTGCATTACAGCTTGATGAACATTTGGATCAAAAGCCTCTCCCTCTGCTGGGATCAACTCCAACCCTTCCTGTTTCGTTGCATCAATCAACGTTTTGTAAACCATCTCGATCCCTTTATAGAGTGAAACAGCATCATCAGAACTTACCTCAACTTGCAATGCTCGGTCTAAGTTGTCGATCACCGGCAACAATTCCGTCAACAAATTCTGGGCTCTGTATTTTTCTGCCGCTTCACGATCCAGCTGAGAGCGACGACGCATATTATCGAAATCAGCACGCAGACGTAAATAACGATTTTCTTCTTCCTGGAGCTTTGCCTCCAGTTCAGCGATTTTCGCGTTTAATTGCTCTTCCGGCGACAACGCTTTTTGTTGTTCTTGCGTTTCTGCACCGTTTACTGTTTCTTCCTCTGTTTGGTTAATTTCTTCTAGGTGTTGTTCTTTGTTTTCCGTAGTTTCGGACACGAATGTCTCCTCCTTATAACCCATCATTTACTTTATTCGAAAGTGCACTTGAAAGTCCACTTCGCATCACATCAAGTAGCGAGACAACCCGCTGGTAATCCATTCTTTTTGGACCAATGATTGCAATTGATCCTTCTTGGTCATTACCAATGGAGTACGACGCTGTAATTACACTTAAATCATCCATTACTAAATGATTGTTCTCGGATCCAATACGAATATGAATGCCCGTGTCTTCAGGATGGAACAAAGAAATTACCTGGCTTTCCTTTTCCATCATTTCCATGAGCGCACGAACTTTATTTAGATCGTGGAACTCCGGCTGATTCAACATGTTTGTTTTACCGCCAAAATAAATTTTCCCTTCATTTTGGAAGGTAGCAACATTCCTCAACGATTGGATAAAGGAATCCGCAGTGTTTACGTGTTGCCTCAAAACATAAAAAGTTTCCAGTTCGAGCCTGCTTTGAAGCTCCAATAATGAAATACCCACTAAGCGTTCATTCAGAATATTGACTGTTTTTTCAATATCCGAAGGGAAAAATCCTTGCGGAAGTGTAATTGTTCGATTTTCTACATGTCCATTATCTGTAACAATGATTGCGACTGCAGTTTGTTCTGATAAAGGAACTATTTGAAATCTTTTTACGCGATGTTTACTTACATTAGGTCCAAGCAAAATCGTTGTATAGGAAGTTAAATCAGACAAAATGTTAGCAGATTCACGAATTACTTGTTCCATCTCTACTATTTGGTTTTTAAAAATAGATTGAAATAAGCCAATTTCCTGGGTAGACATGGAGATCGGTCGTAGCAAATGATCTACATAAAATCGATAACCCTTTTCAGATGGAACACGGCCAGAAGAAGTATGAGTCTTTTCAATAAAGCCCAGTTCCTCCAAATCGGCCATCTCGTTACGGATTGTGGCCGGACTGGACGTAATCCAATCCTTCTTTGAAATTTGGCGTGATCCTACTGGTTGAGCTGAAGTAACAAAATCATCAACGATTACTTGCAATATTTGTAATTGTCGATTCGTTAACATTGTCATCACCTCTGTTAGCACTCATTAACAAAGAGTGCTAATACTATTATTAAATTATCAAATCATTTAAATGATGTCAACGGAATCGCTCTATTCGCCCAATAAAAATTGTTGGAAAATCTCGTTTCCGACAAAGCGACCCTGTCGACTCAGCCTAACACCTTTTTCATCTCGAATAAGTAAGTTATCACTAACAAGTTTCGTTATTTCTTTACCGTATAGCTCGTCCATGGATACGCCAAATTTTGTTTTGAACTCACTAAACAATACCCCTTGAGTTTTTCTCAAACCTAAAAACATCTGTTCTTCATACTTTTCCTCAATGGTCACTTCATGCTTATGGACGATGGGCAACTTATTATTGTTGATTGATTCGATATATTTCTTGATTGGACCATGATTTGAATAGCGATTTCCTAAAATGTATCCATGGGCACCGGCACCAAAACCTGCATATTCATCGTTATCCCAATAAATTTTATTATGTGTTGATATGTGGCCATCTATCGCAAAATTACTTATTTCGTATTGTTTCTTTTCTTTTTCTTCCATTCGCCGCATCAACAAGTCATACATATCGGCTTCCAAATCTTCCGTAGGCAAATTGAGCTTGCCTTTTGCGTACTGAATGTAGAAGATCGTTTTAGGTTCAACAATTAATGAATACGCTGAATAGTGCGGAAGATTCAGCTCCAATGCTTTTTCCAGCGTATCTTCCCATTGCTCCATGGATTGGCCTGGCAAACCGTACATTAAATCGATACTGATATTATCGAAGCCCACCTTCTTTGCTAGTTTAATGGTATCAAAGACATGTTCGTTGGAATGCGTGCGCCCGATTTTTTTAAGCAGCTCCTGATCGAACGATTGAACGCCCATACTCAGACGATTTACCCCACCTTGTATCAATGCCTCCAACTTATCTGCTGATAATTCGTCGGGATTTGCCTCAGAACTAAATTCTACAAGCTGTTTTGTGGGAAGCAGCGTATTTATAAGATGCAAAAGTCTTGTGATTTGTTGTGCAGAAAGTGCGGTTGGAGTACCACCACCAAGGAAGATTGTTTCAATATCTTGAAATTGTTCCGGTGTTTTCCTGACAGCCATTTCAATCTCTTTGCCAACTGCTTCTATATATTCATCTACTGGTTGATTTTTAAAATATACTTTATTGAAGTCACAATAATTACAAATTTGATGACAGAAAGGAATATGTATGTAGACACCCCGCGCCATTTAAAATCCCTTCTTTCCTAAGAAATCTCATATCTCTCTATTGTACCCTTTCACCATAAAAATTCAATTCAATGCTCTTAATTGCTTACAATTACGTTGATGCCTTCTATAGATTCCCAAATAAAAAAAGGTCTGAAAAAATCGGATTTCAGACTGTTGACAAACGCTTTCACCCTGCGTTGGTTGTCTCGTTCGTCCCCTCATGAACGTTTTGTTCTATTCATCCCTTCACTCGACTCCCCGCCTTGTCTGCCAAGCATTTTCAAGACAGTCTGGGTAATTTTTCATTGAAAAGAGTAGTCTAAAAAAAACGTGTAGACAAAGTCGAAGATCGACTTTGTCTACACTCTGAGATCAAATGGCGATATTAATTTGTTCTTTAAATAAGTCGACAAACAGCTCGATTGTTGAGTAATTAGAAAATTTCGTTGTAAAACGAACTGCTTCTTCTTTGGAATTAAAAGAAAATGCACTGACTTCCTTTGCAAACTCGTATTTTCCATTTTGAAGCGTAATTAAGTATACACGTACGACTGGAAGATATGACCTCTGTTTATCCAAGTTATCTCCTGCCAACAATACCCCAACCGCTGCGTCCTGTTTATCAACAATTGTTGATAGTGCTACTAACTCATCATTTTCAAACCATTCAGGAATTGCTACCTCTACTATATTATTCACCTATCAACATCTCCTTTGTTGCTTTTCACGAAGCAAAAAATCAATATAAATACCAATAAATAACAAATTATAGCTTTTCGATTGGTTTATTTAGATAAATTGTACTATACTTCTCACATTTCTAAAAGAGTTAAATTAAATATTTTTCTACTTTTTGCAATATATGAAATAATGTTTCAATAAAAAACAGATTATCTTCAAAAAAATGAAGATAATCTGTTTAATAACTTGCCACAAATCAAACGAACGGGCAAATTATTATTTTTTGTTGCTGTCATCCATTTTCAGTACCGCCATGAAGGCTTCCTGAGGAACTTCAACCGATCCTACTTGTTTCATTCGTTTTTTACCTTCTTTTTGCTTATCAAGAAGTTTACGTTTACGTGAAATATCACCGCCATAACATTTTGCGAGCACGTTTTTACGAATTGCTTTAATGGTAGAACGGGCAACAATTTTCTGACCGATTGCCGCTTGAATCGGCACTTCGAATTGTTGACGAGGGATTAGTTCTTTTAATTTTTCCACGATTACTTTCCCGCGCTCATATGCAAAATCACGGTGAACGATGAAGCTTAATGCATCTACTTGCTCCGCATTTAATAAAATATCCATTTTCACCAGCTTCGACGGCTTATAGCCGATTAACTCGTAATCAAACGAAGCATAGCCTTTTGTATTTGATTTCAAGTAATCAAAGAAATCATACACAATCTCGGACAGTGGCATTTCATAAATAATGCTCACACGGCTCGTATCAATATAATCCATCGTCATGAAGTTTCCGCGTTTTATTTGGCAAAGCTCCATAACCGCCCCTACATAATCGTTCGGAACCATGATTGTTGCTTTGACGTAAGGCTCTTCAATACGATCGATTTTTTGGGGATCAGGCATCATTGACGGGTTATCAACTTTTATAATTTCACCATCCGTTAAATGTACATCGTAAATTACGGAAGGAGCTGTTGTAATTAGGTCGATATTGAATTCACGTTCGATACGCTCTTGAATAATTTCCATATGAAGCAGCCCAAGGAAACCGCAACGGAAACCAAAACCTAATGCCTGGGAAGTTTCAGGTTCATATTGGAGTGCAGAATCATTCAATTCCAATTTTTCAAGCGCTTCACGAAGATCGTTATACCTTGCAGTATCGATTGGGTAGAGACCGCAGTATACCATTGGATTTAATTTGCGATACCCTTCCAGCGGTGCTTCAGCCGGACGATTGGCAAATGTTACCGTATCCCCTACCCGTGTATCTCCAACATTTTTAATAGATGCTGTCAAGTAACCAACATCACCGACAGTCAGCTCGGCTTGAGGTACAGATTTAGGAGTGTGGACCCCTACTTCAATTACTTCAAACTCCGCTCCAGTTGCCATCATGCGAATTTTATCGCCCGGCTTGACCGTTCCATTGACGACTCGAATTGAAATAATGACCCCTTTATAAGGATCGTAAACAGAGTCAAAAATTAACGCTTGAAGTGGCGCTTCCGGGTCCCCGTTAGGAGCAGGCACCTTTTCCACGATTTGCTCCAATATTTCCTCAATACCGATTCCAGCTTTGGCTGAAGCAAGGACAGCTTCAGAAGCATCAAGTCCAATGACATCCTCAACTTCCGCACGTACACGTTCCGGATCGGCTGCAGGCAAATCGATTTTATTGATCACCGGCAAAATTTCCAAATCATTATCAAGGGCCAAATAAACGTTTGCAAGCGTTTGTGCTTCAATCCCTTGTGCAGCATCTACTACTAAAATTGCCCCTTCGCAGGCTGCTAAACTACGCGAAACCTCATATGTAAAATCCACGTGTCCCGGTGTGTCGATTAAATGGAATGTGTAGGTCTCACCATCTCTAGCTACATATTTCAGCTGAACTGCATTTAATTTAATTGTGATTCCCCGTTCACGTTCCAAATCCATGGAATCCAGCAACTGTGCTTTCATTTCACGTGAAGTGATTGATTTTGTCTTCTCTAAAATACGGTCAGCCAATGTGGATTTACCGTGATCGATATGGGCAATGATAGAGAAATTTCTAATGTTTTGTTGTCGCTTTATACGTTCTTCTCGATTCATGTCGTGTTCACTCCTAATCAAATACGCCTCCTACGTATTAATTTCCGGCATCTGCCGGAAATAACCAAAGCGGCTTCTCCAAATAGAAGCCCTGAGCCTTTGGAATACGCTGGAGGCATTAACCTTTATCAGTCAGTTGTTAGTACTGATAGCTTGGTAACCTGTTATCGTCTATATATTACAATTCCTTCAAAAAAAGGCTAAACTAACTTGAATTATAGCAGTGACACAACAACTTTAGCAATGATGTAGTGAGAAAAAACGCAAAATATTATGATTCACATCACATTATTTAATGATTAGGCATTTCCTTCTTTATTCACAAAGGTATTGGCAATCGCCTGTGCAAGAACCGCGATTGTTCGATACACCTCATCTTCGGTGTTATCGATTCCGCCAATTTCGATCAATAATAAATTACTGGATAAATCCTGATTATAAACCCCATCTACCCCATCTCCGGATTTTTCAATAATCCCTCTTGATATATTGGGGACTATTTTATTTAAAGCCTGACTCAAAGAATTGGCATGGGTTAAATTCGACTTATAATTTGGATTTTCTGCCCCGATAACGAATGCGGTTTTAGCGTAGCCCACATTGTTATATGAAATAGTCGATTTCTTGTGGCCAGTTGCATCCCGATGGATATCCAAAATTAAGTCATACTCTTTTTTCTTTAACTCTTGATTTATGAAAGTGCGTGCTGTCGAATAAGAAGAAGCCATTGTTTTACCCTGTTTGACTGTTTCAGCCATAATGTCTACATCAAGTGTGGTTGCGTTTAAACCGTTTAATTTAAAGTAGTCTTCCATAACTTGCGACATGGATAACAAATTTGCTTTGTCATCATACACAGCAACGGTTCCTGTTTGACTTTCTGCAAACGGTTTATAGGTTTCTTGAGAATGTGTGAAAACAAACAATACATCAAATGAATCCATAGCCGGTTTAACATCCGTTGCGCTACCTTCTGTTGCTATCACTTCTGTTGCAGCCCCATCCGTTGTCGTTACTTGCGTTGCCGTCACTTCTTCCGAGCTCTGCTCGGATTGAACATTGGTCGATGCATAGACTACTTGCTTTTCTTCAGCAATAGGAGGCTCGTATTTTTCATTGTTTGGAAAAGGCAATAGTCCTGTAATGATTGGTAACATAAAAAAGAAGACTAGAAACACAGATAGAATTTTAAGTTTTTTTAACATGACATCCTCTCCTTCCACTACCATATGGAGGAGGATGTCCTTTTAGAACTATTTCACTTTATGTTCCATCCAGTTGAAGAGACATTTGCTGATGAGGATTGAATATTTCGTAATCCATACATCCACTTCTTTCGGAGTTACAATCAGTCTTTCAGGATGGGAAGCAAAAGCCTCTTCAAATAACTGAAGTCGGTCTTCATTAGACCAAGTCGACCACTCCCCAAAAATCGGTTTAATTAGATTCAAATCTACTCTTTGATTTGAATCAGGTGTCCAAGAAGAAACAGACAGTTTACCCGAAGGCTTTCCTTTTTCTTCTATTCTTGCAGCAATGGAACGGAATACATTATCGATTGCATCCGCTATAATAACGGTTGCATCCACAACCGTCGGCACACCAATTGCCGTGACGGGCACTCCCATTACTTCCTTGGATACTTCCGTCCGCTGATTCCCTACGCCCGATCCCGGGTGAATCCCTGTATTTGTAATTTGAATGGTTTTACATAAACGAGAACTGCCCCTAGTAGCCAATGCATCAATGACCAATACTAAGGAAGGTTTGATTCTCTCGGTGAGGGCACGGATAAAATCACTCGTTTCAAAACCGGTCTGACCAGTTACGCCTGGAGCGTACATAATAAAATGATCACTTGGGTTTTCCGATTGTTCATTTTGCATTGAATCAATTGCAAAGGGGCCGATTGCATCAGGTGTTATTGTTTTATTGCCCAAGCCGATTACAAGGACTTTGCTATCCTTGGTAATCTCTATGTCTTGATGAATATCATCAAGGTATTTTGTAAACGATTTTTCCAGCTGTTCAAAACCGTTCGTATCATCTATGGTTAAGGTTGGGACGGAAAGGGTTATATATGTTCCTTCCTTTTTCCCGATTTGCTCCTGCCCATGCTCATCAACAACTACTTTTGTTACTTTGACCCGACCTTCGCTAAATTCATCAATATTAACGCCACTAGTTTGGTCAAGCCTATTCTTTTGCTGCTTGGTCTGATGCTCTACTACTTCTGCTGATTCATCAATTAAATCGGTTCTACTCCAATTTACTTCTATCATTCATAATCACCTCTTTTATATGTTGGACAAACTGTCAAGTAAATATTCTTTGCATTTATCTATTGCAATTAACTCTGTGGTTTGGTAGAATGATTTTTGTTGTATTGACAAACGAAAATAGTGAGAAGATAACTCATCTCGTACCTTATTTAGGAGGTGAAAGATATGCCAAACATTAAATCTGCAATTAAACGTGTTAAAGTTGCTGAAAAAGCTAACGCAGCTAACGCTCAAGCTAAATCAGCTATGCGTACTACAGTGAAAAAAGCTGAGCAAGCACTTGCTAACAATGCTGACAACGCTACTGAATTAGTAGTAGCAGCTAGCAAAGCACTTGATTCTGCAGCATCTAAAGGTCTTATCCATAAAAACGCTGCAGCTCGTAAAAAATCACGTTTAGCTAAAAAAGCTAACTAATCATTAAGAGGTTTTCCAAAATCATTATTTTTATGATTTGGAAAACCTCTTTTTCGTTCTCCAAAAAATAAAAAAGGCTCGGACATAAGCCGAAAAAAACCATTTTCCCGAAAGAAGGAAAATGGTTTTTCTTGATGTAGTCTAAATTGCGAAGGACGCGCATCCAACGGCATGGCTCGAGCCTGTAGTCTCTCCCTCATGCAGTTCCTCCAGGAGTCGCCCCGCCACTCCAATCAATTTACATAATATCAATTTCTTAATATAGGTTTTCCCATTATTCTAAGAAATTTTTACTTAGTCCCGGCCTCGTAATTTTAAAAAATTAAATATTTGGCATATTGCTTCCAATCAAGTTGCTGCAGAATGGCTTTACTTGGGATTTCAGAGGGCATTGGGAAGAATGCATTGGATAATTCATCCTTCACGCGATCATGGAAGATGATTTCGCCATTTATCAAATTGCTGGTCAAAATCGTTTCCCCGTTATCTTCGAAAGCAACTTTGACCTCATTCGTACGTATTTTGCCATCCTCATCGATTGAATAAATATATTCTACTTCAGTTGTCCCTTCATCAGTAGCGACTTTTTTTTCAACAAGCCAATCCTTCTTTACTCTCAGTGCATTGGAGGCTTCATTGATGATAATTTTTGCACTTGTCAAGCTCGCGTATGGCTTGTTCAATATTGAGCTATCCAGATCTACCCTTACTTCGAATGAGAGCGGTTCCGGGATTTCTGCCACCTTCCCCATTTCTTCGAACCATAATGAATCCGTAGCCGGAATATCTTGTTTCTCCACTACAACACCCAACAATTCTTCATCCTCATTCTCTTCTAAACCATTCATATCTTCCGTATCAGTTTGAAGGAGAGTATCCCCTTCGTGATCAACCAGAGATCGCTCCAGTTCAACGGTTTGGTTCTCCATGACCTGCTCCCACTCTTGCTGTGATATGTAGGTGATTAAGTTCTTCTCATCAGTATACATAACGAAAGTTATATTACCGTTTTCTTCCACAATCTCCCCGATCACTCCTTCGATTGGGCTTGAGAGTACATTTGAGAAACTAAGCTCGGAGATCCTCTCTTGCAATATCTCCATATTTCTTTCAACCTCGGCCATCTGCTTCTGGATAGTCGCGATTGCTTCGAAAGGAGAGCCTTGCGTGATTTCTGTCTCAACAGTTACAGATAATTCATCCCCCACTTGTTCCGAATCAATGGAAGTGATCGGATCTTCAACACCCTGCGCCTCCAAGCGCTCCAGAATGCCTTCTAAGGTGTTCAATTCTCTTTCGTACGCATTTATCTCGGATTGAAGTTTGGACTGTTCCTGGGCAATCTCATCAGTTTTATAGGATGCAATGATTTCATTCATACTCACCTTTTGTCCAGGCCGAACAGAAATTTGGGCAAGTGCATTTGCATCTGCCGTAATTCGGATTTCCTCCTCCGGCACAATCATCGCTTCTTTCTCCAAATAACCTCTTTGCTGATCCAGTTCCACTCTTTCATATTCCGATATATAGTAAGACCGTGCAATTTTGCTATTGTCTTTAAAAATAATGATGCAATTCATTATTAAAATCGCTAACAATAAAATGCCTGTTCCAATATAAATCGCTCTAACCCGTTTCATAAACCTACCACCTTAGAAATATAATCATAGAGAGGTAATATACTAATCCCAGCTGTTACTAGCGCAAAGAAAATTTGAACAGCAATAATTTTCGCCAGTAACATTCGCTTGCCCTCCACTTCCCATTTCGATAAAACTTTATACTGAATAAAAATGGTAGCAGCTGTCGCAATCGTCAGTTGATTAAAAAAGAAGATCACAAAACTATCATCCGTAATATATGTACTGACAGGACCTAAAGACAGGAACGAAATTGCGGTCGTAAAACCGGACATGGCGAAGACTAAAAATAGGATTAATTTTTCTATTAGAATACTAGCAATCACGAATAGTTGTATTTTTGAAATTGCTTTAAAGGAATGATCTGTCAGAATCGAAAGGCATAATGAGATAATATAGTAATGAAAAGCAAAGAATAATAACCCCTTTACCGCAGCCCCAAATAGAGATAAGTAGCGGCTTGCAATATATTCTTCTTCCACATTGGCCGCCATGAGGTAAGACAAATTCTCAGTACCCATCCCCCAAATATTTCTTGTGACAAAAAATAAAATGGTTAATCCGAGGAGTATAAAAAATCGGCTCTGATAACCTTTCATTTGATAACCCTGTTCTTGATTATCTAGTGCAAATGCGAGTTTACTAGGATTTAATAGAGAATTCCAAAACTTAAATTGATAGTCCATGAGAAGTCCTTTCTTTCTAGAGAAATATGTTTAACTTAATATAACAGATTTTGTAAATAGTTTTAAATGAGAAGGGTAAAAATACTCCAATAGATTTATATCGCTTTAAGAAGGAACATTTCTAAATACCTCTCTCGATTACCGCTGACCGACTTTAATTTCAAGTCAATTTCGGATAGATTTTTGAGGGCTTTCAATAACCTTTCCTCACTCGGTCGATCTCTTGTTTCCAACATTAGTTTCACTCGATATGGGTGAACTTTTAATTGTTTTGAGATTTGATTTGGATGATAACCTTTTTTTTGCAAATAATATACATTGTTCATTGTCCGGATATTTGAAGCGAGAAGTCCAACCAACATAATCGGCTCTTCCTTTTGTCTGAGCAAATCATGGTAAATTTGAAGAGCCACTGGTACATTGTTCGATAAATAAGCATTCAGCATTTTAAAGGCATCATGCTCCAAAGTCTTTGCAACCAACTCTTCTACCAAATTTACGGTAATTTGTTTTTCTTCTCCCAAATATAATGCAATTTTTTCAATTTCAATCTGTAGTTGTAGCATATTCGACCCAACCATCTCGACTAACTTATTCACCGCTTCGTCGTTAATGCTTTTTTCAAAACGATTTACCTCACTTCGAATCCAGGTGCCCAAATCATTCTCTTGTGGTGTTTCGGCATGCAGAAGGATGCTTTTTTCTTTCATTATCTTAGTAATTTTTTTACGTTCATCCAATTTCTCATAAGGGGCTACGAATACCGTGACACAAAATTCGGATGGCTGTTGCAACCAATGTTCGAGCCGCTTCAGGTTATGGTCTATTTTCTCTTTCCCTTTTTCCGTCGCTTTTAAAAAAGAAGCATTTTTAGCGATAACCAATTTTCTTTCTGAAAAAAATGGAAATGTATCTGCTTCATCAATGACGGAATCAACAGGCGATTCTCCCATATCGAAAGTGATTACCTCTGCTTCTTCCGCTGTATTCAGCCCTTGTTTGATCCGTTTGATGGTTTCATCGATAAAATAAGTTTCCTCTCCATAAATACAATATACAGGAGCAATTTGCCCATTTTTTATCTCTTTCCAAACTTTTGTAAACATATTGCTTCCTCCTACTACAAAGTCATATTTATAAGTATACACGTTTTTTATTTTCTATCATCTATGTATAAAAATTTTCGATTATACAAAAGGTAGTTAGTAGAAATTGATTTATTGGATATAGCTTTTTATAATATATTCACTTATAATTGATGTTGAGTAGGAGGGATAAGTATGTCATCACATGATGAAAACGTTGTAACTCACAATCCTTTTGAAGGAAAAAACGGCGCATCTATGCGTAACCAAGCAATTGATGCTGGTGTAGGATTTGGCGTTTCATTCGTATTTTTTGCAATTATGTTTATTATCGCAATCATTGTTGATGTAGCTGCATAATAAGGCTACCGCGAAAAGGGGAATTCAAGTTTAACTTGAGATTCCCCTTTTTTCATTCACTTTGAGTTACTTGTCCTTAACTTCATTGTTTCCCCACTTATGCGCAGCTCAATAGTCCCATCTTCCCCAGTGGTGAAAGTAGGCAGTCCCAGCTCTTGAAAACGTTCCACCACTTCCTTGTGAGGATGCCCGTAGCGATTACCTTCTCCTGCACTGAAAATGGTAATAGCTGGCTTTATTCTTTCTAAAAAGACTTCACTACTGGACGTTTTACTACCGTGATGCCCCGCTTTCAAAACATCAATATGGGCCAAGGATGGATATTGTCGGATAATCGACTCTTCCCCCTCCTCTTCTACATCACCCATGAAAAGCCCTTCAAAACGATCTGACGTTACGTATAGTACGAGTGAATCATTATTCCCTTCGTATGTTGTTTCATTCGGCCAAAGGTAAGTAAATGTAAACCCCGCTTTGTTCCAAGAGACATTCGCGATTTGCTCTATGATTGGTATATTTCGTCTCTCTGATTCGATCACCAAATCGTTCATGACATCCTTTTTATACGAACCTGGTGAAATGTGTATTTCCCCAATTTGGATTTCCTGCACTATCTCCTCCGCTCCTTCAACATGATCACTGTCGGCATGCGTTAGGATGAGTTTATCAATTTTTTGGATCCCCTTCCCCTTTAGAAAAGGCACCACAATATCCCTGCCTACCTCATAAGGGTTGCGGCTATTCTTCCAACCTTCCTCGTTAAACCGCAATACCCCGCCTGAATCAATTAAATAAACTTCACTCTTAAGAGGCAGTTCGACCAGTATACAATCTCCTTGACCAACATTGATAAAGGTAATGATTAAATCATTGGTCAACTTCCCGCCATAATGAACAATAAGCGCAGGTAGAAGAAGAACAGAAATAACCTTCAATAGCTTACTCCTTCTATCTAAAAGATAAAACGTCGCAAAAACCCCGATATAAGCTATAGCAATCAAAGTAAGTGGAGGCTTTCCAGGGGTCCACATCTGATAAGGTATTCCCTGCAGGATGTCGATAAATGCTGTAAGGGCAGCTCTTGAAGGTTCATAAAGTTGAAACAGCAGATTAGTTAATGGTTCAGCAATATAAGAGATTGCCAATAAAATAAGATTGATGGGCAGAATGATAAATGAGAAAAGAGGAACGAAGAAAATATTCACAATCAGTGAGGAGAGACTTAATTCATAAAACTGAAAGAGTAATAGAGGATACACAAGTAGTTGAGATACAAAGGTGATGAGGAATGATTGAATAATCCACGAAGGATGGCGGTTGATAAGACGGCTTGAAAATATGAGGCTGGCTGTTGCCAAATAGGATAATTGAAAACCAATTTGGTAGACAGACCAAGGTTGCAATAAGACAAACAATATAAAACTTATCGAGAGGGCATCATCCGCTGCCAACTTCCCCCTTAAGCGGCTAATCATGATCAGTTCAACAACCATCACCGCTCTCCAAACCGAGGGGGCTCCACCCGCAAGAACAGCGTAGATAGGCAAAACGACCAAGAGAACACCAGACGCAAGCTCCCTTCTCACTCCCAACCTCAGAAGACCCTGAAAGAAAATAAACGCCACAATCGCTATATGCAGGCCTGAAATTGCAAATAAATGGGTGATTCCCAATTTCTGATAGGCCCTCGTTGTATGTTCGTCCACATTTTCCTGCAGTCCGATAATAAGGGCTTGGGCTTCGGCAACAAGTGATGGCGGAAAGCTTTCCTCAATGTGTCGTTTTACGTTGAAGCGTTGTTTGGCAATTTTTTGATAAAGACTTTGACTTTTCCCTTCAAAATTCCAATTGGTTACTTCAACAATACCTAGAGAACCCTTGCTTTTTAAATAATTACTCATGTTGAAGGCGTAGTCATGATTTGGTTGATAAGGCTCCACCACCTCTCCTGTTACTAAGTAACGATTTCCAACTAACGATTGCTTCTGGTAATCAAGCTTTTCCTGTTCAGACTTAAATCTATAAACTGCATACACATTTCTGCCTCTGTCATCTTTCATAAAACCACGTAATGTATCGCCATTAATTTTATATTCATCTGTCCATGTTAAGGAAGCCGGAACCTGGAGGGGATCTTCGAATTGCTGCAGCAAGTACGTAAAGTAAATATAGCTGCTTAAAGCGGTGATGGTGATGCCAGCGACATGCAGCATACTAATTTTTTTGAAACGAAGAAACAGAGAAAACGGCGCCAATAAAAACAAGAACCTCACCGATTCGTGAGCTGCAATGGAAGCAACGAGAACCGATAAGGCATAGAAAATGCATTTATGCTTGAACGAGATCAAATAATTGTTTCACCTTCTCTTCAAAAGGTTGTAGTTCTTCTTTGGAAGCTCCAAGACTTCTCAATTTATCCAGCATATTTACTGCAAGCTCGAGCTTTTGATTTTGCAAAAAGTCGATTTTTGCCTCGTCAAAAGGAATTTGTACAACTTGTACATTGGCCTTCCGGAATAATTCTAAAGCATATTCGCTATTTTTATAGTCTTTTGCATAGTATAAGTTTCTAATCCCTGCTTGAATAATTGTTTTCGAGCAAGGTAAACAAGGAAAATGTGTCACATAAATATCCGCACCATCTGCCGGGGTACCATATTTCGCACATTGCAATAGTGCATTTGTTTCGGCATGAACCGTACGGACGCAATGATTGTCCACAACATAGCAACCATCTTCAATACAATGTTCATCTCCTGAAATCGAACCATTATAGCCACCCGCAATAATCCTTGTCTCTCGAACAATTGTTGCGCCAACAGCCAATCTGGCACATGTACTTCTCATGGCCAATAGATGGCTTTGCGCCATAAAAAATTGATCCCATGTAATTCGCTCCATATGATTACCTCCAAACTATCTAATTACTAGTTTAGATGCAAAAACAAGTTTATGCAATGCGGGATCTATTTGTAATTTCTTACTTTACGATAATTTTATCTTTTAATTTTTCAAAGGTTTTATCACCGATGCCCGATACATTTTTTAAATCCTCTATTGTTTTGTATGGCCCGCTTTCCTCACGATAGGCGATGATTGCCTGAGCTTTCGATGGCCCAATTCCCGGCAGTGTTGTTAAGCGCCCCTCATCGGCACTATTCAAATCCACCTTATCATCAAGCGAGTTATCCGATGTGGCGGGAGAACTTGATATTTGGCCACTTGCAAAACTTTGAACTGGCTCCTCGCCAGTTTTTGGTATATAGATTACCATTTCATCCTGCAGCTTTTGTGCGTGATTCACTGCTACAGATTGAGCATCTGCTGTATAGCCTCCCGCTCTTTCAATTGCATCGATGACTCGATCGAAGGTTGTTAACTCATATACACCTGGTGATTTTACAGCACCTTTAATATCAACCATGATTTTTTCAATCGATTTCTCTGCTGACTCAGTGGCCTCATCACGAATCACTTCTTCACTTTGTTGTTGTGGAATTGTAGTTATTGTATAGGCTTCTTCTTTATTCGAAGGGTCTTGCTGGAGGAAAATATAAAGGAGAATGGCACAAATAATGCCGGGGAATAGCATTACTCGTCCATACTTTTTTATCGCTTGCAAAATGATAAAAAACACCTCTCTAAAGAGGTAAATCATATGGAGTATATTTATAATATACATAATTTACCTTCTTTTGAAAAGTGTCTAAATCGTGATTATTTTTATTTAATTGCCCGGATAAAAATCCGTTCACTTTCTTCCGTCGGACTTTCGTCAGTCCAGTCCGCTGTTACTTCTACATCTGTAAAACCAATTTCCTTTAACCATTCTACATATTGATTGGCAGGGAACGTTCTTTGAAAATGTTCCTCTTCGAACCGTTCAAACAAGCTGCTCCCCTGTTCTTTTACGAAGAAGGTCATCTGGTGATAAATTGAATGTTCAAATTCACCGGGCTCCGTAAACCAGATATAGGTGACCTCCCCATCGTCGTAAGTGAATGGGCTTTCCATAAAAATATGATCCATTTTAAATAATGAATGAACATCAAAAAATAATTGTCCACCCTTACGTAAAGAATCATAAATTCTCTTCAATGTTTCAACCACCGCTTCAGATTTCCCCAAATAGTTAATGGAATCAACCGGGATGGTTACAACATCTAAATCGGAGAAACCTTCCAATTCATCCATTGACATTGCAAACAATGGGATTGCAACGCCGTTCGCTTGGAGGCGTTCATAAGCAACGGCCAACATTTCCTCGGATAAATCGATTCCACTCACTTCATATCCTTTTTGATGGAAAAGAAGAGAAAGGGTGCCTGTGCCACAGCCAACATCCAATAATCTAGGATATTTTTCATTTGGAGCATGTTTCTTTACCCAGTTCACATATTGTTCATACGGAACATCTTGCATTAATTCATCGTACACAAAGGCAAATCTTTCGTAGCTTGAGTTCATCATTCTACTGTTGGCAAATCAAGTTGAGGCGCATCTCCCCAAAGGCGTTCTAGATTATAAAATGCTCGTTCGTCTTTATGGAAGATGTGTACGACAATATCTCCAAGGTCTACTAGAATCCAGCGTGCAGAGTCAAATCCTTCAATTCGTTTTACCTCATAGCCGTTTTCTTGCGCTTTTTCCTGAACTTCTCGTGCAATTGCTTGCGCTTGTCGGTCAGAGTTACCGTTGCAAATCAGGAAGTAATCTGCAAGTAATGAGATGTTTTCCATATTCAAAACAACAATATCTTCAGCCCTTTTATCATCTAGTGCTTTATAAACAATTTCCAGTAATGTTTGGTTCATTCTCCACTTTTCCTCTCTATAACGCCTAGGCGTTTCTTGAAATAACATCATTGAAGCATTCGATCGATACCGGGTAGATCGGTTGCTCGGTGTCGACTAAAAACCTGATTGAATGACTAATACATGCTTTCATAGCCTTATCCAAATTCTCATGCGCTGCTTCTCTAAGCTCTTCCACGCCGACAAATTTCCGGTTCGGCTCGATCATATCTGCTATATAAATGATTTTCTCTAATTTTGACATACCTGCCCTGCCAGTTGTATGAAAACGAATGGCATTCAAGATATCTTCATTTTTAATATTAAATTCAGTTTCAGCTATCCATGCCCCTATGGGACCATGCAAAATTTCAGAGCCCCAATCCACAAGTCTCGAATCCAGCCCCTTTTCTTTCACAATGGTGCGCATCCAATCTTCATCGGCATACTTTGCAATATCATGCAGGATGGCAGCTGTTTCAGCGGCGGTGGGATCCTCGCCATATTTCCCGGATAGGTGAAGCGCTGTTTCCATTACCCCAATAGTATGAATATATCTTTTTTCAGGCATACGTGGTTTTATTGCTGCTAAAAACTTATCGCGTTCCATATAGACCTTCCTTCCGAATATAACTTTCCACACCATCGGGCAATAGGAATAGCAATGTTCTACCTGTCTTAAATCGTTCCCTAATGAATGTGGAAGATAAATCGATTTCAGGAGCCTCCACAATTTTTACGTCATATGTAGTGGACGACTTAGATCCCGGCCTTTTCAATCCAACAAATCGTACCAGCTTCATCAGTTCGTCTATCTTGTACCAATTATGGAGGGAATCGATCATATCGCCTCCGATGATGAAATAAAATTGAACATCCGGCTCCCGTTTCGATAACTCCAACATCGTATGGTACGTATAAGATACGCCGCCAAGCTCCAATTCAATTGGTTCAACTTTGAAATGATCATAGGGCTTGATAGCGATTTCTACCATTTTGAGCCGATTTTCCATCGATGCGTCATCGACCAAATGTTTATGTGGTGCAATTGCATTTGGCATAAATCGGATTTCATCAAGAAAAAGCGCATGATACGCTTCATTTGCCATTATTAAATGTCCGATATGAGGTGGGTTGAACGTCCCACCTAAAATGCCAACTTTCTTCATTGCTCACACCTTATTTCTTGTTTACTTTTGGTAATACGATCTTTTTGTTATTTCTAGACTCTTTATATAAAACAACCGTCAATCCGATCAGTTGCACAAGTTCAGCACCAGTTCCTTTGGCAAGAGCATTTGCAACATCATGCTTATCTTCTTCACAATTGTCTAAAATACGTACTTTTATTAATTCACGGGCTTCCAATACGTCACGTAATTGACTGATCATTTGATCGTTTACGCCACCTTTGCCCACTTGGAAAATCGGTGTTAAATGATGTGCTTCTGCACGTAAAAATCTTTTTTGTTTGCCTGTAAGCATAAAACGTTGTTTCCTCCTAAATTAACTATGCTCTAATTCATCAGTTAATCTTTTTATCATATTATTTGTGTTTGGATACTGTTCTAACCAATAATTAAATGCGATTGCTCCTTGGTGGACGAACATTCCAAGACCATTTACAATTTTGGCGCCCTTCATTTGTGCCTCCAATAAAAATGGTGTCATTAATGGATTATACACAATATCCGAAACAATTGCTCCTTCATGTAACTTTTCAAGGGATAAAGGCAAAATAAATTCACTATTGCCAAGTCCAGCAGAAGTGGACTGTATCACAATGCCGAACTTGTCCAGCGATTGTTCAGCCTCTTCTATCGAAAGCGCTCGACCTTCACCTAGCTCCGAGACAATCTCCTCGGCTTTTAAAACTGTACGATTGGTAACCGATATATTGGGATAACCATATTGCTGCAATGCAAAGGCAATGCCCCGCGCTGCACCTCCTGCACCAATCAACAGCACTTCGAGATTTTTCTTCTCTTTGCCTATTACTTCTTCCAGTGAATGGACAAATCCCGCTCCATCCGTGTTGTATCCTTTCAGTCGTCCATCAGGAAGGTGCACCACCGTATTGACGGCACCCATTTTTTCAGCAAGAGGATCGAGTTCATCTAAATATGGAATGATGGTTTGTTTATGTGGTATCGTGACGTTCCATCCACTTGCCCCTAGTATTTTTAACGAAGCGACAGCATTTTCCAAGTCTTCGCTTTTCACATGCACCGGAATATAAGCTGCATCAATGTTCATTTCGTCGAACCAAGTGCCATGCATATTGGGGGATTTCGAATGATTAATCGGATCCCCGATCACAGCAAACCATTTTTTCATTTCGATAACCTCGTCTTCCTTGTTTATACTATCTGCCATCAATAATTTATATTAAAGATGGACGAATAAACACCTCTACCCCTTTAGGAGCATGTGCGGCAATGACAACATTTGCATGCTGCACGGTAATCCAACCCAATCCAGAAATGACCACATCGGTCTTCCCCTCTTTAATGGCGAATTCGTGTCGTACAAGCTCAGGAAGCAGATGTATATGCTCCTTCGATGGCGGTGAAAGGAGCTCCCCTTTATGCTCTTCATACAACTTGTCCGCTTTTTCAAGCTTTGTTCGGTGAATCGGCAAATCATTTGCAGCATAGACTGTAAAGGCGGAACGATCACCCTTTACGAAATCAAAGCGAGCAAGTGCACCGATAAATAAAGTTTGCCCTTCATTTTGCTGGTATACTTTCGGCTTAATTTCTTTTTTGGGCGTGATATATTTTAATTCACTTGAATCGATATGATGTGCCATTTGATGATGATTGATTATGCCAGGTGTATCATAAATAGCTGCTCCATCATCAAGGGGAATTTCAATCATGTCCAGCGTTGTTCCAGGGAAATGGGAAGTCGTGATGACATTTCCTTCACCAGTTGCCTGTTTGATAATTCGGTTGATAAAAGTGGACTTTCCTACATTCGTGGAACCAACAACGTAAACATCCTTGCCATTACGGTGCATTTCAATCGCATCCACTACCTCTTCCATACCCATCCCTTTATGGGCGCTTACAAGGATTACATCAATTGGTTGCAGGCCCAAGCTTCGAGCTTCACGTTTAAGCCAGTTGATCACCTTCTTAGGCTTCACTGATTTAGGCAGTAAATCCGCTTTATTGGCAACCAATAACACCGGATTCTTTCCTACGAAACGGTGAAGACCGGGTAACCAGCTCCCATTAAAGTCGAAAATATCGACAATTTTAACGATTAATCCTTGTTGCTCCCCAAGTCCGTTCAAGATTCGCAGAAAGTCGTCATCCGTTAAACTAACAGGTTGAATTTCATTATAATTTTTCAAGCGAAAACATCTTTGGCAGATAATCGCCTCTTTTTCTAATGAAGATGGCGGTGCATATCCCAATTCTTTCGGATTCTCTATTTGAATAATAGCTCCACAGCCGATACAGCTAGGCATTTCACTCATTATTGTTCCTCCCAAGTTTTAATTCCTTTGCGCTTTAGCATATTAAAGACACGTCGTTCTATAAAACGATTAAAAAGCGTAACAAAACCATCCGACTCTGCAACAGGTCGGACTAGAAATGTATATAATTTCAAACGATTTGCACCCATTATATCCGTCAATAATTGATCGCCAACCATTGCCACCTCATTACTTTTCAAGCGTATTTCTTTCATTGCAGCATAGTATGCTGCCCCAAGAGGTTTTTTTGCTCGATAGATAAACGGAATACCCAGCGGTTCAGCAAATCGTTTTACACGTTCTTGATTATTATTCGATGCAATAATGACGCGGATCCCTGCATCTTGCATTAGTTTCATCCAAGCAGCAATTTCTTCTGTCGCATCCGGTCTGTCCCATTCGATCAAGGTATTATCCAAATCTGTTATAACCCCTTTAATGCCAAGGGAAGCTAATTTTTCCGGTGTAATTTCGAATACAGTAGTTACAAACTCTTTCGGCAATAAAAAATTATACAAAGCCTTAACTCCTTCAAAAAATTATATGATACCTTTTATGCATTTGGAGGATGGTTCCTCTGATAGTAAAGATTCTCATTGGACAATTATAACATACTTGCGATTGGTTCTCCCATCTTCACATTATGCCCTTTTTTAATATTTTCAGTAAAGGTTACAAAGTCTTCTTCAAATAACATAACGACCGTTGAACCAAACCCAAAGAAGCCTATCTCTTCACCTTTTTTCCAAGCAGTTGATACATTTGTTAAGGTAATTGAATTCACAAACATCGCTCCCACCTTTACAAGGGTCACATGTTTCTTGTCATGAACTTTTACTTCACTGACCATGCGATAGTTTTTACTGATGGGATTTTTACCGTAAGTCAACCCCAACTGATTTACCGGGTAAGATTTATTCCCAAGTGAATATTGGCGAATCACCGTACCATCTATTGGACTGTGGATTCGATGGTAATTAGCGGGACTTAAATAAAATACAACATATTTCCCTTTTCTATATTTATCTATAACATGCTCATTCCCCATCAATTCCATGATTGTATACGGCTTGCCTTTTACTGTAAATATCGCTGCCTCATCTATTCGGCCATAGCTCTCAACCTTTGCATCAACGGGGCTGACGAAGAGATTGGACGACTGATTCACAGGTCTAGCTTCTTTTTTTAACTGCCTAGTGAAGAAATCTTGTAAACTTGCAAAACTATCTAAATCACTTGAAACCTCGGTTGTATCTATTTCGTATACTTTACTGTACCGTCCGATAAGATTTTTGCTCATCGGTGAACTTACAAGCCTCTTCAGTAGTAATGAACTGTATTTTCCGTTCGTAAGTTCAATTAGTGATTGATAAATTTTTTCTTTCATAAGTAACCCCCGATAAATCTCTTAATTTTTTATGTAATGTTAAGGTATTTTTATTGACTTACAATTTATGCTGTTTCGAAGTATAATATATAAATATATTTAGCGCAAAGGAGTGTTTCCCCATGTTTATTATCCATATGGTGGATTCCACGATTAAAAAAATTAAATCGCACGCTGCTAATCTAATTACACTTTGTAATTTGTCTTTCGGTGGTGCCTCGATTATGGCAACATTAAATGAAGCATATAGTTATAGTGTTTTGTTTATTTTCATTGCTGCATTTTTGGATCGGTATGATGGCAAGGTAGCAAGAAAATTCAATCAAGAATCGGAGCTTGGCAAACAGTTGGACTCTATGGGTGATATTATATCATTCGGTGTAGCCCCCGCTCTATTAATGTACGAAATTATTTTGGCCGATTTCGGGATGATTGGGATAATCTTCACCATTCTATATATTGCTTGTGGGGCATACCGCTTGGCCCGCTTCAATATTTCCGAAGCTACAGGCTATTTTGTAGGATTACCTATCACTGCTGCTGGAACTTTTTTAACATTTTCATATTTTCTGATCCCTGCAGTCGGTCCTCAATTTTATTTATTTCTTTTCCCCATACTCTCCGTCCTTATGATTTGTACATTGACTCTAAAAAAAGTTTAAACTTTTCGATGCATCGCTCATGATTGCATCGTTTTTTTTATACTTTTCTTAATTTGATCGCCACTACTCATTTTCCAGTGAAGTTTATCATATAATGTCGAAAAAAGCAGAAAGGATGACGTGATTGAGCGGAATTTTTGCATCACTAATGCAGCTTTGGCTGGACATTCCGTCATTACTTGGTTATTTAAAGGGGCAGGCTTTTCATCGGCCTTTTACAAAAGAAGAAGAAGCAAAAGCAATTGAACGTTTCATGGCCGGCGATGAACAAGCACGTCTTGACTTGATTGAAAGAAATATGAGGCTTGTCGCACACGTCGTCAAGAAATTCCACCCTCAGCATGAACAACTAGACGATTATATATCGATTGGCACCATCGGGTTGATGAAAGCAGTCAGCAGCTACACACCCGATAAAAAGACCCGTCTAGCCACTTATGCGGCACGTTGTATTGAGAATGAAATACTCATGCATTTACGCGCACAAAAAAAAGTGCAAAAAGATGTATCTCTGTTTGAACCAATTGGAGTAGACAAGGAAGGTCAATCTCTTCAAATTCGTGATTTACTGCAAATGGAAGAACAACCTGCCATCGATAAAATCGAGCAAAAAGAAAGCTTTGAGCAGTTGTATGCTTATTTAAATACTTTGGATGCCAGGGAACTCGAGATTATTGTATATCGGTATGGATTAAACAATAACGACCCGTTAACTCAAAAGGAAATAGCCAAAAAACTTAAAATTTCCAGAAGTTATGTATCACGAATAGAGAAGCGTGCACTTGTAAAGCTCTATCAGCAATTTAAGCATAATCAAGCTGAAAAAGAAATTCGTAAAGCAGAAATGGAATCCTCCCATTTTGACAATTAAAATAAGCTCATTAAGGTTACCGTTAACCTTAATGAGCCCTCTTTTTAGTAGTATGTTTTTTCTTTAGCTCCAGAATAAATAATAATTCCCAAAATCGCTGTAATCGCTACAGAACCTGCCATAAGCATTAACATAGCCTAACCTCCTAACACTTTCATAATTCTATATTACTTTGATTTTTTCTCCGCTTCAAGTTCGTTTATGAACAAAGGGTGAAGAATTACAGTTTCTCAATTGTTTTTAATACAATTTCCGTAGAATGCTTTGCTGCAACAGGTAAAAATTCATCAAAGCTAATGTTGGATTCTTTTCCGGCGATATCAGATAATGCGCGAATGACTACAAAAGGTGTTTTAAACTGATAGCATACTTGCGCCACGGCAGCTGCTTCCATCTCAACGGCTTTCATTTGTGGGAAATACTCCCTTACTTTGGCTACACGTTCTGGATCGTTCATAAATGAATCTCCGGAGCAAATTAAACCTACCCCATATTGATGCTCGGAAATTTCGGAAACAGCCTCTTCTGCCAGTCTCATTAAACGCTCATCCGCCTTGAAAGCCGGAGGTAATTGTGGGACTTGACCCATTTCATAATTAAAAATTGTTACATCCACATCATGATGGCGCACTTCATCGGAAATAACAACCGCCCCCACTTCCAGAGCAGGATCGTATCCACCAGCCGAACCTGTATTAATGACAACATCTGGTTTAAACTCGTAAAGGAGTGCTGTAGTAGTCATAGCGGCATTTACTTTTCCAATTCCACTTTTCAGCAAGACAATCTCTTTGTCCATGTAACTTCCTGTTGTATATTCACTATTGGCAATTGTCGTTGCTTTACTATTTGATAGTGCGTTTCTTAGTAATTCAACTTCTTCTTCCATTGCCCCGATTACTGCAATTTTCATAAATAATTCCTCCAATTCTTGACACACATATATTAAAGAATATATGCTGCAACGTCAATAGATTGGTTATCTTGTACCTACAGATTGATTCAGCTTTTCGACTTTTACAGGTTTCCATCCTTCATTTTCCAACCATTCAATATAAATCCGGTAATTTTCAGTCTTATCACCTGAAGATACAACTGCCACCGAGCTATTTGGCCCGCCATTGTTCTTTACTGACCAAAAGATTGTATTGCTTTCATCCAATTGAACAGCTTGACGAAAAGCTTGTAACTTTTCTTCGTAATCGGGATGGCCTTTTTCGTATGCAGAAACGTGTTCGCCTTGTTGTTTTGTTGGATTTACTTTCCACTCCGGATTAATAATGACCTCTTCAACCATCGGATCATTCGATGCTTGAACAATGATATTTGAATCGGAATCTTGATCCGGATTTGTTTGCTCTCCAGATTCCGGCTCCACACGTTCTATCCCCTCGGCAGACACCACATTTTTATCCGTTGCATCGGCACTTTTAGTATCTTCTTTTTCAACGTTATTATTTAAATTTTGTTTTTCAACCGTTTCATCCGCCTGTTCTTTTTCGTGGTCATCATCATTAAAAATTGCGACTACATTTAATATGATAAGGATTGAAACGACAGCGATTAAGATATTCAAGATTTTGTCCATTTTGTTTTTCTGTTTCCGCTGATCATATCTTTTATTTTCTGAACGCGTTAAAGATTCTTGTCCTTTAGACATAAACTGAATCCCCCTTTACCTCATTAGCTTTATTGTATCAAGATTCCGTTTTAAAGCCATCAATATGGCTATATTTAATATTCTTGTCAAATTTTTAAAGTAAATGAAAAAGTCGACAAAACCTTTATATGATTTCGCCGACTTTGGTATTCAAATATTGTTAGAATTGAACCTTTTGATGGATATATAAACTAACTTTTCCCTTTATAAAAGAATCCTAATTGACAGGCTATGTATAAAGCCAAATAGAAAGGACACCAAGAAACCGGAATTAATTAGCCGTTTTAATTGAAACGATACGTACTTCCATATCTCCGCCCGGAGTTGTTAATTTAACAATATCGTCCACTTTACGACCCAATAAAGCTCTCGCGATTGGGGAATCGTTTGAAATACGGCCTTCAAAAGGATCTGCTTCTGCTGAACCAACGATTGTATATTCTTCTTCGTCACCATCTGGGAGTTCTACGAAAGAAACAGTTTTACCTAAAGTAACAACATCACTTTCACCAGATTCTTCTATAATCAATGCATTACGTAACATAGATTCAATTGTAGTGATACGGCCTTCTACAAACCCTTGTTCTTCTTTCGCTGAGTCATACTCGGAATTCTCAGATAAGTCCCCGAAACTTCTAGCAATTTTAATACGCTCTACTACCTCTTTACGTTTAACAGTAATCAAATGTTCCAATTCTTCTTCCAACTTCTGTTTACCAGCCAATGTCATTGGATATTGTTTTTCATTTGCCAAATTAGTTCACTCCTTAAATCTTCACGAATTATACTTTGAAACAATACTATACACACCTTGCTAAAGAAAATGCAATCGTTTTCTATTTAGGCTGTAATAATAAAACCCGGTTAGTAGTTAAGCATATGAGGCTTGGGGAATGATTAGAAGTCCCTGCGCCCACTTAACTAATAACCGAATTCGGTTTGAAAACGTACTATTTGTATATGCTAATTAATTCCAACACTCCATCATCATATTACACAATTGTAGTAGTTTCAAGAATTGTTTTAATTTTTGTTACCATTAAATCGATCGCAACTTCATTTTCTCCACCTTCTGGGATAATGACATCTGCGTACCTTTTTGTTGGCTCAATAAATAAGTTATGCATTGGCCGGACAGCCGTCAGATATTGTTCGATAACAGAGTCGATTGTTCTGCCTCGTTCTTTAATATCTCGCTCAATACGACGAATTATACGTAAATCCGAATCTGTATCTACAAATAATTTAATATCCATCAAATCTCTTAATCGTTTATCTTCCAGAACAAGGATTCCTTCGAGGATAATTACATCTTTGGGATCCACATGTATGACCTCATCGGCACGTGTATGATTAACATAATCATACACCGGTTTATCGATGGCTTGTCTTTGCAATAAAGTATTGATATGCTCCAGCAATAAATCGTTATCGAAAGCCAGCGGATGGTCATAATTCGTTTTCAGACGTTCTTCGAATGTTAAATGGCTTTGATTTTTATAATAGTAATCTTGTTCAATTACAACAACGGAATGCTCACGAAAGACATCATAGATGGCGTGAGTCACGCTCGTTTTCCCTGAGCACGAACCGCCTGCAATCCCTATTACTAAAGGGCGCTTTTTGGACATTAAATATTCTCCTTTCGCATCATGTTGTAGCTGAACAACGGACGCTCACACTTAAATTTGATAATTTGCAATGGGTGGTTGGCAACCTCTAGTTCATTTCCCTTTTCATCCCAAATTTGTCCAACTTCCAATTTGAAGGATTCGATATCAGGGCCGAAGAATTCAACTGTATCACCTGGTTTGAAGTAATTTCTCTGCTGTAAAGTAACCATTTGTGTCTCTTGGTCATAGTCAAGAACGAGACCGGCAAAATCCCAATTTGTTTTCGTTGCATGTGTTCCGAACATTTGCTGTTCATAACCCGGCTCTCCTTCAAAGAAACTCGATGCAGTTGGACGGTTGGCACAACGATCCAATTCTTCGAGCCATTCTTTCTTGATCTGGAAATTTTCCGGATCTGCACAATAGGCATCGATCACTTTACGATAAACAGAAACTACTGTAGCCACATAATGAATGGATTTCATGCGGCCTTCAACTTTTAATGAGTCAATTCCAAGCTCAATCATATGGGGAATAGATTCAATCAGCTTCAAATCTTTCGGACTCATGGCGAACGGTGCATCACCATCAGTAAATAGAGCTTTTTCTTGCCCATCAACTTCTTCATATAAATCATAATCCCAGCGGCAGGATTGGCAGCAGCCGCCACGGTTGGAATCACGGGCAGTCATGTGGTTCGATAGAACACATCGCCCTGAGTAGGCAATACACATCGCTCCGTGAACAAAAGCCTCGATTTCTATATCTACTTCTTTTTTCATCTTTAGCATTTCTTCTGCTCCAACTTCGCGGGCAAGAACAACACGGTGAAGCCCTTCTTGCTTCCAGTACTTCACGGCCTTCCAATTCGATAATGATTGCTGTGTCGAAAGGTGAATTTCCAGTTTCGGTGCGACGCGGCGACATGTTTCGATAATTAAAGGGTCTGCAACGATGATTCCTTTTACACCCACTTCTTCGATCGCTTGTAAATATTCTTCTAAGCCAGCCATATTTTCGTTATGAGCAAAGATGTTGGTCGTTACATAAATGACTGCACCATATTTTTTTGCAAATTCAACACCTTCGCGCATTTCTTCAATGGAAAAATTACCTGCATTTGAACGCAATCCAAATTCCTGGCCACCAATAAATACGGCATCCGCACCATAGTGGACTGCCACTTTTAGCTTCTCCAAGCTTCCAGCTGGTGCAAGCAACTCTGGTTTTTTAGTAATAACTCGTTTACCATTTACGGTTTCTCGAATATTCTCGTTTTCGATTAGTTGTAACAAGGCTGGGGGCACTCCTTCCTAATATACTGTTTCCTTAAAGATGAAACCTGTATCCAATGGACGTATTTCCGGCTGTATTTTCTCAATTTTTTCCAACAGTTCGTCCTTGATTTCTTCGTACGCATCTACACCATGTTCAAAATACATATCGATAGCTTGTCGATAACATTTTGTTACCGTATTGATGTAATCTTCCGTATGAAGGACACCATCAAATTTAAGAGAATCTATACCTGCTTCAAATAGTTCTGTTAATTCATCGATAAGACACATATCATTCGGAGAGAAAATATGTGTTCCATTCAGATCCTCATAAATCGGATATTTATTTTTACGTTCTTTATCATGTAAGAACATATTTTGATTCGCTTTACGATTTTCAATTTCCATTACTTGGTCACGATATAAGAAATAATTCCCAAGCAATGAGCGTTTTGATTGGAACATGCATGTCATGCCATGTATTTGGACTTCGATTTCAGGCTTTGCATTCTCCTTAATTTCAATTACTTCGTCCAGGGAAAGTTCACGGGCAAGAAATGCTCGTTTTGCACCACGTTCGAACCAGTAATTTGCTTGGAACCAGTTTGTTGCAATTGTTTCAGGATTCCAGTGGAGCGGGATTGTCATTTCCAATTCACGTACTGCAACTACCACCGCCGGGTCACCAAAAATTAATGCATCCACCCCAATTCGTTGCAACTCTTTTAAGTAGTTCTCAAGCGCATCTAATCGGTCATTATGGAAAATGGCATTTACAGCGACATAGACTTTTTTTCCGGATTCATGGATAAGCCTTGCAGCTTCCTCCACTTCGATCAAAGAAAATTCGCCTGCCAGACGCAAACCAAATCGTTGTTCCCCAATAACAAAAGCATCCGCACCCGCTTCGATTAACGACTTAATATGATCTACCGACTTGGGTGTCACTAATAATTCAGGTTTTTTCATACTACGTCACCTCTTTAAACAAATTAATAAGCCATCCCCGACTGGGAAAAATGTACTATCATACTCCGGGTGGGCCATAATCCAGTCAGCAAAGGTCTTCAAATTTCGAATCATCGTTCTTTTACGCCTCGGCACATCTTTTAAATCTAAATCTGATAATCCATGCATGTACATGTTATCGATATATATGATACCGCCTGAGGGGACCAATGGTGAGTACTTTTCAAAAAAGCGCATATATTGGCCTTTCGCCGCATCAATAAAAACAGCATCAAAAGTAGATTGTATACTTTCCACATCCACTTCCAACGCATCGCCTTCGACCACTGTAATTCGATTAGACACTTCTGAACGTGCAATAAATTCCTTTGCAAGACGAACTCGTTCTAAATCCCTTTCAATTGTTACAATTGTGCAATTTGTCAAGACACTAGCCATCCTTATTGCAGAATAACCAATAGCAGTCCCTATTTCCAATATGCTTGATGGTTTTTGAACTCGAAGCAGCTGATTAAGTACATCGATCGCCGGCAATTGCATTATTGGGACATGTTGTTCCTGTGCGTACTCCTCCATTTCCAATAATAACGCGCTTCGTGGCTGAATAAAGGATTCTATATAAGTGTTTGAAATTTCCATTATGTAAGCCCCTTTTTATTGAATAGATACTATTTACCTTTGATTAAAATAGTAGGAAAGTGTCAGAATATCTATCTTCTCTGTCAAAAAAATCACAATTTATAATATCATGAAAAGAGAAGGAAAGCGAATAAATAAATCTACCCGTTTCCTTCTGTCATTTCACGTTATTGATCAAGATATTCGTCTATATTTTGCAGATGCTCCTCATACGATTTTGCAAAGTGATTATTGCCTTCCGTATCAGCCAAGAAATATAGATACTCTGTATCTGTAGGATTAAGGGCTGCTTCAATTGAAATTTTGCCTGCATTGGCTATCGGACCCGGAGGCAACCCTTGAACTACATACGTGTTGTACGGATTGTCCACTTCCAAATCTTCGTATAAGACACGATCTTTATGCGAGCCAAGCGCATACAAAACAGTAGGATCTGTTTGCAATGGCATATCGATCTCCAAGCGATTGTAGAATACACTGGCGATAGTTTCGCGATCTGTCTGTGCGGTAGCTTCCTCCTCAAGCAACGAGGCAAAAGTTAACAGTTGATGCGGTGTCATTTCCTTCTCCTCAAGCAATCCGCCATACTGCATTACAACATCATTAGTTAAAGATATCATCGTTGAAACAATCTCGTGTAATGAAGGTTTTTCCTCATAGAATGCATATGTCGAAGGATATAAATAACCCTCCAGCGAATAACGAATATTACTGTTGAAAACTTCCTCCGTAATTAAATCCGGGTAAGTGCCCATCATATTCTGGATAAATTCTTTGCTTGAAACCAATTCCATAAACTGTTCGGATGTGTATTCCGTATGTTTGGCCACGATTTCGGAAATTTGCTCCAAAGTCAATCCTTCTGGTACCGTAACACTAAATACAGGTTCATGATATACCTTACCAGTTTTTAAGCTTTCGATAATTTCATCAAGTGTCATGGACTGAGTCAATATGTAATTACCTGCTTGGAAATTCGATTCATTTTTAAATTTTGTGTAGTATTTAAAAATACGTGCATTTTTTATAACACCGTTTTTTTCTAAAATCGATGAAATGGTTGATATACCTGAACCCATAGGAATTTCCACTGCAATTTCATCGGTACTGTCCGGGTCGATCGGTTCTAGCGCGGACTTTACATAGAAATAACCACTTACTCCCACTATTCCAACGATCAATAATATAACTAACGTCACGATCGTCACAATACGTCGTACAACGCGTCCTTCTTTTTTACGTATCTTCATTTTCTCAATCATCTCTTGTTTCTTAGATTCATTATTCTCCACCAGCGTACCCCCTTACATCTCCTAATATGATACAAGAAAATGCATATGGTGACAATGAAGAGTGTCCAAATGTACATTGGACACTCTTCATCTGCGCCGAAAGCGTAGCGACAGGCGCAATGACTTTACTGAGCGTAGGCACTTATTACAGAAACAACTCTTTTCGATATGTGACGGTTTTGTCTGCACCGAAAGCGCAGCGACAGGCGCAATGATGCCTCAGTGCCCCGTACTGTCATAAATAGTAGGATTAGGCTTCGAGAGGTTGCCTCAGTTCCCGATGCTACTTTAAACTAGCGAAATTGGGCTTCCACACACAGTCTCAGTGACCGATGCTACTTTAAACTAGCGGAATCGGGTTTCGAGACACAGTCTCAGTTCCCGATGTTGCCATAAACAAGTGGAATCGGGCAGCGAAGTCCAATCTCGGTTCCCAGTACAACAAAAAAGTCATGACAATAGACTTGGAGAAAACATCCTCAGTCCTCTAATTTATCTGAAATCCGATAGAGCATCCACTTTACACTTCGTAACAAAACCATAAAAAAAAAGGATAATCCAGTGTGTTAAGCAACACATTGTATTATCCCTAACTCGTAATTTTATTATTTTTGATTCAATGTCTGTAGTTCCTGTTCAACTTTATCCCATTCTTCATCTGTCTCAATCGGCAACAGGTCTTGTACTTCCCCTTTGTCACCCGCAATATAGCTTGCTGCGAAAATTTCGCCGATTTCTTCCTGGTCCGCGAATGTGTAGAAAATGTAGGACTTATCAAACTCTTCTAACTCAAAGCGATGGATTACTTCACAGACAACTTCTTCCCCATTTTCATCCGAAATTGTAAAGAAATCTTCCTCCCCGTCCCCGAATTCAGCGATTAGCGTATTCAGAACTTCATCAACCATTTCCCATTCACTTTCAGTCTCCAGTGAAGAAAAATTTGTCATTTCCCCATTTTCATCGAGTTCGAATCGAAGTGCAGAAACTTCCTCGCTGTCATTTCCATCTTCGTCTACAAGAGAATATAGCACATAAGAATGTTCCTCACTGTCAAAAGTCATGATGGTCCTGCATTGCTGTTCAGTTCCATCCTCCAATTGAATTTTAAAATATTGCTCGTCCATTTAGGGCACCTCCAAATTTTTTTACAAAATCCTTTTGCTAATTCAATAAAGCAAGAAACTACTATTTCTTCTGAGTGCTTCCTTATGAATAAAAAAGGTAGGCAAATTTACGCCTACCTTTTCATTTAATTTTTATTCTTCTTCGTCATCAAATTGATCTTCAAGCTGATTTAATACATCTTCGATTAAATCCCATTCTGCTTCAGTTTCAATCGGTTCTAATTCACCGTCTTCACCGTTTTCAGATGGTGTGAAGGCAGATGCGAAAATTTCGATTTGCCCTTCGTCGTCTTCTTCTGCACCAACTAAAGAATATAGTACATAAGATTTGCCAAATTCTTCAGAATCAAAAGTATGGATTACCTCGCATAATTGCTCGTTTCCATTTTCATCGACAATCGTAATATGTCGTTGTTCGTGATCGTGATCGTGTTCTTGTACCATTGTGGTCACCTCTTCATAAATTTTCAATGTTGCTGCTCTTGTCGTGCGAAAGTTTCTATTTTCGCCTCTGATCTTTTGCTTCTATTGCAGTTTCTCTAAAGCAAGAAGTTACTTGACAGCTATTTGCTACTATACCAAATCAGAGAACTTTTTGCTCTTAATAAAGCTTTCGGGGCGAAATGTTCGAAATAAATCGTCCATTTGCACCCCTGTTGCTTCACTTTCAGGATAAAGATCCTCTTGTCTCTATCGCATACTTTTAGCACATAAGATGAACATCCACCTTGTCGAATGTTAATTTTTGCTATCCAAATACCCTTGCAGAATCATTACAGCCGCCATTTTATCAATTACTTGCTTGCGTTTTTTACGGCTAACATCCGCATCGATAAGCATCCGCTCTGCGGCCATTGTGGTTAAACGTTCGTCCCATAATTTGACAGGAAAATGGAAAGTCTCTTCCAATAAGGTTTTATAATTATTGGAAGCTTCCCCACGAGGACCGACTGTATTGTTCATATTTTTAGGAAAGCCCACCACAAATTCGGTAACAGCATATTCCTTCACAAGCTCTTTTATACGTTCAATTCCAAAATCGCCAGTTTCTTCGTTGATTTTAACGGTCTCGATTCCTTGTGCAGTCCATCCTAATGCATCGCTAATCGCAACGCCGACAGTTTTCGAACCTACATCTAAACCCATAATTCTCATATTATCTATTATGCCTCGTTATTCTTCTTAATATAAAACTTTACAAGCTCTTCAAGAATTTCATCGCGCTCAAGCTTACGTATTAAATTTCGTGCATCCTGATGGCGAGGGATGTATGCCGGATCACCAGATAAAAGATAGCCTACAATTTGATTTGTAGGATTATACCCCTTCTCCTCTAGTGAAGAGTACACCTTCAGCATGACTTGCTTTACTTCTTGTTCCATTGATTCTTCTGGGAAACTAAATTTCATTGTTTTATCAAACGAACTCAAGACCAGCACCTCGCTTTCAGAAATTGGGAGATGCTAAGACGTACTACATCCCCATTTTCTTTATTATAACTTATTATAGCTTTCAATCAAATATCGGAATGGTATTCTCACCAATTTTTGTTAAAGAAGTGAAATAATATAAGTACTACACTCTTCTCTCAAGTGAATTTAAAATGATTTAACGTAATCATACACAGAAATTAATGCTTCTTCAAGTTTCGAAGCATCCTTCGCTCCGGCCATCGCCATATCCGGACGACCGCCACCTTTACCTCCACAAGCCTCAGCCACATTTTTCACGATATTCCCTGCATGATAGTTCCCGCCAACTAAATCCTTCGAAACGCCAGCACAAAGCATTACTTTTTCACCATCGACTGCACCAAGTACAATGACGGCCTTCTCTAACTTTCCTTTTAAATCATCCATCATTTGGCGAAGTTGATTGTTATCTTTTGCATCCACTTTCGTTGCTAAGACAGTCACATCCCCAATCTTCTGAGCTGCATCCAAAACTGCACTTGCTTGCGAATTAGCGATTTTTTGCGATAATGCATCATTTTCACGTTGCTGTTCTTTTAGTTCTTGCTGCAAGTTTTCGACACGTGATACTAAATCTTTTGGATTAGCTTTCAAGAGACTGGCTGACTCTTCTAAAATACGTTGTTCCTCTTTAACAGCTTCATATGCCGCTTTGCCAGTAACAGCCTCGATACGTCGAGTTCCCGCCCCGATTCCAGCTTCCGATACAATTTTGAATAAACCAATTTCAGAAGAACGTTTTACATGAATACCACCACATAGTTCGACAGAATAGTCACTAACTTGTACAACTCGGACTAAGTCTCCATATTTTTCGCCGAATAACGCCATTGCTCCCATAGCTCTAGCGTCTGCAATTGGCATTTCCTCAATAACTACTTCAATATCATCCCAAATTTTCTCGTTAACAATACGCTCGATTTTTTCTATTTCTTCTTTTGTAGCCGGACCGAAGTGAGAGAAGTCGAAGCGCAATCGATCTGGACCAACATAAGAACCAGCTTGGTTAACGTGATCTCCTAATACATCTTTTAACGCACTTTGCATAATATGTGTTGCTGTATGATTCTTCACAACCAAATTACGTTCATTGCGATCAACTTTTGCTTTCACAGTATCATTTAAGTGCATTTCACCAGATTCAACTACAACCGTGTGTAGGGATTGACCGTTAGGGGCTTTTTGCACATCTTTTACAAATGCTTTGAATGTATCATTTTCAATTGTTCCGTGATCGGCTACTTGGCCACCCATTTCAGCATAGAAAGGAGTTTCAGCCAGAATTACGAGTACTTCTTCCCCTTCTGAGGCCACTTCCACAATTTGACCGTTTGCTACCATGGCAACAACTGTAGTATTGGCTTGCAGCGTCTCATAGCCCACAAAATTGGATTCCTGCTTCAAGTTCGACAAAACTTCGGATTGAACCTGCATCGAGTCAACATCCGCACGGGCTGCACGAGCACGTTCACGTTGTTCTTCCATAGCCTTTTCAAAACCTTCGTGGTCTACCGTCATACCTGCTTCTTCTGCATATTCCTCAGTAAGTTCCACCGGGAAACCATACGTATCATATAGACGGAATGCATCGCTGCCCGGAATGACATTCAAGCCAGCTTGCTTTTCTTTTTTAATAACATCTGAAAGGATTGCTAAACCACCATCAAGAGTTTCATGAAAACGATTCTCTTCGTTTTTGATTACTCTTTGAATAAATTCTGCTTTTTCCTTTACTTCCGGGTAGAAGTCTTGCATAATTTCCCCCACCGTCGGAACCAATTCGAACATAAACGGCTTTTCGATGCCGATTTGTTTTGCATAACGAACAGCACGGCGCAGTAAACGGCGCAATACATATCCACGTCCCTCATTAGAAGGAAGTGCGCCATCTCCAATTGCAAATGCTACTGTACGAATATGGTCAGCGATTACTTTAAATGGAGTATTGATATCTTCTTCACTGCCAAAAATCTCTTTTAAGTCAATTTCACCTGGACGTTTGTATGGACGATTAGCAAACTCTTCAATCTTTTCAATAATCGGCATAAATAAATCTGTATCGAAATTTGTTGGGACATTTTGAACAACTGATGCCATACGTTCAAGTCCCATCCCAGTATCGATATTTTGCTTTGGCAGGGGCGTGTAAGTACCATCTGGATTATGGTTGAATTGTGAGAATACTAAGTTCCAAATTTCCAGGTAACGTTCGTTTTCTCCCCCTGGATATAATTCCGGATCACTTTCATCGTCTCCATACTCAGGACCGCGATCATAGAAAATTTCGGAGTTCGGACCTGAAGGACCCTCACCGATATCCCAGAAGTTTCCTTCGATTCGGATTAATCGTTCTTCCGGAATGCCGATTTCATTTTTCCAAATATCGTATGCTTCCTTATCTTCTGGATGGATCGTAATAGATAATAGTTCCGGATTGAATCCCATCCATTTTGTGTCCGTCAAGAATTCCCAAGCAAAGTGAATCGCCTCTTTTTTAAAGTAATCCCCGATTGAGAAGTTACCCAACATTTCAAAGAAAGTATGGTGCCGAGCAGTTTTCCCTACATTTTCGATATCGTTTGTACGAATTGATTTTTGAGCATTGGTAATCCGAGGATTATCAGGGATGACTCGTCCATCAAAGTACTTTTTTAAAGTGGCCACTCCTGAATTAATCCAAAGTAACGAATTATCATTAATTGGTACTAGTGGTGCCGATGGTTCTTGTGCATGTCCTTTTTCAATAAAAAAGTCTAAATACTTGCGACGAATATCTGTTGCTTTCATTTTTTGATATACCTCCAAATTAAGTTGAATTTGATTTTACGTGATGGTGTTAAGTTTAAGCTTTTCTGACTATTTCCGCCAGTTTGGATATCAATCCTTTGGAGATTGGTAGATCCGAAACTGTTAATTAAGCAATACCGCATACCTTTTTGAACAAAATAAAAAGCCTCCATCCCTGTAAAGGGACGAAGACTGTATTTTCGCGGTACCACCCTAATTTATAAGTCGGTCATAGTTATTGAAACCTACTTATATCTCAAGCACTGTAACGTAAGTGAACGGCAGGGATTAGCTGCACTCAGGAGTAGCTTTCGGTTAATGCATTACGTAAGATTCTTTCAGCCTGGGGAATCTCTTTCTGTGCGATATACATAAACTTACTTTCTCCATCATTGTTTTATAACTATTCAAGGCAACTGGCTACAAGACTGCTTCCTTGGAAATCAGCGTACGAAAATCCATTTAATAGGCTGAATTCGTCTAATAAATTATATGCAATGGAATAGATAGTGTCAATTATAACTATTATCCTTTGCCTTACTCATAGCGATACATATTCCAAAATCCGATATCTTCAAATCCAAGTCGCTTATAAATTTTCCCTGCCTCCGGATTATCATAGAACAAACAGAGCTCTTTTCCCTCATTTAATAAATCTTTGCACAGTTTGATCATGCAATCGGTAGCAAGTCCCTGCCGTTTGAATTTTTCTTTTGTTGCAACAGCAATAATCATTGCAGAAGAACTATTTTCTGCGGTTGTAGAAGCAGTTGTTGCCATTTCGCCATCTACACGGATAAAATATGTCCTTCCTGTTTTATTTTCGATGACACGTTTCTTGGACTCCACAGTAATATTACTGGATTGAAATTCAGGTACACTTTTCAGTAAATCTACATTTTCCTGTATTTCAGCCAATGTCAACTCTTCTACTTTCTTAAGTTCTTCATCACTCTTTGTTTCAAGCAGGCTTTGACATTTAGCATAGTAAAATGAATTGTTGCTCCGTTTTCTCTTTGGGATGAGCGGCTCAAGCTTTTCTACCACTTCTTTTAAACCAGATATTTCCCCCATATTCGGATCGTTATTGATAATTTCGGCAAAACCTTCGATATCATACTCCCCGGTCGCATAAGGTATATAATTAGTTTCATATTTCAAAAGCACCGCAATAAGTTCCCCGGTAGCATCAAATTGACCCCAGACTGTTTGGAACTCATTATTAAATCCGAATGCCTCGACATCTCCAATAATAAATAAGTTTTCGGCCGGCTTTTTGCAAACAAATTCCATGAGCTGCTTTCGGTTGGCTTCGGTAAGTTTTGTTATCATATTTATCCCCCCAAGATGACCATAAAAATTATAAAGAAATTACCATAATTTCCTACATATATCAATAGAGAAAAATAAAATCCACTCTTCTTAAAAGACTTACGGATTCATATATTGATTGGTAAGTGGACGAACATTGCTAAAAAAGATTGGAGCGAAAAATGTAGTGGAAATATTATCCAGTGAATTTCTATCTGCCTTGATCACAATAATTTTTATCGATTTAATCCTTGCTGGGGACAATGCGTTGCTGATAGGTCTAGTTGCGAAAAACTTGCCGAAGAGTCAGCAAAAGTCCGTCATCTTCTGGGGAACCTTTTGTGCCATCCTGGTTCGCATCGTACTTACATTAGTAGCTGTTAAACTGCTTCAGTATGATGGTCTTTTATTAGTGGGCGGCATTTTGCTCTTGTACATTTCGTACAAACTTTTACTGACTGAGGAAGATCATAATGTAAAACCTAGCAAAAAAAATTTCTGGGGCGCAATCGGCACAATCCTCCTAGCAGACATACTAATGGGGGTTGATAATATTATCGCTGTTGCCGGAGCGGCTCATGGCAGTACACTGCTCGTCATCATCGGCCTTATTGTCTCCATTCCAATTGTCGTATGGGGGAGCGCTTTTGTGACAAAATTGATGGAAAAGTTTCCAATTATCATCGTTTTCGGGTCGGCACTATTAACTTGGACAGCTTCGAAAATGATTGTAAAAGATAGCTATGTTGCACCTTTCTTCACTTCACAGGAAGCCATCTACAAATTTGAAATCATTATCGTCTTGGTGGTGATGATTATTGGCTTATCCGTAAAGTTTTTGTTAAAGCGCAAAGAAGTCGCCCCAAACTAGGGACGACTTTTTCTAGTATTGATATGTCTTTTTCGTTATAAGGATAATGATAATGGCTGGGATAGTTACAACGGTCATTCCTAAGAAAGCCAAACCCGGCGAAATGTCATATAAGTAACCGCCCAACAAAGTTAAAACGGCTGCACTCAAGCTTGTTGCTAATGCGGAATAAAGCCCTTGTGCATTGGATAATTGCTGCTTAGGTAAAGTGCGTGTTATGTATTGTACAAATGCATAATGCGACATTGCAAATGCAAGTGCATGCAGTGTCTGCGATAAAATGAACATCCATACATTCGGGAATGCGAAAATGATCACCCAACGCAATGTAGAACCAGAACCTGCAAGAAGCAATAATGAAGAAGTTTTCCATTTGGAGAATAAGTGATCTACTTTTAAAAAGAACAAGATTTCAAATACGACCGCAACATTCAAAATAATCCCGATATAAAAAGTATTTACTTCCAAATATTTCTGCAAATAGATATAGCTATAATTGTAATAGGATGCAAGAGATCCCTGCAGCAGAATAACAATTATCAATACAACCGGGAAACCTTTTATCTTCCACAAGCTTCTCATAGAAAATTTTTGCGAGCGGTCTTCTACTGTCGGCTTCGTACTTAGAACTTCCGGAGCAGGCATTGCTTGCAAACCCAACATGATGACTAAATAGCCAATCATGCACCATAAAATCGCAGCTTCCCCTAAATAACCAATAACAATACTAAGAATAAATACAGAAATCACAAAACTGATGGACCCATAGGATCGGCTTTTTCCGTAATGAACTTTACCTTGCTGTACAAGAGTGGATGCACTGCTTTCAATCGCAGGTAATAGGGACGGATAAAACAAGCTGAAAATCATCGTGACAATGAACAAGGCAACAAAATGATTAAAAGGGATATACAAAATAGCCGAAATCAATGCACAAATCACCAAGAACTGTGTCAATTTTTTATCGCTTAAATATTTTGAAGCGAAAGGGAAAACAAACATTGTCGAGAAGGCGCGTGCCACTAGACCAAAGCCCATAATGAGGCTTACTTCCTTTACCGTCAATCCTTTTGCTTCACTTAGCCAGCCTGACCAATACTGCAAATATACGCCCCAAGTAAAGAAGAAAATAAAGAAATTTTGGGACAACCAACGTTGATTGTTCATTTCGTATTCAATCCTCCAATATAGATTGAATCATAGCATATTTTGTATTTGGATAAATAGATAAAAATGTAAAAAACCGCTAAAAAGCTTTTGACTTTTTAGCGACCATTCATTATTAGGAGTATCTTGATATTACTTGTCTCAGTTGTTCACCCAATGTAAGTAAATCCTGTTGGGTTACCGTCATTCTAACATGGGTTTCGTCAGCATCCAACGCTTCTGCCAAGAATCCTCCGAGACCTCTTGCTTTACGGTCCACCTGCATGAGTATTTCCACTTGACTTTGCGTTTGAGAAAGGAAGACAATTTCCAACTCATCTAATCTGCCCCTAAAAGTCCCGCTTGTCGGTACAAATTCAAATTCTTGAATGAATGGGTAGTTGCCCTTATATTTATATGAAGCTTGTTTGCATTCGACTTCACGCAATCTGAAACCCAATTGTTGCACAACATCCAGTACTCTCGATGCAAATTTCGATGGTCGGATATCGATATAATCCTTATCTTCTGAATCCACACCGCTTTGGATATCCAATTCAGTAGCCACCCAGACTTTTGTTCTTCCCGCTGTAATCGGGACATCAAACGGAATAGTGAATGAAAAAGGGATTTTTTTTGTTTCATCCGCATTTATGATGAACGGATCGCTTACTTTGAACTTCTGAATCGGTGCGTTAGCAGTATACTTATTGTCATCAACCTCTTTAATATATGTTGTATATAAAGTTAAATAAATGGCATTGATTTGTTGTTCGACATTTCCACCGTAGATTTCAACCTCACCTTTGATTTGATCACCAGCTTCATAAGAGGAATTTCCCAACTTTGTGTCAACCTTTGCAGAACCAATGCCAATGCTTGCTCCAAGCTTTTTGAAAAACGCCATGTTAAGCACTCCCGTCAAATTTAATATCTCTTCTTTTACGTCTTTGAATGATAAAAGTTTCAATCCCGCGGATACATTTTTTGCAAGAATGCAATGGATTGTTCAATTAGCTGCTTTAGAACCTCTTCATTCACATCAGCCAGTTTATTGATATAAACGCAAGCCTTGCCGGATGTATGTTTTCCGAAACGTTCCAGCAGTTTTTCCCTCTCTGTATCGCCTGTAGCAAAATAGAGACTAATTTTAGCTTTTCTAGGGGAAAAACCTACAAGCGGTGCATCCCCCTCATGACCCGATTCGTACCGATAGTGGTAAGAACCAAATCCGATAATGCTAGGCCCCCACATTTTTGCTTCAAACCCTGTCGTCTCCTCGAAAATTTTAAGTAGTTTATATGCATCCTCCCTTTTTTTCGGATTTTCCACTGTTTCTATAAATTCCATGACGCTCATTTTTGTTTCTTTTGTTTTTAGCTCGTACTTGGTCAATCCGATCTCCCTTTCAATTTTTATATCAGCCTGTCGATCTTCTGTTTTATTGTTGACCTAATCTATTTTTTGATTATGGATATTATTTTCGGCATAACAATCAGTATTCCCTCTAAAAAAAGAGAACTTAAAAAATATAAGTTCTCTCCTTGTTAAAACTGATATTTTACTTTAAGAGTTGCTTCAACCGTAATCATCCCTTGTTCAATCGGTGTTTCCAAATTTCTTGTGGATGACACGGTAACCGATTTTACTAGTATCGGTCCACCTGCAGTTTCTTCAGTTATCTCGATTGGAACCGGCATATACGAAAGCCAAAGTGATGCCGCGATAGCGTTTGCTTTCTCATGTGCATTTTGAAGGGCAAGCTGCAATGCTTTTTGATAATAGACAGCATCATCTTCAAGTTTAAACTCCAGCTGCGAAATGCGGTTCGCACCATTTTGGATTGCCGTATCAATGACAATTGCCACGTTATTTAAATCATGAATTTCGACTGTAATTGCATTTGTCACTTCGTATCCCCGGAACACCTGTCTCCCATCTACATAATCATAACCTGGAAAAACATTGAAAAAAGCAGTTTGAATATCATTCCTATCAATATTCAATGCCAATAAAGATTGGATGACCTCGTTCATCTTCAATGAATTTTCCCTTTGTGCTTCACTTAAAT
Source organism: Ureibacillus sinduriensis BLB-1 = JCM 15800 (assembly GCF_000772955.1). Lineage (GTDB taxonomy): Bacteria > Bacillota > Bacilli > Bacillales_A > Planococcaceae > Ureibacillus > Ureibacillus sinduriensis. The sequence continues at coordinate 139,156 of NZ_JPVO01000054.1, read as the reverse complement.
CTCTCGATTGAGTGACAACTTCAATTTGTACTGTAGCATAATCCGGCTTCACTTCAAATTTACTGCTGCCTTCTACCAAGATCACTCGTTTTGTAATGGAGGGGTGTTGAATTCCACCAACATGATCCACAAATATCACCTTCCTTCTTCCATAAAACTACTATATGCGCAGGAAGTATGTTATTTGCCACCTTTTTTGGTGGTGATGAGCTATAGATGAGGCTGCAAGGAAATTTTAAAGCAACTTATTTCCCTCAAACCTTTCAATCGTCCTTTTCCAAAAAATCATAAGGCGACAATCCATTCATTCCAATCAATGGATGGATATACGGTGCAGTCTCTTCATTTAATATAAGAGCCGCCCCTTCCCCGTTTGCACGAATTTCATCCTGCTGCTCAAACACATTCAGTGGTTCGGTTACTTTTTCGCCAATCATCATTTCAACTTGAGCATTTTTTTCTTGGTGGTTATCCATTGGATTTATTCTGGCTTTTAAGCTTGTTAAACGAAGTAAATCATCGGTTTTGGAAAGTCCGGCAGTAAAGACCTCCGGCTCCCCGCAAAGGATCAAGAAGTTTTTCGCTCGTGTGATACCAGTATATAGCAGGTTGCGACGAAGCATCTTTGAATATCCCCGCACTATTGGCATAATGACCGTTGGAAATTCACTACCTTGTGATTTGTGGATCGAGCAGCAATACGCAAGTGTAATTTGGTTTAAATCACCCCGTTGGTAGGTAACTTCATTGCCATCATAAGAAACTACAAGTAAATCCTGCTTTTCGATGTTTTCTTTCGCTCGGATAATCGCTATGACTTCCCCCATATCACCATTGAAAATATTGCTTTCCGGTTGATTGACAAGCTGCAATACTTTATCCCCAATTCGGTATGTGACGTCCCCGAAGACAAGTTCCTTCCTTTTCCCATCATCATTTGGGTTTACCAGTTCCTGAATTCTCTTATTCAGCATATCGATTCCAGCCGGGCCTTTATACATAGGAGCCAGCACTTGAATATCCCGGATCGATTGCCCCTTTGCAACCGCACTTTTGACCACCTGCGTCACTACGCTTGCTATTTGGTCAGCCGAGGCTTTAATAAAAGACCGGTCACTTGTTTTATTTTCTACTGATTGCGGGATGTTGCCTTTTTTGATTTGATGGGCTAATTCAATAATCGTTGAGCCTTCAGCCTGACGGTAGACATCCGTCAATTCCACGGTCGGTACCTTTTGGGAAGCCAACAAATCCTTTAATACTTGCCCCGGGCCAACTGGCGGCAATTGATCTTGGTCCCCTACAAAAACAACCTGTACGTCTTCACTTATACTTTTTAGAAGTTGATGGGCAAGCCAAGTATCAACCATCGACATTTCATCAATAATAATGAGCCGGCCTTCGATTTCCCGCTCCGTCTCTTCTTCTTTTTCCTGACCATTAAAGCCAAGTAATCGGTGGATTGTCATGGCCGGAAGTTCAGTAGATTCCGCCAATCTTTTTGCTGCCCTTCCAGTAGGTGCTGCCAACACAATCGGGAATGGTTCTTCTTTTTGTGCATATTCCTTTGGGTTTAATGACAACCCATGAAGTTCCGCATATACCTCAACGAATCCACGAATAACCGTTGTTTTTCCTGTACCTGGACCACCAGTAAGGATCATCAATGAAGAGTTAAGCGCACATTCAATGGCCCTGGCCTGTGTTTCGGCATATGAAACATCCAATCGTTCTTCAACTTCTCCAATCGCCTTGCGGATTTCATCCTTTGAAAATCGCTGTTTTCCATTGTGGTTCAATAGCTCCAATATTTTGGAGGCAATCCCGACCTCACTATAGTAAAGGGATGGCAAGTAAAGTCGTGTTTCTTCCCCACAAATTTTACTTTCTTCCCTCATTTCGATGATTGCCTTCGAGATATTCTCATATGGAATTTCATGGGGTTGCCGCTGTTCCAGCATCGATTTCACTTCCGGCAAAACCTGTTCTGCGTCCAGATAAACATGTCCATCTGAAAGGGATGCATTTGTTAGCACATGCAATACCGCTGCTTTTATGCGGTCTGGATGTGAACCAGTGATTCCCAGCTTGCTGCCAAGTTCATCCGCTCTGGCAAATCCGACCCCCTCAACGTCTTCAATTAGTCGATAAGGATTTTCGGTAAGTAGTGGGATTGTTTCTTCACGATAAGTCTGATAAATTTTCATCCCTAATTGAGGTCCGAATCCCCATTCATTCAGCTTGATCATGACTTTTTCCAGGCCAAGATTTTGCTCCAATGTCTCGCGGATTTTTGCTTTTTTCTCCTCATTAAGGCGCGGAACACTATCTAGAGCGTAGGGGTCCTCCATAATTTTACGAATTGCATCCACTCCCAGTTTCTCGACAATCGTTTCCGCCGTTTTTCGACCGATACCTGAAAACAAGTCGCTTGATAGGTAGTGGATGATGCCTTGTTCTGTTGCCGGCACTTCTTTGACGAATGTTTCTACTTGAAATTGCTGGCCGTACTTCGGATGGGTTTTAAGCGTGCCTGTAAAACGGTACAATTCCTCTTCGTTTAACTTCGGGAAATAGCCTACGACAATCATTTCTTTGTCGTCATATTGGATATTTGTTTCTTGTATTTTAACTCGTACAATTGAATACATATTTGCCGCATTATGAAAAATGGACACAACTGGACGGCCAAGAATAAACAATTTATTCACTTCAAATAAATTAAGATTTTCTGCCATCCCGACTTCCTCTTCTCTCTTTTTTTGCTATGATAACTATGATTTTACCATATCAATGAACAACTGTCTTATAATGAAAATGATGGCGCTCCTCGATTTTTCAACTATTGGATGCTATGATAATTTATATAGAAATTTGAATTTAAGTTCAGTAGCCAGAAGGGATTTGTGGGATTTGTGGGATTAGTGGAATTTAGACCTTGTATCGACCTACATGATGGGAAAGTCAAACAAATCGTTGGGAGTACGTTGGGGCATCAGGATAAGAGCGTTGTCGAGAACTTTATTTCCGATAACGATTCATCTTTTTTTGCCGACATGTTCAAAAGGGATGGTCTCACTGGTGGTCATGTCATAATGCTCGGTTCCGGCAACGAAGAAGCTGCACTTCTTGCATTGCGGACATATCCGAACGGTTTGCAGATCGGCGGAGGGATTACGTCCGATAATGCCAATAAATATATTCATTCAGGAGCATCTCATATTATTGTTACTTCTTATATTTTCCATGATGGGAAATTGGATATGGATCGTTTGGAAAAACTCGTACAGACAGTCGGCAAAGAACATATAGTCATTGATTTAAGCTGCAAAAAGGTAGCTGATAAATGGTTCGTTGTTACAGATAAATGGACGAAAATCAGTGATTTTGAAGTAAATGAAGCATCGATATCATTTATTGAACAATATTGCGATGAATTACTTATTCATGCAGTAGATGTCGAAGGAAAACGAAGTGGCATGCAAGAAGAGTTAGTACGGGATTTAGCTCTATGGACTACCATCCCTACTACTTATGCGGGAGGCATACGATCACTGGAGGACCTGCAAAAATTCCAGTCCCTCACGAAAGGGCGACTTCATATCACGATTGGAAGTTCCCTTGACATATTTGGAGGCGATTTAAATTATAACGAAGTTGTGGAGTTTTGTGCAAAAAAAATGAAGCATAGAACGTAAATCTCGAACTCCATTTTGCGTAAAAATGTCAAAAACCACAAGCGTACAAATTGGTCTATTTGTACGCTTGATATTATAAAAACATCCCGGCAATCGCTCCGTTTAAAAGCGAAGCCAATGTCCCGGCAATCACCGCCCTTATGGCGAGTTTTGCTATAATTGGTCTTCTGCTTGGAGCCATTGATCCTAACCCGCCAATTAAAATTGCCATCGAACTGAGGTTGGCGAATCCACATAAAGCAAAACTTATAATCAAGACTGTTTTTTCCGATAGCTCCGGGATAACTGGCCCGAAATTGGAATAAGCGACAAACTCATTCAATACTATTTTTTGCCCGATAAACGAACCCGCTTCAACTGCTTCACTCCAAGGCACTCCTACTGCAAATGCAAGTGGAGAGAAGACATACCCTAAAATACCTTCAAGTGTGAGACCTCCAAAACCAAACAGACTTCCGATTCCACCTAATATTCCATTTATTAGTGCAATCAATGCGATGAAAGCCAGTAGCATGGCCCCAACATTGACCGCAAGTTTCAAGCCGTCTCCCGCGCCGCGTGCTGCGGCATCGATGACATTGACAGATTCTGAATCCTTGTCCAATTTAAAGTTCGTTTCATCAACCTCTTCTGTTTCGGGAAGCATGAGCTTTGCCATGACCAACCCAGCCGGCGCAGCCATAAAGCTTGCTGCAATTAAATACTCCAAAGGGACACCAAGCAATGAATAGCCCACAAGTACAGACCCGGAAACCGATGCCAAGCCCCCCGTCATGACGGCAAACAGCTCCGATTTTGTCATTTTCCCTAAAAAAGGACGGATAACCAATGGTGCCTCGGTCTGGCCGACAAAAATATTGGCAGCGGCATTAACGGATTCTGCCCTAGTTGTTCCTAACATCTTTGACAATCCTCCACCCAATACTTTAATGACCAGCTGCATAATCCCTAAATAATATAAAACGGAAATTAACGAAGATAAGAAAATGATGATCGTCAGGACACTAAGCGCAAAGACCATTCCTCCAGTGACGTTTGGATTGGCTAAAGGGCCGAATAAAAAAGAAATTCCTTCATTGGCATAGTTTATTAATTTTTGCACACCGTTTGACAGACCAAGTAGAATTTTTCGGCCAAATTCCCATTTTAGTACGATGAAAGCGAATATTAACTGGAGCGCTAATCCTCCGGTGATTGTTCTCCAATTGATGGACTTTCGATTACTAGAAAAGGCCAAGGTTATTAACAAGACAACAAAAATTCCTAATATACCCCATAAAATATTCATCCAGACACCTGCTTTACAAATTTAGAAAATGGACATCGCTATAGAACAAAAGAGAAAAGATAAGTCCAATATTATCGTTCCCTATCCAGAACGAAAGAAACTATTTTATTTTCCTCTCTTAGTATCTTGCTTATTTACAAATCCATTCAAATAATTTTTACAGCAAAAAGGGAGTTGCCCAAAAACTATTTGGACAGCTCCCTTGATTGTGCAGCTAATGGGTTGGATTGGCCGATCTAATCTAATTGAATCTTTGGCTAATCATATCGTATATATATCTTGCTTGATCAAAATTTGGGTCAATTGTATATGCTTCTTTTAAATGCTCCATGGCCAACTCCGTCTCTTCGGTGGATACCGCATAGAGGACGCCCAAATTATAATGGGCATCGGCGTTTTTGGCATCATTCTCCAGAACAAATTCTAGTTCACCTTTTGCCACTTCAAACATTTCAAGTGTACAAAGCAATATGCCATAAGATAACCGGATTTGTAAGTCATCAGGTGCGAGTTCTGCTGCCCTTTGCATGTATGGTAGCGCCAATTTCACCTTTTCATCGCGTTCGAATGATTTAGCAAGCATGTAATAAGCATCGGCACCCTGAATTCCATGCTCGATTGCCTTTTGATAGAGCTTTGCCGCCTCGATATAGCGTTCTGCATTGTAATACAGATTTGCTAATCCATAGTAGGCAGTGGCTGTCGTTTCGTCAACAGTGATCGCTTTTTGAAAAAATCGTTCCGCCCGCTCATGATCATTCATCGAGGCCAACAAGTTGCCGAAATTCACATAACCAATGGCGTCATTTGGATTGTTCTCTATCGCTTCTGTAAACGCCTTTGCAGCATCTTCATATCTTTTTTCTTGAAATGCGAGTATTCCTATTTCGTTATAATCCATTTTTTCACCTCTAGATTCAGAGCATATCGCAAATTATTTCGTGACTGATATGCTATATGGAAACTTGGCAGCATCTTCCTTTTTTTTAAGTAAAAGGTGCTTCCAATCCATTTTTTTAACCTACATAAGTTAGCTTCTCGCTATTTTTGAATACTTCATCAATCGTTCCGCCACCCAGACATTCATCGCCATCATAAAGAACAACGGCTTGGCCAGGGGTAATGGCACGAACAGGTTCTTCAAAAGTAATAAGGGCTGTCCCATCTTCCAAAAGCTCCACTTCAACAGGTGTATCTTCTTGTCGATAGCGGAACTTTGCCGTACAGCTAAATTTAGTAGGCTTTTCTTTATTTGATGTAAAGCCCATCTTTACCGCTTTTAAAGATGTGGAATATAGTGCATCATGGTGGAAACCTTGGTCAACATACAATACATTTCGTTCAAGATCTTTCCCGATGACGAACCATGGATCCCCGTCCCCACCAATTCCTAGGCCATGACGCTGGCCGATTGTATAATACATCAACCCGTCATGCGTCCCCATCACACGACCTTCAAACGTTTCCATATTTCCGGGTTGCGCTGGGAGGTATTGACTTAAGAACTCTTTGAAATTGCGCTCGCCGATAAAGCAAATACCTGTCGAGTCTTTTTTCTTTGCCGTTGCAAGACCAGCTTCTTCAGCAATTTTACGCACCTCGGGCTTTGCAATATCCCCGATTGGGAACATAACATGCTTTAATTGTTCCTGTGATAATTGATTGAGGAAGTAGGTTTGGTCTTTATTATTATCGACACCGCGCAGCATCGCGACCTCGCCGTCTCGTTCTTCCACCCGGGCGTAGTGGCCTGTTGCCAAATAGTCGGCACCCAACTTCATGGCATGGTCAAGAAATGCTTTAAATTTGATTTCTTTATTACACATTACATCAGGGTTTGGTGTGCGACCTGCTTTATATTCTTCAAGGAAATAAGTAAATACTTTATCCCAATATTGTTTTTCAAAATTCACGGCATAATAGGGAATACCGATTTGATTACATACTTTGATCACATCATCATAATCTTCAGTTGCTGTGCATACGCCAAATTCGTCTGTATCATCCCAGTTTTTCATAAATATCCCGATGACGTCATAGCCTTGTTTTTTAAGCAAGTAGGCTGCAACTGACGAATCGACCCCACCAGACATCCCGACAACAACACGGATTTGTGATGGGTCTCTTGTTTCTACCATTGTCGTTCACCTTTTCTCTATTAATTAGCAAGCCTTTCCACAATTTTCGCTGTGCGCAGGGCCGCTTCTTTTACCATTTCTTCAGATAGTCCCAACCCAAAACTAAAACGAATTGAATTGCGAAGCTCATCGCGATTTTCACCAAACATCGCCACCAGCACATGCGATGGATCGATTGAACCGGCTGTACATGCGGAGCCGCTGGATGCGTAAACACCAGCCATATCCAAGTTTACTAGGAATGACTCAACATCCATTCCTCTATAGCTTATATTTAATACATGTGGCAGGAAGTGCTTGTTATTACCATTAATTTTGTAGTCGATATTTTCGCGATCCAGAACATTTAAAAAGATATTACGAAACGATTGATATTGTGCACGTTTCTTCTCCATTTCGGTTTGCGCAATTTCTACCGCCTTTGCAAAACCAACAGCTGCTGGAACATTTTCAGTGCCTGCCCTTCTTTTCTTTTCTTGTGAACCACCATAAAATGTGGCACTTAATGGCGTGCCGGTTCTTTGGTATAGGAAGCCGATTCCTTTTGGTCCATTCAATTTGTGACTTGACACGCTCAGAAGATCGACCTGGAGATCGTCAACATTTAACTGTTCCAGTCCAAAGGCTTGTACGGCATCTGTATGGAAAACAGCTTGGTGGCTTTTTAAAATCTGACCAATTTCTGCAATCGGTTGCACTGTACCGACTTCATTATTTCCAAAAATTATCGTTACAAGAATGGTATCTTCGCGGAGTGCTTTTTTTAAAGCCTCAACGGAGATGCGTCCACTTTCATCCACAGGTAAGTAAGTGATCTCATACCCTTCTTTTTCAAGCTTTTCACAAGCATGCAATACCGCATGGTGTTCAATTTGGGTCGTGATAATATGCTTCCCTTTTGAGCTTTGCATGTTGGCAACCCCAAAAATCGCGGTATTGTCTGCTTCAGTCCCGCCACTTGTAAGGATAATTTCCGTATCTTTTGCACCAATGGCACGGGCCAGGCTAGTGCGGGCATCGTCCAATACCTTTCGCGCCTGTCTACCTGCCGTATGAATACTCGAAGGGTTGCCGAAAGTTTGAGCAAAAGATTTTGTCATCACTTCAATCACCTCGGGATGGATCGGTGAAGTTGCGGCATGGTCCAGATAGATTGTTTCCATTGTAAATCCAAGACTCCTTTAGAACTGTATAATCAGTTGATTGTATATAAATAAGTTTGGTTACACATTACTCTAAAATTAAATATAGAACATGTAGCCATCTACATTGGTATCGTCATTATAATTAGCTAAGTCTTCAATTGATGTCGTATCAAGTACATTTTTTACAGCGTCGCGGATTCTCATCCATAGTTGCTGCTGTGGCACTTCCTCGTTTTCAATTCCCTCAACCGGTTGTATCGGCCCCTCTAAGACCTTGATTACATCTGCAGCTGAAATTTTGCTGGGAGGCAGCGCCAATAAATACCCACCATAAGCACCTCGGACACTTTTGACTAAGCCAGCAATGCGAAGTGGTGAAACAAGTTGTTCCAGGTACGCTTCTGATAGTCCTTTTTCTGCCGCAATCTGGCGCAATGGAACCGGACCGTCTCCAAAACGTTTCGCCAACTCAATCATAATTGTTAATCCGTATCTACCCTTTGTAGAAATTTTCATTATAACACCTCTATTTTTCTTGTCCATTCTTTAGCTCAAGTATAACATAAATCCTTTAATTCCACTTGGAAAAGCACTAATATAGAAGGAGGATACGAAAGATTGGAGGAGGAAGACATGCACAATGAACCATTAGCATATCGAATGCGCCCGCGTAATTTAAATGAAGTAATTGGGCAACAGCACATAGTAGGAAAAGATACAGCACTGTATAAAATGATCCATAACGGTCATGTCCCTTCAATGCTTCTTTATGGAGAGCCCGGAATCGGAAAAACATCGATTGCCTATGCCATTGCAGGCAGCTCAAAATTACCCTTTTTCGCTTTAAATGCAACAAGTGCAGGAAAAAAAGATGTTGAACAAATTGTTTCGGAAGCAAGAATTGCAGGAAAGGTCTTATTATTTCTGGATGAAATTCATCGTTTCAATAAATTGCAGCAGGATACACTTTTGCCTCATGTCGAAAATGGTTCCATTGTATTGATCGGAGCAACAACAGAAAACCCTTTCCATGATGTAAATCCAGCGATCCGTTCCCGTTGCGGTGAAATACTACAGCTCAAAAGGCATACCCAAGATGATATCGAACAGTTGGTCGATAATGCGCTGAATGATGCAGAGCGTGGATTGGGCAAGGAAAATATCGCGATTACAAATGAGCAGATTACGAAAATTGCCATTGCTTCAAATGGGGATGCTAGAAAAGCATTGACCCTATTGGAATCTATCTTTTATGCTTCCGATGAAGTGGATGGGCAAGCCATCGTGGAAGATCATATTATCGAACATTTATCAAAAAGAATCGGCGTCTATGGGGACAAAGGTGGTTCGCATTTCTATAATTTATTGTCTGCCCTTCAGAAATCAGTACGGGGCAGCGACACTAACGCTGCTATCTATTATTTGGCACATTTGCTTGAAAACGGGGATTTAATTGCAGTATGCAGAAGATTGCTCGTAATGGCATATGAAGATATTGGATTGGCAAATCCAGCGGTGGGTGCCCATGTGTATGCAGCTACTGAGTCCGCGAAAACATTGGGCTTGCCGGAAGCTCGGATTCCATTGGCAAGTGCGGTCATTGAAATGTGCTTGTCTCCAAAGTCAAATTCTGCTTACTCTGCGTTGGATGCGGCAACAGCTGCAATCCATGAAGGAAAAACCGGGGATATCCCCCCACACCTGCGTGATGCCCATTATGCTGGGGCACAAGTTTTGGGTCATGTCGGGTACCAATATCCACATGACTATCCAATCGGCACCTTTGGGGGCTGGGTCAAACAAGAATACTTACCTGAGAAGCTTGCAAATATCGAGTTTTACAAACCTGTTTTAGCCGGCGAAGAAAAGCGGATGGCCGGTATTTATGATAAATTAAAGACTTTTAAAAAAGAGAAATAACAAAAGGAGTTGTCCTTCAGTCAGGATAACTCCCCATTCATTTAACGATGAAAAAACTTTTCGAAAAGGGGTTGTGATTTTATCTCTTTTACCCCCTTTTAATAAATGTGTATCAAATAGTGCGGTTCATGAGTGAAACTTGTAGCCGCTAATCTTGTTGTCGTTCCTTTTCCAGCAGTTCAAAAAATGTTGGGATGCTTTGAAACTTTTTGGTTTTCAGGCCCTCCAAAATCTTAAGGATAATTTCATGTTCTAAATCATCGCGATTTTTTGGATCTGTCTGGTTTAATTCTTTTTTAATTTTCGGCTTAAGAAGCTCTATTAACTCTAAAGGAGAAATATATTCTTTAATAGAAATCACTCCCTGTCCCTTGTTGAATCCATCCTGCATCGTAAAGCTTGAATGGAATGTTCCAGACACTCAATCTTTCTTTCGAATCTCAGCAATAAATAGAAGGAAATGACAATCGGAAAGCAGTTGTTGCTTATCAAGTTAATTAGTTGTTCGTCAAGCATTTATCAATCGCCTCACTTTCGCCAAAGCGTTATTTTTGGACTTTGATATTGCCTGTTGCGTCACATTCAACTTTTTACTGATTTCTGTGTCAGAAATATTCATGACAAATGCCAGATATAAAATTTGCTGTTGTCTTTTATTCAATGATTGAACCGCTTTATACAGCAGAGGATGTTGTATATATTGATTTAATTCATGATTCAATCGTTCATGAAAGTTTATTGTTGCCGACTCATCCACAATCAGTTCCTTTAATGTACCTGTTCCTTCATTTTTACTTCCAATCCCATCATTACTGGAGCTATCTAAAGTCAGTACATACCGTTTTTCATATTTCCTCCTCTCCATATCAAAATGGCGGGCCGTGAAATAAATTATTTTGGAAAAATAGGCAATCGCACGAATCCGGATATAAAATTGTACAAATCGTTCATCAATAATTTTCTTTAACCATTCATTGGGAGATTTGCAATATTGTCGGTAAAGTTCCAAATGCTCGATTTCTTCCAGAAACGCTTTTAATAACGGGTTCTTAAATTGAGTATCCACCATCTTCATACCCCCTTAAAAGAACATTTGTTTCATTATAGTAATTGCGCATAATCCTTAAAAGAGTACATATACCAAATTATTGAAGATTTTTTTAATAAAATATCCTACACTTTCGACCAATTTTTTAAAAAATGCTGTTCTTATTAGACTGTAAAACTTGGGACTTTTGTAAAAAATCAATTTCAGGATGCATTTTTTACTCTTTTTTAGTGTGGAATCTATTTATTTATTTAGTTAGTCCAGTGCATTTATGTATTATATAAAGGACAATCTACCAGTAAAATAACAACCTTTTCGGAACGATATAATGCAAAATGAGAAATATGGATTATACAAAAAAAGGCAAAACCGCATGAATGCGGTTCCACCTTTCTCAAACTACTTAGACAATATATTGATCGCTTTTGAAAAGGAAGCGAAGCAATCAGTAATCCTATTATTTTTTTCTAGTATGCCTTCTACAAATTTCTGCTGGCTTCCTTGAACCTTTGAAATTTCGGAATAGACCTCGGCAATCTCTTCCAAGTATTCCGCATGATTTTCCTTTTGTACATCAGGGATGCAGTTGGCGGCAAGTGACAATAACTCTAAAACTCGAACTTTTACAGCCTCTTGATTTGTTTCTTTTAGGCGGTAGTAAGACACCGTGTGAAAGAAGATTAGTTTGTAGGACATATTCAACAATAAATTGGCGGTCGTATTTTCCTTTGGATTGTCCCCATTCGCCTTCATGTAGCTTTCATAATAACCGAGCACTTTTTTTAATAGAGAATCTAATTTGGAATAAGCTATATCCCATTTCTGATTTGTATCGATATAGTTAAATACGATTTCATCCAACTGCTCTTTTAGCTGGAGTAAATTCACTGTATTCTCCACAGGCATTCTTGTCGACATTGATAAATCCCCCTCCCCTTTACTAACCTTTCAATAAGGTAAGAATAATATAACAATTTTGCCTGCATAATTTCTGGGGATGGTAACAATTGACGAAAATAATGCGATATAAATGTGAAAATGTTTCTTTTTTGAAGAAAAAACCACTTCTATATTCAGAATTTTTTAACGTAAGATGCTATCGTTATTATTATTTAGAAAAAATAGAATATAGTTATAAAACTCTTACAAGATATTTATTATAAAAAGGGTGGTTTATATGCTCTTGTTTGCACTTCTCTTTTGGAATCTCTGTAATACTAACGCCCTCATACTTCAGAATGGACTTTTTCGATCCATAAAACAGCCATGTCCATTCATTTATCCACTGTTCCACGGTTTGGCTCTTGGATTCAAAGAACGTTTTTTTATATAATACTTCTGCCATTTTAAAGAAGCCATCCCCCAATTGATATTGTTTTGTAGAAAAGTTGAATTCAGGCTCTATCACCTCATTTTTATCATAAATATGAATTATATTTTTCGGTTCATCTATGGCAATTTCCACAGTACGGATTTCTTCCATTATACTTAAGCCTCTATATTCCAACTCCAACAATTCATTCATTCTATAACTCCTTTAATAGCGGATTTTAACCTTTGGTGACGAACATGTCTTCAACATTTTGCAAAAAGTGCGGGAGGTGTCTAATAGTACTAGACACCCCCCGCACTGTTGCTACATCCTTATCGCCATTCGTCACTGTCTGGCTCGCTAAAGCCTGAGAAACGACATTCTGTCTGGATACATGCCGACTCATGTATTGGTGGTAATTTTTCATGAGTCACTGGACTTTCTTTAAAACGAATTATTCATTTACTCTTGTGATTTTCACATCTTTTAAAATGTGATTGATAACCCAGCTTGCAGCAATCAACCCTGCAACAGACGGTACAAATGCATTTGATGAAGGAGGCATTTTTGCTTTTCGAATTTGCGCATTCGGATTTCCTACTTCTTGAACTACATCAGGACGGACGACAATTGGTGATTCATCTGAAAATACCACCATAACCCCTTTTGTGATCCCCTCTTTACGAAGCTTTGTACGAATTACTTTCGCTAACGGATCTGTATGTGTTTTAGAGATATCCGCTATTTGGAAGCGGGTTGGATCCATTTTGTTCGCAGCCCCCATACTTGAAATAATCGAAATCTCTCTTTTTAAGCATTCCTTCATCAAGTGGATCTTGTACATTACTGTATCCGATGCATCAATGACATAATCAATATTTTGTGCGAAGAATTTTTCATATGTTTCTTCCGTATAGAACATATGCATATCGATTACTTCACACTCCGGATTTATATCGGCAATACGCTCCTTCATAATGGCTGATTTGGATTTTCCAACCGTCGAAAGATATGCCACTAATTGACGATTAACATTTGTTATATCCACATTATCCTTGTCCACTAAAATGATACGGCCAACACCACTACGGGCACATGCTTCCGCAGCAAAAGAACCGACGCCACCTACTCCCAATATGGCTACCGTCGTATTTTTTAACTTCTCGAGTCCTTCACTACCGATCGCTAGTTCATTTCTTGAAAACTGATGTAACATAATTGTATGCCTCTCAATCTGTATTATACTACTCGGAATTATAACATACACAATCCTTACTGTAAATTTGAATCCAAAACTCAATGGGTAAACCGTAAAATTATAAATCACAAAATAAAAAAAAACTCCCCTACATTGCAGGAGAGTTTTGCATGACGAATCCCAATATGCCGTAAGCAGGGAAAGCATCGTTTTGAACCCGCTATAATCACAGGTGGGTATTCTCTTTACCTCTTTAAACTTCCCTCGTCCATTTGCAGGGCTTGTTCGCCAAGATAAAATATGAATTCCCAACGATTTGTTGTTCGGTCAAAACAGTATGAAAGCTTCACTAACACTTCAGGATTCGTGTTAAATCTATAATAACATTAGTTATCTGAATTTTCAATACAGTTAATCAAAAATATTAAATTTTTTTCTTTCTCCTTTCATTTCATTTCTTAATAGTAGATTTGTCTTATTTAAAAAGTTGCACATTTATTCGTTAAGGGTCATAAAAGCGAAAATTCATTATATTAATAAATTAATACAGGCCATTAACGGTATTGGTTCAGGCATTCTTCTACTAAATCCCCCAGTCCCCACATCAGGAGCACTATTGCCACTACAACCGATAAAAAACGCAAACAGCTGAGGAATTCCAGGCAGCCATTTGCGTCTTATACAATAAATTAATTTTCTTTTTTCTTTGTGACAGCTAAGCTTAATTCCTGTAATTGCGCTTCCGATACTTCGCTTGGAGCTGAAGTCAGCAAGCAGCTTGCAGTAGCTGTTTTTGGGAATGCGATTGTGTCACGTAAGTTTGTGCGTCCGGCCAGCAGCATGACAAAGCGATCTAGCCCAAATGCCAGTCCTCCGTGTGGCGGCACCCCATATTCAAATGCTTCCAATAAAAATCCAAACTGTTCTTGTGCTTCTTCTTGCGAGAAGCCTAATAATTTGAACATCTTTTCTTGAAGATCCCGTTCGTAAATACGCAATGATCCCCCACCTAGCTCGTAACCATTCAATACGATATCGTATGCTTGTGCTCTAACTTCTGCTGGATTTGTTTCCATCTTATCGATATCTTCTTCAAACGGACGTGTGAATGGATGGTGGGCAGCTGTGTATCGGCCCGCTTCTTCATCATACTCAAGCAATGGCCAATCCGTCACCCATAAGAAGGCATAAACGGATTCATCGATTAATTCCAATTCTTTCCCCAGTTTGTTACGCAAAGCACCTAAACTAGCTGCAACCACATCTGAACGATCCGCTACAAATAGTAGCAAATCTCCGTTTTCTGCGTTGGTTGCCTTCATTAGATTTTCTGCAGTTTCACCTTCAAAGAATTTCGCGATTGGACCGTTTAATCCCTCTTCCGTTACTTTTAGCCAAGCTAGACCTTTCGCACCATAGATTTTCACAAACTCTGTCAGTGCATCAATATCTTTTCTGGAATATTTGTCCGCATTTCCTTTTACATTGATCGCTTTTACTTCGCCACCTGATTCGACAGCCTGTGCGAATACTTTGAATGAAGAGTTTCGAACAATTTCAGAAAGCCCGACAAGTTCAAGACCAAAACGAACGTCCGGTTTATCAGAACCATAACGATCCATCGCTTCTTTGTATGACATGCGCTGGAATGGTAACTGTACGTCAACACCTTTTGTCTCTTTCATAACCGTTTGAATCAAACGCTCGTTCATTTCAATAATTTCATCCATCGTCAAAAATGAAGTTTCAATGTCAACTTGAGTGAACTCTGGTTGACGGTCCGCACGCAAATCTTCATCACGGAAGCAACGAGCAATTTGAAAATACTTCTCAAATCCAGAAACCATGAGTAATTGCTTAAATAATTGCGGTGATTGCGGCAAAGCGTAAAATTCACCTTCATGTACACGAGATGGTACTAAATAGTCGCGTGCACCTTCAGGAGTGGATTTAGTTAGAATCGGTGTCTCAACTTCCAGGAAACCTTCATTTTGCAAGAAGTTTCGAATCGAACGTGTAATATCCGAGCGCAGTTTGAAAGTATTGAACATTGCAGGACGACGCAAGTCCAAATAACGATATTTCAAGCGAATATCTTCTGAAATTTCCCCTTTGTCATCAATTGCAAACGGTGGTGTTTTTGCTTCATTGATAATGTTGATAGCTGAAGCAATTACTTCAATTTTGCCCGATTTGATGTTGGGGTTTATTTGGCTTTCATCACGTAGGACGACTTTCCCCTCTATTTCAACGACATATTCATTACGGATTTTTTCCGCTACTGCCAATGCCTCTTTTGCTTCGTCCCCAAATACGACCTGCACGATTCCGCTACGGTCACGCACATCCACGAAGATCAATCCACCTAAGTCACGGCGTTTTTGTACCCATCCTTTTAAAACTACCTTTTCACCTTGCTGATGTTCACTTAAATCAGCACAAGCATGTGTTCTCTGAGCCATTATCTTTCCTCCAATATGCTTTCAAATAATTATTTATGTTCTAATACGTAATTCACTAAGTCAGAAAATGGTACTTTTTCTTGATTTCCTGTTTCCATTTCTTTGACGTTGACGCTCATTTCCTCTAGTTCCGACTCACCAATAACAAGTACAAATTTTGCGCTTAGTCGGTCGGCTGATTTCATTTGTGCTTTCATTTTCCGATCCACATAATCCATATCGGCTGAAATTCCTTTTGCACGGAATGTACTAAGTAATTCTGCAGATTTTAATTTCGCTTCATCACCCATGGCAACAAGATAAATATCCAGGTGATCTTCCACATCCAACTCGACTCCCTCAGCTTCAAGAGCTAATAATAGTCGTTCAATCGACATGGCAAAACCGATCCCTGGTACATCAGGGCCGCCAATATCCTCTACCAATCCATTATATCGCCCGCCACCACATAGTGTTGTGATCGCACCAAACCCTTCGGACGTGCTCATAATTTCAAAAGCGGTGTGATTATAATAATCCAAGCCTCGAACTAAATTTGGATCAACTACATATGTGATGCCCAACGTATCCAAATATTTTTTCACATCGGCAAAATATTGAGCTGATGATTCCGTCAAGTAATCCGTTAAAGCTGGAGCTGTCTTCATCAATGGGTGCTCATGATCTTTTTTGCAATCCAGAATACGTAAAGGATTTTTAGCTAACCGATTTTGACAATCAGAACAAAATTCCGAAATGCTAGGTTCGAAATGCTGAATTAAGGCCGTTTTGTGTGCCTCTCTAGTTTCTTTGTCTCCAAGAGAATTTATGACCAATTTTAAATCTTTTAAACCAACTGTTTGGTAAATATCCATTGCCAGTGAGATGACTTCCGCATCAATGGCAGGGTCACTGCTGCCAATGGCTTCCACGCCGAATTGCACAAATTGGCGATAACGGCCAGCTTGTTGGCGTTCATAACGGAACATTGGACCCATATACGACAGCTTTACAGGTTGATCCGGACTGCCAAACATTTTATGTTCAACATACGCCCGAACACTGGATGCCGTTCCCTCAGGACGGAGAGTTAATGAACGACCTCCACGATCATCAAAGGTATACATTTCTTTTTGGACGATATCCGTTGTATCGCCCACCCCACGCTGGAATAATTCCGTTTGCTCAAAGATCGGTGTGCGTATTTCTTTATAACGATAAACATGGGTTAATTGTCTCAGGATCGATTCAACCTTTTGCCATTTCGGTGTTTGTTCCGGCAGAATATCCTGAGTTCCTCTAGGTACTTTAAAAGCCATATATACTCCTCTCCTTCATAAAAAACTTAATGGAAATATTATTTAAATAGTCTATAAAAAATAAAAAAGCTCCCGCCCCTTGCTATATGCAAGGGACGAAAGCTTATAATTACTTCCGCGGTTCCACCCTAGTTGATGCATAAAAAAACACAATTCGACCATAAATGGTGAATTGATGCCTTTTTCTTTTCCGGACTTCGAAAAATTGACGTACATCAATCCGAAAAAATTAGTGCATCCTCTCGTAAACGGATAACGGCCGTCTCCGTCTTTCCCTACTAGACATTTGCTGTTTTTCGAAAAAGAGCCTCTCAAGTGTTGTTCGTCCTTACATGCAGCAGGAAAGATTTCAGCCCAGTCTTTCCCTCTCTAGCCTACAGAGGTAATTCCTACTTTCTTGGTCAATGGCATTCATTACGCTATATAATATATCCTATCTTAATTGGGCCATGGCAGATTTGTCAACTATTTTCAAAAAAGTGTAGATTTTATTGCATATTTAATTTTAAAATAATAAGAGCATCCATCGAGTTAGCGACATATACTTTTAAGAGAGGAGATTATAAATGTTCCACAAAACGTTAAAATACTCGATCACTCTCATTATACTTTGTTCATTACTATCTCCCTATACATATGAAACAACATCTGCCTATGCATCCGACAATGATCCCGATCTGGTCGTTTCTGCTGATATTTTGTATTTACGGGAAGGCCCGGGATTGTCCTATCCAATCATGGTTACCTTAAAAGAAGGACAAGGTCTGAAATTTATCGAAAAGCAGGATGATTGGTACCACGTAAAAGTGAAAGACATGGAAGGTTGGGTAGCTTCGTGGCTAACCTCCACCTCAAAACCAAGTGAGTCTGAAGGGAGTTTGACCGAAGATCATTCCGTTATTTCACAAGTTGACCACTTAAATTTACGTGCGGAACCATCTGTTTCATCCCCTGTCCTAAGCCAATTAAACACTGGTGATGAAGCAAAAGTGCTGGAGAGAGAAGCGAACTGGGTTCAAATTTCTTTCAACGGCAGTCTAGGATGGGTCTCGACAGACTATGTAACGATCAAGAAAAATGACTTGAATGAAAAAAGCGATCCTTCCGAGGATGAATCCACAGATGACAATGAAAAAGAAGAAAAAGACAACGTAAAAATCGACCCGAAACTATTCACGATTGCCGTTGATGTTGTTAATATACGAAAAAAAGCCGATCTCTCCTCCAAAAAGCTTGGAACGGCAAAAAAAGGTGAACAATACGATGTGCTCGAAAGAAATAATAATTGGGTGAAGATCCGATTTGGCAAAAAGGAAGGCTGGGTCTATAGTTTTTACGGCTCATTTCAAGTGAATGAAAAAATCCCGGCATCCGCTGATTCAGATAACACTAAAAAAACAAGCAACCCCTATGTGACGATTATCTATAATGGGACAAACCTTCGTGAGGAGCCATCCACCTCTTCAAATGTTGTGGTACACGCAGATGCAGGTGAAAAATACAAAATCCTCTCAACCGATGGTGAATGGTACAAAATTGAGATCGATAAAAATACTTCCGCTTATGTGGCCAATTGGGTCGTTTCAGAGGATTTGGATATTGACTCAGTTATGGGCGAGGAAAAAGAACCAAAAGAGAAGAAAGAACGTAAAAAAGGGACGCTAAAAGGACTCACCCTCGTTATTGACCCTGGTCATGGAGGCAATGACAAAGGAACAACCGGCGCCCGTGGCACTAATGAGAAAGAAATCAACTTAAAAACTGTCGAATTGCTAAAATCCAAATTACGATCGGCTGGTGCTGAAGTTATACTTACACGCGAATCGGATGCTTATGTCGATCTTAGAAAAAGAGTGTCCATTTCACATCAGTACGCTGCCGACGCATTCATCAGCATTCACTATGATGCAACTGAAGATAGTTCGATATCAGGCTTCACCACATACTATACCAATAGCTATCAGCGTGAATTGGCAGAATATGTCCATGACGGGCTTTCAGAAAAAGTCACGATTCGAAATCGCGGTGTACAGCCAGGAAATTATTTGGTGACACGCGAAAATAAACAAGCAGCAATAT
The DNA here is from genome assembly GCF_000772955.1 of Ureibacillus sinduriensis BLB-1 = JCM 15800. Taxonomy (GTDB): domain Bacteria; phylum Bacillota; class Bacilli; order Bacillales_A; family Planococcaceae; genus Ureibacillus; species Ureibacillus sinduriensis. The sequence continues at coordinate 119,570 of NZ_JPVO01000054.1, read as the reverse complement.
TAATTGAACTAGGTTATTTAAGTAATCCGAGTGAGGAAAGTGTCGTAACGACCGACTTTTATCGCGAACAAGCGACGTTGGGAATCTACCAAGGAATCCTGAATTATTTCGACGCACAACTAGATGAATAATGAGGAGGCTAACCTGTAAACTTTTTGTACGTCAGGTTAGCCTCTTTTTAAGTCAAAATAAAAAGAAGGTTGAAAACAAAAAGTTGTGCTTCAAAGCCCTTTTTGGTCAACCTCTCCAAAAACTATTCTTTTGTTTTAGACTCGACAATGATTGTTACAGGACCATCATTTATCAGCGATACATCCATCATTGCTCCAAAAACACCGGTCTCTACTTGTAAACCATGAACATCTCGTAATTCTTCGTTGAATGCCTCCCATAGCGGAAGAGCTGTTTCAGGTCTTGCCGCATCGATGAAACTCGGTCTTCTGCCCTTGCTTGTATCTGCATATAAAGTAAATTGAGATACAGAGAGAATTGCCCCACCGTGTTCAGTAATGGAATGATTCATCTTGCCTGCATCATCTTCCCAAAGTCTTAGTTCTGCAACTTTTTTTGCTACGTACTTAACATCCTCTAGCGAGTCATTGTGTGTCAACCCCACCAAAAGGACGTACCCCGAATCAATTGCACCTGTTATCTTGTCATTCACGGATACAGATGCTTGCTTGCTTCTTTGAATTACTACTCGCATGTTTTTACCTCATTCAATTAATTTATTACACGTTGAACTGAATAGATATCTGGTAGCTGTTTTATTCTTTCCACCACTTTATGCAAAGCGGAAATGTTCGAAATGGAAATCGTTAGATGAATCGTTGCAATCTTATCTTGATCTGCTCTGCCTGTTACGGCCAGGATATTCGTTTTTGCTTCACTAACCGCATGCATCACATCATTTAAGATGCCGGGACGGTCAAATGCTGATACTTCAATATCAACCGGGTATTCTTTTCGAATTGGCGTTTCGCTATGTTCCCATTCCACTTCGATTAAACGGTCGGCATTTTCACCCTCTTGTATATTCGGACAATCTGCACGATGGACAGATACACCACGTCCTTTAGTAATAAACCCGACAATTTCATCCCCAGGAACAGGCGTGCAGCATCGTGATAAACGGATAAGTAAATTCTCGATGCCCTTCACGATCACACCAGATTCTGTTCGACTTTTCCTAGCCTGGTTATTTTGCATCTCTTTGACGATTTTCTCCAGGGCAACTTCCTGTTCTCGCTCTTTTCTTTTCTTCTCCGCTAAACGGTTTACGATTTGTTGTGCAGTAATGCCACCTACGCCGACCGCTGCATATAGATCTTCTTCGTTCGTATAATTTAACTTATCTAGCACTCGCTTCATGTTTTCTATGGAAAGGACTTCCTTAGGATCAAAGTCTTGTGATTTGATTTCCTTATCGATTAAATCTTTTCCTTTTACTATATTCTCATCACGTAAGTGCTTCTTGAAAAATTGCTTTATTTTATTTTTCGCCTGAGAACTTTGTGCTAATTTCAACCAATCCCGACTTGGGCCAAAAGATTGTTTGGATGTTAAAATTTCAATGATATCACCGGTCTTCAAAGGCGTATCTAGTGGAACCATCTTGCCATTCACCTTCGCACCGATTGTCCGATTCCCCACTTCCGAATGGACACGGTAAGCAAAGTCAATTGGAACCGAACCTGCCGGCAGTTCAATTACTTCCCCTTTAGGTGTAAATACATAGACCATATCAGAGAATAAATCGAATTTTAATGACTCCATGAATTCTTCCGCATTGGAGGATTCATTTTGAAATTCCAGTATTTCACGGAACCATGTCAATTTTTGGTCGATTGTTTCTTTCTCGCCGTTGACAGATTTGCCTTCCTTATATGCCCAATGTGCCGCAATCCCGTACTCGGCTATTTGATGCATATCGCGTGTGCGAATCTGTACCTCCAAGGGGTCCCCATATGGTCCAATGACGGTTGTATGAAGCGATTGATATAGATTTTGTTTCGGCATTGCTATATAATCCTTGAAGCGACCAGGCATTGGCTTCCATAATGTATGTACAATTCCCAGGACGGCGTAACAATCTTTGATGCTATCTACCAGCACACGTACGGCCAATAAATCATAGATTTCATTAAACTGTTTATTTTGTAATACCATTTTTCGATAAATGCTATAAATATGCTTCGGTCTTCCCGAAATATCAGCATCTATTTCAACATCGACTAGTTGCGACCTTACTTCATTCATAACATTATCCAGGTAAGCCTCTCGTTCAACACGTTTTCTTTTCATCAAGCTAACTATACGATAATATTGTTGGGGGTTTAAATAACGTAATGCCGTGTCCTCTAACTCCCATTTTACTTTCGATATTCCAAGGCGATGAGCGAGTGGTGCAAAAATTTCCAATGTTTCATTCGATATACGTCTCTGTTTTTCGGCAGATAGGTGTTTTAATGTACGCATATTGTGCAGACGGTCGGCAAGTTTGATCAGGATGACACGGATATCCTGAGCCATGGCAACAAACATTTTCCGATGCGTTTCGGCTTGTTGCTCTTTTTTTGATAAATACTTAATCTTTTCAAGTTTTGTCACACCGTCAACCAACATTGCGACTTCTTCACTAAACTCATTTACTAGGTCTTCCCGTGTAACGGTCGTATCTTCCACTACATCATGAAGAAAACCAGCAGCAACAGTATCTGGATCCATTTGCAATTCCGCCAAGATGCCGGCAACTTGGATGGGATGGATGATGTAGGGTTCCCCAGAGCTGCGTAATTGTTCTTTATGTGCTTCATTTGCTACTTCGTAAGCTTTCTTTACAAAGGCAACATGTTCATCGTTCATATATGCTTTGACTAGCGCGAATACGTCTTCGGGCGTCAATATTTGCTCTTTCGCCATTAGTTGTCCACCTTGTTAAAAATTTTTCCGAATAGGATATATAGTTTTAATTGTATAAAATATGTGTACTCAATGTAAAGGCACGTCGACAATTACTTTATAAAAAAAGGCGAATTTTAATCTTTTTTGTAGAAAACAAGAAAATATATGACTAATTAACTATAAAAAAAGAAGTTGCCTCATTCCAATTGAGACAACCTTTTGTATCCTCGAGAAAATAACGATCACTATTTTGTTAGCAACATACGCTTTAACGAACATCATCAATTGACTTGACGACTGTGTGTGGAATTTGCTTCCATTCTACTTCTTTGAACAATGCAACGATTGATATGGGTATATACGTCAGCATGAAGAAAGGAAATGTAAAAGAATACACTATTTTCTTCCAACCCGCACAATGAATTCTCTTCCACTCGGTAATTATCGTCATTAAAGCCATACACAACATGACTAGATAATACATTCCAAAGGATCTGAGCATCAGGATTGTCGTGTCCCCTATGCTCTCTTTTTCAAAAATACCCATCAAAATTGCCAGATAGAACAAACCATTTATGAGTATTGAGACAATGGTAAGAATCATTGCGGGCATTATGGTCATGGTCATGTCAAAGCAGGAAAAACTATTATGATTTCGAATAAAAATATTACGAATCAAGTCTTTCCCGTATTTCGATAATACTTGATAAAAGCCTTTCGCCCATCGTAATCTTTGGTTCCAGGATTGCCTAAAGGTTATCGGTTGTTCATCGTAAAAAACAGCATTTGGACTATAGCCGATTTTTTCTCCCTTTAGAATGTTTGAAATGGAAAACTCTATATCCTCGGTCAGTAGATGATGAATCCAGCCGCCATTCTTTTTTATTATATCCGCATGCACTAGAAACCCAGTTCCAGAAATGGCGCAGCTTGCATTCAATTTCATTCTCGGCAGGTTCAAATACTCCGCCTCATGCAAAAACCAAATAGCATAACCGGCAGTAATCCAATTTTGATCGAAGTTTTTGGAATTTCGATAACTTGTTACAACCCGGTAGCCTTGATTGAACGTTCGATTCATTTCCATTATATAGTTCTCGTCAAGTAAATTATCGGCATCAAAAATAAAATAACCTTTGTATTGATTGGATGCAAACTCAGCTTTAATGATATTGAACATAAAATCAAGGGCATAACCCTTACCTATTTTATTCTTATTGAAACGTTCCCGGACGAAAGCCCCTGCTTTTTTGGCAACTTTAGCAGTTTGATCGGTACAATTATCCGCTATAACAAATATATCAACATATTCCTGGGGATAGGTTTGCTTATGGATACTTTTTATCAACTCTCCTATGACTAATTCTTCATTTCTTGCCGCTATAATTACTGCGTATTTATTGAATCGATCTTCTTCTCCCACGATTTTTTTACTCACTTTACTCTTCAGGGCAACAATCATATAGATAAATTGGTAAGAATAAAACAATAAAAAAACTAAAAATGTGACAATGTTGAAATGATAAAGAAACGAAGATATAAAAGACTCCAAGGTGAAACCTCCATGGTATCAAAATTCAGATTATTATTATTTTCCCCCTTCGAACTGTAATTATATACCACCAATTCTAATTTTAGATAAATCCATATTTAAACTTTGGTTAAGATTTTGTAATCATTTTAGTATCTTTATAAAAAAAACGCCGCCCGAAAGTTTTGCACTTTCGGACGGCTGCTGCTTTATATTAGTATTCGATTAGAGTCTTAACTGGATAGTTGCCAATTTTATCGCGACCATTCAGTTCTTTTAATTCAATGATAAATGCGCAACCTGCTACGACGCCGCCTAATTTCTCGATTAGCTGGATTGTCGCATCCACAGTTCCACCAGTTGCTAACAAGTCGTCCACAATTAATACTTTTTGGCCTGGTTTCATTGCATCCTTATGCATTGTCAATACGTCTTGTCCATATTCCAAACCGTATTCCACGCGTACAACCTCTCGCGGCAGCTTCCCTTCTTTACGTACAGGTGCAAAACCGATTTCTAGTGCGTACGCTACCGGGCATCCGATAATGAAACCGCGGGCTTCAGGACCAACAATAATATCGGCCCCTACTTCTTTTGCGAATTCTACGATTTTATCTACCGCATATTTAAAAGCTGGACCATTATCCATAATCGTCGTAATATCTTTGAAGCTAATGCCTTCTTTTGGCCAGTTTTCTACCGTTGTTACATATTGCGTTAAATCCATTACTAATTTGTCCTCCTTAGGAATAGTTATATTCCCTCATTCGTTCGTTAAACCATTGTTTTAGTTCCAAATATGGTGCATACAAAAGTTGTTGTTCCAAATCGATTTGTTCAATCCTTTGCTTATAAACATCCGCTTCGGAAAGTGATCGTTTTGGTACATTACTATTTACTGTTGTCAGACCATTTTCTATTGTAACAAAACCTAGCTCAAAAAACACGTTTGTCATGAATTTAATTACTTCAATATTTAAGCCGATATGTTGCGCCAATTGTTCAATATGCATTTGGAGATTGAAATTAGGACGTTTTTTCAAAAAGCTATAATACCAACCGAAATGCTCCCTTGTAGGCATACCGTTGAAATATTTGGACTCGGGTGTGTAGAATACTGCATAAATTCGGTTCGGCCTTCCTTGTGCAATTAATTTCTCCAAAATTTGCGCACTTCTTGGTAAATCCAACAGCACCATATTGGGAGAAAGGTTTTGCAGTTCATCCTCGTTTGCTATAAGTCGGATAGGGTTTGCAATTTGTCCCTCGAAAGCTTGTATAGTTGATTGTCGGAACGCGATGAAATCGGTTGTTTCTTTCGGTAATGTGTGTAGCCACTTTTGCGCTTGGTTTTTCCCTCTATAATCATAAAGCTGCCATTCATTTGTTTGAACATCTGTAATCATTAATTGAGGCTTTTTCTTCCCTTGCCATTCATTGATTTGGAGATCCCCTACAAACGAAAGCTTAACTCCGTAGGTAATTTCATCATGCAAATACCCTTTGCCAAATCCAATTGCATCGATGAAACCATGAGCATCCTCCAATTCCAGCTTCAAATGGCTTTCTCCTGCACCAATTTTTCTCATGGAACGTACTTGAACGTTCTGTAGTGCGTAGATTGGTTTAGAAAAGCCAGTTCCAAATGGACCTAGTTTTTTAATTTCCTCAATTGCTTCAACAGTTACTTCACTAATTTCCAAAGGTACATCGATCGCAAGCTTCGGAGTCAATAATTCATCGTTCAGGCAGTTCGTAGCCTGCTGGTGAAGACGGTTGCGAAGCTCATCTACATGTTCTGCTCCAAAAGTCATTCCTGCCGCCATGGGATGCCCACCAAAATGCGGCAGTATATCACGGTTTTTTGCTAGCTCGTGGTATAGATGGAAGCCTTCAATACTACGTCCGGATCCTTTTGCGGTGCCCTTGACCGAATCAAGAGATAATACAATGGCAGGGCGATAATATTTCTCAACTAAGCGCGAGGCAACTATTCCGATAACGCCAGGGTTCCATCCTTCTTTAGCTATGACCAAAACAAGTGAATTCGAGATTGACGGGTCATTTTCAATCATTTCAATCGCCTGTTCGGTAATCGTATGAACGATTTCTTTTCGTTCAACGTTCTTTTGGTTTAATAGTTTCGCGCCTGTTGCCGCTTCCAAATCATTTTCACTCATTAGGAAAGCGACACCCGGATCGGCATCCCCTAATCTACCTATTGCATTTAACCGAGGCGCAAAGTAGAATCCAATCGCGTCCTCATCGATTTCATGCTGTTTCACACTTGTTACTTCACATATGGCGCGTATCCATGGATTTGGGGAGATTTTCAACTGTTTAATGCCCTGCTGTACAATGTAGCGATTTTCCCCTTCTAAGGGCACCAAATCAGCCACCGTCCCAATGGCCGCTAGCTCAAACAAATGCTTAGGGACTTCTCCATATAATGCATGCGCTAATTTAAAGGCAACTCCTACCCCTGCCAGTTCGCCAAATGGATAGTGTCCCTCCGGCAATCTAGGGTGAATGATCACATCTGCTGGCGGCAATATATCACCAGCTTCATGGTGATCTGTTATAATGACATCCATTCCTAGCTCCTTAGCCAGTCGAACAGGTTCAATCCCACTAATGCCATTATCGACAGTTATGATTAATTGTACGCCCTCGTCGAATGCTTTCCGGAATAATTCTTCATGCGGTCCATAACCGTGTGTAAATCGATTTGGGATGCAAAAATCGACATCCGCCCCTAAATCAAGCAATACATTCATCATAACCGTAGTACTAGTAATTCCATCGGCGTCATAATCCCCGTAAATCAGGATTTTCTCTCCGTTGTTTAAAGCCGCTTCGATTCGTTCCACTGCTTCTTCCATACCATTTAATAGATAGGGGGAGTGCAGGTTTGTTTCATCCATATTGAGGATTTTTCTTGCCTTTTCAATCGTTGTGCAGCCTCTGGCAGCCAATATTTTTGCTGCTAACGAGGATATATTCAATTCATTTTGCAGTTGTTTTATTAAGTTTTCATCAGGTTGTCCAACAACCCATTGTTTGGTTGATTGTATCATTTACTCACTTCCTCAAGTTTTCATTATACCGAAAAAATAGGTGAACTACTAATCTATAAAAATAGCTGAATTGATAAAATTAGGAACATCTATTGATTTTTGGGTATCTGTATGAAACCAATAAGATTCCTATAATTATATAAAACCGAGACACTTCGCTGATCCAGCTTACCAATTTTGTCTAATTAAACCCCGTTTCGTGACACTTCATTAGTTCGACTAACTCGTTTTGTCTTAAAACGTCTGGTTTCGTGACACTTTCATCTCTTTACCCTATCAGTTTTGTCACTATATTCCCTATTTCGAGACACTTCATTCGCTCCACTATCTCGTTTTGTCCCATTACCTCGTTTCACATCTCCATAAAAACAAGCTAGTTTGCCACTTTGAGAGACATGCCCAATCGGCTATTTGAATTTTTTATGCAACCTCCTAAGCTGGTATGTATACAGTAAAAAAGACAAAGTGCATAATTTCGCACTTTGTCTTTTTTACTGTATTATACAACCGGCTCGTCAGAACCCCATTGTTTTTTCTCTTTACTCTCGACAACAGTACCTTTTTTGTCCATTTCACGACATTTTAAAGTGTACCAAATTTGGGCTGCTATACAAATTGATGAATACATCCCTGTAATTAAACCAATCAGTAAAGCAATCGAGAAGTTTTGGATTGCTGGAGCACCAAATAACAATAAGGCAACTACCACTATGATTACAGTCAATACGGTATTCACTGAACGTCCCATAGTTTGGCGAAGTGATTTATTCACAATGCCAGCCAACTCTTCTTTTGTTGCAATTGTACCTTTTCGATTGACGTTTTCACGGATACGGTCAAACGTAACAATCGTATCGTTAATCGAGTAACCAACGATTGTGAGGATAGCTGCAATGAATGTAATATCCACTTCCAATCGGAAGAAGCTGAAAATTGCTACCATAAAGAATACATCATGCAATAAGGAAACAATTGCCCCGACACCCATGCGCCATTCAAATCTTAGCGCCACATAAATGATTATTCCAAGTGCAGCGATAGCTAAGGCTTTTATAGCGTTTATGACTAACTCTTGCCCTACTGTAGGCGATACTGTACTTACACTTGGTTCGTGACCATAATCCGCTTTTACCGCCGCTTTATAATCAAGTATTTCTTGTTGTGTTAAGTCTTCTTTATAAGTAACGACTGCCGATTTTTGGTCTTCGCCAGAAATAATCACTTTTTCAGAAGGGAAGCCGATTTCGTCAATATAGGCTGTTACTTCTTCTTGTGTAATTTGCTCATCAGCAAGAATTTCTACACGGGTACCACTTGAGAAATCAATGCCTAGATTCAACCTGAAGATACCAATGATTACAGCCCCGACAATAAGAATCACAATGGATATTGAATAGAATTTTTTGCGATTTTTAACAAAGTCCAATCGATCGAAATTCGTTGATAAATCCAGTGTTTCAATTCCTTCCGATATATCATGAACCTTCGATTTGCGTACTCCGTATAGTGAAGGGCTGTTGAAATACCCGCTGTTCACCAGTAAACCTAGTAGTATCCGCGATAACCACAAGGCCGTTACGAAACTTAATACAATTGTAATCATCAATGTTGTAGCAAACCCTTTAACCGAGCTTGTACCAAAGAAGAATAGTACAGCAGCAGCCAATAAAGTTGTTAGCTGGGCATCAATAATAGCAGTCAAGGACTGTTTTGATCCATGTTGGTAAGCCTCTTTAATGGACTTGCCGACACGCAGCTCCTCACGTATACGTTCGGCAGTCAGGATATTGGCATCCACGGCCATCCCGATACCAAGCACAAGTGCCGCAATACCTGGCAATGTTAACACCGCATTTATTGCATTGAATACTGTTAAGACCAAATAAGTAAATACCGTTAAAGTAATGATCGATACAAATCCAGGCAAACGGTAGTAAAAGAGCATGAAGATGAAAATTAAAATTACCCCGACCACGCTGGCAAACACAGTGCTGTTCAATGCTTCTTCACCAAATTGTGCACCGACGGAGGTTGAATAGATTTCCGTTAACTTAACCGGTAATGCCCCTGCATCTAAAATACTGGCAAAGTCTTTTGTCTCTTGAACAGTAAAGTTCCCACTAATCATAACATCCGTCGTATTTAATACTTGATCTACTCCGGCTGCTGATATGAATTTCGGATCTTCTTTTTGTGCTTCTGCGGCATACGAATCTACGCCCTCTTCAAAATCCATCCAAACAACTAAAAGATTTTGACCAGGTCCCATTTGAGATACTTGCTTCGTCACTTCTGCAAACTTAGCAGCATCTTTTAAAGTAAGTGTTACAATCGGACGATTTTGCTGATCAAATGAAGCAGCTGCCCCACCTTCTTTTAAATCTGTCCCGTCTAATAAAATATTGTCATTTACATCTCGGAATGTTAAGTTCGCCGTACTTGATAACAATTCACGAGCGGAAGACTGATCGTCGATTCCTGCAAGTTGCACACGAATTCGATCTTCACCTTCAACTTGAATACTCGGTTCACTTACCCCGAATTGGTTAATTCGGTTTCCGAGCGCAGTCGTCGTGTCAGACAAAACATCTTGCGTAATTTTCTGGCCCTCAACTAGTGATTCGACCTCATATAAAACTTCAAACCCACCTTGTAAATCAAGCCCGAGTTTTACGTCCTTCAAAACTCCTTGTACTGTTGCACCCATTGCGGCAAATAGCACTACTGCCACAAGTACAAAAGTAAAAATACGGCTTTTAAGCTTCATCTGTAAATCCTCCTCAAATTTGTGTATACCTTTTGCTGTATACACAATAGAAAAACACGATTTACCACACGTGCGTGCTAAATCGATTGTGCATGTCTTAATATAATTCTTTCGGATATTTGCAACATACATCTAGCTTTTTCTATCGAAATATCAATTTCCCCGTAGTTTAATGGATAAAAACCAACGGGCATAGTTTATGTACAAAACCCATTATGAGACACGATTCGCTGGCTGTCAAACCAATGGACATGTATTTATTTTGCATCCGCTACCTTTTTGGGCTTTAACAACTCTTGCAATTCACCTTGATTTATATCCCCGAACCAATTTTCAGTCCGAAATTGCTGTATTTGAAAGTAACTAACAATTTCAGATGGTTTAACGGAATAGATTGTCTCCACTATTTCATATAAATGTAATTCTTCTATTTCTTTCTTTCTCCACTTTTTTTTGATGCAAAAGTTCCAAATATCTTCTAGCTTGATTCCATCGTATTCATAATAAGTTATTTCATCCATTTTGCTTTGTAATACTGGTAAAACCTTTTTGTATAGCTGTTCGAACTGAATCATTACAATCCCCCCAACCAATAGTTTTAACTCACTACATTTAAGCATACAAATATTGTATCTGATATTTCTTGAAATGAGAAGGGATTGAATGAATGAGTTCATTTGTAAAAGGAACTATTTTTTTAACGTTTGTGATTTTTTTATCTAAACTGTTTGGCTTCATATATAGAATGCAGTTTATGCGGGTTGCGGGCGAAGAAGCTGTAGGTATTTATATGACTGCCTATCCAGCGTTTATCTTCTTTGTTTCGCTACTGCAACTGGGTATACCGATTGCTGTGGCAAAAGTCATAGCTGAGCTGCACGCCAAACGGAGAGAAGCTCAACTGCAAGCTGTCATGAAAACGGCCGGAAGATGGTCAATTATTTCGATTATTATTTTCACGCCGTTATTGTTCTTGTTCATACCATACTTGGCTGGGACACTTTTACATAATGATGCAACTAGGTTAACGCTATATATTGGTTTGGGAGCTGTTCCGATTGTTGTCTTTTCAGGATTGATACGAGGTTACTTACAGGGCATTGCCGTGATCTCTGCCACGGCTTGGTCACAAATGTTGGAGCAAGTGATCCGGATCGCTTTAATCTCACTACTATTGCCGTTCTTGGTTACAGCTGACAACCCTGCTTTAACGGCCGCCTACGCAATGGCGATTACGGCATTTGGGGAAGTTTTTTCATTCATCTATTTATACATTCATTATCAATATAAGAAAAAGAAAGCAAAGAAAAACGATCCAGTTAAGTCCTATCCAGCAATGCCGCTTTTAAGAATTGCGGTCCCATCCGCCGGTAGCCGGTTATTTGGTACGTTTACTTGGTTTTTGGAACCAATCGTTTTCTTAAAGGCGCTTACGGTTTCAGGCTTAACTGCTGTCGGAGCAACCACTTTGTACGGGATTATCTCCGGGGTGCATGTACCTTTGCTTTTATTCCCATCCTTCATTCCCAACGCACTGGCGATCGTTCTTATACCGGCCGTCAGCGATGCTGTGGCAAGAAGCAATATTCAATCACTTAACGAACGAATCGGCATTTCTTTACGATTATCTTCACTTGTTGGTTGTTATGCTGCAACTTATTTCTTCCTTCACGGCGATGAGCTGGCGATGAAACTATTCAATTTGGAAGAAGATCGAGGGTTCATGAAAATTTTGGCGCCAATTTTTTATTTCTATTATATCCAAAGTCCACTGCACTCCATCTTGCAGGCAATCGATGAAGCGCGCCCTGCTATGATGAATTCGATTTATGGCGGCCTTGGAAAGCTATTTGTGATGTTTGTACTAGCCTCCCAACCCTTTATACAGGAATACGGGGCAATCATCGCGATTGGCTTCGGCGTTTTGGTCACTTCATTTTTACACATGGCAACACTTCGAAATCATAAAATGATTGCTGCCGGTTTTAGATTCTTCGCCATCCCTTATGGTATTTTCATTTTGACGTGTTTTATCCAATCTTACCTTATTCCGATGGTTTCCTTTAGCTTTTGGACAAATAGTGCGTTCACGTTGGTCATACTAACACTTTTATTGGTACTTACAAATCAAATTAAATGGAGCGACTTTAAAGTTTTGCGTTCAGTTATCTCCCGTCGACTTTAATTGAACGTGCAGCTCATTGTTTTCATAACAGCAGTAAAAGATATCATTTATTCTTTCACTATAGCCTTGATTCTCCAGTTCATTCATTAGCCAGTCTTTATCTTTGTTCATTATTGTTAAATGCTTATCGACAATGTACCCATCCACAATAAGTGCAAGGACAAGTGGATCGTCACTTTTTAAAAAGATTGATAGTTTACCTGATGGTTCCAAAAAGGCATAATCGATTTGTTGAACAGATGGAATCCTTTCTTCACGCATCTGTTGAAATAAGTCATCCAGGTTGTAACGTTGTTTTCGCATTTCCTCCTGATTGATAACACCGTCGCGGACGATGAGGGAGGGATCTCCATCTATAATGTCACGTATCTTCTTGCTTTTTAATGTAAATAAAGAATTGATATATTGAATGACTAATAAAATGATAATCGGGAAGACATTCTGTATTACAGGTTTATCTACATCTTCCAAGGCAAATGCTACACATTCGGCGATTAAGACAAAGACCACCAAGTCCATTATGCTTAATTCGCCCACTTCCCTCTTACCCATCAGACGGAAAACAATCAATATAAAAATGTACAGAAAGACCGTCCTAAAAAAAATCTCCAAATATGTTTCCATATGTCCACATCCTTCACTAGACATTCTGGGCATACAATAAAATATGTATTCATTGAAAAGAATTCCTTTTAAAACGAAAAAAGCTTACTAATTCGGTGCTTGTCCGTTTTAGTAAGCTTTTGATTTTCATATTATTTCTCAGTTAGTACTCGACCGATTGCTTGACGCTCGAATTTCAAACGAGTTTTACCGTCAACGATAATGTAAATTGCAGTGTCTTCTAGAGCATCGACTTCTCCATGCAAGCCACCGATTGTTACTACTTGGTCTCCTCGTTTTATGCTATTTTGCATTTGTACTGTTTGTTTTTGTTTTTTTTGTGCCGGACGGATTAAAATGAACCACATCGCGACGAACATAATAAGTATTGGAAGTAAACCAACTAATGTATCCATAGTTTTATGTCCCCCTTTCTAAATCTCACTTCATTAGTATAGTATAAAATGAATGGAAAAAGCGATCTGAAACTATTATTTTTATGAAAATAATCACACTTTTACATATTCTTCGACATTTTGCCATACAACAGAGCCATTTTTAGAAATTTTTTGCATCAGGCTTATTAAATCCGTACTTTTCGAAGAATTCCTCCCGGAAATCACCAAGTCGATCTTCACGAATTGCTTGTCGAACTTGTTCCATTAGTTTTAGCAGGAAATGCAAGTTATGATATGTTGTCAGACGGATGCCAAATGTTTCTTCAGTTCTGATTAAGTGACGTACATACGCACGTGTATAATTTTTGCATGTATAGCAATCACAGTTTGGATCGATTGGGCCGAAATCGCGGGCGTATTTTGCATTTTTCACGACCAAACGACCTTCTGAAGTCATTAATGTTCCGTTTCGGGCAATACGCGTCGGCAATACGCAGTCGAACATATCCACACCACGAATCGCTCCATCAATTAATGAATCAGGTGATCCCACCCCCATCAAATAACGTGGCTTGTTGTCAGGCAACAATGGCGTTGTAAATTCTAGCACTCGATTCATGATATCCTTTGGTTCACCAACAGAAAGTCCGCCAATCGCGTAACCTGGGAAGTCAAGTTCCACCAAAGCCTCTGCCGAGCGTTTGCGCAGATCTTCAAATTCGCCCCCTTGTACGATTCCAAACAACCCTTGATCTTCCGGGCGGGCATGTGCTTCTTTACAGCGTTTGGCCCAACGTGTAGTACGGTCAACCGAATTTAACATATATTCATAAGTTGCAGGGTATGGTGGACATTCATCAAATGCCATCATAATATCGGAACCTAGGTCATTTTGGATTTCCATCGCCTTTTCCGGACTCAAGAAAAGCTTGTCCCCGTTTAAATGATTACGGAAATGAACGCCTTCTTCTTCAATTTTACGAAACTCGCTTAAAGAAAAGACTTGGAAGCCGCCGGAGTCTGTTAAAATTGGACGATCCCAGTTCATAAATTTATGAAGGCCGCCCGCTTCCTTTACAATATCATTACCAGGGCGCAGCCATAAATGATATGTATTAGATAGAATGATACCTGCATCCATCTCTTTGAGCTCTTCCGGTGACATCGTTTTAACTGTCGCCTGTGTCCCGACCGGCATAAATGCCGGAGTCTCGAAGGAACCGTGTGGTGTATGAACAATTCCAAGCCTTGCTCCAGTTTGTTTGCATGTTTTAATCAATTCATAAGTTACTGCCGGTTTTGTCATTATATATTTTTCCTCTCTTGTGAAGTAAAAACAGTACTTCGATTAGTTTTTAGGTTTCCCCGGTTTATTTATACATCAGCGTACCCACTTCATGGGCGGATTGGTCGAATGAACATCGCATCTCCAAAACTAAAGAAACGGTATTGTTCTTCCACTGCTCTATTATACGCATTTAAAATAATTTCTCTAGAGGTTAGCGCGCTTACCAGCATCACTAAAGTAGATTTCGGCAAATGGAAGTTTGTTATCAGTCCATCAATGGCTTTATATTCAAAGCCGGGATAGATGAAGATGTTGGTCCAACCCTGTTCCGCTCGTATTTCGCCGTCGTATTTTTGTGCAATAGTCTCGAGTGTCCGAGTGGAAGTTGTTCCTACAGCGACCACTTTCCCGCCATTTGCTTTTACGCGGTTAATTGTCGTCGCTGCTTCTTCATTCACACTATAAAACTCGGAATGCATATCGTGGCTTTCGATGGAATCCACACTTACCGGCCGGAAAGTTCCAAGACCAACATGTAAAGTAATGAAAACAATCTCTACACCTTTTTTCTTGATTTGTTCCAGAATTTCATTCGTAAAATGTAATCCCGCTGTCGGGGCTGCGGCAGATCCAATTTCTTTTGAATAGACCGTTTGATAGCGTTCACGATTTTCCAACTTTTCATGAATATAAGGAGGAAGCGGCATTTCACCCAACTGATCCAAAATCTCATAAAAGATTCCGTCATAGTCAAACTTGAATACACGCCCGCCATGATCCAATTCACCGATGCAGGTCGCTTTAAGCAGTCCGTCGCCAAATGTAATTTCCGTCCCAACTTTTACGCGCTTGGCCGGTTTAACCAAGGTTTCCCATTCGTCGCCGCTACCCTGCTTCAACAGCAATACCTCGATATGAGCACCCGTTTCTTCTTTTACGCCAAAAAGTCTAGCAGGCATTACCCGTGTATCATTTAAAACTAGGCAATCCCCTTTTTGTAATTCATCCACAATTTGTGGGAAATGACTATTTTCAACTTTACCAGTTTTACGGTCCACAATCATCAACCGACTAGCTGTTCTATCTTCTAATGGTGTTTGAGCAATCAGCTCTTCAGGTAAATGGAAATCAAAATCTTCTACTTTCATTTTTACAACTTCCTTCGTTATCATTGTTCTGGATAAGTATAACCAAAATGATCATAGGCTAACTTCGTTGCTTCACGACCTCTTGGCGTCCTTTGGATAAATCCGATTTGCATTAAGTAAGGTTCATATACATCCTCGATTGTTTGACTTTCTTCACCGATTGATGCGGCAATGGTGTCAAGGCCAACAGGTCCGCCTCGGAACCGTTCAATCATGCCAATCATCAATTTATGGTCAATATGATCAAGTCCTAGCGGGTCTACCTGGAGTAATTCCAGCGCTTGATTTGCCAATGAATGCGAGATGGCTCCATCTCCTAATACTTGTGCATAATCCCGGACACGTTTCAATAAGCGGTTGGCAATACGGGGAGTCCCTCTTGAGCGGCGTGCAATTTCGCGAGCAGCCAGGCGGTCTATCTCGACATTGAATAACTGACTGCTGCGCAGTACAATTTCCACAAGTGCTTCTTCATCATAAAAATCAAGTCTTAGCAGCACACCGAACCGATCTCTCAATGGTGCGGATAACGCGCCTGCTCTTGTTGTGGCACCAACCAATGTAAATGGCGGCAAATCCAATCGAATTGACCGTGCTTCCGGTCCCTTTCCAACTACAATGTCCAGGCAAAAGTCCTCCATTGCCGGATAGAGAACTTCCTCTATTGCACGGGGAAGGCGGTGTATTTCATCTATAAATAAAACGTCACCTGGTTCCAATGAACTTACAATCGCCGCTAAGTCACCAGGCCTTTCAATAGCCGGACCGCTCGTCAACCGGATATTGACATTCATTTCATTGGAAATCACTGTCGCTAACGTTGTTTTCCCTAGGCCAGGTGGCCCATATAATAATACATGATCAAGACTCTCTTGTCGGAGCTTTGCCGCTTCAATGAAAATACTTAAATTTTCTTTCACCTTGTGTTGACCGATATATTGAGAAAGTTTTTGTGGCCTGAGGGAAAGCTCATATTGCTCATCAAAGCCATTTGATTCACTTGAGATAATTCGCTCGGACATTTCTCCTCCTCCTTACTTCATTTTTAGCAGCATCTGCAATGCGTGTTTCATGTAACTTTCCGTAGTCGTGAGCTCATTGTTATCCTCTAGGATTGGTCTGATCTTCGTTAGTTCTTTATCGGAATAACCAAGTGCCAGTAATGCCAGGATTGCTTCCTCCATTTCTTGCTTGTTTGGATTAACGCCGAACAATGGCAACTCATCCTCTGTGCTGGGCAACTCAACTTGATCCAATAATGAACCAAGCTTTCCTTTTAAATCGAGTATCATTTGCCTTGCCGTCTTTTTTCCTACGCCGGGAAACTTGACTAAAAAAGCATCATCTTCCATCTCGATGGCAGAAATCACTTGCGAAGGATTCCCGCTAGCCAAAATAGCCAATGCACCTTTAGGTCCGATTCCGGACACTTGGATCAGTTTCCGGAAAAGTTCTCTTTCATCAAGTGATTTAAAACCGAACAGCATCTGGGCATCTTCCCGTACGTGCATATGTATAAAAATTTGTTTAAGCTCTTCTGTTTTTCGAAAGGCAAAAGGGTTTGGCGTAAAAATTTGCCATCCCAATCCTTGCTGCTCCAAAACGATATATTCCGGTGTAACTCGTTTTATTTGTCCTATTATATAGTCATACATCCTAATCCCCCACATTCACTTTATAGATTATATCATAATGTTTGGGGTAAGCCCGAACATTATAAACTAGCAAAACGATACAGCCATTTTTGGAAAGACATAAAGAAAGACCGTCAATTAGACGGCCCCAGATTATTGACAAAAGCTTTCATCCTGCGTTAGTTCACACGTTCGTGCTCTCATGAACGCTTCGTTCTATTCACACTTCACTTGACTGCCCGCCTTGTCTGCCAGCGTTATCAAAACAGTGCGGGTAATCTTTCATTTATGGAAATAACTTTAAAAAACGTGTAGACAAGGTGGATTATCGCTTTGTCTACACTCTGAAAATAGATGGCCTTTAACTATTTTAGATTGTAGATGTTTTTTTCATTTTATCATATTCTACGGGACTTAATGACGGTTCGAATATAATTTTTCGGTTTCTATGAGTAATTCAGGCCAATGCCTTAACGCTTTTTCGGTAAATGGCATTAAATAGTCTAAGAATGCTTCTCGCTCATATTTACCTAATTGCAGCACATAAAGCCATTCCCTCAGTAGTTCGTTTGGATACTGCAGGTAATTGATTTTTTGCAAGCAAAGCTTATAAAGATATGGATTTTCATTTAGTAGTTTTTCCAAATCATAATCTATTGTAGGCAAGACGCGGTGCATCCAAAGAATCATTTCTTCTGCCGAATCACCTACAACTGCTAGATCAAAATCGATTAATTTCATTTTACTATCTTTGCAAATCAAAAAATTATGATGTACTACGTCGCCATGAAGCAATGTCAGTTTTCCATCGACACGATGCTTCTGCTTGCGCATTTGCTTCAAAACCCTGCTTGCAAACAGTGTAATATCATAATAAGCATGCTGCAATAATGGAAGCAACTCTTGTTCATTAATTATAAAACGTTCAAGGCGGGCATTCCATTTCTGATAAAGCTGCTGTCTTGGAAAACTAGCCTGGTTTTTCCAATCAATTTTATCGCTTGTATCATGCAATGCTTTCAATATTTTGAAGCTTTGTTTACGGTGGGATTCTTTTGAAAAATCGGCGCTGAAACTCCCATGTTGCCAATATTGAACAACCAAATCCGGATCTTTGCTTTTCACTAACGGAATGACATATGGAAATTTGATATCTCCAAGTTGGTTATGGATTGTTTTAACTTTTTCTGCAACCTTTGAATTATCATATTTTTTTATGAACAGTGTTCCTTGGGCTGTCTCTTTCTTCCAAATATTGCTTTTAATTTGCATTTTAGTAATTCCATGGTCTATTTTGTACTGAATAAGGATTATAAGGATAACCTTGGCAATTTGGTTGCATCATTTGCGGAATCATTTGTTGCGGCATTATGTGGCTCATTTGGCCCGGCATCGCTTGTTGCATGTCATAAGGTCCATAATAGTTTTGAGAATACGGAGCAGCGCCATTTCCATAGTTGTAATCTTCTTGGTAAGGGTTATTAACTTGTTCAGATTCTACATTCGTGTCGTAAGGGTTATATCCCTCAAAATCAGGGGCTCCTACATTTTGATCAAAATCTTGATCTATCAACTGATCTTTTACTTCTGAAGAATCCAATAACCAATCGGGTAATCCATCGTGGTCATCATAGGGATCTTGCATTGCCGGCGCTACATCCGTCATTGGCGCCATATCATAGTTCGGCTCAAAATTCTCCATTCCATATTGCATCATTTCCTGGGATGGATAGCCTCCTCCGCCACAGCCACAATCGTTATAAGGTTGTTGCGGCATTTGTTGATAATCATCTTCTTGGTAACCATATGGTGCATATTGATAACTAGCATGATCGTCGCAGCCACATGGGTGTGGTTGGTGATAATGCTGATCTTGGCAACCACATGGGTTATGATAGTATGCTTGTTCGTGACATCCACATGGATTATGATAATATACTTGTTCATGACATCCACATGGTTGCGGTTGTGGTTGTGGTTGCGGTTGCGGTTGCGGACAGCAAACGTAAATAATTTGTGGCTGTGGTTGTGGCACCGGTACATGAATGTACTCCACATCTTTTTCTATCGTGGTTTCATGCTTCGTTTCCACTTTCGGTTGTGGCACTTGTATATAGATCGGTTGTGGTTGCGGCATTGGCTGCGGTACTGGTGCTGGTGCTGGTAAATGTTGTGGCTGCTCGAAATGCATTTGTGGTGCAAAATCGAACTGGAATTGTGGCATTAGATCTACTTGCGGTACCGGCATAGGTACTGGTGCTGGCATCGGTTGCGGGATAGGTGCTGGAATAGGTGCAGTTTCCACTTTCTTAGGAACCTCCTTTACCGGTTGTTCTTTTATAGGTTCTGTTAATTTTTCTTTTGGGGCAGTCATCATATTTTTTGATGGCGCTGGTGCCGTCTGTTGCTCTTTTGTCATGTTTGTTTTTGAAGTTGAAGCCCCTTCTTCAGGCAAAATAATCTCCATTCCCGGAACAATATAATCAGGGTTAGCCAAATGTGTATTTAAACGTTTCAATTCATCAAGCCCAATCCCATACTGTTTAGCAATACGCCAAAGTGTCTCACCTTTTTGAACAATATGAATTCGCACAAACATCCTCCTTTTCTCGTTTTATAATATGTGATTCATATGAAAAGGACACAAAAAAATAAAACGCTTTGTGTTATTCCTCGTGATAAACTATGAAGGAGAGAGTGATGTATATACATGAAATTCCATATGAAAGAGGTATGAAAATGAAAAAAATGTTAGGCGAGGATCGTCGACTTGAGCTGCTCCATATTTTAAAAAGTACAAATGTGCCGATTAGAGGGACAGATCTGGCAAAACATGCGAATGTGTCCAGGCAAGTTATTGTCAACGATATGAATTTACTGAAAGCCAGGAACGAACCGATCATTGCCACAAGTCAAGGCTACATGTACCTGACACGTGAAGAAAATACGGAAATTTTTGAGCGGAAAATTGTCTGTTTACATACAGCAGCACAAGCTGAAGATGAAATGTTAACTATTATCGATTGTGGGGTTACATTGAAAAGCGTCATCATTGATCATCCTGTTTATGGTGAAATTACCGCATCCATGATGTTATCCAATCGACACGATGTTAAAAGTTTCCTGCAACGGGTCAAAGAGACGAATGCAAACTATTTATCAGTTTTGACGGACGGTACACATTTACATGAGATCTCTGCTTCTTCCAACGCTCTTTTAGATCGGGCCGTAGAAATGCTGAGAAAAAAAGGATACTTGGTCGAGGAAGAATAACCTATAATAAAAGTGGGCTTTCCAAACCGGAACAGCCCACTATCTCTTAATGCAAAAATCTTTCCAACTCATCTTTGGTCGGGATTTTGCATTCATTTTTTTTCGATAATTTGTGGCGATTCTTTGCGACAATGTCGTATATCGCATCCCGAAATTTTTTGGGGATGATTAGGAACGGCGAAAACAACCTCCACATTCCATCTAGCCTGCTACAAATTTTTAATGCAGCTGTCGATTTTACATAACTTTTCTTTCCTTCAATAAATACGACACTATCAATTGTTTCCGGAATGTTAAATTCCTCCAACAATCTTTGACCTATATCACTTTGAATAGAGGCAAATTTAAAATACTTCCTTCTATCCCTCTTCATGATAAATTGAACACTGGCATCACAAAAATGGCATTCCCCATCGAATAGAATAATGTTCATATTTATACCAGCCCTTCTATTACTCTTGTGTTAAGTATGTATAATAGGTACCCAGGGATTTCACATTACAACCTAGGGCCGCCAATTCTTCCATGGCTCCTTTCATCATAGCATCATTTTCATCTGCGTGTACATCCATAATAAAGAAATACTCGCCAAGCCCTGTTTTTAGGGGACGGGATTCAATTTTGCTTAAATCCAGTTTTCTCCATGCAAGAACGGAGAGTACTTGGTGCAGTGCCCCCGATACATTGACTGGCAAGGTGATCATGAGAGTTGTTTTCGCATTTCCTTCTGAATTTTCGATTGGTAATCTCATATTGTTTTTTGATAATACAAGGAAACGTGTATGATTGAACTGAAAATCATGAATATTCTTTTGCACGATTTCCAAACCATATTTTTCTGCCGATGAACTATTTCCAATAGCTGCAATACAACGTTCCGGAGTTTCAGAGACTAATTTTGCCGCCGCGGAAGTGGAAGAATATCGAACCAGTGGTACAGAACCAAAGCGTTGGTGCAAGAACTTATGGCATTGGGCCAAAGCATGTGGATGGGAGTAAATTTCTTCGATATTTTGCCAATTGTCTTTTTGACTTTTATGGACCATTAAATGCTGCTTAATTTTAGATAAGCAATCCGCGGCGATGAACAATTCGGCCTCATGATATAAATAATCGATCGTCATTGGCACTGTGCCTTCTATTGTGTTTTCTAGAGGCACCACAGCAAAGTTCACCTTGCCATCGGAAACAGCTTCAATACACTCCGGGATGGTTGCACATGGCAAAAGGCTGTCATCTGGAAATAAACTTTTTGTCGCTAAATATGTAAAGGAAGCTTCCGGTCCCAAATATGCAATCTGTTGATTTTTTTCTTCATATTTCACTATAATTGCCCCCTATAGTTATCTGACAAGAATCACTATTCAATCTATTCTTCTTTGAAAAAGAGAGAGCAAAATTTAACTTTGCTCTCCTCTTTATACCTTATTGGTTAAAGCGCACCGGAACTAATGACTTCCGCTGACTCAACAAATTCCAATTTCTTTAGTTGCTGGATAAGTTCATCCAATTCGAACACCATACTCGTTACATCCAAAGAAAGCGTGACATTGGCTCTTCCTTGGATCGGTATTGTTTGATGGATCGTCAGTATATTGCATTGCGCAACAGAAATGATTTCCAATAAACTTGCGAGTGTTCCTTTTTCATCTTGCAATTGTATAAAAATCGTTAGAATTCGTTCGCGTACAATGGAGTGGAAAGGAAAAACGGCATCCCGATATTTATAAAATGCGCTTCGCGATAAATCCACTTCTTTTACCGCATCCCAAATTGAAGAAACCGCACCACTTTGCAATAAATGCTTTGCTTCCAATGTTTTTTGCATTGCATCGGTAAGCACATCTTCTCGAACTAAATAATACCGTTGATTGGCAACGTTTTTCATACTCTCCCCCCAAAATCTCCTACGATCAAAAAACTAAAAAGTTTATTCTATAAATTCAAATTCGAATTCCATTAAGCGGACAATATCGCCGTCTTTTGCTCCCCGTTCGCGCAAGGCATCATCGACACCCATACCACGCAATTGTCTTGCAAATCTTCGTATGCCATCTTCACGGCTGAAATCAGTCATCTTGAATAGGCGTTCAATAGAGTAGCCTGATAACACATATGCCCCGTCATCATCACGAGTGATTTCAAAGTCATCACCTTTTTTCTCATGCTTATATAGTACTGTTGCGTCGCTATCTTCTGCAACCACTTCATGCAATTCAAAATGAGGTGTCACTTCTAGTAAGTCTGCTACTTCAAACAATACCGGCTTTAAACCTTGTCGTGAAACTGCGGATACAGGATAAACTTTCACAGAATCCCCGACTTTTTGTTTAAATTCTTTGAGGTTTTCTTCTGCATCCGGCATGTCCATTTTATTGGCAACCACAATTTGCGGTCTTTCTGTTAGGCGTAAATTGTACTGTTTAAGTTCTTCATTGATCGTTAAATAATCTTCGTACGGGTCACGACCTTCCATACCCGACATATCAATGACATGTACAATTACTCTTGTTCTTTCAATATGTCGAAGGAATTGCATACCTAACCCAACACCTTGGTGCGCCCCTTCAATCAGCCCTGGTAAATCTGCCATAGCAAAGCTGCGGCCATCTTCTGTTTCAACCATTCCAAGGTTAGGAACAATCGTAGTGAAGTGGTAAGCACCGATTTTTGGTTTCGCCGATGATACAACTGATAGCAAGGTCGATTTTCCTACGCTTGGGAAGCCAACCAATCCAACGTCCGCCAATACTTTTAACTCTAATATAACATTTAACTCTTGCCCTGGTTCGCCTTTTTCAGCTAGTTCCGGTGCTGGATTTGATGGTGTAGCAAAACGGCTATTCCCTCGACCACCGCGTCCACCACGTGCAATAACTGCTGTTTGGCCATGCTCAACTAAATCCGCAATAACTGCACCAGTTTCTTCATTCATGACCACTGTACCAGGCGGAACTTTTACCACCAAATCACCGGAGTTTCTTCCGTGCATTCCTTTACTCATCCCATGTTCCCCACGGTCAGCCTTAAAATGACGTTGGTAACGGAAATCCATTAGTGTTCGCAATCCTTCTTCAACCAGGAAAACGACATCTCCCCCATTACCTCCATCTCCACCTGCAGGGCCACCATTTGGTACATATTTTTCACGGCGAAAGGCGACCATACCATCCCCGCCGTCTCCACCTTTCACATAAATCTTGACGTGATCGACAAACATTACATTCACTCCTGTTCTATGCTCAAAGCATACTTCCACTCTTTCGTAGTTTGCTCATATGTTTGAACCTTTATATTGTTATTTGCTTCATAATTGAAAACTACCGTATCCCACTTACCTTTTAAGTCAAAGAGCACAGTGAACTGTTTTTCATTTGATTCAATTGAAATATCCAGTTGCTGTTCAGTAAAGGGATCTAGAGTATCATAAACATGAATAACTGTCTTTTCTAAGTATTCTACAATTTGTCCATCTTTTTTCATATCAACCGGAACCATTACATTACTGCTTAGGGTAATATCGAATGCAGGATATCTCCACTGTACAGTTTGCAACCATTCCACCGTCTTCGGCAGTTTTAATTTATTGATATTTGAAAGGCTTTTGCTTTGCTCTGAAATTCTTTCAATTATCGCTTTTGCTTCTTCAACCTTACCTAAATCTAAATTCATCTTAATTAACTGAATTTGATTCATGAAATCATGATTAGCAAATCTTAAAACCTCATTAATCGAAAGTGTTGAAGTTTTCATACATGTCCTCCAAACGTAATAGAAAAAATCCTACCAATATCCTTATTAGTATAACAAGTTTTTCTATATTTCGCCTTTCTTTGCCCTAAAGTTAATGGAATACTATAAGAAAATTTCAATTATCCATTGCCTATAATCATTATTGCAAACTTATATTTAGTTATTATATGAACATAACTACCCTTATACATGAAAAAGGACTGCTGGCTAGCAGTCCTTTTTGTATAATATATCCTATTAAGCTTCTTGAGCTACAGGGTATACACTTACTTTTTTCTTGTCGCGACCTAAACGTTCGAATTTAACAACACCGTCAACTTTAGCGTAAAGTGTGTCATCTCCACCACGGCCTACGTTTGTACCAGGGTAAATTTTTGTACCGCGTTGACGGTAAAGAATTGAACCACCAGATACGAATTGACCATCAGCACGTTTAGCACCAAGGCGTTTTGACTCAGAGTCACGTCCGTTCTTTGTAGAACCTACCCCTTTTTTCGAAGCGAAAAACTGAAGGTCTAAAGAAAGTAATAATTTCATTCGTTCCACCTCCTACTAGGCTACTTGGTTATAGTTGATTTTAATATATTGTCCATAAGTTTGAACCATCGAGTAAACTTGAGCAGTCATAACTTGGACAATAAGCTGTAATTTTGCATCGACTTCCACGTCAATATCGTTAGGAAGATCTACACGTAGATAGCCTCCACCCTCTGTTGCCTGGTCGATTTTCGGTTCGATTTGTAATAATGCATAAATGGCATTTACCGTGCCAATGGCAATTGTAGATGCACCTGCACATACTAAATCCTTACCTGTCTGATCGTACTCGGCATGACCTGAAAATTCGAATGCGGAAACATGTCTATTTTCATCGTGATGGATTGTAACAGTTATCATTCCATACACCTCGACTCTTAAGCGTTGATTGTTTCAACAACTAATTTTGTATAAGGTTGACGATGACCTTGTT
This sequence comes from Ureibacillus sinduriensis BLB-1 = JCM 15800, assembly GCF_000772955.1. Classification (GTDB taxonomy): domain Bacteria; phylum Bacillota; class Bacilli; order Bacillales_A; family Planococcaceae; genus Ureibacillus; species Ureibacillus sinduriensis. Next base: position 94,039 of record NZ_JPVO01000054.1, on the reverse strand, counting down.
TACGACGGTAGTTTTTCTTCGCTTTGTATTTGAATACAGTAATTTTTTTCGCGCGTCCTTCTTTTACAACTTTCGCTGTAACAGTAGCACCTGCAACAGTTGGAGCTCCAACTTTAACTGTTTCTCCACCTACGAATAAAACTTTATCAAAAGTAACTACTTCGTCAGCTTCAACACCTAGTTTTTCAACATAGATCTCTTGTCCAGCTTCTACTTTGATTTGTTTACCACCAGTTTCGATAATTGCGTACATTAAAATGCACCTCCTCTTAGACTCAGACTCGCCTGTAATGAAAGGTGATCATTAAGATGCTTAAGACCTTCCCAGAGCGGTTGTAGCACGGGTGCTACAAACTAACATTACAATACTATCATAATACAGCATTCTAAGTCAACCGTTTAATTACGTGTTTCTCAAATGCAAAACGGTATTTTCTATATCTCCACTCATTGATGATTTGTATAAGTAAAAAAATGCTCAATACTAGCAAGAACAGAGATTTTGGCAATAAAATAAATGTTATAAAGACAGTAGCCGTAATCAGTATGAGCGAAATGGATAAGTAAAATTCAACTATCCGGACCCGTGGATAAAAAATATGGATGAGTGACATGATTATACGCCCACCATCCAGAGGCCAAATAGGAATCATATTGATTGCAAGCAAGATAAATTGAATCTTCAACATTGGATCTGCCAGTAACGGATCAAGAAACTGAGTTGCTGCAATGCAACAAAGAGTGGCAACCGGGCCTCCAAGAGCAATGATCAACTGCTTTTTGGGGGCGATGGAGTTCCCGCCCTTCAATTGAATTTCCCCGCCGTAAGGCATGATGACACATTTCTCCACTTTCACTTTACATAGAAAAGCTGCCAAGATATGCCCGATTTCATGAATAATTAAAGAAGATAAAATAAGTGCGTAATAAGAAATGTTGCCATATAACACAATACTGAAAAGAATCGGCAAAAATAATGGATGAATGGTCATACGCATCATGATTGCGTATGCTCTTTCATCCATTCTAAAGTCTCCTCCAGGTTCAACACTTTCCCGTCATCTTCTATTTTAATATATAGATCCCCAGGTTCTTTATTTGCCATGGTACCTCCCCGTTCAACAGATGTATAGGGCAATAATGAAAACGAATCCACATTTCCATAAGTGACAGTAGTATCACCCTCATAAAACACCGATATTGTTTTTCCCGTGTTTTTCGCATGACCAGTATATACGACAAGTCCATTTTCGATTGCAAGTATAGGAATGGCTTCTTCAAATGTTAACAGATAGCCTTCATCATACGGTTTTACTGAGACAAATGATAAAAGCTCTTGATTCACGTTTTCCGTTGAAACCGTTATTTTCTCATCTGGCTCCTGTCCGAATACTTCTTGCAGCAGATTACGCATAACAGTTAGATCCTCGGAGCTATAGACAATTTTCTTTACATCTAATGCTAACTGGCCTCTTTCTTGAAGCTGAGTACCTAATATGACGACCGCGCAGAGAACAATTGCCGCAAACCATTTCCATTTCTTGTTCACTACCTCATCCCATTCTCTTTTTCATAGTATATGAAAAATATGAAATTAGGATTCTGGTGTAAATGAAAAGATACTGTCCAATTGCGTCGAATGGAAATGAAATAAATTTTTTCATTTCAGAGTGTAGACAAAGTCGATCTTCGACTTTGTCTACACGTTTTTTTAGGCTATTTCCTTCAATGAAAAATTACCCAGACTGTCTTGAACGCTTGGCAGACAAGGCGGGCAGTCGAGTGAAGAGATGAGTAGAACATTACGTTCATGAGGCGATGAAGTCACAACCAACGCAGGATGAAAGTGTTTGTCAACAGTCTGAAATGAAAATAATTTTCTCATTGTTTTAAAAGTGGTATATGAGTAAAGTGACTTGATCTTTTTAGTATCAAGAAAAAAATCTTTAATGCTAAAAGCATATATCAAATTATTTGATTTGGAAATCTTGCGGTTACTCGGGCCTTAGGATTGACAAACGGGTATCGCGCTGCCTTGTCAACATGAGCAACGTCTGTTGCTCTTATGGATAAGCGTAGAGGCAACTGCGAATTAAACTCAACTCCTTGTCCTTTAAAGTCCACAAGTAAGGTGACTCAGGTGGCTTTTCGTATGAAAAATAAAAAGGCTATTGATTTTCACCAATAACCTTCTACTCTATTTCGAGAACATCGAGATCAACTTTTTAAACATCCCTTTGGAATTATCTTCAATTGACATTAATGGAACGGATTCCCCTAATATTCTTCTTGCTATATTACGATACCCCAAAGAAGCCTTACTATTTGGATCCATAACAATTGGTTCACCTTTGTTGGATGAACTGATTACGTCTTCACTATCAATCACTATACCTAATAGATCAATTGATAAATGTGTCGTAATTTCATTGATATCCAATGAATCGCCATTTTTCATTAAATCTTTACGAATTCGGTTGATAATCAATTTCGGCGGTTCAATCGATTCCTGCTCCAACAGCCCGATGATGCGGTCTGCATCTCTGACAGCTGAGATTTCAGGAGTTGTTACAACAATAGCGCGATCTGCACCGGCTACTGCATTTTTATAACCTTGTTCAATCCCTGCAGGGCAGTCAATTAAAACAAAATCATATTCACGCTTTAACTCATCTATTAAACTCTTCATTTGCTCCGGCGTTACGGCATTTTTGTCCGTTGTTTGAGCTGCAGGCAATAAAAATAGTTTTTCATCGACACGTTTGTCCTTGACTAACGCTTGATGAATTTTACAGCGACCTTCTACGACGTCGACCAGGTCATAAATAATTCGATTGTCCAACCCTAATACCAAGTCTAAGTTGCGTAAGCCGATATCTGTATCTACCAAACATACTTTTTTCCCTTGAAGAGCCAATGCAGTTCCCAGATTGGCAGTTGTTGTTGTTTTACCTACTCCGCCTTTACCTGAAGTTATCACGATTGCTACACCCACATTAGCTTCCCCCTTTAATCGTACTTAATAATGGACGTATTTTTCTTACTTCTTGTACTCGTTCATATGAAATTATGCCATCTCTATTAATATATGCAAAAATTTGTTCTGCATTATCTTTTACAAAAGGTTTTTCGTTGGACATAGTTTCGATTTGGTCGTCAATTAAAACGTGGGTAGGTTCAAAATGAGACGCAACGATAATGGCCTCTTTATTTCCTTTTACCCCAGCATGGGCGATTCCTCTTAGATTGCCAAGTACGAAAATACTTCCCCCAGCTTCAATCTTCCCATTTGGATTTACATCTCCAATAACAACAATATCTCCATCAGTTTTAATTATTTGACCAGAGCGGATAATTCCAATATAAGTCTCACTCTGATCCGAGAGCACTTTCTCATTACTCTCTTCAATTGTTATAACATCACTGTGCACCTTCGAAACGTGCATATTTCCAGGGCCCTGTACAATTTCAATGAGCTCTTTTTGCTGTGCTTCGAGCAGGTAACGATGACCTAGGTGAAGCTGTACATCAACTTTGCCATCGATTCCACCCTCTGAAACCTTACGTTCAAGTTCTTCCACTAAATCTGCGTAGGCGCACTGATCATCAAGCCGTAGTACCAACCCCGCTTTTGTCCCCTTTATATGGACAAGCTGTTTATTCATAAAAAAGCGACACCTCACGCCAAGTCAATTTAAGAATTATCTCGGGCACGCTGTAACAAACGCGCATTGATTAAATATTTAAATGCCCAACCAAGCATTATTAAAAATAATAGGTTTGCGATAATAGTAGGAAGTAAACGGTTGCTTAAAAAATCGCTTACCGGAATTGTTGTAAACTGAATAAAATGAAAGAAATAATACAAAAAAACTTCCATTATAGCTACTAGCACTACGGATAATATTGTTGTGACACTCAAATGTTGATGGATAAATTTTACAGTCGAGCCAGCAACAAAACAAAGAAGTGGATATAAAAAGGAATATAATCCAATAATATCAATGTAGAACACATCATACAAGAGCCCAAAAATCAAACCATATAGACATGCTCTCTTTCTACTGTAGTATATTGAAATAAATATCAAATAAAGAATGACAAACCTAGGTACTAAAACTAGTGTTTGTTCTCCCCAACTAATTGGTGAAAATAATGCAAACTCTGGCTCTAACAAAAATAAAACAACCGCTACAAAGGGAATCAAGAATCGTATCATCTATTCTTCACCTTCATTAGTATCAGTAGTTTCATTTTCAGTACCATTTGTCAAATCGGCATTCGTACCCGAGCCATCGGAACCATCGACAGATATTGAAGTTCTTAAAGCGATTATAACATCCTCCAACATTGAAAAACTTGCCGCCGGCTTGACATAGGCCATTTTAGTTAGACCATAATCATCGGTTGTTACTTCTGTTACTTCTCCGATCAATATGCCTTTTGGATAAATCCCGCCTAAACCCGATGTTACAACCTGTTCACCCTTATTTACTTTGAAGCTTGAATCGATTCTCTTTAATATTAATTCATTACGCTCCGTGTCATATCCTTCTATTAAACCAAAAACATCCGATTTTTCTCCTTGAACAATCGCGGATACACGATAGTTTGGATTGTTCGAGTATAATAGCTCCACTTCTGATGTGAAAGGCGTCACTAAGCTGATTTTACCGATTAAGCCGTTCGCTGTCATTACCGCCATATTTAATTGGACACCATGAGATGACCCTTTATTCAAAATGATTTTTTCTTCCCATTGATCAGGATTTCTGGCAATGACAGTTGCTTTCAGCGGATCAAAGTCTTTCAAACTATCCTCTTTTTCTACCAGTTCTTTTAAAGATTTATTTTCAGATTGCAAAGTATTAACTTCTGCTTGAAGCACTGCAAAATCTTCCAAACGCATTTTTAGACGTTTATTTTCTTCGTACGTATTTAATAAAGAATTAATATCATTAAAAATACCTGTTATGTAATTTGCTGGTTTTGCAACAATGGATTGTGCAAAACCAACTGTGTCTTTAATAAATTGTTCCGGAACGCTTGCGTTTTGTCGATCTCGTAAAGAGAAGCTAATCAATGCCACAAGGAAAATTGTGCCAACTAGCAGCAGTATTAATTTCTTGTTCGTAAAATGTGGCATTGCGAATCCTCCCTACCCTTTCATCTGTTGAGAACGAACTAAATCAATATGGTCTAAAGCTTTACCTGTACCAATTGCCACACAATCTAGTGGATTTTCCGCGATAAACACAGGCATATTTGTTTCGTCGCTGATAACTTTATCGAGGTTGCGTAGTAGCGCCCCACCGCCAGTTAACACGATTCCTCTTTCCATTACGTCCGCGGAAAGCTCTGGAGGGGTTTGTTCCAACGTTTTCTTCACTCCATCAATTATAGCTGAAATCGCTTCTTTCAAGGAATCAGAAATTTCTTCTGCAGTAATTTCAATTGTTTTTGGCAATCCAGTTAATAAATCACGTCCACGGATTTCCATTTTTTCATTGCTATCATCTACACGGGCTGTACCAATTTCTATTTTGATTTTTTCTGCAGTACGCTCACCGATAGTAAGATTATACGTTTTACGAATATAACTGATGATTGAATGGTCCATTGCATCTCCACCGATACGAACCGATTCACTTGTTACAATGCCACCCAATGAAATGACGGCAACTTCTGTTGTACCTCCACCGATATCAACAACCATGGAACCAGTTGGATCCCATACAGGAAGGTCTGCACCAATTGCCGCTGCAAAAGGTTCTTCAATTGTAAAGGCTTCTTTTGCCCCGGCTTGTCGAGATGCATCGATTACCGCACGCTGCTCGACAGACGTAATTCCATAAGGCACACAAATCATTACATTTGGTTTTTTCCAATTAGATCCTGAATTTTTTAAAGCTTGCTTAAGGTAATATTGAATCATCGATGTTGTAATATCGAAATCCGCAATAACCCCGTCTTTCATCGGTCTGATGGCCACGATTGACCCCGGTGTACGACCGATCATATTTTTCGCATCATTACCAACTGCAACAATGTCCCCAGTTTTTGTATTTTTTGCTACTACAGAAGGTTCTCTTAATACAATCCCTTTTCCTTTAATGAAAACTAGTGTATTCGCTGTGCCAAGATCAATCCCGACATCCTTATTCCCTAATCCAAACAAATTTAGTACTCCCTTTCTTCTTTAAGCCATCTATTAATAGCGCTTAAAATCATAAGAATTATTATAGCTGAAAAGATCGAGAATTTATAGTGTCACATGTACTGTTCTACCATATTTCTCTAATGATTCATTTTTATTCGACATTCTTCATTTTATTTCGAATTTGTCCATGAAACAAATAAAATAATTATGTAAGTTTTTACATTCACGTAACAAGTACTCCATTGTAATGACGAAAAAGAATGGAATAGGTTCTTTGAAATGAAAATGAAATATAATTGCCTTGCAATTACTGTTGTCGACGCCTTCCTTCAATCAATTGTAATAATGATGTCATTTGTTTATAATGCTATTTTATATTAATTTGCCCCAAAAAAAGTCGCACATCCAAAAAAGTTGGACATCCGACTAAAATCTTTTATATAAATTACATGTATCCTTTTTCTTTCAGGCTAATATATTGATGATCTCCGATGATGACATGATCAATCAGTTCGATTCCGATAATGTATCCCGCTTCTTGCAGCCGTTTGGTCACTTCAATATCCTCGGGACTCGGCGTTGCATTGCCGGAAGGGTGATTGTGCGAGCATATAATGGATGCCGCGGAACGTTTCACAGCTTCGCGGAAGATTTCCCGTGGATGTACGATGCTGGAGTTTAAACTTCCTATAAAAATAGTTTGTTTATGCATCACTTGATTTTTTACATTCAAAAATAAAACCACAAAATGTTCCTGCTGAAGCGAAGACATTTCGGGCATTAAAAAAGTAGCTGCATCTTGTGGGGAACGAATTGTAAATCGCTCGTCTACCTGCTTTTGGGATAGTCTTCTCCCAAGCTCTATGGCCGCCAGGAGTTGAACGGCCTTCGCTTCTCCAATTCCTTTGATCGACATGATTTCTTCGATTGTCGCGTGCTTTAATCCATGCAGCTTTTCGAAATAAGTTAAAACGCGATTAGAAAGAGTTAACACGGACTCTTGTTTCGTGCCGGTCCGCAATAATATGGCGATCAATTCTTGATTCGATAAACTCTGGGCTCCCTGTCGAATCAACCTCTCCCTCGGCCGGTCTTCTACATGTACGTCGCGTATTTTAGGCTCGGGAAATAGGGCAATCGTCATTCAATTATCACTTCCTATAGTTTTAGAATGTTTAATGCGACCAGTTTTTCGAATAGGCTTGCTAACGGCAATCCCACTACATTGTTATAGTCACCAACGATATGATCCACAAAAAATACACCATCCGTTTGAATGCCATAGCCACCAGCCTTGTCGAAAGGGTCGCCGGTTTCTACATAACTTTCAATCAGTTCCCTGTTTAATTTCTTAAAATGCACCTTTGTTTCTTCAACAAAAACTTCTTCCGCTCCATCCGGCAGAATAATGACCACCGCCGTCATTACCAGATGGGATTTTTCCGACAATCTGGTTAAATGAGTAATTGCTTCTTGTGCATTTTTCGGCTTGTGTAGCAGTGTTCCCTCGAAGGTCACTACCGTATCCGCACCAATAATTGTTTTATCCTTCTCTTTTTTTGCTACATCACGCGCTTTTAACAATGCCACTTCACGTACATAGGCATCCATCGCCTCAGCTCTTACGGATGTTTCTTCAACATTGCTCGATATTACTTCGAAAGGAATACCCAATTTTGAAAAGAGTTCTTTTCTTCTAGGTGATGCAGACGCCAAAACAAGCTGATGATTCGTTTTAAAATTCATATCCATTCCTCCTGCTCTAATAATAGCCGAGGAATGGAATTTTGAAAAATCCGTTGCATTTTTGAAAAATAAGCTTTCACACTCATATCTTGTTTAAAACTCGATTTTCATGCAATCATTTTGTTCAAAATAATGGGCGACCAAGTGTAGACGCGTAATGCCCAAATCCTGTGAAAAGCTTGATAGCGCTGATGTTATCGATTGCCAATCTTGCGGAATATTGTCTGGGACATTGCCATCTTGAAAATAAAATTTTGACGGATCATTGCTTTCTAAAACAGTAGGCAATCCTTTTAACGTCTCCTCTGTGCAAGCCTCGGTTGAAAACTTGAAGGACTTTGCAAAAGAAGTTGGATTGCTTGATAAAATCAGTTCTTCCCTAATTGGTGTGATCGACGACCAAACATAGAATTTCCCATCCACTTCCACTGTTGCACTTGTATTTAAAACAGGGTATTCCGAGATGAAATCCGATGCAGACTCTTTACTCGTAAACACACCATATTGATTTGCAAAAAATTCTGCTGAAGAATTGCCCTCAATTACTTCACTCGAATCATTGGATGATTGTACAGGGATGATTTCTTCCTGCCCTTCGTCCGAGCTTGCCTGTTGTTGCGGCTGCTCTGTTGAAGAACCCATGGAACTGAGCAAAAGTATAAAAAATAGGACGCCAGCGAGGCCCGCAATGGAACCGATCACTGCTGCATTTTTAAGTTCTCGCCTTCCTATTGCATTAGGAAATTTCATACGCATCACCTCATATGCTAACGGTAACAAATATAAGTTAAAAAAAAGCGAGACAGATGTCGTCTCACTTAAAAAACATTTCGCAATAAATGCTATAAAAAGATTCACTTCGACACTACTTACTAGTAATATCTACAAATGATGCGTGTTTAAAACACATTCCGATCAAATTTTATTTTTTATTATTTCCTTTCTAATCTCAGTCAATAAATAAAGAGATCCCGTTACAAAGGTTTTGCCACCGTTTGTTGAAGCATTTTTTAGGAAAGTAATCGGATCCTCTAACGATGCGGCTTGCGATGCGCGAGAAAGAGAGAGTATTTCTGTGGATGTCATCGCCCGATCATTTATAAAGTCAACAAAATAAAATTCATAACTTACCTTTTCCAGCAGTCTCAATACTGCCCCAACATCTTTATCGGCCAGCATCCCTACGACAAACCGAACTTTCTCGTTCGGAAATTTCGCCTTGATGGTCTGGACAAGTTTCTCCGCACTTTGTGGATTATGAGCCCCATCGAAGTAAACATTCGGCAAGACTTCCTCAAATCGACCGGGCAAAACGGACTCTAAGATGCCTTTTCTTATTTTATCTAGATCAACCGCTAATTTGAAATACTCGGCAACTTCAAAAAATGCGGTGATGGCAAGCGCCATGTTGTCGGCTTGATGGTTTCCTGGCAAAGCGCGGAGTAATCTTTGGATCTCCAACCCTTTTTCATCGTTTTTATAAACATCGAATGAACCTTCAATCGACACTTCAAAATGATCTCCAAGTTCAATTAGGGGCGCATGTTTTTTAAATGCCTCGGATTCAATTACAGAAATGGCCTCTTTCGGCAATCTACCGACAACGACGGGGATACTTTGTTTAATGATCCCCGCCTTATGCGAAGCAATACTTTCAATTGTCGGGCCAAGGAACTTTGTATGCTCCAGTGCAATACTTGTGATAATGGATACGATTGGCGTGATGACATTCGTACTATCTTCCCGCCCCCCCATACCGGTTTCCAATAATACGAAATCTACCTCTTGCTGAGAAAAATGAAGAAATGCCACACAAGTCAACAGTTCAAAATCCGTTAATTTCCCGCTGAGTCCGGCGTTTTTTAGCTGAACGAAAATATCGTCCATTTCATTTTCCGAGATCGGGTCGCCATTAATTTGTATTTGATCGTGCACATCGTATATGCAAGGAGACATGAACTTTCCAACATTCAATCCATGACTTCTGGATATGTGTTCCAAAAAGGTGAGCGTAGAACCCTTTCCATTCGTACCCGCTATATGAACAAACGCTATCTTTTGTTCAGGGTTATTTAACAAGTCCAGGGCTTCCCTCATCGCATCCAGCCCAGGCTTAATCGATTGATCACTTGCAACATCCCATTTTTTCTTATAGTCATCCAATCTCGGTATCACGTATTTCAACCTTCTCTACTAAAAATTTCCGTGCTTCAGCTATAAAATATAAAGATCCTGTTATAATCAACAGTTCATTCTCTTGCAAAGTAGTAATCTCATCCTTTATTACCTGTTCCCAATTTTCACTAAAACGGATATTTGAATGATTTGACTGAGATGCGAGTACGGCTGCCTTTGCTGCTCTTGGCAAGTCTATTTGTGTAAAGCTCATTGAAGCGGCTACCTGATCCATCATGGAGATACTGACTGCATGGTCCTTATCTTGGAGGGCAGCATAAATGAACCTATACTTTTTGTCAGGGTATAGTTCAATCAAGGTGTTTATTAAAGCTTCAGTTCCTTCAGAATTATGGGCCCCATCAATAATGACTTGGTTGTTCAACCTTTCGAAACGCCCTTCCCATCGCGCCTTTCTTAATGCGTTGCGAATTGTAGTTTCAGCAATTGCTGGATCAAACAAATATGAAGCGGCAATCGCAAGTGCGGCATTGTGTATTTGATGGTGTCCTTGCATTGCTATGGGAATGTGATTGATCTCAACGTCCCCAAAAGAAAAATCGAAATATTGTGGGGACCCTTTCTTTATGTTATTAATCATTATTTCTTCGTTTATAGAGAAGCATTCAGAATGACATTGGATTGCTTTTTGTTTTATGACTTCCCTTGCTTCCGATTGCTTGACGCCTACTACTACCGGTTTTCCGGGTTTCACAATTCCGGCTTTCTCATAAGCTATTTTTTCAATGGTATCCCCCAATATCTCTGTATGTTCCAGAGATATTGTCGTAATTACCGAAACTTCCGGGGTGATGATATTGGTCGAATCGATTCGGCCACCAATGCCGGTTTCCATTAAAGCAACATCCATCGCTTCATTCGCAAAGTGCAAGCATGCAATAACGGTCATTATTTCAAAAAAACTAGGATACTGCCCATCCAGCTTCGTTCGAATAATATGATCGATCGAGTTTGCATATTTAAGAAAATCTTCGTCCGTTATTTGCTCGTTATCAATCGTGATACGCTCATTCACCCGTTCTAGATGAGGCGATATAAATGCCCCTATACGCATTCCATGCTCCATTAATATTTCCCGTGTCGCATTAAGCGTCGATCCCTTTCCGTTCGAACCAGCAAAATGGATGAATTTCACTTTTTCATGCGGATTATCCAATTCAAATAATATTCTTCGTACCGCCTCGAGAGGCTTGCCTTTATATGTACTTGCCCTTAACTTAAAAATAAAATCGGTACATTCTTCTATGGAATGAAACATAGTATTATCTCCTAAGTATCAAAAATAGTTATATAGTTAAACTTTCGCACACTCTGTTGCAATTGTAAAATAACAAAAACATAAGCGAGGAAAAATATTAATTTGCGGGTTATTGTGGCAAATGGTAAGTTTTTTGGGCTTCGTAGGTCAACAGGAAATTTTGATTTTAATGATCGGCTCATATTGGCGAGTGGATCGTTTCACTTAGACAAATTCACCTGGCTCGTGAGTTGGTTCTGTCTCATTAGCTTTATCTATTGGATAGTTTTCCTAGCTTGGCATTTTGTGTGGCTTTTACACTGTTTTTATTGGACAATTCGCCTGGTGATTCTTTGTTATATCTATTAAGCTACTTCTATTGGACAGTCTCCTTGGCTTGGTGCTTCGTTTTGTCTTTTAGATTGCTCCTATTGGACACTCCCCCTGGCTCAGACGTCCCTTCTGTCTTTTAGACCACTTCTATTGGACAGTTCTGTCGCCTTCACTATGCGTTTTGTCTATTAGACTGCTCCTATTAGACAATTTGCCTGCCTTGGTACTTAGCTTTGTCCTTTAGACCGTTCCTATTGGACATTTTTGCCGCCTTCACCGTTCATTCTGTCCTTTAGACCACTCCTATTCCCCGTTCGGCCGTTCGTTTTGTCTATTAGACTGCTTCTATTGGACAATTCGCCTGCCTTGATTCTCCGCTTTGTCTTTTAGGACACTTCTATTGGACACTTTCCCGGCTTGGCTGTTCGCTTTGTCTATTAGACTGCTCCTATTAGGCAATTTGCCTGCCTTGGTACTTAGCTTTGTCCTTTAGACCACTTCTATTGGACACTCTCCCTGGCTCAGCCCTTCCTTCTGTCTATTAGCCCGTTTCTATTAGACAATTCTGCCGCCTTCACTCTTCCTTTTGTCTTATCGGCAGTACGGGTGCGGCTAAACACAGCGCCAGCCTTCTTTATAACTCCAATCAAAGAAGCCTTGCGCCCTTGCTATTAAAAGCGAGGCAAATCAACCACTTCTCCTTTAAAACAAAAAGAGACTGCAGCAAACTCCGAATTTCAAGTTTGCTTCAGTCCCCTATCCTCGAGAGAATTCCAAAGGTTATTATTACATTGTTACATACTTCTTAACTCTGCCAAACGTTTTTCAACTGCTTCGTGTTTTTCTTCATATTCCGCTAGTTTTTCACGTTCTTTTGCAACTAAGCTCTCTGGTGCTTTTGAAACGAATTTTTCGTTAGAAAGCTTGCCATTTACCAACTTCACTTCTTTTGCCCATTTTTCCAGCTCTTTCTCAAGACGTGAAATCTCTTCATCCAGATTAATCAATCCTGCTAGCGGCAAGTAGATTTCAGCGCCTGTTACTACAGCCGTCATCGATTGGGCTGGCGCTTCCAAAGAAGTACCAATCGTCAACGTTTCAGGGTTGCAGAATTTTTCGATGTATCCTTTATTCGCTTCCAGAATACCGGCAATTAGTTCTTCATTTGCTGAAATTGTCAAAGGCACTTTTTTACTCATCGGCGTATTAACTTCCGCACGGATATTGCGCACAGAACGGATAATCTCAGTCAGAAGCTTCATGCTCTCTGCATCTTGAGCAAAATTGAACTCTTTTTTTACAGTCGGCCATGCCGCCACTGTAATCGAGTCCCCTTCGTGAGGAAGATGCTGCCAAATTTCTTCGGTAATAAACGGCATCATTGGATGAAGCAGTCGCATTGTGTTATCCAGAACAAAAGCTAATACTGAGCGAGTTGTTTTCTTTGCCGCTTCATCTTCACTATAAAGTGGCAACTTCGCCATTTCGATATACCAAGAACAGAAGTCATCCCAAATGAAGTTATAAAGCTCACGACCGACTTCACCGAACTCGTATTTATCGGATAAAGCTGTCACACGTTCAATTGTTTCATTCAATCGAGTTAAAATCCATTTATCGGCAACATTTAGATTTCCCGTCAAATCGATTTCTTCGTATGTCATCCCTTCCATATTCATGAGGGCAAAACGGGAAGCATTCCAAATCTTGTTGGCAAAGTTCCAAACAGATTCTACTTTTTCGGTTGTATAACGCAAATCTTGACCTGGGGATGAACCTGTCGCCAAGAAATAACGAAGCGCGTCTGCACCGTATTGGTCGATAACTTCCATCGGGTCAACACCATTTCCAAGTGACTTACTCATTTTGCGTCCTTCACCGTCACGAATTAAACCATGGATTAATACATCCTTGAATGGACGTTCACCAGTAAATTCTTTGCCCTGGAAAATCATGCGTGATACCCAGAAGAAAATAATATCATAGCCTGTAACTAATGCACTTGTCGGATAGTAACGTTTGAATTCTTCATTTTCTGTATCCGGCCAGCCCATAGTCGAAAACGGCCATAGAGCCGAGGAGAACCAAGTGTCCAACACGTCTTCGTCTTGCGTCCAATTTTCGGCATCACTAGGTGCATCTTTTCCTACATAAATTTCGCCTGTTTCATTATGATACCAAGCCGGAATTTGATGCCCCCACCATAATTGACGGGAAATACACCAGTCATGGATATTTTCCATCCAACGGTTATAAGTATTTTCGAAGCGATTCGGTATGAAGTTTACCTTTTCGTTCTCTTGTTTTTGCATTTGTAAAGCTTCTTCAGCTAACGGCCCCATTTTAACAAACCATTGCGCTGATAGATAAGGTTCAACAACAGCACCCGAACGTTCGGAGTGGCCTACTTGGTGAACATGCGGCTCAATTTCAACTAATACGCCAGCTTCTTGCAAATCTTTGACAATTTGTTTTCGGCATTCGAAACGATCCATTCCGGCATATTTTCCGGCTAGATCATTCATTGAACCATCTTCATTCATAACAAGGATACGTTCCAGGTTATGACGGTTACCAACCTCAAAGTCATTTGGATCATGCGCAGGCGTCATTTTAACGACCCCTGTTCCGAATTCCATGTCAACATACGTATCTGCAACAATCGGAATTTCCCGGCCAACGATTGGAAGAATCACTGTTTTCCCAATTAGATGTTTATAACGTTCATCTTCCGGGTGTACAGCAACGCCAGAATCCCCAAGCATCGTTTCCGGGCGCGTTGTAGCAACACGCAGTTTGCCAGATCCATCGGCTAGTGGATATTCCATATGGTAGAAAGCACCTTCTACTTCTTTATGGATTACTTCGATGTCGGATAATGCCGTTTTGGCTGCCGGATCCCAGTTTATAATTCGTTCGCCACGGTAAATTAACCCTTTTTCATACAATTTGACAAATACTTCTTTTACCGCATCTGATAAACCTTCATCCAAGGTGAAGCGTTCACGTGAATAGTCTAATGCTAGACCAAGTTTTGCCCATTGTGCGCGTATATGGCTGGCGTATTCATCTTTCCATTCCCATGTTTTTTCAAGGAACTTTTCGCGCCCCAAGTCATAGCGTGTAATGCCGTCTGCACGAAGTTTTTCTTCTACTTTTGCTTGCGTCGCGATGCCGGCATGGTCCATCCCTGGTAACCAAAGAGCGTCATAGCCTTGCATGCGTTTCATACGAATGAGGATATCCTGCAATGTTGTATCCCAAGCGTGCCCTAGGTGCAATTTACCTGTTACGTTGGGAGGCGGAATTACGATGGAATAAGGTTGTTTCCCACTTTCCGGCTGTGCTTCGAAAAATTTCCCTTGCAGCCACCATTCATAGCGTCCTGTTTCAATACTTTGTGGATCATACTTTGTTGGCATTGATAAGTTTTGTTGTTCTGTCATATTGACTCCTCCTTATATAGTTTTTTGGCAAGCGGCGAAACAAAAATAAAAAAACTCCTATCGCCCTAATAAAAGGACGAAGGAGTTTTGATTCGCGGTACCACCTTTAGTTCCGAGTTTAGTGTCATCCAATTAAATTTTAAAGGACTTCCACCAAGTTCTCGGCTCTCGATTAAGATAACGGGGTTTTCCCGGCATTTTGCTACTGCTATTTCACAAAAGCTGCTCCAAGGCTACCTTCAAATGATTGCTCACAGAAACTTTTCAGCTACCGTTTCCTCTCTATAGCAAGCAAGAACATTTTACTCTTCCTTTTCAACGCATCCAACATTATTCACTTTTACTTTGCTTCTTTTGTCTCAATTCTCAAATTTGGAAAGAGACTCTGTATACACAAAGTATTACTGTTCTTAAAGTATAATATACCATCAACAGTTTTAAAGTGACAACAATTTTAATGAAAGGAAGAAAAATTTTAAAGATAACACGCCAGAACCACTGACCTATCGTCTACTTATGGAAATATTGCTTCATCTCAAACGGTAGTTATTTAATTTCAGCCACGACCGAAACTTTAGTTTCTTTGCAGTTATTCACGATAGGATTTATTGGATACGTTGAGTATTGTATAAGATTCAGTCAGCTCATTATAGAAATCATCTGTATCTGTAGGGAAATATTGATTTCTAGCTTCCACAACTTTTTCCTTGTCGATTTTTTCTAACTTAGGTTCTTCCACTTTTTGTTCGGCAATGCTTTCTACCAACGTAGCATCGCTTACATCATAACTGCTCGGTTCAGCTTTCAAGCTCGGGCTTTCATCAGCTTTACCTAAAGCATCTTCCAGTGTAATGGCGTCCTCTTCTTCATTTACCTCTTCTATAGGTGGTTGTCCTTCAGTAAATGACGTTTCTTCCGGAAAAATCCCATCTGTTCCACCAAAATGGATCTCTTCTGTCTCCGTTGTTTCTTCTTGTGATTGGAAATCTTCGTAGGAAGGAGCCACTTCTATTGGAGGCGCATCAACTTGTTCATTAGCTGGCTCTTCGGAGATTGCTTCGAATTCTGAGGCAACCCCTTGAAGATGTGATTCTTCCGCGCCTTCTTCATGGACTGATACAACCTCTTCAATTACAGGTTTTTCTGGTAACGGAACTTGGTCGAATTCAATAGGAGATTGCTGTTCGAATTGAAATAAACCACCTTCAACCACTTCACTAAATTGGCAATCCACATCCCATTTAAAAGTACAATTGGAACCATCATACACAAAATGCGCAACGTCATTCACACTTATATCCGGTGTGCAATCATAGGCTACCTTATCTCGCGGCAAATCGATCTCCAATGGCAATGCATATTCAAAATACCCATTATTCCCCTCAAATTCGAGTTCTTCAATTAATGTACCATCGCTGTATTCGGGTAGCTCATCTGGGTTAAAGCGCGCAACTGCTGCGATATGATAGATTCCTACCAAACGCACCGAATCTTCCGTTTCTATTTGCTGCCAAATTGGTTTAATATCGACCGAAACTACTTCTTCAACAAGACCTAACTGCTCCGGAAAAACAAATTGCGTCATCATATCCCAATTAATTTTTTGCACCTGCATCCCTCCCGTAACTACCATATGCTGAAGGATGGCAAGTATGCTAAATCTACATTATGTTTGAACACTTTTATCTAGTTATTCTATTTGTGTATCTAACTTATGAAAAGTCCAAGTTCCCAAAACAATAAAGCATCTTTTTCATTAAAGAAAAAGATGCTTTACTATAGATCACCATTTATTTTGCAAGCTTAGCGAAAACATTATGGAAAGCTTGTACTGTTTTGGCAATATGCTCTTCCGTATGTGCCGTAGAGATGAATAATCCTTCAAATTGGGAAGGCGGCAAATAAATGCCCTCTTCAGCCATTAACTTGAAGTATTCTGCGAACATTGCTAAATCGGAAGTTTTTGCAGATTCAAAGTCGACCACTTCTTCATTCGTCAAGAATAACCCGATCATTGATCCGGCACGGTTGACTGTATGCGGGATATTATACTTCGTTGCAGCTTCACGAATACCTGCCTCTAATTGATCTCCAAGCTTTTTGAAATGCTCATAAGATTCAGGTGTCAAACGTGATAATGTCTCAATACCTGCTGTCATGGCCAAAGGATTTCCTGATAGTGTTCCAGCTTGATATACTGAACCAGCAGGTGCAATATGTTCCATGATTTCGCGTTTACCTGCAAATGCGCCAACTGGAAGGCCACCGCCCACTACTTTACCCAAGCATGTTAAATCAGGGTTCACTCCAAAGTAGCCTTGTGCACAGTTGTAATCAACACGGAATCCAGTCATGACTTCATCAAAGATAAGAAGGGCGCCGTTTTCTTCGGTCACTTTACGCAATCCTTCAAGGAAACCTGGTTTAGGCGGCACTACACCCATGTTCCCTGCTACCGGTTCAACTATCACTCCGGCAATTTGATCACCATATGTTTCGAATACAACTTGAACTGCTTCTATATCGTTGTAGGCAACCGTCATTGTATTTTTGGCGATATCCGCAGGTACTCCTGGGCTATCCGGCAAACCGAGAGTGGCTACACCTGAACCCGCTTTGATTAATAATGAATCTCCATGCCCATGGTAGGAGCCCTCAAATTTTAGTATGATGTCTCTTCCTGTATAGCCACGTGCAAGACGCAATGCAGCCATTGTAGCTTCTGTTCCCGATGAAACAAAACGAACCATCTCAACGGAAGGTACACGATCAATGACGATTTGAGCCAGTTTAGTCTCTAACAATGTTGGTGCACCAAATGACGCACCTTTTACAGCCTGTTCTTGAATTGCCGCTACCACTTGCGGGTGTGAATGACCCAAAATAAGCGGGCCCCAGCTTAAAACGTAATCAATATACTCATTGCCATCGATATCCTTAATGATGGCACCTTTACCTGAATCCATGAAAATAGGGTCGGTATTAACAGATTTGAATGCTCGGACAGGGCTGTTTACGCCGCCAGGCATTAAATGAACAGCTTCAGAGAAAGCTTGAATTGATTTTTCATATGTCATACTTATTTCCCCTCCAACCAGCGAGCGACATCTTTTGCATGATAAGTCAAGATCATGTCTGCCCCTGCACGCTTCATTCCTAGCAAAGTCTCCATGACAACCGGTTTTTCTTCAATCCAGCCATTTTGCGCAGCTGCTTTAATCATTGCATATTCACCAGATACATTATAGGCAACGATAGGCAAAGTGTAATTATTTCGAACATCCCGGATGATGTCCAAGTATGATAGAGCAGGTTTGATGATTAGGAAATCTGCCCCTTCCTCAATATCTGAGTCCGCTTCACGGAACGCTTCCAAGCGGTTGGCCGGGTCCATTTGATATGTTTTGCGGTCACCGAATTGAGGAGCACCATCAGCCGCTTCACGGAACGGCCCATAATATGCGGAAGCATATTTGACAGCATAGGACATAATCGGAACATCTTCAAATCCAGCTTCATCCAAAGCAGCACGGATGGCTGCCACGAAACCGTCCATCATATTGGATGGCGCAATAATATCCGCCCCGGCTTTTGCTTGGGATACGGCAGTACGACCCAATACATCAAGAGAAGCATCGTTTAGGATTTTCTCCCCTTCAACTACTCCACAATGACCATGATCAGTGAATTCACATAGACAAGTATCTGCAATAACGATTAGCTCGGGATGACGTTCTTTAACTTGTCGAGTCGCTTCCTGAACGATACCATGATCATGAAAAGCGCCTGTCCCCACCGCATCTTTTTCAGCAGGCAAGCCAAAAAGTATCACCGCGGGAATACCCAGTTCTACTACTTCATCCACTTCAGCATTTAATGTATCTAAAGAAAATTGGAAAACCCCGGGCATTGAACTGACCGGATTCTTAATGTTTTCGCCTTCCATTACAAAAATCGGATAAATTAAATCTTCTTTATGCAAGTAAGTTTCTTTAACCATTGATCGCATTGCTTGTGATGAACGAAGACGACGATGTCTTCTGAAATTAAGTTCTTTCATGTCTAATTCCCTCTCTCATACGTATTTCTTCTATGACCTCCAGCATCGTATAGTTAGATGGCTGATATGTAACCTGAGCTCCATAATGTTCAATTCTAGCTGCCGTTATATGGCCTATGCATGCATATGTTGCTTTTTGCCACCCTACGATAGGAGCAATATTCTTGGCAAAAACATCCACCGCAGATGGACTAGCAAAGATAATGATAGGTTGTTTCCTAGAGCGGATAAGTTGGACGAATGGTTCCACGATAGACAGGTTTTCGCTTGTATCATAGACCGTCCATTCCGCAATTTCAAATGGCAACCCATTTTTCAGGGTGTCCTTTGCCTTATTTCCCCTTAAAAACAAACATCTCGGATTGTGCCCTGCGATCAGCGGAAACTCATTTACAAATACATCCGCACTATAAACTGAGGGCGTAAAATTTACATCAAAATTGTTTTCTATCAATAATTCCGCTGTTTTGGAACCTACTGATGCAATTTTCCCACCAAATTCGAAACGTTTCAACTCGCAACGCTTGATTTTCTTACAAAAAGCTTCTACTGCATTTTGACTCGTGAAAATTAACCAATCAAATGTTTGTGCCTGGTCTAATTTCACAGGATCATCCGGCAGAATCTTCTCGGTAGTTTTGATAAGTGGATAAAATTCTGCAACTCCACCCAATTGCTCAATTCTGGAAAGGACAGCCGATGTTTTGGAAGAGCCTGTTACAACGACTGTTTTTTCATGAAGTGGTTTAAGCATCCAGCTCAGCCTTCACTTTTTGAATCAAATCAAAGGCCCCTTGCTCCGTCAAAATTTTGGCTACTTCCTTACCCAGTTCTTCTGGGTTGGTTCCCGTTACTGTTTCCTTATAAATTACTGATGAATCAGGAGCTGCTACTAGACCGGTGAAAGTGATTGTATCGCCTGCAGTCGTTGCGTATCCAGCAATCGGCACTTGGCAACCCCCATCCATTGCAGCAAGAAATGCCCGTTCTGTATGCGCTTCATTCCAAGTGATTTGGTCTGTTAATTTTGCTAGTTCCGATAAAAGTTCTTGGTCATCCCCACGGCATTCAATGCCTAATGTACCTTGCGCCACGGCTGGCAAACAAATATCGGCATCCAAGTATTCCGTTACTACTTCGTCGCTCCAACCAAGTCTTTTCAATCCTGCAGCAGCCAAGATAATCGCATCGAAACCTTCACTCTCCAACTTAGCCAATCGTGTTTCTACGTTTCCACGAATCCATTTAATTTCTAGGTCCGGTCTGGCTTGAAGCAACTGTGCACCTCGACGTAATGAGCTTGTCCCTACTACCGCTCCTTTTGGAAGGTCAGCGAATTTGACATGTCCATTGGATATGAATGCATCTCTTGCGTCCTCACGCGGTGGGATACAACCGATCACTAAACCTTCCGGAAGAACCGCCGGCATATCCTTCATCGAATGTACTGCAAAATCGATTTCTTTATCAAAAAGAGCTTGCTCAATTTCTTTAACAAACAAGCCTTTACCTCCAACTTTAGATAGTTGAACGTCTAGAATGCGATCCCCTTTTGTCACGATTTCTTTCACCTCGAACTCAAAAGGAACCCCTGCATTTTTCAACTCGTTGATGAACCAGTTTGTTTGTGTCAATGCTAACTTGCTTCTTCTTGAACCTACGATAATTTTTCTCATGATAAGCCTACCTTTCCTTTGTAAAACCACGAACAAAAGTTAATACCAAATGTGGAAGTTGGATAATTTACTTCCCAAAAAGAAATTGATCACAACTAGTAAAAAAGTATAAACTTGGGCCCATGCAAAATTTAGACCCGTTAGTTTTCCGCTGCGATGCAGTACTAAAATCAACAAATAAATAATTGTAATAACGAAGGAACCCAATATTTTTACATCAAAAATGGACAGTGCATCAAGTTTCAAAAATGCCCATTCAAGACCCAGAATCAAACTAATAAAAATAATCGGTACACCGACCAAAATGGAATAAAGCATCCACCTGCTCGTTTGATGTAAATCTGGCAGTCTGGACCATAATTTCGTATATTTTTTCTCTTTTAGTAATCGATATAATATTAAATATAAGACTGAAAAAACAAATGACAGGGAAAACGCCGCATAGGCAAGTATAGCAAAGGAAATGTGTATGAACAGCATTTCCGATTCAAGCGATTTCACTAGCGGGTTTTCAACCTGATTTGGAGCAAATAGGTGAATCGTGACGAAAATAAATCCCAGCACATTGATGAAAAACACCGGCAAATCGACACGTGCTATACAATGAAGCAGAATCGATAGCGTCACAAGTAACCAGGCATAAAAATAAATTCCTTCTGTTAATGAAAGAATTGGAAATCGTTTTGTTTCGACAATATATAATATGAAGAAAATTGTTTGCAACACCCATACGATGGAGATTAACCAAAATCCAAGTCGACGAATTTTTACACGCTTATAAAAAAAATCAATGAAATAAAAAACAATACCGGTTGCATATAGGACAACCATTATTTCATAAAGCCAAGCCATTGCTAATTCTGTCATTTCGCTACCCTTCTTCATCTTTTACAACTTTTATGAAGCTAATACCATATTTTACAATAATTACGTAATATTATGTAAAAATACATTAACGTTTTAGTCAGTAATGCTTATCAAGCAAATAATGCAAGTTTGAAATTACGTAAAGTTGTAAAAACAGGCGTCCTCGTATCTATTTTAACATACAGATACGAAAACGCCTCAATTTCACAATCATTATTACGCCTTGACCAAATTGACATTGTCTTATTAATTTTAGTATTAATCTATAAAAGACTTGTACAAATTTTAACTTAGTAACAAAACTTAACGTCAAGGTTGAATAAAGTTAGAATGACAATTTCCCATCTAATAAAACGCCTTTGTTCTGTGAACTTTCGAAAACCGTTTTTTCTTTTTGTTGTGCATTCACTTCTTCTACAACTTCTTCTTCAATGCCAAAAATTTGTTGGAAAAGTTGAAGTTGCTGATCAGCTCTTGGAGAATTAGCCAATTCTTTCGCTTGCAATATAGGATCCTTCAATAGTTGGTTAATGATGGATTTCGTATGTTTATTTAGAATCTTGATTTCACGCTCTGTTAGATTCGGCATTTTATTCTCAATGCTTGTCATCGTTTCTTGTTGAATGCGGTTTGCTTTTTTACGCAGTGCGGAAATTACCGGAACGACCCCAAGAGTTGCGAACCAATCCTTAAATTGAATTACCTCTTGTCCAATCATATCCGTGATTTCCTTTGCAGCTTGCTCACGCTCTGCTAAGTTTGCCTCAACAATTCCTTGCAAATCATCAATATCATATAAGAATACATTAGGCAACTCGCTTATACGTGGATCGATGTCACGTGGTACGGCAATATCAACCATAAATAAAGGCTTGCCTTTACGCAGACGTTCAACAAATTGCATTAATTCAAAATCAATTACATATTCAGTCGCACCTGTAGAACTGATTAGAATATCAGCTTCTAAAAGCATACATTGTAATTCTTGCATCGATTTTGCATCCCCATTAAATTTAGAAGCAAGTTTTTCTGCCTTTTCAAATGTACGATTGACAACCGTTACTTTACCAACACCATTGCCATAGAGATTTTGGATTGCTAGTTCACCCATTTTGCCGGCTCCCAAAATAGCAACGTGTTTATTTTTCAACGTACCAAAAATCTTTTTAGCAAGTTCCACCGCCGCATAAGAAACAGATACTGCATTTTCATTGATTGTTGTTTCATTATGTGCGCGTTTGGCAAATGTTACAGCTTGTTTGAACAACTGGTTATAAATAGTGCCTGTTGTCCCCACTTCCTGTGCATCCAAGAAGCTCTTCTTCACTTGTCCAAGGATTTGCGTCTCACCCAACACCATTGAATCGATTCCAGATGTGACACGGAAAAGATGATGCAATGAGTCGTCATCTTCACGGATGTAAAGATGTTCGTCAAATTGCTCGACCGGAATTTCGAACCACTTTGCTAAAAATTGTTTAATATAATAACGTCCTGTATGCAGTTGGTCTACAACCGCATAAATTTCAGTTCGGTTACAAGTTGAAACAATGACGTCTTCCAATATGCTCTTTTCTTTTTTCAATGCTGCCATCGCCTTCGGAAGTTCATTCTCAATAAACGACAATTTCTCTCGAATTTCGACTGGCGCAGTTTTATAATTCAAGCCTACTACAAGTGTATGCATGAACTTTACACCTCACACGATCTATTTCACAAACTCTATTCTAACATAAAGAAAGTGTTATCCATAATCTTTTTGTGAACAGGTTATGAAATTATTTATCATTTTTAAATTAGAATTATTCTAAAGTAAGTGTAACAAACATTACATTATGTTTCAATAAAGATGACTTTTAAAGTAATATTGCAAATATTCCACCATTATATTCCTTGGTGATCGTATGAACAATAAGTTTTTTCGCTTCTCGATACAGTTTTCCTCTGGAATCGTCATATTAATCCTGTTTTTGCTCATCGATAAAGTTTTCTCCTTGGACTAGACAAAATGAGGCAGGGACATAAGCCGAAAACACCATTTTCCCGAAAGAAGGAAAATGGTGTTTTCTTGATGTAGCCTAAATTGATTTCCGTTGCGAGGACGCGCATCCAATGGCACGGCTCGACACGAGCGTCTCTCCCTCGTGCTGTTCCCCCTGGAGTCGCCCCTCCACTCCAATCAACTTTTATAATATCAATTTCTTAATATAGATTTCTCCATTATTCTAAGAAATCCCCAATTCTGTCCCCGCCTCGTTAAAGTATGTAAGCATTACATTCGTTTTTCTATTTCTTGCCAAGCCTGTTCAAAACCAAGTCCGGTTTCAGACGAGAAAACAATCAATGGATCATTTTTGTCCATTTCCAATGTGTCCCTAACTACTTTTTTATGCTGGTCCCATTTACCTTTTTTGATTTTATCCGCTTTTGTCGCGATAATGATCGCAGGGATGTTGTAATATTTCAAAAAATCATACATCATTATGTCATCATTTGTAGGAGGATGACGTAAATCAATGATTAATACAACAGCACGCAATACACTACGCGCTGTTATATATCGTTCAATCATTTTACCCCAGGCTTCACGTTCGGATTTCGAAACTTTTGCGTAGCCATATCCAGGGACGTCTACAAAAAACAATTGCTCTTCTATTTTGTAAAAGTTCAACGTTTGAGTTTTTCCGGGTTTCGAAGAGATGCGTGCTAATGCTTTTCTTCCAATCATTTTATTGATAAATGATGATTTACCAACATTCGATCGACCAGCTAGTGCAAATTCAGGAAGTCCATCTTCTGGATACTGCTCCGGCTTCACAGCGCTGATGACCATTTCTACATTATGGACTTTCATTATTTAAAACCTCCAACAAGTGCTATATTAAGCACTTCTTCTGCAGATGATACAGGTTTAAACGTAAGTTGTTCACGAATACTCCCTGGAATATCATCAATATCTTTTTCATTATCCTTTGGAATAATAATTGTAGTCAATCCTGCACGGTGGGCACCCAACGATTTTTCTTTCAAGCCTCCAATCGGAAGGACCCGGCCTCGCAAGGTGATTTCACCGGTCATCCCAACTTCGCGCTTAATTGGCTTATTGGAAATGGCCGATACCAACGCCGTTGCCATTGTAATCCCTGCAGAAGGACCATCTTTCGGCACTGCACCTTCAGGAACATGGATATGAATATCATTATGGTCAAAATAATCCGTATCAATTTTTAATGTATCCGAAAGTGATCGAACATAAGATAGTGCTGTCTGAGCTGATTCTTTCATTACGTCCCCAAGTTTACCTGTCAGTATCAACTTGCCCTTACCTGGAGTTAACGACACCTCGATTTGCAGAGTATCGCCACCAACAGTCGTATAGGCCAATCCCGTTGCAACCCCGACTTGGTTTTCCTCTTCGGCTTGACCATAATGGTATCGATGTTTGCCTAGCATCTCTTCTAATACTTTTGAATTGACTGTTACACGCTTTTTCTCGCCGGAAACAATAATTTTAGCCGCTTTACGACAAAGTGCAGCAATTTGCCTTTGAAGATTTCGGACCCCGGCTTCACGTGTATAATAACGAATTAAATCAATAATTGCTTCGTCTTTAATAGTAAGCTGTGATTTCTTTAACCCATTTTCGCTAATTTGTTTAGGTATCAAATGATTTTTCGTAATCATTGTTTTTTCAATTTCTGTATAGCCGGCAATCGAGATGACTTCCATACGGTCAAGTAAAGGACCTGGTATTGTGCTCAAATCATTTGCCGTTGCAATGAACATAACTTGCGATAAGTCATATGACTCCTCGATATAATGGTCACTAAAATTGCTGTTTTGTTCAGGGTCTAATACTTCTAACATTGCAGCAGAAGGATCCCCACGGAAGTCGTTCGACATTTTGTCGATTTCATCCAGTAAAAAGACCGGATTGACTGTACCCGCTTTTTTCATCCCTTGAATAATTCGGCCTGGCATCGCTCCAACATAGGTTCTGCGGTGTCCACGGATTTCCGACTCATCCCGAACACCACCGAGTGAGGCGCGTACAAAATTACGATTTAAACTTTCAGCAACTGATCGAGCCAAGGAAGTTTTTCCCACACCAGGAGGTCCTGCCAAACACAAAATCGGGCCGCGTACAGAATTCATCAACTGACGAACTGATAAGTATTCCAAAATACGTTCTTTCACTTTTTCCAATCCATCATGGTCACGATCCAGAATTTCTTCGGCATGCTTAATATCAAGACGATCTTCAGTACTTTCTTTCCAAGGAATGGTCACTAGCCATTCAATATAGTTTCGAATTACGCCGCTTTCTGCACTTGCTGCAGGCAACTTTTCGTAGCGATCCAGTTCTTTTAATGCGACTTTAAGCGTCGATTCCGGCATACCGGCATTTTCCAGACGCTTTCGTAAATCTGCCACTTCTCCAGTTTTACCCTCTCTGTCGCCAAGCTCAGCCTGAATTGCCTTCATTTGTTCACGCAAATAGTATTCTTTTTGCGTACGTTCCATTGCTTGTTTCACTTTGGAATTAATTTTCTTTTCAAGGTTTAAAACTTCTTGTTCATCGTGAAGCCTAATAATTAAATGGTCCAATCGTTTCTTCACATTGAAAATCCCAAGGACTTCCTGTTTTTCCGAAACTTTAAATGGTAGATGAGAAGCCACAATATCTGCCAGGCGACCAGGTTCCTCGATGTCCAAGATGGAGTCGATTGTCTCTGTCGTAATCTTGTTTGAGGATTTTGCGTACTTTTCGAAATAACTAACCAGTGTACGCATTAATGCCTCGATTTCAGCGTCTTTTTCTTTTTCATCTTCGTGAACTTCTACGTCAACGGTCGTAAAGTCCTTCTGTTCTTGATAGTTGCCCATCTTCGCACGACTGATGCCTTCCACTAGTATGCGTAGCGTTCCGTTTGGAAGTTTCAGCATTTGTTTTACATTGACCAAAGTTCCAATCGAATAAAGTTCTTCTTCACTAGGCTGTTCCACACGCAAATCCCTTTGTGTTGCCAAGAAGATTTGATTATCATTTAACATTGCATGCTCTAAAGCTGCTACTGAACGAGCTCTCCCAACATCGATATGTAAAACCATTGAAGGGTAGACTAGCAATCCACGTAATGGTAAAAGTGGTATATTTTCTATTTTTTTACTCATGCGGGTATTCACCTCCATCCACGTTTTCCGAAACAACCCGCTTTGTTAGTATGTCTTAAAAGATTAACTTTTCACTTACATAATCATAGTAATTTTTGTAATGAGAATTCCAAATCTCATTTATTCATTTTATCCTACCTACTACTTATTATGTAAATAATTGCTCAAATTAGACTCAATATGTATAAAGTTTATTTTGGAAGAAAGAGCTGACTTGCGACAAGCGTTTGATCACGCAAGTTCGAAGTCAGCTCTCGATCTTAGTATGCTGAACTTAAGCTAAATTAAGCTGAAGTTTTTTTATCGTTCTTTTTTAACTCAGTGCCATCAGCAAGAATTAATTTTGGTGTTGCTTTATCAGTGATCGTTTCTTTCGTTACAATACATTTCACTATATCTTCGCGTGAAGGAAGCTCGAACATCATCTCCAACATAGTCGATTCAATAATGGATCGTAACCCACGTGCACCTGTTTTACGCTCGATTGCTTCTTTTGCAATTGCCAATAAAGCTTCGTCATTAAATTCCAATTCGACTTTATCAAGCTCAAGCATTTTTTGGTACTGCTTGACAAGAGCATTTTTTGGTTCAGTCAAGATTTGAACCAATGCGTCCTCATCCAGTTGTTCCAATGATGCTAAGACCGGTAAACGGCCGATAAATTCCGGAATTAATCCAAACTTCAGTAAATCCTCTGGGATCAATTGTGAAAGAAGGGATACTTTTTCTTCTTCCATTTTACTTGGATCTAAGCCGAACCCGATTACTTTTCGTCCTTGGCGACGTTTAATGATTTGTTCAATTCCGTCGAACGCCCCACC
Organism: Ureibacillus sinduriensis BLB-1 = JCM 15800; assembly: GCF_000772955.1. Classification (GTDB taxonomy): domain Bacteria; phylum Bacillota; class Bacilli; order Bacillales_A; family Planococcaceae; genus Ureibacillus; species Ureibacillus sinduriensis. Next base: position 66,322 of record NZ_JPVO01000054.1, on the reverse strand, counting down.
TACGATAAATAAAATATTCGTAGTATCTATTTGTAAAAATTCTTGATGCGGATGCTTTCTTCCGCCTTGTGGAGGAACACTTGCCACAGTTCCTTCAAGAATTTTCAGCAATGCTTGTTGAACACCTTCGCCTGAAACATCACGCGTAATAGAAGGATTTTCAGATTTACGAGCTACTTTGTCGATTTCATCTATATAAATTATTCCTTTTTCTGCACGTTCAATGTCATAATCGGCTGCTTGTATCAATTTAAGAAGGATATTTTCAACATCCTCCCCAACATAACCCGCCTCTGTTAGTGAAGTCGCATCTGCAATTGCAAACGGCACATTTAAAATTCGAGCTAGTGTTTGAGCAAGCAGTGTTTTCCCACTTCCTGTCGGTCCAATTAAAACGATGTTCGATTTTGATAATTCTACATCATCAATTTTACTGTTCGAATTAATACGTTTATAGTGATTGTACACGGCAACAGCTAATGCTTTTTTGGCGCGCTCTTGTCCAATAACATATTCATCCAAAATCGATAGGATTTCTTTCGGTTTAGGGATTTCTGAGAAATCAATTTCTTCTTCGACCCCTAATTCCTCCACAACGATTTCAGAACACAGCTCGATACATTCATCACAAATGTACACGCCCGGTCCAGCTACTAGTTTTCGTACTTGTTCTTGTGGTTTACCACAGAACGAGCACTTTAAATTGCCTTTTTCATCATTAAATTTGAACAATGTGCTTCACCCCTATTCAAGCAACAATCTTACAAGATTCTGTAGTCATTATCAAATAAGTTGTTTTGTATCAGCTTATAATTAGATATATTATAAACATTTTTTGTCTATGTATTATCCAGTATGTCAGAATTGATTCATTAACTCCACTCAGAACTATTGCGTTAATGTAAAAATTACTAAGTATCTGAATTTTTTTATTTTGAAAACAAGGTACGGTAATATGCCGTACCTTGTTCATCATCTATTATTAAACTAACATTTTACTTTTCTACAATCAATTACATTGTATCGGAAAAATAAGGATTACTCAGTAATTTTTGCATTTTCAACTAAGAATTCCACAGTTTTTTGAGTACGGATATCGTTCTCAAGGATTTCTGTAGTTCCACCTAATGCAGATAAAATCTGATCAGCAGTCATTCCGAATTGGCCGGACATTTTTTCTAATTCAGCTTTTACGTCCTCTTCAGATACTTGGATGTTTTCAGCTTTTGCGATTGCTTCAAGAACTAATGATACGCGTACACGGCTTTCAGCTTCTGGGCGCATTTGTTCATGTAAAGCATGCTCATCTTGACCAGAGAATTGGTAGTAAAGATCTAGAGTCATACCTTGCATTTGTAAACGTTGACCGAATTCTTCGATCATGCGGTGAATTTCGTTGTGCGTCATGCTTTCAGGAATTTCAACGTCAGCATTTTCAGCAGCTTTTTCTACTAATTCGTCACGTAGTGCGCTTTCAGCATCCGCTTTCTTTTGTTCAACTGTTTGTTCTTTGATTTTAGCACGCAATGCTTCTAAAGATTCAACTTCAGGGTCGATTTCCTTAGCGAATTCATCGTTTAATTCTGGAAGTACTTTTGTTTTTACTTCTTTCACCGTTACTTTGAAAGTAGCTTCTTTTCCAGCTAACTCTTCAGCATGGTATTCTTCTGGGAATGTTACGACTACATCTTTCGATTCACCAGCTTTTAATCCTACTAATTGTTCTTCAAAACCTGGAATGAATGAACCAGAACCGATTTCCAGCGCGTAGTCTTCACCTTTACCGCCTTCGAATGCTTCTTCACCCAAGAAACCTTCGAAATCGATTGTAGCAGTGTCGCCAGTTACGATTGCTTCGTCTTCTTTAATTTCAAGCTCAGCTTTACGAGCTAGTCGCTCTTCGATTTGTGCTTCTACTTCTTCATCAGTTACTACTGTTTCACTTTTTTTCACTTCTAAACCTTTGTAGTCACCAAGTTTTGGCTCAGGCTTAACTGTAACTTTTGCGATGAAAGTGAAGTTTTCGCCTTTAGCGAAGTTTTCAGTTCCGTCGATTTCCGGGTAATCAACAGGAGTGATACCTGTTTCGTCGATTGCATTCGAGTATGCATCTGGAACTAAAATTTCTAGCGCATCTTGGTATAGAGCTTCTACACCAAAACGTTTTTCGAACATCGGGCGTGGCATTTTCCCTTTACGGAATCCAGGCACGTTGATTTCTTTAACTACTTTAGCAAAAGCTTTATCGATCGCTTTGTTAACTTCTTCAGCTGATACTTCAATCGTTAGTGTACCAATATTTCCTTCTTGTTTTTCCCATTTCGCTGACATATATAATACCTCCAAAATTAGTTTACAATTGTTAGACAAACCACTCGTATCTACGATTTTGACAACCATTTTAGTATAACATAGATACTCGCAGTTTCAACTTTTTTCATACTTCTTGTAGTTCTGTTAACTTTTCGAGGATCTGCAAAAATTCTACCAGCTCATAATCCATTTCTTGGACACCGCCAAACATCGTCCTGACTAGATCAATATAACCAAGGGCCACATCTTCCGTCTCGTAATGAAGCCATTCAAATGGATAAGTGACAATTGCGTGTTTTGAAAGCAAATATTCTACCATTTCCAAAGTAGAGGGCTCTTTTTCCAGTTTATCGATAATCATTTTCGAAACCGCAATAAACTGGGGCATTTTCGTCGGTAATTCCATTACTGATGGATTCACATACTTTTCTTGATCGAACTTACTCACTTTTATATTGACGTCCACTTGCTGCTCGACAAGCAAAATCAAGACAATACTTTTAATAAAAGGATGGGTTTTGGCATTTTCAATAATTGCCTTTAAGTGCTGCATGATCGGTCGAATATTCAATGTAGTCAGTTCATGTACCAAGGTTAGTTGCTTGTTCGGTGAAAGCGACATAAATCTTTCTAATTGAAATAGTTCTTCATCTATTTCATTGACACTCATGGCGATGTCTTCCTGTTTTTTTGCATTGTCAGCTATATTCGCATTTATATCTTTCAGTCGCTCAAATTTATCAATTTGCTCCTGGGGAATGGCCCCTTCCTCCAATAGCGAAGCAATAATGGTTTCTACTTGTTTATATTGCTTTAACTGCATACATATCGTTAAATATAATTCCATTACTTCTAAATACATTGTAGGGCCAATGCTCAATAGTTGTTCACAAACTTCTTTAGCTTTTTCGAATGATTTTGTTTCGTAAAGTGAATACGCATAAACGCTAAGGGTTACTTCATCACCCTCCGTATATTGAAGTGCTTCCTCGAAGCTGTCATTGGCTAAATCATATTGGTAGTTCTCAACATATTCATGGGCACGAGCAATTAATTTTTCAACTGTACCAGGAAATATAACGACATTGTCAAATGTTGTGTGTTTTAATTGCCTTTTTTTCAAACGTCTCACTCCCTGATGTCAATTTGAAAACTAAGCTTATCGATTTGGAAACGATAGGCCATCGTTGCACTTATGCGAGACTAGGAAAGTTTATCTTTCTTATTTTCCGATGAAAATATTACCAGTCAATCCATGCTATTTTAACATTTTATTTTCGATAGAAACAATTATTTTTAATTTATACAAGTATTAACCGTATTTTCTTGATTTTAATCGAATGAATTTGAGGACTATAGTTGCATATTTTTAAATTTGAAACATAATATGGGGGCCCCCATGAAAAAATACAAAAGCTTATTGCTACGAACCGACGGATGATGATCGACGGTTGAACAAAAACTTCCTGAAACGACTATGCGGATAGGTAAATACGGGAAAGCTTCGAGATACCAAACAAGCTATTCTGATGAAGAATTTGCCCCTTAAAAGAATTAGCAACAGTACGGGCCCCGCAGTGTTAATTAGAGCGTACCTCTCAAGCGAAACTATTCACTAGCTATTTACTGCGATAATTTTTCGATAAGTTTTGGGAGCCACCTCTCTAATGGCTGACATTCAAAACCTGCATCAATCGATTTTCCCTGTGACATATACCAGTCTTTTGGCACTGCAAACGGCGATCTCGTTTCATCGTTTCCAATAAGCGCGATTTTTGCTTTCTTCCCCACATTTTTCTCAACCATTTCCATCAATTCCTTCAATGAATACGTTCCGGAAGACGTTGCATTATATGGACCAGCGATACTGGAGAAACCTGCAAACCTTAAAAAGCCGCTCGCATCATCCGACAAAATATAGGACATGCGGGCATCCACATTCAAGAAACTGATGACTTTCTCCTCTGCAACATTTTCAATATGAACATGCAATCTTCTTGTATAGTCATCCTCCCCCAGTACGATAGGGAAACGAACTGCCACAACAGGGAATTTCGCCTTTTGGAAAAACACGGCTTCTGCCTGCCGTTTTCCTTCACCGTATGAAAAATCATCAACATTCCCATACCTTATTTCATAATTATATGGATCAAATTCATTTTCGGTAAGATCCGCACCTAAATTTACATAAGTGGACATAGTTGAAGTAAACACATATTTTTTTGTTTTGCCTTCAAAAATCTCACAAGCAGCCAAAGCATCATTAGGTGAATAACAAATATTATCGTAAATAATATCCCAATCCCCTTTTGCAAAGGTAGATGCCAATCCATCCCTGTTTGTACGGTCTACTATTACATGATTCACCTTTTCTCCAAAGGAATGTCGTGTTTGCCCGCGGGTAGCAATTGTTACCTCGTGACCTTCTGAAATCAGCAACTCCACAAGTTTTTTTCCAAAAAATCTTGTACCACCAAATACCAAAATTTTTTTCATCATGTTCCCCCCACACTTTATCCTATACTTCTTGCAAAACCGCTGTTGCTACCGTGATACGGCCATTATCAGTTTTAAATCGAACAGAAGTTGACCCATCCCCAAATTTGAATTTCTTCCCTTTTTCCCCATAAACACTAACTCGGCCAAAATCTGACTTTGCAGATAAAGTCACATTATCCAATATTTCATCCGTTTTTAATGTGATGCTGCCATTATCTGTCTTCCATTGAAGTGGTTTTGTGACATGTGGTATATACCCTTCAATACGACCGTTATCTGTAGTAGCCCAAATTTCGCCATCAGCTTCATTTATCTCAATAGGCTTACACAAATCCGTCCATTGTCTGTTTTTGCATTTACATCTGTAAAATTAATTCCTTTTCGAGTTATTCTAAAAATATTTCCTCTGACACTTAACTTTCCTCCCCACAAATTAATTCTTTTACACCTACTAAAATTCGGCTATTCCTTTCGAAGTTCCTTTAATTTTCCTTTGCCTAAAGAAGTGATTCGGTAAAATTTACGCGGTGGCTCCTCTGTTGATTCTTTTAAGTATGTTGTAAAGCATTCTTCCTTTTTAAATTGGGCGTTCAATTATCGTTATAGTTCAATGCAAGGTACTAAACAAATGTGAGTAATGTATTTTAATAAATTTGTGACAATTTATCATTTTTGAATATTATTTCACATCTTGACTACTCTAGTTTTGTAGGAAAATTTTAATAACCAATAAGGAGTGTTAAAAATGGGAATAATGAGTAGAAATCCTAAAGATGAGCCGCTACACTATGGTGAAATTTTCACCATTTGGTCTAACATTTTAACGAATAACGGCATGATTGCGATGTACCAAACATTATACAATCATACCGGCGACCGCGACCTTGCTAAGTTGGTTGAGGAATCAATTACAGGAATGGAAGAAGAAAACAAGCAATTAAAGGAAATTTTAAAAGTAAACGGCATCGGCCTTCCACCTGCACCTCCGGAACGTCCAAACGCTAGGCTGGAAGATATCCCTGTTGGTGCAAGATACAATGACCCAGAGATCAGTGCAATCATTTCTGGAAACCTCGCTGCCGGATTAGTTGCATGCAGCACGGCAATGGGTATGTGTACTCGTGAAGATATAGCCATGATGTATGGTCAGATGCATATGTCAAAGGCGCAACTTGGTGCAAGGTTATTGCGGTTAAACAAGAACAAAGGATGGTTGGTACCTCCACCATTGCATGTAGCACCTCACGACGAAAGATAAATCAAAGCATATAAAGTGGTTGGCTCGGTTGTTTTTCGAGTCAACCACTTTTCCATTCAGCTAAAATTATGTATTTTATAATAAATAGATACAAAAGGAGGAGGAATTTTATGTTTGAAAATAAGACCGTCATCGTCACAGGCGCTGCCCAAGGAATCGGCAAAGAGGTGGCAACACAATACGCAAGGGAGGGTGCTTGCGTGGTCATGGCAGATCTTGATGAAGCATTGGGCAGGTCGGTTTGTTCAGAACTTGAGCAAGATGGCCATAAAGTCATTTTCATTCCTGCAGATGTACGAAAAGAGCAAGATATCATCCATCTAATGACAAATGCTGTTCTACACTTTAAAAAGATTGATATTCTCATTAATAATGCAGGCGTTTTTCACCCAGTTTCCCCCTACGACCTTTCTGTGGAGATGTTCGATGATATTGTGAATACAAACTTGCGAAGCGTCTTTTTATGTTCAAGAGAAGCTGCAAAGTTTATGAGATTGAATCAAAAAGGTGGATCAATTGTATCAATGGCTTCAACACGAGCTTTTATGTCTGAACCACATTCAGAATCCTATGCTGCGACAAAAGGGGGAATTGTGGCACTTACCCATGCACTCGCTAGTTCACTTGGGCCGGACTCCATTCGGGTAAATTGTATTTCACCTGGTTGGATCGAAACAGGCGACTACGAAAACTTGAGTGAGCAAGACCATCTCCAGCACTTCTCCGGCCGCGTTGGAAAACCTGAAGATATTGCACGTGCTTGTTTCTATTTGACTGATGAAAGGAACGATTTTGTCACAGGAATCAATTTGACGGTTGATGGCGGGATGACAAAAAAAATGATCTATGAAGAGTAAGCTTGCGAATCGGCTGACTATTGCCAGTTAGTCGATTTTTTTTATAATTTCTTTTTAAGAATGGCAACAATTTACTTCGACGCATATATTACAAATAGCTTATAACGGGAAAGGAGTTAACACCCATGAATCCTCCCAAAACCAATTATCCTAATCCAAAAATCTTTTTTAACCCTCACCTCGATAATAAAGTAAATCAAAACTCTTTTAACATTTCATATTTGGATGAAAAAATCAGTTCGGATATAAAACAAATTATGGATAAACAAGTCATGTTGGAACAATCCCTCATTAAATTTCATCAAGTGATCAATAATCTTATGCTCAATTCTAAATACTCCACCAACCTTTTAAGCAACCATTTGAAAATGCTTCAAAGCACAGTAATCGAATTGATGAGTAAGCCAATTCAAAATGAGGAATTCCTTAAACTGATGAGAAAAACCGTACCTTCAAAAAACATAAAAAAAATCTACGTTAACGGCTCCCCTATTGAAGTCAGTGAATTACTCGATTTTCATGAACGAAAAAATACAGTAACTTTCTCAACCCCCGACCATCATACGTTGGTGGTGGATATTACCCAAATTAATGGATTCGAAATGCAAAAATAAAAACCTGTACACTTCTTACATAAGAGTTGTACAGGTTTGTGCTACATGTATAGGTAAATGGTAAGGTACATAAATAAACTGCCCCCCATTACAAATACATGCCAAATTGCATGATTGTAGGGGATTTTTTTATTTCTGTAAAAATACGTACCAATTGTATAACATAGCCCTCCAGCTAAGAGCAGAAGAAATCCATTCATTGTAATATAATCCAACATCGGTTGATAAAAGACGATTGCAAGCCAACCCATCCCTAAATAGATCAGGAGTGATAGCCTTGCAAAACGATGTACGAAATACATTTTAAAGAGAATGCCACATAACGCCAATCCCCATTCTACGAAGAAGACAATCCACCCCGACTTACCTCCGATAGCAATTAACGCCACTGGAGTATAAGTCCCGGCAATCATCAGAAATATTGAGCTATGATCTAATTTTTTCAAAATAATTTTATGTGTTGGCCATGCGTGATAGATAGTGGATGCTGCATATAAACAGAACATCGATATACCAAAGATGATGTAGCTTACCAATTCGGTCGTAGTCCCTCTTGCAAGTGCTTTATGAACTAACAATAGAGTGGCCGGGATTGTAAGCAGCGCTCCAAGACCATGACTGATCGAATTTAAAAATTCTTCTTTTTTACTATAACTACTTTGGCCGGCTGTCATTTGCGCCATAATCTTCACCTCTCGCTATTATTATTACACAAGGAATCATTTTGGGCAGGGCAAGATGTAATATTTATCAAATGATATTTGTCATACATCTGGAAAAACAAAGCATTGAAGAAAACACAGTATATATATTACACATTCTGCTCTTTTTAATCATATTTGTAGAGAGTTTTGTCCATCAAATTGACGATTAATGGGCACTATATTACAGTCTTAATAGAATTAATTTCTGTAATACAACAAAAAAACCGAATAAGGACATATACGAAATATCCTCATTCGGCAATTAATAGTTTATATATTTACTTTTAAGAAGTTGTAGTTGAAAGATCTCCAACTGATTCTTTTTTGCGTTCAAGTGATTTTTTCTTTTTGTTTACATCAGCACGAAGCAATAATGCGATTAATAGTGAAATCGCGATTAATCCTGTAAACAGGTAGAACACCGGCACATAGCTGCCGTACATATTTTTCACTGTACTTACAATAATCGGACCAAAAATTCCGCCTAAAGACCAAGTCGTTAATAGATATCCGTGGATAACCCCAAGCTGTTTTGTTCCGAATAAATCACTTGCATAGGCAGGAAGATTAGAGAATCCGCCACCATAACAACTTACTACTAAGAAGATGAATAATTGGAAAATAATAACGTTTGTTGTAAATGGTAAAACTGCAAATGTAATTAACTGGATTGTAAAGAAGATGACAAATATATTCGTTCGGCCAATATAGTCGGAGATTGCGGCCCAAATCAAACGTCCACCACCGTTAAATAATCCCATTACACCAACCATTGTTGCTGCGCCTGCCATTGATAACCCAACGATTTCTTGTGCCATTGGAGAGGCTACGGAAATCATCATGATACCTGCCGTCACATTCACTAAATGCATAGCCCACAGCATCCAGAATTGTCTTGTTTTCACAGCTTCTTTCGCTGTCATCTGAGCTAAATCTTGCTTCACTTTCTTCTCGCCGGATTCCGCTGCCTTCTTCATTCCTTCAGGCATAAATCCTTTAACAGGAGGTGCAATATAAGAAGCCCCCAAAATCATTAAGATAAAATAACTAACCCCTAAAATAAAGTATGTAGTCGAAATTCCTACACCTTCCATCAAGCTATTGGCAACCGGTGCAGTAATCAGTGCGCCTGAACCGAATCCTAAAACAGCCATCCCTGTTGCTAAACCACGACGATCAGGGAACCATTTTACTAATGTCGACACTGGTGCAATATATCCTATTCCCATACCTAAACCGCTTAATACTCCATAAGTCAACCAATATAGTACAACCGAGTCCATCATGATAGCCAGTCCAGCACCCGCTTGTCCAGCTCCAAATAATACAGCCGCAACCATGGCTGATTTTCTAGGACCCATTTTCTCTACTAAACTTCCAAATAGTGCAGCTGCAAAACCAGCAAGCCCCATCATAATTGTAAATGCTACAGTAACGTTAGTTTCAGTCCATCCCATCTCTGTTACAATCGGAATTTTATACACGCTGTATGCATAAGCTCCTCCAATTGATAGATGAATTGCAATGGCAGAAAGAGCGATTAACCATCGATTTTTCTTCATAATTCTCTTTTAGCCCCTTTCTCTGTAAATATGATAAAGTTGTGAACAACTCTTATCTCAAGATAACATTTACAAAATATGAAAAGCAATAGTTTTTTTAAAAAAGTTATTTGAGTAAAAGAGATTTTTTCTGCATTTCATAGAAAAAATGAAGTTAAACGCAAATTTGCGACTTATCGCAAGTTATGAAAAACACAAAAAAATGCTTTCATCCTATAGTTCAACGGACCGCGATAATCCCTTGTTATAACACAGTTTATAGGATGATAACAGGTGGTATTAAAGCGGATACCAACATTAGATAGTTTAGAATTTATATGCATTTTATAGTTAATTGCATACATTTTACAGAATAAACATTTCCTCATTTTTCTAGCAGAATACTTTTGCAAACTTGATTACTAGTCTCACTTTTCACTATTACATAATAGACATACGATATATTGGAATAACTTTAGAAGCTCAACTATCTATTAATACTATTATTTTGTTATGATGCAGAATAACCTTTCATTAAAGAGAAAATTCCTTATGTATCACAATCAAAAAAAAACATCTATTATCAAATAAAATAGATGTTTAAAGTATAAAAAGATATTAGTCTGCATATTTTTCCGATAATTCCTTTCGAAAAATATTGTTAGAAAAGCGCCAAGTAGAACTGTGAACAGGCAAATTAATTCCTATTATTGAAATCAACAAGCAAAGCAGTACTACAATTAACAATTATCAACAACTAGAAGCTTTTGTCACCGAACAAGCTGTACGTCGCAATTTGCCAAACTTACAATACGCTCTGCGACCGATCCAATTACCATCTTTTCAATATTGCTTACACCTGTGGCACCACAAATAAGCAATTCTACTCCCGGGAGCTGAGTTAAAATTTCTTCCGGCGCTCCCTCTTTAATTGTAACTTCTACAATTGGCACACCTGCCGCAATCACTTCATTTTTCAATTCATCCATTTTCGTAATACGTTCCTCTTTTAATCGCTCTGCATATTCCAGGTCATACGCCGCTACTGAACCAAAGGATTTCGTATCAATTACATTAACCAGCTGCATACTTGCGTTATTATCTTTTGCTACAAGAATTGCACGTTGAAAAGCCTTCATGGACAGTTTCGAGAAATCTATTGCTACCGCAATTTTTTCGTAATGTTTTATCATAATCGACCTCCATTTTTCCTTAATTCATAGTACCCATTTTTGTTCTATGTAAACGCAATTGTTTACTTTTGTAGTATTAATCATTTTGGATGTCCGATAAACATGAATCGAACTAAAATATTGCCTGGTACTTGTTAATCGAATTTTTCCAAAACCTCAAAAAAACACATCATCTTACTTGATGATGTGCCAGAGTGTAGACAAAATCGATCTTCGACTTTGCCTACACGTTTTTTTAGGCTATTTTTTTCAATGAAAAATTACCCAGACTGTCTTGAAAACGCTTGGCAGACAAGGCGGGCAGTCGAGTGAAGAGATGAATAGAACATTACGTTCATGAGGGGGGAAGGAGACAACCAACGCAGGATGAAAGCGTTTGTCAACAGTGAGGCACATCATCTTATTTGATGATGTGCCTCACTGTCATTATTTTGCAGGAAATAAGCTACCTACTGCCGTGATTGTTGTGGCCAAATCATCGCGATAGTGAAAATGCGACTTATTTAAACTATTTATACTCACTTCATTCCCTCCCAAGGATGAATGCACGTACAAATCATCCCCTATATACATGGCAATATGGCCGGGAAAGTATAGAAGATCGCCCTTTTGAATCTGTTCCATTTCGATTTCTTTAATGGGAAACCCGTCTATCATTTTGGCATCCCGATAGATTACTACGCCATTCAACATATAAGCCATCGAGCAAAGACCTGAACAATCAATTCCTAAAGGCGACTTCCCGCCCCATCGATACGGCGTTGTTAGATAACTTAATGCCGTCTGTACGACTCGATCCCTAAAATTATCTTCGGTTAATTCATTTCGATCTACTTTCTCTTTAATCCACTGCTTACGGGTAAATCCTACTCCGCCTGTCGCCAGTTGGATTATAGTCCACTCTTCTCCTAATCCTTCCTTTGGCAAGACACGAATAATTGAACCCCTCACAAGCGTTGTTATTTTTGCACTTTGAATTTTAGGCTCTTGCAAAACATCCGCAAAACCTTGAGAAATGCAATGGTTCGCACCTTCCTGCCACTCAATTGCGTTTTCTGTATCCAATATTAAATCAGACGCCTTGCAATAGCCCTCATAGCGGTAAGGAGTTTTTACAAAGAACCAGTCATGTCGTTGTTCCACTATTTCTACAACCATTCCATATAGTCCTTCATCTATCAGCTCCGATGCGGAATCAGGAGCAGCATGTAAATTAGCGATCATTGACTTTATAACTGCTTTCATCAAGCCTTCCATCCTCCTTCGCCAGATGATCATATACAATCTTGGAAACCTGCCCTATGAATCGTTTCGCTTCTTCGCTGTTTGTATGATCCGTGACAAAAACACCTATAATATAGTCCCTCTTGCTGGAAAAAACGATTCCAACATCATGTTCTACCGTAGCCAGGCTGCCGGTTTTATGAGCCATTTTGACATCCTCAACTAGATATCTTCTTAAAGACTCATGGACGCGTTGCCTGCTAAGTATATCAATGACTAACTCACTGTGTTCTTTCGATAATAATGATTTGCGATAAATCGCTGTATAAAGTGTCGCCATGTCTGCGGCAGTTGTTACATTATCAAAGCCTCTTGCCATTTGATGAAAATCCATCATTTTTCTTTGAATTTTTGTTTGTGTTAAACCAACTTTTTTAAAATATCGATTTATATTTTCAAGACCTATCAAGTCGATTAGCACATTTGTTGCCGTGTTGTCACTTGTAATAATCATCCACACCAACAGATCATGCAAAGAACATTCCTCTGTTCCAAGCTCAGTTAAAACACTGTACTCCACCCGGTTTTCTTTTGAGATTTGCACAGTCTGATGCAATGTGAAGTTTCTGTTTTCTATCGAATCCAACAAGGCCAGTAAAATTGGCACTTTAATCAGGCTGGCACTTTGAAATACATCATCAGGATTTTTTGAAAGCAAGAACTGACTCCCCCCAGCATCCTTTATTATCAGTCTGATATCGAATGGGGCCTGTTCCAACAATCGTAGAATGGCTTTTTCCATCACAGCACCTATTGAATGACTTCTATCGTTTTTGTTTCTGAATTTAAAGAAATAGTTCTACCTAGAGGAAGAGACATGGTTGGCAAGCAATGACCGCAAGCTATATCCATTAGAATCGGCTTTTGTAATGGAACAAGGATTTCTTCAAAAATCGTCTGCAATCGCAAACTATGTTCCGGACTACCCGAATTATGAGGCCCACAATTTGTCCATGCCCCCAACAAGATTCCCGATGCCTCATCCAGCTTCCCAGATAACTTCAGTTGGGTGAGCATTCGATCGATACTTCGTTCATACTCGTCTATATCCTCCAAAAATAAAATTTTCCCCTTCGTATCAATTTCATAGGGTGTCCCAAGGGAAGAAGCTATTAAGGTTAAATTTCCTCCTACAAGTCGACCTGTTGCTTTTCCTGGTACAAGGGTTGTCATTTCCTGATTTGGTGGATTCGTTAAGTAATAATGCGTTTTTTCTGTAAAGGACACACCTTCCTTAAAAGATGACAAAGTATAATCATCCATCTCCGGCTTAATGAATTCCGTGGATGGCATGGGAGTATGATACGTCACTAAATCACACAACTGGTTGAAAGCGATATGCAACGCCGTAACATCACTGTAGCCGGCAAATACTTTTGGGTTTTCCTTGATCATTCCGTAATCCAACATAGGCAAAATTTTGGTGGCGCCGTAGCCTCCCCGAATGCAGAAAATACCATCAATCGATGAATCAAGGAACATCCGATTCACATCGTTTGCACGCAGTTCATCACTTCCAGCTAAATAACCATGTCTTTCTCGGCAGGAATTGCCCACAACTACTTTAAAGCCCAGTCTTTCAACGGCATCGATAGCTTGCGGCAAGCTTTCAGGAGGCGTAGCACCGGAAGCGCCAACAAGACCGATCGTACCTCCCTTTTTTAACCCCTTCGGAATCTTCATTCAAGTCACACTCCTATTTTATACATTGTACGGTAACGGGAAATTTCTTCTTTATTTGCATGCACAAAATGGCCATCCTCTATCTCTACGAAAGATGGGCGATCTTTCTCATAGTTATGCTGGGCAGGATTATAGATTTCCACTTTTTTGGCCCGCTCTTTGTATGGATTTGGCTCCGGCACGGCCGAAATCAAAGCCCTAGTATATGGGTGGATCGGATTCGAAAACAGTTTCTCTGTTGGCGCTAGTTCCACGATTTCCCCCTCATAAATAACCGCCGTTCGGTCGGTAATAAAACGAACAATTGACAAATCATGGGCAATAAATAGGTAGGTTAAATTGTTTTGTTTTTGTAAATTCGATAATAGATTCAAAACTTGAGCACGAATCGAAACATCCAATGCAGAAATCGGTTCATCGGCTATTATAAATTCCGGCTCCATTACAAGTGCACGCGCAATGCCAATCCTTTGTCGTTGCCCCCCAGAAAATTCATGCGGGAAGCGACTGGCAAACTCCGGCAGCAACCCTACTTCCAACAGGGCATTTCGGACTTTTTCCATTCGTTCCGCATCATTTCCAAACTTTTTCGTATTCAGTAGACCCTCTGAAATAACATAGTCCACTTTAGCTCGTTCATTCAAAGAAGCCATTGGGTCCTGAAAAATCATTTGAATTTTTTGGGTAATTTCTCGATCCCACTCCTTCGGGATATTGCCATTGATCGGCCTACCCCTGAACAAGATTTCTCCGCCCGTCACTTCATTAATCCGCATAATCGAACGTCCGATTGTCGTTTTGCCAGAACCCGATTCCCCAACGAGCCCAAAAGTTTCACCTTTGTAGATTTCGAAACTTACATCCCTGATGGCTTCAAATTTACTTTTTCCTTTGCCGAAAGTTACATTTAAGCCCTTGACTTCCAATAATACTTCCTTGCTACTCATGGGCGTACCGTCTCCCTTCTTCGAAAAATGCTTGCAGGCTTTGCGGAGGCACTACTTTTGGTGCATCGGCATGCAGCAACCATGTTTTCGCAAAATGCGTTTCCGTCACTTTAAAGAACGGGGGACGTTCCACAAAATCAATATTCAGAGCATATGGGTTGCGAGGTGCAAAAGCATCCCCTTTTATCTCATTAAATAGATTGGGAGGTGTCCCTTTAATGGAGTAAAGTTCTTCCCCTTTGGATCCCAATTGCGGCAAAGAAGAAAGAAGGGCCCACGTATATGGATGCTTTCCATCGAAAAACACTTCATGTGTTTTGCCAATCTCGATAATATCACCGGCATACATAACTGCAATCCGGTCGGCTACTTTTGCAACTACCCCAAGATCATGGGTAATATAGATTGTTGTAAGACCATACATTTCTTGTAGATTTTTCAGTAGCTGCAAAATTTGTGCTTGGATCGTCACGTCTAGCGCGGTTGTAGGTTCATCGCAAATAAGAATTTTCGGATTGCAAGCGACCGCGATGGCGATCACGATTCTTTGACGCATTCCTCCAGAAAACTCGTGCGGATATTGTTTATAGCGCTTTTCAACATCGCCGATACCCACATCTCTCAACAGCTTTAGTGTGCGTTCGTAAGCTTCTTTCCCTTTTAACCCTTGGTGCAGCACTACACACTCTTCAATCTGTTTCCCGACCGTTTTAAGCGGATTCAACGAGGTCATTGGATCCTGTGTTACCATGGCAATTTCCTTGCCGCGGATTCTCAACCAATCCTTTTCCGTGTTGAATTGTGCTAAATCATAATCTTTATAGAGAATTTGTCCCTGATCAATAAAACCATTTTTATCTAGCAAACCCATGATGGATTTTACAAGAACGGATTTACCCGAACCCGATTCACCCACAATTGCAAGACTCTCACCTTTGTATAAATCTAGAGAGATATTACGAATTGCGGTTAGCACTTGGCCACGCAGTTTAAACTTAATGATTAGATTTTGAATGGATAAAATGCGTGGCTTTTCGTTGTTACTCCCCATCGCCATCCTCCTCTACACGTGATTTTTTGGATCTGCTGCATCAGCAAAAGCGTTTCCTATAATATAGAAAGCAATCGTTATAATACTTAATACGACACTCGGGAAAATCAACTGATAACGTAAATCCGGTGACATCATCAGCACACGTCCTTCATTAATTAAATTTCCTAATGATGGTTCACTGATTGGCAATCCTAAACCGATATACGTTAAAAATACCTCTGCCCCAATAGCAAATGGAATAGCTAAACTCATCCGTAGCATTATAACGGAGATTAAATATGGCAATAAGTTCTTCAGAATAATTCGATAGCTTGGTGTCCCCAAGCATTTCGATGCTAAATTGTATTCTCGGTCCCGTAAAATAACAATCTGGTTTCGAATAAACCTTGCCATCTCCACCCATCCAGTAATACACATTGCAATAATGATCGTCGAAATGCTTGGGCGTAAAATAAAAGACATCAAGATTAAAACAATTGTTGTCGGGATATTTTCTACAATATTGTAAAGTTGCGTAATAGGTGTTTCCAGTTTTCTAGAGAATCCCCATAACGCACCTACAGAGATGCCCACTATTACTTCAGCAAATGCTACAACGAACCCAATAAATAAAGAAGTTCTTGTACCAGTCCAAATTCGGGACCATAAATCTTGTCCGATTGAATTCGTCCCAAACCAAAACTCTGAGCCTGGAGCAATATTCCGAGCTTGGGATCCTGTAGTTTCGTCTATATAAATCTCTGTTGGAGATTTTTGGTATGGTAAATACGGCTGTATAATTACGAATGCAATAATTAGTCCAACTACCACTAATAGGAATACAGCAATTCGATTTTTTAAAAAAGATTGCCAAGTAGAACGCCAATAAGAATAATTCGAGTATCCTGTTTGTTCCGCCTTTTTCTCATCAACAATAGCAAAATCAAATAAATTATCGTTCGACTTTTGTGAAATATTTGAAATTTCCTCCGAATAGATGCCCATTAACGTGTACTTCCTCCTTTACCTAACTTAATTCGAGGATCTACAAGTGCCATTGCCAAATCTCCCAAAAATAGACCTATAATTCCTAATGAAGAGAATATTAATACCAATCCCTGCACTACTGAATTATCTTGTCGCTGAATAGCATCAACAAGCAAACCACCCATTCCAGGGATAGAATATAATGATTCAATATAAATCGAACCGGTGATTGTAAACAATATTGTTGCCGGTAAGTACTGAGCCATTGGGATGAAAGCATTTCGCATTACATGGCGAAACATCAGGGTACGTTCTTTAACACCTTTTGCTCGTGCAAGCTTTATATAGTCTTTGTTTAATTCATCCACCATATATCGACGCATCCACATAGCATACGAAGCGGTAGGTGCAAGTGCCATAGATGTCAATGGTAAAATCCAACTCATCTTATTGTATTCATCAAATAATAATGGAAGGTTGAATAGATCCGTTACATACATTTGGATAAAAATATAATAAACTGCAGCTGGAACAGCAACCACAAAAACAATATATCCAGTACCCAGTCGATCGAGCCAGCGTCCTTTCATATGTGCCATTAAAATGCCTAATGGTACGCCGATAACAAGCGACATTACTACTGCTCCAAGCCCAAACAGCAACGAATACATAATTTTTTCGGAAATGATGGTCGTGACCGGTACATCGGTACGGTATGTAACTGAAGTGCCTAATTCTCCCTTAAATAAATCCATATAAAAATTACCTAATTGAACGAGTAACGGGTCCCGCAGACCTAAATTTGTTAAAATTATTTCTTGTTGTTCCGGTGTCATTTTCTCGGCTGCAGCTCCTAGATACCCTTCTTCCGGCATTAGGCGTAGTAAGGAGAAAACAATCGTGATAATAATAAAAAGTGTTAACACAGACTGCAATAAACGTTTTCCTATATACCACAACATATTCTTATCCCCCCAGAGTCTCAAAAGAAGGAAGGAGATGCCAATGCTATTCCAG
Source organism: Ureibacillus sinduriensis BLB-1 = JCM 15800 (assembly GCF_000772955.1). Classification (GTDB taxonomy): domain Bacteria; phylum Bacillota; class Bacilli; order Bacillales_A; family Planococcaceae; genus Ureibacillus; species Ureibacillus sinduriensis. Next base: position 48,392 of record NZ_JPVO01000054.1, on the reverse strand, counting down.
GTCATCTCCTTCTTTCACTTAGTCTACAAAACTACTAGTTTCTATTCACCTGCGTTGGCCAATGCTTCCGTTCTTTCTTGTTCCCATGCTGCCAAAGCTTCTTTAAATTCCTCGTTACTCATTGGCTCTTCCAGAAGTCTTTGCCCTTTAAATTTCTCTAACGTTACACCAAATGGAGAGTATTGTGCTTCAAATGGATTTAACTTTGAAGCTATATAACCAGTACCACCTACTGCATATGGGATAACAAATGCTTCTTCGATTAGGAAGGCTTCCGCTTGAGCAAATAATTCATAACGTTTTGCTGGATCCATTTCTGCTTTTGCCGCATCTACCAAGTTTTGATATTTTGATTTTCCATTTGCATCTGTGTAGCCTTCAGCAAGTTCTGGCTTGTTGTATGTTCCACCTTCCGTGAATGGGTCCGTATAAGAAGCCGGGTCAGCATAGTCAGGACCCCAGTTTGCTTCAAGTAATGCATATTTTCCTGGGTGACGAATTTCTGATAAGAAACCGGTAGAAGGACCCGCTTCTACAATTAAATCAATATAATCCGCTCCCAATAGATTTTCAAGTTGTTGTTCTACTACCTGTGTACGATTTGCCCAATCCGGACTACCAGAATTGTATGGAATTACCATCTTAACCGGGAATGTTGCTTTTCCATCAAGCTCTGCCATCGCTTTTTCTTTGAATTCCAATGCTAAATCCGAATTGAATGAATCAGTATTCGAAATGTCGGCTAATGGTGCTAGCTGTGTATAATCCACACCATCAACATCCACGAAGTTTTTAGGTGTGATAGTGTTGTTAAGCAAACTTTCCGGCTCGAAAGGTTCCGTTGTCAACATAGCGGATACACGGTCTAGTGCATGGTATAATGATTTACGGAAGTTTTTATTGTTTACAGCAACCTTCCAATTCTGCGGTTCATATTCTTCATCAAATTGCGGATTAAAGTTTAACGCATAGAAATACGTATAGAAGTTATTACGGATTTGACGAAGCTGCGATTTTTTCTCTTCATCATTAAACCATTCATCAACTACTGAAGTTGGAATTTCTGCCGAATCGATTTCACCACGTAAAAATAATTCCGGTGCCACCGTTAAAGCCTCTTTATTATATTTATATCTGATACGGTCGATGTATACATTGTCTTTATCCCAGTAAGATTCATTCTTTACAAGTACACGCTCATTCTGGGATTCAAATTTATCCAGGATAAATGCACCGTTATAGAGAGTTGTTTCTTTAGTAGTACCAAATGTGTCACCTTTCTCAGCTAAAAACTCTCCATTAACCGGGAAGAAACATACATAGTTAAGCATTGATAGGAAATAAGGTGTTGGATTTTCCATCGTGTATTCAAGCGTGTAATCATCCAAAGCTTTGACTCCAACTTCCGCAAAATCTGTAATTTCCCCATTGTAGAAGGCATCGCCGTTTTTAACGACCGTAGCTATCCATGCAGTGGATGATTCATTTTTGGCATCCAGAACATAATTTAAGCCCTCTACAAAATCTTGCGCCACAACATCCGCATATTCTTCCCCTTCATGCGTAACCCATTTCACTCCTTCACGCAACTTGAATGTCCAAACTGTATTATCTTCATTTGCAGACCATTCCTCGGCTAAACTTGGTTGTACAATTCCATACTGATCATACTCGATTAAACCGTCAATCAAGTTTGCCGACATAGCAAATTCATTTGCTTCTGCTGTTTTTAAGTAATTCAAAGTTTTAATCTCCCCTGAATATACAGTACGGTATTCTGAAACTTCATCTTTGGAAGACCCGTCTCCTTTATCGCTACAAGCAGCCAAAACGAAAGCTGTTACTGTAGCTAAAAGCAATAACCACAACTTTCTCATAAAACCCCTCCCGTTTCTTGAATATCTTTTTTATAATGAAAATCCGATACCAGGTTTAATGGACATTGTAATGACTTGCCCATCGAATGTTGGGCCTCCAGGCATTGGATCGTTCACACATAGTAAAGGTCCATCTAAATCAATCATGGTGATATTTTTCTGGGATGCAGCAAAGTGGGCGGCAGCACTTACACTCACTTTTGTTTCAAGCATGCATCCAACCATGCATTCAATGCCATTTGCCTCTGCAATATGGACAATTTTTTGGGCCTGGTAGATGCCGCCCGTTTTCATCAGCTTAATATTAATTAAATCGGCGGCACGCTTTTCGATTAATGTGATTGCTTCTTTTGGAGAAAAAACACTTTCATCCGCCAAAATTTTAGTTAGCGTGTTCGCGGTTACATAACGCATACCTTCTATGTCGTTATAGTGAACTGGTTGTTCAACAAGTTCAATATTTGTGTCGGCGTCCTCTAAAGCATGTATTATTTGGACTGCTTGTTTCGGAGTCCAGCCCTGGTTTGCATCTATACGCAAAATGACATTGGGACCAACCGCTTCGCGAATAGCAACAATACGCTTTACGTCACCAGCAGGGTCTTTGCCAACCTTTACCTTTAGTATGTGAAAGCCTTTTGTTGCAGCAGCAAGGCTATCTTTCACCATCTCATCGACATCATTGGCACTAATTGTAATATCTGTGATCAATTCCTTCCTATAACCCCCTAAAAGCTTAAAAAGCGGTGTTTTATAGCTTTGTGCAAGCAAATCATAAAGCGCCATATCAACAGCTGCCTTGGCACTTGTATTTTTATGGATACATTTTTCGAGACGCTCCATTATTTGGGCAAATTCTTCAATATCCATTCCGATAATCGCAGGCTTTATATATTCAGTGATTGCATTAGAGATCGATGCCTTTGTCTCACCTGTTATGACCGCTGTCGGAGCCGCCTCGCCAATACCGATCCGACCGGCATCTGTATGGATATAAATGGCTATATTCTGGATTTTTTCCACAGTCCTTAGTGCTGTTTTAAATGGTGTAATAAGGGGTGCTTCCACAACCCCCACTTTGATATCTGTAATTTTCATTCCATCACCTTTCTACGTCAAAAACTGCAATATACGTAGAACCTCATAATAATCGTCGGTTACAAACTCCACTGTATTATGCGGTTTAAAAGTTGCACCCGGGTAGAAGGAGTTGCGGTACGCCCGGGCATGATCACGATAGATGATTTCTACAACAAAACGCTCGGGCAATTTGACTTGCAGAGCCTCTCGATCAACCCTCATCGCTTCTTCTACAAGTATCCTGGTCTCTTTGATTGTTAGATTCGGGCTCACATTCACCGTCGCACCACCAACACCTTCTTTAGTAGCAAAAGTGACGATTTTTTCATTAACGGATCGGATTTCCTCAGTAAGGCCGACATCCCCACTGACAAAAGCAACAGGCACCCCGTGCAAACCGGCTGCATAGGTATTAATTAAAAATTCACTTGCATATTCCCCATTGATCTTTACATCCGCATTCACAACCAATGTGTGGGCTAACGGATTGCGCTGGCTCCCTCCTTTGCTGTGGTAGCCGATAAAAATGACCCGATCGAAGCTTTCATCCAGCCCTGCAACCATGCACATCGGGTCTCCTGTCCAACCGCGTATCACTTTGCAATTTACTGGCAAATTTGAAATATCCAGATTGCGGGCAGAATCATGGGCATCCTTGAGCAAAATTTCTGTAGCCCCTCCTGCTATGGCTCCTTCAATAGCAGCCTCCACTTCCTTCGTCATCTGCTTCAGAAAGGGTTGAATATCCTGCGTATTAAGCTCTGTTTCGCTCCAAGCAGTTGTACCAGTTATTCCTTCTAAATCCGCACTAATATATACTTTCATAATATCCATACTCCTTTAGTTGATGTCTCTCAATAATTGATTGTACTGCGCCATACTCCGCTTCAGCCGATCCTACGCGCCTTGCCCAAGCGACATTTCCATAGTCAAAATGCCACCATTCCTCGGAATAATTCGTAAAACCGACCGAGGTCATACTGTTATACAAAAGGCGCCGATGTTTTAATGCTTCTTCATTCTCAAAAGGATTGTGCTCAAAGTAGCGGGTTGCCGATCGTACACACATTTCATCAAATACACTTCCGAGATCCAGTGGGTTGCCCTGCAAATCCCCCAACGTTAAATCAATGGCTCCCCCTGTTAAATGGGGTGAGGTTTTAGTTGGGGCTACACTCGGGTATGCTACATATTTCAGCGTTTCTTCCAGAACCTGCTCATCCGAGAAATTAGAATGACGTTTTTTGATCTCGTCATAAAAGCATTGGAACAAATGCTTTTGCACCTGTAGTGGGCGATAGCCATCATATACTATGAAACTATATTCTTCCGGCAATAAGGCTAGGGCCTGCAACAACCTTTCATAAGCGTTTTGCCTTACGTAGATTGATTGCAGACTGCCTGGGATTTGTTGTGTAAAATACATGGATTTTGAGTATATTCTTGGGTGGCGATTTGTTAAGTTCAGTAAAGGTTCACGATTTTCACAAACGTTCGGACAGGAATTGCCATTAACAGGAGCAAGGATGGGTATCGGGGAAAAGATGTTTCCTTGTATAAAAATCACCTCACAGATTTATCGAGATATTTCATTAGTATGAATATTTTGATTATTCCGTATTTAAAAACAAATCTATCATACTTTACATTTTTTTACTAGGCATTAAATAATATTTATGGCGAATAATTACGAACTTAACATTATTACGTAATAATGAATTTCCCTAATTTTTCAACCTTAGTTCTCCGTTTGAAAAATAAAGGGTGCACAATTAAAAAAAGTTATCCAAGGAGACGATTCCTTAAATAACTTCAATATCATTTTTGTGCAAAATCAAATGCATGAACTATATTTCCATCACGACCAGTCGTTGTCTCTGCTTGAGATAACGAGTTGATAATCGCTTCTTCTGTCGTTTCTGCCGCGGCAGCAAACAATTGATTCATTATGAGGTGATCCTCACGCAGCTGTGTACGGCTTTCAAGAAATTCGTTCGTCGTATGTGGTATATCATGGGCAGTAGTAAACCCAATCACAATATCGCCGCTCCCATGAGAAAAATAGCTCCCTATGCGTCCCAAACCAATTCCGCAGCGTTTAATGACCCGTGTTAATTGTCTGCTGCTAAGTGGCGCATCCGTAGCCAAAACAATAATGATGGAACCATCCACAGGCTTATGGATTGGCTCTTTGTGGGAGTTCGGAATTTTATAATTTTCCTTCAAAAATTCAGTACTGCTCCCAAAATTGCTCAATACGATACATCCCACCGTGTAGCAAATAGGATTTTCTCCGTCTGTATCCATTTCCACCACCCGGGAGGAAGTTCCTATCCCGCCTTTGTATCCGAAGCAAACCATTCCTTTACCTGCACCAACCGCCCCTTCCCGCGCTCTTTCGCTGGTTGCACTCTGAATCGCTTCAATTGCATGTTCAGGCTTTACCGGACACGCTCTTATGGAATTCAAGTAACTATCATTACATTCACCCACAACGATATTGATCGTGCCCGTACTGATACCAATATCATCGTTTAGTTCCAGCATATATTGCAATGTCCCCTGAGTAACTTGAGGCACACCAAACGTATTTGTTAACATGATTGGTGATTCAATTACACCCAGCTCATCTACTTGAACGAGCCCCACAGATTTGCCAAAGCCATTTATGACATAGCATGCAGCAGTGACCTTATTTTTGAAAAGGTTCCCACCATGAGGCAGTATGGCAGTTACTCCTGTACAGGCATATCCACCCTCATTCTCCAAATGATAGTCCAGTGTAACATGGCCAACCTTGACACCCGCTACATCGGTAATGCAGTTTTTCTTTCCTGTTGGAAGCTTTCCAATTTCAACGCCCAATTCCCGTGCTTTTTTGTTCATATTTACACTCCTTTTATCAAGCCCAAATTGAACTTCCCTAAATCAAAAATTTCTTTCCTCCCTTTTAATGAATCCATGGATTTATATTTCCACAGATCCAGCCCTTTTCCTTCCAATACTTTTATCATTCTCACAAATATTGATCATTACACGCTTGGTTTTATCCTGAACGTACATTCAGTGTTGATTGTAGAATATTCAACGTGTTTATAAGTCATAATAGGAATGGTGAGATAACACCTACTAACTTTCGATGTGGAGGGAACTTTTATGAACAATTTTCGTGAAGGCTTAATTCCAACTGTACTTGGGTCAGCTGTAACTGCTGCAGGGTATGCCATGAAACAAAAAGGTTCGAACCAGATGTTGGCGAATACCATTTTCGGTTTCGGTTTGGCGCACATCGTTTTAGGGGCAATCGACCTGGTAGAACATCGTCGTTAGTATGGGAAGAGCACATGACGTGCTCTTTTCTTTTTTGGCATTACAACAGGAAGCCCGCATTTTTGGCTATGCATTAGTAAAATGTTTAGTCATTTTTCACTACACAGTTTTAAGTATATCTACCTTGGTCATCATAAGTAAAAATCTGGTACAATTATATACAACTTGGCTCCTGTTTAAGTTTAACCATTAAGATAGTTGAGCTTGATTTTACTTTGAAATTTACTAACTTTCACTACATAAAAGGCTGGTGGATAAATGCTAGAGACATTGGGGGAGATTTTGGGGATTGTCATCGGAATTGCAGCAATTTGTTTTGTCGTATATTTTGCTATTTTCGTTGTAGTCCGAATTATTTCCGGTATCCTTTACTTTTTCAAATGGCGCAAGATGACACCTGCGGAACGCGCTTACGAAAAACGCATCAGAAGAAAAAGGTCCAGTTCCGGCAATGCATTTGATTGGTGGGATTTTGGTTCTGACGGTGGCGGCAGCGCTGATGGCGGCGGTGGCGGCGATGGTGGTGGTGGTGGCGGTGACTGATGCCGTTAACACTCTTAAAAGTTTAATTATTAGATAGCACCTTGACTTCCTTTATTACAGGAAATTGAGGTGATTTTTTTAAACATTTTTTCCCTTTCATGAAAATAAGATGAATAGCCGTTACTAGAATAATTGAAAATACATATGCTAGTAAAAACTAGAATTCAGAAATGAGGTCGCACCTATGAGAAATGGGAAGATTGGTTTCTGCTATCCCGGATACCGCTACTGTGGTCCCGGCTGCACAGGTCCCGGTTCCCCCACAAACCCAGTTGACGCTTGCTGCAAATTTCATGATGAATGCTATTTATACAATAGACATAGAACTTCCAGAAGATATTGCGATGACTTATTCCAGCAATGTTTGCGACAATATAGCAACATGAACAACAAACTTGGAAAAGATGCCCGATTATTTTCTAAAGCCATTAATCTGAAAAACTTTTTCTTTTAATTTTCAGCATGTCAACAAAGAGGCATGAACACTTATAGTATTCATGCCAAAGCCGCTCCATTTTGCATACATTTCAATTCCAATATAGAAGCGACCTTCCTAATCTATTTCTCTTTTAATATAATATTCTAAACAGCTCGAAAATAACAATTAATGTATACTATAGTAAATAAACTAGAAAAGAAGGTCCAAAAAATGAAACATAGTTTTAAAAATGATTATAGTGAACTTTGCCATCCGCAATTACTGGCTGCATTACAAAAAGCAAGCAATGAGCAAAATGCTGGCTATGGCTTGGACAAGCATTCAGATTCTGCCAAGAAGTTGATAAAAGAAAAACTGGAATCCGGCGATTGCGATATCCACTTTGTAACAGGTGGCACCCAAGCCAATGCTTCTGTCATTTCCCACATACTCCGACCATACGAAGCGGTTTTATCATGCAGCACGGGTCATATCAATGTTCATGAAACCGGGGCAATTGAAGCAACAGGTCATAAAGTGTACACGGTTCCAGGAGTGGATGGAAAGCTAACCCCAAAAGATATCGAATCGGCCCTTAAGTATCACCAAGACGAACATATGGTGAAAATCGGCATGGTTTATATTTCCCAATCCACTGAGATCGGAACGGTATATAGTGAAGCCGAGTTAAAAACTTTATATGATTTTTGTAAAGAGAATGATCTATATTTCTACATTGATGGAGCTCGTCTTTCAAGTGGTCTTGCAGCGAGCGATGTGGAATTCAACCGATTGAAAGACCTTTGCGATGTGATGTACATTGGCGGGACAAAAATCGGCATGCTGAGCGGTGAAGCAATTGTCATTTTCCACAACCAGTTAAAACCCTTTTTCAGATACCATATTAAAAATAAAGGAGCTATGCTAGCAAAAGGTTATGTTGTCGGCATCCAATTCGAAGCGGCATTCGAAAATGACCTCTACTTTAAAATGGGGCAGCATGAAAATGAGTTGGCACGTTATCTGAGCGATGAATTAAAAAAATTAAGTATACCTCTTTTAAGTGAGTCGCCTACCAATCAAATCTTCCCCATCTTTAGTAAAGAGCAAGTTGAAAAACTGCAACAACTCTATGCTTTTGAAATATGGGAGCTGGTTGAAGACAAAATCGCAATCCGGTTCGTCACTTCATGGTCAACAACAAAAGAAGTTTGTGTGGAGCTTATAGAAGATATAAAAGCACTAATCCAATAAATTCGCCTTTTTGTTTTTCGCAAAAATAAAATGCAATTTGCCTCGTCGCAAATTGCATTTTTGTTTCTCCAACATCAACTAAACTATAATTGGTTTTTTGCTTCAGCAATTACCACGCGATTCCGCCCTAGATGTTTGGCTTCATATAGCGCACGGTCTGCCAGTTCGATCAACTCGTCCGGGTTTGCCGCTTGTTTAGGGAACCCCGCAATTCCAGCAGAAAATGTAACAGGTTTACCAGAAGGGCTGGTTGCACTCTCGACCCTCTTGCGTAATTGTTCCGCGATATCGAAAGCATTCTCGATGCCCGTTTCAGGTAATAAGATAATAAATTCTTCCCCTCCATAGCGGCAACAGATATCCTGTCCCCTTACAGCATTTCTCATTTGGAAAGATAAAAATTTCAACACTTCATCACCGATAGTATGCCCATAAGTATCATTGATTGATTTAAAGAAATCAATATCCAACATTATCACAGCGTACATTTTCCCCTGGACTGTCCATGATTGCAGCACGCTGTCCAATGCTCTCCGATTCGTTAAATTCGTAAGGGGATCGATGGAATTTTCATCCTTTAAAGTACTCACTTGACCGTGCAAGAAGGAAAGACTCCGTATCAACGCTTTTTTAATCTGGGAAGCTTCATAGAACCAAGCATTAAGGCTTTCCAGATTACCCATCTCGCTTTCATTGATACTATATTCTGTAAGTGTTGCAATCTGCTGCAATGGTTTTGTAATTTTGACTACCAATATTAATACGATAATAATTGAGATGAACAACAGCGGTAATTCGAAGTAAAAGATTGTCAATACCTGTTCGCCAACCGAATGAATCGCTACTTCACGCGGAGTTTGGACGACAACTCCCCAATTCGCTTTTTCCAAAGGGCTGAATCCTGCAAGCATTTCTTCATCCAACTTGTTGGTAACAAGCTGTGCTCCGCTGTCGCCATGTCCCAGCCTTTGCACCACCTGATTTTTGGAAACATCCTCGCCAAGCCTCGATTTATCGACATGATAGATCAGCTTCCCTTCAGAATCTACTACATAGACATATGTTCCGTCATGGTAGTGATGCTCTCCCAAGATTTGTTCGAAGAAGTTTGATTCATGAATGTAAATACTTCCGTTAACGACCCCTTTAAATTGCCCATCACTAGAGAAAATTGGGTAAGATACCGTTATAAGTAATTTCCCGGTGGAAGCTCTATAGGGATCAGAAATCGAAATCGTTTGCTTTTTTAATTGTTCCAAACCTTCCTTGGAAGTTATCGTCTTTCCTTTCAGCCTATATTGATCAGGCGCTCCTGCCAACATTAAGCCTTCGGAATTGGCTATAACTACGGAATTGAATGAACTTTGTTGATGAAATAGACGCATTACTTCATTATTCAGTGCCTCTTCATCATTCATTTGATCGGCAATTTTCGATGCACTATAATCGAGTATTTTAATTGAATGTTCAAGAAATAAGTTGGCCGTTTGGGACAGTTTTTGTGCATAAACCCGGTTTTTTTCCAGCGATTGTTCCTCTAATAAAGCGATACTTCGTTCATAACTACTATACAGACTGCTCGCCACAGATAATAGAAAAGCTAAAGAGATTAATCCTATTATTAAATACTTTAGTTTTATTTTTTCACTCAGAATTTTCATCTATGATCTCCTGGTTAAATGACTTCATTATAGAAATAATCTACTTTTAGGAACTTCTATTATACTCCGCTTTCAATTCAGAATAAAAGCGAATGTACTCCATTAAAGGGCTTTTCCATTCTTTCTTTTTGATATTTATTTATTGTAATTTCATGTTAGGTCTTAACAATTAAGGATTAACTTGTATAATTGTAATAGATAGTTATTAATTCATAGGAGAAAATACACATGACCAAAAATGCACTAGTAAGTCTATTATTCTTTGTACTAATTGGAATTTTTACCGATTCGCAAGTCAATGCCAGCTCGTATGGCGTCATTGAGGAAAGTACGAATCGGACATTAGTTCCACTGCGAACGGTTTCAGAAACTTTTAATGTTCCTGTAGAATGGGATAATAAGAAAAAAGTAGTTACAGTTAACCAGCAATACACATTATCCATCGGAAGCAAAAATTTGCAACAAAATGGGACAGTCATTAAGAGCATGGATTCACAGCCAAAAATGATAAACAGCGCCGTCTATGTTCCAGTAAAAGAGATTGGTTATTTATTCAATACACCTATCTCTTGGAATAAAGAAAAACAGCAGATTGAATATACAGTGGATCATTCTTTATATACACTACCCGTTTACGGGGAAGCAGTCGTTGGTAAAGCAAAAATCCAAGTTAAAAATCAGTCAATAAAGGTAGGGGTAAAGAGCTATCCAGTAAAAATCGTTTCCATAAATCTACTAGCCCCGAATACTACCCTCCATGTAGAGGCAGCAAATAATAAAATAGGATCTGTCGGTACTTTGGCATCAATTGCAAAAAATCACAATGCCAAAGCAGCCATTAATGCAAACTTCTTTGATGCTTATACGAATAATTCCTATCGCACCGTCTATAATGGGCTCATAATGAACGGGAAAAAAGTTCAGGAGTTTGATCCGAAATTTTCTAGCTTTTATTCTACGAAGGATGGCGATATTGGCATTTTGCCGGGTGCCAAGGTAAAAGAACTATACAATAAAGGGATTGTCCAAGAAGCCATCCAAATTGGACCCCGGCTTATAACAAATGGCCAAGTATCTCTAAATCCACTATCAGAAGGGTTTACAAGTCACAAAATTTTAAGCTCCCCTGGTGCGAGAAGTGCGATTGGTATTTTAAAAAACCGCCAATTAATATTTGTTACAACTTCTGGAGCGACAGTCGAGCACTTAGCTTCCATTATGAAACAACTCGGCGCAATTGATGCCATCAATTTAGATGGCGGTGCCTCGAGTGGTCTATATGCAAACGGTAAATATTTAACAACTCCCGGACGAAATATTGCTGTTGCTTTAATAGTTAAATAGCTTAATAACTAAGGGGCTCAAATTCCATTTTGAGCCTCTTATTCTGTTTTAAATATCACTGGATAATGTATAGAATCTATTTTTAATATTCATAATACATTCAATATTTCTATTATTTCAATTGTTATGGATTCACTCTACTATAGCTGTTATAATGCAGTTTATTGTATACAAAAGGAGTCATCTATGAATTCATTATCATCAAAAGATTTATTATTTATTGTTTTTATGTTATTTTCCATGTTCTTTGGAGCGGGAAACTTAATCTTTCCTGCCTTTTTAGGGAACGCTGCAGGTACTGAAATGTGGGTTTCACTAGCCGGATTTATTATTACGGCTGTGGGGCTCCCGATTTTGGGGGTAATTGCCGTAGGGAAAGCAGGAAGTTTAAATACCCTATCCACACGGGTTCATCCTTGGTTTGCAATGGTATTTCCTTTTTTGATTTATTTATCAATCGGGCCCGGTCTAGCCATCCCCCGCGCCGGCACCGTTGCGTATGAAATGAGCATCAAACCATTTTTGCCGAATGCTCTCTCGGGCAGTCCGGCCATGTTGTTCCTCTATACTTTGGTGTTCTTTGCATTAGTCCTATATCTAAGTCTCTCGCCATCAAAGCTAGTGGATCGATTCGGAAAACTATTAACACCGATTTTATTATTTTTGATTGCCATCATCTTTGTGAAGGCAATTCTTACGCCGGTTGATTCTTTAGCTAAACCTATCGAACTTTATGCCAACAATTCATTTTTTCAGGGGTTTTTGGACGGCTATTTGACGATGGATGCTTTAGCGGCACTTGTTTACGGAATAGTGGTGGTGAATACCATTCGTTTGAAAGGAATTAAGGACGATTCGAGTATTTCGAGATATATGCTGTTTGCAGGATTGGGTGCAGGAATTTTGCTGGCAATCATTTACAGCATATTGACCTTCCTTGGTGCCTCCGTTTCCGCATTGGAACAGATGAATAACGGTGCGAATGTATTAACATTAGTAATGAACGAATTGTTTGGACAAACGGGCATCATTCTTTTAGGTGTTTTATTTACAGTGGCTTGTTTATGCGTATCCATCAGCCTGGTAATTTCATGTGGGGAGTATTTCTCGCGTCTAATACCGTTTTTCTCTTATAAAACATGGGCAACCATTGTGGCAGTCATCAGTTTTATTATTGCAAATTTAGGTTTGAATCAAATATTGGCAATTTCCGTACCGATTTTAGGTGCCATCTATCCGCTGGCAATCGTGCTGATTGTTTTGGGATTGCTGAATCGCTTCGTGAATCATTCAATTTACCTTTATGGCATTATTCTAACTGCCATATTTAGCTTCATCGATACGATTAACACCGCACTGTTGGACAAGGCATGGTCAAATATTTTGGGCATTATCCCCCTATACGAGCAAGGTGTTGGTTGGGTTGTTCCCGCAATTGTCGGCATTGCGATTGGTGCCGTAGTCGGAGCATCCAAGGTGCGAAAACTTAATAAGTAAAAAAAGTACCTTATTCGAGGCAATCGCTTTCGAATAAGGTACTTTTTAATTCCCCTTCAAAGCGAAAGTGAAATTAGGCACTTAAATAGTTATTAAATAAACAATCCTACCAATGTAGCGGTTAACATCGACACCATTGTAGCAGCCAACAGCATTTTCAGACCAAACTTTGAAACGGCAGAAGCTTTCTCTCCATTGATAGCTTGCATAGAACCACTTATAATACCGATCGAGCTAAAATTAGCAAAACTTATTAAAAATACAGATACAACACCCACTGTTTTTTCGGAAAGGGATGGAATATGTTGAACAAATTGAAGCATTGCGACAAATTCATTCGTTGCTAATTTTGTCCCCATTGTTTGACCGGCAACTAAAATTTCGTTGGAAGGTACACCCATCAACCATGCAATTGGTGCGAAAATATACCCTAGAAGTTCAGTAAATGATAAACCGATCACTGCATTGAAGCCTGCATCAATCAACGCCATTAGGCCAACATAGGCGATCAGCATCGCTGCAACGATAAGTGCCACCTTCCCGCCATCCAAAGCACCCATTGATATGGATTCAAAAATAGATTTTGCAGATGTAGCATCCTTGGTATCGATCACTTCGTTCTTGGCACTATTTTTCTCGGGTGCAATAATAATTCCGATTATCAATGCCGATAGAGCATTTAAAGCCATCGCGCCTAAGACGTATTTTGCAGGCAACATTGTTATGTAAGAAGCCATTATTGAGGCGGATACAGAAGCCATTGAGGAAACTGAGATAACAAATAAATTATTGTTCGTCATTTTATGAATATGAGATTTAATGGCCAAAAGCCCTTCCGATTGGCCAAAGAAAATATTATTGATTGCATGAAAAGTAGTGACACTAGATAAGCCTGTTATTTTGGATAGGAATCCACCTAGATATTTTATTATGATAGGTAAAATTCTTAAGTAAGTTAATACTGAAAGCAACATTGAAGTGAAAATAATAATAAGCAGAACATTTACAAAGAATACTGAATTGCCTTCAGGCACCCAGCCCCCTATGACAAAGACGACACCTTCACGTCCGATTTCTATTACTTTCGTAAAACCATTTCCTATAGCCTCAATCACTGTTAAACCGATTGTCGTTTTAAACATGACTAATGTTAGAACAACTTGCATAACTAGCATAATTCCCACTGCTTTGTAGTCGATTGCCTTTTTGTCGTTACTCAGTAAGTATGCTAGGCCAAAAACTACCACTAACCCTAAAATTCCGATTAAAATTGACATGATTCTCTACCTCAATTGTCCTAGATTCGGTGATATGATACACCACGTAGTTTTTTCCTATTCATTGTTATAATTTCAAATTAACCTCATCAGAAATTCTGCTAGATTTCTTATATTAAAATGAAAATAAATAATGTATATCGAAAAATTTTATACCACCTCAATACTATAGTCAAATAGTTATTAACCGGAATGTCAAAAGAACTAATATTCTAAAAATAGTTAAAGTTCCGTTTTATACAAATTGTTAGTTTTATAAGGTTTTTGTATATGAAAATAAACGAAGTTTAATTCCAGAAACAAAACTACTAACAATTATTTGATAATACAGACTTTTGTTTTCCAGCAAAAAAAACTACTCCCAAAATTCTTTGGAGTAGTGATAAAACGAATTGAATGTCAAAGCATTTCCAACTTAACAAGAGCGTTGTTACCTTTTCACTTCATAATGGAGTTCAACAAATTGCTTGTAATTTTTCGTTCCCAACAATGATAGATTCATCTGATAACTACCCTCTCGAAATAGGGGAATCCCACTGCCGAGTATGGTGGGCGCAATTGTAACAATAAATTCATCAACCATTTCTTCTTGTATAAAGGCTTGCAACAATTCTCCCCCACCTACAAGCCAAATATTTTTGCCATTCTTCCTTTTTAGTTTTTCAACAAACTCCTTGACATCCCCATTTACAAACTTCACATTTTCTGTATCCTCCAGGCAAGAGCGTGTGTATACATAGCATACTTTATTTTTATAAGGGAATTCCTCAAGCCCTTGATTAATCAACCAATCATATGTCCGTTTCCCCATTACAACCGTGTCCACCGTCTCATAAAACTCTGAATAACCATTATCCCCTTCGCCCTCAACTTCAAATAACCAGTCAAGAGAGTCTTCTTTTGTGGCAATATAGCCATCCAGACTAGATGCAATAAATACGACAATTTTCCGCTTTCTACTCATAAGTACCTCCTTCTATAACACAAAATATGAATTCTCACATTCTATTTATTTTCTGCTTATATATATTTCCCCACGAACGACCAAACCGCATTCCAATAGCTATCAGGGTCTATTTTTTCCGCTTCTCCATGACCGGCACCTTCAATAATGAGTTTATTCTTTTCCACATTGGCTGCCTCATACACTTCATCCAGCATTTCATATGGAACAAAGGTATCCTGGTTTCCATGGATAAATAACATTGGTTTTTTACTCTTTGCGACTTGCCGTACAGCAGAAGCTTCATATAAGTCGAATCCAGCCCGCATTTTTGTTACGGTGTTGGCCGCATTGAGTACCGGAAACTCGGGCAACCCGAATAAATCATCCAACTGATAAACAAAAACATCACTAACCGATGAGTAACCACAATCTTCTACTATTACTTTCACATTGGATGGCAGATCTTCGCCGGATGTCATCATCACGGTTGCCCCCCCCATGGAGATACCGAACAGTGCAATCTCCGCATCCGGGTCCAACGAAATGATTTCATCAATCCATTTCAGCAAATCAAGGCGATCATGCCATCCCATTCCGATATATTCTCCCTCACTTCGTCCATGTCCCCGTAAATCCGGAGCAACTACATGAAAGCCTTGTTCATAAAAATTACGAATATATCTTGTCATCCCATCTGCGCTCCCGGTATAGCCATGCACAGCTATTGCCCATTTATGATTGTCGCTTCCGTTCGCATAATAGTCCGCATGTAAATTTAGCTGAAGCTCATCATCCGAAATGATCGACATAGCAGATGCCTCATGTTGCAACTCGAATTGACTGTCTGCCAGCTCGGCTGCTTCTGCCACCTCTGCCACCACGGCGATGCTCTCCTCCAAGTGAGGATTTCCTTCCATAAATTCTTTTTCATCATTTGCTTTCAATGCAAAGTTATAAAAATAATTTCCTACTCCTATGTATGCAGCCCCTAACCCTACTGCTAAAATACTTAAAACGATTGTCATTCTTTTCTTCATAACTCATCCCCCTTGCTTATATATTCAATTTATACTCGATCGTTTCCTCTATACGTATTGGATACGTTGGAAAGGTACAAAAAATCATCTATCCCCAACTTTATGTAGATACATCACTTTCGTAAAGATATCTGTTGCGGAGTTTTATCGGCTGCCCATAAAGCCAGCTGCCGGCCTATAATATACCACACAAAAAAAGCACTTTCCTTAACAGAAAGAGCCCCCACAAAAATATTTCTTTTTTCAAAATACACCTAGTTGAGAGAAATCCATTTATTGATTCTATTTTTTCTTTCTTGTTGAGTTATACTGTGTCTAACTTTTCATAAAAGATATCATATAAAATTCCTACAAGCCCAATGATTAAGAATAGCATTCCGAATATTGCGGAAGTACCAAAAAACGTATGATAAATGCCTATTCCTGTAGTCATGTAAGCAATGGAAGCAACTATACCTCTTTTCATTTCAGCCCTCCTGTCTTAAATGCAGTCATAAAAATACATTTACATGTTCGATAGTGATTTACTGATCTCCAGAAAAAAGATCCAAGCTAAACTCTTCCTAATTTTAACATAGTCTTTATTATCCAACAAAATAAAATATAGTAAGCCAAAAATCCTGCATGCGCAGGATTTCGTTAATCAATATAATAGTCTATGTCTTTAACAGAAAAAAATGGATGCACGACTACATACTTCTTAGTTAGTTGTTTCAATTCATCTTAAAAACTTATTTTCAATATAATCAGTTGAATACGAGAGCAGCCCCAAGTTATTTTCCGTTTCAATAATGAAACTGCCAGCAACTTGATCATAGTGCAGTCGCACTTTCCATATAAAATCATTCACTGGATGAAAGGTTTCATCCGCATCATGAAGCTCATATGCCGAATCACAGTATTGGTAAATGGTTTCGGTTTGCTGCAACAACTGACTGAATGCTGTTGTCACCTTCATGAGAGTTCCGAAATTTTTGAAGCTCATATTTTTTATTGGGCTTGCAGTAATTTGCACTATATCCAGTTCATTCTCATCCTTAAATGTAAATGTTGAATTAACCGAAAAGCTGTAATGTACATCCCCTGAAAGAATCACAGGATTTTTCGGAGCCCATTGTGCCAATTGAGTCAAAAAATTCGTAAGTCCCCTCCCGTTATATCTCCATGCCTCCACATCAAAAATTGTCTGGACCTGGGAACCCAGCCTTTCTAGAGTGGGGAGAAACTGAACAATCACCTTTTCGATATATTCAAAACCAATTACCGGCGTTGGGGAAACGATAATAAGTGCATCTCCTTTTTCCCAGCCATATTCCCCCAGCTTTTTCGTCAATGCCCTATACTCTTGTTCATTGATCAATTGAGGAGGACTAGGACTAGCACTTCCATTCACGTGCTGCTGGTCCATAATTGGCCAATCATCATACTCCCTCATTGTTCTTGTATCAAGGAATAAAGCTTTTGGAACGGTTGGCGCTACAAAATGCCACGGATGATGGTTCCATAATAACTCAACCCATTCCTCATAGTTGGTCATTATATGACCGTTTCGTAATCCTAGGAAATGCTTTGTTATTTTGGAAATGAATTCATCGTCGAAGATTTCCTGCTCATTTCCCCACGCTTGAAATGCAAAATAAGCCGACAAACCATTTGCCACAATATGTTTACCCAGTGCGGACTCCTGAACAGCTTGTTTCCATTGTGCATTGATGTTCCAGTCATCTGTAATTTCATGATCGTCGAATATCATATATGTCGGCGTATTGGCGATTAATCTTCTAATCCTATAAGAGGCAGATTGACAATTCAGGATGAGCTTTTCCTGTTCAGTGTAACGCTTTTGCAATTGAAGACTCTCTAGTTTTTTTAATTTATCCGTTGCCTTGGCTAATTTCAAATGAAAGTGCCCTCTTTCAAATGAGTCATCAAAGGATTCCAAAAGATTTTGCTCCCTAGATACTTCCCATAACACAGGACTCCACGAGAATAAATACATGGCTGCATATTCACCAAATTGAATGAGATGATTGGAGGCATTCCTCGATGAAAAACGAGCGACGTCCTTCATGATTTCTTTCCTTCCATTTATACGGTTATAAGAAGCATTGCTTTCCAAACGTTTGTCGATTGAAGGGAGCGCCTCGTCCACACCCATTAACATTTTCCCCAATTCATTAATCGGACGGAAAAGTGGATCTGCCACATTATCTGCATAAATTTGATCGCCCATTAAAAAAAGTGATTGTGGCCGTTTAGTTAGATTAAGATACTGTTCCTCCAAAAGGTGGTCGCCTCGGACCAACATATCTTCTCCCTCACCATGCTGTTTTCTGCAAGAGCCATATAAAAACTGGGCGGGTTGCTCCAAATCCTTTCCGGGAAGGAAAAAGGTTGGCAACTTAAGTGAACCATAGACAATGCAATTTGGATTCGTGTGGGAAAGAAGGCCAAGATCATCCAGATCGAAGCTTTCCTGCTGATTTCGGAAATGCAAATTATAGCCGATTAATCGATTGGTAGGAAAAGTATTTGAAGTGGGGGTTACTTTGATGAGATGGATATACAAGTTTTCTCCAAATTGAATGGTTTGTGTTTCGGTGTTAGCGTCTATTTTTGAATAATGATTTGATTCCCCCTTTGTGAAAATGGCATACACTTCTGCAGTAATAGCAAATTCTTCACTTGTTGCCGCCCAAATAAATGCTTCTGATGAATCCACCCGCCGTACCATTGGACCGGCCAATAGAGCCGGAAACAAATTAGAATTCATGCATTTCTTCCCCTTATGTTAGACTTTTATTACAATATGCAACAAGCCCATTCATTGTGTATGCAGGAGATTTATAAGCTAATTTGTTTATGAATCGATGAAAATTTGAAACTTTCACCATTGTATTGCGTAAGAATATTAAAATGAATTTCTAATAAGGGGGGGAAATTTGTGAAAAGAAAATTTCTAGCAACCATGATGATTGCCTTTACTATAGAATTGCTTACCACTTATCTAGTCGCATCTTTCTTCTCAGTGAGAATGATTGAAGTCATGTTCTTCACAGGGATTGCCTTCACTGTAATAATCTACTTTTTCACAAGTAGCGGAGGCATTATTTCCAATATGGCCTCATCCGAAGTAAGTGCCTAGACAGGGATCATGCAAAAAAGGGAACCTTTTATTTTTAAAAGGGGGCCGATTTTTTTCGCTTCCATACTCCTGCTAGTCGTCGGGCTCTTGCTTTTTATTTTGCTTATCCTGGGGATTTTCCCTCCAGCTTCCTCATGACCCTTTTATCTCTCAAGGGGATCTGGAACCATCAAATTGTTTATATCGTGCATAAAAAAGCAGTAGACTTCAGGAATGAATTCTGCCGCTTTTTTATCTTATAGGGAAACCATTAAAAATCTTCTCTCACTAAATCGTGAATGACACCCATCGCCACAATACTACCTTCACTTGCTGCATTAATGACTTGGGATGGTGCAGATAGTGAAATATCCCCGCTTGCATAGACCCCTTCAATATTGGTACGTCCAAAGCTATCGGTTTCAATCCCTCCATTTTTATGTTGCTTACACCCCATGGTCATAGCTAATGAAGATGCTTGTTTTAGACCGGCCGTTACGAAGCCGCCTTTTCTTTCGATTTGGGTGCCATTCTTGAAGCGAATCGTCTTCAATTGCCCTTTTTCACCTTGCAATACCATTATCTCATCCTCTATCAGCTTGATTTTTTTCTTCGCTAACAAATCTCGCTGCTCCTGTGAAAATACTCTCTTCCCATTCGTGCAAACAACCAGATCCTTGCTCCAGTTATAAAGCAACTTTACTTTATGAAATGCACCTGCATTTTCTGCGATAAGCACAAGCGGAAGATCCTTCAGTTCCCAGCCATCACAAAATGGGCAACTGAACAAGCTAGTGCCATAAAAATCACTCATTCCATGTATCGACGGGAGAACGTCAATTAAACCTGTTGATAAGATTACTTTTCGTGATTTATAGACCTTACCAGTCTTTATGTAAATGGTAAAGGATTGCTTCTCCTTTTTTATATGCATAACTCGTTCATTTACAATTTTGCAATTTGGATATTTCATCAATTCTTCTTTGGCGATCCTTTTAAACTCGGAAGGCTTTATCCCGTCTCTTGTGATGAACCCATGAGATTCGTGAGTGACCGCATTTCTCGGTTTATCTTCATCAAATAAGATGATATTTTTGTTTGCCCTTGCCAAAACAAGCGAACCATTTAAGCCCGATGGACCCCCACCAATAATGACGCAATCTAACATCCATAAACCCTCCTATATAAAAAATCTCCATGTCCTACACCTATATGTACCTCTCCCCTAATGCTAGACATGATTTCTTTTAAAAATACAAAAAAGCCGATCCCCAAATGGAGATCAGCTTGAATTTCTTAAAGAGTCAGTTTCTTTTTAAGCAGCTCAAAAGGTTGCCTGTAAGCATACCGGGGAGCAACTGGAGCTATTGAAAGCAGACCATGATCCAGTAAAGGATAATGATATAAACTACCTTCATAAACTAATTCGAATTGCGGATGCATCAAGAAGTCATTGGGAGAAATTAAAGCAGTTGGCTGCCTCCAAAGTTGTAAGCCACTCTTTTCAAAGACCTCCGCAACAAATTGCGAACAGAAGTATTTATTCTTTTGATGGATAGGATATTGCATGGCCACACCGAAGAGCCCCAGTAAATTATATGAATACCGTTCTTGATTATGATAAAAGCTTTCGATCACATTTCGAATGCGACGGTATTCACCTGCTGAAACCTCAATTTTCAATAAGAGGCATCTCGTATCATCAAAATATCGGTAGGTGCCAAAGTAAACATCTTCTTTTATAAAACCAGCAATGAGTGGATTACCGGGATTTTTCCGCCCAAAGCTATAAATCTCATCGAGTCTATCATCAAAACAAATCGAGACGTGATTATAAGGCGCATTGGTATACCATTGGATGACTTTTGTCAGAACGGTACCAGTATCGGTCAATAAAATATAAACCGTCTTGTTCTTTTCCGCCATCATTTTTACCCGTGACCAACTTCGTCATTTTTGTATTCCAAAATGTCCCCGGGCTGACACTCCAGCGCCTTGCAAATCGCCTCTAACGTAGATAATCGAATCGCTTTTGCCTTCCCATTTTTCAAGATTGAAAGGTTGGCCATTGTGATGCCCACCCTTTCCGATAACTCAGTTACACTCATTTTCCTTTTTGCCAACATGACGTCAATATTGATTATAATTGCCATTGTTTTCACCTCAGACCGTTAAATCATTTTCTGATTTTATATTAATGGCTTCCTGCAGCAGTCTTTGGAGAACAGCAGCGAAAACTGCAATTACCAGTGGAGCAAAGATAAAGACCATTCCTAGAAGTATGAGCCCTGGTGCGTCATCAACCTCTGCTAAAATATAGATCAATGGCAGGGCTACCACATATAAGCCGCTGATTGTGATGGCGCAGTTTTTAATTTTCTTTAAAGCTCTTACAGAGTTTAGAGAGAACGCTTGGTTCTTGTCAATATATGTTAGGAGGATAAAAGATTGGTATAGAGCAAAGTAAAATGGAATCGCCGAAATATACATAATCATTAAAATGCCATATACCACATAGGCCAAATCTGAACCTTTTTTAACTGCAGCATTAGCTTCACCTGCTATCTGAGGCAATAAAAATAGACATATTGCCAGAACCGGAAGCCCTATAAAAATAACAGATATTTTTAAGAAGAGTGTTGACCCTCGTTTCATTCAAAAGCACCTCACTTACTTATTGTTAAATTGAATTTAACATAAAATTTATCGCATTTCAATAATTTTTTATTAATTTCCAACTTATATTTATTGTTTATTTTGGTTAAAAAAAGAGACCTGGACAGAAATAGAGAATTCTATGAACGATGGAAGAATTCATATTAGGAAACTGTATTGATTGAAGTGGAGGGCCGACTCCTGGGTGCACGTCACAGAACAAACGAGAGACTACAGGCTCGGGCAGTGTCGTTGGTTGCGCCCCTTCACAATGGAAATCAATTTTCATTTCGTCAAAAAAACACTATATTCCTACTCGAGGAAAATAGTGTTTTTGGTTTTTGTCCCAGCCCCTCTTGGAGCAAAAAGGTTTATCCACAGACACCTAAAGGATTGCCGTCCGGGTCATAAAACGTAAAGAATTTACTTGTTCCTTCCCCATCCATTTTGTTTACTTTAATATTCTTTTTAATTAGGGACTGATATGTTTCTTCGATATCATCAGGAATGAAATTATAATACTTGCCCACTCCAAAATCATTTTTCGGGAATTTCATCGGTTCGTGGTCCTCAGTTCGAACAAGGCATACAACAGTTTGGGCATCTTCGTGAATTCTCATGACGCACGCCTCTTCTTCCATATAAACCAGTTGAAAGCCTAAAATCTCTTCGTACCATTTAGCAGATGTTTTTGGGTCTTTAACTGGAATAAAAACACCTTCCATCCCCTTTAATAGTGGTTTTGTCATTAAGTCCATCTCCTTTATCCATTTTGGTTGAAGCAATTAGTTGAATGATTGATAGATTTCACCAATGATTCCTTTCATTTGGTGGACGCCTAAGTCTGTATTTGTCATAATTACGATACCATCACCTTTTAAAGGAAAAGCTACCAACATCGATTGGAAGCCTTCGCCCCACCCAAGAGACGAAAGTTCAATTTCAATTCCCGAGCCTTCCAGAAACACGCCAAGCCCATTCCAACCTTTACAGCCTCGAGCTTGTATCATTTCATTTGCTTGCTCGACAGAAATTCCAAGCTTACTTTTATTTTTTAAAGCATTCATCAACTCAAGCACTAGTTGTGACAAATCCTTCGAAGTTGTCCACAAACCTGAAGCCGCTGGGTATGGGTAAATAGGATAGTTATTTTCTGCTAAGCATCCACTATTGTTATGGCCTGATGTAAAATCCTCATAAAACTTCTCTGGAAGGTTTAAAGTATATGTGCTGTTTGTCATTTTTAGAGGGTGAAAGATTAATTCGTCAATTACTTCTACGAATGACTTTCCCAACACATCTTCTATGATGAGCTGGATAATACAAAATCCAGCATCGGAATATTGAAAATCTGTTTCCGGCTCATACTTTACTTCAATCGGAACATCACAATATGGGGTTTTTCCTGTTAATAACTCAACCATCGTAGGATACCGGCCATCCGAGTTCAGTTCCATAAAACTCTTTTCCGGATCAGTTATCCCTGATTGATGACCAAGTAAATTTCTTAATGTCACACATCTCTTCACTGTAAAATGATTATCAGGGACTTTCCACGATTTCAATTTCACGTTTACATCTTCATCCAAATCTAGAGACCCCTGTTGTACTAATTTCATTACCAGCATGGCGGTTACAAACTTACTGATTGAACAAGCACTAAAAATCGAATCATTATTCACTTTTTTCAGAGTATCAGCTTCTCGCAAGCCATAATTTTCAACAAAACTAATTTCATGATTGCGTATTACAGATACACTTAAACCAGTCACTTGATAATGCTCCATCCGCTCCTTGATGTTGATATTAAGCAAAGGCATGTAGTCCCTCCCACTTTTTAAACATATCATACCACAAAAAGAACATATGTTCCTATTCTTTTTTTTAGAAGTTCTATTGCACCTGCACCATCAACATAATTTCAAAAAGAAAAAAGGGGCCTTGCATAGAAAGCTAATAAAAATATCCTGTATACCTCTTAACTTAAAGCTAACAGCCGATTTTAATAACGAGATTCTATTAAACACTTATACGAACCAAATAACGTGAAAATGTTATCGGTAAGCCATCATCAGTTGCATTTCGTTCAAATATCTTTTCGACAATTGATAGATTTTTTTCTTTCGTTGTTTCATAAATGGCAATTTTTTGGCCAAAGCAACGAAGTTTTATTAGATCGATTGGTGTTTTGATAAATTCGATACTAGTTACGTTTTCCAAGCTTGTGGAAGAAAAATGGCTACTAGCCAATCTTTTTTCAATGGTATCTAAAATTGGTGTTCCTTTTACCTGTTCAAACAGGTTGGGAAATAGCATGGCCAACTCCTTCCCTGAATCATCACCGGGATGTAGACCGATAATCGAGCCATCCTTTTTGACAACTGCTTTCAAAAATGGATAGGCGGAGGTTGGTCCTTTTCTTATGTATGCACAATCAAACTCATCTCTTTTAAAAGGCAATCCATCTTTACTATTACCCGCTATGAATTTCACATTTGGTTTTCTATTCGCCAGGTCTTGACCTACTTGAACGAAATGATCTGTTATATCAAAGCCTACTATTTCTTTGGCTGTATCACTGCATTTAATTGTGAATTCTCCATGACCGCATCCAACATCCAATACCTTCTTATTTACTATCATTTGAGCCACATCCCTTTCGAATATCGACTCTCCGTTTGGTTCTTTCAGGGTGGAATTCCACGGGTAAACGTACTTTCCTACAGAATCACTTAGCTGTTGATACCACGCGATGGAATGCGGTGGCAACCAATCGACCAGCTTGCTAGGGTCCATTAATTTCATATCAAACCTCCATTAAGTGCTTTTTTCATTAACCAAACCGTGACGGACTGCGCTCCCTTTTATAACTTCTAGTTTTGCTGTTGTTTATCCTTTTAAATACTCCTCTATATAAAAAGGCGTCCACTTATGACGGACGCTCAGACTGTTGACGAACGCTTTCATCCTGCGTTGGTTGTCTCGTTCGTCCCCTCGTGAACGTAATGTTCTATTCATCTCTTCACTCAACTGCCCGCCTTGTCTGCGAAGCGTTTTCAAGACAGTATGAATAACTCTTTATTTGTAAGGAAATAACCTAAAAAAACATGTAGACAAAGTCGAATATCGACTTTGTCTACAATCTGGTCGTCCACTTATGATGGACGCTTTTTACTCAATCACTTATTAATTATCGTACTTCAAAAGTTCCGCGATTTCCCGCTTCCCTGCCTGAATTGCTATCATATAGGCGTTCATGCCTTCTGAATCAATTAAACTTGGATCTGCTCCCAGGTCGAGTAAAGTTTGAACCGTTTCCATATCCGAGCTTTGAATTGCATAAGTTAATGCCGTCAGTCCGCTGTATTCTTGATAATTTGGATCCCCACCAGATTCAACCAGCAGCTTAACCATTTCCGGGTCACCCATTTCAGCGGCCGTCATTAATGCCGTCATTCCATAACTACTTTCGTAATTTGCATCTGCTCCAGACTCGAGCAACAATTCCACCATTTTCGCATCACCACTCTTCACAGCCCAATCCAAGACTGTATTTCCGTAATAGTCTTCTTGGTGAACATCTTCCCCCTCAGCAATCATCGCCGCTACTTGCTCGATTTCTCCATTTACTACCGCTTGGATGAATGGTGAGATTTCTATTTCTTCCTCATAATACCCCTCGTCCTCGTAATATTCTGCGTCCTCATAATCGTCCATCAGGTCAATTAATAGTCCTGTATTCGCAAAATAGTAAATCCCTGCTGACAAAATAGCACCAAACCCGAAAATCGCAATACTTACCAGTAACCAAATAATTTTCATCTTGTTTGGCTCAATCAGTGCTTTTTCTTTCTCTCCAAAGAACAACCCAATTTCATCAATTCGTTTTGGTAGAGGTGGATGAGTTGATAAGACTTGGCTTAGCCAAACAATGAACCCTTTTTCTTCATTTAATTGTTTCATATAGTGTTCTTTATTAACATGCAAATAAAGTTGTTTTCCAATAGCGAGCATTGTTAAGCTATTTTTGGCCGCAGCACTATTTTCAGTGTAGTAGGCTGCGTAACGATCACAAGTATACTCGCACGCTCTCAAATACAGCTCAGCAACGCCGGGTATCCACATTGCCGGTAAAATTAACATCTGTTTTGTTAAATGGTTACGTTTAATATGGGCAAGTTCATGAGCCAGGACAAAGTTCAGTTCCTCTTCCTCGTTCGTACCGTATAATTCAAAAATCTCTGCATAAATCACGACCATATTTCGTCCAAAAAACCTTGTTGCAAAGGCGTTTAACATCCCACCTGATTGCTGCACATAAATATCTGGAATTTTATCGATTTGCATCTTTCTGCATAGCTCCCCTGCTTTCCCAAAAATTTCCGGGAACTGATCAGGGCTGATTTTCACTGCATTCGAACGAATATTTCCAATCATTAGCGCGTTAAAGAATAATGACACCAACATCAGTAGAACCAAAACAACTATCCCAACAATCGACAATGCCAATACAATATAAATCAGCATACTAATGCTAAGGACAAGCCAAAAATATTTCTTTTCATTCTTATGTATTAATTCAGTTGGTAATCCAGCGTTTTCATTCATTTCTTGATCTCCTTCAATTAACATTAAGCATAGTATAGCTTTAGCTGCTTTCTATTGATAGGTAAAATTATTTCCAAGACTTACGCCCCTATTTATCTATCAACAAAAATATGCTAATCCGACAGTTCAGCGGATTAGCATGCAAGGTTATGA
Source organism: Ureibacillus sinduriensis BLB-1 = JCM 15800 (assembly GCF_000772955.1). Classification (GTDB taxonomy): domain Bacteria; phylum Bacillota; class Bacilli; order Bacillales_A; family Planococcaceae; genus Ureibacillus; species Ureibacillus sinduriensis. Next base: position 21,588 of record NZ_JPVO01000054.1, on the reverse strand, counting down.
ATTTACGCGGGCATCTTCCATAACAGATAAGTAATAACCGAGGATTTCTTTTAGCTGTTTGAATGCTTCTTCAAAATCTGGCTGGATAGTGGAAAGTTGCATTAAGCCTCGCTCACGCAAGTAGGCACTGTCTGCGTGCAGCAGAATTCCATTTAACTTTAAATCTTTGTGCAACCCGTTTAATTCATTCGGTAGTTGCAACGTTACGATCATCGGGTAATTATTTGTCGGAATCCCATATTTCTCGACTATCCCCAAATTTTGCAATTCCATAAAACGTTGTTCCAACAATCTATAACGTTGCGGATATTCTTTTAATGCCTCCAACATATTCGCCACAAGGGTTGCGGGTACGGTAAATGGTGGTTTGGAATGTTGATACTTGGCTAGATTGAGATACGAAGGCAGTTTTGCCTCCTTCGCAAGCTGCTGCGAAAAAATAAAGGAAAGACCACTCATTGCACCGATCGCTTTCCCACTTACAGCTGTAGCCATATACAATTCATTCATTGAGAAAGGCATAGCCCCAAAAGAACTTATGCAGTCAACACATAATTTCACATGATTACGTTTTGTTATTTCCAGAATCGGTTCAATGGCATTGAGTGTTCCGGTTGATGTTTCACCATGGACCATTAGAAGCCATTCAATTTCCCCTGATGCTAAATACCGTTCGGTCACTTCCGTCTCGTATGCCATCCCCCATTCCCAAGATATTTGCTCAAAAGGAAGGTCCCAGCTTCGCGCCTGTTCCACCAATCTTTCACCAAATTCACCGTTTACTAAAATAAGTCCCTTTTTCTCGCAATTAACTTTTAATTGCCCCAACATAATATCATTTGCCAGCGTGCCACTCCCGACAACAGTCGAAATATGATTTGCTCCAGAGATTTTTAGCAATTGTTGTTTCATCCTTGTGTATATGTCCATAAATTCGGAAGAACGGTGCGATAAGTTCGTATGAGACAAAGGTACATTTTGCTTTACTGGACCTGGGTAAAATGTAAAGTGGTTTCCCTTTGAAATTCTTTTTTCCAACGCTTGTTCAAATTTATTTTTCGTCAAAATCATCGGTACAAATTTCGCCTCTTCCGTCCCCACCGCTTCAGCAAAAGGAACGAATCCCATCTGCTTATATAACTTTTGTTCCCTCGTGGTTCCTGAGATGACGGCCGCCGTATAGCCACGGTGATAGGCGAATGCATAAACCGCCTGGATTAAGCGAAAGAAAACCCGTCCTGTCCGGTATGGCATTTTTACTGCTAATAACCGTATTTCAGCCAACTTCCCGCAATCCGCTTCTTCTAAGTATCGTTCAACATTTCCGATTTTCTCGTCCAATGAAAAAGGCCGCTTATCTCGAAAAGCAAGCATCCCAACGATTTCTGTTTCTTTATAAACAACTATGTATTGATTTTCTTCATGAAAGCGATCCACTTTTCGTTTCGTTTTATTTGGCTCATACTGTGGAATTTCTTCCACGAAGGTTTCATAATTTAGCGCAGCAATGCCCTCAAACTCCTTCTCCGTAGTTGCGATTTTACACCAATACATCATATCCCCCTCATTTCTGCTGTCCCATAATATGCCAAAAGTTACGCCGATGTTTCCATATAATCAAACAGATTGATAGAACAACACCGCAATGCGCCATCAAACTCCCTTCCCATACCATGCCCGCTATGTATAAAGTGAACCCCCCAAGCATACAGACTGTTAAGCTTCGTACAATCAGCAACAGCAAAATGCTACCTGAAATCATCCATAAAAATAACGATGGCTCCAAACATAACCCGGCTCCAATGAAGGTAGCCACGCCTTTTCCACCGTGAAACTTAAGCCAAAATGGATATAGATGTCCAACAATGACAAAAAATAAGCCTCCCGCCAATACCCATTGTTCAAAGCCCATCGAGCGACCTAAACCGATGACCAGCCCCCCTTTAAGGGCATCGCCTAATAACGTAACAATAAATGCCCAACGCCCAAGGACTCGCCCAGCATTTCGCGCACCTAAATTTCGGCTGTTTTCTAGACGTAAATCAACATGATTCATCTTGCCAACGACATATGCCGTCATGAAATTGCCTATTATATAGCAAAAAAGCCAATAGATTAGAGAAGATTCAATCATGTGATCCCCCCTAGGATATAATTTATCTTCTGTTAGAAATATCAATATTTTTAATACGAAACAACAAAATACCAGTTTTCATTTAGCTTATCAATCTCTTTAAGATCTCCACCAAAATCATTCTTTCCCGGTTTAAGTCCATCCGGGGAATAAATAAAACCTGAAAATCCATCTAAGATTCCACGTAATGTGAAGAATAAGACAGAATAAGCATCACCCTGTCTTTCGACAACAATTTCTCCTCCACCACTTGATAATTGATTGTATTTATAGGGCAACTTAATTAGTGATTTATTATGAGAAACATTAGGTTGTAGGTTTCCGCTACTTATCATGGAAATTACCTCAACTCTATCCTCCTTTTTCATCAAAAAATCGAATTTCAATGATAACTCATTGAAAGGAACAAGGAACAATAATAGTATTGTTATAAGATGTATCAAAAGTGGCTTCCAATATTTATTTTTAAAAACTCCAATAATCGATAAAACGAGTCCTACAATGAAAAATCCAACGGTTAATAACCATAAAAAAGGCATTAAGAATACAGAAAACGCATCAATTAAACCCCATCGAAATAAATAGAACCCTAAAATTATTAAACTGCTACTAACTGATAAATAAAGGACAACTTTTTTTATATGAATTCCTCCCTCTCCTTCTATAAATGAGAGGTCGTGGTCAACTGTATAATTGTTCCAATTTTGATGGATATACAAAAATCGATCAATCCATTAGGGTTTTATAGTAAAAAACAGTAGCATGCAACTCACCATTGGCCGATTTTGCATAATAAGGGATCTTACCAGCCTCTATATAGCCCAGTGCGGAATAAAGCAGGTTAGAAGGATCACCTTCTCTTGTATCGAGTACTAACACTGTCCGTCCTTCCCGCTTCGCCCGCTCTTCCGCTTGTTTCATGAGTTGGCGTCCGATGCCCATACGACGATAATTGGGATTAGTCATTAGTTTCGCGATTTCAGCTCGATGACTGCCGTTTTGCTTTGTATTTAGATGCAATTGGATACTTCCTACTATATGATTATCTATTTTTGCAACCAATAGAATCGTTTCTGTATTGAGGACATCTTTCCAATATTCGTTAGCTTCTGTAGGATGCAATGGTGGTAAAAATCCAATCGATGCCCCATCTTCCACCGTTTGGATTAGAAGATTTGAAAGTTCCACAATGTGCGCTTCAACCGTTAATAATTGTTCAATTTTCACACTACTTAACACTTAATATCACCTCAAAAATAGGATTTTACCTGATTTTATTTGGACATAATTGATTCAAAGACTTATTCAACAAAAATCACCGATAATCCTTCTATGGGCACTCTGCTCGTTTTTGATCTAATGTTGGACTGCTCGAGTTACAGGTCCATAAGCCATTAGAAAACGCCGGGAGGGTACACTCCCGACGTTAGACTGATAACTTAACACTGCTTGCAAAATTTTGCTATCGATAAAAAGAAAGGACTTTCAGAACGTCAGCAATTCCCCGGTCATCAGAAAAACAATACAATAAATATCCGCCGGTATCCATGCCAATATTGGCGCCACTGGGTTTACCTTGATTAATAGCCCTATAAGCATATTTTTGAGGCTATTTCCTTCATCCACGGACTGGCCAGTACTTTGTACACGATTGCTACCAACTTTTAATTGGAGCCGACTCAAGCTCGAGTTACTATAATCGGCTTCCAAAAATGCGTAATCACTGTTTAATATCCCCACGTTTTCACTCCTTCGTATTTTTTAACTTTTCACGAAAAAGTAGACAACTGCATCAAATTAGTTCCGAGGCACAACTAGTTTATTCTATTCATAATATTTTTCCGGAATGACTGATCAAATTGCGTTTTCCCCACTCTTCTTTAAGTGAGTCCTTTCGGCAAGGAATACACCATTTCAAGCACCCGTAACGCGGAAAATTACCGATTGGCTGCACTATGAAACAAATCGTATTTGTATTTTTTCATCATCAAACCGTGACATTCGCGGAGACAATTTATGATGCTCTACATAAGATATTTAGGATTAAAATTTAGGCAAATGAACAAAAGAGAAGGAAGTGTATTCATGAATCAGCCATTTCGTCGGCTAAGTCCAGGTTCCATCCAACCACAACAACGTCAACTAAGTCCCGGTTCCATCCAACAGCAACCATTTCCGCAAAGTCCAGGTTCAGCGCAACCATATCGACTGAGCCCAGGTTCCATCCAACCACAGCCTTACTTAAGTCCGGGTTCAATTCAACCACAACCATATCCATACCCATACCCGCAGCCATATCCACCGTATCCGCAACCTTACCCGCAGCCAACTGTCGGAGGTTGTACACAAAGATGGGCTAATATGCAATTAAGAGACGGAAGAACATTAGATGTATATGTCACATCGATTGCAGAAAAAAGTTTAGGTGGTTTTCTTCCGAATGGCCAACAAGTTGCAATAGATTTGGATGAAATTACATTTATGACTTGTTGATATTTAACTCCAGTCTAAGAAGGACATTTAATCGTACTGAGCATTAATATTGAGACAACAAAAAGCAAGCCTACATTGCAGTCAGTTGACGGTATCCCACCGCGACTGGCTGTTTGTTTTCATCCTTTTTTAACTATTATGCGTTGCCGTGGAACATCTCCATAATGCAATTTAATGGTGAAGTAAAACATGGTCGTTAAATGTTGGCGTCACTTTACATAGTAAGAAAACGATTTCTTCATTTTGCAGCCAAGCCCTACATAAAGTAAACTAGCAGATGCGTTTTTCTTGATTGCCTCAATTAAGCTTCACGTTGGTGTTCCCATAACTTTGACGGATAGAATGTTTACATCCCCCCTTAAACGCAATATCGGTTATTATTTACAAGAAGGACAATTTTTCCCATATAAGATTTTAATAAATGGAGGTTTTATTGATGAAAAAACTAATGAACCAAGCTGAAGATTTAGTAATGGAAATGTGCCATGGTCTTGTGCTTGCCCACCCCGAACTACAACTAAACGAAAAGTATAAAGTCATTTCACGGCGCAATAGAAAAGAGAATAAAGTGAGCTTAATAAGCGGCGGCGGTAGCGGCCACGAGCCGGCACATGCAGGATTTGTCGGGACTGGGATGCTCGATGCGGCTGTTTGCGGAGATATCTTTGCTTCCCCTTCCCAAATTCAGGTCTATCAATCAATTAAACAAGTAGCCACTGAACAAGGTGTTTTAATGATTATTAAAAACTATTCAGGCGACATGATGAATTTCAAAAATGGTGCTGCACTTGCTGAAGAAGACGGTATTTTAGTGGATTACGTGAAAGTAGACGATGACATCGCGGTTGAAGATAGCCTGTATACGGTCGGACGGCGTGGAGTTGCCGGCACAATATTTGTCCATAAAATTGCAGGGGCTGCAGCCGAGCTTGGGTTGAATCTGGCCAATGTCAAGAAAATTGCAGAAAAAGCTGCCGCGCAAATTCGAAGCATCGGCTTTGCCCTTACGTCTTGTACCGTTCCAGCAAAAGGGACTCCAACCTTCACTTTAGCAGAGGAAGAAATGGAGTATGGCGTTGGAATTCATGGCGAACCCGGGATTCGACGTGAAAAAACAATGAGTGCCGATGCATTGGCTGAACGGATGGTAAATGATTTATTACGGGATTTGGGGGAAGTAAGTGAAGCAGCTGTATTGGTTAATGGCTTTGGTTCGACGCCACTTCAGGAATTATATGTATTTAACAATAGCGTCATCCGAACACTTGTTGAAAGAGGTGTCCATGTCCACAGGATATTTGTAGGAAATTATATGACGAGCATCGATATGGCGGGTGCATCTTTATCACTTTTGAAAATGGATGATGAGCTGAAACAATTTTTAGATTCCCCCGCTTCAACACCCGCATTTAAAGTAGATGGGGAGGCAGCAGCGATTCAAATAATCCAATCTAAGAAAACAACTGGAATGGCTGAACCTTCATTTAAAGTTGAAACTGACAAACAGTTTGCCAACATCAAAGACGGACAATTTACGCTAGACAACCTGCACTATTATATCGATAAAATGAGCGAGGTAATCATTGAGAACGAAGTGCCATTTTGCGAGCTCGACGCCCATGCAGGTGATGGCGATTTCGGAATGAGTATCGCAAAAGGATTCAAACAGTTAAAACGTGAATGGTCCGAGCTGACGCGAGCAACTTCGATGAGTGCGTTCCTATCTAATTGCTCGATGATTATTATGGAGCATTGCGGCGGTGCATCCGGTCCAATCTGGGGCTCTGCTTTCCGTGCTGCAGGAAAAGCGGTTGAAGGAAAAGAAGCTTTGACAGTTACTGATTTTGCGGCGATGTTGGAAGCCGCTGTACAAGGGATTCAAACGATTGGCGAACGATCATTTGGACGTGGTGCGGTTGTCGGTGATAAAACGTTAATTGATGCGCTCGTACCATGCACGATGGCTTGGCGTGATGCCGCAATTGAAGGTGCAACATTTGCGGAAAGCTTTACACGCGGTGCAGAAGCGGCTGTTCAAGGTGCGGAAGCTACAAAACAAATTGTTGCTCGGATGGGACGCGCAGGAACTGTCGGTGAACGCAGCTTAGGTTACCCAGACGCCGGAGCATACGGGTTAGGTGTAATTTTCACTGCGCTGGCAAATGACGCCAAGTAAATAGAGAAGAGCGATTACGGATGGAGTAAATGGAGTGCTTGACGTTACCTAGAACAAATGAAAATGAAAAGTCCCAAAGGCCTGCTCAAGTGTCATGATGAGCAGGCTTGGTTTCTATTAAATGTTTATACCCCAATTCTTTATTTAATTTATTTTTTACTTTTCCAATATCTTTCTTCAAAAAAGTTGCTGACTTCATCTCTATAATTGTTTCGATCATTGATTTTTTGCAATAATTCAATATCATGGGTAAAGGTTTTCCCTGTTTTGAGCATTTCCCTATATTGTTCAAAATAAGGTAGTTTGTTTTGAGCGGCAATTCCCAGCTCTTTTTCCACATCATACGACACTTTTTTGAATCTCACTTCAGCAGTCCCCTTCTCATCTATTTCCTTCTCCCTCCTTTTTTATTTCGTCTCCATAATCGGAACAAGCATTCTCATTTTATCATTAGTTGGTAATGTGGAACTGCATAAAAATAGGTACTAGCAATTTTGAAAATGCATCAATCTGATTTCTTCCACGGATAGCACTGGATCATTCATTAAGTTCCTGCATAATAACCGTTATTTACTCCAATGAAACTAGGTTGAACTACGTTTTACAATGGAGCATTAAGGATAATAAACAGTATAGAACCGATCAACTACTAATCATAAGAGTCGCAGCTATACAATTTCGAAGGTCATAATTTTCAAAATCCGGAGGAATACGATATGGAATTTATCATCATCTTATTTGCGAAAGTTATTGAAGTTTCTTTGAGTACGGTTCGGACTGTTTTTATTTCAAAAGGGATGAAAGGATATTCTTCTTTAATTGCATTCATCGAAGTTCTGATTTGGCTTAAGGTAGTAAGTGTTGTTTTAATCGATATCAGCGAGAATCCTGCGAATATGGTCGCTTATGCGATCGGCTTTGCAATCGGGAATTATATTGGGATATGGCTTGAATCCAAATTAGCCATAGGGCTTATTACCATTCAAGTCATTGTGGATGAAAGTGAAGGTAAAGGGTTGGCGGATTACTTACGGAGCCATAACGTAGCCGTTACGGTCATGCATGGAGAAGGAAGAGATACCAATCGAAGCATCTTGATTCTTCACTTGAAACGCAAACTCAAAGATAAAGTGATTGGAGATATTGAGCAAAAAGTTGAAAAAGCACTTATTACTTCATCCGATGTGAAAGTTATTCATGGTGGATATGGCCTACTTAGAAAGTAATGGATGGTGTTTGGGTTTGCTATAAAGAGATGCTGGGTTAGCATCTCTTTTTTCATGTATACCGATCCCCCGAAACTATAAGTTCATTTCCTCATGAAAACAACTTTATTTTATCCGGAAAACAAAAATAGGGCTCATGCATCGATGGCCTCAGCCCCGGCAGAACCCTTATGTTACAACATATTCCGAAATAATTATATATGTTTTATAACGGTTTATAGCTGAAATATTCAAAATCAGCCGGAAGAGATTGCCGTTCTAAATCCACGCAATGCATTCCGACGAAAGCCCCCGTAAAGAAACCTCCACCTTGTACATAATCATCTGAAAGCTTATAGCTTTCAAATCTTGGTCCTACCTCCTCCCAATCCAACCCATTCAATGAATAACTGTATTGATAAGCATTCGCTGCGACACAAACTTTCAAATAGACCTCACCTTCCTCAGGAAGCACAACCGGCTTTTCCAAAGGCGCACTAAAGACTGCATTGTCGTTACTTAAAATTGTAAGAACCCTCCCAAGCTGTTCATCGAATGTAATATCAAGGGCAGTCCAATTTTCCGTATTATAGTAATTAACAAGCCCCGCGTATTGTTGGAAAGTTGTCGGCGTTACATCCACCTTTGTCTCCGCCTCGAAGTGGAAGTCCTGCCAACGCCTCGCAACGAATGCCTGCTGAAATTTTGAAGTTAAGGATTCCTTCCCTATCAAGCGTAGATATCCTGGCCGTTCCAACAATGATGCAAAACTGTCCATCGGTTGGCGCAATGTTTGGAAATCCAAAGGCAGTTCACTATCAAAATACGTAATCGTTGGTGCCGGCCCATCAACTGGTTGCGGCGAGATTGCAGGCGCCTCGACTTGTAATTGTGGATAATTGCCGCCAACTACAACAGGCCAACCGTCTCTCCATTCAATTTTGCTGATTGCAGTTTCGCGCCCTAAAGGACAATACCCTCGCGGATCAAGTAATGGCTTGTTTTCATCTTGCAATGGACGTCCTACTAAATAGACCAAGTACCATTCATCCGTATGTGTTTGGACAAGTGACGCATGCCCCGCTTTCTGCAAAGGCTCCTCTGGTGTGAAGAAACTTGTAATTAATGGATTATGTGGAGACACTTCATATGGTCCATCAATAGATGACGATCGGGCAATTGTTGCACGGTGGTCATAGCGTGTGCCCCCTTCTGCCGTTAATAAATAATAATAACCGTCTATTTTATAAAGGTGGGGTGCCTCTGTCAGCTTAGCGTTTGTGCCTTTAAATATGATTTTACGCTCCCCGACAAGGGATTTTTTTTCGTGATCATACTCTTGAAGACTAATGCCGTAAAACGGATGATGACGGTGTCTTGCATCCCATACCATATTTAAAAGATATTTTTTCCCATCCTCATCATGGTATAAAGATGGGTCAAATCCCGCACTATTCAAGTATATTGGCTCCGACCATTCATCTTCGATATTTGCAGCATTTACTAAGTAATTATGACCATCTTTCCATTGCCCCTCAACAACTTTCACATCGCTATAAATAAGCCAAAATTGGCCGTCGCTATAAGTCAGGCAAGGTGCCCAAACACCGCCGGAATTCGGATTGCCGATCATATTCAATTGGGAAAGGCGCTCCAATGGTCTGCGGACAAGTGTCCAATTCGCTAAATCTTTTGAATGGTAAATGCCTACACCAGGAAACCATTCAAAAGTGGATACTGCAATATAATAATCATCGCCGACACGGCAAATCGAAGGATCAGGATTAAAACCTGTTAAAATAGGATTTTGAATCATATAAACACTCCTTAGGCTGTTTTTATTTTTTGAATGCATGGTTGGCTAGTTAGCATCGTGATGGCACAAATACTACTGAACCCAATCAGGAAAATAAGAATTGGTTGATAAAAACAAATAATTGCCACTGCCAAAATAAGGATGAGTGTGAAAATTGTACGCGGCAAAAAGGCAATGGCCAAAAGCAAACTATTCTTTATGAGCTGCCATACTGTGGACTTGAAATTTGTATATAAAGGGAAGACATACAAACTGCTACATAGCGCAAGCAGCGCGATTCCAATAAGCACAAGCATTGCAGCCGTTTGAATGGATGCAGGGAATGTCTGGATAAATAAAAAATTGATAAATAGGAGTGAAAATAAATACCCGTATAAGAGTCCAAATTTATTGCTCTTAATAAGCTCACCTTTAAAGGTTGTATAAAAGCTGCGGACAACCCGTACATCTTTCCTCTCATAGAGTTGTTTAAAAACATGGCTCATTGCCGCAAACGCCGGCGAAAATCCGAAAAGAATCAGCCCTGCGCAACTAAAAAATATAAACAACAGGTTCAGCAGCACCAGATTCATTATCCACTCACAAACGATAAATAGTTTGGTAAAGGTTTGTTGCAACATCTCCATTCCTCCTTAGCCTTTGATAGAACCTGCAGCAATCCCTTCAACGATTCGATCACTTAAAATAAGGAAGATGATCAATATCGGAATGATACTGAACATTAGCGTTGCGCCGATTGCCCCCCAATCTGTCGAGTACTGTCCGATGAAGTTTTGTATTCCTACCGTCAATGTTTTCAGTTCATCAGAGCTAATGAAGGTATTTACAAATACAAATTCATTCCAGTTATAGATCATATTGATGATGGCCGCGGTAGCAATTACCGGCGCTGTCATCGGCAATGTTATCCGGAAAAATATTTGATGGATGGATGCACCATCGATAATGGCCGCTTCCTCAATTTCATGCGGCAATGCCTCATAAAATCCTAATAAAATCATGATCGTTACAGGCATGTTAAATGCCGTATAAGACAAAATCAGTGAAAGCGGATGATTAATCAACCCTATTGCTGTGTACGTATTAAACAATGGAATAAGCGTGGAGTGAATTGGAATCATCAGCCCAAGCATAAAAAGACCGAGCACAATCTTATTTCCTCTCCATTGCAAACGTGTAATCGCAAAAGTAATCATGCTCCCTAATAAAATGGTTAAAAAAACCGCCGAAACCGTGTAAAAAATACTATTGAAAAAATATGTCGCTATATTTCCTTCGGTCCATACTTTAATGTAGTTTTCAAACCGTAATTCCTGCGGTAACGCAAGTGGTGATAAATTAAAAATTTCGTAGTTATTTTTCAATGAAAATAGTGCAAGCCAATAGATAGGGAATAGCTGAATCAAGGCAATGACAATTAATACTGCATAAAGGGCGGCTTTTCCGATTCGATGTATTAAACTTCGCTCTGACGCTTTCTTCACTATTGCTTCCGGCATATTTAGTTTTTCATCTAAAATTTCCATAGCTGCTCACCCTTTCTAATAAAGATCCTTATCCGAGATTGTCAAACGCTGGATGATGAATGTCGCCACGAGGCAAATTATTAATAAGAAAAAGCCAATAGCACTACCATAGCCAAAATCAAATTTATTAAAAGCAGTATTATACATATACGAGGCCATCACTTCACTTGAACCGCTAGGGCCCCCGCCTGTCATGATGTAAATTAAATCGAAATATTTTAGCGATCCAACAGCGGCTAGTACGATTGTTACCTTCACAACGTTCATAATTAAAGGCAATTTAATTTTAGTTGCAATTTGGAGTGATGAAGCGCCATCAATACGGGCTGCTTCAACAAGAGATTCAGGGACATTTTTTAACGCTGCATAATAAATCAGAATATAGAAACCTGCATATTGCCAAATCGTTGGCAAGATGATTGCATAGAGTGCCAAGTTCGCATCGCCTAACCATGCAGGTGGATTTTCGAATCCAATTTTCATTAAAAAGATATTGAGCATACCATTCGTTGGATTGTAAATTTTCATCCAAAGTTGTGCTATAGCAACCGAGGCAAGTAACATCGGAATCAAGTAAATTTTGCGCAGCAGGTTCGCACCCTTTATGCGGCTTGCTAAAATAACTGCAATGGCCAAGTAAAAAACAAGGCTAATAATTGAAGCCACTGCTAAAATAAGCGAATGATAGGCACTGCTCCAAAACTTTGTATCTTGCAGCAAAACAAAATAGTTTTCAAGCCCCACAAATGTTTTTTGTCCAATCCCGTTCCATTCCATTAAACCAAAATAGCCCGTTTGTAAAATAGGGATATAAACAATACCGAGCAGTAATACCAACGCCGGTCCGACATAGATCAATATATCAAGTTTCGAAGCTTTCAATCGATTCATAGCTAGCCCTCCTCTTAAAAATAGGACATATCAAAAATAGATATGTCCTAATAGGTTTATTTAGCAGACTTCAATGATTCTTCTGTTTGTTTAGTAAAGTCGGCTGGTGTTATTTCCCCACTGACCAATGATTGCAATAAATTATAATGTACCTCCGCTGCTGAGGCAGGCATCTGTACATCTGCAAAAAGTGTAATATTCTTTGCTTTGTTCAGGTCATCTAAAACATCAATATTCATCTGCGGTAAATCCAGCGAAGACGTATCTACCTTCGTAGCCGGAATCACGCCCGCTTTGGTGAATGATTGTTTCCCCCATTCTTCGATAAAGTAACGAATGAATTCTTTTGATTCATCTTTTACTTTCGAATTTTCCGAAACAAATAGACCGACACCCGGTCCACCAATCCAGCTTTCCGCTTCACCTGCATTGCTTTCGTAATTAGGGAAATTAAAGTAGCCGATTTTGTCTTTAAATTCTTGTGTTGTTTCATCACTCGTTGTGAAATTCGGCAGTTCCCAACTACCCATAAGGTACATTGCCGCTGTTTCATTTAAAAATTCAACTTTTGCTTCGTCATTCGATAATCCATTTGTACCTTTACTAAATGCGCCTAACTCCGCTAATTCCTTGAAATCTGCGGCTGCTTGTTCTAATGCAGGGTTTTCAAAGGAAACTTCTTGTGCAATCGCTTCCGAAATAAGTGTTGAGCCCCCAATTCGATCGGCTAAGTACATATACCACAGCGAGCCAGTCCATCCTTCTTTATTTCCAAGTGCAATTGGTGTTACACCACCCGCTTTCAATGTTTTTACTACATCCACAAATTCAGCGTATGATGTCGGCACTTCTAAACCATTTTGTTCAAAAATCTCTTTGTTGTAATAAACTGGTGCGATATTCAACTCGATTGGCAGGCCATATGTTTTGCCATCAAAAGCGTATGCTTCTGTGGTACCGCCAACAAATTGATCTTTCAAGTTATCTTTTGCTAAGACGTCGGTTAAGTCTGCGATTAAATCCCCTTCAACGAATGGCTTTAAATAGCCAGCTGCCCATGTCACCCCTACATCAGGCAATTCGTTGGAAGAAGAAAGAACTTTAATTTTATCTTTGTATTGCTCATTTTCTAAATATTCAACTTGTACTTTCACACCCGGATTGTCACTCTCATACTTTTCAACCACCGATTCAACAATTTGATTTTGCGTTTTCGAACTGCCCGGTGGCCAAATGTGCATGAACTTTATCACTTTGCTTCCATCACTCTCTTCACTACTATCACTGCTTGAAGAACTGCATCCGCCCAAGACCAATATCGCCCCTACAATAAAAGCCAGGAATAATGTATGCGCTTTCTTAATTCTCTGCATTTTTGAATCTCTCCCCCTTATTTGATTATCTTTATCATAGCAGATTCAATAAACAGAAAATTCCAAATTATTTAGGATAAACACCATTATCTTTGGAATGTCTTTGTTTTCTGTATTGATTAGGTGTAATCTTCTCATGCTCCTTAAAAATTTGGATGAAGTATTTAGAAGTTTTGTAGCCTACTCGAATCGAAATTTCCTCAATCGAATAATTGTGTTCCAATAAAAGTTTTTTCGCTTCTTTAATCCGGTAATTGGTTATGTATTGCATAAAATTCACGCCAACCGTTTGCTTGAAAAGAGAGCTGAAATAACTTGTATTAAGGTGCACAATATCTGATAATTCCTGCAAAGTTAGAGGTTCACTATAATGTGAGTGGATATAATGCAACGCTTGTTGGATACTTGTGTGATCTGTGCTTGGAGGTATCTCCATCTGCCCAATGCTTTGATCAATCACCTCCAATAATGCTTCTCTGGAAACGGGTTTAACCAAATATTTAACGACATTTAAATCGATCGCCTGTTGCGCATACGCAAAATCAGCATGCGCAGATAAAATAATCACACATAAATCAGGATGTTTTTTCCGGAGTTGTTTTAAGAAAGTAAGGCCATCAATCTCAGGAAGTTGGATATCGAGTATTAATAAATGTATTGGCGCCACCTTAAGATACTCATTGGCTTCATAAACATCGGCTGCTGTATAGACCGTTATGGACTGTCTATTTTTTTCAATCATATTTTTTATGCTCTTCCGAACAATCGCTTCATCTTCAATGATTAACAACTGAATTGTCATCCTTCTATTTCCCCCTTTGGCAAAACTAGCGATACTTTTGTACCCCGCACTTCATCGCTTGAGAAGCATAGTGAATCTGCAACATTTACCGAATAATGAATAGCAAGCCGCATCCGTATATTATGAATACCGATATGATGAATCCCCGTTGAAATATCTGTTCCTTTATTTAATTTTTCTAGCATCGCTGCAGGAATCCCTTTTCCGTTATCCTCAATAATAATCGATAACCGTTTTGGCCCATTTGACTGAATGTTTATATTAATGATACCTTTTGTACGTTTTGGTTCAATCCCGTGAATAATTGCATTTTCAATAAACGGCTGCAATATCAGCTTTGGTATTTGCACGTCCTTCAGTTCAGGTTCGCATTGTATACTCCATGACAGCCGCTCATCCAAGCGCATTTTCATCAAATTTAAATAATGCTCAATCTGATCCAATTCCTCGTGAAGCTTCACAACATCCGTTGCAGTTGTTGAAGAGCTAACGCTATATTTAAAAAGTGCGGACATTGATAACACGTATTCCGCAAGTTCGTCCTTGCCATCATCAATTAATTTCCAATAAAATGTATTTAACGTATTGTATAGGAAATGCGGATTGATCTGGGATTGTAATGCTTTCAATTCTGCTTGCTGTTGGTGTAGTTGCTTTTCATATACCTCTTCAATGAGCCTCTCGATATCCGTTATGAATTGATTGTACGTATGATGCAAAGTATACATTTCGATAGAGCTGTTCGTCTCTTCAATATGCAGCAGTTGCCTTTTCGGTCCTTTGCGCATTGCCTCAATTAACCGTTTTAATGGTGACGTGATATAGGACGCAATAATCCAAGATAATAAAAAACCGAGCACTACACCGATCATCGCAATTCCAACTAGAAATAACCGAATTTTTTGTATTTCTTGATTGTAAGACACCATTGACTGTGCAACATAGATTGTCCACTCGGTTCGGGTCGACACACTTTTAACAACATAAAATGGCTCTCCTGAGATGGAAATTTCACCGTCGTCCGAAAATAATAATTTAGAAGAATTTTGTCCTGTTAGAAAACGCCCGGAATTATCGAAAATTTGGATAAAGTTATCGCGATCGCCAAACCGCGTATCGAAAAAATCATTTGCAAGTTTCAAGACAAGAAAACCACTATTTTCATAGGAGTGGTTCATTAATCTTATGACTTTTATCGCATAGGAATACCGATAACTCTTCGTATCCTGCCCTACCCATATGAGTTGTCCCTCCGCATCCAGAGCCTTTTGAATCGATGCATCATCAATAATTAAATTTAATTCTTGCGAAGTTGGAAACAAGCCCGTTCCATCCAATGCATAAAAACGGTAATCTAAAATACTATCAACATAAGGATAATAACTATTTAGTGTCCGCTTAAACGTTTGCTTTTGCAAACCAGCCATTTCAGGGTTGCCTAGCATTTGATACATCGCATTTTGAATGTCCTCATCTGTTGAAACTTGGGAAGCGATCATACTTACCTGCGTATACTTTGCATCAATGGTACTGTTTAATTCGACGCTTGTTTGTTCCAACTGTGCTTGCACCACGTCATTGTAAACAGAAGAAAATTTATTATATCCGATATAAGTAACAGCACTAATACTGATGACAGACACCAATGAAAATAACAAAAAGATTTGGTTATGTAATGTATTATACTTTTTGATAAACGCTCTCATTAAATCATTCCTTTAGTCAAAGTGGAGGGAACGCAATGGATTATGAATTGTTAAATGAAACATTTCCGCAATTAACAGATTATCGAACTGATACGAAAAACAAGTTTATCTTTCAAAGTGAGCACGGTTTATTGGAGGTGCCCAAGAGTCAGTTAACTGTTCACGAATATAAAGTGCTGTCTATTTTCTTGAAGCCACTTCCCGAGCATTTCGAACATCAGCATCTTTGGGCGCATTTTTTTACAGACGAATCCATACAACCGCCCGAAGATATTCATCTCTTTCAATTATTAAAAATCGTTTTCTATGAACCTTTTAATAAACTAAATGACTTGCAACTAGTTTTAGAGTCCATTGCAGGTTGCCGTTGCCATCTATTGCCGGTGGATGAGTGTACTTTTTTTATTCTGCTAGTGAATGTTGAACAATTTACAAATTTCACTCCTTTTATCGCATTGATTGAAGATGATTTTAAAACATCTTTCACGATAATGACAACTCCTCTTGAACAAAAAGAGAAGCTCAGGGAATGCTATCGATTGCTGCAAAGTATTCCAAAGGAAATTTGCTATTTTGAGCGAAAGATTGTTTTTGAACTCGACGAGATGATTTTAACGAAAATGCTTACTTCGGTACTAAAATATGAAAGTGAACAATTCGTCTCAGTCGTCTTAAAAGGTTCGGCTTATGAAACGTTGCTATTGGAAACGGTTGAATGTTATATCCAACATACTGGTAATTTTAGTCAAACGGCTAAAGCGCTCTATATCCATCGAAATACCCTCCAAAAGCGACTGGAACGTTTTGAAGAATTAAGCGGCAGAAATTTGAAGGACAGCGATGACCTTTTAAAAATAAGCATTGCATTAAAATTGTACAAAATGCACACTTACCCGAATGAAAGAGTGGAAGAAATTCCACTAGGCACGTAATCCGATTTCCATTACCCTTTAACTATAATCATAAGGGGGTTGGATCTATTGGCAGAAATCCGTCTTGAAAATATTTATAAAGTTTATGATAAAGAGAATGAAGCGGTAAAAGCGTTCAATTTACACATTAAGGACAAGGAATTTATTGTTTTTGTAGGACCTTCTGGATGCGGGAAATCTACAACATTACGGATGATCGCGGGGCTTGAAGACATTACGAGGGGCAAGCTTTTCATTGACGATCAATTAATGAATGATGTAGAACCGAAAAATAGAGATATCGCAATGGTTTTCCAAAATTATGCCCTCTATCCGCATATGACTGTTTTTGAAAATATGGCCTTTGGTTTAAAGCTTGCCAAAGTACCTAAACAAGAGATTGAGCGACGGGTAAATGAAGCTGCTGCAATATTGGGCCTGCAGCCTTATTTAAAGAGAAAACCGAAAGCTTTATCCGGCGGTCAGCGTCAGCGGGTGGCATTAGGTCGCGCTATTGTCCGTAAAGCAAAGGTATTTCTGATGGATGAGCCATTATCCAATCTCGATGCGAAATTACGTGTACAAATGCGTGCCGAAATTCAAAAATTACATCAAAATATAAATACGACAACCATTTATGTAACGCATGACCAAACGGAAGCCATGACAATGGCAACTCGCATTGTTGTAATGAAGGACGGGGTTATTCAACAAATCGGCACTCCTGAAGAAGTGTATGCGAACCCAAATAATGTTTTTGTAGGCAGCTTTATCGGCTCCCCGGCAATGAACTTTTTTAATGCTACCGTTTCAGGCCAGCATTTTATCATTGGCGAACATCAATTTGCGATTCCACCAGCGTACAGAAACGCATTAAAAAATGTCTCTGAAACAATTGTTGGTATTCGCCCCGAGCATATTCTAGTTGGACAAAGCGGTGAAAATAGCTTCCATTCTGAAATCGAGGTACTGGAATCACTAGGATCAGAGTCTTTTATTCATAGTACGGTGAATGGTCATAGTTTTATTAGCAGGGTTTCTGGAGAAATACATTTCGCTTTAGGCGGACAGTATTCCTTTACTTTCCAGCAGGATAAATTGCATTTCTTCGACCCTGTTTCAGAATTAGCCATTCCTAGTGAATCTGTCAAATACCCTCAAAAAGTATAAATTGCTCAACGAACACATCTTGATTAATAAAATGATAGTTTAAGGTTAGATACGCGTATTTCATCTGGTATCCTGGATTAGAATACAAGTTGTCTAGTCTGAAGTCGTTCAATCAATTATCCTTTGCCTTCATCTCCATTTAGTAGTAAAACATCATGTAAGCCTTTTCATAGAAACGTAATATGACCCGTTTGTGAAGCAATTTTATCATTCTCAAACGGCGTTAAAATAGAGTTTTCCATACGTATAGATATCTGCTGGACAAATGTCCTTATCGAGACACTGCCAAACTACACCTAGCAATCTCGTTTGGCTGTTGAAACATACCGTTCAGACTGATAGTAAACATCCAATTCTCTATTTCTTTGGTATACCGGTAGTTCGATAGGATCATATCTATTGTAACTGTTAATTCATATTCTGAATAGTTAAACTATTATTAACTTCCAAAAATACACAGGAAGTCCGGGAAGGAGCACCCCAGCATTAAATTTATTTCAGTATCAAGTTAATGAAATGGGTGAAAAGTGGTGCGACAAAGTATTCGGTTCAAACTTCGCAAAAAAATTTCAAAGGAAGGATTTCGCTTGCCGAGATTTTAACAATAGGCGGCTGAGGCAACTAATCTGATTAGAGTGGTGGGTGGAAGGGATTTCAACGCTGCTGATGTACAACCTGATGTATTTACCGATTATAGTGGTCATGGATTGATTCAACCAAAATCTCCTGCATAGGCGGTGGAAATATAATGGGAAAACTAGATTCTCTTGACTTTGAATGGGAAATGGCCAAATCCGACTTTTTAACCTATAAAGAAAATCGCCCCTATTTTGACGAAGAGAAAGATAAGAATGCTATCACTCAATATTATCTGGACTTTAGATTCACGGATGGTAATCTTGAAGACACCCTTCACACATTGCTTAAAAAGACACATACAAATCAGTTAACCTATAGACCGCATCGTTATCTGTACCCTTGGGTGGACTTGCAAGAAAACGGAACATTAAAAAGCCTATATTCAGGAAATCGAATGGATCCCCTTACTGTCATAGAGGAGGACATTCGGCTCCATGATATGCAAGCAAAAGGGTTAGTCAGCATTCTCTCGGACGATCAGTTTAACTGTGAACATGTAGTGCCCCAATCTTGGTTCGATAAAAAAGAACCGTTTAGAGGAGACTTGCATCACCTATTTGCGTGCGAACCTACCTGCAATAGCAGACGTAGCAACTTCCCATACTACGACTTTCACGATTATAGCCCTGAAGCATTGATTGCGGTAATCAAAGATGGCTGCGGCAAGGCTGAAGAAGGAAAATTCGAACCGGAATACGGCAAGGGAATCATTGCGAGAGCAACACTCTACTTCCTAATTCGCTACCCATATACAATAAAAAAAGAGCTAGCGGATACCTCTTTAATGGTAAAATGGCATCAAACATTTCCGGTATCGATTTATGAAAAGCATCGCAACCTAGCTATCCATGAACTGCAAGGCAATCGGAACCCATTTATTGATTATCCAGAGATGGCAGAAGCTATTTTCACGAAAGAAAGATGAAAAGATATTGAAAACTCCTTCATCGAGGGTCTTTACAAGTATTGAAATTGAAAGGTAGACGCCAATCCGCCATTCAAAATTGAAGACAAACGGTATATTGAAATTGAACATACCGTTTGTCTTTTTCTCTTTGTCAGAAAAAGATGTTTCTATGTGCCAACCGCATTCTGCATCTGCATATTAACTGCATCCCCTTATCAATCTAATGGTCCCCTCCCCGTAACGTCAGCCTTATCGTCATCGAAGGGTTGACTTAAAAGCCCTTAATAAAGTTTAACTCGTTGGATTGAATACTAAGATCCAAACCAAAAAAATGTAAGTATGAGGATTCGAAGCTGCACAGAGTAATCATCCTAAATAACCCAATGTTAATGTAATCATACTACTCCATATTCCTTAACAACCTAACCCTTTTTTTGATAAACGATTTACCGATCCACTCAAATTCAACAAAATTCCTTTAACTTCATAAGTAAGGGAGATTCTCTCAGAAATTTCTGTAGTGATTTATCAGCAATTAAAATTGGTTTTATTGAAATGGTGAAATTAATTGGAGTATGCGTAGGACAGTTTGTAGGGCCTATCGAATTTGTAACTCCTCAACAGTACAATAATCATCTTGTATTTCTGAAGCCTCTCTTAAGCAGGATTAAGTATTTTCATAAATTTTTAAGGCCATTTTTGAAAACAAAGAATATATTACAAAGTAGATGTCTTCAATAACAAGAATAAAGGCAAAACGAAGTAATTAAATTGAGGTTTTGATTAAATCAACCATGCTTATCGGGTCAATTAAGAAGGGAGAAAGTGTATGTCACAGCCAAATTTACCGAACATTACACCGATAATTTCCATTAATCGGGAAGATGTTATTAATCTTCTTCTAGCGTCAATAGCTATGGAAGAATTAGGTCTAGCACATATCATAAACGCAGAAGGGGAAAAAATCCAATATTCCATTGGTACAATTCCAGGTTTATCCCCCGCAGCTTCACTTGATGACATATTAGAAGTCAATTCAAGTGTAAGAGATACACTTGCTATGGCAATAAAAAAAGAGTTACTACTGGATAATAAATTAAAACAAGTAATTGATTTACTCTCTGACTCTTAGTGGGAAACGAGTTTTTTATTATGCAATACTCAACTTTTTTTCATCTAGATTATAACTCTACCAAATATTTGTTCTTTATTTAATTCGCTAGTTTTTTTATTAACTAGATTTTTTAGTCCTGATATAACTGAGCTGGTTTTCCTTAGTTTGGGAAAGTTTCCCTAATATAGGCTTTTATTCTTAACTACTTGGTTTGTAAGGAATACATTACAGAAGAGTGTATGGCCAAACAAATACAGAAAATTTGTCTGGTCATTACTCAAATCAGGTTATATGTTCAACCAAATTAATATGAAAGGAGAAGTGGAATGTCTCAACCAAATTTACCAAATATAACCCCTAATATTTCCCTAAGCAGAAATTCTGTAATTAATCTACTTCTAGCATCAATTGCTATGGAAGAATTGGGTCTAGCACATATCATTAATGCTGAAGGTGAAAAAATACAATACTCATTAGGGACAATCCCCGGGTTATCCCCGCCAGCCTCTCTTGAGGATATTTTGACAGTAAATACTAGTGTGCAAGATACACTCGCTATGGCTATTAAAAAAGAATTATTACTGGATAATAAATTGAAACAAGTTGTTCAGTTAACCTCTAATGGTATCATTGGGCCGACTGGGCCTGCTGGACCGACTGGACCTGCTGGGCCGACTGGACCTGCTGGACCGACTGGACCTGCTGGACCGACTGGACCTGCTGGA
>NZ_JPVO01000005.1 GCF_000772955.1 Ureibacillus sinduriensis BLB-1 = JCM 15800 | reverse complement strand
GGTATGGGAACGGGTGTGACCTCTTTGCCATCATCACTAGACTATTTATAACTTCATCTATTTAGTAAAGTACTTTTATTAAAGACAAGATTTATAATAACATAATATTATATAATTTCAAGTCTTTCTTGCTAAAAAATATATATTTTTTTATGACCCGTACGGGATTCGAACCCGTGTTACCGCCGTGAAAGGGCGGTGTCTTAACCACTTGACCAACGGGCCAAACTATATGGCGGAGAAGGAGGGATTTGAACCCTCGCGCCGGTTGCCCGACCTACACCCTTAGCAGGGGCGCCTCTTCAGCCACTTGAGTACTTCCCCATATGGCTCCGAAGGTAGGACTCGAACCTACGACCGATCGGTTAACAGCCGATTGCTCTACCACTGAGCTACTTCGGAAAAACTTCATGGTGGGCCTAAATGGACTCGAACCATCGACCTCACGCTTATCAGGCGTGCGCTCTAACCAGCTGAGCTATAGGCCCCTATTGGAGCGGGTGATGAGAATCGAACTCACGACATCAGCTTGGAAGGCTGAGGTTTTACCATTAAACTACACCCGCAAAAATGGTGGGTCGGGACGGAATCGAACCGCCGACACTTAGAGCTTCAATCTAATGCTCTA
>NZ_JPVO01000032.1 GCF_000772955.1 Ureibacillus sinduriensis BLB-1 = JCM 15800 | reverse complement strand
CCCCTGTGAGAGTAGGACGTCGCTAGGCATACAGAAACCACTGAGTAATCAGTGGTTTTTTTTTGACTAAGAAGACAGTCCAATCTATTAATCCAAAAGGCATTTAAAATAAAATTACTCTTCAAAGAAATTACCAGTAACTGTATAATGGAAAGGAAAAGTCCAAAATGAACCTGGATTGAATCGAGGGTTCGCGACAACTTATTGAAACGTATTGACTAGCAACAGACAAAACATATTAGCTTATGATTCACTTTATTAATGGGATAGAATATGTAACTAAACAAAATGTAGATTGCCTTTAAAAGGAGGAAATGATGAGTGGTATATATGTATTACTTTTTTGTGTAGCGATTACGTTACATAATATTGAAGAAGCCATCTGGTTACCTAAGTGGTCCCAACAATCATCAAAGTTTCAAAAACCGGTTACTTCAAAGCAATTTCATTTTGCAGTTATCGTAATAACTATTCTAGCTTATTTATCTGCGATTTCTTATTTATATTCACCCGATACAAAGTTGATAAAGTGGATATTCATTGGCTTTTTAGGCTCGATGATTGTCAATGCAATTTTTCCGCATCTACTAGCTACGGTGTTTATGGGGAAGTATGCCCCAGGGCTTCTAACCGGCTTATTGCTTAATATTCCTATAAATTCTCTCGTCCTTTATCAAATGTTTAATGGGAATTTTATTATATGGAATGAGTTAATATTATCGACGTTAGTTGTTGGAATTACTTTGTTAGCACTTATACCGTTATTATTTAAAATTGGTGGCAGTTTATGATAATTCCGCAATAAGGAAGTAATCATTATTAAATACAGTCTTAAAAATACATCATATAGAAAAGATGTTCTCTCGTTTTGGGGAGAACATCTTTTTTGACTTGGTATCGGTTAGAACTCTAAAACTTTCCTTAATTGATTAATATAGGACTGACTTACCGGTAGCAAGGCTCCGTTCTTAAGTTCAACAACAAAGTTGGAAGTAAGGTCCTTAGAAATGCGTTGTAAGAAATAAATATTGATTATATATGATCGATGAATGCGTATAAAGTAATCTGGCAACTTTAATTGAAGTTCCTTTAAAGTAACATTGGTCTTAAATTGTTCATTATTGGCATAGAACCAGGTACGTTTTTGCAAGCTCTCAATATGCGTGACTTGTTCAATTGGAACGGGTATCCAACAGTCGTCTTGCTTCCCTGTTAGAAACCTGTATTGCTCCTGCCTTTTGGGTACATATGAGGGTGGGAAAACGATGACAAGAGCCGCTTCCTGCTGTTCGATTCTAATCGGATAACCCATTGCATAATAAGGCGTGCCAAAAATTGTCCCATCTGAAAGGATTTCTGTCTTTTCTCGCTTTTTCAATACCTGCCATGCTACACTTTTCGGGTGTATCTCATCCTCAAGTTTATGATGTACGTGTGCAATACTTGCACTGCAATAAATATAAGTACCCTGCATCCCTATGACAATTGAAGCATCCTTTGGAATCCAATCCTCTAATAAAATTTTATATTGATCCCCTCTGCTTGCTTCCTCTTTCAATACTCGAACAGTCATTTCCATTACATAGAGCCCCCTTGTTTGATAACAATATCTAACTACTTATCCCTACATTTTGCCATTTCATCTGAAAAACGCGATATTTCGTCAGAAAATAATGAAAATTTAATCAACCTGTTATATATTAATTTACAACAAATACTTCTGTTATGGAACAGCGAATGAAACATTTTTTAACAGTAAGTATTTAAACAAAGGGGAAGGTGTGAATATTCATGACGACAAGAAGTGAAAAAATCGAGGGAATTAAAAAAGATTGGGCTGAAAATCCAAGATGGAAAGGCATTGAAAGAACATATAAAGCTGAAGAAGTTGTAAAACTGCAAGGTTCTGTTGTAGTGGAGCAAACTTTAGCCAAACGTGGTGCCCGTCGTCTTTGGAAGTCTTTGCAGGAAGAAGATTTTATCAATGCATTGGGGGCTTTGACAGGAAATCAAGCAGTACAACAAGTAAAGGCTGGTTTGAAAGCAATCTACTTATCGGGGTGGCAAGTAGCGGCTGATGCAAACCTGGCAGGTCAAATGTATCCTGACCAATCATTATATCCGGCCAACTCTGTACCACAAGTGGTGAGACGCATCAATCAAGCATTACAACGTGCAGATCAAATTGACCATGCAGAAGGACGTAACGATGATTTTGATTGGTTTGCGCCGATTGTTGCCGATGCAGAAGCAGGGTTTGGCGGTCCGTTAAACGTCTTCGAATTGGTAAAAGGAATGGTCGAGGCGGGTGCTGCAGGTGTCCACTTAGAAGATCAATTAGCTTCGGAGAAAAAGTGTGGCCACTTAGGTGGAAAAGTATTACTTCCAACACAGAATGCAGTTCGTAATTTAATCGCAGCTCGTCTTGCAATGGATGTAATGGGGGTGGATACAATCTTGATTGCCCGTACAGATGCAGATGCAGCCGACATGGTAACAAGTGATATTGACCCGCGAGATGCCGAGTTTATCACCGGTGAACGTACACCTGAAGGTTTTTTCCGTACAAAAGCGGGTATTAAGCAAGCGATTGCACGCGGGTTGGCTTATGCTCCTTATGCAGATTTAATTTGGTGTGAAACGTCTAATCCATCAATCGAGGAAGCACGTGCATTTGCTAATGGTATTCATGAAAAATTCCCTGGGAAAATGTTGGCTTACAACTGCTCACCTTCATTTAACTGGAAGGCCAAACTTTCAGATAGCGAAATCGCAGAATTCCAGCGCGAAATTGCAAAGATGGGTTATAAATTCCAATTCGTAACTTTGGCAGGATTCCACTCACTTAATAAATCAATGTTTGAGCTTGCTGTGGACTATAAAGATAATGGTATGGCGGCTTACTCTAAGCTCCAGCAGGCAGAGTTTGATTTAGAGGCTAAAGGTTATACAGCCACTAAACATCAACGGGAAGTAGGTACAGGTTACTTTGATGAAGTTGCGCAAGCAATCTCGGGCGGAACATCTTCTACTACCGCGATGGCTGGATCTACTGAAACAGCACAATTCGCATAAAGATTGTGCCAATGAGGCCATAACCAATTCAACGCAATAACAACAAGATTTATGGGCAAGGCTATTAAAACTAGCGATTATCAATAAGGTGGGGATATGTAAAATGGAACAGGCTACATCACAAAATTTCCAAATTGTGGGGGAACTATCAGAACAGACACAAGAAATATTGACCCTTGAGGCATTGGATTTTATCGTTTCTCTTCATGAAAAGTTTAATGAGCGCCGTAAAGAATTGCTTAAAATGAGAGAAGAACGACAAAAGCGTTTAAATGACGGAGAGCAGCTTCAGTTTTTGAAAGAAACGGAACAAATTCGGAAAGGGAATTGGACGATTGCACCGCTTCCGATTGATTTGCAAGACCGTCGCGTTGAAATTACGGGGCCTGCTGTCGATCGCAAAATGGTCATCAATGCATTGAACTCAGGTGCTAAGGTGTTTATGGCATGTTTTGAAGATGCTTCTACACCAACTTGGAAAAACATGATCGCAGGGCAGATAAATATGCGTGATTCAATTAACCGTACAATTTCATTAACACAAGAATCAAATGGAAAAACATACAGCTTAAACGATCAAACGGCTGTACTAATCGTTCGTCCAAGAGGGTTGCATTTGTTGGAGAAAAATCTATTGGTAAATGGTGAACCGATGTCAGGTAGCTTCTTTGATTTTGGCCTGTATTTCTTCCATAATGCAAAAGAATTGATTGCTCGCGGAACAGGTCCTTATTTCTACTTGCCAAAGCTTGAAAGCCACTTAGAAGCACGTTTGTGGAATGATGTATTTGTTTATGCCCAAGACTATTTGAAAATCCCGCAAGGTACAATCAAGGCGACTGTTCTGATTGAGACCATTGTCGCGGCTTTTGAGATGGATGAAATCCTTTACGAATTGCGCGAGCATTCTGCCGGCCTTAATTGTGGACGTTGGGATTATATTTTCAGCTTTATCAAACGTCTGCGCAATCAACCGAACGTCGTATTGCCTGATCGTGGTCAAGTGACGATGACAGTTCCGTTCATGAAGGCTTATACATCTTTATGCATCCAAACTTGCCATAAGCGGAATGCGCCGGCAATGGGGGGGATGGCGGCCCAAATTCCGGTGAAAAATGATGAAGAAGCTAATAACACAGCCTTTGCAAAAGTTGCGGAAGATAAACTTAGGGAGGCTACTGATGGACACGACGGTACGTGGGTGGCCCACCCTGGATTAGTAAAGGTAGCGATGGAACAATTTGATGCCATTATGAAAACGCCAAACCAAATTGATAAAAAACGCGAGGATGTCAATGTAACCGCAAGCGACCTAGTTGCCGTTCCAGAAGGCACAATTACAGAAGAAGGACTTCGCATCAATCTAAGCGTCGGAGTCCAATATATCGCATCGTGGCTACGTGGAAATGGTGCTGCACCAATTAATAATTTAATGGAAGATGCAGCAACCGCCGAGATTTCCCGTACCCAAGTTTGGCAATGGATCCGCCATGAAAAGGGAATGCTCCAGGATGGGCGCGAAGTGACACTTGAATTAACGCTGGAACTTTTGAAAGAAGAGCTTGCAAAAATTAAAGGTGCTGTTGGGGAACAAGCATATCGTACAGGTCGTTATGAAGAGGCGGCTGGACTGTTTAAAACTTTAGTCGAGCAAGATGAGTTTGTTGAATTTCTAACACTACCGGGTTATGAAAGAATCAGCTAATATCTATCAGAAGCAAGTTGCCTCCAAACCACTATTTCTGATAGTTTCAAACAAGGGGATTATATATATTTTTTGAGATGGGGATGGGATGTCTTACTGGCTGGATTGGGCCGGTGGGACATTCTTTTAATTTTTAGAAGGAATTTATCATAGGCTAAAAGAATTGAACTATAAAGGAATTACATAGCAAAGGGGAAATGTCGTGTTATGAAAAATAAGGAATTGCTTCTAGTACCAGGTCCAACACCAGTAGTTGATGAAATTTATGAGGCACTAGCAAGTGAAACAAGAGGACATACCGATCCACGTTTCGTATCCACGTTCAAATCGGCAATACAGCAAACAAAACGCCTACTGCAAACAGATGGTGAAGTATTTATAGTGGCAGGTTCCGGTACATTGGCAATGGAAATGGCGATTGTAAATACAGTTGGAAGAGGGGAAAAAATACTTGTCATTAGTCACGGCTATTTTGGTGACAGGTTTACACCACTAGCCAATGCTTATGGCATTGAAGTGGATGTTTTGCAAGCTGAATGGGGGAAACAAGTAAATCCATCAGTCGTTCAAGAAAAGTTGTCTATCGATAATTATAAAGCTGTCACAATCACTCACGCCGATACATCAACAGGTGTCATATCGAATTTGGAAAAACTCGTACCAATAATAAAACAAGCAGGAGCACTGATCATTTTAGATGGAGTGGTAGCAACAGCAGCTCTTGATGAGAAGATGAGCAAAACTTATGGACATCCGGATTATAAAATTGATGTCGTATTGACGGGTTCCCAAAAAGCAATTGGCGTTCCTCCGGGGCTGGCCATTGTGGCGTTTAATCAAAGTGCTTTGGAGGCAAGGGAAGCCTTGGGTACAATCACGGCCTACTATTGTGACATCAAGAATTGGATACCGATTATGCAGGATCCATCCAAGTATTTCGCAACGCCTCCGGTAAATTTAATCTATGCCTATAACACAGCGCTGAATATAATTTTAGAGGAAGGGATCGAACAGCGAGAAAAACGTCATATCGCTTTTGGTCGTGGAGTTCGCGCCGCTCTTCGCACGTTTGGAATGGAATCATTGGCCGCTGAAGAGGTGGCAGCGCCGACATTAAGCTGTATGTTATACCCGGAAGGCGTGGACGACATGTCATTCAGAACACTTCTTTCACATAAAGGCGTGATTGTAGCCGGTGCGTTGGCACATCTAGCAGGCAATGCATTCCGTATTGGTCATATGGGCAATACAACGCGTGAAATGCTGGAAAGTGCAATTCGGCACATAGGTGATGTGTTATACGAATTGGGGTTAAAAGTTAATACAGAGGAAGCCATTACAGCATTTAGAGCAGAGTTATCACAGATGGTTTCTCGGTAAAAAAAGAAAAGCTGGGGTATGTCATTTTTGACATACCCCAGCTTTTAAAATTAAAATTCGATTATTTACTTTCGTTATAAGCTTTCAGGAATTCTTTTACTTTCTCACCATCTGCTTCAAGTTTTAATCCAGTATCAATTAGAGGCGATACAGTCGAAACAGCCGGAAGTTTATTCCCTTGGTAATACGTAATGAATTCTTCTTGGTTAATAGAGTAAAGGACAGCTTTGCGTAAGTCGGCAGAATCAGAAACTTCGCGGCCTTTTGTATTGAATTGCAAGTAGGCCACAGCATTACTATCCGCTTCATTCAACTTTAAATTCTCATCTGATTTAACGATGTCAATTTTTGTTTCAGGTACTGTTTGCAATACATCAATCTCGCCATTTCGCAATGCAGAAAGTGCACTGTCGTTATCATCGATGAAGCGAACTGAAATGTTTGAGATTTTTGGTTCGTATTCACTACCTACACGGTAAGCAGGGTTTTTTACAAATGTAGCTTCATAATCATTTTTTTGTACCAAAATGTATGGCCCGCTTGCATATAAGTGATTGTTGTAAGAATTGCCTTCCGTCACTGTTGCTTGGTCACCGTAAGCAATATCCGTGTTTGGGTCATAGCTTGCTACGTCATACGTATTAATGCTTGTTACTTGTTTTTCAGAAACGATGCCACCTGATTGGTGAGCTAAGTAGTTTAAAACTTGCGGGAATGGGTTTGGTGTAGTGATTTTCACAACTTGATATTTCCCGGCAGCATTGTCAACTTGATCTTCTGACTCCACTACTTCAGTTACTGCCTGTGGCAATTCTTTTGATAATGCATCTAAAACTGTTTCATCAGAACCAGCCGCTTTGGCGTTTTGCAATTCCGCTAAGTCTGTTACAACTTCGACAGTTTCAATATTTTCATGAATACTATATGTGCGGTGATCCGGTACGGATTTTTCATCCTTTGCACGGTTTAAAGAGAAGACAACATCTTCTGCAGATACAAGTTCCCCTGTATCAACCGCTGCACCATTCTCAACTTTGGCAAAGTTAATATCATCACGCAAGATGAAGTAATATTCCGAGTTACCATCGGCCATTACATGGTTGTATGATAACGAACCATCAGAGACCACTTGATCGTCTTCAGTTAAATTCACTAAACGAACGTACATGTTTGTGTTTAATGTGTTGATAGAACCATCATTACCCTTGATCGGGTCAAGAGACGTCAAAGATGAGATAGCTTGGTGCAATACTAAAGTTTCGCTGGCGTTAAGGGATTCATCATTAAATGAGATGTTTTCCCAAACTTGCGCACGAGATTTCGGAAGAAGGACTGTTTCAGGATTAACCTTCTTTGAATAAATGCCTTGAGCTTTTTTCGAAATGTAAAGCGGTGCGATGTAAGCTTGATCGAATACTAAAAGCTGTTCAAGTTCAGCGTATGCTTCTTTTGCTTCATCACCTGTTAAAGAACTCGCTTTGTCGATTAATTCATCTAATTTTGAATCACTAACAACACTGTAGTCACCACCAGTTTTAAACAGGCCACGAACAGCATAGTCAGGGTTCCCTGTTACTGTTGTCCAGCTTGATAGAGCAATATCATAATTCCCTGCATCTTTTTGTGCAGAGTATGAACCATAGTCTGGTTGAATGTTTAATACTACTTCAAATCCATTTTTCGATAGTTGGTCACGCAAAATATTTAGATCATTTTCATTTGCTGTTTGACCTAGGATTTCGATTGTTGGTTTTTCACCAGAAGATGTCTCGGCATTGCCTCCGCCTTCAACATCCGATTTTTTTTGTACGCATCCAGCAAGTGCCAGGACTGCAACAAATAATAAAGCTAATAGCTTTTTCATAGTAATCCTCCTAAAAATAGTTTGTTAGTTTGTTTTAGGGTCAAGAGCATCCCGTAAGCCGTCACCAAAGAAATTGAATGAAAGCACGAGCAGCATAATACATAACCCTGGAAAAATAGCTAAAAATGAATGGGTTTCAAGATAAGTACTACCGATTTTTAAAATATTCCCCCATTCAGGAATATGCGGTTCAACGCCTAATCCCAGGAAACTGAGACTACTTGTTGAGATGACGGCACTGCCGATTGTTAAAGTAGCTTTTACAATCATCGGAGCCATAGAATTTGGAACGATATGCTTAAAAATAATCGAACTGTCGGAAGCACCTAAGGCCCTGGCAGATTCTACAAATTCATAATTGGAAATCTGCATTACAGTAGCTCTCATCGTACGTGCATAAGTAGGAATAGAACCTACACTAAGGGCGATGATTAAATTGACTGTATTTGCACCGAATGCAGCGATGATGGCGATTGCCAGTAAAATACCCGGTATCGCATATAAAATGTCGAGAAGACGCATGATGATGTTATCGGTCTTCTTGCCATAGTAACCTGAAATTGCGCCAAGTGAACCACCAACTACGGCTGGTATAATCGTTGAGAAGAACCCGACGATTAACGAAATTTGGGCACCAAAGACAATTCTTGAGAACAAATCACGACCGAAGTCATCTGTACCTAGTGGGTATTCAAGTGTTGGTGTCTGTAAGATGGCAGAATAATTGTTCTGTGTTGCAAAGTCATAATCAAATGTCCAGGGACTTACGACGGACAATGAAAACATGAAAATGATAAAAAACATTCCGAATACGGCCATTGAATTGCGCAGGATTTTACTCCATATTTTTTGCCACTTTTCAATAGAAGAAGCATCTTTTTGCCGCGCCTTTTTAATAAGACCATACCCGAGCAGCAAAGAAAATAAATTACCTGTCAAAACAGGCAATAGCAAAACGATACCAATCGGAAACATCCACTTTGGTGCAGATGTTGACGTCACATATTTAGCGACAAGAATAACCATCAGGCCGAAAATTACAGCAAGTAAAACAAAAGCACTGATCGCCGGTAAAAATGTATCGATGACATAAGGTTTAAAAAGATTGAATCCTGAAATCCCGATAATAAACAACTGGGTCAACAATGCGTAAGCTGCAAATGTATATTCGGGCGTTTTGTTTTTCGAAACCAATGAAATCCCATAACTGCTGGCGAAAACATTTCCAACGAGTACGGTCAGTATCAATGGATAGCCAAGCATTCGTGTACGTCCCCGAATCTCTCTATTAGTTGCCAAATCTTTTTTTATAGATTTAGAGATAAACCAAGCATAAACTGTTGTTAGCAAATAAATAATAAAAAATGCTAGAACAATAGGACGAATGCTTTGGGTATTGAAGTTATAACTATATAGTAAAAATAGCAATGAAAAAATGGCGGAAAAGGATAATGTAAAGTGAGCATTCCCATACTCCTTTGTAATTTTCATTAGTAGCTTTAAGTTTGATATGACTTTCACATTACCCCTCCTTTTTCATTTTTGAGCGAATTCGTGGATCAAAAAATGCATAAGTAATGTCGATAATCAAGTTAACAATCGAAATGGTGATGGCGATATAAACAACGCCACCCAGTATTGCAGGAATATCCGGTATAAATTGTTTATCTACAATGTAGCTCCCGATCCCGCTAATGTTGAAGACTTTCTCCGTAACGGAAGCTCCGCCCAACATCCCTCCAAACAGTAGCCCGATGACAGTAATGATCGGTATCATTGCATTTCGAATTGCATGCTTTGAAATGACTTTTCTTTCGTTTAATCCTTTTGCTTTGGCTGTGATAATGTAATCCTCATTTATGACTTCAAGCATGGATGAACGTGTCATTCTTGCAATTGAGGCACATAGTGACGTACCAAGCACAACTATTGGCAATACGAGAGATAACCAGTTTTGAGGATTATAGGTTGCAGGGAACCAATTAAGCTCGAGAGAGAAGGTCAAAATGAAAATTAACCCCTGCCAAAAGCTTGGAATCGATAGCCCGATTAGCGCCACAATCATAAATGTATAATCCATGAATGAATTTGGGCGAATGGCAGAAATAATCCCGACCGGTATCGCAATGATGATTGCCATCAGTAATGAAAGCAGGGCAATGTTAAGGGTGACGGGAAATTTATTGGCTATACTTGCAACAATATCCTCTTTCCCTGCAAAGGAAGTCCCCAAGTCAAAGGTGAATAATCCGGATAGGGAATTCCACAATTGAGTTAAATACGGTTGATCCAATCCATAAAGTCGGTTAAAGTTTTCGATTTGTTCGGGTGTTGCTTCGATACCGAGTATATTTCTTGCCGGATCCAACGGCGAGATATAGAGAATGGTAAATACAAGTGTCGCCACACCCAAAATAACGAATATTGTCTGGAGTACACGCTCGAAAATAAATTGAACAAATGGATTACTATATAAAAGTAATAATGCATACATCAAAATGCCGGGTATAGCTGAAACCATCACAAAATTGCGCTTTTTCAACAGCTGTTTAAAGTAGTTATGATACGTATACTTCTCTAATCCTGATGAATGTACCCGTATCTCCACTTCCTTTTGGAGCTTTCCTTGAACAAGTAAATCCACATTTCTGTTTAGTTGATCAGCTGTTAAAGATTCATGGAAAAAACTTGCTTTGGTTTGTTCCTGTTCTAAAAATTGCTTTCTCCAAGTATCTAATATCCCACTTGAAATCAATTCTTCTTCGCTTTTTTTATATGCATCAGCGTATTGATTTTGGCTTTTTCTTAAGAAGAACAACAAAAATGTTACGATATGAACCGGCAACCCTAGAATAAATAAAAGAATTCCGTCAATTCTTCCCCTGTTTGTTAGCCTCTGATAAGTGCTGTCAAGCAATGTTGATGTATTTTTAGTTTGGGTATTTATGCTTCGTGTCATCTGCTGCCCCCCTTCCTTCATAACAACATAGATATCTTCACCTTGAATTATTATCCTCACTATATTAAACTATTCCTAGTGGTATAGTAAAGTATGGAAACGATTATGTCAATATAACTAAGAAATTACTTTTTTAAAAGGAAGATAAACATGAATAATACATTATTAGAGGTGAAGGACCTTCAAGTTTCTTTCATTGGTGATGAAAAGGAGTTTGAGGCAGTCAAAGGCATCAGCTTTCATGTTGAAAAAGGGGAAACTTTGGGAATTGTTGGGGAATCCGGCAGTGGGAAAAGTGTAACTGCAAGGTCCATCATGCGATTGCTTCCATCACCGCCAAGCTTTTTAAAGTCAGGTGAGATCAATTTCCAAGGAAAGAACTTAGTCGAACAGTCGGAAAAAGAGATGGAATCTGTCCGCGGGCAGCATATTAGCATGATTTTTCAAGATCCTATGACTTCCTTGAATCCTACAATCCGAATCGGTGAACAAATAGCTGAAAGTTTAAAAAAACATCAACAAGTGTCAAAAGAGGATGCATACAAGAAGACGATTGAGTTGCTGGAATTAGTAGGGATTAAACATAGTGAAAAGCGCTATAAACAGTATCCGCATGAATTTTCGGGGGGGATGCGCCAAAGAGCAATGATTGCGATGGCACTGGCATGTAATCCATCCCTCCTCATTGCAGATGAACCGACAACAGCATTGGATGTAACAATTCAAGCACAAATTTTAACTTTGATGAAAAACATGCAAGAAAAGTTAGGTACATCCATTATTTTGATTACACATGATTTAGGCGTAGTAGCAGGAATGTGTGATCGCGTCATTGTCATGAAAGAGGGCGAAATTGTTGAAGAAGGAACGACGGAGGAAATATTCGACAATCCAAAGCATGATTATACAAAACGTTTGCTAAATGCATTGCCGAAACTGCATGAAAAAAAGGAGCCGAAGAAAGCACCGTTGTTAAGTGCAAACCTTGATTTATCCAAGCCGCTCCTTGAAATTAAATCATTAAAAAAGCATTTTGATTTAGGGCATGGTGATACGCTAAAAGCGGTAGATGACTTGTCTTTTGAGATTTATCCGGGTGAAACTCTCGGTCTGGTAGGTGAGTCGGGTTCCGGTAAATCAACAACGGGCCGCACAATTTTGCAATTACATGAGCCAACGGATGGAGATGTTTTATATAAAGGGATTCCCATTACACGTCTGTCAAAGAAACAGCTGAAAACAATGAGAAGGCATATGCAGATTATTTTCCAAGATCCCTATTCTTCATTGAACCCACGGAAAAAAGTGTTGGATATTATTGGGGAAGCACTAGATCTACATGGCCTTGCTAAAAGTAAAGAAGAACGTAGAGCACGTGTAGAAGAATTGCTCGAATTAGTAGGATTGAATAAAGCTCATGCAAGTCGTTACCCCCACGAGTTTTCCGGCGGGCAGCGTCAACGTATAGGAATTGCACGTGCATTGGCAGTCGATCCCGAATTTATCGTTTGTGATGAACCCTTATCCGCACTGGATGTATCAATTCAAAAGCAAATTGTGGATTTGTTGAAAGACTTGCAGCATCGACTTGGATTGACATATCTATTCATTGCACATGATTTATCGATGGTCAAACATATCAGTGATCGAGTCGCGGTTATGTATGGAGGGAAGATTGTCGAACTTGCGGAGAGTGAGGAATTATATTCAAATCCCCAGCATCCATATACAAAGGCACTTCTACAATCCATCCCGATTCCAGACCCTGCTATCGAGAAGCAGAAGGAAAGAGTGCTGGATAAAGAGTCAAATGCAATCAAATATAATGTTCAGAATACGGAATTAATAGAAGTATCGCCAAACCATTGGGTAGCCGTTCCAAAAAAATAAAAACCATATGATCAAATCCCTTTGAGTGCATAATGTTCAAAGGGATTTATATTTCTATTAGTAGTTATAATAATAGAGTTTAGAGAATATAGTATATGATAGTGGGAAGAAAAAATAGATTATTAGGGAATGAACTGTGACATTTGAACAATTAGCAGACTCTATTGATGCTCTTCGGTATGAAAGAGGACTGTAACTAAAAAAATAGCTGGCGATCAACCTCTATTGCCTCAAGGAATACTTTTCTTCCACTGATTCATAGACAGTTTCATTAATTTTCCATTGAACGAACAAATTAAAAGACATAAAATTTGATAAAGATAAAAGTATAAATTCCGAAACTACAAGAGTCATCCAACAAAACTACAACAATATGAATGCCATAAAGGGATAAAAGAAATTAAAACTTAACTTCTGATACCTTGGGAATGCATAAAGGAAAACGATTTCTTTTATAGAATAACCTTTTGTGTAGTACTTTTTTTATTAATTGGTAATGATAGTAATGAAATAGATATTGTTGATGGGATAGAGGAGGAGTTTATATGAACGAAAATTTACACTTGGAGACAACAATAAGCGGGAAGGCAAAACACTATTCCCCAGATAAATTTATAAATAAATTGAAAAAATATGGAGCAAATTTGGGGTTTAGAGTGTTGAATGGTGTTGCCATATTGTATTGTGCTTTAAAGAGTCCTGAATTGCCGAAGGAACATAAATTGATGATCCTGGGTGTATTAGGCTACTTCATTTTACCAATCGACTTGGTTGCGGACATGTTGCCGGCTGTAGGCTTGGCTGACGATATCGTCATTATTACAAAGGCCATTTCAGTCATTTATTCGTCCATAACAGATGAAATGAAAGAAGAAGCTCAAGAAGTTTTAAAGAAGATTTTCGGGGAAAAATATCTACCTTCTATTGAATATGAAATTTAATTATAAGAAACGGTAATAACGAGCAATTAGAATGAAAAATACATTGGACTAGAAATCATGTAGAGGTGATGTGCATTGTTTATACGAATAACTTTTCTCGTCATAGCTATAGTACTTGCAAAGCCGATGTATGATTTCGGCTCCCAATGGCTGGAGGAAGCACAACAGTTTATCGGTGAAAATGAAGTAACCATACAGGATGCGACATCCGATGTATTAGCTACAGTCAACTCTGCAAGGGATAACGTTGTAAGTACGGCAGCAGATACCCTTATTACCATGGATGTAGAATTGCCGGATAGTGTCCAAACACAAGAAGAATTAGAAGAAGCCTTTTACTATTATTTAAGTAGATGGGAAACGAATTTTGAGATTCACTATGTTGGAAGCACGACTAACATTGAAAAGATGATTCAAACAGCTGTCAACGAAGCAGCAAATCGCGATCATTATATTTTAGGTCATCTGGCGGATCGCACAATCGAATATGAATATAGCAGTTTTGATGCCAAAATTAAAGTTCATCAAACATACTTGACGAATTTGGCCCAGGAGGAAATTGTGAATGAAAAGGTGGCAGGTATCCTGTCTAGTGTTTCACCGGAAGAGATGTCCGATTTCCAGAAAGTGAAGTTCGTGAATGATTATATTGTAAAATCGACAGCCTATAGTGAGGACACGACGGCGAGCCCTCATAGTGCCTACGCCGTTTTAGAAGAACATAGAGGTGTTTGCCAGGGATATGCTTTGCTGGCGTTAAAAATGCTGGAAGGTTTAGGTGTTGAGACGCAGTATGTTGTGGGGGAAGTCTATACCGGTGGTCATGCTTGGAATCTAGTAAAAGTGGATGGCAATTGGTATCATCTCGATACAACATGGAATGACCCGACGCCAGACCGTCAAAATGTTGTTCGTTACGAGTATTTCTTAATCAATGATAACAAAATGGAGCTAGACCATAGTTGGATTAAAGTAGATTATCCAAAGGCCTCCAATACGAATTATGACTTTATGGCACAAATCGATCATGCATACGAACAGGATGGCTTGATTTATTATAGTAATGTCGATGACAATAATATCCTATACCGAATGGATATGAATACAGGTGAATCGACACGCTTAACAGAGAGTAGGGCACAATTTATTGTTGGCTTTGGGGATTGGTTGTACTTTAGTAACTACTCCAACGGGGCTTACCTCTCCAAAATACGAACCGACGGTACAGAAGAGTCGATATTGTACCGTGATGAAGTGAACAACCTATTTGTAGATGAAGGCTATTTATACTTTTCTACAGATGATGGTGTGAAGAAAATGGAATTATAATAAGTAAATGGAAAGAGGTGTCTCATAAGATGTTGAGACACCTCTTTGTTTGTGATTCAAGCCGGCTTGGGAGCGAGGTCGGAAAATGGTTAGATGGATTTCCTACTCAAGCAATAAACCGAGATTAATTTATTTAGGCTACATCTTCTGTGGAATCAGCTTATTTTTAATGCATATTTTGCTCTTCTCACTATATATTCAATGGGGTTATGTTTGCACAAAGCAATCGCAATATGAGGATATTCCTGGTGAATAAATTGAACCAATTCATTTCTGATATACGTGTCATGCCTTAAAATTCCACCGTTTAGATGGAGTGTGAATGGCTCACCATCATAATGAAGTTTTTTGAGCGTTGCATTAACTAATAAAAAAAGTTCATTTGCGGCACTTTGTGCTATACGAATGGCTTTCTCATCATTGAGTGAGATAGCTTCTTGCAAAACGGAGCTGATACTCGCCATGTGGCTGTTTGTGTACTCTGGATGGTAAAGCCAGTTCACCAGCTGGTCCACTGAATTAATCTTGAGTTTCTCAAGTACTAGTTTTTTGAGGACAGTTGGTGAATCTAGCCCATCTTCTGCTCTAAAAATGCCCTTTAAAATTTGTCGACCTATCCAATAGCCACTGCCTTCATCGCTTGCGCGGTGCCCCCAGCCACCTGTACGGAAAAATCTATTTCTTCCATCTGTCCCAAATGCTATGGAACCTGTGCCTGAAATTAGTAACATACCTGGAGTATTTTGTACTAAACCGATTAGGGTAGCTTGAACATCATTCTCGATAACTAAATTTTCAATATGAAAGGGAGTATTTTGCAAGCTTTGCTCAATAATCTGTGTAACCATTTCGAGATCTGATTTTGTATCGATACCAGCCATGGCAAAAACAGCTACATCAATGGATTTAAGTTTAGTAGAAAGGTATGCGCCGTGGAGTAGGTCATTGAGGATCACACTGACAGCATCTACGCCGATTGTTTGATAGTTGGAACCTGTTGTTGTTTTTTCAAAAAGGCATTCCCCTTGGATTGTCCGTAGTGTAATAGTTGTTTTTGTTGCTCCGCCGTCCACTGCTAAAATGATCGATTGTTTCATTCTTTGGTCCATCCTTCAAGATATTCATAAAGCTGATTTTCGCTGTTATTGATTTTATCGTGCTTCTCTTTAATCCATTGCGACATTGACGTGGTTGCTTGTTCAGATTGCAAAAGAGACTTATGCATGGTTTCAGGTGCGGGTCCACCATACAGTGATCTTACCTTGATGAAAAAATCAGGCTTTAAAGCATTATAAAAAAGTTGTTTTGAAATTTTTAGGGGTTTTCCCGTTACTTCAATGGACTTTTCATTTACTAGTTCCCAAGTAAGGTTTTCAATGGATTCCTTTTTTTCAGCAAGAAGTGTTTGGATACAGCTACTCACAATGCAATGAGACTGTCTAAAGGAAATCCTCTCTGAACGTACTAGGGAGTCGGCAAGCTCTGTTACATTTGCAAAGCTGTTTTTAGCACGTTTTAAAAGCAGTTCTTTATTCACTTCCATTGTGACCACTAAACTTCCAAATAGTTTATAAATTCCGCGCAATTTGTCCATTGCACGCCATAAATAAGGCTGCAGATCATCTTCTGTATCGACTATATCACCGAAGGGCGTATTATGAATCATTTGCAAGACGGTTTGGGCATCACCTACAACCGAAGATAGTAGAGCACGTGTATGCTCGATGGATACCGGGTTTCGCTTTTGCGGCATGATGGAACTAACTTGAACATACGGGTTAGCCAGACTGAAAGCATTGAATTCTTGCGTAGCCCACTGAAGGAAGTCCTGCGATGTACGGCCAAGATTAAGTGCTGCAAGTTGTATGGCACTGGCTGCCTCTGCAATGTAATCGGCACCAGCAACAGCATCCCAAGCATTTTCAATAATAGCATCAAATGCAAGAAGGTCCTTCATCCGTTCACGGTCAATGTTAAATCCAGTCGTTGTTAAAGCTGCCGCTCCCATACTGCTTTGGTTAATGGTATCAAAAGCAGCTTGCATTCTTTTAAAATCCCTTGTTAATTGATCGATGACTGCTTTTAAGTAATGGGCGAAGGTTGTGGGTTGTGCTTGTTGTGTGTGGGTATACCCTATCATGATGGTATCGGTATGTTGTTTTGCAAAGATGATAAGCGAGGATCGCAGGTGCAGTAATTCGTCCATTAAGGCTAATAGTTTTTTTCGCAGTGTCATTCGATAAATCGCAATCCCCATATCGTTTCGGCTTCGCCCAATATGAAGATTACCAGCAATATCCCCAGCCAATTCAATTAGTTGATGCTCAATACGGAAAAACAAGTCTTCAAATTGAGGATCATACTCGGATTGTGCATAGGTATTCAAGTCTATCTCTGCAATCGCTTTACCAATTTGCTTGGCTTCTTTTTCCGACACCAGCTTTTGTTCTTCAAGCATGAATAAATGGGCAATGTGTGTATGCACCATTGATATTAAAAAATTCCTTTTTGCTTCTTCAAAGGCAGGTTGGAGCACGATTTGACGGTAAGTATTGGAAGGGAAATGCTCTCCTTCGTGCGCATTTATCCGACTCTTATAATCCTGGAACATAAAAACACGCCTTTCGACAAAACATGTATTTCTAACTGATCAGTCCTAATAGTAGTAAAAGGCCGATTTCAACTCGAAAGCTCAATCGACCTTAATAATTATCTACTACTATTAAATGTTAGGCGGCATTTTTTCTTTGGGCTAGGACAGTAGGCAGTACCATTCCGACAAGCACTAGTACAATTCCAAGCAACTGCAACATTGTAAGAGTTTCGTGTAATATTATGACGGATGCAATAATTGCTACAGGCAATTCCATGGCACTTAAAATAGAAGATAGCGCTCCTCCTACTTTCGGTACGGCAATAGAGAGCAGTAAAATCGGCAAGATAATGCCGAAAATCCCCAATATTATTCCGAAAATCCACAAGTTTGTCTTAAATAATGTGCCATTCCAAATAATCTCGGGTGATAAGAAAATGGAAATCATGATCAACGCCACAAGCGACATCAGGAAAGTACGTGTGACGGTCGGCATTCCTTCAATTTGTCTAGAGTTAATTTGAATAAATATGGCAAAGCTTGTAGCTGCCAGTAACCCATAGACCCAGCCTTGCCATGGTATTGTTGAAAGATCTGTATCCAGTACACCGGCAGCCAGAATTGTCCCACCAAGTAAGAAGACAAGTGAAAGCGCCTCATAACGGTTGGGTAATCGTTTATGGATGATACAGTCAATCAGTAATCCTATCCAAGTAAATTGGAAAAATAATACGACACCAAGTGATGCGGTTACATAATTTAAGGCTAATCCATAAACCATCCCGGTAGTAGCGGTAATGGCACCCGCCGATACGATTGTGATGATTCCGGATTTATTTATTTTTGGTAATTTTCTTTGTGTGAAAAGAAATAAAACCAATGCCAATATAAATCCAATAATATATTGGCTGGATACAGCCTCGTTAGATGTGAATCCGTGCCCCATCGCTACTTTAATGATGGTTGATAATAAGCCATAACTGCTCGATGCGATAACGATTAGCAATGGATATAAAAGTTGTAATTTCATGATGTATTACCTGCATTTCTAATTAATTGTTTTGACCATATGAAAAAATGGTTCGTTGATAATTGTCCAGGGCTCTGTAACAACATAGCCCAGTCGTTCATATAATTTTTGGGCCTTCACCTTTTTTGCCTCAACATTTAAAGCGATTTTTGAATACCCTTCCAGTAGTGCGACTTGCTCTGCATATTGCAAAAGTGCTGTACCTATGCCTAATCCGCGTGCATGACCGGCTACACATACCGTATCTACATAGTATTCGTCAGGATGTGCTTCCGCATCAATCATAGTGATAGGTCCATTTTTTTGTTCAAGCCATCGCTGCAATTTGACATCCAGCTCTGAACCAACTTGTCCGCTATACGAAACTAGTATACCTAAGATCTCCTTTGATCCTTCATTTTCTGCAACATAAGTATTTAAGTAAGAATGCCGATTGTCTGTTCTTCCAAAGAGCACCTCAAGAGCGGATATTATTTGGGTAATTTCAGTTTCACCTGTCAGACGGTTTGCAATATCCCCAATAGCTTCGTAAATTAAAGGGGCGGTTTGAGGACCATCCTCTAATATAGCTTTTCTTATGTAAAATGTCATGAGTCATCTTTCCTTTCATAAAAATTATAACAAATTCTTGAAGGAAGATATGTCCTTTTCACCTGTCTGAATAGTTTTAAATTTTAAGATTACATAAATTTTGTGTTACGCTGAGTTAAGTAAAAATTCGGAGGCCTAACAACTCATGAGTGAGTATAATAAAGATTTCGTATTAGTATACGGTGACGCTTTTGTTGATTATATAGCTAATGATAGAACAAATACATCATTTACAACATTTCTTGGTGGTGCAACAGTAAATGTAGCAGCAGGAATTAGTAGAATCGGTGCTCCATCATCCCTGATCACAATAACTGGTGATGATGAAATTTCACAATTTGTACGAAATGAACTTAAAACTGAAGGCGTAAATATGGATTTCGCCATTATTACACCCGAAAAACGTGTCAGTGGCGTATATGTTCATCTAACTGAAGAATGTGAGCGCATTTTCAAAGATTACGTTGATGAGGCGCCAGATTTGCAAGTTGAGCCAGAGCAGCTAAATGAAGGAGCGTTTAAAAAAGCTTCTGTATTTAATGTGTGTTCCGGAACAATGTTTCATCCAACAGCACTTGCAA
The DNA here is from genome assembly GCF_000772955.1 of Ureibacillus sinduriensis BLB-1 = JCM 15800. Classification (GTDB taxonomy): domain Bacteria; phylum Bacillota; class Bacilli; order Bacillales_A; family Planococcaceae; genus Ureibacillus; species Ureibacillus sinduriensis. Next base: position 23,624 of record NZ_JPVO01000032.1, on the reverse strand, counting down.
CTACAAGAAGAGCTGTGGAAATGGCCAAGGATAAAGGGGTAGTCATTGCAATTGATGCCAATATCCGTCCTCTGCGCTGGAGCAGCGAAGATATCTGCCGTGAAACAATCACCTCTTTTTTCGAAGATGCACATATATTAAAATTAACTGACGAAGAGCTGTTTTTCCTAACACAAACTAATAGCATTCAAGAAGGAATCGAGATATTAAATCAGTATCTGGTTCCAATTGTGCTAATCACGGTGGGAGCGGATGGTGCTTATGCAGTGTTGAATGGTGAAACCATCCACGTCCCGACTCAAAAGGTAGAAGCAGTTGACACAACTGGAGCGGGGGATGCGTTTATGGCCGGTGTGCTGCGCTTTGTCCACTTCAACGGATTACCGACAACCAATGAAGAATTAGTGAAATGTGTAAGCTTCGGAAACCGATTGGGAGCATTTGCTGCAACAAAAGCTGGTGCATTAACTGCCTTGCCGCATTATGATGAAATAAAAGAATGGCTTTAATAGTAAAACCGACAGCACTTGATGCTGCCGGTTTTTTTAGTTGGGGGATTAGTTGTCTTGACTGTTTAAGCTAATGTACAGTGAGTTATCTTGAAGCACCTGGGCGATGTATACGTCTTTAATATCGACATTTTTAGTTTTTAAATTATCCATGACCCATTTTTCAGAAAGATTGAGTTCCTTTAAATTTTTTCTTACTATTTTTCCACTTCTGATAATCTCTGTAGGTAAATGGCATGGGAGGGAGAGGTCTGCACCGACATCCGGTTTTGTTGCATTTGCGAAGGAAGGCTTCTTTAATATGCTAAGTTCTCCATTTGTTTCAAAAATTGCGTAATGGACTTCGTTGAAGGAAAAAATACCCTGTTCCCTCAATAACATTCCGAGCTCATCTGTATGGATACGTGCCTTCTTCATGCCTTTTTTTAAAATTGTTCCATTTTGAATTAATATCGTCGGCCGATCATCAATGAGTATTCGGATCTTTGAAAAATTCAAGGTTAGAAAACTAATTAAAAGAGTAAGGAGAGTCCAACAAATCAGTGCCAAAAAACCATCCCAATAGTCGGTGTCATGCTGGGTAGAAACTTCAGCCGCAATGGACCCGATTGTAATCCCGGTAATATAATGGAAAAAGGTTAATTGGCTAAGTTGTTTTTTTCCTATAATGCGAGCCAAAACCAGTATCGTAAAGAAGGAGAGTATTGACCTTAAGAGTGTCTCCCCGACATGAATGTTACTAAAACCGTCCATGATAATTCTCCTTTCGCTATAGTTCTATCATGGGCGGAAGGAAGGTACTGTATGCAGATTGACGGATGTGGAAATAAAAAAACTGTACCTCAAGGGTTAGAATTCCTTCTAGCCTTTGGGGTGCAGTTCTGTGAAATTTTATTTAGATGTTTGAAACGCCGTAGATCGAATGTATGAGGTGCGGATTCGTGACTAGGCCTTCTTTTATCCTGACTTCGTTCATTTTATTTTGATGGGAGAACTTAAAAATACCATTGTCAAAGTCTGTTCCAAGTTCTTTAAAGAAGATTCCTTCGATGGATACTGATTTTGGGCATGTGAATACGATTTTATAGTTATCTAGATCCTGGACGACATATGCACGTACACCTTTTTCAAATGTTTCATGTTCCTCATCAACGGGACGCTTCACGGCAACAATGTGGAAATCGGCAAAAGGGACTTCTTTAAGTAAAACATTCAAAAATGAACCCTTTGTAATCTCTTCCCACCTGCTTTGAGCACTTTGTCCAACAATTATTTGGGTGATATTTTTTTCACGCGCAATCTCTGCAACTACTTTTTGAATTGGGTGTTTTTCGTTATCCCGAATGATAAATTCTTCTACCTCTAATTCTCTAGATAGTTCGGACCATCTTTCAATATAGCCTGACTTTTCAGCATCAAAAGCATCAAGCGGCTTAGCGTCAACGGTTAATATATAAAGCGGACAATCTAGTAACGTCGCAAGTTTATGCCCTCTACGAATAAGACGCTCGCCATTAAGTCCGTAATAAACACAAACTAAAATACTTTCATCCATTCTCTTCACATGCTTCATTGATAGTTTGCTCCTCTTAATATAAGTTTGTTATTAAAATATACTATTTATCTTTAAGCAAAAGACTGTATAAATAAGCAAAAGTAAATGCGAATTGAGTGCATCTCATCCGTTCCTAATGTATACTTACTATTGTAATATTTAATACTTTTTGCGAAAAGTACATTAAAATTGACATATTTGTAAAATAGTTAAGACTTTGGAATTTAACTTCTTTATGACACATTATTATGAAGTGAGTAATTTTGCAAGTCAAGAGGATAGAGCGAATTCGTTAAATTCGAGCTATGTTACAAATTTAGGAGGTATTAGCTTGTGACAATTGAAATTGCCATCATACTAACTCCGTTTATTATGGCAGCACTGATTCCCTTGTTTTATAGGCGACTGCAAAGAAGTTTTATAGGTTGGGTCGTTCTCGTAGTTCCCGTTAGTTTATTCCTTATTCTGACTACATATATCCCTCATATAGCAAATGGGAAAACCGTTTCCCATACTTTTGAGTGGATCCCCTCATTCAATATAAATTTCACGACGTATATAGATGGCTTAAGCCTGATCTTTAGCTTATTAATAACCGGTGTCGGAAGTTTAGTGATATTGTATTCCAATTTTTATCTATCGATGAAAGAATCACTTCATCATTTCTATTGTTATTTATTGCTCTTTATGGGGGCAATGTTAGGCGTTGTATTCTCGGATAATTTAATGGTGCTTTATGCATTTTGGGAATTAACGAGTGTATCGTCCTTCCTCTTAATCGCATTTTGGCATCACCGCAAAGCGTCAAGGGCAGGTGCCCGTAAATCCATGACAATCACCGTATCGGGTGGCGTAGCCATGCTGGTTGGATTCCTGATGCTTTATACGATGTCTGGAACATTCAGCATTAGAGAAATTATAGCGGATGTTAACCAGATCAGTGAACATGCATTATTTATTCCGGCCCTTGTCTTGATATTACTAGGTGCATTTACCAAATCCGCCCAGTTCCCGTTTCATATTTGGCTCCCGGATGCAATGGAAGCTCCAACACCCGTCAGTGCCTATCTGCACTCTGCAACAATGGTGAAGGCTGGTATTTATTTAGTTGCACGTTTTACACCTGTTTTTGGCGGAGAGATGGTTTGGTTTTGGGCGGTGACGGGAGTCGGGTTAATGACGCTGTTTTGGGGATCGTTCAATGCAGTTCGACAGTACGATTTAAAAGCGATCTTAGCATTCTCCACAGTTAGCCAACTCGGCTTAATCATGAGTTTATTGGGACTGGGTTCCGCTGCGGTCCATTTAGGCTACTCAACAAGCTCTATCATCTATACGCAAGCAACATTTGCTGCTCTTTTCCATCTAATTAACCACTCAACCTTTAAAGGTGCACTATTTATGATGGTCGGAATTGTCGATCATGAGATAGGAACACGTGACATAAGGCGTCTTGGTGGGTTAATGTCGATTCTGCCATTTACATTCACGATTGCCTTAATCGGCTGTTTTTCCATGGCCGGGTTACCGCCTTTCAATGGTTTCTTAAGTAAAGAGATGTTCTTTGCTGCTGCAGTGACAATTACGGAACTGGATATCTTCTCTATCGAGAACATCGGGATATTTATCCCGATTATTGCTTGGGTAGCAAGTATTTTAACATTTGTTTACTGCGTCATTATTGTTAGCAAAACGTTCTTTGGCAAGATCAAGCCGGATGTAGCGGAAAAGAATCCGCATGAAGCTCCATTTGGTATGTTAATCTCCCCATTTGTTCTAATCGGATTGGTAATTACAATTTTCTTTTTCCCGAATATTTTGGGAGAGTATATTTTGAGACCTGCCATGGCCAGTGTCTATCCAACATTCCCGGTTGCTGAAATGACGCCACATATCCATGCTTGGCATGGATTCAATATAGAGTTGTATATGACAATCGGCGTTATTGTTTTGGGGCTTCTATTATATCGCTACATGAAATATTGGATTAAGATTTACCGCATATTCCCTCAGTATTGGACACTCAATGCGATGTATGAAAGAATCATCTCCTCGAGCGAGAATATGTCTGAAAATATGACTAAACGATATATGAACGGTAATCTAATGCATTACTTTATTTATATATATATCAGCTTTGTAGTAATTGTTGCGGGCACCTTTTTGCTTCTGGAGGCTTTCACCTGGAACCCGAGCTTGGATGCACCTGTTGAAAACTTTGAATTACTTCTGATATTCGTCATGATTTTCGCAAGCTTCGCGCTACTATTTGCGAAGTCTCGAATTACGGCCGTATTATTAAACGGCGTATTAGGTTACGGCATTGCATTCTTTTTTGTTATATTCAGGGCACCAGATCTAGCCCTTACACAGCTTGTCGTTGAATCTGTCACAACTGCATTATATTTACTTTGCTTTAAATACTTGGCGGAATTAAAGCCGGAGCAGTCTTCCAAACGTGTAAAAGTATCTAATGGGCTTATTTCTATTCTGGTAGGCTCTACAGTGACGCTGATTGGATTGGCAGTCATCAACTATGAGAAGTTTGAATCGATATCTACTTATTTCGAAGACTCATATAAGCTTGCTGGTGGTAAAAATATAGTCAATACGATTCTTGGGGACTTCCGTGCTTTTGATACGATGCTGGAAGTGGTTGTTCTTTTTATCGCCGGTTTAGGTGTTTATACGCTTATTAAACTAAAAGCAGCGAAGAAGGGGGATGCGGACACTTGAAAATTAATGATGTCATCTTAAGAACTGTCGTTAAGGGTGTAGTTTTCATTATTTTGACCCTCGGAGTGTACCTCTTCTTCTCTGGACATAATGCACCAGGTGGCGGTTTTATAGGAGGTCTTGTACTGGGTTCGGGGATTGTGCTTCTTTACATTACGTATGATCTTGAAACGGTTCATAGGAAAATGCCTTTTGACTTTAAAAAAGTAGCAGGCTTGGGTGTACTTTTAGCCACGGGTTCAGCGATAGGAGCCATCTTTTTCGATGCACCATTTTTATCCCAAACAGATGCGTATTTTACTTTCCCGGTAATAGGCGAGAAACATTTAACGACAGTTACCATTTTTGAAGCAGGCGTTGCATTAACCGTCATCGGCACGCTTGTAACGATTATTTTGAGTATAAGTGAGGATGAGTAGTATGGAATCATTGATCATGATATTAATTGGTGTTCTTGTTACAGTTGGCACCTATTTAATCCTCTCTCGAAATTTAATCCGCGTTATTTTAGGGACAGCCGTATTGTCACATGCTGTTCATTTACTTATTTTGACCATGGGCGGCCTGAAGAAAGGGGTTGTCCCACTACTTAGTCAATCAGAAGGACCTTTTACCGATGCTTTGCCACAGGCGTTGATATTAACAGCCATTGTAATTAGCTTTGCTACAACAGCATTTCTACTCGTTTTGGCCTATCGAACATACAAAACGAACGGTTCTGACGATTTACAGGAATTGAGGGGAATGTCTGATGAATAACTTACTCGTTTTGCCATTAATTATTCCAATCATTACTGCAGTCATTCTCGTTTTTTTGCGTGAACAAGTTATCCTGCAACGAATCATCAGTATAGTTACGATGGTGTTCATAAGCATCATTTCGTTTCTGTTGCTAAACACTGTGCAAACCGAAGGAATCCTGCGACTGGATTTCAGTGGTTGGCTGCCCCCGTTTGGTATTCTTTTTGTAGGGGATTCATTTTCGATTATTTTGGTTTTAACTGCAAGTATCATAACGTCGATTTGTTTACTCTATGCGTTCTCCACAATAGGGGATCGACACGAAAAGATGTTCTTTTATCCATTTGTACTATTTTTGATTGCCGGTGTTAATGGTTCATTCTTGACTGGCGATATTTTCAATCTATTTGTTTGTTTCGAAGTTATGCTGCTAGCCTCGTATGTGTTGGTAGCCCTGGGCGGAAGAAAAAAACAATTACGGGAGTCACTGAAATATGTGCTCATTAATGTTGTGGCTTCTTGGATGTTCTTGATTGCCCTAGCCTTTTTATACGGCACAGTCAAGACGTTGAATATGGCACATATCGCAGTGCGTGTAGCTGAAGCAGGGCAGGATCCACTGCTAACGACAGTAGCCATTCTGTTTTTGGTCGTGTTTAGTTTAAAAGCGGGATTACTCCTATTTTTCTGGCTGCCAGGGTCATATAGTGTGCCACCGACCGTTGTGCAAGCACTTTTTGCAGCTCTATTAACAAAAGTGGGAATCTATGCCCTTATTCGTACTTTCACGCTGATGTTCCCGTTGAACCAAGATGTAACACATACGATAATTGGTGTTATGGCAGGTATTACTCTCATTGCAGGATGCATGGGGGCGCTAGCAGGGCGGGATATCTACACGATTGCTACATATAACGTCATCATCGGTGTCGGGTTTATCTTGATAGGCTTGGCCGTAGGGACAGAGGCTTCATTGACAGGGGCGATCTATTATTTAATTCACGACATGTTGGCGAAAGCGCTCTTATTTTTATTGGTCGGTATGGTGTTCTTTGTTAGTGGCGAGTCTATTGTGAAGAAAATGAATGGACTGATACAAAACTATCCCTTATTTGGCTGGATTTATTTCCTTGTTATGCTGGCACTGGCGGGAATCCCACCACTTAGTGGATTTATGGGTAAAGTGTTGATTGGACAGGGAGCGATAGAAACGGGCTCCTATGTTTTACTTGCACTAAGCTTTGCTTCAAGCATCATCGTCCTATATTCGCTGCTGAGAATTTTCCTTGCGTCCTTCTTTGGTGAGTCGACAATCAGTTTTGAGGATCGCAAGCCAATTCCTAAAGGCGCATACCTAGCTTTCGTTTTACTGGCCATTTCGATTGTTTATGTGGGAGTCGGGGCAGAATCTATAGCCATTTATGTAAAGGATGCGGCAAGAACATTAATGAATCCATCAATCTACATTGATGCCATATTAAAGGGGTGAAGTAGTTGTTCGCACAGTTTTTATTGAATTTATTTCTTGCACTTTTGTGGCTCTTACTAGTCGATGAACCAGTTCCGCAACTAACGACCTTCTTTACCGGCTTCGTTGTAGGGATTGGAATCCTCTATGTAATGCATCGCTTTTTCGGTACTCAATTTTATCTTCGAAAAGTAATAAAGATTTTATATTTAATTTTGCTGTTTATAAAAGAGCTATTGTCATCGAGCTATTTGGTTATAAAACAAGTGTTGACACCAAATCTTCAAATTACACCCGGGATTTTTACCTATAGAACGAGCTTAAAGGGAGAGTGGGAGGTTACCGCTTTAGCATTGCTTTTAACGCTTACACCGGGCTCTGTGGTGATGGAGGTATCGGAAAGTGGAGATGTCTTTTATATACACGCTATGGATTTAGAGGAGTCGAAAGAATCTATTATTCGATCGATGGGGAAGTTTGAAAAAGCTATTTTGGAGGTGACCGATAGATGAAAGAAACCATCTTATTATTGGCACTAACGTTTTTCATGATTGCCATAGCTTTGCTACTATATCGCGTAATTGTAGGACCATCCATGCCAGATCGTGCCATCGCATTGGATACAATCGGAGTAAACTTGATTTCTGCAATAGCCATTGTTTCCATCGTCTTATCAACTAAAGCGTTTTTAGAAGCCATATTAATATTGGGCATATTGGCCTTCATTGGCACAATCGCCTTTTCGAAGTATATCGAGAGGGGGATTATCGTTGACCGTAAAGGAGATTCTTGAATGGGTGGCAGTGTTGCTTGTTTTATTTGGCTCCATCATCAGCGTAATCAGTGCGTTTGGACTTATTAAGTTGCCAGATGTTTATACAAGATCACATGCAGCAACGAAAAGTTCGACGTTGGCCGTTTTGGCATGTTTATCAGGTGCGTTTATTTATTTTTGGAGCCATGATGGATATGTAAGTATCCGGTTGATCTTGGGTATTATATTTGTCTTTATCACGGCCCCTGTAGCTGGACATCTAATATGCCGAGCAGCTTATCGCTCCCGGGTGCCGTTAGCGGAAAACTCCGGGGAAGATGAGCTGAAGGCTATTCTATTCGACGGTGATATCGCGACTACCACAACAGCACAAATATTAAATGAAGAATCAGGGGATAAATAGTTATCCACAAGGAAAAACATTCACTTTCACATTAAAAAGTGGATGTTTTTTTGTTTGTGGATAACTTTTTAAGTATTTTAAGGTGAAATTACTAGTTTTCATGTGGACAAGTTCAACTTCTTGGGATAAAGCTGTGGAGAAAATGAAGAAAGTGGTCATTGTACTTTGGGCTTGTGGATAAGATTTTTGCTGAGTTCGAGTACTCAATCGCACCACCTAACAAATGAGCAGTAGGTTCGATTCAAAAATATAGATACACAGTATGAAATTATATGCTATGGACTTTTAAAGTGACATAGTTAACAATTCTGTAACAGGTTCAACGTTTCTTTACTTGATTGTTCCAAACCATGTTACTATTATTGATGAGGGTGAGCTGCGGTTTTACCTATAATCTTTTAAATGAATTGAGCGAGCGCTTTGAAAAAACTGTTTAAATTATTCCTACTTATAATTGCAATCTATCTATTTTTATATATAAATAATCATTGGATCGTTACGGATGAGCATGTTTTTGAATCGGAAAAGGTTCCGGAAAGCTTTGATGGTTTTCGGATTACCCAAGTTTCGGATCTACACGATGCTTTGTTTGGAAACCATCAAGAATCACTTGTGAAAAAAGTCGAGGCTACGGATCCCGAGGTAATTTTCCTTACAGGCGATGTCATTGACAGCAATCGATATAATTTAGAACAGAGCTTACAAGCTGTAAGGGAATTTGTGGAAATGGCAGATGTTTACTACGTAATCGGAAATCATGAGGTGGCCACCAACAAAGTTCAAGAAATATATGAAGCATTGAAGGCACTGGGTGTCCATGTCCTTCCCAATACATCAACAACCATAGAGCGAGGTGGGGAACAGATTTCGATAATAGGAATTGAAGATCCCCTTAATGGCCATGAAACACAGGATATGCTAAGTACGGCTTTAAGTGATGTGGATCGGGAGAACCTTACTGTTTTGTTGGCACACAGACCTGAGAAATTCAATACTTACGTCGCAAACAATATTAACCTCGTGTTTTCGGGGCATGCGCATGGCGGGCAAATCCGACTTCCTTTTGTTGGAGGGCTTGTAGCACCTGGACAGGGGTATTTCCCGAAATACACTGCCGGGATATTTGAAGATGGCGAAACATCCATGAATGTCAGTAGAGGGTTGGGAAATAGTACGGTGCCTTTCCGGATATTCAATCTGCCTCAACTGGTCGTAGTGGAGCTAAAATCGAAGTAAGGGGATGGACTCATGTTTATGTATCCTGTTGATGAGGAAATTAATTTAAGGCTAGTTACGGAAAGGGATGCAGAAGAAATCTTCCAAATGATCGACGCTTCTCGGGCACATTTGCGAAGATGGCTTGGCTGGCTAGACCATTCAATGAAAGTGGAAGATACGAAGACCAACATCAAGAACAATTTACTATTGTTTTTAACGAATGAAGGGCTGGATACGGCCATTGTTTATAAAGGGAAAATTGTCGGAAAAATCGGTTTTAATAAAATTAACAAGGCTAACCAAACTGCTTACGTGGGCTATATGCTGGACGAAGCTTACCAAGGCAAAGGTATCATGACAAGAGCGGCAAAGGCGATCGTCAAAATTGCTTTTGAAGAATATGAGCTAAATAAAGTGGAGATTCATGTAGCTGCAGAAAATGATAAAAGTCGCACCATCCCTAAACGATTAGGTTTTAAAGAGGAAGGAACCATCCGTAGTGCCGAATGGCTGTATGACCATTACGTAGATCATGTTGTATATGGCATGTTGCGGGATGAATGGAATTAATAAGAAGTGCCGTTTTATTGGACGGCTCCTTCAGAGTGTAGACAAAGTCGATCCTCGACTTTGTCTACACGTTTTTTTAGGCTATTTTCTTCAATGAAAAATTACCAGACTGTCTTGAAAACGCTTGGCAGACAAGGCGGGCAGTTGAGTGAAGACCCGAATAGAACATTACGTTCATGAGGGGACGAACGAGACAACCAACGCAGGATGAAAGCGTTTGTCAACAGTCTGGAGGAGCCGTTTTATTGGACGGCTCCCTTTGATTAAATCAATATATTACTTTGCAATGTAACGCATATGAGGTGTATTGACATAGCCCACTATTAAAATTTGCTGATAACCAACAGAAGGAATTTACACTATTTTGCAGCCAACTTCTCCATTTCACCAAGCAATTCAACAGCAGAAACACATTTTTCACCGCCGCCTTGAACGAAAGCATCGCTTCCGCCCCCTTTTCCATTGATTAGTGGAAGAATGGCGCCCGAGATCAATTTCATGCTTTTCTCCACCCGACTCCCACGCGCTGCGATAAATTGAAGTTTATCTTCGTTATTTGCCACAAGAAGGCAAACTCCATCTTCCATCTGGGAAACGACGATACGGCCGAGCTTTTGCAGAGCTTGTACGGTACGATTTTCAAATGTAGCACCTACAATTCCGTTTTCACTCTTTTCAACAAGCTCCCTTGCTTCATACTCAAGCAATTTGTTTTGGGCATCTTCCAAAGCTTTTTCTGTATCTTTTGTATCAATGAACATCTTACGTAATGCTTCAGCTGCTGAATGTTCAGGAACACTCAATTGACGGGCAATGTCTGACAAAACAGCCTTTCGCATCGCCAGTTGATGTAACACACGGTTTCCACAAACAAAGGAGATGCGGGTATTGCTTTTCATTTTTTCCGTTCCCATAATCTTAATGGCACTCACTTGGCCGGTTGAAGTTGGATGGGTTCCGCCGCACCCGTTATAATCGTATTCGGGGATGATTACAAGGCGGATATCCTCCTCTACAGCAACATCCTTGCGTAAAGGGTAACTAGATAATTCCTCTCTTGATAGCCATTTAGTTTCAATCGGTCGGTTTTCCAATATTATTTCGTTTGCACGTTTCTCCGCCTGAGCCAGTTGCTCATCGGAAACTTGACCAGCAGCAATATCGATTGTGACAAGCTCAGTACCAAGATGGAAGCTAACCGTCGGGAAATCAAATAACTCAACAAAAGCCGCGGTTAAAATATGCTGTCCACAATGCTGTTGCATATGGTCAAACCGGCGTTCCCAATCGATGCGCCCCGTTACCTCACCTTCAAGAGCATCAACATTCCCCTCGACATAATGTCGAATCTCATCATCTACTTTTTCTACATCCACTACGCGACAATCATTAATCATTCCTGTATCATGCGGTTGTCCTCCACCAGTTGGATAAAATGCTGTATTCGAAAGGACAACATATGATCTCGTTTCTTCCTTGCTTGTACGTACAATTTGGGCCGTAAATTGTTGCATCATTACATCTTGATAATATAATAATTCCCTCATCAAAAATCTCCTTTAAGGCTAACTATTTACTTTTATTGTTGCATATCCGCCAAATTGTGTCACTCGATAGAAGAAAGTTATCTTTAATTAGAGATTTATCTATTTCCATAGTAAAAGCCTTATTGTAAACTTAACATAGCGAAAAAGTATCAATTATATTTTGTTTTTCGCGAAATTTAGACAATATTCACACAATAAAATATATATTAGTAGGAGTTATTAAATGAGAAAATATGCCATTTTATTTACCATCGCTATTTGTTTACTGGTTCTTACTGCTTGTTCTAATGAGCAGGAGAGTACAGAATCGGAATCTCTTCATGTTGGAATCATGTTATCCGACGCTGGGTTAGGTGACCAGTCTTTCTCGGATATGGGATTCTCAGGACTAGAACAAGCACGGGATGACCTAGGTATCTCCTTTGATTATCGTGAATTGCAAGATACAGGAAGCTATGAACAAGGATTAGAAGAATTAGTGGAACAAGGAAACGACTTAGTGATCGGTCTTGGCTTTTCGATTCAAGAGGCATTAGAAACGGTCGCAAAGAAAAATCCAGATGTCTCCTTCTTAATAATCGACTCCCAATCGGAATTGCCGAATGTATATAATATTACTTTTAAAGAAGAAGAAGGATCATTTTTGCTTGGATTGGTAGCCGGCATGAAAACAAAAAGTAATGTGGTTGGCTTCGTTGGTGGGGAAGATGTGGAACTCATCCACAAATTTGAGGATGGCTTTGTAGCTGGAGTAAAGGCAGGAAACCCAGAGGCGAAAATTCTATCGAAGTATTCCGGAACTTTCGGAGACGATAAGTTGGGAGAAAGTATAGCAAAAGAAATGATTGCAGCAGGAGCGGACTATATTTACCCTGCAGCCGGATTTACCGGGGTAGGGGTTATCCTTGAATCACAGAGAGCTGGAACGTATTCCTTCGGAGTAGACAGCGACCAGTTTTATTTAGCGGAAGGCTCAGTGGTATCTTCAATGGTCAAACAGGTAGATGTCGCCATCTACGATACAGTAAAGGAACTAGTCGAAAATGGTTCCATTAGTGAAAAGAATAAACATCTCGGTTTAAAAGAAAATGGAGTTGGCACTGCCCCTATTCGAGTGATTGACTTGTCACCAGAAGAGCAGGAGAAGCTTGATCAGTACATCGAAGATATCTCTAACGGAAAAGTTACAATACTAGAATAGGGTGATGAAGATGAAGTTGAAACAAAGATTATTGCTGCTATCCATTGTTCCTTTACTACTTTCTACGGGCATTATTGGTTTTAATATTAGCCAATTATTTACCCTGCAGTCCTCAACGGAGGAAATAGTGGATTCACTAATTACGGTAGAAGAGTTGAATAGCTCTGCCCAAAGCTTGCAAAAGTCATTGGATAGTTATGCATTTAATATATCAGAGAGCAATAAAAATAACATCGAACAAGACCTGCAATTAGTGAAAGCAAATTATGAGGCGTTGGCACCGTTACTAGTAAGTAAAGAACAAAAACAGCATAGTGATAAGATTGCGCGCAAATACGACCAAATCCTTGACGAATCCACGCCTGCAGTTGAAGCGAACAATCAAGCAGAAATTAAGAGACAATCATTCAGAATCAAAGGTCTAATCAATGATGTCATTGAGCTGAAACGGGATATTAATGAACAATACAAAACGATGCAAATCGAAATACAAAATAATATCGATAGAATTATTTATATTTCGATCGCCTTGATGGCCATCTTGCTAATAGGAAGTATCATAACGGTACTTTTATTAACGAATCGTATTGTAGGTCGTATCGAGCAAGTGACGCGAAGTGCGGAAGAGATTGCCGACGGGAATTTGGCTATTGAACTGGAAGATGTAAAATCAAAAGACGAGGTGGCTACCTTACAGCGTGCCTTCAAAAAGATGTCTTCAAATCTAAGGGAATTTTTATCCCATGTCCAGGATAGTTCAAGCCAGGTTGCAGCATCTTCGGAAGAACTGATGGCAAGTGCGGATGAAACAATGAAGGGTGCCGAATTGATTTCGGATTCGATTCAACAGGTTTCAAGTGGGGCGGAGAAGCAATCTTTCATGTCGGTTGAGTCGGTTCAATCAGCCGATAAAAGTAAATCCTATGTGGATGAAATTTCAACGATCGCAAGCTTGGCACAACAATTATCTGTTTCGACAGGCAAGAAGACAGAACAAGGATCAAAATTTGTAGAGGTAACGGTTTCGCAAATGGAGAAAATTAATGAATCAGTTGATGAGACCGACCATGCATTATCCATCCTAAACAATCAAACAAAAGAAATTGTTAAAGTCCTATCTCAAATTACGGAAGTAGCCGACCAAACAAACTTGCTCTCATTAAATGCATCCATTGAAGCAGCAAGAGCGGGTGAAGCCGGAAAAGGATTTGCCGTAGTTGCGGATGAAGTTAAAAAACTTGCCGATCAAACAAGACAGTTAGTTGCGAATATAACTGGAATTGCAAAACAAATCGATGTGGATACAGAAAAAACAGTGACTTCAATAAATGACGTAAAGGATCGTGTCCAAAAAGGATTGGAAATCGCCTTTGATACACAAACTACATTTGGTGAAATCCAAGAGGCGGTCGGACAAGTCCAAACTCAAGTTGTGAATATCACATCAATTTCAGACAAAATCGAAGTTGAGGTTTCAAAAGTATCGGCACATGCGAAGGAAATGTCGGAGGTTTCTAAGTCAACTTCTGATAACTCAACTTCTGTGGCGGCCACTTCCGAGGAGCAATTAGCCTCAATGGAAGAAATCTCGGGAGCAGCAGTCTCACTGGCGAATCTTGCGGAAGAATTACAAGTACGTCTATCTAAATTTACAATTTAATTAAGGTATGTGTATTATAAAACTATCTACAATAAGGTATATCGTTCTTTGTTAGAGAAACGTAAGGGAGTTTGATGAATGGAGATTACACAATACTCGTTTGAAGAAATTAAAGATCCAACAAATATTATTGAAGGAAAACGGTTTGAGTTTTTACTGGACGTTGAAGTCGATGAAGAGGACGAGCTGTATACAGTGGCAGGTTTAGAAATTCGTGTTTTAATCGGCCAAAAAGCGGAAGACGACATCTTCCTTCTAAATTATTTCATCATCGATAAAGGGGATAATTCTTACTTAGATTTTGAACTTGAAGAAGATGAAGAAGCAATGATCTTAAACTTCTGCAAGGAAGAGTTAACAAAAGAGAATAGTGAATAGCCTAACAGGAGGTGCAACTTATAGTTGTACCTCTTTTTTCAATATTGGGTGGGATTTATACAACATATTAAAATATAAATAGCCTAGCTGCCAACACGGGGAGCTAGGCTATTTCACGTATAAAGGGAGCTATTGCCATGAATGATAGCTTCTAGCTCTGAATTAATCATACTGTAAATTTATTAAAAAGGGAGTGGTTTTACAAAGTCTTAATAATAATTAATAAACTTAATAATTTCCAAGAGAAGAACGGGATGGGGGAATTCGAAAGTTTGTTGAAGTATGTCTAGGAAAAATCAATGTCTATATGTATAATATTTCCAATGTACAATGATAATGAAGTTGAAATTAGGGGGATCATATGGACACTAAAAAGAGACTTAAACCTCTCTATGCAGCCAAACAATTTATAGATAAGAATTTTCCAAATTGCCAAGGTGCACTGCTCGCTGGAAGTGTTGTAAGAGGGGAGGATACGGATACTTCCGACCTTGATATTGTAATATTCGACGACAATATTCTAGCCTCCTATAGACAATCAATCATGGAATTTGAATGGGCAATTGAAGTTTTTGTTCATAATTTATCTTCATATAAACAATTTTTCGAAGAGGATTCTAAAAGAGCAAGACCTTCCTTACCAAGAATGATCTCAGAGGGGATTATCATTAGAGATCTTGGTGTTATTCAGCAGATTAAAAGGGAAGCCAATATTATTTTGAGCGAGGGTCCTGAAATATGGAATTCAGAAATAATTCAAATTAAAAGGTACTTTATCACCGACGTACTCGACGATTTTATTGGTTCTACTACTAGAGCTGAAGAACTGATGATAGCCAATACATTGACGGATATGATTCAGGAATTTGTTTTAAGGAGTAATGGTTGTTGGATAGGCTCTTCGAAATGGATCATACGAGAGTTGAACAACTTAGATAAATTATTTGCAAGTCAGTTTGTAGATGCATTAGATACCTTTTATAAGAAAGATGATAAGTCTAAAATTATCGACTTAGTAGATCAAATTTTACAGCCCTACGGAGGACGTTTGTTTGAAGGGTTTAGATTAGATTCGAAATAACATGCAATCCAATGCAAGGAGTTCAAGTCGGATAATAAAACTAACTTGATGGAAATTAAACGCACAATTTAAACTTCACACTGAAAAGCTCAGGATAGAAAGGTGCGGCTTATTCATAATTATTCCGTACCCCCCATATAATTTTCAGATAATAATACATGAATATTTCTTTCATATACAAATATACGGAACATTCTGTTATAATACTGATAATTAAATTTTAAACTGTATTATAACATTATATGCATTGTACAATTCATTTTGTACTAAGGGGGATGGGAAGATGACGATTTTAAAGGGATTAAAAATTCTCGACTTTTCTTCATTATTGCCAGGGGCTTTTACAACGATGATGTTTGCTGATTATGGGGCGGATGTAATTCATGTTGAATCTTCAAGAAGAGTGGAAATGATGCGCATTATGCCACCTTATGATGAGGATAAGGAATCCTACATTCATCAGCATTTAAACCGTTCCAAGAAATCGCTTACACTCAATTTGAAAACAACGGAAGCCGTCGAAATCGTAAAATCTTTAATTCATGAATATGATATTGTCATTGAAGGATTTCGACCCGGGGTGATGAAGCGTTTAGGGATGGATTATGCAACTTTAAAAGAAGTAAATCCTAGGCTTATTTTTTGTTCAATCACTGGTTATGGACAAAGTGGACCTTATCAGTACCGACCAGGTCATGATAATAATTACCTCTCGATAGCAGGGGTGCTTGATCATTCCCGGTTAAAGGGAAAAAAGCCGGTAGCTATGGGGATTCAAATTGCAGATATCGCTGGGGGATCATTACATGCAGCAGTAGGGGTGCTCGCTGCAGCTTTACATCGTGAACAAACAGGTGAAGGAAGATTAATTGATGTCTCCATGACCGATGCGGCATTTACCTTCAATGCTTTATATGGGACTTCGTTCTTATCAAGTGGGCAATTGCCGAGGCCTGAAGAAGAGATATTAAACGGGGGTACCTTTTACGACTACTATCAAACAAAGGATGGCCGTTATTTCTCTGTCGGCAGCTTGGAGCCGCAATTTAGAAAGCTTTTATGTGAGGCGCTAGATATACCGGAGTTGATTCAAAGTACATTCAATGATTCATCCTATACTCAAAAACGTTATAAAGAAGCGATAAAAGATGCGTTCCTAACGAAAAATTTTGATGAATGGCTCGAAATTATCGAAGATTTTAATGGCTGTGTCGAACCGGTTTTAACATTCGAGGAGGCTATCAACCATCCACAAATTCAAGCGCGTAATATGGTTGTTGACGTTCCTTTGGCGGATGGTCGTCTGCAAAAGCAAATTGGGGCTGCCATAAAATTTGATCAAATGGAGCCTATCTATAGCTTTGCAGGGGCTAAGCTCGGTGAACATACACAAGAAATTTTGATATCGATCGGCTACTCAGAGGAACAAATCAAGTGGTTAAATGAAAGTGGAGTGTTGGAATAAATGAATTATATGGGGGTGTCTGAATAAGGCGCCTCCTTTTGAAACTTTTTTTATTTTGAAACGTATTTGTTAGTGAGGTTCCAAAATTAAGGAAATCTTCATATTTTTATTAATTTATTCTTAACAATTTCTTGTTATTATAGAGAGTAGATTGAGTTTGCGGGGTGATGAAATGAACAAAACGATTTATATTGTGCTAACGAAAACAAAAACGGTATTATCAAAGGCTATCCAGATCTATACGCAGCATGATTTCAATCATGTCTCAATCTCCTTCGATGCGGAGTTAAAAGAGATGTATAGTTTCGGGAGGAAAAATATTAATAATCCTTGGATCGGCGGTTTTGTTCATGAAAATCCATCATCAACCCTGCTAAGAGAATCCAACTGCGTAATTTTTGCTTGTCCTGTAACAGAACACCAATATGCTATTCTAAAAAATAGAATAGCTTACTATAAACAAAATAAAAATGAATATAAATATAATTTCATAGGGTTATTTGGTGTTGCTTGCCGTGTGAAAATAAAAAGGGAGAGAGCTTTTTTCTGCTCTCAATTTATAGCAACTTTATTCGAAGAAGCAGATCTCCCGCTTTATGGAAAATGCCCATACTTCATGAAACCGTACGATTTTGTACATTTACCATATTTAACATTTGTCTATAAAGGAAAAGTGGAAAATTTCATCGGTTATTGCAGTGAAGAAAAGCAAAAGAAAAAAAGACTTGCTTCTATCCATGCATTCGCCCTATCAGCTATTTACATGGGCAGAAACAAAGTCTCTTAAATCACTAAAGTGTGCATCTATTACTAAATATTTTTTGTATACTTCTATTAATTTCTCAAATAGCTCATAGTGCTGCGTAACAAAAAGTGATTTTAGGATGTTGCATAGATGTTTTGATGTCATAAGGGCAATTTCAAAATAGCGGCTTTGCTCGTCTGGATAGTTTTGTAACCAAATTTCGATGGACTGTACAACATGTTGGGGCGAATTATCGACAATATAAGCAATATCACGTTGTACAGTAGCTTCGATTTTGAAGATTGCATTTTGGTCTGAGTGCTCACGGTTAAAATATGCATAAAGACTGGCGCATGAAGCAATTTCATGTTGTTTCAGCAGTTCAACAACCTCATGATATTTGCTATTCTGGACAAGTGCGTCAATGAGGACATAAAAGATTTGTTCTAAGTAGTTTTTATCATAACGTTTTACGAGTGTGTCCGGTTCAGGCTTTAAATGGGGCAGGACATCACTATATTCTAAGAATAGTTCGATGGCATGATTGATTAATCGGTCATTCGTAATTAAGTAACTGCCATATTCAATAACGCTGGACGCATCGTTATGCTCTGAAGCAGTGATAGCTCGAATATAGGACAAAAGCGTATATTCCTTCTCAGATAGAGCCCATTTTCCTTTCCCCCAAGAAGCAACTATTTCTTCGATCAGCGAATCTACTTTCCGAAAGTGTCGTTTTCCGCCATTAAAATGCGAGATTAAATTATATAGATGAAGCTCTTTTAAATGATATGAACGAATATTTTCCTGATCTATAAAGGCTATTAAATGATTGGTGATGATGACTGATTGATTTAGCGTTAAATGGATTTCTAGTAATGATTTAAAGTGCTTTATTAATTCATTGGCATTATGGATATTATCCAGCGGGGTTTGCATAAATAAAGAATATATTTTTTTTATAAACAGGATATCCCAAAACTTGTAAGTATCATTAAGGACTGTATGCAAGAAATATTTATTGCCGACTTGATAAAGATAAAGCTTTCTTAATCCTCCGACAGATCTTGATTTAGATAACTTTATTTCCTTCCCGAAAACAAGCGCGATCAAATTATCAAACTCCAACCGGTTGTGGATGGTGATATAATCCCAAACAGCTTTCTTACCTGCTTGAGTAGAGAAAAATGCTGCTAAACGATCATTGGCACTTTCAAGATCTATTGCCGTCTCATGCAAGGTTGAATGTAAAAATAAATCTATGTTTCCCCAGTATTTTTTAGCAACTGAGAAGAGAAGGTTTTGGGCTCTCGTTTTACTCACCAGTATAGTTTCAATCGGAAGTAGCGCGCCAAAAATGTCATGATGGAATCCCCCACTTGGAGTCAAGCTCAATATTGCACTTTCAAGAGCTTCTCCAACCATCCCTTTAGAAGTGTTCAGTAGCGATTCATCAACTTTTAGCATTGTAATCTTCCTTCCAAAAGAATGATAATCAAAATATACCAAAAAATTAGGCTTCATTGTGCAAAAAACTGAAATTTACAAATTTCATCAAATTACTATTATAAAAAACGTCTTGTAAAGGGGGAAGTCTCCCCTTTATAGACGCTTTTATTTTTTAGGAGCACTCTTTAACGTCAATGCCGATAGAATTGTTGCAATATAAACAACAACTGTAAATATAACGCTTCCAATCGGCAATTCACCGGTATTGGAATAACTCCTTATTAAACTGATTGTAAATAGGACAGAGATAAAAAGACATATGTAGAAGTGCTTTTTATTACTACGTGTTTTCATAAATAACCTCGTTTAGTTGGATTTACTTTGATGGTAACAGAGTTAGGGAAGTGCTGGCAATCCATTCGTTCCCTCCTGGCAATTCCAAAAATCATAATCTGCTATAATTGCACGGTAGCTTATCGATTATAGTACGCAATATTCACTTTTCTGAGTAGAGAGTTTGGATCTTCCGAGACGTTCTTGAATAAGCGGTACATTTGCTAGGTGTTATTCTCATATATCTTATCAACTGAGAAAGAGGTAAAATAAAAATAATTAAGCCGTGCTCATGGAAAGGATGAATGGACGATGACCTACTTATCTATGATATTCTTCCAAATCGTCGCACCGATTTTGGTGTTGTTGGTGATTGGTGTGGGATTACAGAAGAAGTTCCAATTTAATCTAAAAGCAATGTCTCAGTTGCTCACGTATTGTTTTATGCCTATAGCGGTTTTTCTAAATATTTACGAAACCTCTATCCAATTGACCGTACTTGGGCAAGTGGCATTATTTATAATCATTTTTATCGGGAGTCAAATGATTTTGAGCCATTATATTGCCAAATTTCTTGGTCTTGACAGAAGGGAATCAGCTGTCTTTAAAAATAGTGTTGTCCTGATTAATTCAGGAAATTACGGAATCCCGGTAGCCCAATTGGTTTTTGCTGCCCAACCTATAGGGGTTGCAATTCAGGTAATCCTCGTAATTTTCCAAAATATGACGACCTATACATATGGTTTGTACAATCTAATCTCAGCGACCAAATCGGGGAAGGAAATCTTTAAAGACTTTTTGAAAATGCCGATTGTTCATGCCCTAATTTTAGGAGTATTGCTGAATATCTTTAATGTTGAAATACCGCAATCGTTCCGAATTCCTCTTGATCATATTTCCGACGGGTTTGTTGCCATGGCACTGATTACACTTGGCGCGCAGCTTGCTCAAATTGAACTAAGGACTATGATAAATAAAACGATCTTGATCAGTTGTTTCACGAGACTGATTATTGGGCCGGCCATGGCTTTGGTTGTCATTTATTGTTTGGGAATTGATGGGGTGGTGGCGCAGTCGCTGTTAATCGCGAGTTCATTCCCAACTTCCAGAAACAGCTCAAGCCTTGCGCTCGAGTACGATATCGAGTCAAATACTGCCGCGCAAACCGTTTTGTTTTCTACCATCGTTAGCTGCTTAACGGTAACGTTTGTCATCTATTTATCAACGATCTTGTTTGGTTAAATAGTATGGGGGAATGAATAGTGGGTGCCAGCTTGGCAATTTAGTGTCCAAGGCTGCATCCGGAGTAGTTTGATCACAGTTATAAAATCTTGAAAAAGCTTCGCAATCATATAAATAATAGATTGCGAAGCTTTTAGTTTGGATTGGATATCAATGAATAATAGATAAGCCTGTATTACACCTTATCTCGTTTTGCAATTATTGACCTACTTTAGTTAAGTAAGGGTTTGAAAGGTCCATGCCATCTAAAGTTAAGCCAAGAGCTTTTGCAACACCTTCACCATAAGCTGGATCAGCTAAGTAGCAATGTAAGATGTGGCGGCGTTGAATGAATTCTTCTACACCTTGTAAGTTTTCTGCAGTGTTTTGGAATAAAACTTCTTTTTGCTCTGCAGACATTAAGTTGAATAATTTACCCGGTTGCTCGAAGTAGTTGTTGTCATCTTCGCGGAAGTCGTAGATGTCAGCACCACCATCTAATGCTAATGCAGGCTCTTTATATTGTGGTTGAGCTTGCAGTGCACCGTAGCTGTTTGGATAGTAAGAAATCGCACTACCATTGTTTCCATCAACACGACCTTGACCATCGCGATGGTAAACCATGAATGGACAACGTGGTTGGTTAACCGGGATTTGGTGATGATTTACACCTAAGCGGTAACGAGTTGCATCTTGATAAGCAAATAGACGCGCTTGTAACATACGGTCAGGAGAGAAACCAATACCTGGTACAACGTTAGATGGAGCGAATGCTGCTTGCTCAACATCAGCGAAGTAGTTTTCAGCGTTTTTGTTTAACTCGAATTCACCAACTGGAATTAGTGGGTATTCAGATTTGTACCAAACTTTAGTTAAATCGAATGGGTTATCTTTAGAATTGCGAGCTTGTTCTTCAGTCATCACTTGGATGTACATTTTCCATTTAGGGAAGTCGCCTTTTTCGATAGAATCGAATAGGTCACGTTGTGAAGATTCACGGTCCTGACCGATTACTTTTGCTGCTTCTTCGCCAGATAAGTTTTTAATGCCTTGTTCAGTACGGAAGTGGAACTTCACATACACGCGCTCATTGTCAGCGTTAATCATTGAGTAAGTGTGAGAACCGAATCCGTGCATGTGACGGTAGCCATCTGGAATACCACGGTCAGACATTACGATTGTTACTTGGTGTAATGCTTCTGGTAGGCTTGTCCAGAAATCCCAGTTACTATTAGCGTTGTGCATGTTAGTTTTTGGGTCACGTTTAACAACGTGGTTTAGATCTGGGAAGTGTAATGGATCGCGGAAGAAGAAAACAGGTGTGTTGTTACCAACTAAATCCCAGTTACCTTCTTCTGTGTAGAATTTAAGTGCAAATCCACGAATATCACGCTCTGCGTCAGCAGCTCCACGTTCACCAGCAACAGTAGAGAAACGAGCGAACATTTCTGTTTGCTTGCCAACTTCAGAGAAGATTTTTGCTTTCGTATATTTAGTAATATCATGAGTTACTGTGAATGTACCAAATGCACCAGAACCTTTAGCGTGCATACGGCGCTCCGGAATAACTTCACGGTTAAAGTTTGCTAATTTCTCAATTAAGAAAACATCTTGTAATAAAATTGGGCCACGACGACCAGCTGTTAATACATCATCATTACTTACAACTGGAGTACCAGTAGCAGTAGTCAAACGTTGGTTATTGTTTGTCATGTTTGTACCTCCTAATTAAATTAAAACTCTTCAAAAACGAGTATAACAAAACTAAATCATAATTTCTACTAAATTATAATAATTCTTTTTAAGAAATGTTTATATTTAATGTACTATTTTTAATATTTGACTTTTACTGCGATGGAGATCGGTTATTCTTGATTAAGGGATGGCGAGGAAAACAACAGTGTAGGTTAAGTTGAGGGGTTTAATATATTTGCCATTAAACAGGTTTATAAGATCACTTAGAGTTTTTGTTATGTATGAGGAATACGACTTATTGAAAATAGGGTGAGCTAATTGAAAATGATGTGGGATTGTTTTTTCAAGTATACTTTATATCTATTATTATATAAGATAAAGATTAATTTTGAAAAGTAATACAACCTTTTAAGAATTATTGTGATTTTGGGTGAAAGGAATGGATTCCAAGCTTCGGATTGAAGTTATTAGAAATGCGAATTGGGGAGAAGGTCATCATAGGGTGAATGAAGCACTTCGCGAGGTTATTTATAGAGGGGAAGGTTATCATAATATGCCAAACCAAAGCGCGATTAAAATCGAAGTGACATGAAATCCTCCCTAATGTGACAAACCAAAATCATCTTGAGTTAAAAGTGTCCCGAACACATAAACAATGAGACAAATCGTAGCTTCACCAAGCCAAAATGTCTCAAACTGCATCTTATTGTGACAAACCGAAGCACGATCAAACCCGAAGTGTCGCGAAATCCTCCCTAATGGGACAAACCAAAATCAACTTAAGCTAAAAGTGTCCTAAACACATACACAATGAGACAAATCGTAATTTCACCAAGCCAAAAATGTCTCAAACTGCATCTTAATGTGACAAACT
>NZ_JPVO01000033.1 GCF_000772955.1 Ureibacillus sinduriensis BLB-1 = JCM 15800 | reverse complement strand
CCCCCTGTGAGAGTAGGACGTCGCTAGGCATACAGAAACCACTGAGTGATCAGTGGTTTTTTTATTGTAAAGAGGCCGCCAACTACGAAAAAACCGACGTGTCATCGCACTTCGCAAAAGTAGCGCAGATAGGTAGATGAGGGTACCCCTGTGAGAGTAGGACATCGCTAGGCATACAGAAACCACTGAATTTTTTCGGGGTTTTTTAATTTTAGGGAAGAAAAGTTAATACTTAAATTAAAATGCATGGATGAATCATTAATTTGGGAATGGAAATAATAATAAAATACTGCAATGGATTAAAATCTCCATTCAGTATAAAAGTTAATTCATTCTAACTCTCTTAAAAGAACTTCTTTATATATCGGATTTGCTTAATCGACAGGTTGATTTTGTATGAAATGGCGGGGAGAGCGTATTGAGCCAGTAGTCTGTCTCTAATGGCTATTCACTTCGCTGCGAAACCATCTGTTGAGGGCAATCAATTAAAGGCTTCATTCCTCTGATATAAATTCCAACCACACCTAGGAAAACTTTCTATAATTGTTCCTGCTCTTTGGTAAGATAATGTAATTAATGAAGGAAAATTATGTTAAATTTAGCGGAGTATATTTACAAATTTAACAACGCATATTTTCTATGAAGTCCAAATAAATCACTATTAGAAGCAGATACTATATAGAGTTGCTTATTATAGAATTTTTACAAGTCATTAATTGTAAAAATGATATGGATTAAACGGAATTATCGGAATAATCTTTCTTTTAAAGTGTCCTTGACACTTAGTTTCCATGTTGTTAATCTTACAATTAATATTCTTTAAGAAAATGGAGGCATTTACGAAATGTGGGAAACGAAATTTGCCAAAGAAGGCTTAACATTTGATGATGTATTATTAGTACCAGCACATTCAGAAGTATTACCAAAAACGGTGGACTTATCTTCGCAATTAACTCCTAAAATCAAATTGAACATCCCGATTATCAGTGCAGGTATGGACACTGTTACTGAATCTAGAATGGCTATTGCCATGGCTCGTCAGGGCGGTATTGGGGTTATCCATAAAAATATGAGTATTGAAGAACAAGCTGAAGAAGTTGAAAAAGTTAAGCGATCTGAGAATGGTGTAATTACTGACCCATTTTTCTTAACACCAACGCATCAAGTGTTTGACGCTGAGCATTTAATGGGTAAATATCGCATTTCTGGTGTCCCGATTGTAAACAATGAAGAAGATTTAACACTGGTGGGAATAATTACGAATCGCGATTTGCGTTTCATTTCAGATTATTCATTGAAAATTGAAGATGTCATGACAAAAGAGGCGCTAATTACAGCTCCTGTAGGAACAACATTAGAAGAAGCAGAAAAAATCCTTCAACAATATAAAATTGAAAAACTTCCGATTGTTGATGAAAACGGCAAGTTAACGGGGTTAATTACAATCAAGGATATTGAGAAAGTAATTGAGTTTCCAAATGCTGCAAAAGATGGACTTGGTCGTTTGTTAGTAGGTGCGGCAGTCGGCGTTTCAACTGATACGATGCAGCGTGTATCGAAGCTTGTAGAAGCACAAGTTGATATTATAGTTATTGATACAGCTCATGGCCATTCACAAGGAGTTATCGAAACGGTAAAGCAGATTCGTGAAGCCTTCCCTGAGTTGGAGATAATCGCAGGAAATGTGGCGACTGGAGAAGCTACTCGTGCATTATACGAAGCAGGTGCAGATGTCGTAAAAGTTGGGATTGGGCCAGGTTCGATTTGCACAACTCGTGTAGTAGCAGGTGTGGGTGTCCCGCAAATCACAGCAGTATACGATTGTGCAACTGTTGCTAGAGAAATGGGTAAAACAATTATAGCAGATGGTGGTATTAAATATTCCGGTGATATCGTAAAAGCTCTTGCTGCCGGAGGACATGTGGTAATGTTAGGTTCCTTACTAGCAGGAACTTCAGAATCTCCTGGGGAAACTGAAATCTTCCAAGGGCGACGTTTTAAGGTTTATCGAGGAATGGGGTCATTAGCAGCCATGGAAAAGGGTTCAAAAGATCGTTACTTCCAAGAAGATGCAAAAAAACTTGTTCCAGAAGGAATCGAAGGTCGTCTTCCATATAAGGGACCTCTAACTGATACAATCCATCAATTACTTGGTGGCATACGGGCTGGAATGGGTTATTGCGGAGCAGCAAACTTAGAAAATTTGCGCGAGAATTCACAATTTATTCGTATGACGGGCGCAGGCCTACGGGAATCACATCCGCATGATGTACAAATTACAAAAGAGGCACCTAACTATTCACTTTAGTAAATAGGAACCTGAAGCATACTTTTAACGTCAGCTTTTGATGTTAGAAGTGTGCTTTTTTCTCCTTCCAAGAAGTAGGCCTTCTTCTAAATTGGGAGAATATATTAGGAAAAATAGTAATTATAAGGATAGTAGTTTATAATATTTCCTTAAATTTAACAAAATCGTACGATTAACCATGATTTTCTATTCTAAACGTAATATTTTTCTTGCACGTTCTATGATAAAATGACGAAAGTAAATAAAATATTGGAGGTATTTTTTGTGAGAACAGCTAAGAAAGCATCTTGGTTTAGCCTTATGATGATTCCGATTCTGTTAATCAGCACATTTGTGACAGCTACACCAAGTGCAAGTGCAGAAACAGATTTAGGGATAAACGTGGATGCAGCGATTTTAATTGACGCAGATACAGGGAAAATCTTATATGAACAAAACGCAGACACTTCTTTAGGCATTGCCAGTATGTCAAAAATGATGTCTGAATACATCTTGTTGGATGCAATTAAAGAAGGTACGATCACGTGGGATCAACAATACCATGTTACTGAATATACATATAAAATGTCACAAGACCGTGCTTTGAGTAATGTGCCTTTACGAGCAGATGGTACATACACAATTCAAGAGTTATATGAAGCGATGGCAATCTATTCAGCAAATGCCGCAACAGTAGGGATTGCTGAGACAATTGCTGGTTCGGAAAAAGAATTTGTAAAACTTATGAATGAAAAGGCAGAAGAAATCGGTTTGGAAGGGTTCAGCTTTGTAAACTCGACTGGTTTAAACAACGCAGATCTTTTTGGCATGCACCCGGAAGGTACCGGAGCTGAAGATGAAAACGTAATGCCAGCACGATCTGTGGCAAAACTTGCATACAATCTTTTAAAAGATCATCCTGAAGTTCTGGAGACTTCCAGCATTCCAAAGAAAACTTTCCGGGAAGGCACAGAAGATCAAATTGAAATGGCTAACTGGAACTGGATGTTGCCAGGTCTTGTAAGCGAATATCAAGGCGTGGATGGTTTAAAAACAGGTTCTACACTTTTAGCCGGTCAATGTTTTACTGGAACTGCAGAACGTAACGGGACGCGATTAATTGCTGTAGTGATGAATGCAAAAGACTCAAAAGGTGATAGTGTCCGTACTGCCCGTTTTGATGCAGCTGCAAAGTTATTTGATTATGGTTTTGGACAATTTACGAAACAGGAAATTGTTCCAAGTAACTATGTCTTTAAAGGCAATGAAACACTTGCTGTTACAAAAGGAAAAGAAGATGATGTTGACATCGCAGTAAAAGAGCCGATTTCTCTAGTGATTAAAACAAGTGAAAAGGACTTATACGTTCCAAAATTGGAACTTGATAAAAAATCCCTTGAAGCAGGAGTTAAAAAAGGGACAGTCGTTGGTAAAGTCGTAATCGAAAAAACAGAAGGTGAAGATTATGGTTTTATCGATAGCAAAAGTTTTTCAACGGATGTAGTGACAACTAGTAGTGTTGAACGTGCCGGTTTTATCTCACTATTTTTCCAGGGAGTAGGTAGCTTCTTCGGGAACGTTTGGGATGGAATTACAGGTTTCGTTGGCGGATTATTCTAAATTTAAACTGTTCTATGATGTTAATTCATAGAACAGTTTTTTTAGTTGTGCAAGTAAGCGCAATCAACTGCTTTAGAGGGGAGTTTGTGCCAGCGATTATCAATTTGTCACAATTCTTTTTTTCCTGGACAAAACAACCTCGCCCAATTTTTTCATAAGCTAGGAGTTGAAGGAGCGTGATAGTAGTGTGCGGCATTACAGGTTGGATTGATTATACACAATCCCTACAAAACCAAGTAGCGATTATTCAGAGTATGACAGAAACGTTAAGTAAGAGAGGTCCGGATGATGGCAATGTTTGGTCCAGCACACATGCGCTATTGGGGCATCGTCGTCTAGCTGTAATCGATTTGATCGGTGGAAAGCAACCTATGATCAAATCTCATCAAAATAACTCCTGCTCTATGGTATATAATGGCGAACTTTATAATACGGAAGAAGTTCGTCAAGAGCTTTTAAAACGTGGATACAGCTTCTCTACAACATCGGATACGGAAGTGCTGCTAGCTTCATTCATTGAGTGGAGAGAGCAATGTGTCGAGTATTTGAATGGGATATATGCATTTGCAGTATGGGATGAACAAGAGGAAACGCTTTATGCCTTTCGGGACCGTCTGGGGGTTAAGCCATTCTTTTACGCATTAAAAGAGGGGGCGCTATTATTCGGTTCTGAAATTAAAGCCATTCTGGCAAATCCCCATATGACCGCTCAAATCGATCGTACAGGACTTGCAGCACTTTTAAGTATTGGACCATCCAGAATGCCAGGAAACGGTGTCTATAAAGGAGTAGAAGAGCTAGAGCCGGGGTATGCGATGAAATTTTCTAAAGAGGGTTTGAAAAAATGGCGATATTGGAACGTGAAAAGTGAAAAGCATCAACATACATTTGAAGAAACTGTAGAGCAGGTTCGCTATTTAGTCACAGATTCGATTAAACGGCAACTTGTATCGGATGTGCCATTATGTACGTTTTTATCTGGTGGCCTGGATTCAAGTATTATTACGGCTATCGCTGCTAATACGTACAATCAAGAAGGGCGTACATTGCAAACCTACTCCATTGATTATGAGGGGAATGAAGAGTTTTTTGAAAAAAATGACTTCCAGACATCACAGGACAGCTATTGGATAAACAAAATGACACAAGAATTCAAAACAAACCACACTGATATTATTCTATCTCAAAAAGATATTGTGGATTTATTAGAAGAAGCAATGATAGTACGCGATTTACCCGGTATGGTGGATATTGATAGTTCATTACTGGTAGCTTGCCGTGTAATAAAAAAGGGGTATACTGTAGCTTTATCGGGCGAATGTGCTGATGAAGTATTTGGTGGATATCCATGGTTCCATCGAGATTATGAGTCTTTCCCATGGATTCGATCAGCTGATGAGCGTGAAAGTTTCTTGAGAAAAGAATGGCAATCCAAGTTGCAATTAAAGGAATTTATGAAGCACGCCTTTGAGGAGGCTATAAAGGATTCTCCAAAGCTTGAAGGGGAAGAACCGAAAGCTGCGAAACAACGTCAATTATTTTACTTAAATATGCGCTATTTCATGCAAACTTTATTGGAACGAAAGGATCGCATGAGTATGGGAGCAAGTTTGGAAGTTCGAGTACCATTTGCGGATCATCGAATCGTAGAATACGTTTGGAATATTCCGTGGGAAATGAAGAACGTGGGAAATATGGAAAAGGGACTGTTACGTAAAGCTGTGGAAGGTCTTTTACCGGAAGAAGTACTTTATCGCAAAAAGAATCCTTATCCAAAAACATATCACCCGGCATACACGAATGGTGTGAAGGAATTATTGAGGATTACGCTTGATAAAAAGGAGTCCATTTTACATGAGCTTTTTGATAAAGACCAAGTGGAACAACTTGTTACGACAGGTGGCTCTTCTTTTAAAGTGCCATGGTTCGGTCAGTTAATGGCAGGTCCGCAGTTGCTTGCATACTTAGTTCAAATCGATCGATGGTTTGAAAATTATAATATTCAATTACTTGACCGATAAATATCGAGGGAAATCTCATGGATGATGAGATTTCCCTTTTCTTTGATTTCATTTAATTCCCCAACAGCTCATTAACTTATGAATAGACGGTTCAATATCGTCCATTGCCATACCGCCGAATCCCAGTAAAAATGTCGGTTGCTCATATTCAATTGCTTTTATTAAGTAATCAGATACGGGATAAACCGCAATTCCGTGATCATTTGCAAGCTGCTTTAAATCATATTCCGATTGATCTAGTGGCACCGAAATCAAAATATGCATACCGGCATGGTCACCGGTAATTCCAACAGTAGGATAAAAACTTGTTATGACATTGGTTAGTCTATCGTGCTTTTTTCTGTAGATTTTCCGCATGCGATTTAAATGCTTTGAGAAGTGGCCGTCCTTCATAAAGTTCGCCAGGATATGTTGGTCAAACCTTGGAACTGTTGCAGAATAATAGCTGAAAATTTCCCGATAGGATGGTAAAAGGGAAGGGGGTAAAACAAAATAAGCTACACGCAATGAAGGCATTAATGATTTCGTAAAAGTACTTAAATAGATAACCTTTTCATTTTGATCCATTCCTTGTAGTGCAGGGATTGGCTTTCCAATATAACGAAATTCACTATCATAATCATCTTCAATGATATACCGATCAACAGTTTTGGATGCCCAATTCAATAATTGCGTTCTTCTAGCAGCGGATAATACAGCTCCTGTCGGGAATTGATGCGATGGGGTAATATAAACAATATCCGCATCGGTTTTTTCAAGTTCATCCACAATCAGTCCGTCTTCATCTACCGCAATCGGGACAGCCTTACTTGTAAGGTGGATTCTGGGAATGGCGGAATATCCCGGATTCTCAAGGGCGATTCTTGAATCAGTCCCGATTAAACGCAAAATCATGGGCAGTAATTGTTCAGTCCCTGACCCAATAACAATTTGCTCCGGATTACAAATAATCCCCCTTGATTGATACAAGTAATTAGCAATTTCTAACCGAAGTTCATACTCCCCTTGAGGTTCGCCCACTTGGAGATACTCCTTGGAAGGGTAATCAAATAGATCCTTTGCATACTTCCTCCAAATGGCAAAAGGAAAGGATTCTGTATCGATCCTACCGGGATGAAAAATATACTTATAAGGCTCGACAACTTTCAAATGGTTTTCAGCAGGTATTTTCGCTTGTTTATTTTCAATAAAGGGAAGTTCATCAATTTCTTCAACGAAGAACCCTATTCGCGGTTTTGAAGCAATATAGCCTTCTGCGAGTAATTGCCCATAAGCGATTTCGACTGTTGTTTGGCTAATATTCAAAAATTCGGCAAGTTTCCGCTTGGATGGCAATTTTGTGCCGACTTCGATTTGCTTTGTAATAATGGCTTCTTTCATTCCCATATAGAGTTGTTCATATAAAGGCTTTTTGCTATTTTTCTCTAGCTCAAAGATTAGCATTTCCATAAAGCTTGCCTCCTAAGTGACCTGGTGAATTTAACTTATATTGACTCTTTTTATATGGTCAACTTTCATTATACTTGAATACATCAAAGTAGTGGAGGGGAAATTTTACATGAGACAAGTCGGTACAGACAGAGTAAAACGTGGAATGGCAGAAATGCAAAAAGGCGGAGTCATTATGGATGTTATTAATGCGGAGCAAGCAAAAATTGCAGAAGCAGCAGGGGCGGTTGCGGTCATGGCTTTGGAACGTGTACCATCCGATATACGAAAAGCGGGAGGCGTGGCACGAATGGCCGATCCACTTATTGTTGAAGAGGTGATGAATGCTGTATCGATTCCGGTAATGGCCAAGGCACGCATCGGTCATATTGTAGAAGCGCGTGTCTTAGAAGCTATGGGTGTTGATTATATTGATGAAAGTGAAGTATTAACACCAGCTGATGAAGAATTTCATTTATTAAAAAGGGACTATACGGTACCTTTTGTTTGTGGGTGCCGAGATCTTGGTGAAGCTGCACGGCGTATCGGGGAAGGGGCCTCAATGCTCCGTACTAAAGGAGAGCCGGGCACCGGAAATATCGTTGAAGCTGTGAGGCATATACGAAAAGTGAATGCACAAGTCCGGAGTGTAACAGGGATAAGTGAAGATGAACTAATGACTGAGGCAAAGGTTTTAGGTGCACCTTATGAACTGCTGGTTGAAATTAAACGATTGGGACGACTGCCAGTGGTCAATTTTGCAGCCGGAGGAATAGCAACTCCCGCTGATGCAGCATTGATGATGGAATTAGGGGCAGATGGAGTGTTTGTTGGTTCGGGTATATTCAAATCCGAAAACCCTGAAAAATTTGCCCGCGCTATTGTTGAAGCGACAACAAACTATAAGGACTATCAGTTGATTGCCGAGATTTCAAAAGAACTTGGCAGCCCGATGAAAGGAATTGAGATTTCAACCTTGCCTGAAAGTGAACGTATGCAGGAACGAGGTTGGTAATATGAAAATTGGCGTTCTAGCATTACAGGGAGCAGTCCGGGAACATGTCCGTCAAATACAGACGCTGGGATGCGAAGCGATAGAAGTGAAGTCCATGAATGATTTACCGGGTTTAAAAGGATTGGTGTTGCCTGGCGGGGAAAGTACAGTGATGCGAAAACTATTGGACCGTTATGGGTTATTGGAACCCGTTCGTTCACTAGCTAAAAAAGGGGTTCCGATGTTTGGGACGTGTGCGGGGCTAATTTTGTTGGCAAAAGAAATTGTCGGTTGTGAAGAAGCACATTTAAAGCTGATGGATGTTGTCGTGGAACGCAATTCCTTTGGCAGACAGGTGGACAGTTTTGAAGTGGAAATATCGATAGAAAAGGTTGGCAAAGACATTCCAGCGGTATTTATCCGGGCGCCACATATCGTTTCAGTTGGACCAGGTGTTGAAATTTTGGCAGAATATGATGGACGTATAGTTTTAGCAAAACAAGGGCAATATTTAGGATGTTCGTTCCATCCAGAACTGACGGGAGATACACGTCTCATGGAATACTTTATTGAAATGGCGAAAGAAATTCATCCGTCTACACTTGCAAAAACAAACCGCATATAGTACATTATGGGTAATTTAGTTCGCATATGGCGAATAGGATATTGATAACATCGATGATAGGAAGTAGTAGCAAGCACATTTTTTTTAGAGAGTCAGCGGGTGGTGGAAGCTGATAGAAACACTTGTGAATCCGTCCTTGAGTTGCTTAAGCTGAATTCGCAGTAGGCTTTTGCCGGTTGAAATGCCGTTATGAGATAAGTGGATTAGACATTTTTCTAATCAATTAGGGTGGCAACGCGGGTAGCTCTCGTCCCTTTATGGGGATGAGGGCTTTTTTGTGTTTTATTTCTCTAATACGGTGAAGTGTTCGGGGTAACAATGGTATCAATACAAATAAATAAATGGAGGAATCAAGATGCTGGATATTAAACGTGTACGTGATAATTATGAAGAAGTAAAAAGAGTTCTTCTAACACGTAATGAAGATTTAGGGAATATTGATGAGTTTGAAGCGTTGGATGCAAAACGCCGTGAATTAATCGCAAAAACGGAAGTGCTGAAAGCGGAGCGAAATAAAGTATCAGAACAAATTTCAATTATGAAGCGAAATAAAGAGAATGCAGATGAAGTCATTGCCCGTATGCGTGAAGTGGGAGAAGAAATTAAACAATTGGATAACGAGCTTCGTGAAGTGGAAGAGAAATTTGATTATATGATGATGCGTTTGCCGAATATTCCACATGAATCTGTTCCAGTCGGAGAGACAGAAGATGATAATGTGGAAGTGCTTAAATGGGGTGAACTTCCAAACTTCAATTTCGAAGCAAAACCACATTGGGATCTAGCAACAGACCTGCAAATTGTCGACTTTGAACGTGCTGGTAAAGTAACAGGTAGCCGTTTTGTATTCTACCGTGGTTTAGGCGCCCGCTTGGAACGTGCGTTAATGAGCTTTATGATGGATTTGCATGCTGAGGAACATGGCTATGAAGAAATGTTGCCTCCAGTAATTGTAAACCGTGAAAGTTTAACAGGTACAGGGCAATTGCCGAAGTTCGAAGAGGATGTCTTCAAATTGGCAGATACAGATTACTTTATGATACCAACAGCTGAAGTGCCTGTAACAAATTTCTATCGCGATGAAATTATCGACGGTGAAATTCTGCCTAAAGGGTTTGCTGCCTATAGCTCTTGTTTCCGTTCTGAAGCAGGATCTGCAGGTCGAGATACACGTGGTTTAATCCGCCAACATCAATTTAACAAAGTGGAGTTGGTGCGCTTTGTAAAACCTGAAGACTCTTATGATGAATTGGAGAAATTAACAGGCCATGCCGAAAAAGTTTTGCAATTATTGGGTCTGCCTTACCGTAAACTATTAATGAATACTTCGGACCTTGGTTTCACAGCTGCAAAAAAATACGACTTAGAAGTATGGATGCCAACACAGGAAATGTACCGCGAAATTTCATCTTGTTCAAACTTTGAAGATTTCCAAGCGCGCCGTGCAAATATTCGTTTCCGCCGTGAACAAGGGGCTAAGCCGGAATTTGTACACACATTGAACGGTTCTGGTCTTGCAATTGGCCGTACGGTGGCGGCACTTTTAGAAAATTACCAACAAGCGGATGGAAGTGTAGTCATTCCGGAAGTGTTAAGACCATATATGGGTGGGAAAGAAGTTATTGCACCTAAATAATGAAGGTGGACGGCATTTTAAATGTGCCGTCCCTTTAGTTATTAAAAGAATAAAAAGCCGATGCTGATTATCACGCCGGTAAATAGCAGTACGAATAAACAGAAGCCCATAATATCTTTTGCTTTGAGTCCAGCAATCGCTAGTGCTGGCAATGCCCAAAATGGTTGAATCATATTTGTCCAAGCATCTCCCCATGCAATTGCCATCGCTGTTTTTGCATAATCTGCTCCAAGCGATTGGGCTGCATCCAACATAATTGGTGCTTGCACGGCCCATTGACCACCACCGGAAGGAACAAAAAAGTTAACTAGCCCGGCGGAAAAAAATGTAAATAAATAGAATGTGAAATCATTGGAAATATTTATAAACCATTCCGATAAAACACCGGCTAACCCGGATACTGTCATCATCCCCATAATCCCGGCATAGAACGGGAACTGGAACACGATTCCAGCTGTTGTTTTTATGGCGGCTTGAGCAGCGGCCAGGAAACGCTCAGGCGTGCCATGCAAAATTATCCCCAAAATGATGAAAATTGTATTGACGATATTCAAATCAAGTACAAATCCCTTTGTTGCAAAGTGATGAATTAAATATGAAAGGCCAATAAGTCCGATTAAAATCGTTAACAAGGAACTTTTTTCAGTCCATGAAGCAAAAGTCTTCTCGGCAGGAAGGAATTTTTGCTCCTCTTCAACCAACAAAGCTGGGTCGACCTCGACTACATCCTCCTCTTTGGGCATCATCCAACGGTTAAAGAAAGGTAATGTAAACCCTATGGCAATGACAATAAACAAATTATAAGGCGTAAAAATCGTATCAGTAGTTGGTACGACTCCCATAATGCCGGCAAATGGATGCCCCTCTGTTGCAACGGAAAGAGGAATGGAACCGGCTAAACCACCATGCCAAATAATAAAACCGGAATAGCTGCTGGCAATTAATAATCGATAATCAACTTTTTTCACGTGGCGAGCAATCTCTTTGGCAAATAATGCACCAATGACTAACCCAAAGCCCCAGTTAATCCAACAGGCTGCAAGCGAAACGAATGATACAATAATAATTGCACTTGAAGGCCTATTGATCCTACTTGCAATGGAAAATAGAAATTTTTTAAAGACCGGGCTGTTAGCCAATACATGTCCAGCGGCCAACACGATGACCATTTGCATTGTAAAAGAGAGTAATCCCCAGAACCCATCCCCCCAAAATACAACCATTTCCATGGGTGAGCTTGGTGTCAGTATGACTCCCAGTAGGAAAACAAGTACCGTCAAAATGGCAACGAATATATACGGATCCGGCAAGTACCTTTCCATAATCGTATTTGATATTTTTGTTAACATTTTCATTGAACGTTCCCCTTTCATATTAGTTTGAAAAATAAGTGAAAAGTAATTACGATGCATAATATGTCGTTAGGAAGACTATTATTTCGATAATAAATAGTTAGTGAAAACTAAATAGAAAGGAAATAAAGATAGTAGGATTTTATTGTAGTAAAGTGTGAAAATATTTCTTTAAATATTGTAAGATGAAAGTAAGGAAAGTTGAGAGGTTTGGAAAGTGGATGACTTTATTACCTTCAAAAGTGCTAATAAAGCTTCTCCATAAGGCTTTTCAATAAGTGCCAGGTAATATAAGAGATAAAAAGTTCAACAGAAGGGGATAAAGAATGGAACATTTAATTTATAAGAACTTAAAGAAAATAGAGCTTTCTGGGATTCGAAAGTTTACAAATATGCTGGTAGACTATCCAAATGCAATTAACTTAACAATCGGCCAACCAGATTTTCCAACACCAACCCATATAAAAGAAAAGGCAAAACTAGCGATTGATCAAAATTTTACATCTTATACGCCGAATGCAGGAATAGTAGAATTGCGAAAAGCTATCGGGGCATTTTACGATTCCCAATACGGACTCTCCTATAATCCGCAAGATGAAATCATTGTGACCCATGGTGCTTCAGGTGCCCTCACAATTGCCTTGAGAACGATCTTGGAAGAAGGATGCGAAGTGATATTGTCGGCGCCTGCTTATCCTGGTTATATACCGCTCATTGAGCTTTGCGGGGCGATCCCCGTTTGTGTGGATACAGAGGAGACTGGTTTTGTCTTGACTGCCGCATTAATCGAAAAACATATTACAGAGAAAACAAGATGCATTATTCTTCCATCACCATGCAACCCGGTGGGGACGATTATTGAAGAGGCTGAACTACAAAAAATTGCCTTGTTATTAAAAGAGAAAGAGATTTTTATTATCTCGGATGAAATTTATAGTGAGTTGACTTATGAAAACGCCCATAAATCGATTACCTCTTTTGAAGGTATGCGTCATAAAACAATCGTTATCAACGGTGTATCAAAGTCCCATTCCATGACAGGCTGGCGTATTGGTTATACGTTGGCTCCAAGTTATTTAACAAAGGAAATGACGAAGTTGAACGGCTACTATATTAGCTGTGCATCAAGCATTAGTCAGTATGCAGCACTTGCAGCCTTAACGGATGGTGTCAATGATCCACTAGCCATGAAGGAAGAATACAAAGTGCGTAGAGATTATGTATATGAAAGACTCATAACGATGGGCTTAGATGTTGTAAAACCAGCAGGTGCGTTTTATATTTTCCCGTCCATAAAAAAAACGAACATGGCTTCATTTG
Organism: Ureibacillus sinduriensis BLB-1 = JCM 15800; assembly: GCF_000772955.1. Lineage (GTDB taxonomy): Bacteria > Bacillota > Bacilli > Bacillales_A > Planococcaceae > Ureibacillus > Ureibacillus sinduriensis. Next base: position 30,503 of record NZ_JPVO01000033.1, on the reverse strand, counting down.
ATTTCTGTCTAGATCTGCTAAAAGAGCAAGAGCTGGCAACTGTTCCGGGAAGTGCATTCTCCCAATATGGTGAAGGCTACATTCGATTGTCCTTTGCACAGCCTCTGGAAGTGCTGCAAAAGGGAATGGACCGGTTAGAGAAATTTATGAAGAAGTTTAACTAGAAATGACTGGAGGGGACTAATCTTAGGATTGGTCCCTTTTTCGTTTGTTTGATTATCCCTAGCTGTGGCATTACGGGGAGCATTACAATTAGATTCTTTATTACATTGAAGGGAAGGGAAGTAGCAAGTATGTGACTTACATAGAATAGTTATGCGGCAAATCGAAAAAATCAACATTGATTTGACCGATAGAAAGCTTTAATAGACTGGTTCGGTTGTTATTGTGGCTTATTTGTAATCGTATCGGCTTTTTATATTCCTCGCACCATACACTGGAATTGTCGAACATTTATGCATCTATGAACTAGTTCGTTTTATTCAACCCTTCAACCTTACATCGGATATGGAAAAACTTCTCCTCTATTGAATGAGTGAAGTGCTCCATATTTAAAAGTCGGCGCTTCCCAACCCGGCGATCAAATAAAGCGAATGCTCGAACCAACGGATATTCTGAAGTCAATGCTTCCTCTATCGATAAGTTTAAGTATTTTAGGAGGGAGGCATATAAATGCCAGCTAGCCCAAACTCTATCTCGGTGCAATTCTTCTTCCGCTTGGTCTGATGCCGCGATTAAAGCTTTCCGTTCGGGTGAAAGAAACATCACTTCCCAATCAGAATTATATGGAATGGGCTTTAACTCGAACTGTTCTACTAATTCTTGTTCTCGGTTAAAGTGCTGTACTGAAAATGAGAGATCCGCAGCACTGAAAATTTGCACTTTGTCAAAAGTTAACCAAACGCGTGATGGAGAGTCATGTGCTTGGCGATATACTGCAGCATGCAATTCTACCCGTTTTTTTAAGGATTCACATAGAAACCCTTCTAGACTCTTCTTCAGTTTGCTAAATCGCATGATCCCCCTCCTCTTGTGCCAAACGCTTTCGTTCCTGTTTTTCGACCTTTTTTCTGTCTCGAATCGCACGGAAAAAACTTGTCAGCATTTCCCCGCATTCTTCTGCTAAAACGCCTTCCGTCACTTCGCATTCATGGTTAAAACGTGAATCATTTAGTAAGCGGTACAAAGAGTCAACACAGCCTGCCTTTATATCTCTAGCTCCATACACTACGCGGGGGATGCGAGATTGCAAAATGGCCCCGGCACACATTGGACACGGTTCCAATGTGACATACATAGTCGTTTCCTCTAACCGCCAACTTCCAATTTCTCGGCAAGCCTGTTGTATCGCCATTAATTCTGCATGTGTGACAGCATTCTGCGAGGTTTCCCGTAAATTATGCGCTCGTCCGATAATCTCATCTTGATAAACAACTACGGCACCAATGGGCACCTCTCCCAGGGCTTGTGCCTTTTTTGCTTCTTTCAATGCTTCTAGCATATATTTTCGATCTCGTTCAAAAAGTTCCACATTCATCTCTCCTTGCTTGATAGTTTAACATGGCAGTATGGAAAAAAGAACTTATGACGAGGGTTGAATGTTGGAGATAATAATTAATATCCACCCTTTTATGGCAGAGGCTTTATAATAATTCCTTATTTTATTCAATTGCTGTCTCTGTTTTTCGACAAGCTCATATGATAAAATGAATAGCATTGACGAATTTAGACTTGAAGGAGGGACTTCTCGTGGCTGTCCCATTTATTACAGTAGAAGGTCCAATAGGTGTAGGGAAAACTTCGCTATCCAACGCGATATCTAACGCCTTTGAATACCATCTATTAAAAGAAATCGTGGATGAAAACCCGTTTCTAGGAAAGTTCTATGAAGATATTGAAGAGTGGAGCTTTCAAACGGAGATGTTCTTCCTTTGCAATCGATACAAACAACTTAGCGATATAAAGAAACATATTATAGAAACAGGGTCACCTGTCGTTGCAGATTACCATGTATTCAAAAACCTGATTTTCGCAAAGCGGACGTTGAAGCCATCCGAATATGAAAAGTACGAGGCGATTTATAACATTTTAACAGCAGATATGCCACGGCCAAATATGGTGGTATATTTACATGCCAGTTTAGATACATTAATGGATCGAATTGCGATGCGTGGAAGAGAATTTGAAAAGATGATTACGCGTGATTACATAGAGCAACTAGCGGCTGATTACCATGAATTTATCCAGCGTTTTGAAGTGATGCATCCTGATATTCCGGTTATTCAGTTAAATGGTGACCAAATAGACTTTGTAAAAAATCCGGAAGATCTCAAGAAGGTATTAAAATTAGTAGAAGATAAGCTACAACAAAGGAGTTCACACATAGAATGAATTTACGAGAAAAATATAACATTCCATCCAATACAGTGATTACCATCGCTGGGACGGTTGGGGTCGGAAAGTCAACAATGACAAAAGCACTTGCAGAAGCTTTAAACTTCCGTACTTCATATGAAAAAGTAGATACAAATCCATATTTGGACAAGTTCTATGATGATTTCGAAAAATGGAGCTTCCATTTGCAAATTTACTTCCTTGCTGAACGTTTCAAGGAACAGAAACGTATTTTTGAATACGGGGGTGGTTTTATTCAAGACCGCTCAATTTACGAGGATACCGGTATTTTCGCAAAAATGCATTACGACAAAGGGACAATGAACCCAATAGATTACGAAACTTATACAAATCTATTTGATGCAATGGTCATGACACCATACTTCCCACATCCAAATTTACTTGTCTATTTAGAAGGACCCATCGATAATATTATTGGCCGTATCCAGGAGCGTGGGCGCGAGATGGAACAACAAACGCCTAATGATTACTGGATTGAAATGCATGAACGCTATGACAACTGGATCAACAACTTCAATTCATGTCCGGTATTGCGCTTAGACATCAACGATTACGATTTAATGAAAAACCCTCAACAAATTGAAAGCATTGTTGAACGCATTGCGTACATGCTGGAACAGACAAGTCATTTACGTAAATAAGATATGTATAAAGGTGTCTCCTATTACAAGGGGACACCTTTTTTAGTTGCCAGGCTCTAAGTTGAACGTTCCGTTAGAATCATGGAATTCCTGCAAGGAAATGAAGGACGATTAGTATCCGGGTCGCCATTATCCTTCCATGAGGTGTCCTGATAAATAACAGAAATTCTAGCATAATCTAGTTCGAAAACCTAATTAGAACGTTTACTCTTATTATTGATATCCGAATTGGAAAAGATAATTTGGTACAACAGTTTGAATGAGACGATTGTTATTTACTGCAGGAATACAGGAGTTGATTAATAGATGCGAATGAACGTCAGTAATGTTGAAGTTGGCTATGACAAGAAAGTGATTGTCAACGGCTTAACAATTGGCATTCCCGATAGCCAAATCACGACAATTATCGGTTCTAATGGTTGTGGCAAATCAACATTGCTAAAGGCAATGACAAGAATTATCCCACATCAAAAAGGGCGGATTTTGCTGGATGGTTCCGAGATTCAGAAGAGGAATACAAAAGAACTAGCTAAAGAATTAGCTATTCTGCCGCAAACGCAGGATAGTGCTTCGGGGTTATTGGTTGAAGAATTGGTTTCATATGGCCGTTTCCCATATCAATCAGGCTTTGGAAATTTAACTAAGAAAGATAAGGAAATTATTGATTGGGCACTGAAATCAACGAATACCAATGAATTAAGAAATCATTATGTGGACGAGCTTTCAGGGGGACAAAAGCAGCGCGTTTGGATTGCAATGGCTCTTGCCCAAAATACGGATATCATCTTTTTGGATGAACCGACCACCTATCTCGACATGGCACACCAGCTAGAGGTGCTGGAGTTGCTTCAAAGCTTGAATGAAAAAGAAAAGCGGACCATCGTAATGGTATTGCATGATTTAAATCATGCAGCAAGGTTCTCGAATTACATGATTGCCCTTGAAAGAGGGAAATTGGTGAAGGCAGGCAAACCAGAGGAAGTGATGACACCCGAAGTGTTAAAAAAGGTTTTTAATATCGATGCAGTCATTGGCAACGATCCCCGTTCAAATAAACCATTATGCATTACGTATAATTTAATCAAAGAAAACTAGTTTTGTTAAACTTAAAAAGGGGAAAAGCGCTGGTTGTTAGCACAGTGCTTCAGAGTGTAGACAAAGTCGATCTTCGACTTTGTCTACACGTTTTTTTAGTCTATTTCCTTCAATAAAAATTACCCAGACTGTCTTGAAAACGCTTGGCAGACAAGGCGGGCAGTCGAGTGAAGACCCGAATAGAACAAAACGTTCATGAGGGGACGAACGAGACAACCAACGCAGGATGAAAGCGTTTGTAAACAGACTAAAGCACTGTTTGTTAGCATAGTGCTATTTTATCCTAAATTATTTCGAGCACTTCCTGCATCTTCACAAGCCGTATCTTGGCCGCTTGTATCTCTTCTTTATAATCTTCAGCATTATCGTTATAGTGCATAGCATAAATTATCTCGTGGAACGATACCGGATAATAATCAAGCACTTCTTCGAGTGTCGCGTGGACACCATTAAATGTGAAACTTACATCTTGAAAGATTGCAACGGTATTTTCATCAACGTGCTGTACCAGGTTTGCAGCCACTAAATTTTTTATATCTCCTGAAAAAACAATATTCGCACTTTCAGATGATAATTTAAAACCGGCACTGATTAAGCCATCCGCATGGAAATTGGTTGTATCAATCACGGAAAAGGAGTATTTTCCAATGGTGAAGGGCATACCATCCTTCAGTAAAATAAAGTCACAAAAGTCATCCACAGTGCGTCCTTGATTATCTAAGCTATTTCCAAGGTAATTCTTTAAAAGGGCAACAAGCTTTTCATGAACGATGATGGTTGTTTTTAAAGGGGAATGCCGGCCATTTTCAAATTGCCAGAACCGGGACATGACTAACTCTTCCAAACCGCCGACATGGTCATAATGAAGGTGCGAAATAAAGACGTAATCAATCGCCAAATAATTAAAGCTAGCCGCTGGTAGACTATTTCTTAGAGTTGTTCCTGCATCAATCAACAGGAATTTATTGTCGAGTTCAATGATATAGTTATTATGATAGTTGCTTTTTGTGAAAGCACCACCAACACCTAGTGGGAAAATTTTCATAAGAGGTTCTCCTTTTTAACAAAGTATTAATAATTACGAAGTATACTTGTAGTATATCAAAATGGATTATTGGGGGAATTAAAATGAATGTTGCGATTTACTGTGGTTCTCAGACAGGGAAAAAGACTATCTATATAGAAAAGGCAAAAGAACTTGGTGTAACATTGGCAAAATCCAACATGGGTATTGTCTATGGCGGTTCGAATATAGGTTTGATGGGTGCAGTTGCCGATGCTGCATTGGCTCACGGTGGAAGCGTCATCGGTATTATGCCCGAGCATTTACAACAGCGTGAAATTGCCCATTTGCACTTAACGGAAATTCATTTTGTTGAATCGATGCATGTCCGAAAAAAGAAAATGATCGATCTTTCGGATGCATACATTGCTTTACCGGGTGGTTGCGGCACACTAGATGAATATTTTGAGGCCTTTACTTGGGCTCAAATCGGCTTACACCATAACCCGGTTATTTTATATAATATTGATGGTTTCTATGATGCCCTTATTATGCATTTTGATAAAATGATGGAAGAGGGCTTTATTAAGGAAGAGCAACGCGGTATATTGAAAATCGCTAGTACAGCGGACGAAATTCTAACTCTTTTAAGGCATCAACAAAATACTTTACTAAAAAAAGGGAGCTAATGCTGCCTGATATATAATAAATGTTTTAGAGCCGGCGGTAATTTAATTATCGCTGGCTTTTCTGTTTATCGCTTATTGATTGTCATTGACAGTTATAGTGTGAAAAGTTAGAAAAGTACTAAAACATAGTTGACTTATCGGAAAACTGATATTAAGATTATCTTAGTTTCATATAAAAGCTGATTGGAAAACCAAAGGCTGCAATCGTTCTATTACCATGTAGGGCGAATTGCTGCCTTTTTTCGTATTGGAGGAAATGTGATGAAAAAATTTAGTTATGTATCTCATTTAGAATGCCCAAAATGCGGCGAAACATATGAGGAAAATAAAATTCAACAATTGTGCCAATGTGGTTCGCCTTTATTAGTGCGTTATGATTTGGAAAAAGTCAAAGCCAATGTTTCCCCTGAAGAAATAACGGCTCGTCCAAATACTTTATGGAAATATCATGAGGTACTGCCGGTACACAACGAAGCCGACGTTATATCGTTAGGGGAAGGGATGACCCCGTTTGAAAAGCTCCCGACACTTGGTGCGGTTTATGGACTAAATAATTTATATATCAAGGATGAAGGCGTCATCCCGACAGGATCTTTTAAAACAAGAGGTGCCAGTGTCGGTATCTCCAAAGCGAAGGAACTAGGCGTTAAACAACTGGCCATGCCGACGAACGGAAATGCTGGAGCTGCCTGGGCATTATATGCAGCGAAAGCAAATATCAAAGCGACAATTGTTATGCCACTGGATGCACCTGAAATTACGAGAAAAGAAGTTTACATTTCTGGTGGCGACTTGCATTTAATTAACGGTCTAATCAGTGATGCTGGGAAAGTTGTGGCAAGCTTGGTCCAAAATCAAGGAGTCTATGATGCTTCCACATTAAAAGAGCCTTATCGTATTGAAGGTAAAAAGACTATGGGATATGAAATAGTGGAACAATTCGGCTGGAAAGTGCCGGATGTAATTTTATACCCGACTGGCGGTGGTGTAGGCATCATCGGAATCTACAAAGCAATCTTGGAGATGCAGGAATTGGGCTGGATCGAAAAAGGGAAATTCCCACGTTTGGTAGCTGTCCAAGCGGAAGGTTGTGCACCAATTGTTGATGCATGGAAAAAAGGAGAAAAAGAATCTGTCTTCTTTGAGAATTCAACTACATGTGCATTTGGTATCAACGTACCGAAAGCATTGGGTGATTTCTTGGTATTGGAAGGAATTTATGCAACAGATGGGTGTGCCATCGCAATTTCTGAAGAAGCATTATTAGAAGCCCAAAAACAGGTGGCTTCATTGGAAGGAAACTTCATTTGTCCAGAAGGTGCGGCAACATTTGCGGCAGCCAAAACATTGCGAGAGCAAGGTTGGATTCAAGAAGACGAACATGTTGTCTGTTTAAATACCGGATTGGGACTGAAATATCCAGAAACTGTTGAAATTGAAGGTGTCGACACACTACAGCCTGGTCAACAGATTCTAGTAAATAATTAATTGTTAGTTGGTGGTGAATTTGACATTTGATTGGCAATATATGATTGATGTACTCCCTCACTATAAAACGGCACTATGGTTAACGCTGAAACTTGCATTTATCGGGATAGTGTTTGCGATTTTGGTAGGGTTGATTTGCAGTATAATTCAGTATTTCAAGATAAAAGCATTAAGCAACATTGTCCAGGTCTATTTAGAAATAGCACGAAATACGCCGCTATTAATTCAATTATTCTTTTTATACTATGGACTGCCAAAGGTAGGAATCACTTTAAGTGGGGAAGTTTGCGGAATTATCGGATTGACGTTTTTGGGAGGGAGTTATATGGCTGAGGTATTCCGATCGGGGATGGAAGCTGTTGCGAAATCCCAAGTTGAGACGGGTAAAGCCATTGGACTTAGTAATTTACAGTTAATGCGTTACGTAATTATCCCTCAAGCATTTTCCTATAGTGTTCCCGGCTTTAGTGCAAATTGTATTTTCCTTTTAAAGGAAACATCCGTATTTAGTGGCATTGCCATTTTAGAGCTGACAAACACTACAAAAAACCTAATGGGCATTTTTTACAAAACAAACGAAGCTTTATTCATGTTGGTTGTTGGATATTTAATTATTTTGCTTCCTTTAACAATATTTTTAACCTGGCTGGAAAGGAGAGTTCGACATGCTGAATTCGGGAATTAGTATCCTTTTCGAAGGTATAAATTTGCAACGATTGTTATTGGGTCTTCTCGTTACTTTGCGTGTCGCTTCAATAGCTGTGGTTATTTCTATTGTAGTTGGAATCATTATAGGCGTTATTAGAACATCGAAAAATAAACTGGTTCAGCTTCCATTCAGAATTTATTTGGAGTTGTTTCGGATCATACCGATTTTAGTTTGGTTATTTGTCATCTATTATATTGTTCCCGCCAATTTCGACATCAATCTAAGTTCAGAGGTAGTTGCGCTTATTGTCTTTAGTTTATGGGGGACAGCCGAAATGAGCGATATTGTGCGTGGAGCAATCATCTCACTGCCAAAACATCAAGTAGAATCGAGTAAAGCTCTGGGGCTAAGTCCAGTACAGATGTATCGTTATGTGCTTATCCCCCAAGCAACGAAACGATCAATTCCACCGATGATCAATTTAATAACGCGGATGATTAAAACAACTGCTTTGTTAACAATGATTGGCGTAATCGAAGTAATTAAAGTAGGACAGCAAATTATAGAGGTAAATAACCTGGAATATCCATCGGCTTCATTCTGGATATACGGAATTATATTCCTTATGTACTTTTGTATTTGTTTCCCATTATCACGCTTTTCTAGAAAGCTCGAACGAAAATGGGCAACTTAAGGAGTTGTTAAATAGTGAGTGAACAAGTTCCAATTCTGCAAGTGAAAAAGCTTGTAAAAACTTATGGCGATAAACCTGTACTAAATGGGATTGACTTGGTAGTTGAAAAAGGAAAAGTAATTGCCATTTTAGGGCCATCGGGTTGCGGAAAGAGTACATTCTTGCGATGCCTTAATGGGTTGGAAGAAGTACAAGGCGGAGATATATTGCTGGAAAGTGAGAGCCTGATTAGTAAATCCACGGATTGGCGAAATGTACGCCAACGTATCGGCATGGTATTCCAAAGTTATGATTTGTTTCCGAATTTGACTGTTATGGAAAATATCCTCTTATCTCCTTTGAAAGTACAAAAACGTCCACGTCAAGAAGTGGAGGCTCAAGCAAGGGAACTTTTGGAACGTGTTGGCTTGGCTGATAGGGCAAATGATTATCCAAGACAGTTATCCGGTGGTCAAAAACAACGGATTGCAATTGTCAGAGCCTTATGTATCAATCCGGATATCATGCTATTTGATGAAGTAACCGCATCGCTTGATCCAGAGATGGTCCGTGAAGTATTGGATGTAATCGCGCAGTTGGCAGATCAAGGGATGACCATGCTGATCGTCACCCACGAGATGAACTTTGCAAGACTCGTTGCGGATGAAGTGATTTTTATGGATAAAGGAAATATTCATGAGCATGCCCCAGCGGAACGATTTTTCTCAGATCCTCAAACCGAGCGGGCTCAGCAATTTCTAAATATATTACAATTTTAGGGGGATAACGGTATGAAAAAAAGAATAATATTATCATTCTTGGCTGCACTTACAGCGATTGTTTTAGCTGCATGTGGAAACAGTGATACAGATTCGGGAACAGCTGATAATGCATCAGGTAATTCTGAAGAAACCGCATCGGCTATTGATGAAATTAAAGAACGCGGAACATTGCGTGTTGCCGTGTTTAGTGATAAACCACCATTCGGGTACGTGGATTCAAATGGTGAAAATCAAGGCTATGATGTGGTACTTGCTAAACGTCTTGCAAAGGATTTACTTGGTGATGAATCAAAAGTGGAATATGTGCTGACAGAAGCGCAAGCCCGTGTCGATTTACTGAAGTCCGACAAAGTAGATGTAGTTTTAGCTAATTTTACAGTAACACCGGAACGTCAGGAACAAGTGGATTTTGCTAATCCATATATGAAGGTAGCCATTGGTGTAGTTTCGCCAAATACAGCTCCAATCGAATCTGTAGGGCAATTGGAAGGCAAGAAAGTGATCGTAACGAAAGGAACTACGGCGGAAACGTATTTCATGAAGAATCACCCTGAAATCGAACTTGTAAAATATGATCAAAACACAGAAGCTTTTGAGGCATTAAAAGATGGGCGTGGAGATGCAATGGCCCAAGATAATGCATTATTATTTGGCTGGGCAAATGAAAATCCTGACTTTACCGTGGCACTATCCTCATTAGGGGATTTAGATTATATTGCCCCAGCCGTTCAAAAAGGGAATACCGAACTGCTAGAATGGCTGAACACGGAATTGGAAGCTTTAGGAGGAGAACAGTTCTTCCATAAAGCATATGATGAAACATTAAAGCCCGCTTTTGGCGAAAATATCAGTGCGGATGATGTAGTAGTAGAAGGAAAAAGAGAAGAATAAAGCGGACTCCCCTGTAAAATTATCCTACAGGGGTTTTTTGGGGAATTACCGCAGAATGATTGCTACGAGCAATGGAATGGTCATTAATAGCAAAACACCGAAGCTCCATAATACCTGTTTGGAAGTGGACATATTTTTGGGACGAATACTAATTGTATCGTATAAAGTAGTAAGTGCTTGCTGCTCTTTTTTATAGAGCATGTTTTGAAACTGTTCGTAATCATCGATATAGGTATAAGGTGAATCTACACCAAATCTGAGGGAACGGATGTCATCCGTGACATCTTGATTGTCATGGAAATATAAAATTGTTGGGGCAAGTCCTCCGGTTGACTTGGCAATAACATCAATATCAAATGTAGCCATCCTGTATCCGGGCTTCCCATTCTTCCCCTGATATTGCATGACTAAGCGATTCAATTGCATACAGATCACTCCTAATTGTCATTATGTATATATAAATATTTTTTTAGAAGATCGTTCTTTCACATCTTACCCAAATGTCCACATATTAATGGGTCAGCTTAAATTTAATTAATAAAAATTTACTATTTAGTTTGGACTATTATTCTTATATTATCGGAATTGATATAATATTTGAATAACTATTAAGAACGGAGGATATTGAAATGGAAACAAGAACAATCCAACAAAGGTTGCTCGGTATACCTACCACGGCAATTTCGGATGCAACAGGTGGTCATACAAATATTGATGGAAGCATCAAACCACTTAGTAATCATTTTAAAATCGCTGGACGAGCACTTACAGTAAGGTTGCCGGATGGGGAGAATGGAGCTGTACTCGAAGCGATCAGTAAAGCACAAGAAGGCGATGTTATCGTGATTGATGCAAAAGGAAATATGAATCGGGCAGTAGCGGGGGACTTTGTTATTTCTCTTGCAAAAGGTCTAGGGGTACAAGGATTGGTTGTAAATGGTGTAATTCGTGATATTGAAGCAGTTCGGGCCTTAAATTTCCCTGTTTTCTCCTTAGGTACTACTGTAGCAGCAGGTTTCAAGAATGGGGGAGGTACTGTAGGTGTGCCGATTGCCATTGGGGGTGTAGCAATCCAGCCCGGCGACTATATAATTGGAGATATGGATGGTGTTGTGGTTGTGCCCAACAAAGATGTCGAACAAGTAATTAATGCCGCAGAAGCCAAAATGCAAAATGATGAGCTGAGAGAATCGGAAGCGCTATCCGGAGGTGCATCATCTATCCGGGCTTACCTGGATAAGGTTTTGGCAAAATAAAAGTATTAAGGTTATTTCCTTAATCTATAGAACTACGGACTGTCTTGAAAATGCTTGGTAGTCGGGTGAAGACCCGAATAGAACATAACGTATATGAGAGGAACGAAAAAACCAAAGCAGGATGAAAGTGTTAGTCAACCATCCAACTACTTTAAAGTAATTTAATAGTTATCTCTTTTATCTTATTTGCATAAAAACGCTGGAAATAATCATTTATTTACTTTTCGAGTATAATAATGATAAAATTTACTTAGTAATTTTCCGCTTAATCCGTTTTAGGAGCGGGGGACCCAAATTTATTATACGGATATTTCCGTTATGGGTGAATTCTGAAACAGAAGGGGCTTAATGTTTCCGAAGTCCCAACCCGAAAGCTAACCTCGTAAGCGTTTAAAGGAAGCGATATGAAGGGATTTAGTTATTCAATAGGACGAGCTGTCTTTGAGTTAATTAGATTGATAGGATTCATTCATATACATGTTTCCCTTACCAAAGTAATAAAATTGAAAGTCATCAAGAAGGTGGGGTAATTAATGAAGTTTAAGTTAAGTTTAGCAACACAAATCTTTATTGGTCTTATTTTAGGGATTATTGTCGGTGGAATCTTCTACGGAAGCGAAACGGCACAAAGTGTTTTACAGCCATTCGGGGATCTTTTCCTTCGATTAATTAAACTGATTGTTGTACCAATTGTACTTTCCAGTATCATTGTTGCAATAGCAGGTGTCGGCGACTTGAAATCTGTTGGTAAACTGGGTGGTAAGTCATTAATCTATTTCATTGGTATGACATTAATTGCAATTGCAATAGGACTAATATCAGCCAATATATTCCAACCAGGTTCTGGTCTAAATATGAACAATTTAAACCAAACGGACATTTCTGGTTATATTGATACTTCACATGAACAAGAAGGAAAGTCAATTGTCGATACAGTTCTACATATTGTGCCAACAAATCCTATTCAGGCATTGGTTGAAGGCGATATGCTGGCGATTATTTTCTTTGCAGTCGTGTTGGGTCTAGGAATTGCAGCGATTGGCGAAAGAGGAAAAACAGCATTAAACTTCTTTGAAGGTATATCACATGCTATGTTCTATGTAACAAACTTATTTATGAAGTATGCTCCAATTGGTGTTTTCGCTCTAATTGGTGTAACAATCTCCAAATACGGGTTTGCATCATTAATTCCTCTTGCTAAACTAGCGCTGACAGTTTATGGAACAATGATTTTCTTTGTTCTTGTCATATTGGGAATTATGGCCAAAATAATTGGGTACAGTATCTTTAAATTAATTAAAGTTATTAAAGAAGAGTTAATTTTGGCATTCTCTACGTCAAGCTCGGAAACAGTTCTTCCTAGAATTATGGACAAAATGCAACAAGTGGGTGCACCGAAGCATATTTCAACTTTTGTAATTCCGACAGGTTATTCATTTAACTTGGATGGCTCGGTATTATATCAAGCAATTGCTTCATTATTTGTTGCACAAATGTATGGTATACACTTGAGTATTGGTCAACAAATCATGTTAATGCTTGTCTTGATGATTACATCAAAAGGTATGGCCGGTGTACCAGGCGTATCATTCGTTGTATTATTAGCTACATTCGGAACAATGGGATTACCTGCAGAAGGCCTAATGTTTATTGTAGGTATTGACCGTATCCTGGATATGGGCCGTACTGCGGTAAATGTAGTAGGGAATTCATTGGCAGCACTTGTAGTTGCTAAATGGGAAGGCCAATTTAACCCGAATGAAGAAGTGGACAACACTCAAAAAGCCTAACATAATGGATTTCCTTCAGAAATGAAGAGAGAACAACTATATATGAAAAAGGGGAGAAGACTTTCAACGATTCATGTTGAAAGTTTTTTTCTTTCAAAATAAATGTAAGTTAATTTTACGTTTAGGCAGAATTTCTCTGAGGGCGTGCAAACATCTGTAAGAGTCGTCGGCTATACCAACAACTAATTTATGAAGTGACTGGAAATGAAATTATTTTGATTCGGTCAAACCGGGGTACATGCTAAAATGCTTTGGTATTAGCCATATATAATCAAAAAAGACTTATGAAGGAAATAAACTTCATAAGTCAAATAAAAAAAAACCGATTTCACAAGAAACGGTTACGTAGTAGTAATATGAAATTAAAAAATGGCGGAGGCAGTAGGATTTGAACCCACGCGCGGTTTAACCCGCCTGTCGGTTTTCAAGACCGATCCCTTCAGCCAGACTTGGGTATGCCTCCGTATTAAATATGTCGAACTGTATCGACAAGAAATAATATATCATGTATTATAACCTTGGTCAATAGTTTTATTCAATTTTTTAGAGAGAATAAATAGTATTTATTTTTCTTAATATGGCATCCTAAATCTTCTTTAAACTAGCAAATCGACAATTTAGAATATATGAGTTAGACGCATTTCAATAGAAAAACACAGTTTTCCAAAATAACCAGAACAAAACATTGCAATCACCCCTTGGTATAAAGTATACTAATTTATGCCGTGCTAGGTGGGGAGGTAGCGGTGCCCTGTAACTCGCAATCCGCTCTAGCGAGACTGAAGTCCTTTTCTGAGGCTGTCCTTATGTTTGGTCTGCCTCTTGCACGTAGCGTTGAAGGTTGGGTCCTGCGCAATGGATACCCACGAACCATGTCAGGTCCGGAAGGAAGCAGCATTAAGTGGCTTCATCCATGTGCCGCGGGGTAGCCTAACCTGAGCTGGCGACAAGAGTAACGCTTATGTACGGCTGTCGAAGAAAGGTGCACGGCTTGATTATACATATTAAGCCATGTAGGCACTTATAAAGACAAAATCAACTTTAACAGTTGGTTTTGTCTTTTTTTTTGTGCAGGTATTTTTGTTTGCAACAGATAATTTTTATCTTTCAGAAAGGAATTCTTTGCAAAACCCCCCGCATTCCTCATAGTGGGTTTATCTGAATAGTTAAGGATAATGATTTTAAACGAATGCGAACAGTACGAACGAAATCTGAAAATTTATTAATATTTTGGTAATACTGGAACTTAAATGTAAAATGAACGTACCAATTAAAGAGGAAAAAGGGGGTTAAGTTTTGAGAAAAAGAATAATGCCAGTAATACTGTTATTATTATTTATTTTTAGTTTTCTACATATAAACAGTGCAAGCGCAGCGCCTAAATTAGAAGTCAATGCAGAAGCGGGGATATCCAATAAAGTTAAATACTACTCGCCACTACCGATGAAAGTGACTGTTACTAATAATGGCTCGCACTTTTCCGGGGATTTAGTCATAGATGCAGCTGAATCTCACTCTGTAGGTTCTGGATTGGTGTATCCGGTAGATATTGCAGAAGGAGAAACAAAAACGATTCAATTGTATTTGAACGGACTATCGGATGACTATTTGTATAGTGGCACTCAACAGGCAAACCTATTTACTTTTTATGAAGGCGGTATTGAGGAAGGAAAGCCTATTGAATTCACAGGAACAAAAGTGGTGCGTCCACAATTTCATGAACAGGAAGCAACTTTTATCTATACGTTGACAGAAAATAGTGACCGATTATCCGCCTTTCAACGTTTAAGGCAATTTTCAACTTTTAATGTTGAAGTTTTCCATGTAAATCAGTTGAAAGGATTTGAATTTCCATCTGAAACAAAAGGATTGGCGATGGCGGATGTTATAGCGGTAGATGAAATCAGTCTTGCCGATTTTTCTGAAAAGCAGCAACAAGCGATATATAAATGGGTAGAAAATGGCGGAACACTTCTAATGGGTGCTTCCGATCAGGTGGAAGTATCTGCAGGACCTTTTGAAGATCATTTACCATTAACCCTTACTAACGAAAGGGTCGCTATCTCAAAAGAAAGCCTGGAGTCATTGTCGAATGAGGGAATATTCACACAAAATATTGAGATTTATAAAGCCCAGGAAAAAGAGGGAAGTACGCGCTTGCTTGCTGATGGGGATTCCATCCTGGCATCGAGTATGGCCTTAGGAAGTGGGCAAATCATACAAACGACCTTCTCTTTAGGTGATCAACCACTGGCAGGAATGGATGGCTATGTAAAATTAATTGCTCCCATATTAAACTTGCAAAATCCAAGACAAAACAATTCATTTGGAATGTACTACGGCGGTATCAATGATTATCTTCCCACGGAAGTTGGAAGTGTCAATGAGCTCTTCCCTTCGTTTGAAGTATCAACAACATTGCTCGTGATAACAATTATTGTTTATATCTTATTGGTGGGGCCATTACTTTATTTTGTTCTTAAAAGAATGGATAGACGGGAACATGCATGGTGGGTGATTCCGGTCTTATCGATTGGACTTTCACTTTGCATGTTCATATTTGGGGCGAAAGACCGCTTGCTGCAATCCCAAATCCAACAGTCCGCTTTTTATAAAGTAGAAGGTGAAAACCTGGTTGGTAGTTACGTGGAGTCCATCCTAACAAACCGTGGAGGAGACTTTATGTTCACGACGGACGAAAATACGACAGCCGTCGCTTCTAGAAATTCAAATTTTTATGGAAGTCCATCAGAAAGTGTGCTCCATGAAAAATCGTATGTGAAAGAGCATGCAAATGGTTCCACGATTAATCTAAGAAACTTGAATTACTGGTCTGTCCAATCAATTGTTGGCGAATCGAAAATAAACAATGCAGGGAATATGGATATCCAATTATCAGTTAAAGATGGAAAAGTGGAGGGAAGCATTACGAACAATTTCCCATTCAAATTAAATGATGTGGCAATATGGTCCGGAACTCGCGAGATTGAATTAGGAGACATCGAAGCTGACGGTACACTGGAAGTTTCGGAAGAGGTTAAAAATTCCATTTTACTTGCACCATCTTTTTCAAATTATAATTATTCACAAGCACAATCCAAGGATGATCTAATGCCGGTGCGCTTAGAGAAACTAAAGTATGGGGTTGGGGCACTCACAGAAAATGAACGATTGCCTATTATTACAGCATGGACAAACGAGGCACTGGTTGGGATTGAATTGGATGGGAATGCAAAAATGTCGCCGGTAGCCTATATTGGTCAAAGCTTCGAGCCGTCAATTGAATTATCAGGTGAATTCACTTTGGATAAGGAATCCTTAGAAGTTTCTCTAGATCAATCGAGTGGTTCGGGCTATATGGAATTAATAAATGATGCAACCAATGAGTGGTATTTGGATAAAGGGGAGTATGAATTCAATGTGTGGGTACCTGATGAGCTTTTGGAAGACACATCTTGGACCGGGGTCTCGATTTCCAATAATTCATCAGATCGTATGTCGCTTGCTATTTGGAATGGAACTACATCTCAATATGAAGATATAGAGGAGAAGGATGCAAGTTACACAACGAAATTGGACCAATATATATCATCGGAAGGTCAATTGAAAATCC
This sequence comes from Ureibacillus sinduriensis BLB-1 = JCM 15800, assembly GCF_000772955.1. Lineage (GTDB taxonomy): Bacteria > Bacillota > Bacilli > Bacillales_A > Planococcaceae > Ureibacillus > Ureibacillus sinduriensis. The sequence goes on along the minus strand of NZ_JPVO01000033.1, from coordinate 13,518 downwards.
TTGTGCGGATAACGGATGATGTGGGGTCACCTGTTAAAATGCCGGATGTTGAAATAAAAGGGGTGGCGCAGTAATGATGGTAGATATACAAGGATTAACGAAAAAATATGGTTCCTTTACCGCACTGGATAATCTAACTTTATCACTTGATGAAGGTGTTGTATTTGGATTTGTAGGAGCGAACGGTGCCGGAAAATCTACTACTTTTTCTATACTTTCCACACTCCTTTCACCAACGGCCGGGGACGCACTAATCAATGGGAAAAGTGTTGTACGCGAACCGAAGGAAGTACGCAAGCAAATTGGCTATATGCCGGATTTTTTCGGGGTCTATGATCAGTTAAAGGCAGATGAATACTTGGACTTTTACGGGGCTAGCTATGGGCTGCCTGCAGCAGAACGACGGGTACTAATCCCGCAATTACTGGAGCTCGTGAATCTCTCGGAAAAGCGCTATGAATATGTGGATCTTTTATCGCGTGGAATGAAGCAACGACTTTGCTTAGCTCGTTCGCTTATCCATGATCCCAAAGTATTGATACTGGATGAGCCGGCATCAGGATTGGATCCCCGTGCGAGAGTAGAGATGAGAGATATTTTAAAGCATTTGAAATCGATGGGGAAAACAATTTTAATTTCATCGCATATTTTACCGGAGCTTGCAGAAATGTGCGATGAAATTGGTGTAATCGATAATGGGAAATTGATCGCCCATGGCAATGTGGCTCAAATCCAAGATCAACTGCAGAGTGAAAAACGCATCATTGTGAAAGTGATGGATGATCTCGAACTAGCACGTGCCTTCTTTGAAGAAGATCCGTTTGTTAGCTCGATTGAAGTAACACATGGGAAAAGTGAAATTGCTTTTAATTACCGCGGAAAAACAATGGATCAAGTAAATCTTTTACGGAAGGCACTACTAGCGGATATCCCTATCTTTTCATTAACGGAAGAGGAAAAGGATTTAGAAGATGTCTTTATGGCGATAACGAAGGGAGCGGATGATAAATGATGGAACGCTTTTCAAACCCAGTTTTGCTAAAAGAGTTAAAATTACGATTCCGCTCTTTTAAAAGCTTTTCAGGATTAATGTTTTATTTAGCGGTTCTGTGTCTTTTTGTTACGGGTTTTTTACTAATTTACACGCAATTTTCAGGTACTGGCTTTTTTAAACCAAGCGATAGCTTTACGATGTTTGCAGGTTTAAGTGTAATCCAAATGGGGCTTGTGATGTTCATTACCCCTGGGTTAACTGCAGGAGCAATTAGTACAGAACGGGAAAAACAGACATTGAATATTTTACTGACGACAACTCAAAGTTCCTCTCAAATTATTATAGGGAAGCTTTTATCGTCGGTGGCATTTCTAGTGTTGATGCTATTGGCAGGTTTGCCTTTATATAGTCTTGTCTTTTTGTTTGGAGGTGTCTCGCCTTCACAGTTGATTACAATCTTCTTATTTTATTTGGTTACATTAATTGCCATCGGGAGTATCGGGATTATGTTCTCGACAATTACAAAAAAAACGATTGTCTCGATGATTGCCACTTATGGAGCGATGATTTTTTTAGGAGGCATTACCGCATTCCTATTTTTCGTCGGGCTTTCCATGGAGCAAATGTTCATGTACTCAGGAACACCTCAGCCAAATGCAACACCTTTCTCACCCATTTCATACTTTTGGGCAAGCATTAACCCGGGGGCATTGATGATCACCATTCTTTATCCTGAAATGGCATCAAGTCTAGAGTCGGTAGTCGGAGTTTCTATCCCGGTTTGGGTGAGCTATTTAATCTTCTACGTGCTAATAACTGCATTTTGTTTATTTATTGCCATCCGAAAATTACGTGCGAATATGAAAACGAACAGATAAGGAGGAATAGGAGATGAATCGTCGTCAATCATTGGAACAATTTATCCGCCGGGCGAAGAGAAGTTTAAATGTAGAGCATTCGCTTCCTAGGTTGCAATATGGATTACTTTTGGCGTTCTTTCTAAGTTCGGCGATTCTTCTAGTATCCCGATTATTTGTTTTTCCATTTTACCGGGATGCCGCAATCTTTGTCGGAAGCGCTGCTCTCATGGCGACCGTTTTATATATTTTTTGGAACAGGGTTCGTAAAAAGGAAGCGTTGCATCGGCTAGATAGCTTCTACCCTCATAATGAGCTTGTCACGGCTCTTTCTTTGGGGGATGAATCCAATCCGTTAGTAGGTTCCATCTTGCAAAAAGCAATGAAAGAAACACCGGTGGCTTTCGAACAATTTAAGAAGCGGGATAAAACTCTTTGGAAACCTAAAGTTTTGGTTGGAATTGTCGTGGTTTTAATCGCTATGGGGGCGCTATCTATTTTTCCTTCTGCAACACAACAACAAGCCCTCATTATTGAAGAAGAGAAGGAAGTTATAAAGGACCTCGAAAAAAAAGTAGCGGAGCTTGAGAAGAAATCCGGAATTAAAGAAACGAAAAAACAATTACAGGAATTGCAAAATAAACTAACCGAATTAGATACCTCTGAGGAAGCATTGCGGGAAGTAGTAAAAAAACAAAAGGAACTAAAACTTCAAGAACAAAAGTTAAAAGAAAAGCAAGAGTTAGCGAAGCAGGAGAGCGGCGAAGGTTTGGATGGCTTAACGGCCGAAGAGCAAAAGCAATTGGAACAACTAATGGAACTGCAAAAAGAGCTGGCTAATACCGCGAATAATACTCAAACGGCTTTAAGCAAGCTCGGGAAACCAATTAGCTTCGATTTGCAAAATGCAATCGCCAGCGAACTCGGCACGGAATCAACAGAAAATAATAACTCAAATGATGAACAAAGCGAATCGTCCAGTGAAGGGGATGGCCAACAAAGCGGTGAACAAGGTGAGTCGCAAGGGAGTAACGAGGGCTCTGGCCAACAAAGCCAAGGAAACAATGCCTCAAGCCAAAATGGTCAAGGCCAAGGTCAAGGAAATAGCTCGGGTAACGGTTCCGGCACTGGTACTGGCAAGGGAAGTGGTGGAAGTGGAAGTGGAAATGGCGGAAATGGATCAGGAAGCGGATCAAACGGAGCTGGCTTAGGTCAGGGCGGACGCGATTTACTGTCCATTCCAAACCGAGCGGGAGGTAGCAGTGAAACAACGGTTGATGGTGGTTCACTAAGTGAAGGAACAGCTGTTGGGGAGCAGAAAGGATCTGTTCCGGTTACAAAAGGAACGATTCAACCCTATGAAGAAGTCATAGGTGACTATAAAGACAGCTACTTAGAAAGCTCGGATAGAATGCAGCTGCCAAAGGATTTGCAAGATATTGTACAATCGTATTTTTCTTCCATAGAGTCGGAATAAAGGAGATGAGAGAATGGCCTTTAGCGAACAGCAATATAGCGAAATTAGCCAGGAACTACAAAATGTAAAAGCGGAAATAGGGAAATTTATCGTTGGGCAAGAAGAAGCAATCGAATTTACATTGTACTCCATATTAGCCGATGGGCATGCCTTGTTAGAAGGTTTGCCAGGGCTTGGGAAGACAATGCTAATCCGGACAATTTCGGAAGTGCTGGATTTATCCTTTTCCCGTATTCAATTCACGCCGGATTTAATGCCTACTGACATTACAGGGACGAATATAATCGAACGCACAGAAAACGGCAAACAGCAATTCGTCTTCCAACCGGGTCCACTTTTTAGCCAGATGGTATTGGCGGATGAAATAAACCGTGCAACACCTAAAACGCAAAGTGCCTTACTTGAAGCAATGGGTGAAAAAACTGTTACGATTTTAGGTGATACAAAGAAAATGGCAAAGCCTTTCTTTGTTTTAGCTACACAAAACCCAATTGAAATGGAAGGGACCTATCCATTACCGGAAGCGCAGATGGACCGATTTTTATGCAAAATTTTGGTGCCCTACCCATCCAAAAAAGAGCTGATGGAAATTATGAAGCGTACAACGGGTGCGGAGGAAGTTGAATTAGAAAAAGTTATGAATAGTGACAGGCTTATTTTGGCGCAGCAAATGGTAAAGGAAGTTTTGGTAGCGGATGAGATGATGGAGTATGCGGTGAATTTAGTTGTCGCCACCCACCCACAAGGAGAGTTGGCCTTGCCGGATGTTCGGCAATTTGCAATGTACGGGAGTGGTCCACGGGGGTTGCAAAGTATTGTTAAGTTAGCAAAATCCCGTGCTGTCATGCAGGGGCGTTTTCATGTATCCATCGGAGATATTAAGTCGGTCGCCAAACCAGCTCTCCGCCATCGAATGATGATGAATTATGAAGGAGAAGCAGAGGGCAAGACGGCGGATGATTTGATTGAAGGTATATTAACTTCGATACAGCAAGGCGTGGGTCTATGAGTAATCAAAAATTGGTGTTGCCGGATGAATGGGTAAAAAAAATAAGCCGTTTATCCATAGCGACTTCCTCAAAGGTACGTGGCCAACATAAGGGGGGCAATCGTTCCCAGAGATTCGGTGCATCCCTCGATTTTTCGGATTTTCGAGAATACTCTCTGGGAGATGATGTGAGACAAGTTGATTGGAATGTGTATGCACGGACGGAGAAATACTATATTAAACGTTTTTTGGATGAACAAGAGATGCGTGTTCATATTTTATTGGACGCCACTCGATCAATGGGTGAAGAAAAAAAGTGGGAGTTTGCAAGACAAATTGCCTCGGCAATTGGACTCATGGTTCTTAACCGAGATGATCGGCTGTCCTTTTCTTACGTTGGAGAACAGAGTGTGCTTCCGTTCAGAAGAAAGGGAGCAACCTACAAAAAACATCTATTGCAGATCTTGACGAATTTGGAGGAAGCAAACGGGGTAGGTCATTTTGCGCAAGAAGGTATCAAGGTATTGCCAAAGGATAGTACCGTTTTATTTATCATTACAGATGGACTTGAACCGATTTCAGAATGGGAACAACTTTTTAAAAGATTACCACGTTTTGCAGGGGATATTCGCTGTATTCAGATCCTGACGGAAGAGGAATTAAAACCAACTTATACAGGAGATATCCGCTTGATTGATGCCGAAACCGTAAGGGATGTAAATGTATCTGTTTCAAAACGTGTGCTGGATAGCTATGCAAAATCAAGAAGTTTACACGAAACAGAGTTCGATGCTTTGGCAAATCGTTTTGGGATTCGTAAGATCCAGCTTATTGTGGAGGATGGCTTACAGAACGCCATTTTTCATAAACTACTTAAGATGCATTGGGTACAGTGAGGTGATGCTATTTGGGATTTACTAACTTAATCTTTTTATGGACAGCATTCATACCGGTCATCGTCCTTCTATATTATTTCTTTCGAAAAAAATATAAGGACCAGCCTGTCTCGTCGACCCTCTTTTGGAATGAGGTTATGCAAGAAACAAAAGCCTCTCCTTATTTAAAGCACTTGCAAAAAAATGCACTGCTTTATCTGCAGCTATTAGCCCTTATTTTATTTGTACTTGCTCTCATGAATCCATTTATGAAGACAACAGAAGTTGCGGGAGAGCAGTCAATTTGGATTGTGGATACATCGGCTAGTATGCTCGCTAAAAATGAGGATAGTACAACTTTTGATCAACATAAAGAAGAAATGAAGTCTTTGGCATCGGATTTAAATGGGCGGCCGGTGACAATTATCACTACAGGAGCTGAGCCGAAAACCATCGTTCGACAAGAAACACGAGAATCCTCCATACATAATGCGATTGAAGAGCTGGAAATAGCCTATGAATCGGAACAACTGTCGAAAGCATTTGATATGGCGCAAGCATTTATAGGAGAAAAGGCAACCTCCATTTACTTATTTACTGATTCTGTTGAACGCGAAGAACTACCAATCGAAAGTGAAAATATCACTTGGGTCGTAAAGGGTGCGAGTAAAGAACTTGATAATGTGGCAATTACCCGTTTGGCAGCAACCGCATTGGAAGGTAAAACATTGGCTCTTCTTCAGTTGAAAAATGAATCAGAAAGTGCGCTAGCGGTTCAGCTTTCTTTATTGGATGGTGAAAATAAACAAATTGTTCAAGAAGAGATTACGCTGCAAGGTGGCGAAGATTGGTCAAAAATCTTCGAGGATTTGCCTGTGGGGAAAGTACTAACTGCAACGATTCAAGTTGATGATGACTATGAAATTGATAATACAATGGTAACTTTGATAGGAAGCGGAACATCGGAAATCGTCATTGATCAGAAAATGCACCAGCTCGTGCAAAAAGGGTTCCAAGCTTTAAATGCAGATGTGAAAATTGTCCCTTCTGAACAGTTGATAACTATGGAGGAGGCAATAGTCGTGACAAATCAAAAGGTGCTTCTCGAAAAATCTGCATCACCGATAGTATTAATTGGACGGGATGATGTAGAAGCGGTGGAAGTTAACGCTCTTGTAGATGTTTCTCAAGATTCATTATTTGCATTTAGCTCATTGGAAGATATCTACGTCAGTTCCATTTACCCTGCTTTTGATCATTTCACAACAATTGCAACAATTGCAGGAAAACCATTTGTGCAACGATCACAAAGAGGCGATATCGTGATTTTGGCCGACATTCAATCGACGGATTGGCCGCTCCATCCTTCTTTTCCTCTGCTGCTGTGGGGGATTCAAAACGAATTAATGGAAGGAACACAAAACCTGGGTTCTTTCTCTCCAAATGAAAGCCGAGCTGTTTCACTAGCCCCGGGGGAATGGTCAATCTATTCCAGTGAGGACGAATATATTTCCACTGTAGAAGGGGGTAGTGAGTTTAGGGCTCCCACTGTTCCGGGCGTATATACCGCAAGAACGCAGGAAGAGGAGAAACAATTGATCGTTCAGCTCTCTAGTGGGGAACGCACTATTCAAGAAGGAACCAGCTTCGAAATAGGGACTATTCAAAATGTTGCGGAACAAGAAACATCCAAGAAACCATTTATACAATGGTTACTCATACCGATTCTTTTATTACTTGTACTAGAGTGGGAGGTGCAAAGAAGACGTGGATTTGCGAATTGATCACCCACTTGCACTATTGATGCTCATCCCTTTAATGGGGTATTTTCTTTGGACCTGGTGGCAACCTCGAAAACATTTAAAGAGGAATCAGCAAATTGTTTTCGGTATAAGAATTGTTGCAGTTGTCCTCTTAGTATTTGCGATTTGTTCTCCTTACCTTTTGATGCCGGTAAAAGAGGAACAGGTCGTGTTCTTGATTGATCGTTCTGCTTCGTTGGAAGGAGTAGAAGAACGAGCAGTATCCTTTATAGAAGAAAGTTTGCAATCGAAGAAAGATACACATCTTGTGGGGGTATACTCCTTTGCATCCAACCTCCAAACAGAGTCGATGTTAACTGATACATTAGAGCATCTTCCCGAGCTAGGTGAAATGGCAAATAGAGGTGAAACCAATATTGCCCAGGCAATCCAATTGGCTACAGGCATTGTAGACTTAAAGAAAGCTACCCGTATTGTCCTGTTGACAGATGGTCTGGAAACAAAAGGTGAAGCAGCGGAGCAACTAACAAAGCTGACTGACTCGAATGTTTCAATCGATGTTGTGTCGCTGGGTCGAAATATAGCGGGGGATGTATCGGTTCAAAGTTTTACAACGCCACAAGTAGCCTATGCAGGAGAGCAACAACAACTAGTAACGGAAATTGAATCAACAACTGCCACACCAGCAGAACTATTATTATATGAAAATGATCAACTCATCTATCAGGAAGAGGTCCAACTTGAAGAAGGGACAAATGTATTTACCCATCGACATAGCGGGGCAGCAGAAGGATTGGTGAAATATGAGGCCCTCATTCAAGTTGGGGAGGATGCCATACTAGAAAATAATAAACTAACAAGTGTCACGATGGTGCAAAGTACGCCAAGGATTTTGATTGTCAGTGACCGGGAAGAGGGGTCGTCCATTGCGGCAGCAATTGGAGAGAATTCGGTGCATTATGATGTGAAGTCCTCCGGTGAATTGCCGAGCTCATTATCAAGCTTTTTGCATTACAATGCTATAATTTTTGATAATATTCCAGGACATCTCGTTGGCGAGGACAAAATGGCGGTAATCGAGCAAGCTGTAAAAAATTTTGGTGTCGGTTTTATGATGGTCGGCGGTGAAAACAGCTTCGGACTCGGAGGATACTTTAAAACACCGATCGAAGCACTTTTACCTGTTGAGATGGAAGTGAAGGGAAAACAACAATTACCTTCCCTTGGATTGGCTATTGTACTTGATCGGTCAGGCAGTATGATGGGTCCCAAAATCGAATTGGCGAAAGAAGCCGCTGCACGTTCTATAGAATTATTGCGTGAAGGGGATACTCTCAACTTTATTGCTTTTGATGACCGACCGTGGGAAATTATCGAAACTGCTCCTTTAACAGATAAAGAAAAGGCGGTAAATACGGTGCTATCCATTCCACCAGGCGGCGGGACGGAAATTTATTCTTCGCTGGAGATGGCATATGAGAACTTGGCGGATCTACAGTTGCAACGTAAACATATAATTTTACTTACGGATGGTCAATCTTATACTGCAAACAGTTATGAGGATTTGATAGAGGCCGGAAATGAAAGTAATATTACTTTATCCACTGTAGCCATTGGGGCCGATGCGGATGCTTCTTTATTGGAGGATTTGAGCGAATGGGGAAGTGGACGGTTCTATAGCGTGCTCGATGAAACAACCATTCCCTCAATACTTTCAAGGGAAACAGCCATGATATCGAGGACTTATATTGAAGATAATCCTTTCTATCCGATTATTTATAACGCGGAAGGATGGAATGCGCTCTTTGAAGCGGGAGTTCCACAAATGAATGCTTATATCGGGACAACAGCAAAGCAAACAGCCATGGTAGTTGCAGAAAGTGAGAAGGAGGATCCCGTATTGGCTGAATGGCAGTACGGATTGGGTCGAACAATTGCCTTTACCTCGGATTCTACAGGGGCGTGGACGGGCGACTGGGCGCGCTGGGGAGAGTGGCCCAACTTCTGGCAAACCGCTATTTCAAGAATGCTGCCAAACTACAATGAGATAGCCTATGATATTCAATTGGACGCGCAAGGGTCTTTTGTCATTACAGACCCAACCAATCAGGCTGCCTTTTTGGATATAGCGATAGTAAATGAATTTGGAGAAGAGCTGGAAACACATTTGGAGCCAATCTCGGCAAGTAAAGTACGTGCTTTGGTTGAGGCGGATCCAGGTCTGGTATTCTTCCGAATTACAAGTGGGGATGGCACGATCTATCAAGCTGGCCAAACAATACCTTATAGCAAAGAATATGAACTTCATCCCCCTAATGCAACCTTATTAACACAATTGACGGAGCAAACTGGGGGCGCCATTCTTGAGGAGCCTGAGCAAGCATTTCGCGAATTTGCAATGAAGGGTGCAGAAAGACAAAGCATTACTCTGTGGCTTGCCTTCGCAAGTATGCTGCTATTTTTCATTGATATTACAGTACGGAGATTTGGATGGGGCTTCCTGCAAACTGTCGGGCGGACGAAAAAGATATCGAATGAACAAAAAACTCCTGGTGAGACAAATGTTTCGCAGTTGCTTAAGGAAATGAAGAAAAAGTAAATAATTTATGTGAGTAAATACAAAATTAGGGGCTGCTTTCATATGGAGGCAGCTCCTTAAATTTAGCTCGATTTTAAACAATTGAATGGCAATTTAACCGTTGGATGGGAAAAGGGAAGAACGCTATGATATAATATAGCTAATAGACTAAAGGGAAGTAGAAGGGGTGACAAAAGTTGACTTATCAAGCATTTTACCGTGTGTACAGGCCGCAAAGTTTTCGTGAAATGTCTGGGCAAACACACGTAAAAAGAACCCTTCAAAATGCTTTGTTAGCAAATAAAACAACACATGCTTACCTTTTTTCAGGTCCGCGGGGAACTGGGAAAACAAGTACGGCCAAAATTTTCGCGAAAGCATTAAACTGTGAAAAAGCCCCGTCCGGTGAGCCTTGTAATGAATGTCCAACTTGCTTGAGCATTACGGAAGGTTCCCATCCGGATGTAATTGAATTTGATGCTGCCTCCAATTCACGTGTGGAGGAAATGCGTGACATCATTGAAAAGGTAAGGTTCGCACCTGCAAATGCACGTTTTAAAGTGTACATTATCGACGAGGTGCATATGCTTTCAACAAGCGCTTTTAATGCCCTACTAAAAACATTGGAAGAACCCCCTCCACATGCGGTATTTATTTTGGCAACAACAGAGCCTCATAAGTTACCCGCAACAATTATTTCACGCTGTCAACGGTTTGATTTCAAACGGTTATCCTCAAACGATATATTGGAACGAATGAAAGTCGTATTGGAAGATATTGATTTGCCATATGAGGAGCAGGCTTTGAAGGTGATTGCGCAAGCAGCGGCTGGCGGGATGCGTGATGCTTTAAGTTTATTAGATCAAGTTGTATCATTCAGCGGCGAAATGGTGACATTGGAAAATGCTTTACTCGTAAGTGGTTCCATCAGTCAAGATATCTTCTATGAGGTAATAGAATCACTAAAAGCGAAAGAAATAGCCAAAGTCTTAACTTCCATTGAGGAACTGATTGCCGATGGGAAGGATCCGCTGCGCTTGGCGGAGGATTTAATTACATTCTTCCGAGACCTATTATTGTTGCAAACAAGCAGTGATTTAACGGAATTGTTGGAGCTTGTAACTCCCGAGGACAAGTTTATTCAATTGGCGCATGAATTTAGTGCCGATACACTTTATGGCTATATCGATATACTATCTAAAACACAGCAAGAAATGCGCTTCTCACATCATACAAAAATCTACTTGGAAACGGCGCTTCTGAAAATGGTGCATGTTCCGAATAATAGTGCTATAAGTGCCCAAGCAGCGAGTACGGCAGTCGATCCTGCCATGAGTGAAAAGGTAGCGAATCTTGAAAGAATAGTGCAACAGCTAACAGTGCAGCTCCAAAATGGCGTCAAGGTACAAGGAAATAGCGGTACCCAGCAGAAAGAAGCAGCACGTCCCCGGGCTAAGTCAAATAATTTCAACGCACCTATAGGACGTATTCGTGAAGTACTGAAAGGTGCCACAAAACAAGATATTCATAACATAAAAAATGCCTGGGCACAGTCTTTGGCCCAGCTCCAAAAATCGCAAGCTGCCCTATTGGCGGAAGCAGAACCTGTTGCTGCTTCAAGTAGTGCATTTGTGATAAAATTCAAGTATGATATACATTGTCGAATGGTTGCCGAAAATAGGGAGTTTACAAGCCTTTTCGCTCAAAGTTTATCTCAATCGACAGGAACCATGTATGAAGTACTGTGTATTCCTGAAAATGACTGGATGGCACTGCGTCAAAACTTTATTAAAGAGAACGGTCTCAACCAGAAGAAGGAAACTTCGGATGATGGAGCGGATATAGGCAGTGATGAATTTGAGGAGCCATTCATTGATGATGCACAAGAAATTGCTTCGGAAGATCCATTGATTGTAGAAGCGGAGAAAATGTTTGGTAAAGATTTTGTTGAGGTAGTTGATGATTAATTTTAAGACCTTATTGTATGCAAGAAAAGTGGGCAATTTGTGCACTTTACTGTGTAATCTAAAAAACTTATAACACTATTAGGAGGAATAATAAAATGCGCGGTATGGGAAATATGCAAGGCATGATGAAGAAAATGCAAAAAATGCAAAAGGAAATGATGCAAGCTCAAGAAGAGCTGAATGCAAAAGAGTTTGAAGGTGCTGCTGGAGGCGGTATGGTAACAATCACGCTAAACGGTCAACGTGAAGTGCTTGGTGTAAAATTAGATCCATCTGTAGTGGATCCAGAAGATGTGGAAATGTTAGAAGACTTAATTGTTGTGGCTACAAATGAGGCGTTAAAGAAAGTAGAAGAAACGACTTCATCAACAATGGGTAAATTCACTCAAGGATTAAACCTTCCATTTTAGGAGGAACATAAATGTATTACCCTGAACCAATATCAAAGCTAATCGATAGCTTTATGAAATTGCCAGGTATCGGCCCGAAAACTGCGGCTCGACTGGCATTTTTCGTTTTAACCATGAAAGAAGATACGGTATCAACCTTCGCTAAGGCATTGATTGATGCAAAAAGAAATTTAATGTATTGCTCTGTGTGTGGGCATATTACAGATGTAGACCCTTGTCAAATTTGTTCTGATAAACAGCGTGACATATCAACGATTTGTGTTGTTCAGGACCCTAAAGATGTGATTGCAATGGAGAAAATGCGCGACTATCAAGGACTCTACCATGTCTTGCATGGTGCCATCTCGCCGATGGATGGAGTAGGACCGGAAGATATTAATGTAGCATCGCTAATTACGCGTCTGCAAGATGAACGGATACAAGAGTTAATACTGGCGACAAACCCGACAATTGAAGGTGAGGCAACAGCCATGTATATATCACGTCTTGTAAAACCGTCCGGAATTCGCACAACACGGATTGCCCATGGTTTGCCGGTGGGCGGCGATTTAGAGTATGCGGATGAAGTTACCTTATCAAAAGCATTAGAAGGACGCCGTGAATTATAATAATTCTTCTTCACTTTTATAAAGCTTTCAACAATGAGTTTGTTGTATGTGTTTATCCACTCTTTTGTATTAGTTTTAATAACATGTTTTCGCACATAGTTTGTTCTGGACAAATAATTGATCTAGGTGTTGTTGTCCCGTGATATTAGTATAAGGTGAGTGGAGTAGTGTGATATTTAGTCGTAGAGGGAAACTGAAGAGGGAATTTGATGAAAAGCTGGTCAATCTTATTAAAGAGACAAAAGATGACTGGAACAATGCCAAAGTGATTGAAGAACTTGTGGACGATTATGATTTAGAGGTAATCGCCCATCGGAAAATCGCGGAAAGTATTCATTTCTATTTATTTAAAGAAGCAAGAATTCGAAAAATATTAATTAAATAATCATACTAAGGGTAGCCACTAGAGCATATCCTCCTATGAATAGGTTTTCTAAAGGGGAGATATGATTGACAACATACATAACAATAGGTGTTGTATGTGCGCTACTTTTTTTAATTTTAGTAATAGGTAAAAAAGTAGGGTTTGGAGTGATTTTTGAAAAGTTGGCTATTCTTTGGTTTAAGCTTGCTTGTTCCTTTGCGTTATTGTACATAGCTCACATTATTGTAGACGGATATGATATTGTTGTTCCTGTCAATTTGTTTTCCGCACTAACGATAACAATTTTGGGGATACCAGGCATCCTTTGCATTGGGGTATTGACAGTACTCCAATAATTTTTTTGCTCAAATCGCTTGCAATTGGAATGATATGGTGATATATTGTTAAAAGTCACTAAGACGTATCAAAAAAATATCATACACATAAAGAAGTTAATTCTTTTTGTTTATTTGATAAATTCGGTAACTGTCAGTTAAATAATATCTCTAGCATAAATTTAATAAGGTTGTTGATATTTTTTTAATGAAGTGATACAATATAAAAGTTGTCGAGAAATAGACATAACGATTGAAATGAACCTTGAAAACTGAACAACAAAACGTTAATGAAATCGTTT
>NZ_JPVO01000034.1 GCF_000772955.1 Ureibacillus sinduriensis BLB-1 = JCM 15800 | reverse complement strand
AACTTTCTCCCAGTTCAACAAGAATTGTCTTTTTGGACTGCTCTATTGGACAATTCCCCTTTATTTCAGCAAAAATTGTCTTTTCGGATTTCTCTAGGGCACAATGCAGTTCAAGGAAAGTGCAAGATTTTGGAAAAGGTATTTTAACTAAATACTTCGTTACTACTACTTCATCGAATTACTTAATAACAACATTGCCAACATATTGGGCATCCCCTCTATCAGTTTGAAGAATCGCCTCAATGGCATAATCACCTTTTTCTTTTGGTAAATAGAAAGAAAGATCAGTGACCTCTAAATCCAACTTTTTATCATTTTGCCAAAGCGAAACACTAAACTGTTCGGTCTTGAAATCGGCGTGTTCAAAAAGCATATCAACCTTTTCCCCTGCAAAGAAATAGATTGGTTGTTGCTGATGTGCCAAAGTTAAGATATTTTTTGTTTCTTTATCTATGGGGTTATTTCCTTCTCCACGCCAATTAATATTTGCTTCAACTAATTCTACTGATTTCATGTTGCTTTTACTGGAAAGTGTAACTGTGGGAGGCGAAAAATCATAATTTTCACCAATACATCCCGTTAATACCAAAACGATAATAAATCCGTAACTAAATTTAAGAAATGCTTTCACTTTGTACCTCTCTTGCTTGGCAATTTTTGAACTTCGCGCCGATTTTTTTCTTTGTTTGTTTTTACTTTCTAATCAAAATGATGGTGGCGTCACTGAAAATAGAATACTTGCTTCATAATCATTTTTATTAATCCATTTATGTTTCGTATAGGATGGTATTTTGACACTGTCACCAGTATTTAGCTCATATTCATCACCCATTAAATTTAAATGAATCGATCCTTCCAATACGAAAGCTACTTCTTCTCCTTTATGTGAAAGAAGTTCATCCGAAGAAGAACATCCAGGAGTTAATCGCATAATTGCAGTAGCGATTTGACTAGTAAAATCAGGTGATATTAGCTCATAATGAAGGCCGTCAATAGTCATCGACGTACGATTTTCTTTTCTTACAATCAATTCTTTTGTATCAATTTCATCCATTAAGAATGTAAATACTGGTACGTCCAAAACTTTTGCCAGTGACTTTAATGTTTGGATGGATGGATTAGCATTATTTTTTTCAATTTGGCTTAACATTGAAGGTGTTATTTCAGCTTTACTGGCAAGCTCTCTTAAAGAAAAGCCTCTATTTTTCCTTATGTCTTCAATTTTTTTACCGATTAATGTTTCTTTCATATCGCACCTCGTATTTATTAGGTTTAAATCTAAATAAATTTGTTAAATTCAGTTGAACACTCTGTATAAATGTGTTAATTTTAATTTAACATATTCAATATAGTTTAACTACTGTGAGGTGTTAAAGGTGATTTTTTCTTTTATTATAATGACGCTGTTTGTTGTTATGAGTCCTGGAATTGATACCGCACTAATTACTAAACGTACTATTGCAGACGGTAAATCAGCAGGATTTCAAATGGCATTCGGAATTACTGTAGGCTCCTTATTTCATACGGTTGCAGCCACATTAGGTTTATCTGCCCTTTTATTACAATCTTCTTTAACATTTAATATCCTGAAATTACTTGGAGCTATTTATTTAATTTTCTTAGGCATTAAAGCGATTTTACAAAAAAAGGATGACAATCAAAATAAAGATCCATTAAATGAAGTACGAAATAAATCAGCTTTTCAAGAAGGTTTGCTTTCAAATATTCTCAACCCAAAAGTAATCATTTTCTTTTTAACATTCCTACCACAGTTTGTAACGGATTCTGAGAATGTGATGGGACAGTTCTTGTTGATGGGATGTACCTATGCCTTATTATCCATCATTTGGTTTGTTGTATATGTAATATGTCTCCACTATATCCGTGAATGGTTGCTATCTCCGATTGTTCAAAATTGGATGGAAAAAGCAACAGGTGTCGTCTTAATAGGATTTGGCATTAAACTTTTATTCACAAAAGCAAATAGTGTATAAATTCCTTTGTAAGTTTGGTGCTGTAGTGCTGTTATGCATTGCAGCTTTTTTTATTGCTTATTATTTCTATCTTTATCATCTCACTAAAACGATATTTTAATATATTGACTTATTAGAGATGATGCTGAATTATATTGCCCGATTAATAAAGTGCAGCCGATTGCGAAATATTAAATAGTGAATTCCGAATTGTACTTAATAAACCATAATAAGTGCTATGCATTAAAATGGACCGATAATGAAAAAAAGCACGTTCCTTACTCAAGGAAAGCGCAATATAAATTAAGTTATTTATTAGAATACCTAGGGCGTTATTCAATTCAAGGACCAATAGTTGATATTCTAAATGGCGGTTCCTTTTGAAAGTTTATTTTTAATAATAAAGTATGTTAATATACCTAAGCTAATGTATATAATCAACATACCACTTCCCATTATTGTTGAAAATTTAAATCCGGTAGTTAGCGAGTATAAAATTAGGAATAGGTAGATTGTTAGAAACAAAATTCCCTTCTTTCTGTTCTTCACAATGACAGAAGTAATGATAGCCAATACTAAACTAGCAGTGAATAATTGACTCAGAAAAAGCATTATATACATCAAGATAGTACTCTCCAAAAAAATTCCCCTTTCTATGTAATTTTTTCAAATAAAAGTGATATTACAGTCCATCTAGGCTTAGTGCTGAAAAATTCATCATTCTACTCATGAATTGTGCTATTGTTGAAGTTCTTATGTACGCTGTCTGAATTGTCTAACACCCTCAATAATTTAGTTACGCTAATTGTTAGGTAGTGGATTTTGTGGTCTAGTTGGGCAATACTTGCAGCTAGGGTCACTGCATTTTGTTTCAGTCCAACAATTACAGTTTGGACAAAAATAAGCATCAAAATCATCATAATAAGCTAAATTATAGTTACACTTTGAACAAAATTGACTTCGGTCAATATGACCCTCAATTTCAATGCCATCAATGAATAGCTTATATGCTACTTCAACTATTTCATAATAACCTCCACAAAGATATTGGAAATAGCCTATCCTCAATCAATCAGCCAACTAAAACACATAACCCAACAAATTTTATCAAGAAGACTAGTTTTGAGGATATATCATTGGAACAACTAACTGTTTTGAGCTTTCATCAGTTCATAAATCTTACGAGCGGTGTTCACATTTCTTACAGTAACTTGTTTGTAGATCTTTGATCCGATAATCTTTGCCTTTCCACTTTTGGTACCATTTTTCTTGTCAATCGACCATAGAATCGCGCCTGGGACATATTTCACCGTGTCAATATTTGGTTTAATGACCAGATTCTCAAGTACAGATTCATCATCAATTTCATCCCATAAAAACATAACATCACTTGTCATTTCTTTGTCGTTTTTCCATGTGTCAGGTATAGCATTAATGATTCTTCTAACATCATCGAGGTTACGAATTACTACTTTAATTTGTAGTCCAAAGTCATTATATATCGCTTCCTCCAGAATACTTGATATTTCAGCTTTTGAAAGGTTATTGTAAGAAAATATAATATTTCCTGTATTGATGTATGTCACAACATCAATCATCCCAACTTGCTCAAATGTTTGCTTCAGCAACTTCATGTCAATTTTATTTTTTCCACCCACGTTAATCCCCCGTAGAAGAGCAATATAAACCATAACCTTTCTCCTTTCGATTATGCAAGTATGTCAATTGTAATCTAAGTAGCTTACTATTCTCGATTAAAACAGTGTCGATGGAATCCCAAATAGTTCCATCTAAATCAAAAATTATACTATCCAAAATATATCCCCCTAGCCTAATTTGCCTAATTTTAAGATTAATGACTTTTTTAAAACAAAATAAGCAATTATCTACTCCACCAAAAATACTTTACCATAAATATCCAATCTAATCGAAGATATTATTCGCTGCAAAAAATACTTTAATTCAAGAATAGCCCCTTTAATTGAATTGAATTGAGTTGTTGAAAACTATTGTTTTGTTTTTATGGATGACCATCTTGTTGAAAAAATTTACTTTACTGACTTCCTTCAAAAACGATTCTATGTTTCTGTAAGTAATTTAATATTAGTGTCGGATTTACCTCTATTATTTTGAATAGTAATGCTATTTCGCTTTTCTAGTTTTATTTGATAACATATCTGTTTTGCTCCATAGTATGGCTATACATGAAAAAAGACACTCTCCTTATTTTAAGGAAAGTGCCAACATTGGATTAAAATGATTATATTACTTGAGACACCGAAAAAATTATTTATATATCAAATTGTAAATTTGCTGGATCCAGCTTCTTACTTTTAACTTATGTTTTTCGTAACTTAATCCGTAATCTAATATTAAGTAATGTAATTCAATAGGTAATAGATGTAATTGAGAACGTATCAATGCATTGGCTTCTGCTTCTTCGTCTAATAAATATATTATTGTTTTTTTGTCGATTGAAATTAGCGATCGAGCAGAATATTCTATATTATTAATCTCAACTTCAATATGGCCCATAGCGTTAAGTCCACAACGAATATGTTCCCCGTAATTTGAGATAGTAAGTGAACCCTCAAAATTACTTAAGTGTTCTTCACTAATTAGATATAAATGAAAATAATTTTCTGCCAGTATTCTATTATGCTCTATATTAACATCATATACATCATAGCGAAATAATATGTTTCTTTTACCTTCTATAATTTCAGGTATATCATCCCATTTTATTTCAAAGGGACTTAATTTTTCTTTAACTAAATTGTTAATATTAGAATAATCTAATCCACAACCATAATTAAATAATAGTATCTCTTCCAACCTTATTTTGCACCCCATTTCGGTAATTCATTATGATGTATCTGACCGTATTGATATTTCAAAATTATCA
This sequence comes from Ureibacillus sinduriensis BLB-1 = JCM 15800, assembly GCF_000772955.1. Taxonomy (GTDB): domain Bacteria; phylum Bacillota; class Bacilli; order Bacillales_A; family Planococcaceae; genus Ureibacillus; species Ureibacillus sinduriensis. The sequence goes on along the minus strand of NZ_JPVO01000034.1, from coordinate 40,190 downwards.
TCTCGAAGATGCCAATACGACGTGCTGTATTTCTGCTTGGGTTTAATTTAACAGGAAAGGGATATAATCACCCGTATCATCATTTAAAAAAATATATGTTTTCACCTTGACTAATTCCATTCCCAGTCAAATTTAAGTTGTATAACTTTTAGGAGTCACTTCATTCCTGATTAGCGCCCGATATTTTAGAAGGAATATAATTTTAATAGCTCATGTATTGATAAATTATTATCTGCTTTTATTTTAACAAAATACGGTAATTGCCACTTTTGAGTTACTATTGCTTGTTTGCTAGTAGGAGTATCCCAACTAGGATAGACTCTAATTGACATTTTCCCCTTTGTATTAGTGGTTTTAAGGATGTTTTGTTTTAGTAGAACTTCTTTTGGAAAAATAAATTGCCCAAAATCACCATTATTACTAAAAGTGTTTATTACTAGTAGATCAGTGGCATTATCATAAGAGAATGCTTGGTTATTATTATCTTCATTCTTTTCCCAAAAGGAAACAAACTGTCCTATTTTGGTAGGTGTTATTTTTGCGACTCTAAACCTAACAGTTTTAGAATTCAACTGAAATATTCCAGCTCCATAATCTGAATTTTGAGTTTCCTCTCGGATGTTTTCTATATTTAAATGATTAGGTTCATAAAGTAATTCATTTACATATGAAAGTACTTCATTAAATTTATTCATAGTTTTACTCCTTGTCCTATACTACGAATACCTGTATATCCTCTGCAGATTTGTTACCGCAATTGCTTATTAAAAAGCTTTATTTCACTATGAAAAAAAGCTTTATTTGTTACTTTGCCCGCTCTCCACCAACAATGCCGGATTGTTTATCTCTGACTATAACTGTCAACATATAAATACTGAATAACAAAATGATCGAAACCGTTATAGGCAGCCCGTATGAGGCTTTAATGTTAAATATAGTATTGCTTATAAGATGAAAACTGCTAAGGGTCAGCAAGAATCCTATGTATACTCGTTTATTCTTTGAATCTCCACTACCTTCCGCTTTATGGTATCCAACATATGTTGTGGACAGCCAAACGAAAACAGGAAGGTATAGTACTGATAAAATAATAAAAAGTTCCAATATTTCCACCACCTATACGAAACTACATCTAAACTAAAATATATAATTACCGATTAACTTTCCGGCACCGTATCCTATTAAAATTACTAAGAACCCTACCATTACATACAGGCTATATTTAATAAATTTACTATAGTTATCTTCATGATTTGTATTTTGCAATATAGTCAACTGCCTATTATTGTAATTAAAACTGCCTTTAAAAGAGAAACAAGATAATATAACCTTCTTATGCGTTAGTTCAGTTTATACCATCATCTTAGAAATGTATTTTGAAAAAGCGAAATGGTCACTATTACTGTTGATAATGTCCCCACAGATATTAAGGTCATCAATTTTAGTCCGTTCTTCTCTTTTGGAGCTTTCACAAGTTCTCGAGACACCGCAAGCCATAAAACAATAGATACGATAGCAACTATCGCGATAACATCTGTATCCATACATATGCCTCCCAACAATAAATTTCCACATTCAACCCAACTAAATTCCTTACATTACATACGGATTAGAATAATTAAAGTTTCAATCTTAAACAAGCTTTACCTTTAGCTGAAGTCGATTCTTCGAAATCTCTTCTTTATGCAATACTTTTTTATTCAAGTAAATGGCCGTTTGTTAAAGAGGCACAATTCCATTGTTAAGAATTGCACCCGATAGTGGAGTCACTCCCAATTTCTATAAGTAGATTTAGTTTAGATCCAAAATAAATAAGATAACAATCACATTTAACATAGTCCTATCATATCTATCTAATATTTCCAAATTCATCACAAATATATTGTATTGTAAATGCCTTATCAAAGGATAAGTTGTTCAAAGTAAAGATTCCTTCAATACGTATCGTATATTGTTGTCCATCATTTCCTAGAAAAACCTCATAAGAAGTCTGTTCCCACGTACCAGGAGAACTAACTAATTTTGATGAAACATTGTCGGCAGCCACAAATAATTGGCGGTCAAGTTTCTTACTATATTGTGTATCAAAGTTCGCTGTAACCTCAACCCTTTTCAAAATATCTGGAAAATATAGATATACTGCTTTCTTTGTTTGCCCCTCCATCGTAGTGACTGCTGGTTTAAGATCTGATGACATTGCTGCTATTTTTTTACGTTCCGTCGCTAAAAACTCATCGACATGTTCTTGAATCATTTTTTCATATGCTTCCGGGGGAATCCAATCTGATTCCTTAAATTCTTCTATTGGAGGAACACTGAGTCCTATTCCGACTTTTTGCTCCATTGCTTTATCAACAATCCTTACATACTCTTTATAATATTGTTGTTTCTGTCTTTCAGTAAGGGAGATAGCTATTTGACTCGAGGAATTATCTGCAGTATCCATTAATTTAGTATTCGGTAATACGACAATGGTTGCGATCAGCATAAAGAGAACCAAAACAATGATTGGTTTTATATAAATTTTAGACGTTTGGGACTGACTCACACGATAGCGAATAAGCGACTTTTCCTTCTCACTTAATTTAACAACATTTACCGGAATGGACTTTTCCAATTCATCTTTCAAATTCATACTCTCCCACACTTTCCTCAATTGATAATTTTGCTAGTTTTCTTCCTCTGGATAAACGAGTTTTTACTGTGTTAGTTGTACAATTTATAACAACGGCAATTTCACTAACCGATAATTCCACATAGTAATACAACCATAAGACTTCTCGATATTTAACTGGTAAGCTATTAACTAATTCGGCAATATTTTGATTTTGTTCTCTTTGTATATATTCTTCTTCTAATGACGTCCGATTTTTCCACACATTAACGTACTCAGTTACTTCTAACTTTCGATAATGCCAACTTTTTAAGTAGTTTTTACATTCATTAACTGTAATTCGGTATAAATAAGTTTTAATGGAGGAACGACCCTCAAACCGATCAAGATTTTTATAAAACTTAATGAATACTTCTTGAATAATATCCTCTGTTTTTTGTATATCTTTTACATATGTATAAATTATTCGCTTTAAATAATCACCATGCTGATCAAGCGCTTCATTTAAATATCGCTCCTTCTCATCAATAGTCAAAAGATAACCTCCTCTCGTATAAGTTAGACAATGCTGTACGTTATTTGGTTTCAAAATAAAAAGCTATAAGATCACTTAAGATGTTATAGCTTTGAAAAATTTTGTTCTATTAAGAGATCCGTTTGAAATTGCAATCATATTTTTTGCTTGTAGAGTATTGCAATCTCATACTATCTGCCTACATACATGCAATCATTCCTCAAAAATTGCAAACGAAAATTGTGGAAGACGGCTTTCGATTACCCCTGTACTTGAAGTTATGTCTTGATTAGAAAATACTGATTTATTGTATAAGAACAGCAATGAAAAGCTCAGAAAACCCGTTAGCTAACAGGTTCTCTTGGCTTTTCAATGTCTTCCCAAATATAAATAGATACCGCACAATCACTTGATTCTATGTGAATAATGGGATAATATGCTTTTGGATCAATTCAATTCTGTCTTTGGCACGTGGCATAAAACGAGAAGCAATGGTTACTATCATGTTTTTTGTGGGGTTTATGAAAATGACATTCCCACCGTCCCCCAGAGCTGCATAACAATCATCAATAATCCACCACAAGTAACCGTACGGCAACTCTCCCCATCGACTTTGTTCCTTTGTGCTTTCCTGCACCCATGTAGTAGATAAAATTTGATGACCGTTCCATAAACCTTCATTTAAATATAACTGACCTATTTTGGCCATATCGTGTGGCGTTAACGTTAGCCCCCAACCGGCGGTGTTTACACCTTTAGGGTCTGCTACCCAACCCGTTACATATTTATCCTTTAGAAAAGCGAAATAAGCTTCTTTATTCTCTATAAAGGCATTATGGGGAGTTTTGATTTCAAGAGGTTTAAATAAGTTCTCATTAGCAAATTCAATTATAGATTGACCAGTTGCATTTGTAAGAACACCAGATAAAATCTGTGTGCCAACGGTGGAATATTTAAACTCTCCAATACGACTTTTTCCTCCTAATAAATCCAATGTAGCTTTTACCCAGTCATCACTTGAATAAATCTTTGTATATGGCTCCGACTTGTATTTATATGGAGCAGTCATGTTCATCAAATTTTTTAAGGTGACATTTTGTATTGTTTTTTCACCACGCCTAACCTGATAATTCGGAAAGTATTCCAATACTTTCTGTTCAATATTTTTAATAAATTCTTTATCTATTGCTATACCAATAAGAACCGATATTATACTTTTTGTTACAGATGCAACATGCAATACATCATCTTTGCTGTATCCATCAAAATATTTTTCATAAATCAAATGTCCATCTTTTCTAATAACAATGCCTGCTGTATTGGAATAATCTTTTTTTATTAAATGTTCAAGGTTGGAAAGAGGATTATTATTCATTTTTACGCCTTCGTATTGACATATCGACGCCTAATATATCAAAACACTCCTTTCGTGAAGATAATTAATCAATATTGATGTATTTAAGATAATTTCTTATAAAATTATTTGCAATACATTTTTACAATAAATAACATTTTTTTTTTGGATAGCATGCTTGTTTCAAATTTTGTTGATTTTCGGAATTAATCTTGTTCTTTACGAGATAAACACCCGATATCTGATAACAAAAAAGACTGCTCATCAGCAGTCCCTTCAAATCTTGTATATAATTGCTTTGTATGGTTCAGCTATACATAAGCATCTTTATTACAACATTGTCTAAAAACGTAATTCATGAATAATAACGGATGACTTAAAGGAAAATAAAAGATAGGACCATCAACAAAAAGGCAACTAGTTTCACAATATATCGATCCATATTTTAATCGTTGTTCCTAAAATTAAAACCGATAAAATCCATTGCAAGATCTTTGTGTTCAATTTTCTACTGATTATGGTACCAATAGGAGCTGCAATCAATCCCGCGATGATCACAATAACTGCAGTCTGATAGTCCACTTGCCCTGTTGCTACTTTTCCAATCGAACCTGCTATTGACGATATAAACGTAATCGCTAAACTGGATGCTATCGTCATTCGTGTAGGAATTCTTAGAATCAATAACATGATAGGAATTAATAAAAATCCCCCACCAGCACCTACCACACCGGAACCTACCCCAACTATAAATGCAAGTATCGCGGCAAACGGTTTGTTATATGAAACCTCGTCTAAGGGAATATCATCTAACTCCTTTTTTGGTATAAACATCATAATGGCTGCTAATAAAGCTAATACTCCGTATACAATGTTTACTTGTCCGTCCGTTATATAATGTGAACCAACACTGCCGAGCAATGTGCCAACTAAAACAGATGCCCCCATCACATTAATCAATGATTTATTTAAAAAGCCACCCTTCCGATATCCAAAGACACCTGCTATTGATACAAACAATACGTCAAGTGCGCTAATACCGGAAACTTCATGTGCTGTTAACGCCTGAAAGCCGAACATTGGTGGAATCATTAAAAGCATCGGGTATTTGACAATTGCCCCCCCAATGCCTAGCATCCCTGAAAGAAGAGAGCTGATAAACCCTATAACGAAAAGGAGAATCATATAATTTGTATCCATGTTGTTCCCTCTCTCTATTCAACAAAAGTAGCAAAAACTTCCAACCCTCAGATAAAAACAGTGAGTTGAAAAACAACTCAATTTTTATGCTTTTTTAATATAGAAAGTTAATATATTTGCCTCATCTTTATGTTCTAACAGAGTATGGCCTGCCGCAGCTGACCAAGCAGTCAAGTCAGCTAGCGCCCCTTTATCTGTTGTTTGCACTTCTAATACTTGACCTGATTCCAGTGCATTCATCGCCTTCTTTGTTCGTACAATTGGCATAGGACATGCTAATCCTTTTACGTCTAAAACTTGATTTACTTGCATTTAATCCATCTCCTTTAAATTCAAAAAATGTAGTGGCAAGGAAAGAATACTCTTAATTGCTCAAAAATTTATACTTACCGATCACTCGCGTCCAATCCGTATATTAACGTACTGCACAACGGTTTGGACCAATTTCCATTTCTGTTTGTTCGTCATTCTCTGGCAAGATTTTTCCCATGTTTACTTGACGAATTTGTTCATACGCATTTGGTTGCTGTGGTAAATGATCTGTAACTGTGTGACGGAATTCTTCTTCACGTTCAATATTTAAACCGTGGTTATCTGCAAATAAATCACCTAAACGTTTTGCAACTGTACCATCTTCATTTAACTCATCGATCATCATAAAGTGAGCTGGCAACACAATTAGGTCTTCTGCCAATTCACGATAACGATGATACAATGTCTCGCGAAGATCTCCCACCCAGTCATCCGCAAGACCTGCTAAATCAGGTCGACCGATTGAATCGATGAATAAAATATCACCTGTTAATAAATACCTACTATCCACGATAAATGAGGTTGAACCAATTGTGTGACCAGGTGAGTAAAGTGCGCCTACTTCAAGTTGGGATGCACCAATTTCCACAGTTAAACCATCTTCTAGAGGCGTGTAATTAAATACGACTTCTTCTGCATCTTTTGACGGCAAGTAATATGTTGCCCCTGTTGCTTCTGCAATATGGCGACCACCTGAGATGTGATCAGCATGTAAGTGCGTATCAAATACATGTTTAATTTCAACGTGCTTCTCTTTTGCAAAGTTTGTGAATACATCAGTGAAGCGAACAGCGTCTATAATTGCGGCTTCCCCTTCCGAGATGACCATATATGATAGACAACCTTTGCCCAGACGAACAAATTGATAAAGTTCCCCACCTCCCGTTAAATGACCAACTTTAATCGGTTCAAGGTAAGAACTCCAAGACTTCATACCACCTTCAAGGTAGAATACATCGCGTCCAGCCTCTGAAACCATTTCAGCCACCATAAGAGACGAACCTTCTTTTGCACAAACAACTAATATATCTTTATCTGTTGGAAGTTTCGGTAAAATTTCATCTACTCCATCTAATAAATCAAAATAAGGAATATTTAAATAATCGAAGCTATGTCCTTCAATTTTCCAGTCATGAAAAGCATCTTTGTTCCGTACATCCAAAATAAACAACTCTTTATTTTCAATAACTTTACGAGCTACATCTGATGCTGTCATTTTAATAACTACCATAATTAATTACCCCCATAGGTATTATTTTAGTTTTTTTTAAAGTGGAAGGGCTTTCCCTTCCACCAGTTTCCTCTAATTAAGTGTTTACTTGGGTATTAGAATGTTAAAGTTGGTGCTGCATTTTTTGCAAACTCAAGGAATGTAACAGCTCCACCTACTTCGATGCCATCAATAAAGTCTTCTTTTGTTAAGCCCATTACGTCCATTGTCATTTGACAACCAATGAATTGCACACCCATTTCTTGAGCCATTTCAACTAATTGCGGAATGCTCGGTACGTTGGCTTTCGCAAATCCTTCCGCGAAGTGTTCGCGACCTTCAGGCATAGGTAGTTGTTGCATTCCCTGTTTATGAATTTAATTTAACCCTTCAAATGTAAAGAAGATGGCTACCTCTTTTTCTGTTGCTGCTGCTGCAGTTGCGATATTGAATACTTTATATGCATCAAAAAGACCACCGTTACTTGCGATAATTGCTATTTTGTTAGTCATAATAATTTCCTCCAGTTAATTTGAATTTTTATATTTTTTTTGATAGATCGCCCTTCCAAGAGCTCAATCCTGGTAGCACGTTTACTACTCTCGTAAATCCTTTTTCAGCTAGTTTTTGTGCAGCTAAATCACTGCGTGTTCCTGTACGACAAATCACCAAAATTTCTTGGTCTTTATCCAGCTCATCTAAACGGTCTTCTAGTTCACCCAATGGAATTGATTTAGAACCTTCGATATGACCAAATGCATATTCAGCCTCTTCACGGACATCCAGAATCGTACCACCCTTAGATGCACGGTCGAAAAGCTCTTCATTTGAAATTGTGTGTTTAAATGTTATATCTTCTATTTCTTCGTTACTACTTTTACGAATATAATGAAGTAACACATCATTTTCAACTACTGTTCCTATATACTGATGGCCAACACTTTCAGACCATGCTTTTAAATCCGCCAAAGAACCTTTATCTGTTGCTTGCACTTCCAATATTTGACCATCCGCTAGATTGCTCATAGCTTTTTTTGTTTTCACAATTGGCATTGGACAAGCCAATCCTTTTGCGTCTAATTGTACATCTGCTTTAATCGACATACTTTCAACCCCCTTATACCCACATGGGTATTTATTTATCCAAAAATTTTTTGTACAATAGCCTATTCGACTTTACCTTCCCAAGAAAGCATTCCACCAGTCATATTTGTTACGTCAAAACCATGACTTTGTAAATAGTGTGTTGCTTGGCCACTGCGTCCACCAGAACGGCAAACCATAATATAAGGTTTACATTTATCAAGTTCATGCGTACGGAATTCAAGTAAACCCAGCGGAATGTGCATAATATCAGGAATATGCCCTGCGTTCACTTCATCCACTTCACGCACATCAATTAGATTTAGTTTCTCACCATTTTCTAAACGTTTTTGAACTTCTATTGCACTAATTTCTTTCATTGTTTAAACCCTCCTTTAATTTCTTTTAACCTCTCCAAGAACTCATGCCCCCACGGACATTCGTAACTTTTTCATAACCTAACTTTTTCAATTGTTTACATGCTTGTGCACTTCGCATCCCACTCTGACATATCACGATTATTTCTTTGTCTTTTGGGAGCTTCGATAAATCAGATCCTAAAGGAATATTTTTAAACTTTTCTATGTTCCTGCCTTTATATTCAGCAGGAGTACGAACATCCACAAATACCTTATCCATATCGTTTAATATACCTTTTAGGGTATCAGTTGTAATCGTTTTTGTTCCTTTGGCTGGAATCATTCGCCAAGCAATAAATAGAATTACAATTATTATAATTATCCATGCTTCCATTTAGACACTCCTTTATACCCGTATGGGTATTTTGTAATTTAAAAATTAAAAGTCGTTTAAAATAAATTAACGACTTTTTACAAAAAGATTTACAGCTTCTTGTACCGATTCATTTAATGCTTCCTCATCACCGTTAGCATTTTGAATACATTCAATTAAGTTTTGACTAACAATTAAACCAATTGAACGATCCACTCCTGAACGGACAGCTGAAAGTTGAGTAATTACATCCTTGCAGTCTTTTCCTTCATCCATCATTTTTAAGATGCCTCGAAGTTGACCCTCCATACGTTTCACTCGATTTCTTACTTTATCATCATATGAATTCATGAAAGTTGCCTCCTTAACAGATTTACTCATTGCTGATATACACATATTATACCCCCACCGGTATAATGTCAACAAATATAATGATTAATTTTAATACACCTAATATCTTTAGATCATTTATTATTACTAATTGAGCTTGGACCATACAATTGTTTGCGTATGAAAAACAAAAAAATTGTCGAAGACTCATTAGAATGCATTGAAACCACCAAGGGTATTCAATAAATTTTGTGTGACAAAGTACCTCATAAAATAAGTGTTCTAAGCAGAAAAAAGAGAAACACAAGATAAAAGTGTTTCTCTTTTTCGTATTACTTATTTGTTTAAATGAAGTTCTTCAAAACAGTAGTTCCATTGCTATGTTCTTCCCCTTATTCTGCAGCCATCGCATTTGCTTTGGTAGGGTGAATAGTTCCGAATGGATGGTTAGGCGGAGCATAGATTGAATATAGCTTTAATGGGATATTTCCTATATTTGTTAGATTATGCCATGTTCCAGCAGGTATCATGATGGCCGAATCATCTTGTACATTTCTTATAAAGTTTAAATTATCTTTATTCCTGCCCATTTGAGTAATGCCCTGCCCCTGTTCAATCCGTAAAAACTGATCAACATCTGGATGCATTTCTAGTCCGATATCTTCTCCGGGATTTAGACTCATTAATGTAACTTGCAAATTATCCCCAGTCCATATAGCAGTTCGATAAGTATTGTTTTGTTTTGTTGCTTCATTAATGTTAATGACAAAAGGGTTTGGTCCATAATCTCTTAATACCATTCTATTATTACCTATAGGGGTATGATGAGGATCAAATTGAGTTCTATGAATCATCTCATTCGGATTACTCCTGTAATTCGATTTACCATAATAATTATACATCGGCACAGTAACATAGTAAGGGTTTTGATTTGGATACCCATAAGGATTATAATACATTCCCCGCACTCCCTTTACAGATTTATCGTACTATCATATGCTACTGCTTTAAGAAGGTCTTTCACCTATAAGGAAGATTAGTTTTATACTTATCCAATAAAAATTTTCAAATGGCTCTATATTGGTTAAAATCACCAATTAATAAGAGATTCTTGCTGGATAGTAATAAATCGCATTTCAACTGAAGCCCCTGCAGTTATTCTACTTATAAAAACCTGCTTTATTAAAAATCAATAAAACAGGTTTGATTGTACTAACTGGAAAGGGCAATCTTTATATGCGCTAAGTGATGTTCTTCATGCCAGGCCAGCTTCGCCACTTTTGTCGCAACAGTTATTTCACCATTTACTGCGTGTGTAAATGTGCGATTTAATTCGTCCTCCGTTAAGCTTTGACCAAGAGCTACAATTCGTGCATTATGCCTTCCAACATCCTAACAGAACTTTCTACAGGCAGCTCCGTATCTGGCTGGACTGCCCATTTTTCCTCATCAAAAGCCGGTACTGTTGGATTGTGATCTGTTAGCGCTAGCTTTAATCGTTGGTACATATTTAGTTGTGAATCGGCAATATGATGGACAAGCTGGCGAACTGTCCAAGCACCCTCACGATATGTTTTGTTTAGACTCTCTTCACTGAGCGTGTCCACTACTTCTCTTAATCTCGTTGAGTATGTTTGCGTTTGCTTTAACCATTCTTGAACGTTTTCTAATGTCACCTTTTCTGGTACTTCTAATTTACCTATTGGAAATTTAACGTCCATCTTCTAATCCCCTTTATTTGTTATTTAGAGTTTTTTGTACCGTTTTTCTTGAGATGCTGTGCATCAGTCTTTAGTGATTATAGTATTTAAATTTATTGAATAAAGCTACCTACCAAAGAAGCTTCGTTTGATAACCTTTCACGAAAGGTGTTATTCAATAAGATGACACTTAATGAAATAGACACTTTTCCTTATTAAAGTAACGCGTTTGATTGTTGAATAATTTAATTTGAAGGTATCATTTTAATTAACTTGTAAAATACACCGATTATCAAACGGGCAAAGGGGATCGTTAAAGGTAACAATACAAAAGCATATACTGTTCCCCAAACCAATGTACCTTCAACATTGATAGTCTCCATGCCACCTCTTACAATTGTTTCACCAATAATCGCACCAATTGTCCCACTAAATAATGTTATAAAAAATGCACTTATAAAACTTATCATCCATAGTCTTTTATTGGATAAATTATCTTTATTGCGAAAATACCCACCTAACACTCCAAATGTAAGGGCAAAAGGGATTATCACAGAGAAATACAACCAACTTTCTCCCCACAATGAAGTAATTCCGCCAGCCCAAACTTGTCCCATCAACATAAACAACATTGCAGTAATTAAGGATATTACGATTCCGAAAACGACACCTGTAATTTTTTTCTTCATAAAGCTCCATCCCATTAACTTGAATTATTGTTACTAACTGTAAAAGTCATCATACAGTCAATTTTTTCTTACCGATGAATAGCAGAGAACTTGATATGCCAAAAATATGAGGATCTGTTGCCTTATAATAAATAGTTCGACAAGCTTTCTCATTCGCCTGTTTTTTTCCGATAATACCGACTAACTTTCGTTAAAATAGTACATTAGGCTAGCTCGGATGAAGTACTTTTTTCATTCTAATAGTGCTACGAAGGAGATACCCTTACAACTGCTTTCGAGGAGAGAATCAATTACAAAACATTTACCATCAAGATTTAAAAAATGCATACTACGGAAACATCGTGGCAAACTAAAATCATGGAGGTGTGTATATAGTGAGTAACAGCCCAAAGAAAAATCCAAGTGGCAATGTTAGTGATGAACAAGCAGTAAGGAAGAATTTATCAAGGGAGTTTGACCATGAATTCGCAAACGAACCCTTGACACCTGCAGAGAGACATAATAATAAGAAAACAAAAAAGCGGCAATGATCAATAATGAGGTAATCCTGAATAAATAAGCGGACTTTTTTTAGATCGAATGCACGGCTTACTACATTTATTTATTATTTTTCGCTGATAGGCCCCCATCTATAGTAAGGTGGGGGCTTTTCAGTTATCCACCTGTTTGACAATCTCACTATGGCGGGTTAAGTAAATAGGGTTTCATCTCTGTTGATTTGACCAAAAACAGGAAGATGAGGTCCAAATCGTTGTTTCCAGACCACTTCAAAACCCACTCCCTCTAATATTTGTATAATTATTCCACCTCTCTAGACGCACTTGAAATAAATCCATAATAATATGTCCCTACTTATTTTCAAAGTAATGCTCCTTTCTACAACTTCATAATACATTTTCATTAACTTGCCCTATATAAGCAGAAATTTACACAATACGCCCTAATTTGTTATAACTAGTTTCTCAAACCGAATGCAATTTGCACAATATACAATCAATTTATTTTGTTATGATTATTATAGAGGTGGTTGATATGGAGCGACGTCATAAAATCGGAAAAACAATTAAATTCTTCAGACAATTAAATAACATGAACCAAGACACATTGGCTGTTGGTATATGTACAACATCCTATTTAAGTAGAATCGAAAACGGATTAGTAGAACCAAATGAGACTGTGTATAGAATGTTATTTGAAAGACTCCACTTGGACTTTACAGCTTATGTAAATGAAGAAAAAAACAAAGAGCGACTGATTGAACAAATCTACGAGAAATTACTGTCAAATGAAAAAGTCGATAAAGAAGAGATAGAGGAACTTCGTTTACTTTATGAACAACGTACTTCGCCAAGTATACAGGTGCAAGTGGACTTAGTTTATTGCCGATACTTAATGAGTATAGACAGTTTGGATGAAGCAGCTGGTATTTTATCATCATTAGATGACTTACTATCACCTAGCGCCTCAAGAGAATGGCAATTATTTGTTGCCGTAAAAACATATTATGAACTGATGATTGGAAGCTTTGATACGATATTAAATCGAGAGTTCCAAACAAACAGCAAATTTTACTTATCAAAAAGTTCTTCTTTTGAACAAGCAAATTATATGTACCATTTAGCTTTTGCCAGCCATCGTGCTTATCATTTTTCACTCGCAAAGCAATTTATAAAAGAAGCCATTCGGTTATTTAAGCATCAATATAAGCCATTATTCCAATTAAAGCTTTATTCAATGTATGGCGCTATTTTAAATGGTTTAGGCGAAGTAAAAGCTGCTTTTAAGGAATTTTATGCAGCAATCGATTTACTGCATCATGTCCCCTCAATTGCTACAGATGTTCAGTGGTCATCCATTTATAACAATCTAGCATTTGCATACGAATCAGATAAACAATATATGGAGGCAATTAAATTTTACGAAAAGGCACTAGCCTTCAAAAAGGATAAACATACGCTTATAAACTATACGCGTACCTTATTATTTGGAGGTGTACAGGAACTTTTTTCAGAAAAACTTCATGACCTTTCAATAAATGATTTTGATGAAGGTACTCATCAACAAATGCAATTCATCTTAATGCAAGCGATTGAACAAATTGATGGGCTAGAAGGCTTGGAGGAGTTTTACAAAATAGAGAAGAAAGTTTTTAAGTTTTTTATAGTTGAACAACATATCGAATTGATTTTGTCCTATGGTCCTCTTGTTGCAAAAATTTATGAAGAAGCGAAACAATATAAACGCGCAGCGGAACTTTACCGTCTTCTATTTGAAACAAGTGAGACAATGCGATTAAGAGCGGCTGGGAGCAATCATTTATGAAGTGGTCGAAGCAATATGTGTATTTATTAACAGGTTTAGGTGTTTCACAATTAGGCAACTGGATTTACTTAATTGCTTTAAACGTGATGATCTGGAATTTAACACATTCACCTGCGGCAATTGCTGGTTTATATATTATCGGACCAATTGTTCGATTCATTTGCAATATTTTTGTCGGATCTTTTATCGATCGTTGGAATAAAAAGAAAACGGTTGTTACAACGGATTTGATTCGAGGAATTTTAGTTTTCCTCATGCCCTTTGCTGATCAACTATGGCTTATTTATACTTTGGTGGGTGTTACAAATATAGCGAGTACCTTTTTCGGTCCAAGCAGTACCTACTTAATATCGGTGCATGTACTAGAAGAACATAAACAACGATTTAATGCACTTCATTCCACACTAAGTTCAGGTTCATTTATGATTGGTCCAGCACTAGCAGGGCTTATTCTAGCAACATTCAGTATAAGTGTGGCCATGTGGGTGAATGGGGTAACATTTTTCGTTTGTGCCTATTTATTATCATTGCTTCCGTCTGAAAATAAGAAGAATACAAGTCAATCATTAAAAATAAGCCTGCTGACAATTAAAGAGGATTGGCAAATGATACTCACTTACTCTAAAAAACTTCATAGCTTTACACAATTAATCGTGATCTATTCTATAGCACTAATGATTGCTTTTGCATTAGATTCACAGGAAATGACGTTTTTGTTATCGCACTTTGAAATTTCTGAAAGTTTATATGGTTTTACCGTGACTTTTGCGGGAATTGGGGCAATTGCCGGTGGGCTTTTGGCCACTGTTTTTGCAAAAACTTTTAGCATCATGGTTTATCTAAAGGGCGGATTTCTTCTTTCCATGCTAAGTTATTTAGGCTTTTATTTAGCGAACTCTTATGTCATAGCTGTCCTATGTTTCGTCACATTAGGAATATTTATGGCTTTCAGTAACACTGGATTTGCTACACTCTATCAAACAACGATACATCCAGATGTAATGGGACGCTTTAGTAGCGTTTTAAACTTAATTCAAAGTATTCTGCAAGTTCTATTTACAATTGTTATTGGACTTTTAGCTGAATGGTATGCACTAAAATGGACGGCTGTTATTTTCGCTAGTTTTGCTGTACTTTTAGCGATGAGTATTGCATTTATTCAACTAAAAAACAACAAACCCTCATGATTGTATTTAAACGTTTTTAATGGAGCCACAATATGACTTCAATAATACAGCATGAGTATTTTGTAAGAAAGATTTTCAACCTCTGAAAGGGACAAATAAACATTTCTTCAAGGTTATTGCGAATAACTATACTCTAGTATCTTTTCAACTACTGCACCTTCTAGCTAAATTAAGAAAGATCAAATACAACATAAGAAAAGCTAATTATTAAATAAATAGTAACAACGATATTAATAATAATTGGTATTGTTTTATGTATTTCAATTGCAAACTGTTTCAATAGAAAACGATAAAAAAGGAATACGAGTATTAGACCAATAAAATAAAAGACCGGTATACCTATACTAAATACAAGCTTGCCTACTAAACTAATATCTCCAGGTGGACCCTCGGCAGCAGTAAAACGGACACCTCCAATAAAAAGCACTAAAATCCAATTGAGGGCATAAGTAACTAACATTGTTACAACAAAATATAGTAAATAGAACAACATTTTTTTCATTCTCTAGCCTCCCTTGCTACTAACTCTATGTGTTCATATAAGCTTATTAAATAAAAACGAGATAGCTAAAAGCCTCATTACTTTTTGGTAACCTCATCATCAACTTTTTCTTTAAAGTTGTATAAGCCAAGCTACGAATACAAAAAAATTGCCCAACAAACCCTATAGAATACATTTAAACTATACTATTATGGTCAAATAATTCATTTAATGGATTTATATAACTTGAACAAAATTCAATCCAAGAATATCGAAACTTAAATCTTATCCCCTTCCCATAAAAAGTTTACCATAAAAAAGACGTAGAAGGATTTCACCAAAATATGGTGAACGTTTAATATTAATACGAATAAAAAAGAGGTGGCGAAAATACAAAAGAAATTAATAATATATGGAGGCTTAATTATTATTTTATTAATTGGGGCTGTATTGATAAAGAATAACACTCCAGCCATTCCAGAGAAGCCTACATCCCCAAACCAAGTTAGTAATTCTTTTAAGCCCAAAAATTCATCGTTTGGTACTAATACAAAATATGAAATTCAACTAACAATGGATTTAGAAGGAAGGTTCAATGTTAAATCGACTAGCTCTATAACGAATATATCTAATGATGAGTGGAATGAAATAGTTTTCTATTTTATTCCAAAAATTTTTACCAAAGAAAATTCACCTTACTTGCAAAAACCCTCAACAGTGAATGTTGATAATATTTCCATTAATGGTGAATCAAGAAAGTTTACGCTTGATAAAGACACACTTACTGTTCCTTTAGACGAAAAGCTCTATCCAAATAAAGAGATTGAAGTTGAAGTTAGTTATGATTTTACTTTACCAGAGGAAGGGTTTAGGTTTACTGAAGACAATGGAAATTATTACTTGGCACAATGGTATCCTATGGTTGCAACATACAAAGATGGTTGGAATAAGGCAAATTATCTTAACAAAGGAGAAACTTATCATACAGCTTTTAGCGACTTTCAAATTACTTATGATATTCCAGAGAATTTTACTGTTGTCTCAACAAGTAATGAGGAATTAGTTAATAGTCCGGGTAATTCTTTATTAAGAGCTAGTAACGTAAAAGAATTTTATATTGCAATCTTAAATACCCCATATTTCACCGAAAAAAAGATGGATAATGTTGATATAAGGATATTTGGGATGAATGATAATTCAAAGTTATATACAGAAATCGGAGAAATTGCAAGCAATGCCCTAACATATTTTCAAGAAAAAATTGGTCCCTATCCCCATGAACAATTGGATATTATAGTTGATCAAACAGGGATGGAGTACCCAGGAGTCATAACAGTTGGTTCTCTTAAAACAAATACTCATACTACTAGTGAGGTCATAAAGCGTTTGGTAGTTCATGAGATAGCACATCAATGGTTTTATGGGGTTGTTAGTAATGATCCTTATCATGATGCCTGGTTAGATGAAGCAATCACCGAACTGTCTAGTAGTCTATTTTATGCAGATTATGAAAAAACAGATGTCTCAACCCTGGATATAGAAATTTTTAAAGACTTAACTTTACCTGTCAACCTACCGTTAGATCAATATTCTATTTTTGAACAAAGCAATTATATTTACGGAAAATCAACAGCTTATTTGTGGAATTTGTTCAGTGTTAATGGAGGGAAAGAAAGTGCCGAAGACTTCCTGAAAAAATATTATACTCTCTATAAGTACAAGGATGTTGATACACAAGAGTTTGCACGGTTTTTAAAGTATTATCTTAAATTAAATGATGATGACGTATTAACGGAATTTTTACTAATAGAATAAAAATATTAAAAGACATCCAATTCTGGGTGTATTTTTATTTTATCAATTTGTACTTTAGGCAATTAAAATAGTTTTTTTCCAGTAATACTCGTAGTTACCTACCCTGAACTTAACTTTTCACCTCTTCATTGCTTTATACATACTGTTCAACCCGCCCTATACAAGAAGAATGACAATCGCCTAATTGAAAAAATGCGATCGATTGTTGAAAATCTACTGCTTTTTTATTCAACAAAAGAATTATCTTTCTCTTATCAAAACATTTAATCATTCTTGAATTTTCTTTTCTAAGATGTCATTTTTTTCTCTTGCAACACTTGTATTTCTATTTCGGATTTTTTGAACAAAGTTAATGTTAATAATAACCGCTTGAACAGCCATAGCTAGGATGATAAGTAGTATATGTGATTTAAAGAAAAGTAAATTAGATAATATATAAAATATAGGTGCAGCTGAGAGAAATGAAATATATTCATTTCTGTTTAAGAAAAATATTATTGTTGAAATACATGATGTTACAAATAATAATTCAACCAAAATCCAAAGCGAATCAACATCTGATAGCAAATTTATTATTTCATTAAAATAAGACAATATATTAACCTCCCAAAATTTGTATACAACAACAATTATATGGAAGTATTTTCAATTTCACAAGTTGTACAACAGAAATAGCAGAAAGGAATTTTCCAATTATCCCCTCCTCCTTACTCCTGCTCCGTTAGTTTAAGTACATTTCTTCCCAATTCAACATAAACTTTAATATATATCCTGTTAAAGCAAAATTGATTTCAAGGGTTTCGCCCGAATGCGGAATAACATTAGCATCTATTAGCTAGTTTTGCCCAATATACCGTCATTTCTATTTTTCACTTAGTTAAATATGGTTAACTCTCGTGATACTGAATTTAAAAATTCTTTCTCAAACTTATAAATGTGTTTACCTTCAGTATTACTTGTTATTACTGCGTCTGATATCATTCCATCAATTAGGGATACCGATTTTATAGAATTAACTTCTAAATGATTGTCTAACAAATGATCCAGTGAAGTATTGGCTTCTATTTGAGTAAACAGTTCTTTTAATTGTGTTGGTGGAATTTCGTCTTCTAATTTATTCAATACAGTATTCAATAGATTAACTAAATCTTCTTCACCTAAGAAGTTGTTTCCTTCAGTGGCGTTCATCAGTAATGCTATAAATTCTTCACCGTTTAAATGATGTGTTCCTTTTTCAAACTCAACTGCCACTTGTGTAATCGCTCTTAACCGAGTATCTTCTTGCAAGTTGTACTCTATCCCATTCATAGAATTGATAAGCGTTGAAATCGTATCTAAATCAACCACAGCATAATAATCAATTGGCATATCTAATAGTTTTGAAACAGCGATGCTTACATTTTCGGCACCGCCAAAATTATAAGCAAGTAATAATTTATCGTACAAAGTAGTTCCATCTTCGTTTTCCGCTACCGGTACATATGTATCATAAGGTAGCGAAACAACTTTCATCATTTTTTTATCCTTATTATAAGTAAGTAAAAGATTGACATAGATTCGATTTTCCATCTCTTTCGACTTTACCGTAATTAAAGTAGTGAAAAAATCATCTTCCTCAATTATTGAGTCACTTGCAACACTTGTACTAGGTCCTTTATTGAAATCACTGCTGCCCGACTCTCTAGTCAAGCCTCCAGAAAGCAACGATGGTATAAACAAAAATAGACACAAACCTAATACTAATAAAGACACTGTTACGGGAGCGAGTTTTTTAACAGAAATAAGCGACTTCTTTTGTGTATCAATACTCTCATCTATTTTGTGAATTTGTTCAAATACTCTATCACGATTTTCTTTTGTAAATTGTAGTTCTCGATCCGATACATTGGAAAACGCTTTTTTTAATCGTTTATCTACCACTAAATTCTGCCTCCTTCATCATCAACTCTAATCTGTGTTTTGCTCTTCTTAATCGAGTTTTTACCGTATTAACCGGAATATCCAAAACTTCGGCAATTTCCTCTGCCTTTAATGAATCGTAGTAATATAAATAAATTACTTCCCGATACACCTTTGGAAGAGAGAAGATAGTATCTTTTATTTCATCATTATTGTATTTATCGATAACTGTTTTTTCTGTTGATGGTAATATAGACTTTGCTGTCTCATTAACAAAACTTTTAACCTGCACCATTCTGTAATTCCAACTTTTCAAATAATCCTTACACTCGTTAATGGTGATACGATAGAGCCATGTTTTAATCTGTGCATCATAACGATATGAATCAAGGTTTTTGTAACATTTGATAAACGTATTTTGAACGAGATCCTTAGCGCTCTCGGCATCCTTCACATAAGAAAAGGCCAGCCGTACCAACTCATTACCATATTCGATCATTATTTTTTCTAATACGTAATCTTTTTCCTCTCTGTCCATTCTACTACCCTCTCTTTCAATCTACTTTGAATTCTGCTATTAGACGATTGCCAACTCATTATAGGTTCAATTCAAAAAAAGTTAAATAAATGGTACATCAATCGGATGTGCAAAATTAAGGAAATAAAATTAAAAAAAACCTAATTTCTCAGCATTAAAATGAGACATTAGGTTTTTTATCGTTCCATTAAACGATCCAATTGCAAAAGAAGGCACAATTCCTTTTCAGGAATTGTGCCGAAATCCCACCTGCTAGACGTCTTGAAAGTTGTTCACTGTTAATATGTTTCAGTAAACTTTGCGTCGAGCCATGAGTATAATTAATTAACTTCAACTCAAGCTGTATGTCTATTCCCATTACCTTTGCATCTCTGTATTGTACTAAGGTGTTACTTTGTCGACACCCACTACCGGGAGAATTGCCGCGCCAAGTATATCGGATCGATCATAGACAACGATTGCATAATTCGAGCTTGCATCAATATCGCTGGCTTTAGCGCTGATTATCGCATTACCGTTTTCAAAAGTCGCGGTCGCAACTGAAATGCCGTCCTTTTCCAACACCGCTTTGGCACCATTAGGAACATCCGCTTTAACGGGAATATCGGCGTCGCGGTTGCTCACGATACGTGCATCTGGGGAGAGAACGATCTCCGTGCCTGGACTTGTTAAATCTTCGTTTAAATAGTCAGACACATACTCATACAGCTTAACTCGATTAGCAGCTACATAATTCTCCAGTGGTTCTGTGCCGCCTTTACCTACGAAACCTTCTTTGTTTCCGTGAAGCGCATAAGTATAATTGTTGGAGCCAGTATAGGAAAATAGTGTTGTCTCGCCTGTATCTGGATCTATACCCGTGTTAAACCATATCGCCCGATCTAATGCACTATCTCCAATCGTTGTATCTGTGCGTAAAGGAGCCGTATTGTCAGTGCTCAAATCCCTCCACAAAATAGAAGGAGCGATAAGTCCGCCGTGAACAAGACTTAACATAGTGTACCCTTTGTATCCATTCTCGATTGTGTATGGTCCCGAATCCGGGCTTGTTCTCTCATTAAATATAAATTTCATATTATCCTGGATCGGCTCCGGCGCTATAATGACGTCATCTTCTATCGTGACAGGAGTACCTGCTAGCCCTCGTTTTGCGTTATTTACATCACCGTTCGTCTGGACGGACGGTACGTTCTTATTGGTTAAGGCCAAACCTGAATCGACAGTGACTACGATATAAGTCTTACCGGATTCGATCGTTTTGGCTAATTGCCAAAAATTTTCCGGAGCATTGAAATCTGTAACACGCGCTGGAATAATTGGTGCCCAATTCTGATTCCAAAGAGATTTCTTCAACGTCATTGTTTTTAAATCATCATTATCTATACTAATATCTGTATGAATAGTTAGTTTGCCACTTGTATGTTTTGGTAATGGCTGGAATTCCTTACTATTGAGCATTACCGGTTTACCGTCGCCATCATTATAGAATGCCTGGAACAGTCTAGGCTTGGTTTCCCCGTCGCTAAATCGAATCGTGACGGATGAGCGATAGCCGGTATCTTTATGGTTTTGGTCACTTTCCCATTCAGCGGTCATATGACCGAAGTTTACCGTATACGTTGTCGATATATCAGGCGAATCCTTCCAGGCTATTTTTATTGTCGCTACGGCTGGTTGCCCGGCACTTACTGCACCGTTTGACGGGTTGAGCGTGACCTTGACATCAACCTCATCGTCTAGGTATTCGTGTGCGATATTGGCAGAAGTGAAGTTAATAGTTGACATGTCCTCAGGCACGTTAACATCAAACTCCGTTTTGCCCGCGATATTGAAAACATCGCCGCCGAAGTCAAACGAAGTAAGCTTTGGTGGCAACTCATCGAGACCGAGATAAGCCTCGGGATTTACTATAGCCCAATAAGCTTCTTTTGGTGCAAGACTGGCATCAAAAGGCAATGGGTAACCCGTACTGCGCCAGCTATTGTTATCAGCTACACCCCAGAAAGTAACTCGTTCAATATGATCGGAGTACTTCTTATAAAGCATAAACAACTTGGCGTATAACACAGCCTGCTCCTTCAATTGCTCCTTAGTAGGAGGAACATCTGCTGAAGTTCCGTTAAATTGTACATCTAGTTCGGTTACACTAATATCCACCCCAGTTTCACTATATATCTTTAAAACTTTTTCTAGATTATCTACATTTAGTCTGAGGTTATAATGCCCCTGTATCCCAATGCCCTCGATCAGTTTCCTGCCGTTTGCTTCAGGGTGTTCATTTGCATATCTTTCATTAAGCTCATTGACCATTGAGGCAATCGCGATTGCTTTGTTGGGGAGCTCTTCATCATTAAAATCGTTATAGTACAGTTTGGCATTAGGGGCAGCCTCACGTGCAAACAAAAAGGCATCATAGATATAATCCCAACCGTTTCCACCATTAGCGTAGGCCTCGAACCATCTCGACGGTCTTTCTATTGGATTGATGTCGGAGCGAAGCGCGTTCCGCCAGTCAGTCGGATTATTTGGATTATCCCTCATTGCTTCATTGACAACATCCCAGGCGTCGAGTTTATAAGGATCCTGACTATAATGGCCGGCGATTGTTGAAATATACTTTTTCAAGCTTTCTCTTGCCTCCGTGTAATTCAAACCGCTCTGAGGCCAGCCAGATGACTGATTATGCCACGCCAAGGTATGTCCAACCGTATAGAAACCGTCAGCTTTGACTTGAGTTAACATGTTGTCGGCTGATGGAAATGAAGGATCACTAGTTGAATCGCGCCATATGGAGTCCGGCTTTGTAGCGTTTTCAGGAGTCAATGCGTTATAGTGGAACTTCATAAATTCATACTTCGCTGTATTGGTTAAGTCGGCAGGGTTTACAGTATTGCCAATAAGGAAATAGTCTTTATAGACTTCTTTCAGTGAAACAAGCTCTGATGCTGAAGCATTGCTGAACGGCATTTTGGTGCCGGTTAGAAGAACCATGGTAAAAATCATCACTAAAAAATACGTCAGTAGCTTTCTCCCTTTTTTCTTCAAAAAAATCCTCCCTTTCACCACTTTAATTCCTCTTTTTTGGTTGTAATAGTTCAATTTTTTTCTTTATTACTTTTAGTTTATTGGACCATCCTACCACCCTTTCAATTACATTAATAATGGTCTCTGGCACCCCCTCTAATAATCTTTATCTATTAATATTTTGCTACATTCCCCCATCCGGTTTATGTAGTGTCAAAATATCTAAATGAATTCGATTCCTTCCTCTTCATTAGTTTCTTTTAACTGGGGAAACAGTAAATTATAAGCAATAGTAGTTTGTTGTAATGATTTTTGCGGTAAGTTTATCGTTGCTAGGAATATCCCTGAAGCTTGTGGGGAAGAATTGAAGGTAAGTTATGGAAATCCTTTGCAGTATTCCACAGCTTACCCATAATTTTGTACGTAACCTAAACGCTAAGATGACTTGAAGTAGTGAACCTACTCCAAAAATCCCAACCAGAAAATTTTAATAATGACCGTCTGTAATTTTTTGGAATTGGAGAATGTTATTGGTTAGTGTATGACTAAATTGAATTACTCAATGTCGCCTTTCAACAAATCCTACGTCTGATTCGGCTACAAGTCTTACAAGCTACCTACTTTGGATGTCTTATCGAGTGATTGGTAAGAAGAGAAGTTTGAGGTAAATACGGAGATAGCTAGTTACTTCCTCCTTTTACCACAAATCGTTTAGAAGATGATTTGTTAACGAATACTAAAAATAATTAGAATTGATAAAGTACGGAAAAGATTTGTGTGACCATTACTTGATTACTGCGTAACTAAATATTCCACTTCTTTTCCTTCTAAAACTTGAACAATATTTCTTGCCGTTTTTGTTCGTAGCTCCACAATAGCTTCTTCCGAATAGAATGCACTATGCGGTGTTAAATAGACTTGTGGAAATTGAATTAATTCGCTCGAAATCGGTAAGGGCTCAAATTCAACTACATCCAGTGCTGCACCTGCAATTTTGCCGCTTTTAATTCCTTTTATTAATGCACTATCTTTAATGATGGGACCTCGAGCTGTGTTAATGATGAACACCCCGTCCTTCATACTTTCAATACTCCCGTCATTAACTAAATGACGGGTACTCTCAGTTAATGGTACATGAATTGATAAAATATCCGATGTTTCAAGTACCTCACTAAGTTCAGCTTTTCTTACATTGTATTTACGCATTTCATCAGCAGAAACAAATGGATCATAGGCAATTATTTCGAGACCAAAAGGACTTACTTTTTCAATTACCCGTCTAGGTATTTTTCCAAATCCCAATACTCCCAATTTTCGATTCTCAAATCTATGAATTGGCGTGCCTACCTTAAAATCCCATATTCCTTTTTTTACTGCTTCATTCAATTGCACAATTTTTCGTGACCAAGCCAATAGCAGTGCTACTGTATGATTTGAAACTTCCTCGATACCGTAATCAGGAACATTTGTTACGATGATTCCTTTTTCATTAGCAGTTGGCAAATGGATTGTATCGACCCCTACCCCATAGCGAGAAATAACTTTACAATTTTTCAACTGAGATAAAACTTGTGCATTTAAAGGGGCATATTGATTAATAATACCGTCTGCATCTTTACAAACTTCAATGACTTCATCTTCTGATTTACATTGGGCTGCAATCAACTCAATATCTAAATTGGATTGCGAAAATACTTCTTCTTCAATCTTCAAGTCATGGTACTCATGGTCTGTAATCACAATTTTATATGTCATGATTACACTCCTCCATTCACTGTTACTTTCGCAATCCCTAATCCTTCTGCACCAAGGGCTGACATCACTGCATCAGGACTATATCGGTTGATTATTTCCATTCCTATAGCAGCACGGCGCACACGTTCTCGAACTAGTGATATGTTTGTTGATTCCCACTGTTTTCCAGAAGGATAAACATCTGGGTGGTTTTTAAGACCAAATTTAATATAAACTGGAGCTAATACACGGATTAATTCAGGTATTTCGTAGTACCTTAGGAAACCACCGAAATTATCCGGAACCTCCACATAAAGATCAATCGGTATATCAATTGCTTGTCGAATAGCCGCTAACTTATGTAACGTTAACGAAGATGGAACATTATACGTATTTGCACCAAGTTCTTCCATTATTTTTACTGAAACAGGATTGCATGCACCCATCTGGACAGAAACTTTTACAACAAAATTTGTTGGTAAAAGACCTTCCTCTTTCATCTTTTTCGACATCAGTAGTAAACCTTCATCTGCTACTAGGGCACCTCTTAAACCAAGATTTGCACCACGTTTCAAATCTTCCATTGCATATACTAGCTGATTTGCCCCTTCATGGCGTAATGCTTGAGATTTTCCTGAATCTGTTAACGGACCTGCACTAATATCCCATGTACCTCTTGGCCCGACAAACAAACTAAGCTCCATACCGCGTTCAGCCGTTAATGCACACATTTCTTTTATTTCGTCATCCGTCTGTAGCATAATGCCACTGCCTTGAGAAACACGATGAATCGTCAATCCGTATTCATCAATGGCTTTTAAGGTTTCTTTTAAAGCAACTGGGCCTTCAACACTCGGTATTTCAATACGATATTGTGCACCATCTGGAAATCTTTTATTAGATGATGGCAGGTCTGTATAGTCTGTGTGTGGATATCCTAATTTCTCTAATAGTTTTTGAGACTCATTCATTAATGATGCACCCCTTGTTTAATAATAGTATCAATTAATTCCCCAACTTTTGTTCTTGTATCTTTATCATATTTGCTATATGGTTTTCTAACACCACTAGGTCTATCATTAAACCAACGATAGTAAGCACCCTCTTTAAAAGTCGAGAAGAAAGAACTATTGATCTCATAAATGGACATTAACGAAGAGATTTGCATTTGGTATTTTTGTACTTTATCAAACTCTTTAGCTTCTAAAGCTTCTAACAAATTAACTGTAACTTCAGGCAAAAAATTAGAAGATCCGTTAATGCTTCCGGTAGCACCAATCAAATAACCATCTACCAAATGTTCATCAAACGCGGTAAAAACATCGAATTGTGGATGTTTTTCTTTTATCTCCTTTAGCACTTTTCGAATTCGACCAAATTCGGCTACGGTTTCTTTAATTCCACGAATCGTCGGTTGATTTTTAACTAAGGTAGCAATCACATCGAT
Source organism: Ureibacillus sinduriensis BLB-1 = JCM 15800 (assembly GCF_000772955.1). Lineage (GTDB taxonomy): Bacteria > Bacillota > Bacilli > Bacillales_A > Planococcaceae > Ureibacillus > Ureibacillus sinduriensis. The sequence continues at coordinate 14,005 of NZ_JPVO01000034.1, read as the reverse complement.
CGGTATTTCTTGTCCTGTAAATTGTGGAATATTATATAGATACGTATTAATGGAAACTGCGTTGGAAATCTCGGTGAAGTATTCCACCATTTGATTGTTTGATAATTTATAATAGTACGGGTTGACCGCCATGACACCTTGCGCTCCCATACTTTCCGCGTATTGAGCTAATTCTATCGATTCCTTTAAAACCGTATTGCCTACCCCAACCATAACTGGGACACGACCATTAATATAAGGGATCAAACTATTTAAGTATTCTATTTTTTCCGAAAATTTAAGTGACGAAAATTCTGATGAGCTCCCTAATAACAGAACACCATCAATCCCTGAATCAATTAAATGGTCAATATGTTTTTTATTTAATGGATAATCGATTTCACCATCTTGGTCGAAGAAAATGACAACTGGTGGAATAATTCCTTTGAACATATCTCCACCCCTCCCTTTATTCCGCTTTTACAAATACGGTCTTAATAGCCGTATAAAATTCCTTCGCCGCTTCCCCTTGTTCACGAGTTCCAGTACTTGATGCTTTCATTCCACCGAATGGCGCTTGTAGTTCGACTCCTGCACTTTCAGCATTTATACGAACTAAACCAGCCTCGATTTCATCCATAAACGTAATTGCAGAACCAATATTAGTTGTAAATATTGATGCACTTAATCCATATTGCGTATCATTTGCTACTTCAATAGCTTCCTCTGGTGTATCGACTTTAATTAAAGCTATAACTGGTCCAAAAATTTCCTCTTGGGCGATTCTCATATTTGAAGTTACATTTTCAAAGATTGTAGGCTCTACGTAGAAACCATTCGTACTTGATTCGACAGGTTTCCCGCCGTGAATGAGGTTAGCCCCTTCTTGTAGGCCAATTTGGATATATTCCAGTACCGTATTATATTGGCTTTCATTCGCACACGGCCCCATCCAAGTATCTTTTAACAGTCCATCTCCAACAGTAATTTTGTTCGCTTCTTGGAGTAATAAAGATTTAAATTGATCGTAAATATCAGATTGAACGATAACACGGCTTGAAGCAGTACATTTTTGTCCAGTTGATTTAAAAGCCCCGCTTAACACAGCATTTACTGCGGTATTTACGTTTGCATCATTTAATACGATAACAGGGTTTTTACCACCCATCTCTAATTGAAATTTCACACCATTTGCTGAAGCGGCTTTTGCTACCAAACGGCCTGTATTTTCAGATCCTGTAAATGTAATCCCATTAATATTTTTACTATTAATGAGTGCATCGCCCACTTGGGATCCACTACCAGTAATAAAGTTCAGAACCCCTTTAGGAAGTCCAGCTTCTTCAAAGCATTTTATTACTTTTGCTGCTGTAACAGCTGCTTCTGAAGCTGGTTTAAAGACAACAGTGTTACCGTAAACTAACGCTGGTGCAATTTTCCATATAGGAATAGCTACCGGGAAATTCCAAGGTGTGATGATTCCTACCACTCCTAATGGCGCACGTTTTGTAAACATTAACGCGTCTTTATCCGATGAAGGAATAACATCGCCCTCTTTACGAGCCCCTTCTGAAGCGTAGTACCTTAAAATAGCAATTCCGCGTTGCGTTTCACCAATTGCTTCCGGGAGTGTTTTTCCCATTTCTTCTGTTAACGTCTCAGCAACATCTTGTAGATTTTTTTCAAGAGCTTCCGCAGCTTTATATAATAATTGACCTCGATTAAATTGACCCAGTCGACGCCATTCATCCTTGGCTGTTTTTGCAGCGTTAATGGCTTCCGTAACTTCTTCTATTGTAGAAGATTGAACCGAACCAACTATGTCACGATTTGCAGGGTTAATACTATCTATTAAACGCCCACTCGTACTTTCTCTCCATTCACCGTTAATATAATTTAAGAATATTTCTCCCATTCTAATTTCCTCCTATTGATTCTGGTAGACTTTATTTTTCAAAGTACCGATATGCTTGCTTGAAATAACAATTTCATCTTCAATTTGCAAAGTAAAATTATTGGGTGGTACTATACATGTACCAGTTAATAAAACAGTTCCCGGAAGCACATCATTTTCATAGACTAAATAATGTACAAGCTCATCTAATTTTCTTTTTAATTGACTTACAGACGCATTTCCTGAAAATAGTTCTTTGCCATCTCGATAGATTTTGCAATTGAGTTCAATGGAATAAGGATCATCAATTCCTTCGGGTAACAATATCGCCGGACCAATTGCACAGGAATTTTTCCAAACTTTTGCTTGCGGTAAATAAAGTGGATTTTCTCCTTCAATATCCCGACAGCTCATATCATTGCCAAGTGTAAACCCGATAATCTCTTCACCTTCTCCAATCACTAGGCCCAACTCTGGTTCAGGTATTTGCCAATTCGAATCTCTTCGAATATAAACCGTGTCATTCGGACCTACTGTTCGTCGTTTTGTTGATTTCATAAAGATTTCTGGACGAGGTGCATCATATACCTTGTCATAAAAAGTTTCGCTGTTTAATTTCCCATCCGTCGCTTCATAATTACGCGCATGTTTACTTTGTAAATATGTCACACCTGAAGCCCAAACTTCGTCCGCTTCTATAGGTACAACTAAATCAAGTGAATGAATGTTTACGTTGTTATGTCGTTTTAATTGTTTATCATCAATATAGTTTTCTGCAGACCATTGATTCTTTTTAAGCAGATTGTAAAATGTTACATAATCAATTTCACCTAATTCGACAAATTCATCTTCATTTGTAATTAATGCAGAAATTACACGTTCTTCTTGTTTGAATCGAATAAACTTCATCTAGATCCTCCCTCTTAAACGACTATTTTTTTATAACCTAAACTAGCAGAAATCTCCTCTGTACATTCTTTTAAACATTGAAAATTCCTTTTCTCTAACTCTTCACTATAATGTGATGTTGGCGTAGAAACACTAACCGTTGCGATTACTTCTCCCGAAAAATCATACACTGGCATCGCGATACAAATCACTCCAGGTTCATTTTCCTCAATGTCCAGTGCGTAGCCTCGCTCTCTCACTTGTGCTAATTCTTCCATGAATCTTTGATTCGAAACAATTGTTTTTTCTGTTCGTTTCTCAAAGATATAGCCATCTAGCAATGATTCTAATTGTTGATCATCGAGAAATGCAGCTAATACCTTTCCAACCCCACTTGAATGTAAAGGTACGCGCTTTCCAATTCTCGAATAAATGACCAATACTGAATGACCATCAATTTTATCAATATAAATCGCTTCTTTTCCGAGCAATGTAACAAGATGGACCGTTTGATTCGTTTTCTCGTTTAGTTTTTCCAAATGAACCCGCGCAACATTACGGATATCCATTTGGCTCACCATCAAATGGCCTCTTTCATATAATTTCCATCCTAATGAGTAATCATTTGTTTCATTATTTTGAGAAATATAGCCATACTCTTTTAATGTTTTTAATAAAGAATGTACAGTACTTTTGTTTAAATCCAATTTCAAACTTATGTCTTTAATCGATAACTCTCGATTTATATCATCAAATAAGTCTAAAATTGTTAACGCTCTAGCTACTGATTGGATAATAGGCATTTCTTTTCAACCCCTCAAGGTAGCAGCAAATGAGAATGATGTTCTTTGTAAGCTAATTCCGCCTCTTCAAAAACTTGAATAGGGACTACACCACAAGAAGCATCAGTATGTCCGACCATACGATTTACCGCTGCAACCGATTTTTGTCTTTGTTTTATATTCGATAGTCGCTTTTGGTATAAAAGTTGGCGATCTTGATCAAGTTTTAAATCTTCTACATAGTTTAAGAGACTTTCGTTGACCAATGTTTTACTATTGACTAAATCGATTCGTCTATTACGTAATTGCAGATGCAAAACATCTCCCGTTTTTAAATAGCCAATTCCACCACCTTGTATTGATTCAGGAGTCATATGCCCAATAGCTGCACCATAAGTTACCCCTGAATATCGTCCATCACTAATTATCGTACAAACTCTTTTTAAAATTCGATTGGCATTTATATGTTGCATCGGAGTAAACATTTCCGGCATCCCAAATGCAACAGGACCCTGACCTGCGATAAGAACCGCGATCTTTAAAATACCTTCTTTCGCCATTTCATCAAACAATTCATCATATGGAGCATTTTTGAGCTCATCAAATCTTTCGGGTGCATTATACTTTAATGATTGAATTAATGCATTTTCGTCAAAATGTCGTTTTTCCTTAATTTTTTCAATTAATTGCGAATCAAGTAAATTTTCATTTGCTTGGTCTTCGTTTTCAAAATATAGTACAAATGCTAACTTATCATCGAACTGATTTAACTGAGGAGTGGGCATTCCACTTATCTTTACAACAGCACTTTCAAAGAAATTCCCTTGTAATACATCCACTCCACTAAACGGACGACGTGGCGTATTTAAAATTACCGGATTTTCTTTTACATTTCCTGCAGGCAATGCATCTGAATATTGAATTCTAGTACGCCAATTTGTCCCTGTAACAGTTAATGCCTCTTCATCCATTGGCACTTTATTGTTTAATAACTCATAAAATAACGTTTCCATCCCGCGGCTATTCCCACTGCAACATTGCATCGCCAAAGCAAAAATATCCCTGCCTTCAGTCAGGCTATAATCAAATAAATCCGGAATTGGATGTGCTTTATGAATTTTTTCAACATCCCATAATGTGAATTTATATCCTGCGTAAATCATCGCCGCTACCATATGCATCATTAAGTTGGTTGAACCACCTGATGCACTATGTATACGGATGGCATTTTTAATGTTTGCATGAACGATTTCCGCTACACCGAATTCGGGTTTATTAATCATTTTGGCAAGGGCATCAATGGTTTCATTGATTTGTTGTTGATTTGGAGGTTGTGTTAACAATTCAACAGCTGGATGAACCAAGCCTAAACCAGCAACAACATGCCGCGAACTATTCCCGGTACCATTAAATGCGCAAACGCCCCCTTGACTATCACAAGTTGCAACCGCCAATCGCATTTCAAAATACTTATGTTCCTCTTTTGTCATCACATTTCTTTCTACTGCTCGTTCAAATAAACCTTGAAAAGATGTATTTAAAGAACATTGTAAAATATAACTCATTGTATCCTTTAAATCATCTGCAATATCTTTGTACCCCATATCGATTGCTTTATCGAAAACCTTATTCAATTTAATAACAACATCTTCAGGTATGGTCCCGCCTTGTAAAACATGGGCTGGCGCAAATGTTGCAAAAAATGGTGCATCCCCTCGCGATTGACGCAACCGATCTAAATGGGCAAGGGCACTTACAACCCCTAATGGTTGCTTATCGCATCCTTGAATTACAAACGCGCCGTGATAACTATGAGCTTCTAATTGATTTACTACCATTTGCGCGACAGCGTTTCGACTTTGTAATGAATAACTCATCCCTTGATTACTTTGTGCTGTTCCATCGCACATTACTGGTGTTGAAAAGTAGAAAGGAACACCGCCATCTTGCCAAATACGGAGAGCTGCCCTTGAAGAAGTTAAATAATCCATAATATGGGCTGGATGATCAGCTGAACCACCAATAATCGCGATACGTGGCGCGTTATTTTCTAGTCGATTATAGATTTCATCCAGCGTCCAATCCGGAACTCCACCTTCATATAGTGGTCCTAAAATTTGTTTGGCCCTGTCCAGCAAACCTGCAACAGTTATTGGCTCATTTGCTTTTCCTTGAACATTTTCAGCGTAAGGGTTTCTACCCTTTTCAATTTTTGGAAATAACATCTACTTTCCCCCTCTGCATCTATAGTAAAAGTAATGATAAAGTTGGAATAAAGGTAATAATCAATAAGATGATGATCATCACTACAATGAAAGGTAAAATCGCCTTTGAAAGCACTTCCAATGATATACCTGAAATACCGGCACCAACAAATAAGTTCACCCCTACTGGTGGTGTAATAAATCCGATTGCAAGTGCAACGATCATGATAATGCCGAAATGAATTGGATCATACCCAACCAATGTGGCAACTGGAAGTAAAATTGGTGTTAAAATTATAATGGCAGCAATAGTATCCATGAAACACCCAACAATTAATAGTAATACAATGATGGACATCATAATAATTGTCGGATTTGATGATAGCGATAACATGCTCTCAGCAATTTTATTTGGAATTTGCTCCATAGCTAATAACTTTCCAAACGCAGTAGCAGTTCCTACAATGACTAAAATTGTTGCTGTCAACAATGCAGATTCAATGAAAACGTCTTCCAGATCTTTCAACTTAAGCTCACGATAGAAAAATACTCCAATTATAAACCCGATAAATACAGCCGCAGCCGCAGCCTCAGTTGGTGTAAATATACCTCCATAAATTCCACCTAAAATAATGACCGGAATCAATAGAGACCATTTTGCATTCCAAACTTCTCTTCCTATATTCCTAATAGAAACCTTCTTGCCATTGCCTAAATAATTGTTCTTTTTAGAGTAGTAATACGCATAAATCATTAACCCAAAGCCCACTAAAATCCCTGGGATAATTCCTGCGATAAACATATCTCCTATGGAAACGCTGCCTGAGACCCCATACATAACCATCGGTATAGAAGGTGGTATAATTACTCCGATTGACCCAGCTGAAGCGACTACAGCCGTAGCAAACTTTCGATCATACCCTTTACTAACCATTGCAGGAATCATAATTCCCCCGACGGCTGCCACTGTAGCTGGACCTGAACCCGAAATAGCTGCAAAAAACATACAAGTTACAATTGATGTTAATGCTGTACCTCCTATAACAGAACCTACTATCGATTCAGCGACATTAATTAGTCGTTTTGAAATTCCACCACGTCCCATAATTTCACCCGCAAGGATGAAAAATGGTATAGCCAATAGTGGGAATGAGTTAACAGAAGTTGTTAATTCTTTCATTAAAAACTCTAATGGCATTCCACCATCAAGTAAGAGTGCGATCATAACGGATAGTCCGAGGGCTATTCCAATAGGAACAGCAGTGACTAATAGTACTCCAAAGGATGCGAATAATGTAATTCCCATCTAGTAATCTCCTTTCCATAATTAATATAAGCTGACTTCTTTTTCCTTCTCTTGCTCTTGCTCTTGCTCTTTCGGTACAACAACATGAGAACCTTCAAGAGGGCCATCATCTTCAATCTCTTTTCCTGCTAGAAATACTTTTGTCTCATAAATAATCCGTTGAACTAACCGGATGATGGTTAATAACATTCCAATTGGCATACCTAAGTACATAATCGACATTGATATTCCTAAGGCAGGTGCCGTTTGACCTGTTGTTTGAATGGTGTTAACGATTGAAAAACCATAGTAAGTGGCATAGATGGCAAAATATAAGAACAAAACATTTGCTATTTGGTTAATAACAAATTTCCCTCTTCTTTTTAAGATTGAAAGAATGGCTTCTACACGAACATGCTTAGCGCGTTTTACTCCATAACTTATGCCTATGTAGACTAGCCAGATGAAACAAAATCTTGCTAATTCTTCAGACCATGACAAGGAATTTTCCATTACATATCGCATAAAGACCTGGAGAACAGTAACAATAGTCATTACTGCCAACAAAATTAATAAAGTCACTCTCTCAATATTGTTATCAAGCCATTTGATAATTCTCATGCATTCATCCCCTTCTTAAAAATGAAAGGCTGAGTATTTCAGCCTTTCTTTACAAACGATTACTTAGAATGCTTCTCGATTTCTGATAAATATTGATCAACGATTTCTGAATCAATTTGGCTTTTATATTCATCAATAACTGGTTGTACAGCTTCTTTGAACTTTACTAGTTCTTCATCGCTTATTTTTGTGAATTCCATTTGCTTCTTAAGTTCTTCCAACGATTCCGTTGCTGTTTGGCGAGTTAATTCACGGTTGTACTCCCCTGCTTCAACCGCTGCGTTACGAATGATTTCTTGTTCTTCAGGTGTAAGCTCGTCCCAAACCTTTTTAGAAAATAAGAATAAGAATGGCGAATATACATGATTTGTTTCTGTTAAGTATTTTTGCACTTCTGGATATTTTTCTAATAAAATAGAAGGATACGGATTTTCTTGACCATCAACCGTCTTTTGTTGCATAGCTGTGAATAATTCTGTAAATGCCATTGGTGTTGGGTTCGTACCAAGTGCTTTCCATGAAGCAATATGAGTTTCATTTTCCATCACTCGGATTTTTAAACCATCTAAATCTTCTAATTTATTGATAGGCTTTGAGTTATTAGTTAATTGTCTAAAGCCATTTTCCCACCATGCTAATTGAACAATCCCTTGCGATTCTACTTTTGATGCTAACGTTTCACCGAATTCGCCTTGTAGAACTGCATCAACCATTTCCGTGTCCGTAAGTGTGAATGGTAGATCGAACACACCGTATTCTGGAACGAATGAAACAAAAGGTGCAGATGATGGGATTGTAATATCTAAAGTTCCAAATTGTAACATTTCAATCGCGGAACGGTCATCAGCTATTTGCCCTGAATGATAGATTTCAACTTTTAAAGAATCTGTTTGACTTTCAACAAGTTCCTTAAACTTTTCAGATCCCTTATAAAGTGGATGTTGGTCGTTTAAACCTAAACTAATACGTAAAGTTCGAACATCCCCATTACTCTCTGCCGATCCACTTGCTGTTTTATTATCTTCTGACGATCCTCCCCCACAAGCCGCTAGAATTACCATTACCGCCAAAAGCAATAGTGTGATAAACAAGTTTTTCCTCAACATTTTAATCCCCCTTTGTTTGATAATATAAAACGCCGTTTTCATTTTATGCTATAAAAAATGAAAGCGCTTTAATTAAAATGTTAATTGTATTATAATTCTGAATATTCTTACAGTCAACACAAATTTGTTAAAATATTCAAATAATTTAATTTATTGGAAGATGTTATATAAATATTATTCTTTCTCTAATGTAATAATCTGGAATTCCATATTACAAAAAATCCCCGTATCTACTACGCCTTGAATTCTTTTGAGTTGCTCATGAATAAATCCCCAGTTTCCAATGCCAGAAAATCTTGCATCCACAATGTAATTATAATTATCGGTTAAGTATTTCTCCTCATCCATCCTTTTCCTAAGATAACATTCCCCACCAACCTCACGGATAGAATGAATCGTCTTCGTATAGCCAAATGGGACGATTTCAATGGGTATAATTGAATCACTTAAACGATCGATAAATTTACTTTCATCAGCTAAAATAAATCTCTGTACAGAGTTTAATAAAATTTTCTTTTCCCGAAATAACGAACCGCCACCACCCTTGATTAGGGTTTCTTTGTTAATAATCCAATCCGCCCCATCGAATGCGTAGTCAATTTCCTGAACACATTCAATTGAAATTAGTTTTAGACCATAATCCAATGCTTTCTGTTCAATAGTTTTTGAGGCAGGTACAAATTGAACGGTTAGTTTCTCTTCGTTTATTCTTTTGGCAACCGCTTCCACAAAGTATGCCATCGTGGAACCGGACCCTAATCCAATAGTCATTCCATTTTCTACAATTGCCGCACCTAATTCAGCTATCATTTTTTTCTGAGCCTGGTTTTTAGACTTATCAAAAAAATTTACCATTCAGCAATAGTCCCATCTGAATGCCGCCACACAGGGTTTTTCCATTGATGTCCGATTTTTTGTTGTTCCCGTACAAATTCTTCATTGATTTCTATTCCTAGCCCAGGCTTTATAGGGTTTAATACATATCCATCTTGATATTCAAATACCGTTTTATCTGTTAGGTAGTCCAGTAAATCACTTCCCTGGTTGTAGTGTATTCCAAGGCTTTGTTCCTGAATAAAAACATTATATGATGATGCATCTACTTGCAGACATGATGCCAAAGCAATTGGACCTAATGGGCAGTGTGGGGCCACCGTGACATCATAAGCCTCTGCCATCGAAAAGATTTTTTTGCATTCTGTAATTCCACCTGCATGTGATAAATCAGGTTGGATAATATCTACATAGCCGTCTTGTAAAACCTTTTTGAATTCCCACCTTGAATACATTCTTTCACCAGTTGCAATAGGAATATTGCAATGAGTCGCTATTTCTCTTAACGCTTCATTATTTTCAGGAAGGACAGGCTCTTCAATAAACATCGGATGATACTGCTCCAACTCTTTTGCCAAAATTTTGGCCATTGCTTTATGCACTCGCCCATGAAAATCAATCCCAATGCCAAAATTCATTCCTAAATTTTCTCGTATAGCGGCCACTCGTTCTAATACCGCGTCAACTTTAGAATAGGAGTCGATGAATTGCAGTTCTTCAGTGGCGTTCATTTTGATTGCAGTGAATCCACTATCCTTCGCTGATTTTGCTTGTCTTAAAATATCATCTGGACGATCACCACCTATCCATGAATAGACGCGAACTTTATCCCGACATGCTCCACCCATCAAATCATAGACAGGTGCATTATAGTATTTCCCTTTAATATCCCACAGTGCTTGGTCGATTCCTGCAATTGCACTCATAAGGACCGGTCCACCCCGATAGAAACCTGTTCGATATAACATTTGCCAAATATCTTCAATACGCATCGGATCTTTGCCGATAATATATTCACTTAATTCATGGACAGCTGCTTCAACCGTTGCCGCCCTTCCTTCAACAATCGGTTCACCCCAACCGACAATTCCATCATCCGTTTCAATCTTTAAAAATAACCAGCGCGGCGGTACAATAAATGTTTCAAATTTTCTAACCTTCAATCCCTTTCACCTCTTTAAACAACGTTATATATTGGTTTGCAAGCAATCGTATTCCATCAAAATCTCGACTTGCAATTAATTTTCTATCTAGTAATGAACCACCAATTCCGACTGACATTGCTCCATTGTTTAAAAATAATTTCAAATTGCTTAAATTGACACCCCCTGTGGGCATTAATGGTATGTGTGATAACGGCGCTAAAACATCCTTAAAGTAACCCGGACCGTATGTGGCACCTGGGAACACTTTTAATATATCAGCACCAGCCGCATATGCGTTTAATATTTCAGTAGGTGTCAATACACCAGGAATCGAAATTCGACCGTATTGATTGGTTATACGGACTGTTTCTTCGTTAAAAGTTGGTGAAAAAATAAAATCTGCATTTGCATCGATCGCCATTTTAGCAGTTGGTGCATCTAACACCGTACCCGCACCTACTAACAATTCGTTCCCATATTTTTCTTTTAATTTATTGATAGTATGATAGCTGTTTTTACTATCTACAGTAATTTCAATTACTTTAATACCTCCGTTTATTAAGGCGTTTATGACATCGTCTACGATCGTCGGTTCTACCTTTCTAACAACTGCTACAACCCCGTTTTGTTCAATAAACTTTAATTTGTCCCATTTGCGCATAAATCCTCCTTAGCGAATGACGTCCGAATTTTCAAATCCATTTTCTAAAATCTCATATATTACTTCTTTCCTTGGTAACCCTTCTATATCTCCATATTGTTGAATAACTAGTGCTCCCATTGCATTTCCAATTTTCGCACAATCAATGAGTTCTTTACCTTGTAGTAAGCCATGTGTAAATCCAGCAGCAAAAGCATCACCTGCACCTACTGCATCAACGACTGCCTTTACTGAAAAACCTGGTACATGATGTAGTTGACCATTATATACGTAACATCCATCCGCCCCATATTTTAGGACAATTATTTTGTCACAATCCATGCAAAGCTTTTCACACATCTCTAATGGCTCTTGCAACTTTGTTAGAAATCTAGCTTCTTCTTCGCCGATCAAAACATAGTCAGCTAGTTTATTCATTTCATGTAGCACTTCAAAAGCTTTTTCTTTTGACCATAGTTTAAATCGGATATTTGGATCAAAAATAATTTTCACACCATGTTGTTTTGCCAATTGAATGGCATGTTTTGTTAATTCATAACAACTATCTCCTAATGCAGGTGTAATCCCAGTGACATGAAGAAACTTTAGATTTTCAAAAGAAACATCTTTTATTATATCTTTGCTCATAAAACTGGCAGCAGAATTCTTGCGATAGTAATAGACATTCATTTTTTCCGGGGTAATTTGCTCTTTAAATAACAATCCAGTGGGTCCTTCATTTGAAATTTGAACATGCTGTGTTATTACACCTTCTCCTCTAACTCGTTTCAAAATGAGGGAACCAAAACTATCATTACCAAGTTTACTAATCCACTCAACAGATTCTCCAAGCCGCGCTAATCCAATCGCAAAATTCGATTCTGCACCACCTATTTTAGGTGACATGCTTGCCACATTTTCAAGGCTTCCGATTTGATCGGATTGAAAAATAATCATAGTTTCTCCAAAAGTTAATACGTCACAATAATTTTGCATTCTATTCACCTCCTTCCAATTGTGTCGTTTTCACAACAGCATGACCGCCAAATTGTTGACGTAATGAAGCAACTACCTTTCCTGAAAACGTATCGTTGCGAGTTGAACGATTACGCATCATTAAGGAAAGCGCAATGATTGGTGTTGGGATATTTAAATCCAATGCTGTTTCTACCGTCCATTTAGCTTCTCCTGAAGCATGCATAACACCGGAAATCTTTTCTAAATTTTCATCTTCATCAAATGCATCGATCAAAAGTTCCATCAGCCACGATCGAATAACAGAACCGTTATTCCATAGAGTTGCTACTTCTTTGTAGTTATACTCGAACTCACCTTCATGTAGTAGTTCAAAGCCCTCCGCAATAGCCTGCATCATCCCATATTCAATACCGTTATGAACCATCTTTAAAAAATGCCCACTACCAGCTGGTCCAGTATACAAGTATCCGTTTTCCTGACTAATTTTTCTAAGTATCGGTTCAATTCGCTCAAATGCTTCTATATCACCTCCTATCATGGAGCATAATCCATTTCTTGCACCATCCAATCCGCCACTAGTGCCGCAATCTAGTAAATATAAACCCTTCTTTTTATACTTTTTATGCCAATATTGCGAATTTTTATAATGCGAATTTCCTGCTTCTATGACAATCATATCTTTAGGTAATACATTTACTAATTCGCCCAACATTTTTTCGGTTTCTCCACCATGAGGGACCAAGAGAAATATTGCGTCATTTGGTGAAAGTGATTGAACAAATTGATTGAAGTCATTATAAAATTCAAACTGATTCTCATTAAATAAAGGAGTTTCGTGAATTTTATTGGATACTTTTATATCAATGTCGTATCCGATCACTTTGATATTATTTTCCAGCATATTACAAGCTAAATTAAAGCCCATCTTACCTAATCCAACAATTCCTATTTTCATCCCATTTCTCCCCTTTACATTAATTCATTCATTGTATGATCCTGATTGTCCTCCAAAGATTGAACCGACATTTTAGGAATTTGTGTAGTGATACCCATGCAAGGAAATTTCGCAACGTATACAGAAAATTCTGAATTATAAATTCATCTAAAATTGATGTACGCCTACCTCAACCAAAACTTTTCACCCAAAAATTTACTTCGAATAGTGCAGGTAATATTTTTTCCTTGAATATAATTTCATTTAATTCAAAACTCTAAGGTCCCAAAAAGGAAACCATGAGTTAAGGGCTCATTAAAAATCTAGAGATACTCTTCAAAGTTTTTTCACTTACTCGTACAGAAATAAATCCACTAATAACACTGTGACTAAGCCAACATAAAAAATATCAAAATGGATCCGTTCGAATCCCAAATGATTGGTCACTATATCCTATCAATCATGTCGAAAAATGTAATTTATTGAATAAGGAAGAAATAAATAGTTTTAAAGAGAAAAAATAGTAGTTTTTAAATTTTAGCTTATATCAACTGGGAATACAATACAGCACTGGGACTTAAATTCATTTTTATAGTGATTATTGGGGAAACTTCATTATTTTCCTTTCAAAATTGAACCTAATAAAAAAGGCATTTCCTTATTCAAGGAGGTACTGCACCCCAAAAGTTAGAGTAAAAAAACTAACTTTTGGGGT
>NZ_JPVO01000035.1 GCF_000772955.1 Ureibacillus sinduriensis BLB-1 = JCM 15800 | reverse complement strand
AGAAACGATTTCATTAACGTTTTGTTGTTCAGTTTTCAAGGTTCATTAATTTCTGTCATTTTTCAGCGACTTCTCTATAATAACATCTTCACCAAAACGCTGTCAACAACTTTTTTTCAAAAAGTTGTTTTCGAGAAAGTGTTTGTTCCGATGTTTTTGTTTATTCGCATCAGCGACGTTTACAATAATACATCTAGACTAGCATGAATGTCAACACTTTATATCAAAAAAGTTTTCGAGGTGTTTAAACACCCCGATATGACTGTTCTCTACGGCTTTAATATAAATTCAAAGCAGATCACTCGTATGAAGAAGATACGAAGTCTTTATCAACTTTATAATGTCGATGATAGATTAAACCACTTTTTGAAAGTTTCGATTCTGTTAAGATATACCCTTTGTCAATCAGGTACTCTACAAAAACTTCCAAGTCCTTCGAATAATATTTCAACTCATTATCATTATGTAATTCCTGTGTAGTCCATGTATCTTTGGTTAACATCGTTTCTAATATATGCTCCGCTCCGTCATGTGTTCTTGAATTAATTAAGAACTCGATGGCCAAAAAGAGCAACTCCAGCCTTTTCTCCAGGCTTTCCGTACTCATTACAAGTTCTTCGTATAATTTATATATCGAAGGCTCCAACTTTTTCACCTGGGACCAAACTGTCACTTCCGGATATAGACCATTTTCAATTACGGCCAGGCGCGCTAGATGATGCAAGGAATCAACAACATGATGATAGGAGTCAAAATAATTCCCGCGATTGAAAAACTCTTTACCTTCAAGATAACGGCGAATCAATTTTGAGAATTGTATCCCTGTCTTCAATTTACGGCCCATGAAAGGAAACTCCTGCAGCTTTAATCTCAAATCCGATAAATATTCGTTGCGATCGAACATGATTTTGCCATGGAAGATCCAATCTACAATCCTTCTATCCAATCCAACATTCAGTCTTTTATTTAATAACTCTTCAGTTATAACGTGCATGGCCATCTTTTTATCTTCATGCAAATAATGTTTTGTGAAAATTGGCATGTCCGCTTCTTTTACAACTATTAATAACACCGAATCAAAAGTATCGGTAACACTTATTGTTTCTTCACGTTTTGTCACAAGAATGACACCTAAAGTATCTGACTGGCTTGCACGTTCTTGGTAGATCGGGCGCAAAATGTGCTCCATTTATAATCCTCCTAAATTTCGTTTGCGATAATTTGTTTTTTCGACATCCACAAAAAGAATCCTTCTTTCCACTATTACCAGACGGAAGAACTTGTGCTTCCATTCACAGTCACTACTTATCTATTATGAATCAAACCTTAAAAATTTCTATACTTTCTTATCCTCAAATGAAAACGTTCTATGTTATAGTAGAATCTAGATTGGGAGGCTAAAGAATTATGGCAAAAACATATAAAAATAAAATAAATAAAATCCGCTCATTCGCCCTATCATTAATTTTCATCGGTTTCGTTATTATGTACGGGGCAATTTTCTTCCGTGAAAATCAACTATTGGTTATCATCTTTATGACGCTAGGGTTACTATGCATTATTGGTAGTACAGCCGTATATGGATGGATTGGTCTGCTATCGACAAAGGCCGTTCAGGTCGTTTGCCCGAATTGCCAAAGACACACGAAAGTACTCGGCCGTGTTGATATGTGTATGTACTGCAACGAACCCCTTACGCTAGATCCATCTTTAGAGGGTAAAGAGTTTGATCAAGATTATAATAAAAAAAGATGAACGTAGTCGACTCCTAAGAAGGGTCGGCTTTTTCATTCAATTATTTGCTTTGCGCGCGGCGGACTAGCATTTCAGACTCTCATAGTTATCCCGGCCAAACTAAAACCAACCAAAATAAAAAACCTAGCAACATACCGTCACTAGGCTGGAGCCTCATTTACAAAACTTGTTTTCCCACATTTTCAATACACTCTTGACAAGTACCGTATACTTCCAAACGATGAGAATGTACTTTATAGCCTGTTACATGTGATGCAAATTGCTCTACTTCGTTTAAACCGGGGTAATGGAAATCAACAATCTTTCCACAGGATTCACAAATCATGTGATAATGGTCATTTGTAATGAAATCAAATCGACTTGCTGCATCTCCATATGTTAGTTCCTTTACTAAACCTGATTCACGGAATACACGTAGGTTGTTGTAAACAGTTGCTACACTCATATTGGGAAACTTGCCTTCTAGAGCTTTATATATTTCATCTGCAGTTGGATGTGTCATTGTTTCAATTAAATATTCCAAAATAGCATGACGCTGCGGAGTAATTCTTACACCAGTTGTCTTTAACGTGTCTAGGGCATCTTTCAAATGCATTTCAGACATCGCCATGCACCTCTTTCTACTCAATTCTTAATTTATAATAGTTATAAATAGTGTACCCAAAATACTGAATGTAGTCAACAATTCCATACCTTCTACTGATATTTCAACACGACGAATCATAAAAAATTAACAATATTAAACATTTAGTATTATTAGCATAAGGAATATTCAGCGACTTTCTCATCCAAACATTCTCAATAGCCACGTAAAATATCCATTTTATTCTCAATATCCATATCGCCGCCCAAATACTTCTTCAAGCTAGGTATAAAAATTTCCAGGCTCCTTTCCAAATAACGGGATGAGTGACTTGAACAATGCGGAGAGATTGTTACGTTATCCATATCCCAAAGTCTGCTATCAAGAGGAAGCGGCTCTTCTTCAAAGACATCAAGCACCGCATGGCCAATCTGTTTTTCTACCAATGCGCGAATTAGCACATTTGTCTCGACTAAATTCCCTCTGCCGAAATTCATAAAGAGTGCATTGTCCCGCATTACTTGAAAGTGCTCGTACCCTATTAAATGTTCGGTCTCATCCGTACTTGGCAAAACGGAGATGACTATATCCGCTTTTGGCAAATGCTCGACTAGATCATCAATACGATATGTTTCATTCATATAGTCCGCCGGATTCCCACTTCGGTTACAGCCAATTGTATATACTTCAAATGCTTGCAGCAGTCTTCCTATCTCCCCACCAATAGCACCAGGACCAATGATGAGTGCCGTACTTCCATTAAGTTCTGTCGGGTGCCCCCCTCTTTTGTCCCATACTTTATTGCGTTGGTTAGTATATATCGTTGGCAATACACGTTTTATGGCTAAAATATGCGCGAGGATCGATTCGGTCATCGGTTTTTTATGGATTCCCCGTACATTCGATACAAGAATATTCCTTTCGGCAATGGCATTTTTGGGCATTTTTTCAACTCCAGCCGAAGCGACAAAAATCCATTTCAAATTGTGGGCCTTAAAAATATGCTCTTCGGTTAAATCTTCTCCGTATGTAACGATTACTTCAGCTGTTTCCAAATCCCCATCGACAATCCCTTTACGAAAAGCAAACTCAACTTCTGGAAATTGTTCTGTCAGTTGCTTTTGTAAATCCGGTCTAGAATCAAAAGTAAAATAAACTTTCATTTTTTCCCCTCCCAATCAAATAATGCGTTCTGAAACTTTCATTAGCGCAAACTGTTCAAAATTTCCTCGATATGATTTTTCACTTTTACTTTCTTCCATTCCTTTTCGACAATCCCCTCTTCATTGATAAGGAATGTAGCACGTTCAATTCCCATGAATTCACGCCCGTACATTTTCTTTAATACCCAAACTCCGTACTTTTTTGCAACTTCATGATTTTCATCAACCAACAAAGAGAAAGGTAAACCGTATTTTTCGATGAATTTTGTATGCTTGCTCGACTCATCACCACTGACACCAAGAATGACAGTATTCAAACCAACAAATTCCTCATGGTGGTCGCGGAAATCACACGCTTCCGTCGTACAGCCAGGCGTCATATCCTTTGGGTAAAAATACAGGACAACCTTTTTACCTCGATAATCCCTTAAGGATACTTCCTCTTCTTTTTCATTATATAATGTAAAGTCTGGTGCTCCCATATTCACTAACGATTCCATAAATATTCCTCCCTTTTCTCTATCGTACAAAAGACGGGTATGACTTTCAAATTCTTTGGCATTCGCTTTGAATAGGTCTACAATAGGAAATGAAATGAATGAGGAGGCTTTACAAATGAATCATACAAAATCTGAAGAAATCCAGATCCAAGCATTGGAGCATATCGTAGGGGGCGTTAATAGCCCATCACGTTCGTATAAAGCGGTTGGGGGCGGCGCACCTGTTGTCATGGCAAAAGGGAAAGGTGCGTACTTCTGGGATGTAGATGGTAATCGCTACATTGACTACTTAGCCGCATACGGTCCGATTATTACTGGATTCGGCCACCCACATATCGCAAAAGCCATCACCTTGGCAGCGGAAACCGGGGTATTATACGGAACGCCTACAGAGCATGAAGTGAAGTTTGCCAAAATGCTGAAGGATGCGATTCCTTCATTGGATAAAGTACGCTTCACTAATTCCGGTACTGAAGCAGTTATGACAACTGTACGTGTCGCACGCGCATATACTGGCCGTACAAAAATCATTAAATTTGCCGGCTGCTACCATGGACACTTCGATCAAGTGCTCGTTGCTGCCGGATCAGGACCCGCAACGCTCGGTTCACCTGATTCTGCCGGAGTTCCCGTTGCAGTAGCTACGGAAGTCATAACAGTACCTTTTAACAATAAGGAACAATTCCAATTGGCGATGGATAAATGGGGCGATGAAGTTGCTGCCATCCTGATCGAACCGATTGTAGGGAACTTCGGTATCGTAGAGCCTAAACCAGGATTTTTAGAATTTGTTCATGCCATGGCAAAAGAAAAAGGTGCATTAACGATACATGACGAAGTGATTACTGCGTTTCGTTTCCATTATGGTGCTGCTCAAGATTTACTCGGCTTAAGTCCGGATTTAACTGCAATGGGCAAAATTATTGGCGGTGGATTACCGATTGGTGCTTATGGTGGCCGCAAAGAAGTAATGGAAACTGTTGCTCCCCTCGGACCTGCATACCAAGCTGGAACAATGGCTGGAAACCCTGCCTCCATGCTCGCAGGAATAGCTTGCCTTGAAGTGTTGAAACAACCTGGTGTGTATGAGGAAATGGATCGTCTTGGTGCCCTATTAGAAAATGGGATATTGGAAGCTGCGAAAAAACACGGTGTCACAATTTCAGTTAACCGGTTAAAAGGTGCATTGACTCTTTATTTTACAAATGAAAAAGTAGAAAACTATGAACAAGCGGAAAATTCCGATGGTGAAATGTTCGGGCGATTCTTTAAATTAATGTTGTCTAAAGGAGTTAATCTGGCTCCATCCAAATACGAAGCGTGGTTCCTGACAACAGAACATAAAGAGGTAGATATCATAGAAACAATTGCAGCGGTTGATTATGCTTTTTCACAATTAAAATAATAGGAAGAAGTTTTCATTAATATTTTCGATGCAATTTATATACATTAAACTAGTTGACCCAAGTGAGAAAATTAGGTAAAGTAATGTGATTTCCCCGCTTTGTGCGGGGTAAAGTATTTTAAAAAAGAGAGGGCGAATTTTTCCATGCAATTAGGTGCCCGTGTACTAAAAACAGGTGTAGCCATTGTATTTGCACTTTTTCTAGCAGACTTACTAAACTTACCTTCTCCTGTTTTCGCCGGGATTGCTGCAATTTTTGCCATCCAACCGTCTATTTACCGCTCTTATTTGTCCATCATAGAACAAATACAGGGGAATATCATCGGTGCTACAGTCGCCGTGCTATTCGGTTTAATTTTTGGTCATCATATTGTCGCAATCGGGATTGCAGCCATCATAGTGATTGGACTTATGAGAAAGTTCAAACTGGATAGTTCGATATCGTTAGCACTTGTAACGGTAGTAGCTATCATGATATTTGAAGGTGACGACTTTTTGGAATTCGGCATCATTCGATTTCTAACAGTCATGGTCGGGGTATTTGCAGCCTTTATCGTCAATTTAGTATTTCTTCCACCTCGATATGAAATCAAGTTATTTACAACAATCGATTCATTACAAGATGATATTATTCGATGGACTCGACTTGCAGCGAGGCAAGCATCCGAGCATACATCCACCAAAGCTGCACTGAGCAAGTTTCAGGATCGGCTTAGCGATGTTGAAAAAATGTATGACTTCTACAAAGAAGAACGGCATTACTCGAAGAAAAAACGATTTATACAAGCCCGTAAACTCGTTCTATATCGCCAAATGATTATAACAACGAAAAAAAGCCTGGAGCTCCTGCACCGTTTGCATAAGCATGAAAATGAGATCGCGAATTTGCCTGGCCATTTCAGGGGCATGGTACAAGAACGATTGGACTTCTTACTCACTTTCCATGAACAATTGCTCCTAAAGTTCACTGGGAAATTGAAACCGGAGCATTCCAAATGGTTTGATGAACAGGACAAGAAGTATGTAGATGTTATGGAGCAGCTAATCCAGCAAATTGCTTTTGAACAAAAGAGGGAAGGCGAAGAAGAATTTTCAAGTTATCACTTGTTCTATATCTTCTCCCGTTTGTTGGATTACGAAGAAAACTTGGAGCATCTAGATACTTTAATCGTCTCTTACCGAAGCTACCATAGTAATGAAAAAAACTCAGACTTGGAGCAAAGTTTCTATTAAAATTGCATAACTCGACCGAGAGTTGGCTTGGGTTATGATTACCGATCGTTTCGAATAGTATTAAATTGTAACCCCCATGTGAAGACACATGGGGGTTTTTATCTTTCAGCGGAGCTGGTCTACATCAACCAATTGGATATAACCACGGTCATATTGAATTATTCCTTCTTTCTTCCATTTGCTGAGGTAAGTGGTTACCTTCTGCCGGCTACATCCAACCATATAGGAAATTTCCTCGTGAGTTAACGGGATACTGATCGTAGCTACCCCGTTTTCCATTTTGGCGAGTCTTATCAAGAACCAGCTTATTCTTTCCGGCACAGTCATTTTTGAGTGCACATATACCAATTGTTTTGCTTCTGCTAATTGCCTAACTAACGAATAAAACAATGCCTTTTCAATAGCCGAAAGTTTATCCAGATGTTCTAATAAAACGTCAACAGGGTATGATAGAAGGCTACAGTCGGTCAATGCTACTGAATACTGGGTATGCTCGGAATGATTATTTAAGCGATCCAAGAAACCGAACATCTCCCCTTCTTGCAGGAGTACGATAGTGACTGGCTGTCCATCCTCCCCATCCTCAGCTAATTTTACGAGTCCATGGCTCAGAAAATAAACAGTATTGATGGGATCCCCTGTCTGATAAATCGTCTGCCCTTTATTTACATACATTTTTTTACTATACTTTTCAAGCTCCCTTATCATTTCATATCCCTCCTTAAACACCTTGATTATTAGTATTATTCTGAATATTTGTAACAAAAGTGACAGAAAGATTAAATAACAACACATAAAATGAAAACTAATTAAACCTTAGTATAACACTATGTTTTATCAGAATGGGAGGTTTTGTTTTGGCTGAGGAACATATTATTCTTCAAAATGTTCATAAAGAGTTTCAGAGAAAAGACCATGCACCAACAATTGCATTGGACGATGTTACATTATCGATAAAAAAGGGTGAGTTTGTTTCGTTATTGGGCCCATCTGGTTGCGGAAAATCCACGCTTTTAAATATAGTTGCAGGACTAGAAAAAGAGACTTCCGGAAGCTTGCTGGTCAATAATAAACCGATTAAAGGCCCGGGCAATGATCGAATTGTCGTTTTCCAAGAATCCGGCTTATTCCCTTGGATGAGTGTTCTCGATAATGTTATGTACGGTCTCCTTATTAAAAAGGTGCCAAAGCAAGAAGCAAAAGAACGGGCACTGGACTGGCTCCAAAAAGTGCACCTTGGAAAATTTGCCCACGCCCTTCCCCATGAACTATCTGGGGGCATGAAACAGCGGGTTGCCATCGCGCGAGCATTGGTGACGGATCCAGAGATTCTCCTCATGGATGAACCATTTGCTGCTTTGGATGAACAAACGCGGATGGTATTGCATATGGAGCTCGATAAGCTTTGGCGCGAAACCGGTAAAACAATCATTTTTGTAACTCATAATATTCGAGAGGCTGTAGTCTTATCAGACCGAATTGTACTAATGAAGACACGGCCTGGCGGAATTAAGAACATTTTCCCTGTACAAGCTGCACGACCCCGCACTTCTTCAGACAGTATTTTAGTACATTTAGAGAATCGGATATTAACAGAGCTTGAACAAGAAATGGAAAAAGTGCTGAAGGAGGAATTAGGCAGTGATTACGCTCTTAAGACGGACGATCTTCGTGTTGATCCTAATAACAATATGGGAAGCGATATCTAAATTCGATGTATTCCCTGCTTTTATGTGGCCACCATTAATCATTCCAAATGATCCCGGTGGCGTCACGGTTCTAAAAACGTTAGTAAACGGCATTATAGATGGTCAATTATTGGAAGCAACCGGTTCTTCATTGATCCGACTATTTATCGGCTTCTTCATCGCGGTAGTCATTGGATTTGTTCTGGGCTTCCTTATCTATAAATATAAAATTGTCGACGATACACTTGGCTTTTTTGTAACGAGCCTGCAGGCAATACCAAATATTGTTTGGATGCCTTTAGCCATATTATGGTTCGGCCTAGGTGTGGGATCGGTTATTTTCATCGTCATTTTAGGGGCTGCTCTTTCCATTACCATTACATCGAGCACCGCTTTTAAAAGCGTTCCTCCTTTATTGATTCGTGTGGCCAGCACCATGGGATCGACCGGTATCCACTTGTTCCGTACAGTCATCTTCAAATCAACGATACCTCAGCAAATTGCAGGTTTACGTTTAGCCTGGGCATTGGCTTGGCGAGCTGTTTTAGCAGGGGAATTGCTTGGTGGCAGTGGTGGTCTCGGGACACTGCTTGACTTGGGCCGCTCCATCCAAGCCATGGATCTAATTTTTAGTATCATGATCATTATCGGAGTTATTGGTTCCTTTATCGATAATTTTATCTTCGTGAGAATTGAACGTTTCGTATTAAGAAAATGGGGTATTTTGACTACCTAATAAGGAGAAGAACAAATGAAAAAGAATCTTATATTTTTATCCATTTTAACTATATTAATAGCAGTTTTGGCTGCCTGCGGTGGTGGCGAGGAAGAGAACAGTGAAAAAGATTCCGTTACTGAAGTTCATATCGGCTATTTTCCAAACATGACACATATCTCGTCCATTGTTGCGCTTGAAAAAGGCTACTTCGACGAACAATTTGGCGACGATATCCAAATCGCTACAAGCACTTTCAATGATGGATCGGCATTCATGGAAGCAATGTCCACAAATTCCATTGACATTGGCACTGTAGGTCCGACGCCTGCTTTAAACACATATGTAAAAAATCCGGAACATGAAATTATTGCAGGAGCAGTTAATGGTGGAGCTGTTCTAGTTGTCGGAAATGATTCCGGCATTAACAGTGTGGAAGATTTAAAAGGAAAGAAAGTTGCTGTCCCTACATTCGGCAGTACACAAGACGTTGGCTTGATGAAATCCCTGCAAGAAGCCAATTTAACAGCCAGTTCAACAGGCAATGGCGACGTTACTACAATAAAGCAAGCTCCAGCTGATACTGCAGCTTTAATGTTGAAAGGCGAAATCGATGCAGCCGCTACACAAGAGCCTTGGGGTGTGAACATCGAAACAAACGGCAATGCCAAACTATTATTGGATGCATCCGAATTTGCTTGGGGCAGCGAATCGACGAATACAGTCGTAACCGCCCGAAAATCATTCACTTCCAATAATCCTGAAATAACGAAAAAAGCACTTAAAGCATATACACAAGCTGTTGATTTCATTAACGAAAACCCCGAAGAAGCCATTCAGCTTTTCCTGGATCACGTAAAGGGTCTAACTGGTAAAGAATTATCTAAAGATGAAGTAACAAAGGCATTTGCTCGCTTATCTCCTACTACGGATGTGAAAGAAGATATACTAAAAGAAATGGCGACGATTTCAAAGGATGCCGGCTACATTTCGACAGACAATATTGAAGGTTTAGTGAATCTTTCTTACTTGGAGGATGCTTTAAAAGAGTAGGAGTCAGTACTTTCAATAGATTGAATGGTTTTGCATGAAATAATTTTAGACTAAAATGGAAATGCTGAAGCTAGGCTGCTCATTGTTCGCCTAGCTTTTGCCAATTTTTTCTAAGGAGTATGGAAGCATGAAATTACATAATAACATTCTCGAACTGGTCGGTAATACGCCCATCGTCCGCTTAAATAAGTTGCCAGCTGTGGATGGCGCTGAAGTTTACATGAAATTGGAATCTAAAAATCCGGGCGGCAGTGTGAAAGATCGCGCTGCATTGAATATGATAACTCAAGCTGAAAAGGAAGGGAAACTAATTCCGGGTATAAGTACCATAATCGAACCTACTTCCGGCAATACGGGAATCGGCCTGGCAATGGTCTGTGCCGTAAAGGGCTATCCTTGCATAATTACAATGCCGGATAATGCCACAAAAGAAAGGGTTCAGCTTATGCAAGCTTATGGTGCCCAAGTATACTTAACACCAGCTAACTTACGGATGCAAGGCTCGATCGATGAAGCAATGCGTATTGCACAAGATATTCCTAACAGCTTTATTCCTCTGCAATTTGAAAATGAAGCAAATGCAGATGCCCATCGAACAACGACTGCTGTTGAAATTCTCGAAGCGTTCCAACACCAGCTGGATGCACTTGTACTCACTGCCGGGACAGGAGGCACAGTTACCGGAACTGGCGAGGAGTTAAAAAAACATCTGCCAGATTTAAAGATATACGTTGTTGAACCTGCTGGGTCCCCTGTTTTAGCTGGAGGAGAACCGGGACCACATAAAATCCCAGGAACAGGACCGGGCTTTATCCCGAAAATATTAAATCGTGAAGTGTTTGATGAAATTCTCCATATTATAGATGAGGATGCGCAAATGACAGCTAGAAGTCTTGCAGCAGAAGAAGGTATCTTAGTTGGTGCTTCAGGTGCAGCTTCAGCCTACTTTGCTGTCGAATTAGCTAAACAGCTCCCTCCAAACGCGAAGGTGCTTTGCTTAGCTCCAGATACAGGAGAACGTTATTTATCATCGGATTTATTTCCAATTTAGTAATTTTTTGTATATAAAAAGGTGAGCCATTTCAGCTCACCTTTTTTAACTCTTCATTTTCGGATCTAACGCATCTCGTAGTCCGTCTCCCATTAAGTTAAACCCAAGTACAGTTAACATAATAGCCAGTCCTGGGAAAATTAATGTCCACGGTGCTGTCATTAAATACTGCCTTGAATCTGCAAGCATTTTTCCCCATTCAGGCTGGGGTGCTTCTGCTCCTAAACCAAGGAAGCCTAAAGCTGCTGCTTCAATAATTGCTGTAGCGATGGATAATGTTCCTTGTACAATTACAGGAATCATTGAGTTCGGCAGAATATGTCTCCATAATATGCGCGCATCACTCATTCCGATTGCTCTTGCAGCCATTACATACTCTTCTTGTTTTACACTTAAAACTTTAGATCGAATTAGTCGTCCAAAGTTCGGTACATTAATAATTGCAATGGCAATCAATGCATTCTGTAAGGACGGCCCTAAAATTGAAACTACTGCAATTGCTAAAAGAATACTAGGGAACGCAAGCATGATATCAAAGAAACGTGAAATGATTGTATCAATCCATTTTCCATAATAACCTGAAATAATTCCTAAAAAACTCCCTATAACAGCAGAAAAGATAACCGCAAAAAAACCAACCGTTAGGGATAAACGTGCACCATGCACAATACGGGAAAAAATATCTCGCCCAAAATCATCTGTCCCAAACCAAAATTGACTCGATGGCGCTTGTAAACGCATGCTAAAGTTTTGCTCATTGATTGCCTGTGGAACGAATAAAGGACCAACAATTGCTAGAAGAACAAAGAATACAACAATAAATGTTCCTGCTAAAGCAGACTTACTTTTTTTGAAGCTACGCCATGCTTCCTTCCACGGCCCTACAGCTTGATCCACTACAATAGGTTGACCACTTACTTTTTGTGTTAATTCGGACATGTTGTTTCTCCTTTCTAGCTGTATTTAATCCTTTTATCGATGACTGTATATAATAGATCGACAATTAAGTTAATCATGACGAATATAAAGGCAACTACTAGAATACCAGATTGAATAACTGTGTAATCACGATATCCAATTGCCTCATAAATATAGCGTCCTATACCTGGCCAGCTAAAGATTGTCTCTGTTAAAATCGCACCACCAAGTAATAAACCAGTTTGCAATCCAATAACTGTTAGTACTGGAATTAAGGCATTTTTCAAGGCATGCTTGTAAACAACAAGAAACATCTTCTGTCCTTTTGCACGAGCTGTACGTACATAATCTGAACGCATTACTTCAAGCATAGAGGACCTTGTCATACGTGCAATAATCGCTGTTGGAATTGTAGCTAAAGCAACACCCGGCAAGATTAAATGCTTGATCACAATACCAAACTGATCGAACCTGCCCTGTATTAACGTATCTATTAAATAGAAATTAGTTATAGGACTAATAGGATTTCGCACATCTTCGCGCCCTGATGTTGGAAGCCAATCTAAGTTCAGACTGAAAACCCACTGTTCGATTAATCCTAACCAGAAAATTGGCATCGACACACCAATTAAGGCAATAACCATCGCTACATAATCGAACCATGAATTTTGGAACCATGCAGAAATAATCCCTGCATTTACGCCCACGATAATTGCAATGATCATGGCGAAAACAGCCAGCTCAATTGTTGCAGCCAAATATGGCCAAATTTCAGAGGAGATAGGCTGACTAGTTCTTAATGACTCACCTAAATCTCCAGTAAATAGTCCTTTTAAATAATCAAAATACTGTACATACCAAGGGTTGTTTAGTCCAAGTTTTTCTTCCAATGCAGCAATTGACTCCTGAGTTGCTTTTTGTCCCAGAATTACCTGAGCAGGATTACCTGGTATTGCACGAATGATTAAAAAAACGATAAAAGACATCCCCAGTAAAACCGGGATTAATTGTAATACGCGTTTCCCTATGTAATTAAGCACTATCTTCACCTCTCGATCGTGATTTAGTTTTATGTACTAAGGAGAAAAGGAAGGCAGGAATATACCTTCCTTCCTTAAATCTTATTCAAAGTAAACGTTTTGTAAGCTTTCGCTTCCTGTTGGATGAGGAAGGTAACCTTTAACATTTGCTTTTCCTGCTAATAAAGGTGTTGAGTGAGCAATTGGTGCCCATGGAGCCTCTTCGAAAATGATTGCTTGAGCTTGTTTGTATAATCCATTACGTTTTTCTTCATCTGTTTCTGTTTGTGCTTGTGTTAATAATGTATCTACTTCTTCATTTTTATAATAAGAATAGTTGTTACTTCCAATATTAGCTGAACCTAATAATGTGTATAGGAAGTTATCTGCATCTCCGTTGTCACCAGTCCAACCTAATAAGAATGCATCAGCTTCTCCATTTGTTGCTTTTTCTAGGTAAGTAGCCCATTCATACGTAGTAATTTTACTTGGAATACCCACTGCTTCTAAATAACCTTGAATCGCTTCTGCAATTTTTTGGCCATCTGGCATATATGGACGTGCTACCGGCATTGCCCATAATTCAATCTCATCACCGTTATATCCAGCTTCTGCTAAAAGTGCTTTCGCTTTTTCTGGATCGTATTCATATCCTGTAATCTCTTCGTTATAACCACTGATTGACGATGGCATCGGGTTTACAGCAACGTCTGCATAACCTTGGTAGAAAGCATCTACAATCGCTTTCTTGTCGATTGCATAGTTTACCGCTTGACGAACTAGAACATTATCAAATGGTTTACGAGTTGACGTCAAACCTAAGTAACCAACATTCATGGAAGGGCGTTCGATTAATTGTAAATCGGCATTAGATGTAATTGACTCAGCATCTGATGGGTTGATTCCATCAGCCAAGTCTATTTCTCCTTTTACCAGCGCATTTAAACGAGCTGAATTATCAGGATATACTTTAATAATTAACTGGTCTAACTTTGGAAGACCTTCTTGCCAATACTCTTCATTTTTAGCTAATGTAATAGAGTCATTACGTTTCCATTCTACAAATTTAAATGGTCCAGTCCCTACAGGATTATCCCCAAAAGTTTCACCAGCTGCTTCAACTGCTGTTGGAGAAGCAATAGCAAACGGACTCATAGCGATATTTTTAAGGAATGGTGCTTGTGCACGAGTAAGTGTGAACACTACTGTGTAGTCACCAGATGCTTCTACACTTGCAATTACATCTTCCCCACCTACAGTAAACATAGATTCATAGTATGGGAATTCTCCAGCTTCGCCGTTTGTCCAACGCTCAAAGTTGAATACAACTGCTTCCGCGTTGAAATCTGTACCATCATGGAATTTAACACCTTCTTGTAATTCGAAAGTATAAGTTAAACCATCTTCAGATACAGTCCATTCTTTAGCTAAGCCTGGATTAATTGTAGTATCTTCATCACCAAAGCTTAAAAGTGTTTCAAAGATATTTTCTGTAACCTTGTAAGATTCTCCATCTGTTACGATTGCTGGATCAAGTGATACAGAATCGCCACCACGACCAAATACTAAAACTTGTGGTGTTTCTTCTTCTGAAGCAGAATCTTTAGAACCTGTATCAGTACCTTCAGTTGTTGCATCATCTTCTGAACATGCTGCAAGTACTAATGATAGAATGACTGTTAAAAATAAACCAAGTAGCCACTTTTTATTTCTCATAACTTTCCCCCTGAAAATAATTTTTTATATCATTGTTTAACCTGTTCATATAAATGGCAGGCAACAAAATGACCCGGTTTTACCTCTTGCAATGTAGGATTTTGCTCTCGACAGCTTTGCGTTGCATAAGGGCAACGTGTGTTGAATGCACATCCTGTCGGTGGATTGGATGGGCTAGGTATATCCCCCTGTAAAATAATTTGCTCACGCGCAAAATCTGGATCTGGAATTGGTACAGCAGATAATAAGGCTTTTGTATATGGATGAAGAGGTTCTTCATAGAGCGATTCACTCTGTGCTAACTCAACCATTCTGCCTAAATACATAACCCCTACTCGATTGCTGATATGTCTAACAACCCCTAAGTCATGGGCAATGAAGATATATGTTAGCTTCAAATCTTCTTGAAGCTCCTTCATCAGATTTAATACCTGTGCTTGGATGGAAACGTCTAATGCCGATACTGGCTCATCCGCAATAATTAGCTTCGGATTTGTCATAAGTGCACGAGCAATCCCGATACGCTGTCTTTGTCCACCACTAAATTGGTGAGGATATCGATCGGCATGATAGCTACTAAGGCCCACGATATTTAAGTATTTTTCTACTTTTTCCGCACGTTCTTTTGCATTTCCAATACCATGTACAATCAGCGGTTCTTCAAGAATTTTCCGAATTTTATGTCGAGGATTTAAGGATGCATATGGATCTTGAAAGACCATTTGAATATCTCGACGTGCTTTCCGCATTTCTTTTTTCGAAAGAGTCGTAATATTTT
The DNA here is from genome assembly GCF_000772955.1 of Ureibacillus sinduriensis BLB-1 = JCM 15800. Taxonomy (GTDB): domain Bacteria; phylum Bacillota; class Bacilli; order Bacillales_A; family Planococcaceae; genus Ureibacillus; species Ureibacillus sinduriensis. Next base: position 31,875 of record NZ_JPVO01000035.1, on the reverse strand, counting down.
TTCCATCAAACTCAATCGTGCCATCAGTAGGTTCTATAAGACGCATTAATGTCTTACCTGTAGTGGATTTACCACATCCTGATTCACCCACAATTCCTAATGTTTCTCCTTCAAAGACCTCGAAAGAAACATCATCTACTGCTTTTACACTCCCACTCTCTTTTCCTAGCATGCCAGAACGGATTTGGAAATGTTTTTTAAGATTACTTACTTTCAACAAGACTTTCTTTTCCATTTACAGATCCCCCTTCCTCTTCAACTAAGAAGCATCTTGATTTATGAGAGCTTGATAACTCATATAAAGCGGGATTTTCAGTAAGACAGCGGTCTGTTGCAAATTCACAGCGTTGTGCAAAGCGACAACCAACTTTTACTGAACCAGGCTTTGGAACGTTTCCTGGGATTGAATACAGGGATTCCTTCTTATAACGCATGTCTGGCACTGATTGAATCAACCCTTTTGTATAAGGATGCTTAGGGTTTTTAAAGATTTCTTGAACAGTTGCTTCTTCCACAACTTGTCCTGCATACATAACGATTACTCGCTGACAAGTTTCAGCCACGACGCCTAAATCATGGGTGATCATTAATACCGCCGTATTGAATTTGTCATTTAGTTCTCTAATTAGCTTTAAAATTTGTGCTTGAATTGTTACATCTAGAGCTGTAGTTGGTTCATCTGCTATTAACACTTTTGGGTTACATACAAGCGCCATTGCAATCATGACACGTTGTCGCATACCTCCCGATAACTGATGAGGATATTCATTTAATAATTCTTCTGCTCTTGGTAACCCTACTAATCTCAGCATTTCTACCGCACGTTCACGTACTTGTTTTTTAGACCAGCTTTTATTATGTATAAGTATTGCTTCTGAAATTTGATTCCCTATAGTAAATAGTGGATTTAACGAGGTCATTGGTTCCTGGAAAATCATCGCTATGTCGTTTCCTCGTATTTTTCGCATTTCTTTTTCGCTAAATTTAGAAATATCCTTACCTTGTAGTAAAATTTCACCGTTTGTAATTTTACCTGGAGGACTTGGCACTAAACCCATGATCGAAAGTGATGTTACACTTTTCCCGCAACCCGACTCTCCTACGATTGCCAAAATCTCACCCTCATGTAGATCGAAGTTGACATGATCCACTGCTGCTATTTTCCCGTCATCAGAAAAGAAGGACGTTTCTAACTCGTTTATTTCTAAAATCTTTTTCTGATTCACCATGCTATCCTCCAACTCTTGTTTACTTAGACTATGATTACAAGAATATAACATTTGTAAATCTGAATCAATATCAAAATAATTCGAAAAAACGAATTTTCAATCAATTTTTAATATATTGACATCTATAAAATGTCATTTTTTCACGATTCGACAAAGTTCTCCCTATAAATTTACAGAAAATTAATAAAAATTAATAAAATAAAAAAAATACCTTCTATATATAAAAAAGGTATTTTTGTAATACTATTTTCAAAAAATTCTATCATTTCATTGCTGCGGTTTTAGTCGATTAATCCAATTTCTGAATTTGGAATAAATCATAGTACACGCCTTGCTTCTCCATTAAGGATTCATGATTGCCTTCTTCAACTAATTCACCATGGTCGATTACGAAAATCTTATCCGCATGAGTGATGGTAGATAGTCGATGGGCAATAATAATCGTTGTCCGATTACTTGCTAAATGGTCCAATGAATCCTGGATTAATGCTTCACTTTCTAAATCAAGCGCTGAGGTAGCTTCATCCAGCACTAAAATCGGTGGATTTTTAAGGAATACACGTGCAATGGCAACACGTTGTTTTTGACCACCGGAAAGTTTCACCCCGCGTTCGCCCACTTTGGTATCGTAGCCTTCAGGAAGAGTCATGATAAAATCATGGGCATTCGCCGCTTTTGCGGCAGCAATGACTTCCTCGTCCGTTGCATCGGGTCTTCCCATCAAAATATTCTGTTTAACCGAATCACTAAATAGGATATTATCCTGCAAAACAATCCCGATTTGTGCACGGAGGGAGTGAATGACGGCATCATTTACATCAATGCCATCTATTTTCACTGCACCGCCAGTCACATTATAGAAGCGAGGGATCAAACTGACTATGGTTGATTTCCCACCACCACTCATACCGACAAAGGCGGCAGTTTGGCCCGGTTGTATGTCAAAATTAATATTTTTCAATATGAGCTGGCCATCTTGCTCATATTGGAAATCCACGTTCTCGAACGTGACTTGTCCTTTTACCGGCGGCAGTTCCCGGGCATTTTTCTTATCTTGGACATCATATTCCTCATCCATTAACTCGAACATTCGATCCATAGAGGCAATTGATTGGGTCAAGGTCGTCGATGAATTTACCAAACGGCGAAGGGGACTATATAAACGTTCTATATAAGCGTAAAAAGCCGCCATTGTCCCGACCGTCAACTCTCCCTGTATTACTTGGTACCCCGCAAATCCAATAACAAGTAAAGGCGCAATATCGGTAATCGTATTGACCACAGCAAAGGATTTTGCATTCCATTTTGTATGGTCCAAGGCACGATCTAAAAACTCGCCATTTTCTTTATCAAAGATTTGCTGTTCGTGCTTTTCTAAAGTAAAACTTTTAATGATGCTCATTCCACTTACTCGTTCATGCAAATAACTTTGAACATGTGCCAATGCTTGAGATCGCTTTCTCGTTAGATCGCGCAGTTTCCCAAAAAAATATTTCACACTTAATCCGAAGAAAGGAAGAGCAATGATTGCCACCAAAGTTAACTTGACATCCATAGTAAGCATAATCCCGATGGCTATCAGGATGGTTGCAACATCCAGCCACAAGTTCATTAGGCCGATCATGATAAAGTTTTTTGTTTGTTCAACATCATTTATAACACGTGAAATGACTTCCCCAGCTCGTGTATTCGCATAATACTTTAAGCTTAATTTTTGTAGGTGCCCAAATAGTTCCTGCCGGATATCAAATAGTACCTTGTTTCCTACGTGCTGTGCAAAATATTGACGGTAGTATTCTATCGGTGGACGGATAATAAAGAACAAGATTACCGTTCCACCTAACCAATAAAATAGTTGCGTGATTTTTTCGCTATTTGTCAGGTTGGGTGCTCCGATAATATTATCGATGACGATCTTGATCAAGATTGGAATAAAAAGAGGAATCGCAAATTTTAATATACCAATAGCAATTGTCAGGAGAATTTCCCATCGATAGGGCTTCACAAAGCGCATATAACGTTTCATACTTTCCAAATCTATTCACTTCCTTTATGAACAAAACAAGATGTTTGAGAAGGTGCCCACATTTGGCGCCTGTTTATCACTATACTTTAGTTTGGCGGTAATTACATCTAACGTGTTTTCATGTATCCCCGGCTTTTCCTAAAAATTTAACACTACGCTTGTGGGAGGCAGTACATGCTGTACATCGCAATTTAAACTGCGACTACTAATAAACACTTCTATCTCCATATTACCCTTATGGTAAATCGATAAATCTGTTACCCACCTTTTTTAAAAATAAAAAAGTCTACTCGCAGGCAGTAGACTTCAAGGTTATTTTTCCTTCGATTGCATTTCTTTATTGAATAAGTAGCGGTTGGTCCATACTTCGATAAAATCGGGTGCAAAGGGCCCTCTTTTTTGCTTGATCCAGCTAACAAGTTTATTCACGTTGCGCTTCAGGATTTTATCGATCACTTCAGGGTAGCCCATTTCTTTTTTATGCTGTTCATATTCATCTTCATCTAATAATGTATAGGACATATCTGGAAACACTTTTATATCTAAATCATAATCGATATACTTAATCGCATTATTATCAAATACATAAGGCGAGCTCATATTACAGTAATAATACACTCCATCTTCACGAAGCATGCAGATGATATTGAACCAATGCTCTGCATGGAAATAACAAATAGATGGTTCTCTCGTCAGCCAAGTCCGACCATCCGATTCGGTTACAAGGGTACGTTCATTTGCACCAATGAATATATTTTTCGTTCCTTTCAAAACCATCGTTTCTTGCCAGACACGGTGGATGCGACCATTATGTTTATAACTATGTATTTGTATCGTTTCTCCTTCTTTAGGTATCGTCATTATATTGCCCACCTTTTCGTCTCTATGTATGTATGAACATCGCTTTGTATAATTTATGTACCCATTTATTATCCCAATTATCCAGCAACTGTTAGATTTATTATAGCAATGCTTATCCAAAACTTGTAGCTTGAAGATCATATTTTTCAAATAACTTGGCAAATATAAATCTTTATTTATATATATTGGTAGCTATGCCATTTGATTTTTGCAAAAAAATTAAGGTATAGACAAATAATGTCTATACCTAAAAGTGAATTCACTTTATTTACACCCGAGTTAGTGTGACTTATTAGAAGTCGTTGTTGTTGTTATTGTTGTTGCGTTGGTTGTTTTGTTGGTTTTGCTTTTGGTTTTGTTGACGAGCTTGTTGGAAATCTTGATCTACAGCAAACTCTTCATTGTTGTTGAAGTTGTTGTTGTTATTGTTGTTGTTATTGTTATTGTTGTTGTTATTACGGTTGTTGCGGTTATTGTTATTGTTGTTGTTAGCCATTTGTTATCACCTCCGTGAAATTATTGTGGACGGAAGGATACGACTTTATTCGACAAATTTAAAATAAGTTAATTCAGAACATTCAAAATCTTCAACATTGATACCGGCATAGGTAATGTTTTTATTTCTTCAATTGTAAGGAAGAGTGCATCACCCGGTAAATCATTTTTCGGTTCAACTAGCACATACACACAATCCATTTCCCAAGTGAGATGCGAGAACACATGTTTGAATTTCAATAATTGTTCCTCTATATACTCCTTGATTTCCACATTATAATTATGCTTAAATGTCTCGTCACTCATGGAATTCTCATTTATTTCAATCATGGGGAATTGCCACATGTTGGCCAATAATCCTTCACTCGGGCGCTTTTCCAACAGGTACCGGCCCTTCTGATCGGCTGCCAAGTAGACTTTAAATTGCACTTTTTTTGTTTTAGTTTTCTTCGATTTAATTGGTAGTTGATCTGCAATTCCTTCATTGAAGGCGATGCAGTAATCCCGAACCGGGCACAGTAAACACTTGGGGGACGTTGGTGTGCAAATCATTGCACCCAGATCCATTAATGCTTGATTGAAGTCACCTGGGTGTTTTTCATCGATCAACATTTCTACCGCCTCTTCAAAGACTTTCCTCGTCTTCGGGAGGGCAATATCTTCCTCGATAAGCAAAACACGACTTAACACCCGCATAACATTCCCGTCTACAGCATGCTCCGCTTTTTGATAGGCGATGCTTAAAATGGCTCCGGCTGTATAAGGTCCGACACCTTTTAGGCTTGATATATCATGGCGATTATCAGGAACAACAGAATTATATTTTTCCACCACTTCTTTTACACCCGCTTGCAAGTTTCTAGCACGCGAATAATAGCCGAGACCTTCCCACATTTTTAATAATTCCTCTTCAGGTGCATAGGCAAGATCCTGGATAGTTGGATACTTGTCCAGAAAACGATTGTAATACGGAATGACTGTATCGACTCTTGTTTGTTGTAACATCACTTCAGAAACCCATATTTTATATGGATCGGAAGTGTGCCTCCACGGCAAATCGCGTTTCTCATTGTTGAACCATTCCACTAAATTGTGTCGAAATTCATTTTTATACTGATATTTCATTCTTTCCTCCGTCAAAAACCGATTTTAAATTTAAAAAATCGGGTATATTATAATTATTAAATTAACTTATTTTAAATATTCTATTAAGAAACTGGCAAGTAGTTAGCCATAACACTCCAATTAAGAGGAGTTGATATTTTTGGATTCGGGCACACATCTAGTAATGGGCATCGCTTTAGGAGGATTGGCCCTAGCAGACCCAGTTGTGGCGAATGATACTATGGGGTTCGCTGCTGTCATGGCAGGGACGATAATCGGTTCTCAAGCACCTGATGTCGATACCGTATTAAAATTACGGAATAACGCTGTTTATATCCGCCATCATCGCGGAATTACACATTCCATACCAGCAGTTCTTTTATGGCCCATAGCGATTACTGCCATTTTAAGCTTAATATTTCAAGATGTGAATATCTTGCACTTATGGCTTTGGACTTTCCTTGCCGTCTTTCTACATGTATTTGTGGATATTTTCAATGCCTATGGTACCCAAGCCCTCAGACCATTTTCAAAGAAATGGGTGGCATTGGGGGTAATAAATACATTTGATCCCATCATTTTTGGAATTCATTGTATCGGGATACTGTTCTGGGTATTCGGATTCAATCCGGTAACAACATTCTCATACATGTATTTAATTATTATCTGCTATTACATTACTCGCTTTTTGTTGCAAGGCGCAGTGAAAAGGGCTGTACATCATGCCATCCAGGATGAAGATTATGTTATTGTTGCACCAACGATGCGTTTTTTCAATTGGCGTGTAGCAGCAAAATCAAAGTCCCATTATTACGTCGGCCGCGCATACGGGAGGACCATTAACATCTATGACAAGTTTGAGATTCACCCGCTTCCGAGCACACCCCTAGTGGAAAAAGCGCTCCAAGATTCGAATTTAAGTGCATTCCTATCGTTCTCACCGTTATACCGATGGGAAATTTCGGAGCTAGAAAACGCTATTACAGAAGTTCGGTTAATAGACTTACGGTACCGAAGTAATGATCATTATCCATTTGTGGCGGTGGCACATCTCGATGAAGAACTGAACATTGTCAATTCATACACCGGATGGATCTTCAGTGAAGACAAACTGCAGCAAAAACTTCAAATCGGCGCAAGCGACTAAGAAAAGCGGAAGGTGCTCGTTCAGCTCCGCGTGCAACTGGAGGAATCGACAAAAGGACGCTTTTTGTCCTTGCAGGCGATTCTGAAGTTGCGCGAGGAGCTAGCACCTGTAGCTGGACATAGAAATGCGGAAAGTGCTCGTTCAGCTCCGCGTCGACGAAAACGCAACGTCCTGTTGCATCGTCGACATGACTCACATCGTGTGAGCCCCAGCAACTGGAGGAATCGACAAAAGGACGCTTTTTGTCCTTGCAGGCGATTTCGAAGTTGCGCAGAGGAGCTGACAAATAGTATGGTACAAATTGCAAAAGCACCAACAAATTGAGATTGTTCTAAAATTCATAAGGAGTTGTCCTACCGGCTAGGACAACTCCTTACAATTTTAATCTATTGAAGCTTCTCTTCATCACTTTCATCCAACAGATGCGCATACTTCGGGTTTCTCCCCGCAAACTCATGTATTTTATCACCATAGCTTGCAATCCATTGCTGAATAATTTTTTCCGTATACTCCGCTCCGCGATAGTCATACCCGGCCTTTGCATATGTAGATTCAAAATCCGACCATAACAACTCAATCCAAGTACGTGCCTTATTAACAGAAATATTGGGATTTTTCTCAGCCAGAATCTGAGTCAGTTGTTCTATTGAATGATTCGCGTTCATTTATTTCCCTGCTTTCATTGGTAAAAGTATTGAAATGGGCAATGCTTCTTCAAAACGTTCGCCACCTAGACGGTAGCCCCAAGCAAAGCGGCCTTTCAAATATTCAACCTTAAAAAATTCCCCCGGTGCTCCATCAATACGATACAATTCACCTTTAACAATCGTGCCAGGATCAATTAAATATGCTGCTGCCATTGTTGCTTTTCTTTCATATACTGCATACTCATTTACGATGCCGAGTTGTTCGGCCTTTCTCGCCTTTTCTTTAAGCCTCGCTATTTCTTCCCTTAACTCTTGTTCTGTCATTTCTGCGTAGCTTTTTTCAGTCATACACCCGTCTCCTTTTCATTCTGGTAAACTTGACCAAACGCCGTATTTTGCGATGACCTTCTTGCATCATGCAGGCAAGCAAGAAAACTTACTTATCTGCCAAAAATCGGTCAATTATTTCTATTGGAAAACCTTTTTGGTATAAGGCTTGTTTTGTTTTCATTCGAAGGTCGTTTCCAGTAAGCTTCGAAGCATACTTATTCCATATTTTTCCACCTTGCACTTCAATCATTTCATTCCAATCATCATCTTCGCGTTCTAAGTTGATTTGGTCAAGTATTTCGTTTGCAATGGAAAAAGAATAGCCTTTTCTAAGCAAGACATCCTGAACTTTTTGCTTGATTTGGACCGGAGTTTTGTTCTGGTTTGCCCGTATCGCCTTTTGGGCAAGTTCCATTGCTAACGCTAGTTGCTCTTTATGTGTAAAGGAATCGAGCACTTTATTTTGTGTTTCTTTATTGATCCCTTTTTTAATCAAGTCTTGCTTGATGGCTCTTGGGCCTTTTTTGGCGGTCTTTTTCTTTGTTTCCAAGAGAGCCTTTGAATAAGTTTCATCATTTAGAAAGCCAAGCTTTTCAAGTTTTCTGATGGCCTCCAAAACGACAGATTCCCCGAAACCTGCATCAAGCAACTTCTTTTTCACTTCGAATTCGCTGCGCATTTGATAACTTAAAAAATTCAATGCCCGGTTAAAAGCTTTTGAAATTTCGTCTTCATAGGTAATTTCATCTATATCAAATTGTTCGAGTACTTTTCCTTTAGTTAAGCCAAACCTAATCAATGTTGATTCATCCACTGCAAAAGCATATGTATCATCTAGATAAATATTATATCGTTCTGGATTGTTTTTTTGTCGTCCTATTTTTGATATGACTTGCATACAAACACTCCTTCTAATGCTAGTATACATGTTTTTTTAATTTGTTTCATTTTAGAAAATTTTAGATATTAATCTTTGAAATTTGATGGACGGAAACATTTTTTTAGCATAAAGAAAATGTTTTCGCACAATATAAGCAAAAAGGAGGCTAAAGTTCTTTATGTGGAAACAACACATTTTGGGTTTAACTTTTTGCTCAATTATATTTGTTATTGTCTTTAGTTTGGTTAAACCGGATGTTGCTAATGCGAATGCATACCATTGGGGCTTCACTAAATCTTCAGATGGTAAGCCTGCGGATGCTGGAGCCCAGTTTGAAACAATACTAAAAGAACACGGTGCATTTTATAGAGGAAATCCAGAAAAGAAAACAATCTATTTAACATTTGATAGCGGTTTTGAAAATGGGTACACAGAATCTATATTGGACACTTTAAAGGAAGAGAACGTTCCAGCAGCATTTTTCTTGGCCGGACATTATGTAGAAAGTGCAGATGATTTAGTAAAAAGAATGATCGAAGATGGCCATATTATCGGCAACCATTCTTATGGACACCCTGATATGTCAAAATTGTCAGAAGAAGGTATGTTGAAAGAATGGCATAAATTCGATAAAATTTTGGAAGAAAAAACCGGACTTAAGCGTACATACTACGTTCGTCCTCCAAAAGGAATCTTTAATGAAAAAATGTTGCAACTCGGTAATGAATATGGCTATACCCATATGTTCTGGGATACCGCTTTCGTCGATTGGCATGAGGATGCATCCGTCGGGTGGCAATATGCATACGATGAACTAATGAACCAATTGCACCCAGGTGCCCTCATTCTCATGCATACTGTAGCCAAACATAATGCAGACGCTCTCCCTAGGTTTATAGAAGATGCTAAAAAAGAAGGCTATACATTCGGTTCACTGGATGATTTGGTAATGGAACAACTGCTTGAATAAGTAAAAGGATTCCCGAAATAGGGAATCCTTTTACTGATTATTTGAACATTTTTTTTAAATTAGCCATCTCGATTGCAGATATTGCTGAATCATAACCTTTGTTACCCGCTTTCGTTCCAGCTCTTTCAATCGCCTGTTCTATGTTTTCCGTTGTTACGATTCCGAAAATCACTGGTACATTTGAGTTCAATGCCACGCTTGCAATTCCTTTTGCCGCTTCATTATTTACATAATCATAATGGGTTGTTGAACCGCGGATGACAGTACCCAATCCTATTACGGCATCGTATTCTCCAGTTTCCACCATTTGTTTGGCGATGAAAGGTACTTCAAAAGCACCCGGCACCCAAGCGATGTCGATGTTTTCATCATCAACCCCATGTCTTTTTAGACCATCCAGCGCTCCATCCACTAATTTTGAAGTAATAAACTCATTAAATCTTCCTACAACAACCCCTATTTTTAAATCTGTTCCTATTAAATTCGCTTCGAATAATTTTCCCATTTCACAAACTCCTCCTTGATGATGCCTTCAATTTTATTCTCCAATTAGTATGCTATGGCCACGGTTTTCACGATGGCTGACTAAATCTTCTATGGAAATAATTTTTAATGCGTGTTGGGCGGCAAAAGCTTTTAATCCATCCAGCCGCAGCATGTTCCCATCGTCCCCCATAATTTCACAAATGACTCCTGCCGGGAAGCTTCCACAGGCTTTCGCTAAATCGATTGCTGCCTCGGTATGGCCCCTTCTCTCAAGTACTCCATTCTTTTTTGCTACTAATGGGAATACATGGCCTGGTCTTCTAAAATGATTTGCTTTTGCATTTTCATTAATCATTTGAAGAATGGTAAGAGAACGTTCATGTGCACTGATTCCCGTTGTTGTGTCAATATGGTCAATGCTTACTGTAAATGCAGTTTGATGATTATCCGTATTGTTTTGAACCATAGAAGGCAATTTCAATTTTTTTGCAAGTTGCTCTTCAATTGGTGTACAAATTAGCCCACGCCCAAATGTAGCCATGAAGTTAATATTTTCGGGGGTTGCAAACTCTGCAAGTACAACCAAATCACCTTCGTTTTCGCGATTTTCATCATCTACAACAATCACGATTTTTCCTGACTTTAAATCATTCACTGCTTCTTCCACTGTATTCAACATGTTGAACCACCTCCTATTTAGAATCCATTCTGTCTTAGAAAATCCAAAGTTATGTTTGAATCTTGATCAGTCTTCTTTAAATGATGCGAAACATACTTTCCGAGCATATCGGTTTCGACATTGACCTTCTCCCCTACACCTTTTCTCCCTAAAATCGTCTCTGCGTTAGTATGGGGAATGAGGGAAACCGTGATGCTGCTATCTGTCACATGAAAAAGCGTAAGACTAGTTCCATCAATTGTAATTGAGCCTTTTGGAATACAATTCGCTATTAGCTCTTTTGCAATTTCGATTTCGATATATACAGCATTGGAAACAGGTTTTTTACTTTTGATCGTGCCAACCCCATCCACATGTCCCGAAACAAAATGTCCTCCAAATCTGCCATTTGCGCTCATTGCCCGTTCCAAATTGACAAAGTCGCCCAATTTCAGCTCATGAATCGTTGTGGCCTTAACGGTTTCAGGCATGACATCCACAGTCATTTCATCTTTGTTAAAATGGGTAATTGTTAAACAAACACCATTTACCGCAATACTGTCTCCCAATTGTGCATCCGACACAATTTTTGGTGTCGCAATCGTTATTTCCATGCTGCTTGGATCTTTTTTTATAGCTGTTACTTTCCCTTGATCTTCAATAATGCCTGTAAACATCTACTCACCTCTTTCATATGAAAAATAAAAACTCCTCAGTATCCTAAGGAGTTTGGGAGTATCAATGGCATAGCTAAATAAACCTTTTGAAAGTCAATTTGTCAAAAAGCACCATTCCTCATCCTTCTCCCATCCAGACTATACTGTCGGCTTTGGATTCACACCAAATCCTGCTCGAAAAGAGCTCACGGGCTTAGAAGCTTGACTTCATCACCGTCGATTGGGAATTTCACCCGACCCCGAAGGACTATATTTACTTCTAGCATTTAAATTAAATAAAAAAATCCCGTCATTAGATGATCGGGATAAAAAAGCATTCAAAAAATTTCTATAGCAAAGAAACACAATTCGAATCAGTAAATCGAATTGCCGTTTTCTAATGCGGACATAAAAATCCTAGTTTTTAAGTCTGCCACATAAGACCATTAACAATAGGTTTAATGGCTTTCTATAAAAAGTGCTCCTTCTCCCATCCAGACTATACTGTCGGCTTTGGACTCACACCAAATCCTGCTCAAAAAGAGCTCACGGGCTTAGAAGTTTGACTTCATCACCGTCGATTGGGAATTTCACCCGACCCCGAAGGAATTATTTTATTTAATTGGTTATAAGGATACCATGAATCCAAAAGGTTATCCACTTTGTTATATTATCAACATTTCCCCTTCAAACTAAATACGTGAGTTACAGGAAATATTTATTCATTTGCTTTAAGTGCCTCCTTCGTTATAATGATTAGATGAACTTATTAAAGGACGTGAACGCTTTTGAGCGATAAAATATTGATGGAACTTGGCCAGAAGTTCCCTTTAACTATAAAAAGATTAGGTATTAATGGTGAAGGGGTCGGCTTTTATAAACGCAATGTCGTGTTTGTAAAAGGCGCACTCCCAGGGGAAGAAGTAACGGTAAAAGTTTCTAAGGTGCAACGTAGTTTTGCCGAGGCAGAAATATTGAATGTACGCAAGGCTTCCAAAGACCGTCAAGAACCAAGCTGCCCTGTGTATAACGAGTGTGGCGGGTGTCAGCTGCAGCATTTAACATATGATGGGCAACTAAAAGAAAAGCGTGATATGGTCATACAATCTCTGGAAAAGTATGTAAAGTCTGTGGCGGACACAGCCGATATTCGTCCTACAATCGGGATGGACAACCCTTGGCATTACCGTAACAAAAGCTCTTTCCAGGTACGCAAGGAAGGAAAACGTGTTTATGCAGGCCTTTATTCCGAAGGAACAAATAAACTGTTGAACATCAATGACTGTGCTGTTCAACATCCACTCACATCGAAAATAACTGTAGCAACGCGAAAAATATTACAAAAGTTAAATATTTCCATTTATGATGGTAAAACTTTGGACGGATTAGTGAGAACGATCGTTGTCCGTACCGCCATCCATACTAACGAAACCCAAGTATGCTTGGTCACAACTAGAAAAGATATACCCCACAAAGCTGAATTGATTGAACGTATGCTAAAAATCGATCCAAGCATTGTCTCGATTACCCAGAATATCAACCGTGAAAAAACATCGCTAATTTTTGGCGATGAAACAACACTTTTGCATGGCAAAGAAACGATTCATGAAAAATTGGGCGAGCTAGCATTTGATTTATCTACCCGTGCTTTCTTCCAGTTAAACCCGGAACAGACAGTTCATCTATATAATGAAATTAAAAAAGCTGCCGAGTTAACAGGAAAGGAAAAAGTGGTGGATGCTTATTGCGGTGTGGGAACTATCGGCCTATGGCTAGCACCGAAAGCTAAAGAAGTACGCGGGATGGATGTCGTTCCCGAAAGTATTGACGATGCCAAGAAAAATGCCTGCAACCACGGACTTAAGCATGCACGTTACTACACTGGAACAGCAGAAGAATGGTTAGCAAAATGGAAACGGGAAGGATTTACTCCGGATGTCGTAACGGTGGATCCGCCACGTACAGGTCTTGCTCCAAGCTTCATCAAAACTGTGATGCAAATCAAGCCGAAACGTTTTGTATACACATCTTGCAACCCATCGACGTTTGCAAAAGACTTACAAGAACTAACGAAAATTTATAAAGTGGATTATATCCAACCTGTTGATATGTTCCCTCAAACCGCTCGTGTTGAAATTGTGGCTAAATTAACTTTGAAAAATAAATAAAAAATGAACCATCCCATCAAAAAATGGGACGGTTTCAGAGTGTAGACAAAGTCGATATTCGACTTTGTCTACATTTTTTTAGGTTAATTCCTTACAAATAATGAGTTATTCAGACTGTCTTGAAAACGTTTCGCAGACAAGGCGGGCAGTCGAGTGAAGAGATGAATAGAACATTACGTTCATGAGGGGACGAACGAGACAACCAACGCAGGATAGAAGCGTTTGTCAACAGTCTGAAACCGTCCCTTCAACAAATTGGGACGGTTTCTTTTTGTTAGTGAAAAAGCGGATTGAACAATAATTGCAGAGAAATATGAGTGAACATATGTGCAATGACCGCATACTCGAAACCCTTTTTCCAGTAAAGGTATCCAAAGAAGATCCCTCCGATGCCATTCAGTACAAAACAGCGCACAATCAAAACGAATGATAATTCACCAAATAACATATTTGTAGCAGGCAAATGGCCCGCTGCAAATACAATGGACGCAATCAGAATCGAGATCCAATAATAATAATTCGGCAATTTTTTCTCATCTCGTTTGAAGAGTTTCATCAATATCCATACGAGCAAGCTCATAAAAAACAGTCTCAGCATGATTTCCTCAAACACTCCGCCATAGAAAATCCCGGCCAGCAAACCCATTAGAGAAAATCCTGATTGAAGCTCACCGAGAATTTCTATTTTGTTCTGAAAGTAAAATCGGTCCATTCCAACCAGGACAAACGCGGTGATGAATCCAAAGACTATTGATACGATAACCTTTCGAGTCTCTAGCTTAATTTTCTCCTTTTGAAAGAAAGCATCCAGGATAGATAACGAGAACCCGGTTTTTCTAGCTAGTTTAATCCCTATAAAGGATAGGAAAAATGCTATCATTAGTATTTGAATTGAATTGATTACCAACATCAAGGAATAGGGTACAGGCAATGCCTCTATTAAACTGTCGTTTTCCTGTGGAAATGTGTCTTGCAAGGTTGCTATTTGGTATGGCAAGACAAAAAAACCACCAATCAAACAGATGACTGCCAAAAACAGTGAAATCTTCAAGTCGATCTTTTTCATTACTTACACCCCATCTTAAGTTAATCACTATAAAAAGGCGATTAGAAAAATAATAATTAATGGCAGAAAGATAACAAAATATCCGAGCGGATTGGCAAAGTTGATGGTCCAACCTACACCAAACCGTTTTTCAACGAAGATGGAAGGATCATTTTTGTTGAAATAGAAAATTCCGCCCCGCCAGTATCGATCTTCGTCATGGTCCATAATTTTTGCTTCAATTGGCATTTCCAGCTCTTTATCCGAACGGCCAACTTTTATAGCAAAAACTAGAGTCCCCACCAAAACCAATACGAGGAAACCGAACGGAATCAACATTTTGGCGGACCCTTCCCCGATTTCCGGATGAATGGTCATCAACTGGAAGTAACTCATCAACATCGTGACGGCCAGTACGACAATGTATAGCAACCAACTTGAATACTTCCTTAAGAGTAATTGCCTGTTTCGGGAAGCTTGTAGTGAAGTTGCACTGAGCTTGATCCCCGATTTTTTTGTCGCCACATGGATGCCCAAAAACATGGATTGCATCAACAATAAAACGAGTGTCAGCTGCATTGCCGAAATCGGCGTCTTCTTTGTGAATGCATCCGCTTCCCCACCCGGTCCCCAGTGAGTCGGAATCTGGTCTGGCAACATGTCATAGTTCATTAATGTGTAAGCCATCAATCCAGCGGTTGAGATAATCGGCAACAGATAAATATACCAAGGCAACATTTCATCTTGTCCACGGACCGATAAATCGGTTACTTTCATTTGCTTTAAATTCTCAACCCACTTATTTTGCTGTTTTAACTGTTTCGTTTTCCCGTGATAATACAAATAAAAGGATAAACTGATCAATATCAGCGCAAATTCAATAATCACACCCGTTAGTGCAACTTGGTTATCCAACCGATCATTTCTTAAAACCCATAATACGTAGGATCCTAAGATCATCACGGAGAAAAATGCCACGCTTATTGAATAGTGTTTTTTATATTTCTTGAGTGTTTTGCTATCAATGTACTGTTCCGGTATCGATACACCGAACACAATCGTCCGATTAAC
The DNA here is from genome assembly GCF_000772955.1 of Ureibacillus sinduriensis BLB-1 = JCM 15800. Taxonomy (GTDB): domain Bacteria; phylum Bacillota; class Bacilli; order Bacillales_A; family Planococcaceae; genus Ureibacillus; species Ureibacillus sinduriensis. The sequence continues at coordinate 16,102 of NZ_JPVO01000035.1, read as the reverse complement.
TAAGTACGGGATAATCGTTTGAATCACTGCGATAAATAATGTAACGATGAAAAAGATGATAAATGACACGCCAATTCCTCCTTTACCTTTCTTTCATTTCTTCTAATATAGTGCCGACAAGTTGCTGCACTTCTTTTTTACTTACTCCCAACACTAAAGCTTCGGCCAAAACTGGTTTTAGTTCAGATAATATTTGCTGTTGTTTTTCACTGGTTATCTGTTCCATCGGTGAAATAATGGCACCTGATTTCGGGACAATTTTGATGATCCCCCTTTTTTCCAGTTCATGATAGCTTTTGTTGACTGTATGCATGTTTACTCCAAGATCTGCGGCAAACGCTCTAACGGAAGGCAGGGAATCTCCCGGAATAATTTCCCCTCGTGCAATTCCTACAATTATTTGGTTTGTTAATTGTGTATAGATTGGAACATCCGCTTCAGCTTCAATTCGAATAATCACTTAATCCCCTCCAATCTGTTATATGTTTATTATAACAAAACTGTTCTATAATTAATAGAACAAATTTCAAATAACGGAAAAATAAAAAGGAGGCAAGCTTAAAAGCCTCCTCCTAATTATTATTTACTTAAGTTGTATATATCGCACAAAGTTTTTTGAACAAATGAGTAACCGCCAAGTTATTTATATGTTCTAGTGCTCGCAACGGCTTTCTCCCAGCCGTCAACTAGTTCCTTCCTCTTTGTTTCCTCCATATTAGGCTTAAAGGATTGATCAATTGCCCATTGTGATGCGATTTCCTCTTGGTCCTTCCAGAATCCAACCGCCAGCCCAGCCAAATATGCAGCACCAAGTGCAGTTGTTTCATTCACTTTCGGTACTTCAACGGGAACATTTAATATGTCACTTTGGAATTCCATTAAGAAGCTGTTTTTCACCGCTCCCCCATCTGCACGCAGTGTTTTTAGTGAAATCCCGGAATCTTTTTCCATCGCATCGAGGACAGCTTTCGTCTGATAGGCAAGTGATTCCACAGTAGCACGCACAAAGTGATCCTTTGTCGTTCCTCGAGTTAACCCGAATATCGCCCCTCTCGCTTCACTGTCCCAATATGGTGTCCCTAAACCAACAAAGGCCGGCACAACATATACGCCATCTGTTGAGTCAACATTTCTGCAATACTTCTCGCTTTCAGCAGCATTGTTAAACATGCGCAATCCATCACGTAACCATTGAACAGCTGAACCAGCCACAAAGATACTGCCTTCAAGCGCATACTCTACCTTGCCATTAAGCCCCCAAGCCAATGTAGTTAATAAGCCATGTTCGGATTTTACTGGTTTTTCACCTGTGTTCATCAACATAAAGCAGCCGGTTCCATAGGTGTTTTTGACCATTCCCTTTTCGAAACACGCCTGCCCGAACAAAGCGGCTTGTTGGTCTCCGGCAACCCCTGCAATCGGTACCTCATGCCCAAAGAAGTGTTCCTTATCCGTTGTTGCATATACCATGGATGAAGCGCAAACTTCCGGCAGCATCGATTGAGGTATATCCAGGATCGACAGTAGCTCCTCATCCCATTTTAAATCATAAATATTATACATAAGTGTACGTGAGGCGTTGGAGTAGTCGGTCACGTGCGCTTTTCCACCAGACAATTTCCAGATCAGCCAAGTATCAATTGTACCGAATAACAATTTTCCATCGTCGGCTAATTCGCGTGCCCCTTCCACATTATCTAAGATCCACTTCACTTTTGTTCCCGAGAAATAAGCATCTATTAATAACCCGGTTTTTGAACGGAAAAGTTCATTATATCCCTGTTTTTTTAAATCTTCGCATATTTCGTTTGTTTGACGGGATTGCCAGACAATTGCATTGTATATTGGACTTCCTGTTTCTTTATTCCAAACTACCGCTGTTTCCCTTTGGTTTGTGATTCCTATCGATGCAATATCCTCCGCACGGATATTGGCCTCAGATAAACAAGTAGCAATTACAGCTAAAACGGATCCTAGAATTTCATTGGCATTATGTTCGACCCAGCCAGGATTCGGGAAAATTTGAGTAAATTCTTTTTGGGCACTGTGAATAATTTCTCCCTGCTTATTAAAAAGGATTGAGCGTGAACTAGTAGTTCCTTGATCGATTGACAAAATATATTTTCCCATTTTTTCTCCCCCAAATATATGAATCAATTTATGAAACACTCATTTTATTTCTCTACCAAACTATCTAGCTTGCAAATCTTTTCGGACTGACAAAGTAAGCAATGGCAAACACGAGAACCGAAATCACCAAGACAATCCAGAACTCCGTTGTCAAGGAATTATTAAATGCCGCCTTATGGAATAAAGCACCTAGAGAACCGCCAAGCAGAGGCCCGACAACCGGTATCCATGAGTATTTCCAATTGGACGAACCTTTCCCTGCAATCGGAAGGACCGCATGGGCAATTCGAGGGCCTAAATCACGGGCAGGGTTGATTGCATATCCAGTAGTACCACCGAACGCCATACCGATCGCCACGATTAACAGCCCTACCGCAATTGGATTCAAACCTTCTGTAAATTCACCTGCTCCGATAAATTGCAGTCCTAGCAATAATACAAATGTTCCGATAAACTCACTTAATAGATTAGAAAACGTATGCGGAATTGCTGGCCCTGTCGAGAAAACTCCCAATTTTGCACCCGGATCGCTTGTTGCTCTCCAATGAGGTAAATATTGAAGGAAGATAATGCATGCCCCGATAAATGCCCCTATTAATTGGCCAAGGATATATAAAGGAACATCACTCCAAGCAAAATCCCCAGTCCACGCCAATCCAACCGTTACAGCCGGATTTAAATGCGCACCACTAATGTTGCCGACCGCGAAAACTCCTAAAGTAACTCCCAGCCCCCAGGCAAGAGTAATTACAACCCAACCAGCATCTTTAGCATATGACTTCGTTAAATTCGCTCCTGCACAAACCCCGGCACCAAACAATATCAAAATCATTGTACCTAACACTTCTCCCCAAAACGGCGACATACCAACATCTCCTTTAGTTTTAAATTTAAAAAAGAAACACTGACTTATTATCAAGATTTATGAGGGCAATAAATGTTTCTTTTTATGTACTTAAAAATTTATGAAGGTGGAAGCGTTGTCATTTCACTAATAATTACGCTGCAGCATTTTTAATTATTCGTAAAGGTGAAAATAAAATAAAAATCAGTTGGAAGAGTGCATTTTTAACAAACAAATTCCTCCATTTATCTCCATGTTTTCCTAGTATTCTATTTCCTTTTATTTAAATCAACAAAACAACAACGATTTTTAATTGATACCCTAACCATTATTGTGTATAATCGTTTTGTTTTAATAAATTAAATATTTGGGGGTTATAAAGAATTGGGTAAAGCATTGATTATTGGTGCTGGCGGTGTTGCTAGCGTTGTGGTGCACAAATGTGTACAAAATTCGGAAGTATTCGAAGAGATTATGATCGCGAGCCGAACAAAATCTAAGTGTGATGCTTTAAAAGAAAAATTAGACGGTGGAAAAACGATTATCCATACTGCGCAAGTTGATGCGGATAATACTGACGAGCTAATAGAATTAATCAATGGATTTAAACCAGATGTGGTAATTAATGTAGCTTTACCATATCAAGACTTAACAATTATGGATGCATGTTTAGCTACAGGTGTGCATTACGTTGATACAGCTAACTACGAGCCACCTGAAACAGCTAAGTTTGAATATAAATGGCAATGGGCTTACAAAGAAAAGTTCGAAAAAGCTGGCCTGACAGCTCTTTTAGGTAGCGGCTTTGACCCAGGTGTAACAGGCGTATTCTCGGCATATGCATTAAAACATTACTTCGATGAAATTCACTATATCGATATTTTGGATGCAAATGCCGGCGATCACGGTTATCCTTTCGCTACAAACTTCAATCCAGAAATCAACATCCGCGAGATTACAGCAAACGGACGTTACTGGAAAGAAGGCGAATGGGTAGAGACAGCACCTCTAGAGCATAAAGAAGTTTATAACTTCCCTGAGATCGGTCCTAAAGATATGTATCTTCTTTATCATGAAGAATTGGAATCTTTGGCGAAAAACATTACAGGAATTAAGCAAATTCGTTTCTGGATGACATTCTCTCAGAAATATATCACTCACTTAAATGTTTTGGAAAATGTGGGCATGACATCTATTGAACCGATTGAATACGAGGGACAAATGATTCAGCCACTACAGTTCTTGAAAGCTGTTTTACCTGATCCGGCTTCACTTGGGCCACGTACAAAAGGTAAAACAAACATCGGGATCATCGCTCGAGGAATTAAAGATGGTGAAGAGAAAACTTACTACGTTTATAACGTTTGCGACCATGAAGAATGCTACCGCGAAGTCGGATCTCAAGCAATTTCATACACAACCGGCGTTCCGGCCATGATCGGTGCAATGCTTGTCATGAATGGCACTTGGCAAAAACCAGGTGTATATAATGTAGAAGAGTTTGATCCAGATCCATTCATGGATGCTTTAAATAAATGGGGTCTTCCATGGCAAGAAAGCTTTAATCCTGAACTGATCGATCTAAACTTTGACGAAAAAGAGGCAAAGTAAATGAAAGCTATCGATTGGAAAGCAGCGCCGTCTCCTAGTTTCGTAGTGGACGAGCGTTTGCTATTACGCAATTTTGAAATTTTAAAGTCTGTGCAAGATCGGACAGGCTGTGATATTTTGCTTGCACTTAAAGGATTCTCGATGTTTTCGACCTTCCCTATGGCACGCAACTATTTAAAAGGGATTACTTCAAGTTCCTTGTTTGAAGCCCGTCTTGGCTACGAGGAATTCGGTAAAGAAGTTCACGCTTATGCTCCGGCATATGCCGAGCATGAAATTGATGAGTATTTGAAATATGTGGATCATATTGTCTTCAACTCTTTTGACCAATTGCACAAGTACAAAGAAAAAGTACAAAGTGTCGAAGGGAAACATGTATCCATTGGGTTACGTGTAAATCCTGGTTACTCAGAAGTGGAAACACCTTTATATGACCCATGCTACATCAACTCTCGTTTGGGAATTCCCGTTGACTCATTCCGTCCCGACGAGCTTGATGGCGTAGAAGGGATTCACTTCCATGCGATGTGCGAACAAGGTTCGGATGTACTTGAACGTATTTTGGTTCACTTTGAAGAAAAATACGGTGAGTATCTACATCAAATGAAATGGATCAACTTCGGCGGCGGTCATCATATTACTCGTGAAGATTACGATGTAGAAAAACTTGTATCATTAATCAACTACATGCAAGATAAGTATGATGTAAAAGTCATATTGGAACCAGGTGAAGCAATCGCTTTAAATACCGGTTACCTTGTAACAACTGTACTTGATATCGTAAAAAATGGTATGGAAATTGCAATACTGGATACATCGGCGACATGCCATATGCCAGACGTATTGGAAATGCCTTACCGACCTCAAATTATCGGTGCAAGTACACCAAATGACAAGCCTTATACATATCGCCTAGGTGGTATGACGTGTTTAGCTGGGGACGTAATTGGCGATTATTCATTCGATGAACCCCTTAAAGCCGGAGACAAAATTGTATTTACAGATATGGCCCACTATACGATGGTAAAAACACATATGTTCAACGGTGTTAACCTGCCAAGCATCTGTCTATACAACGAAGAAGAAGGCGTAAAAGTAATCCGTCAATTCGGCTACGAAGACTATCGCAACAGATTGTCCTAAATTGTGTGAGTTTTGTATGAGTGCCAGGCACACACACAATTTATAAACAATTCTGATAATTTTATTGTATATTGAAAGAGGTAGGGAGACATTGTTCCCTACCTCTTTATCAATTTGATTGTTCTTTTAATTTCTTCCCGAAGATGAGAATGATGAAATAAATAATAAATAGCATACCAGAAATAAACAATAAAAAGCTTACCGTTTCTACCAATTGTAAGTAGAGCCCACCGATGAACGGTCCAGTCAAACTCCCGAGACTAAAAAATATTCCGCATAGCAGATTCCCTGTCGGCAATAATTCTTTCGGTGTTAAATCCGCCATATAAGTAATCCCCAAGGAGAACAATGATCCCATAAACATTCCGGATACCAGGAAAGTGCACATGACCAGTATTTCTGAATGCTCTAATTGGCTCCCAATCCCAAATAGTACTGCACCACTTAAAATGCCGATTAATATGACTTTTCTTCTGCCGATTTTATCACCGATTACCCCAATAGGTATTTGAGTCAGAATCGCACCTATGGAAAATGCGGCAAGGATAACCGAAACCATTGATACATCAAAATCTTTGCGTAGGGCATAAACCGGAAACAGTGCATTTAGCGAAGTTTCCAATACACCATAAACAAATGGAGGCAAGAATGCTACCCATGCATATTTAAAGGATAGTTTATAGCGCGAGAAAGTATTGTTTTCCGAGCTGTCCCCTTTTAACACTTCCGGCTTTTCATTTTGGATAAAGAATACAGATGACCAAGCAATTAAACACAGTACGGAAGATACGATAAACGGCAATGTTTCCGAAATCTTGACTAAGTTCACCATCAATGGCCCTACAGCAAACCCCACTCCAAAAGATAATCCATATATGGACATGCTTTTACCCAAGTTACCTTCCGGGGCAGAAGTTGTTAGCCATGTTTGGGTGGCAAAATGAAGGCAGTGATCCCCTATGCCGATAAGCAATCGTAATATAAACCAAAACATGACACTTTGCCAAAATGGAAACAGTAATAGCGAGATAAAAACAATCGCACCACCAACTATGATAATCGGTTTATAGCCAAACCTTCTTAACGGTTGTTCTATAAACGGTGAAATCAATAAAGTACCTATGTATAAGCCCGTCGCATTTAAACCATTCAACGTCGACGAGACACCATCCGTTTCAAAGATGACCGATATGAGGGGCAACAACATCCCCTGCGAAAATCCTGAAATAGAAACGATGATTATTAATATCCAAAACCTACGTCTTTCATAACTATTTGTTGCTATCATAATTTCCCCCAACTTAAAACTCATCGCGTAATAATACCGTAATATATTATCACAACAATTTGAAAATAGCTTCAATATTTTGCTAACCAAACTGTGCAAAAATTTCACGAGGATATTTGCACAATAGCTTCAAATGGAAGTCTGTTAGTACTAAAAAACCAAGACGGTCAGCCATGGTTGCCTAGTTTAATTATGTTTACACTTTTTTGCAAATTGAAAACCCCAGCATCTCACCAATTGTTGGATGCTGGGGTTTACAGTTCAATTTCCTCCATATATGCTTGCATAAACATTAAACGGCTTTACCTGACAGCCGAAAACTTGTTTAAACTCCCTCCTTCTTTTTGTAGAGTGAGCATCATTTTTTCGACCATCCCCCTTCGATTTGATATATTGAATTTATCACATTATTTTAATTTTGTAAATATTCAGAATTAGTAGTTGGATAATTTAATTCTTTCGTACTACTTGCCACATTTTTCTTGTTTTATTTGAACTCTATTTATAAATTCGCTATGATGGTCTCATGATGAAAGAGGTGGAATTATGTCGAACTCTATTACAGATAAAAACAAACAAGTAAACTACTTAAAAGAACGCCTTCAAATCTTTGTTGAGGTACTGGATGCCATCAATCCCGAAACTGCAGATATTGAAGATATCGACAGATTGATTCAAATGCTTGATGATGTGGAAGATAAAATGGATCAATTCAATAACCGAAACGATTTTACAAAAGAGTGATACTACTGAAAGGATGCCCCAAGTTTGGAGGCATCTTTTTTCGATTTTACCATCATCATTAAGTATAGCTATTATTTTTGTTAAATTTCTAGGACTCTTTTTTTCGTGAAATGAAAAAGGTATAATAAGTGATGGAAATTAAAATATTCTGGGGGGAATATCAATGTCTCAAGTTGCAACTTCATATTTACAAACACTAGAGAAAAGTCTATATGACTTAGTTAGCGAAACTTCAACGAATTTACCGAAAGATGTTCGCCGTGCCATAAAAAAAGCAAAAGATGCTGAAAACGCTGGTACTCGTGCGGCAATGAGCCTAGACACGATCGCAAATAATATCGTCATGGCAGAGGATAATGTTTCACCGATCTGCCAAGATACTGGACTGCCAACATTTAAAGTAAAAACTCCAGTCGGCGTGAACCAGCTAGAAATTAAAGCTGCCATTAAAAATGCAGTTGTAAAAGCGACACAAGATGCAAAATTGCGTCCAAATTCAGTTGATTCATTGACTGGGAAAAACAGTGGGGACAACTTGGGTGATGGTCTTCCTGTCGTGAAGTTTGAGCAGTGGGAAAAAGACTATATTGAAGTAAAATTAATACTTAAGGGTGGCGGCTGTGAAAACAAAAATATCCAATACAGCTTACCATGTGAATTAGAAGGGCTCGGACGTGCAGGTCGTGACTTGGACGGTATCCGTAAATGTATCCTGCATTCTGTATGGCAATCACAAGGACAAGGGTGTTCTGCTGGTTTCATTGGTGTAGGTATCGGCGGTGACCGCTCTTCCGGATACGATCTTGCGAAAGAACAATTATTCCGCCACGTTGATGACGTAAATCCAAACGAAGATTTAGCTAAATTGGAAGATTACATCGTAGAGAAAGCGAATACATTTGGCATTGGTACAATGGGCTTCGGTGGTGAAGCTACTTTACTAGGTTGCAAAATCGGCGTTATGCACCGTATCCCGGCTTCATTCTACGTTTCTGTAGCTTACAACTGCTGGGCTTACCGTCGTATGGCGATCGATATCAACCCAACTTCTGGTGAAATTACGAACTGGCACTATCAGGAAGGCGAAAAAATTACTTTCCGTGATGAGCCTAAAACAGAACAGCAATCAGAAAACAACGTGGTTGAACTTACTGCTCCGATTACCGAAGAACAAATCCGTGAACTTAAAGTTGGGGACGTTGTTAAAATTAACGGCCGCATGTACACTGGCCGTGATGCAATCCACCACCACTTAATGAGCCACGACGCACCGGTTGATTTAAATGGACAAGTAATCTATCACTGTGGTCCTGTAATGGCAAAAGATGCAGAAGGAAACTGGACTGTGAAAGCAGCTGGACCGACAACTTCCATCCGTGAGGAGCCTTACCAAGGCGATATCATGAAGAAATTCGGGATTCGCGCTGTAATCGGTAAAGGCGGCATGGGGCCAAAAACACTGGCTGCGTTACAAGAACACGGCGGTGTCTACTTAAATGCAATCGGAGGAGCAGCACAGTACTATGCAGATTGCATCAAGAGTGTAGACGGTGTTGATTTACAAGAGTTCGGTATTCCTGAAGCAATGTGGCATTTGAATGTTGAAGGCTTCACTGCAGTAGTAACGATGGACTCACATGGCAACTCCCTACACGCAGATGTAGAGAAATCATCACTAGAAAAACTCGCTCAATTCGCAGAACGCGTTTTCTAATAAAATAAATTCCAAAACCTGCTAGAATTCATTCTTGCAGGTTTTTTATTTTTCCTCGAAACCCCAATGCTCCACACAAGAGTAACTCTATGCAACTACTGTTTAAAAGAAAGAATCATAGTGGATTTACTTTTCCACTCCCCTATATTATAATAATTATAAATTAATAATCAATTTCGTTAATATGTTTTCCAATTGAAAACCATTATCATATCAATCAATATTAAACTGTGATAGTGATATTCATTATCAAAAGGAGGCTAATATGGGGAATTGCAATCGAGAAAATGAGTATCTAATTGAGAAAATAAAGGAACATGGAGAACTAATAGCCGCTATCGTATCGGGTCTCATTATATTACTTGCTTGGCGAATGGAGTCCACAGGATTATCAACAGCTTCTGTTATCGCATACTTAGCTGCATTCGTAATTGGTGGATATGCCAAAGCAAAAGAAGGTATTTTGGATACCGTCCAAAACAAACAATTAAATGTTGAGGTGCTGATGATTTTAGCAGCTACCGGATCGGTTATTATCGGCTATTGGACAGAAGGTGCAATCCTAATCTTTATCTTTGCACTAAGTGGTGCCCTTGAAACCTATGCCATGAATAAAAGCCATCGCGAAATCTCCTCCCTGATGGATTTGCAGCCTGAGGAGGCTTGGTTGGTCCGGGGTGGTTTCGAACCAATAAAGGTAGCCGTTTCATCATTGAAAGTTGGTGATCATGTTTTAATTAAACCAGGAGAGAGAATCCCAACAGATGGCCGTATCTTTAAAGGTACTTCGTCAATTGATGAATCTGCCATAAGCGGCGAATCCCTTCCTGTTACAAAATCACTTGGTGAAGAGGTCTACGCTGGTACAGTGAATCTCAACGGGGCACTGACCGTCAAAATGACCAAACCGAATTCAGAATCTTTATTCCAAAGGATCATTAACCTTGTACAATCAGCACAAAGCGAAAAATCCCCTTCTCAGCAATTCATTGAACGCTTTGAGGGAACTTACGTGAAATTCGTTCTATTCGCAGTTGGTTTAATGCTAATCCTACCCTACTTTCTGCTTGGATGGGACTATACAACAACCTTCTACCGGGCGATGGTTTTATTGGTAGTTGCGTCGCCTTGTGCGCTGGTAGCTTCAATCATGCCTGCCACTTTGGCTGCGATTTCAAATGGGGCTAAAAACGGCATTCTGTTTAAAGGTGGCGTACACCTGGAAAATTTAAGTGTCCTGAAATTATTGGCCGTCGATAAAACCGGCACCCTAACTGCCGGAACTCCTGTTGTAACCGATGTGATTGTGAGGGATTCTTTAAACAAAAGTGATACAATCGCCACTTTGGCTGCTATCGAATCCCAATCGAATCATCCTTTGGCGCAAGCCATTGTACAATACGCTTACAACAATGAGATAGAGCCCATTCAGGGGATAGAAATAGAAGAAGTACCTGGATGGGGATTAAAAGCCAACATTGAAAAGTCCACTTATCTTGTTGGGAAGCCTGAGTTCGTAGGCAAAGAAGAGGCGGTGCAATTTGCTGATCACGCAGCAAAACAGTTTGCCGAGGAAGGCAAAACGGTTATTTTCCTAAAGGATACAGAAGGCATTGCAGCATTGGTCGCCTTGAAAGATACCGTACGTGATGAAGCAAAACAAGCCATACAACTTCTAAAAACGCTCGGCATCCAAGTAACTATGCTGACTGGAGACAATGAAAAAACAGCCAAAACTATAGCAGCAGAAGCTGGAGTTGATGAATATATTGCCGAATGCTTGCCCGAAACTAAAGTTAGTCATGTGAAAAACTACTTGGCAAATTACCGAAATGTCGGGATGGTGGGCGATGGCATTAACGATGCCCCTGCCCTGGCAACGGCCACTGTTGGAATAGCCATGGGCGGAGGAACAGATGTCGCTCTTGAGACCGCAGATGTCGTCTTAATGAAAAATGACTTATCCAAAATTGCCTACGCTGTATCTTTATCCAAGAAAATGCAAAAAATCGTAAAACAAAATATCATCTTCTCCATCGCCGTTATTGCCTTGTTAATCATTTCCAACTTTCTGCAAGTTGTTGACCTGCCCTTTGGTGTCATTGGTCACGAAGGCAGTACGATTTTGGTTATCTTGAACGGCCTGCGGATGTTAAGAGGGTAATGAAAAGAGCTTTTGCATCCAGCTGCAAAAGCTCTTTCTCTTATTATTCTTTATAACCCTTTTTAACTAAACTCCTTTTATGCATAGTTGCATTTAATAACCCTCCAAATATGAGGATCATCCCGGTGAAGTACAGCCAAAGCATCAAGATGATGACCCCAGCGATACTTCCATACGTGGAAGCATAGTTTCCAAAGTTGTTGATATAAATGGAAAACCCATAAATTAATGCGACCCATGATATAGTCGAAAAGATGGCTCCCGGCAGAACGCTGAAAACACGTAGCCTCGGGTCTGTATTCGGAATGATCCAGTACATTAAACTTAAAACCAAGAAAATTAATGTCGGTGGCAGCACCCATCTGATCATTTCCCAAAAACTCGCGAATGTTTCTTCAACCCCTAAAAAATCAAACAAATTATAGGCAAATTGATGGCCAAATATGGAGATGAACAAAACGATTAAAATGACGACCACTAGGGCAATGGTAAAAACCAACGACCATGCCCGATTAATCAACCCAGATTTCGGCTCCGTTTCATAAGCGCCATTTAATGTTTTAATCAAGGCATTGACTCCCCTGGATGCAGACCAAAGTGTACCTAAAATCCCTATAGATAACAGCCCGCCGCCATTTTGGGTTGTCAGTATTTCGGTCAAGGTTCCTTGTGTTAGCAAAAAGACTTCTGTCGGTACGATTGTTTGGATGAAGTCAAATACATCTTCTTGATTAAGATTGAGATAAGGCAATAAGGTCACGATAAAGATTAATAAAGGAAAAAATGATAATAAGAAGAAGTAAGCTAATTGAGCTCCCATACCCGAAATATCAACGTCCCGCATCCGTACGATCAAATCCTGGAAAAATCCTTTTGTTGTTGTTACATCAATTTTGGCCTCATCTGGGTCTACAAAGGATTTTGCTATGGATAATACATCATTATTTTGCGCATTTTTCTCTTCACTCAAATCTTGCCCACTCCCCCTCGGTCCACTTAGTTCAAATTTTCCGGCAGTATTATCTCACTCTTTTTATCTATATTGTTATTTTGGACACTATTGGGAATTTGCTTTACTTCTTCAATTTTGCTTACAATGGCATTAATATTCTCCGATGTATTCACATATATTTTTTGTGCTGCCTCTACTTTTTGTTCAATCAGTTGTTGTAACTCATCCCGATTTTTCGCATAATAAACCACATGATCCTTCATTTTTTTTGTTGTTTCTATTGTATGTTCTCTCGTTTTACGGTCAAACATACTAGCAACTGCACCGATAATAGCTCCTGCCAAAATTGATTTAACTAATTTACTTTCACTCATTATCATTACCTCCCGCTCAAAGTTAAAACCCATAATTTATGGTAATATTTTCTTTACATTACCCATTGTAATAGAAAAATAATCCTTTTTGAAGTAAGCATCAATTGTTATTGACAAAGAAGGGCATTGAATGGAATGATTATATGGATACTCCTGAAAGGTGGGAACAAAAATGGATTTGACAAAACCATCAAACGAAAATGTTTCTTTTATGATCGAGCAAATTAAGGAAAAACTACGCATGGTAAATGTTGACGCTATGAAATCAGAACATTTCACAGATGAACATTATGAGGATATACTGTATCTTTACGAAATGGTGATGAAACGCAATACGTTCAGTCCAAGTGAAATGCAGGCTATCGTTTCCGAACTTGGCACATTAAGAAAGTAAAAAAAGTTTCCAACGCTAGATTTGAAATCTGGCGGGGAAACTTTTTTTATGGATAAACTCTTACTTCCTAAGTTCTTTATGTTGTAAGAGCATTATTTATTTTGGTTTAATTCAACCGCTATGGCTGCTCCAACTCTTGCATTATTTTTTACAAGGGCGATATTTGCTTCCAACGATTTTCCTTCCGTCAATTCTTTCACTTTTCCAAGCAGGAATGGTGTCACATCTTTCCCTTTAATGCCGTTTTCTTCAGCTTCAACAAGTGCTGTTTCAATAATGCCATTGACAAAACTCGCATCCATTGCTTCTTCTTTTGGTATCGGGTTGGCAATGACAGAACCGCCTTGTAGACCTAAATCCCATTTCGCTCTCATCATGTCTGCCACTTCTTTTGCCGAGTCCAGACGGATGTTTACGGAGAATTCACTTTCCCTCGTATAGAACGCCGGTAACATATCCGTTCCAAAGCCTACAACCGGCACACCTTTTGTTTCAAGATATTCGAGTGTCAAGCCGATATCAAGGATTGATTTTGCTCCAGCACATACAACGGCTACATTCGTTTGAGACAGCTCTTCCAAGTCTGCAGAAATGTCCATAGTGTTTTGCGCTCCTCTATGGACCCCGCCAATACCTCCTGTTACGAACAGTTCGATTCCAGCAAGCTCTGCAGCAATCATAGTCGCTGCCACAGTTGTAGCTCCAAGTTTTTTCGTTGCTAACAGGTAGCCTAGGTCACGTCGCGAAGTTTTTGCCACATTATCCGCATTTCCGAACATTTCAAGTTCCTCGTCCGTTAGACCGATTTTGATTTTTCCATCGATAATGGCAATCGTTGCAGGTACAGCGCCATTGTCACGAATAATTTGTTCTACTTCCCTAGCAGTTTGTACGTTTTGCGGATATGGCATTCCGTGCGAAATAATTGTTGATTCCAGTGCTACAATCGGCAACCCTTTTTCCTTTGCCTCTAATACTTCTTGTGAATAAGATAGATATTTTTCCATGTTAGTTATTCCTCCAATTGTTTAGTTCATCAACAGTGATATCTGTTCTAACTGTTTTATCCGACTGCAAAGTTTTCCTTGCATTATCTTGACCAAATTTCACGGCACTCATAAATGGCTCTTCATTTAGAATGCCATGCAAGAACCCTCCAACGAAAGCATCTCCAGCACCGGTTACATCGATAATTTCAGTTGTTTTCTCAGCCTTAAAGTAAAATACGCCATCCACATTACCAACCATGGCGCCTTGATCGCCCAAAGTCAAAATGACATTGCTCGCCCCTTTTTCAAGGAGCATTTTGACCGCAATTGAATAATCTTGGTCATTAAGTATACGGATGTTGAGATATGCCTCCGCTTCATCACGATTGCAGATGAAGTAAGTGACTCCGATGAGATCATCGGGCATATTTTTTATTTTCGGTGCAGATACCGGAATTATTGCAAATGGAACCCCTCTTGAACAAGCAAGGTTTTGCAAGTAAACAACCGTTTCTTTCGGACAATTCAGGTCAACAATTATACATTTTGCATTACTGAGAAGTGCCTCGTGTTTTTTGATGACAGATGGCAGCATGGAATCGTAAATAGACATATCCGCCATTGCGAGTATTAATTCCCCATGCGCATCCAATACTGCACTATAGGAACCCGTTTTAACATCAGTCAGTATTTCGACATAATCCAGATTCACAAATGCCTGACTTTCCTTTTCAATGAAGTTGGCGCCTTGGTCTTTTCCAAGAAGTGTAATTAGCTTCACTTCATTGCCAAAACGTCCTAAGTTTTCGGCAATATTCCTTGCAACCCCCCCGACACTTTCCGTTACGGTAGATGGATTTGAAGTTCCATATTGCACGTAACCGTTGAGGTGAAACTTACGATCGACGTTCGCTCCTCCGATTGCAAAAATCGAGTTTCTATCAGGCAGTACATAGGCACGCCCTATAATCTCGCCTTTTTTTGTAAGCCCGGAAATTAAATTCGCTAAAGCCGGCCTTGACATATTTAAGGCTTCCGCCATTTCCTGTTGCGATAAAAAAGGGTTGTTCTTGATCGTTTGAAGAACGAGCTGTTCTTTTTCATTCACCCACATTCCACCCCAATTCATAAACATTTGTTTATAATTATAAACTTTTGTTTAATATTCGTCAAAGGTAAATATATTTTTCACCGGGATAATTTTTAAAGGTGGTTTAATCCACGCACTCATGGACTATTCTCGATTGAGTTAGGAATGAATTGTCCAATCGAACAGGGCTTATGGACAATTTTCATAAATTCACGATTGAGTTGTCCATTGAAATCGAGTTCATGGACAATTCTTGGGGGGTTCGGAGTTATTTGTCCAATAGAACCAGGCTCATGGACTATTCTCGGTGGGTTCGGTTTTATTTGTCCCATAGACCCGGTCTCACGGACAACTCTCGGTGGGTTCGCGTTTTTTTGTCCAATAGAACCGCTCTCAGGGACAATTCTCGGCTACTCGGGAATTATTTGTCCAATAGAACCGGGCTCACGGACTATTCTCGGTGGGTTCGCGTTTTTTTGTTCAATAGAACCGGATTCATGGACAATTCTCGGTGGGTTCGCGTTTTTTGTCCAATAGAACCGGGCTCATGAACTATTCCCACGGAGTTCGGAATTTTTTGTCCAATAGAAGCGGGCTCATGGACAATTCTCGGCGGGTTTCGCGTTTTTTTGTCCAATAGAACCGCTCTCACGGACAATTCCCAA
>NZ_JPVO01000036.1 GCF_000772955.1 Ureibacillus sinduriensis BLB-1 = JCM 15800 | reverse complement strand
ACAAATTCTTTGCACTAGTCTGCACTTCTATTTTGCAATAAACAACTCCATATAAAAAGAATTATTATACCTTTACTAAACCATAATCTGTCATCTCGCTACCCCTAGGAAAAGAAACCTCCCCACCCTGTTCGATGCCCTTTCTACATTCAAAACAAAAAAAGGTGAATCCAAAATAGGAGACACTGAAAAAGTCGATTTGTCACAAGATTTGTGATACAAATCGACTTTTTAAAACAAATTGGGTTTCTTTAGTTATTCTGTGTCCCCAGGAGGGCACCCTTTTTTGAATTGAAATTTAGCTATTCACTAATACAAATTTATCTTTATTATTTTCGTCAACTAGCTGATTAATTTCATTTTTAATAAGAGATAGATAATTGTCTTCATCATACTCAATGAAATCTAATCCACTTATTAACGTGTTGAACCTATGGACATGATAATAATAATGATATTTTTCTGATAGATCTTTACCTAAATTATACCAAGAAGTGAATTGTTCTGGATCTTTTTCTTTTAAGAATTCACAATAGAAATAGATTGCTTCTACATAGTAATATTTTATGTGAGTGAGCTTTTCAATCGCCCTTTCAAAAAGCGTAGATTTATAGGTTACATCTTCCTCAATTAATGCTAACATTAGTGCTTTTATGCCCATTGTATAAGGGTTGGTTACTACTAATTTATCTATTACCTCACTATTAATCGTACCTAACTTAGTTTTAATATAGTTTGTTTGCATTAATTCTATATACTGTTTATTATAAATGCCAACTTCAATATATGATTCAAGCTCCTCAAGATTAATTTTCCCTGTATTTAGTTTAACCTCAAATTGGAAAAATCCTTCTTTTCTCGTATATTCTTCAACAGACTTATAGGCACCAAGCTTAAATAACACGCTGTAAATATGCTGTTTCTCGTACATGCCATTTTTTATATAAAACTCTATTACTTGGTATTCATAACCCTCTAAAGCATATAAATGAAGTGCATAACTAAGGATTATTTTTTTTATAATTGGATCAGTGTCTGGTTCAATGTTATTTAAAGATTCAAGGGAGATTTCAGAAATTAAAAAATTAAATGCTGCTTCAAAGTCTCCCTCATAATATTTTAAATATGCAATAAGTATGTCCCTCACTAACAGTCCATTAGTTACACCTAGAAATAATT
The DNA here is from genome assembly GCF_000772955.1 of Ureibacillus sinduriensis BLB-1 = JCM 15800. Lineage (GTDB taxonomy): Bacteria > Bacillota > Bacilli > Bacillales_A > Planococcaceae > Ureibacillus > Ureibacillus sinduriensis. The sequence continues at coordinate 47,416 of NZ_JPVO01000036.1, read as the reverse complement.
TGTCAAATTTCGTTAATTGCTTACGAAACTTTTTTAACTGTCCTATTCCTTGATAGTATTTTGTGAGTGTTTCTATATAAAATATATACGTCTTGTTTTCATAGTTAAGTTTTTCTAGGTATTCTAAAGATTTTAGAAAATTATCTTCATTTTTATCAAAAATAGATAAGCTTTCTACTCTTTTCTTTTCGAATACCTCATCTAACATTTCTAATAGATATAGATTAAATGCATACGCTCTTTTATAATATTTATACTTCTCCTCTTCCGATCTTTTATTGAAGTGGAACTCAGCAAATCTACCGATTATTGATTGTAGTGAAATAAAACCTCCATTTATTTCTATTAATGATTTATTTTCCAAGCTTCGTATTTCTTTATTGGTAATTTTGTAAGTATCTGTCTTGAATTCATCAGTTCTAAAGAAATTCTTAAACGATTCCATATGAATTCCATTAGGGAACAGAGACAAAAGTTCAAAACCTAATTGTTCCCTTGGTGTTAATCGTTTATAGGAGTAGTAAATAGACTGATATAAAGACACAGACCTTTCGATATTACCATCTACTTTATTATCGAATATATCTATGTACCCAGTGTTTGTAGCCCTGAAAAAGTCCTCTTTTAGTTCCTCCCTTAATGCATCCATTCTAATGAATTTAGGAAGATTTTGTGTGACAATTTTAATTGCCAATGGATTATTATTTAATAATTTTTCAAGAATATCTTCTTTTAATATTTTTCTGTCATCATCCTTGAGAATTGACGGGTAAAGTCTTCTAAAGAGAGCCTCAGCTTCTTCAGAAGTAAAGTTTCGCAACTCATGCATTTCTTCAAATTCAAAACCTATCCACTCTCTTGAAGTAATAATCACAGTTTTAAAATCACTAATAAATGTAATTAAATTCTTCATTTTTTCAATGTCTTCTAAGTATAATAAGGGTTCGAAATTATCTAAAATTATTAATGAATCGGATTTAGTTTCGGAGTTACTTATATGTTCTACAAAGTTTATTGAACCTTCTAAGTTAAAGGTTCTAGCGATATTCTTTTCAAAAGTCTTATAATCCTTAACAAATTCACAGTCAATAAAATCAATTCCATCTTTAAATAGTCCTCGTTCATAAAACTCTAGTGCAATTTTTTTTACTGTTGAAGTTTTTCCAATACCTCCTGAACCTTTAATTGTGATTATTTTATCTTGGCGGCTTACTATGACTTTTCGAATAATATCAGTAATATCAATTTTTCTACCCACAAAATTAATCAGATTCTTTTTTTCTATATTGTTAGATATGTGATTACCATAATTTTTATTTTTGACAAGTCCTTTACCCTTATTTACGGTAGTTACAAAAAAACTTGAATGGTTATAAATAATTGAGTTGCTCAAGTTATCTAGTTCGGTTTTCTTAAATAATCTGAATAATAAATTATTTAAATTTTCTTCATATTGCAAAACTGCAATTGGATAACTAAGGCTCTCACTGTCAGTGAGGTCAGTTACTTTATCTAAAAACAAAAATATCCCATCTGGTTTTAGTATTGCTAGTTGATCTTCTAACCGTTTTATTGTAATTGTTTTTTTTCTAAAATATTCATCTTCAATTATGATTCTTTTTTGAATTTCTTTTGTAAAAATAAATAAATAATTATATGATTCAAGTTCATTTAAGTTCTCTTCAGTCAAGTGATAACAATCAATATTAATATTGAATTTATTAAAATATTTTAATAAATTGTCTAAATTGTAATATGGTTCAGAATCTATAGGGTTACAATAAAGTATTGCAATTTTGAATACACTATCTTCGACTAGAGCTAATTGAGAGTCTTCCTTCTTCTCAATTTCATAAGTGACCTGGGGCAAAAATGAATCCCCTTTTTTTCCCTCTAAAAAATCTAGAAATTCAGGTAATTCCTTCCAAGAATCAATAGATATAGGCATTAAATTATAATCCGAAAAATCAACATGTTCTGTAGTGAGTATATAATGAGTTTTATTAAAATTATTATACACATCGCAAATGTATTTAAATGTGTCTTTTACATATTCATCATTAAAACTAAAGCCTATAAATAACATTGTTTTATCTGTTATAATTGACTTTAAACGATTTATAGCAGCAGTTGGTGCAGTTGTGGAATACAAAACATTATAGTCGTCTCTAAAAAGAATACAGTTTTCTGGTTTTTCGATACTTCCATGAATTTTATATATATATTCTTCATAATCTGTTAACCGACCTAAATGATATTTATCATCATGTACAATCTTCTTAAAATTAGGTAATGCTTTTTCTAAAATCATGTCATAGTTTGTAGTTATTATTTTTGAACACAAATTTCCAATCTTTTTAGGTATACTAAGATCTAAATCCGTTATATTACGATCAATACTGGATTCTAAAACTTCATATACTCTTCCTCGATTACCTGGGTTCATTATCAGTAATTTATCAAGTATCTCTATTTCAGAAAAAATATTTTCTTCTAATACATTTTTTAATCCTTCATACTTATTGTCGTCAATTGAAAGCTCATTAAGTATATCCAAGACTAATTCTTTCCAAGAAGGAAATTCATAATTCTTAGATAAACCTGCACCAACAAATACTAATAAATTATCATTTTGTATTGCATTTATTAAATCTTTATTAATCTTATACTCTTTCATAATATGTTCTCCACTCGTTTTTTAATATATTACCATTTATTGTACCTCCTTTTTACAAAATTTCATATAACTTGGCATATTTCATAAGACTAGAAAAAAGTACTAACATTTTCCAGTAATACGTATCCAGAGAAGGTATTAAAGTTCGCTTCAGCAGAACGACCTGATGAATATATTTCAATGACATACTCCCCTTTAACAACATCGTACTCCTTTAGCAGCATGGATTTTAGACTTGGTAAAGTTACTATTTAAAATAATACACCAGTAACAAGGCTCCGATAGTCAAAAATATTCTGTTATTAAAACCCTCGATTTATTTAATTATAAAATTCAATATAACCCAAATAAAATAAAAGTGACCCCACTAAAAATGGTCACTTTTACACTAGATGGTAAAAAACCAGTCAACTTCTAGTCAAAAACCGCGCGATTATTCTGGTTTCCACATTGTTACCTCTTTGCCTAATAACATTTCATTAAATATTTCATCACGTTCTTGTTCCTGTTTAAACATTATATCAATTTGTTCTTGTTTCAGCTTTTCCAGCAATTTAAGTTGCATATCAACTAACTTTTCTGTTGCCACCTCAGACAAATCACGTTTTTCAAGTTCTTGATTGATTTGTTCCAGTTGATTATTCAGCAATTCAGTTCGTTTTTTCCAACTCATAAAAAACCGTTCTTGAAGTGCTTCGATTTCAAATGCTTTGGAATTTGCAATTTCAATTTTGAATTCTTTCGCCCATTCTAATAGAGTTGGCTTACTAATTCCAATTTCATTCGCAATCGCTTCAAATGGTGTTCCTTTTGCCCTTAACTCAATAAAGCGTTCTTTTTGCTCCCAACTTGCAACTTTAGGCATAATAAAACCTCCTTCACTCTAGATAAACGTAATAAATCTGGAAAAGCATTCATATGGTATTTCGAGTTGTGAAAGTTACCGTTTTAAAGCAAAAGCATTCTTCTTAATATTCTCCAAATATCGCTTCAACTTACTAAGTACATATTCAAATGTACTCCCTGAAGCAATCGTTTTCGACTTGATATACTTATTACGTTTATGAGATTCATATGTTTCGCTCCATGCTACCCACTCATTATTTATTAATTCGATATAAACAGCGCTATTCCGATTAACTGAACATGTATATAACAATCCAGTTATTCCTATAAGTAAACCGTTAACTCTAGCCATTTCATCATGTTCTAATGCTTCCATAATTAACGGTTTATTATTTATAATAGCCTGTCTCAAATGTGGTGGTAGGGTGGCAGCATTTTCTACCTTAATGCTACCATCCACCGCGCTTAAATAATGATTCATAGAGTTACATTGTTCAATAATTGATTGATAGTTCATATTAACTCAGAACCATCCTCTGATATAACTCTAGGAGTAGCTTCCCCTATTTCCCCTAATGAGTTTGAAACATTGTTATTTAAAGGATTTTCACTAGGGGGCGTATCTACCCTAAAAGGTACTAGTTCCCCTAATTCATTTCTATCTGTACTAGGGTAATTAGGTGCTTTTAAAATTTCACCATCCCCTAGTTCATCTTCTTGGCATATCATTGTTTCTTTAGTATTAGGGTTATTAGGGGAGCTTTTAATAAGATACGGATTAACATGAATAATTTGTTTCCTACCATCCTTAGCATTTTTAATATAATTTAATTCTTCTAAAGTAATTAGCACATCCTTTAACTTTTCAGATACTTTGAACCGTTTTTTAACTAACTGCCATATTTCCTGGAAATCAATTATTTCCTTCCCGTCAAATTTTTTTGATTTAATTTTTCTTAAGATATATCTCACATCATCAAGGCTTTCATGTTGTCCAATAATACCAAATGCCTTTTCAGCATGCTGAATGAAATAGTCTCTTAAACTATCAGCTTTCATTAACGTTTCTTTGCTGATAGACATTGGAATAGTACCTGTTTGGACATATTCAGTAACATGTAACAAACCAGCTATCCGAATAATTTGACCAACCAGTTTTCCTAACCACCCTTTTAAAGCTTCATTCAAATCCTGATTTTTAAACATTAACTCAATCTCAATTTGAATTTGAGTTAAATATTGCTGTGCTTCAGAATTGAATATTAAGGGCAAAGAACTTTTAATTGGATTGTTTGGGTCTGATTGTGTTGGCAATCTCAATTCAATTAATTTTTTGATGTTCGCATTGTATATATTTACTACATAATCAGGAATTTCATTTGGTTGAATTTTTCTTTCCCCAATAAACGATTTAGGGAGAAAGAAAAGAAAACGTTGTGTTAATCCTCTATATGAAAAATAAGGAGGTAAATCTTGAATTACAGATGGTTGAACAAATAAGCCAATTGTTAATGTAGGATTTTCTAATGAAATACTTCGTCCATCCCCAATTCTATCAATTGTTATGTTGTCACCTGAAAAGGCTTTTAGATACGTGTCAATATTGAATTTATCTGAATATCTACCAGCCATCATTTCAAATACTTCAGCTCCCTCTGACGATAGAATTGCAAAGCACTCATTATTTTCATACATAAGCACAGCTATTTTTTCAGGTGTAGCATCATTTGTGAAAAAACGTGGAAATCGAGTCAATGGATTCAACTCTTCATCTACTTTTTTTCTCAATTCCTTGATTTCTTTTAACAGGATATTTTTATTGTCTTCATCCTCAGTTCTTCCAAATTGCCGTTCTAACTCTATAATTCTTTTGCGAATTACCTCTCGCTCTGCTTTTTCCTCTGTTACAATAGAAATAAGTCGCTCTCGTTCTGTTTTTTCAAATTCTACAATTGGTTTTTGAAAAAAGTTAAATACCGCGCTTTTCCGATTAGCTGGATCTAATGCCATAACTGTATATGTGTTTAATGGTTCAATCCAATTTTTACGGGCTTGTACGACATACTTTCTTCCTAATATGGTTGATAATGTAGAAATACACGCCATAGCAGGTGCATCTTTTGGTGTTTGTGTTTCTTCTGCAATTGCATCCACATAATCTTTTAACCAATTGGGGAAAATGTCAGTATTAAAGATTGGCAAAGTACTGTTCTCCAACGTTATTGGTTGTTGCCATTCAATTGACGACTGTTCACTTAACGTTTTTAAAATTTTCTCTTTATCCAATTCAAAATTCACCGCTTTTCAAGTTACGCCTTACCTGTTCTTTTCTTCCTATACTGATAATAACTTTTTCAAGTTCTTCCGAAGAAAGCGGTGGGTTATTTCTTCTGTTCCACATTTCAACGAATCCTATTATTATCTCAGGATCTACATATCTTCTAAATAAATACCCTACAAGAGATGTTGCCGCGTTATTACGCTCTCCCTCATTTACACCTTCGAGAATCCTAGTCCAATAGGAAGTTGGCTTTGAATGATTTAATTTCTGTTCAGTTGAAACTAATAACTGTAGTAACCAATTTGGAATTTCAGCAATTTCAACCTCATTTGGTCTGCTTAATACTTCCCATTCGTATAATTTTCCATTTGGATGAACAGATGGAGGTACTACGATATAACCACCCTCACCTCGTATGTCTAATTTTGAATCTCGTTTTAACCATCCTACTTTATTTCGGATTTGAATCCCCTCAATAACTGGATACTTGAATAAGATGTGTCTTCCACCATTCCCAGTTATACTTTCAACTGTTTCTGGAAATTGTTCATTTGCTGACATTAAAATCTCTAGTGAACATTCCCCTTCTTCGCCATCTACATCAACCGCAACAATACCTGACACTTTTCCCGTACGAATTGCAACATTAGCATTCGGGTATTTTGACCACCATTCGAATAACTTTTGTTCATCTAAAGTTGCATCCAAATGACCATTCTTTGTAAGGGGGACTTTCCCTCTTGGCATTAGTGGGAACACATGCCATTTATATTGATTTGCATAATATTAAGGCTGCTTTTCCTTGTTTAGATAAATTCAAATGATTAATTTTCATTTTTTATCTCTCCCTTATTGACGTGATTACCTACCTCCACATGCCCGCCAAGGCTTTATTTATTCCATTCGTCTTCAATTATTTGTTTTATCACTTCAGTTGTTTCTTTGTACCAGTACCAACGTTTTTTATTTTTTCGGACTTCAAATTGTCTAACGCGCGGATCTTGAAGAAATTCTTCTTCTATAAATCTCTGTGACATAGAAAGTAAAATTGCTAGTTTTATTACATCCACTAACAAACACTCATGTTGTATCTGTTGCTCTAGTTGTTCATGGATGTACTGCTTCAAGGCTTTCTCATCGATTTGTACTTTGATATTCGCTGGAATCATCTAAATCACCGCCTTTTTCTGTCTTTGAAGCTCCGTCAATTAACCACTTCTCAACCGTATTACGATGGAAGAGAATTTTCCCTTTGACTTTTGTGTGGGGAATATCATTTGTTTTCACTAATGAATAAATAGTCGTTAATGAAATTCCAAGCAATTCAGCAGTTTCTTTTACTGTCAATGTAATTCTATCCATCTCTATTAACCTCCCTTCCATTTTCAATTTCGCTTATATTTAAGTTGTATGTATAAAACTAAAAAAAGAATAAGTAATTTTATAAAATTTTTTAAAATGGTAACATATTACTACTAGATATATAATTTTTTTACAGAATAAAAAAAATATATATATAATATGATAAAATTAGATAAACTATTTAGCTTATTAAATCGAAAGTAAGCAAAAATAGATTATTTATGTTTATTTCAAAACTTATTCATTCCTGTACACACGCCCGCCAAGCGGAAAGGAATAATAGTAATGACAATAAATAAACATGTAAAAGAACCTGAAATTTATCACTATTTCACTAATAAAGGCGAAAAATTGTGGATGTACCGACATAAATACTATGACAATATGGGAAAACGCAAAGAGAAGAAAAAAAGTGGGTTTAAATCAGACAAAGCAGCGATTCAAGCTTTACTAGAAGTAAAAGCTCAAACGCTGCGCGGACAAACAAAACAAGTAGAATACGAAAATATAACAGTTGGTCAATGGCTTGATATTTGGTATGAAACATACAAAAGTAGTTGGAAAGTTACTTCGCGTAAACAACGAGAAATCGCCATTAGACTGCAAATGAAGCCACTTCTAGGCAAATACAAACTGCAAAAATTAGATAAAACTACTTATGTACGCGAATACATCAATGTACTCAAATCAAAGTATAAACCGAGTACAGTTCAACTACTTCACAGATTATTTAAAATCGCCATCAATGCAGCAGTAGATGATGAAATCTTGCAGCGTAACCGATTTACAAAAATCAATATCTATAACAAAGACGAAAACCAAAAAAATGAAAAATTAAATTATTTTACACCAGATCAATTGGTTCATTTCTTATCGACTGCAAAAAACGCTGAAAATATCACTAATTTCACTTTTATCTTAACTGTTGCTTATACAGGGATTAGAAAAGGGGAAGCTATGGGGCTTCAGTGGAAAAATATAAACTTTAAGAATAAGACAATCACAATTGAAAGAACAAGAGATAATAAAGGCGTACGTACACCAAAAACAAATAATAGTTATAGAACAATTTTAATTGATGATCTACTCATCCAACAATTAAAAACCTATCGTAAATGGTGTATGGAAACAATGCTATCATTTGGCTACCAGTGTTTTGATGATTCTTTTGTTTTTACTTCCTATCAGACTGGGGAACCGATAACCGATAATAGTGTTTTGTATGCTTTTAGACGTATTTTAAAAAAGGCAAACCTCCCTGATGTAACAATCCACGGTTTACGTCATACTCATGCCACAATTCTTTTAAATAGTGGTCAAAATGTTAAAGTTATTGCTGAACGTTTAGGAAATACACCAAAAATGATTTATGAAATTTATGGACATGTTCTTGAGGAAGCTGAATCACAATCAGTTGCATTGTTTAATCAAACATTAGAAGCAAGTGGGGCTAAAATTGGGGCTAACAATCCATAAACGCCTTTTAAACTTATATATATCAAGGGTTTTTAACATTATTGAGTTCTACTCTCGTTAATCTCTTTGCTCAGATAAGAAGCAAATTTCTAAACCCCAAATCATTGGCTATGCCATTGTTTTGGGGTTTTTTATTATTTATAGATAACTTTTAGGTACTTACAAGGGATAATAAAAAACCATTCTATTTGAGGGTATCTGGGGGACATTAAATTATCATGGACAGATGTGATTTTAACTAGAATAAAAAAGCCACTCTTTTTAGTGGTTTCAGACTGTTGACAAACGCTTCCATCCTGCGTTGGTTGTCTCGTTCGTCCCCTCATGAACCTAATGTTCTATTCATCTCTTCACTCGACTGCCCGCCTTGTCTGCCAAGCGTTTTCAAGACAGTCTAGGTAATTTTTTATTGAAGGAAATAGCCTAAAAAAACGCGTAGACAAAGTCGAAGATCGACTTTGTCTACACTCTGAAGCCACTCTTTTAAGTGGTTTTATCTCGTTCTACTAAAATACACTTAAATTGTAATGCTCCGAAATTCTCTGTAAAAAGTCCATTCCTTTGACGCTATTTCCGATTTCATCAATCATTGGACTGAATACGCCGATTCCCATTCGGCCTTGTAAATGTTCGATTTGACCATTTTGGACGGTACATAATACGCCTCCGGACACCCCACTTTTCATCGGGATTCCGATTGTTGCCGCATATTTACCGGATGCATTATATAGGCCGCACGTCATCATAAGTGCTTTTGTATAGCGGGCTGTTTTTCGGGTGATGAGATTTTTATTTTCCGTTACCGTTAACAGTAAACCGTCAGTGGCGATAAATAAACCGAGTCTCGCCAAATCTTCTGTCGTTAATTCAATCGAGCAAAGTTGTAGATACGTCTCTAACGCTTCCTCTACCGTACCCCGTAGATAATCGTTTGCTTTTAAATAGTTGGCAATTGCTCGGTTACGATAAGCCGTTTCCATCTCTGATTTGAAAACTTCTTGATTTACCGAATGTTCCCTTCCTGTTACTTGGCTAATAAAATCTGTGACCGACTTCACTCGCGCTTCAACAGTATCCCCAGGTAACAAAGAAGCGACCGTTATCGCTCCGGCATTAATCATCGGGTTAAAGGGCTTTCCTTTTTCAGCGACTTCCAGGCGCACAATGGAGTTAAACGGATCCCCAGTAGGCTCCACATCCACTTTTTCAAGTACTTGATCAATTCCTAAACTATCTGCTGCTACTATAAAACTCATTACCTTGGATATACTTTGCAAGGTTAATACACCTTTGAAATCTCCAAATGTTAATACTTCACCTTTTTCATCAATTATGTACACTGCAAATAAGTTTTTCGACTGGTTTGCTAAAGCGGGAATATAATCTGCTAAATGTCCCTTTTCTGGCGCACTTATTACTGCTTCAAAAATAGATTGTATCACGGTATACACCCCTGTATTGACTTTCTTTTATAATTGAATATGTATGCTTGAAACTTTAAGTTTTCAGGCATATTACTTTTTTGACTGTATTAAAGACAGACAGTTTCTCATTAAATCCTTCTGCCTTTACCTTTAAACCTTACTAATAATATCATCCCCTCTCATGTATATCTACATTCATAAAAGCAATTTGATATTTCTTATTTAATGACGGAAATTTGGGCATACAAATTATAGAAGTGAACTCAACAACGAACAAACGTTATCCTTTTGATGTTTCATAAAGACGGTGGATATATAATAATCATAAAACAAGAGGTTATTTTGCACTTTCATTCAAAATCATTGAAGGAACACTTATTATCAATAGGCATATTTTATTGTTAGTGAAAATAAGGAGTGTGAAAGTATGTTTTACCATATTAAAGAATTGCAATATCATGCAAAGCCTGAAAGACCGGATCCAGTTTTTGCAAGAATGCTTCAAGAGGTTTTTGGGTGGCCAATGGGGAGAAATCTCGGTGGCTATGCAATATTTGTTCCAGGGCTGGAATGTAAGAGGGAATGAAAAATATCGTGACCTTTTACTTGATACAGGCACGGAAGAGCTTGCTCATATTGAAATGCTTGCAACGATGATTGCTCGGCTCCTCGAAGGTGCCCCACTGCCAACTTTGGAAGAAGCCGCAAAAAATCCGGTTATCAATGCCATCCTAGGTGGAATGGATCCTCAACATATCATCGTATCAGGTCTTGGTGCGATGCCTGCAGATAGCAATGGCAATCGATGGAAAGCTGATTATATTGTTGCTAGTGGAAATTTATTGACCGATTTCCGCATGAACCTGACAGCAGAATCCCAAGGCCGCCTGCAAGTGGCCAGACTTTATGAGATGACAGATGATAGAGGTGTAAAAGATATGCTGGCTTGGCTTCTGGCTCGCGATACTATGCATCAAAATCAATGGGTCGCTGCCATTAAGGAAATGGAGGCAAAAGAAAATATAGTTGTTCCAAGTACCTTCCCAAGAGAGTTGGAACATCGGGAAGTTTCACATATTTTATTTAATTTCTCTGCTGGAAACGCCAGTGCTCATGGTCGTTGGGCACACGGTCCAAGTATGGACGGCGAAGGCCAATTTAAGTATGTAGAAAAACCTGTGCCATTTGCAGGCAAACCTGTATTGAATCCTGCACCCCCATATCTTTTCAACACTCCTCCCAAGGATTTCAATCATTGATGATCGCACTGATCCTTTACTAAAAAATTCTCCTGCTCAATTCAAATAAATAAAAACCCCGAATAGTCACTTAGGTAAGTGTCACAATTCGGGGTTTTGTATAGATGTTTTTAAACATTACTATACTTTTGTGTGAAAGGCTTTACTTAGCGATTTTCATTGTTGTTGTTGTTTTGATTGTTGTTGTTGTTGTTGTTTCTGTTATTGTTGAGGTCAAAGTTTGCTTCCTCAGCGAACTCCGCGCGGTTGTTGCGGTTATCCGCATCATTGTTTTGACGGTTGTTGCGTTGGTTGTTGTTGTTATTGTTGTTTTGTGCCATGTCTCTCACCTCCACCACATTATTATGAGTAGTATTTATTTTTTTATTCTAAAAAAACAAAAAAACGTCCTAGTCAATTTCAAACTAGGACGTCGCCGATTAATTAAATTTTACCATGTGATATTTTTTCTTTCCTCGTCTGATAATGGCAAACGCATCTTCCAAACGATCATTTCCATCGATTACATAGTCGAGGTCAGCTATTTTGCCGCCGTTCACGGAAATGGCCCCGTTCGTTACATCTTCACGGGCTTGGCGTTTAGAAGAAGAAATTCCAGCTTCCACCAACAAGTCCACTATGTTTTTGTCTTCTTTTGCGAGCTCAACAGAAGGGACTCCTGCAAACGCTACTTTCATCTCTTCGGCAGATAGCGCCTTCAAATCCCCTGAAAATAACGCGCCCGTAATTTTTTCGGCCTGTTCCAAACCGACCTCACCATGGATTAACTTGGTCATTTCCGATGCCAATGTTTTTTGGGCCTTTCGTAAATGCGGTTCTTCTTGCACCGTTACTTCGAGTGCTTCAATTTCTTCTCGGGACAGGAAAGTGAAAATTTTTAAATACTTGATTACATCAGAATCAGCTGTATTTACCCAAAATTGATAGAACTCGTATGGGGATGTTTTTTCAGGATCTAACCAGACAGAACCTCCCGCAGTTTTACCAAATTTTGTACCGTCCGCTTTTGTTACTAATGGTATAGTAATCCCGAAGGCTTTCGTTTCTTCTTCATGTGTTTTTCTGATTACTTCCAGTCCTGTTGTGATATTTCCCCATTGGTCGGATCCACCAACCTGGATTTTCACATTGTAATGATCATATAAGTAGTTGAAATCAAGGCCTTGTATAATTGTGTACGTAAATTCAGTAAACGAAATCCCTGATTCTAAACGGGATGAAATCGTATCTTTTGCCAATAAATAATTCACATTCACCAATTTCCCATAATCACGCAAGAAATCAATTACGCTTAATTTTCCAATCCAGTCATGGTTGTTGACAAGTTGCGCACCATTCTCGACTTCACTAAAATCAAAAATACGCTCCATCTGCGCTTTTAAGCCTGCTACATTACGCGCAATTTGTTCTTCAGTCAATAAATTTCGTTCTGTAGAACGGCCGGATGGATCACCAATCATCCCTGTTGCCCCACCAACTAGCAATACCGGTCGATGTCCAGCTTGTTGGAATCTGCGCAGCGTTAAAAGTGGCACGATATGTCCTATATGCATCGAATCCGCTGTTGGATCCACCCCAACATACAAAGACACCTTTTCTTCATTCAATAATTTCTCCATACCTTCTGCATCAGTTTGTTGGTATAACAAGCCGCGCCATTGTAAATCTTCAATTAAAGGGTTCGTCATTATTTATCCTCCATTCTTATTCTTTGCATTATTTATAATTAATAATTAAATTAAACCAACAAAAAACCTGACTAACACTTACAAAACGTACCTATTCAAAAGTTTTGAAGCATAAAAAAATCCCAACATGCAAAAAAATGCATGCTGGGACGTTAATTAGCTAATTTAACGCGGTACCACCCGGCTTGAAGAAGACATGAATAATGCAAACTTCTTCCACTTTGGAACGTTTTAACGAAAACGTGGCCGTTCAAGCTCCAAGAACGTAATTCGCGTTCACACTATGTCCAGCTCTCACCAACCGCCGGCTCTCTATATCAGGGAGTGAAAACACTACTTCAATCTTATCCTTGCTTGAAAAGTATATTGATAATTCTACTCGATTTAAATTCAATGTCAATATCTATGTTCGCACTATCGTGAATTATGCTATAATAAACGAGATTTTAGGGGGTGACGTTTCGTGAAAGAATGGATGAACAGTTTAATAAAATATATTCGCGAATCAAATGCGAAATTAGATAGATTAGCAACGTCAAAGCAAATGAGCAGAATAAGAATAACCGGCAGCGTTATCTGGAATCTGATTCTCATTTTCCTGATTTTCGCCACTATTGCGGCCGTTTTTGTGGGCGGAATTGGACTTGGATACTTTGCATCACTTGTAAAAGATGACCCACTGATGACAAAAGCGGAAATGAGAGATCAAATCTATAATTATGATGAGACTAGTGAAATCTATTTCGCAGGCGATATTTATATAGGAAAGCTGCGTACCGATTTGGAAAGAAGGGAAACTTCGATTGCCAAGGTTTCTCCTACACTTATCAATGCTGTACTTGCAACGGAAGACGAGTATTTCAATGAACACTATGGTATTGTTCCAAAGGCCGTTTTACGCGGACTTTTCCAGGACATTACAAACTCATCGACTCAAACAGGTGGTTCCACATTAACCCAGCAATTAATTAAAAACCAGATTTTAACGAATGAAGTTTCGTATGAACGAAAAGCTAGAGAAATCCTATTAGCCATTCGTCTAGAGAAATTTATGACCAAGCAGGAAATTATAGAAGCTTATTTGAACATCATTCCTTATGGTCGGAATGCGTCCGGTAAAAACATTGCCGGTGTAGAAACTGCGGCACAAGGGATATTTGGAATATCAGCATCCGAATTAAACTTGGCACAAGCTGCCTATATTGCCGGTATCCCACAAGCACCATTCGCACATACTCCTTTTACAAATAAAGGGGAGATAAAAGATGCAGACGGTTTAAAACCTGGTATAGACCGAATGGAAACGGTACTTAAGCGCATGCTGGCGGTTGGTTACATTACTGAAGAAGAATACAATCAAGCGGTTAATTATGATATTACAAAAGATTTCCGTGAACCGGAACAAGAAGCTACAGATAACTATCCATGGCTTACATACGAACTGGAAGATCGAGCAAAGGCCATCATCGCAAGGATATTGGCAGAAAAGGATGGAATCGATCCTGAACGTTTAGATGAAGAAGAAAACTTGGAAGAAAAATATATGATTCTTGCCGATCGTGATGTGCGCTCAGGTGGTTACAGAATCTATTCGACAATTGATAAAGGAATGTATGATGCAATGCAGGAAGCTGCGCAGAACTTCCAAAGTTATGGCCACACTTTTACAACTACCCAAATCGACGAAGAAACTGGCGAAGAAATTGTGATTGAAGAACCTGTTCAAGTCGGAAGTATCGCCATAGAGAATACGACCGGCAAAATTTTAAGTTTTGTAGGTGGTCGGAAATTCAACTTGGAGCAACAATTCAACTATGCTACACAAGCATACCGTCCAAATGGCTCGACGATGAAACCGTTATTAGTATATGCACCCGCCATCGAGTATGGTGTAATCGGTGCAGGGAGTCCGGTTGTCGATGTGAAGTTTACTCTAGGTTCATATAGCCCTTCCAACTATATCGAAAGTCAGGAATTAGGAATAATTCCCGCTCGTGAAGCTTTGGCAAAATCGCAAAACTTGCCGGCATTACGCTTATATGATTCCATCCGGGATCGAAAGCCTGCGGGTTTTTTAGAGAAAATGGGCTTCACAAAAGTAACGGCTGGAGACTATGAAAACCTATCCGCCGCTATAGGTGGTTTAACTTATGGAACAACCGTAGAAGAAAATACGAATGCATTTGCGACATTTGCGAATGGCGGTCAATTTATCGATGCCTATATGATAGACAGAATTGAAGATCTGGATGGCAATATTATATATAAACATGAAGCCGAACCTGTCCAAGTATTCTCACCCGAGACGTCCTACATGGTGACGGATATGTTGAGGGATGTTTTAGATTACGGTACCGCTACTAAAGCGAATGGTGCATTGAAATTTTCATCTGATTTTGCTGCTAAAACAGGTACAACAAACGAGCATAAAGATGTATGGTTGGTCGGATACAATCCAAACATTTCACTGGGCGTTTGGTTAGGCTATGAGAAAAATAAATCGCTTTATCAATTTAACAACACTTATGGACAACCAAGTACACGTGTTAACTTATTATGGGCACGTTTAATGAATTCCCTATATGATGTGAATCCGGAGTTAGTCGACGCTGCAGGACAATTTGAAAGACCTGCCAATGTCGTTAACGCATCATTTTGTGCTATCTCGGGAGATGCACCTTCATCAGCATGTTCATCAGCAGGTTTAGTTCGTTCTGATTTATTTAACCGAAATGTGTTCTTGCCAAGCAAAGTAGATGAGAGCTTAAGTGCATCCTCATCTGTGTTAATTGATGGTAAAGCATATGTTGCATTGGATTCCACACCGAGAGAATTTGTAATTTCAAGTGGCTCTGGTATTAATGGCAACTTGGCCAGCAGAATGCTTGGTCGTCTGGGGGGAGATCCTTCCAAATTATGGCCAGGTGGCACAAGCAACGTTGTATCCTCTGCGAAGTTCAATGCTGATGGAAGTCCACCACAGGCAGTTACAGCTTCTCAGCAAGGCAATACAATGACTTGGTCCAAATCAGCATCAAATGATGTAATTGGATACCGGGTTTACGATATTACTAATGGCAACCGTTCCCTAGTGGCTACGCTAAGAGATGGCAGTGGCCGTCAAACTGCTATAACAAGCGGCAGATCTTATATAGTTGTAGCTGTTGATATAACTGGGCTGGAGTCGGCTAAATCAAATACAATATCAACAGTAATCGAGACACCGACAGAACCTGTACAACCGCCGGAAAATAATCATCCTCCAGATTCTAACAATGGAAGTGACGGAGCTGAACCTGGCTCTAATGATGGTAATTCCAACGGGAATGGCAATGATGGCTCGAATGGCAATGGAAATGGCAATGATGGCTCGAATGGCAATGGAAATGGAAATGGCAACAATAATGGAAATGGGCCTGGTAACGGCGGTAGTGGTGATGGCAATACACCTGGGGACGGCACAGGTCAAACGCCACCAACAGATACAAATCAATAGCAAGCCTCCGCTTATCTTCATCTCTTCGTTGGAGATAAGCGACAATATTCCCGATGTTGAACGACAAAAAAGCTCAGTCTCAATTAAGAGACCGGGCTTTTTTCGTCCACTAATATCCTCTCCAGTATTTCAACAGCTTTATCTATTTCTTCATATGATACTGTTAACGGCGGCAGAATTCGAAGTACATGAGACCCTGCTGCTACAAGCAACAAACCCTCTTCCTCCGCCTTCTCAACTAAAGCGGCAACTTCTTTTCCACAATCCACCCCCAGCAGTAAACCTTTGCCCCGTACAACAAATTGTCCTGCCGGCAGTGATTTTTCCAATCTATCGAGCAGGTATCGAGATTTTTCTTGCACTTCGTCCAGGAAGGAAGCTTCAAATACATGATCGATTACCGTTTGGGCGACAGCTACCCCTAGAGGATTCCCTCCATAAGTTGTTCCGTGTGAACCGGGGCCTAATGTTTCATATAATTCTTGAGTCCCTAAAATTCCACCAATTGGGAATCCTCCCCCCAATCCTTTTGCCATTGATACAATGTCAGGTTTTAAAGGTGTATGCTCAAAGGCAAAGCGGGTACCAGTACGGCCGATTCCTGTTTGGACTTCATCCACTATAAGCAACACATCACTATTTTCGCAAATTTCATTAATTGCTCGCGCAAATTCATCGGTTATCTCGATAATTCCGCCTTCTCCTTGGATAATTTCCAGCATGATGGCGGCGACTGTATCATCAACTGCTTCTTTGAGTGCATCAACATCATTAAAGGGAAGATAAGTAAACTGATCAACTAACGGGCCAAAACCTTTATGAATCTTTTCTTGTCCAGTGGCGGACATTGCTCCAAAAGTCCGTCCATGGAAAGAATTAATAAAAGTAATAATATGGTTTTTTCCAGTATGTTTTCTGGCCAGCTTAATAGCTGCTTCGTTTGCTTCGGCTCCACTATTGCAAAACAGTGCATGGGCCAAGTGATTATCTTTCACCAAACTCTCCGCTAACGCAACCTGACCCGGACTCTCAAACAAATTGCTTGTATGCCAAATCTTCTCACTTTGTTCGCGGACCGTCTTTACTAATGCTGGATGCGCATGACCTAAACAACAAACGGCAATTCCACTTGTAAAATCGAGATATTCTTTACCGTCAGCATCTTTTACTACAGTACCCTTACCCTCAACAATACTTATCGGTCTTCTAGAATAGTTATTGAATAACGCAGTCATTTTGATTGGCTCCTTTTCCATTTTTTTGGTACAATAGACCTCACTGTTTTGCAAGGGTCTCCTCCAAAGAAGGAACAATGGCAGTTCCCCTCAATCGTTCATCGACAATCTGTACGGATGGCACACCAGCTTTTAGTACCTGTACTGCACCTCGAACCTTAGGGATCATTCCTCCATTTATATGACCTTCATCAATCCATTGATCGATCAATCCCGGAGTTGCTTTTTGTTGATATTGCCCTTCAATCCGTATCCCAGAGACATCTGTTACAAGTAGCAAGCTCTCTGCTCCAATCGCCAATGCCACCTCGCTTGCAACAGTATCTCCATTGATATTAAGTGCCTGGCCGTCAGCTGTTGCACCGACACAGGCAATTACGGGAACTACCTCATTTGAGCACAGGATATCGATAAGTTTCGTATTGACATTGGTTACTTTTCCTACAAATCCATAGGTTTCTTGTTCTAAAAACTCGCTTTGCAGTAATTGGCCATCAATGCCATTCAAGCCTACTGCCAATATTCCCGCTTTATTTAACTCGCCCACCAAAGCAGGATTGACTTTCCCTATCAACGTTGACTGTACTATACTGATCGCTTCCCCATTTGTTACCCGGATTCCATTTAAGACCGAGGAGGCTACATTTTGCTTTTTTAATTCTCTATTAATCGCGGGACCACCGCCGTGGGTTATAATGATATCGTAACCTTCATGTTGCAAACTTTTGAAATTGGAAAAGAAGGCTTTATTTAAGCCTTCCAATGTACTTCCGCCAAGCTTGATGACGATTTTTTTACGAACGGTAGGAAGCATTGATTTGAACGTAGTCATATGTTAAATCGCACCCCCATGCTAATCCTTGGCCTTCACCCAGCCCTAAGGATACGGAAATTTTCACTTCATTTGCTTTTAGAATCTTGATTAATTCTTCCTCTGAAAAAGGTACTGGTTCCCCATTTTCAACCATTAAAGCATTCCCGATTTTTATTGTAATTTTTTCTGGGTCGACAGAGGCGCCACTGTACCCAACGGCTGCAATGATACGCCCCCAGTTTGCATCATTTCCGAAGACTGCAGTTTTAACGAGAGGTGAACCAACGACTGTTTTTGCGATTTTGCGCCCTTCCTCATCAGAGAAAGCACCAACTACTTCCACTTCGATCAATTTAGTTGCACCTTCGCCATCACGAGCAATTGCTTTAGCCAAGTCTTCAGCTACCACTTGCAATGTGCTATAAAAATTATGCCAATCCGGGTGTTCGGGAGTTAAAGTTTCATTTTCCGCTAATCCATTTGCCATGACGATTACCGTATCATTAGTTGATGTATCGCCATCGACTGTTATCGCATTGAATGTTAAGTCCGTGATTTCCGAAAGAGCTGCTTGCAGCACTTCCGATTCAATATTCGCATCCGTGGTAATAAATCCAAGCATTGTCGCCATATTGGGCTCAATCATTCCCGACCCTTTTGCACTACCTGAAATGACTACTTCCTTTCCATCGATCAAAGTACTATATGTTGTATTTTTCATGACTGTATCCGTCGTCAATATTGCCTGTGCGAAATCAATCCCGTGCTCCAATGTTTTCCCTAACTCCAACTTCCCGACACCTGCGCGGATTGGCTCCATTTTCATCATTTCACCAATTACGCCGGTGGAAGCGACACCGATTAGTGAAGGATCAATTCCGAGCTTTAACGCCGCCAAGCTTTGCATTTCGTATGCATCAGCAATCCCTTGTTTACCTGTACAAGCATTTGCATTTCCAGAGTTCACGATTAATGCTTGCATCTTTCCTGTTCGGTAAACTACTTCTTTCGTTACCTTCAACGGTGCAGCTTGTATGGCATTTGTAGTAAATACACCGGCAACACTCGCTGGTACTTCACTTACTAAAAGAGCCAAATCTTTTTTCTTATGCTTAATACCACAATGCATCCCAGCTGCTGCGAATCCTTTCGGTGATACTATATTTTTACTGGATAGTTTTCTGACCTCGTATAATGTATTCAATATATTCCTTCCCCCTTTAAATAAATAACGGAATAACATCCAGACCGAGTGATTGCGGCAGTTCCAACTGAACATTCATGTTCTGGATTGCCTGCCCTGCAGCCCCTTTTACTAAATTGTCTATTACTCCGACAATCGTAGCTCGATTTGTTCTTTCATCCAATTGTACAAATACATCACAGTAGTTCGATCCTTTTACACGGTTCGTTCCGATTGTGGAAACATCTTGCACGACCCGCACAAAAGGATGGTTTTTATATGTGTCCAATAAACAATCGTTCAACTGTTTATTTGTAACGCCAGGCTGTACCGGCGAGTATGAAGTAGCCAATATTCCTCTTGTCATCGGGACAAGGTGTGTGTTGAAAGTGATTGCAGTTTCGCTATCCGCAAACATGGCAATAGCCTGTTCGATTTCCGGAATATGTTGATGTTCATTTACTTTATATATGGAAAAGTTTTCATTCATCTCACTATAGTGTGTGGTTTGGGAAGGCTTGTTTCCTGCACCGGAAACACCACTTTTAGCATCAATTACTAAGTATCGGGGATCGATCAATCGCTCTTTGATTAAAGGTAGTACCGACAATAAAACAGCGGTTGGGTAACAACCCGGGTTGGCTACCAAGCTCGCCGACTTTATATTTTCCTCATTCCATTCAGTAAGCCCATAGACACTTTTCTTCACAATAGATTGCGGTGCCGGTGCTTTTTTGTACCATTTTTCATAAGTGCTTGAATCTTTTAGGCGATAGTCACCCGAAAGATCGATCAACTTCGGACCAATATCAACGAGTGGAGGTAATAATTCACTTGTTACACCGGAAGGAGTACTTGTAAACAAAAAATCGAAGCTAGCCAAAGTTTCGACTTCAATCTTTTGCAATGGTGTATCGTGAATGGATAACAAATGCCCAAATTTCGAAGAAAAAATGGTCCCTTCTTCTGAAGAAGTAAATAATTCTATTCCCCCTACTTCCGGATGATTGTGCAAGAAACGGATCAATTCCAATCCGCCATATCCCGTTGCCCCAATAATTCCAACCTTCAATTAATTCACCCCTTAATCACAGATATCCAAACGCGGAAAATTCTCAGTTAATATATGCATATTCTTCCTTTTATCCGCCTTAATAAAGTTAGTATAATTCTGCATAATTATTTAGTCAACTGTATTTTTATATATTTCCAAAATTTTTAAACCAGAGGAAAAAGGGTACTCTATCATATTTTATATCAGAGCACCCTTAAAACAAATTGTATAAATATTAATATTTTATTAATTATTTGTTAATCATTACCAAGTTTCAACGATAAAAATCATCATTGTACCTATCCAATTATTCAGGTACAAAATCAATCTTCCATTGTCGATAAATCACCTGTTGGCAATTCCAATTCCCATGCTTTCAAAACACGCCGCATAATTTTGCCGCTTCTAGTTTTAGGCAGCTTATCTTTAAATTCAATCTCTCTTGGTGCAGCATGTGCAGCCAATCCAGTTTTGACAAAATTGCGGATATCCTCCGCCAATTCATCGCTGGGCTCTATCCCTTCCCGCAGTGCGATGAACGCTTTAATGACTTCACCCCTTATGGCATCCGGCTTGCCAATTACGCCCGCTTCCACGACATCAGGGTGTTCAAGTATTTTACTTTCTACTTCAAAAGGACCTACTCGTTCACCGGAGGTCATGATGACATCATCGATCCGGCCCTGGAACCAGAAGTATCCGTCCTCGTCTACATAAGCGGAATCTCCTGTTACATACCATTCCTCTTTTAAGAAATAGGACTTGAACCGCTCGGGATTTCCCCAAATCCCTCGCATCATGGATGGCCAACCCCTTCGGATCGCCAAATTGCCCATTGTATATGGTGGAACTTCAATCCCTTCGTCATCAACAATGCTGGCGTAAATGCCAGGTACTGGTTTCCCCATCGACCCTGGCTTAATATCAATGGAAGGATAATTGCAAATAATATGGCCACCAGTTTCGGTCATCCACCAAGTATCATGGATTCTATGACCAAGCTCTTCCATTCCCCAGCGCACTACCTCCGGGTTCAATGGTTCACCTACCGACAGGATATGGCGCAAAGTAGAAAGGTCAAACCTTTCCAATACACCAGTGCCTGCACCCATCAACATTCTGAAGGCTGTAGGTGCACTATACCAAACCGTTACACCGTACCTCTCAATTGCTTCGTACCAATTCTCCGGACTAAAACGTCCCCCGACAATGAGGTTTGTTGCTCCATTTAGCCATGGACCAAAAATACCATATGCAGTACCTGTTACCCATCCGGGGTCTGCAGTGCACCAAAAAATATCTTGCTCATGTAAATCCAGAACCCACTGTGCTGTTTGGTAATGTTGGATCATGGCATTATGGACATGCAAAACTCCTTTTGGCGTGCCTGTTGAACCTGACGTATAATGGAGCAACATCCCATCCTCCAGGTCAACCCACTCGATATCGAAACTACTTGGTGCTTCTTTTATTCGACTTGTAAAGTTTACAATTTTATCACTTTCTTCAATTTGTTCCCCAACGACAAAGATTTTTTCCAAGTGCTGCAGCTTCTCGATCGGCACTCGATTTAGCAGGCTAGGAATAGTTACGAGAACTTTTGCCTCACTGTCCGCTAACCGGTCATAAACGGCCCCTTCCATAAATGCTTCAAACAACGGACCTACAATTACCCCCATTTTTATGGCGCCTAAAAGAGAAAAATACAATTCCGGTGAACGCGGCATAAAAATGAATAAACGGTCTCCCTTTTGTAGGGTAGTGTGCTTTTTAAACACACTTGCAGCCTTGTTCGAAAAACGTTTCATATCATTGAAGGTATAGCTTTCTCTTCGTGATCCGTCATCGAAAATCAATGCCACTTTGTTTTTTCGGGAACTTTCGGCATGCCGGTCAATGGCTTCATATGCAGCATTAACCTTCCCTGTTTCATGCCAGCTAAAAGCAGTTTCTGTTTCTTTCCAATCAAAAGATTCCACCAGCTCATCATAATTTTTCAGTTTGTGATCACCGCTCACAGCCGCTAATCTGTCTGTAATTTTTATCCCCATAAAAATTACCCCTTTCGAATCAATTTCTCCCAAAACCTACAAAATAATAAAAGGATCAAATTTGCAAAATTAAACATTACTTTTATAAACAAACTGATAATCTTTCAATCTATGTACACTAACTGTCGGTATTATAGATTGACATTTATATTTTACAATATTCAGAACATTTTGATATAAAAATTTCCAATTTTGCAATAATTACTGCATTTTTAACAAATAACAGCGATTTTGTGCATTTTTTATCATATAATGAAGATATCAAATTCATGTGGAGCGAATTAGAATGAAACATATTAAAACCTTTTATTCAATAGAGATGGAAACAAGTCATGGGCTAGTCACCATAGAAGGCCCGGTCCCATCTGAACAGTTGGAAAAATATACATTCCATCATGACCTAGTCTCATTTAGACCTCCCGAACAGCAGCAAAAGGCACTAGTTGAAATAGCAAAACTTGAAGAAGGACGAATCATCATTATCCGAAACAACGAAACCGTCGTTGGATATGTCACATACCTCTATCCTGATCCATTGGAGAGGTGGTCCGAAGATCAAATAGAAAATATGATTGAACTCGGTGCGATCGAGGTTATTCCATCTTACCGGGGTTGTGGGGCAGGTAAAAAATTGTTGCATGTGTCATTCATGGATGATGCAATGGAAGATTACTTGGTGATTACTACTGAATACTATTGGCATTGGGATTTAAAAGGAACAGGATTAAATGTATGGGAATATCGAAAAATGATGGAGCGATTGATGAGGAATGTGGATTTTGAATATTACGCAACCGATGACCCCGAAATTACATCCCATCCTGCAAATTGCTTAATGGCCAGAGTCGGTAAACGGGTTAATGATGAAACAATAGAACGTTTTGATCGTTTACGTTTTAAGAATCGCTTCATGTACTAATGGAAAGGCGGAAATAACATGATGATCATTGAAGAGATTATGAATAGGGATATCCATACACTAGGACCTTCCAATACGGTGAAGGATGCGATAAAAATAATGCGGGAAAAGAAAATCAGGCATATTCCGATTGTCGATGAAGAAGAGAAGATAGTCGGAATCATTACTGCACATGACTTAAAAAACATACTCCCTTCCACCATAAAGGATGACTTAAATTTAACAACTTATGAAACCACTCTTGAAAATATCATGGTAAAGAACCCTTTGATTGGACATCCACTGGATTTTATTGAAGAAGTGGCCCTTACACTTTATGAATCCAAAATTAGTTGTCTGCCGATTGTTTCAGGAGGCAGATTAGTTGGCATCGTCACAACAACAGATTTACTTTATACATACATTGAATTGACGGGAGCAAACAAGCCTTCTTCCAAGATTGATATACGAGTAACCGATAAGCCTGGTATTCTATCCGATATTACGGAAATATTTAAAAAGCACCATGCCAATGTCCTAAGTGTATTGGTTTATCCTAGTGCGGATTGTAAAAAAAATAAAATTGTCAGTGTGAGAGTTCAAGTCATTAATCCATTGTCCATCATTGAAGACTTGCGCAAAGAAGGCTTTGATGTATTATGGCCAAACTTGCCCGGAGTCGATGGCCCATGAAAAACGCCGTATTCATTTATTCTCCAGAACAACTTGGATATAAGTTTTCAGAATCGCATCCTTTCAATCATAAACGTCTGCTTTTGACAATCGATTTACTTAAAGAGATCAATGCCTTATCGGACGAGGATATTGTGCCTGCAAGAATTGCAACAGATGAGGAAATCGCTCTAGGACATGACAAAAAGTATATCGACATTGTAAAAAAAGCTGGCCATGGCTTACTGACTCCAGAACAATGTGAAAATTACGGAATCGGCACAGAAGATACCCCCATATTTAGCAATATGCATGAAGCAAGCGCATTATTGGTCGGCAGTACGCTTACGGCAGTTGATTATGTCATGCAAGGTAAAAGCCACCATGCTTTAAATCTCGGCGGTGGGCTTCATCATGGGTTCTTTGGCCGTGCATCCGGATTTTGCATTTACAATGATAGTACTGTCGCCATTCGCTATATGCAAAAAAAATATAACGCCAGGGTTTTATATATAGATACGGATGCTCATCATGGGGATGGGGTTCAATGGGCATTTTATGATGATCCGAATGTATGTACACTTTCCATTCATGAAACGGGACGCTATTTATTTCCCGGTACGGGAAATGTAACGGAGCGTGGCAACGGACAAGGATATGGTACGTCCTTTAATTTCCCACTCGATGCCTTTACTGAAGATGAGAGTTTTCTAGAAATTTATGAACAGGCAATGAAAGAAGTATTTGAGTATTTTAAACCGGATGTTGTGATAACGCAAAATGGCGCAGATGCTCATTACTTTGATCCACTAACCCACCTGTATGGAACGATGAAAATCTATCAAGAGATACCAAGACTTGCCCATAAATTAGCACATGAATATTGTGACGGGAAGTGGATCGCTGTCGGTGGCGGCGGTTATGATATATGGCGCGTTGTTCCCCGGGCTTGGTCCTTTATTTGGACTGAAATGAATGATTTGCCATTACCGACCGGCCAACTCCCAACTAACTGGTTAGAAAAATATCAAGCAGAATCGCCTGTACCCTTTATTCCGACGTGGGAAGATCCAGTTACCTTATATGAACCAATTCCAAGGAAATTGGAAATCAAGGAAAAGAATGCCCAAATGCTGACGAAAGCACTTCATATCATACGATCGGAAAAAAGATAAATTGGCAATGTTACTGTAAAAAAACAACTCGACCTAAATAGGCCGAGTTGTCTTCCGTATTACTGCCATTTTGAATACTTGTACATCTTCACGAGAACGTCAATCGGGTGCATAGAAGATTATTTTACAGAGTTTCTTTTTTCAATTCGGTGAGGAATGATAACGGATTGATCTTCGATATTCTCTTTGTTCATCAATTTTGTCAGTAAACGCATCGCTACAGCTCCGATATCATATAAGGGCAATACAACACTTGTTAGCTGTGGTCGCACCATACGGGCAAGTTTGGAGTCTTCAAAGCTAATGACTTCAATATCATTGGGAACCTGTTTTCCATTATCCTGTGCACCGTGGATCAGGCCAATTGCCAATTCATCACTTCCTGCAAAAAATGCAGTTGGAGGATGCTGCAGTTCACTTAAAGTGTCCCATGCTTCAAGGCCGCTATCATAAGTACCGTCATCCGAAATGATTAGCTGTTCATCTATTTCAAGATTTGCATCTGTTAATGCTTTTTTATATGCCTCAAGTTTGAATCTGGAATTAATGGTATATGCTAGGGGACCTGAAACAAATGCAATGCGTTTATGGCCGTTAGCTATTAACATTTGTACAGCTTCGATAGACGCTTGGAAATAATCGATGTTAACCGAAGGGAAATTGTTCGTTTCATCCACTGAACCGGCAAGCACAATGGGTACAGGAGAATGTTCCATTGACTGATGCAACTTTTCTGTTACTGCATCACTCATCATTACGATACCGTCCACTTGCTTTCCTAACATTGTATCTAATAGATTCAGTTCCTTGTCTTCATTTTGGTCAGAGTTCGCTAAAATAATATTGTAGCGATACATTGTTGCGATATCTTCTATGCCTCGCGCAGCTTCAGCGTATATATTATTGGATATATCAGGGATGATTACCCCAACAGTAGTTGTTTTTTTACTAGCTAATCCACGCGCTACGGCATTCGGTCGATATTCTAAGCGTTCAATAACTTCCAACACTTTTTTTCTGGTAGCAGGTTTTACATTTTGGTTTCCGTTAACTACACGTGACACCGTCGCCATTGAAACATTGGCTTCACGTGCAACATCATAAATCGTTACAGTCAAAGGATACGCCTCCTTTTAAGTCAAATTAATATTTCCATCATACGACAATTTCCATTTCTTTTTCAATATAAAGCCTATATTCTTTAGAAAGAATAAACATTTGTCATATACTTAATAGCAAACAATTAAAATAAGAAGCCCAAAAGTATGTAAAAATACTTTTGGGCTTAAAGTTTTTTTATGCTTTTAACTCATATTGTTTCATGAACTTTTGAATTTCATTGTAGAATGCATCGAATTCCGGGATATCCATTTGTTGTTGAGAATCCGAAAGTGCCACAGATGGATCTGGATGTACTTCAGCCATCACTCCGTCTGCTCCTATCGCAATTGCCGCTTTCGCACAAGGCAATAGTAAATCACGACGGCCTGTCGAATGAGTTACATCAACAAATACAGGTAAATGTGTTTCTTGTTTTAAAATCGGTACAGCGGAAATGTCCAATGTATTACGCGTTGCTTTTTCGTAAGTACGGATTCCGCGCTCGCATAACATGATATTTTCATTTCCTTTTGACATAATATATTCTGCAGCGTGAATAAACTCATCAATTGTAGCTGCTAAACCACGCTTTAATAGAACCGGTTTATTTGTCGATCCCACAGCTTTCAATAATTCAAAGTTTTGCATATTCCGGGCACCAATTTGGATAACATCCACATAATCCAGCGCTTCTTCAATATGGGCTGGAGTTACGATTTCGGTCACAACTGCCAATCCGTATTCTTTCGAGATTTGTTTTAGTATTTTTAGCCCTTCCAAACCTAACCCTTGGAAATCATACGGGGAAGTACGTGGTTTATATGCACCGCCACGAATTAATTTTAACCCTTTTGATTGAATTGATGCTGCAACAGCCGCAACTTGTTCATATGACTCTACTGAACATGGACCAAACACGAATGTCGGGCTGCCTGTTCCTACAGTTTCGCCATTGATCTCGACTACTGTATCCTCTGATTTTTTCTTGCGTGAGACAAGTAGTTCTTTTTTCTTATCCGCCTCTAGTTGCTTTAATGCTGTCTTGAATATTTGCTTAAATATATAATCTACCGTCATTTGATTCAACGGACCTTTATTGTGCTCTTTTAAAAGGTTTAACATATGGCGCTCACGAAGAGGATCATATCGGTTAACACCTTGTTTTCCCTTAATTTTGCCAATCTCATCTACAATCTCTGCTCGTTCGTTAATTAAACGTAGGATTTCTATGTTTAATTCGTCTATCTGACCTCGTAATGCTTCTAAATTTTGCTCACTCATTTCATTTCTCCTCTCCTTTTCTGTATGCTAGCCTTTTGAAGAACATCAAAATGTATGGTACATTTGAAGTTATTAATCATATTATAATCAACTAATTTCAAATTGTCACGCTTTTTTCTTTAGCGATTCAACTCGCTAAAGTATATTGAAAATTTCCTTGAAAGGAAGCGATTTCACTGGGTTCAAAATTATTTGCTTTAGATATTGGAACACGCTCAGTCGTCGGCATCATTCTAGAAGAGCATAACGACCATTTTCACGTAAAGGACATTCTTGTAAAAGAACATAGAGAGCGGGCGATGGTAGACGGACAAATACATAACGTTTTATATGTTGCAGATTTAATTAAAGAAATCAAAAGTGAACTCGAAGCTACTTATGGCCCTTTATCAAAAGTTAGTGTGGCTGCTGCTGGACGTGCTTTAAAAACAGAGCAGGCTTCTAGTACGGTCAATATTAAGAATCGCCCCATGTTTACAGAAGAAGATGTTGGCCGTCTTGAGCTGCAGGCTGTTCAACAAGCGCAGGCAAAACTGCTCTCTTCAAAGCAGGATGAAAATATAAACCATTATTATTGTGTTGGGTATTCCGTCTTGTTTTATAGACTTGATGGAGAGGAAATCGGCAGTTTGGTAGACCAGCAAGGCGATGAAGCAACAGTTGAAGTGATTGCAACTTTTTTGCCAAGAGTTGTTGTAGAATCATTGCTTGCTGCTTTAAAACGAGCCGAGCTGGAAATGGAAGCATTAACCCTGGAGCCGATAGCTGCGATTAATGTCCTTATTCCACCGTCAATGAGACGGTTAAATGTCGCTTTGGTGGATATCGGTGCCGGCACTTCTGATATTGCCATAACCGACAAAGGGACGATCGTTGCATATGGTATGGTGCCAACTGCCGGTGATGAAATCACTGAGGCATTAAGTGATCACTATCTGCTTGATTTCCCTGTCGCCGAAATTGCAAAGCGGCAATTATCCACGGAAGAAAATGTCGTTATTTCGGATATCCTTGGTTTCGAGCAAACGTACCCAAAAGAAGAAGTTGTCAAGGCTATCCATCATTCTGTCCAATCTCTTGCCCAGGCGATTGGCAGTGAATTATTAAGATTGAACAATCAAACTCCTCCCAAAGCTGTGATGCTCGTCGGAGGTGGTAGTTTGACACCAAATTTGCCAAGTGAATTGAGCAAATTTTTGGATCTCCCTGAAAACCGGATAGCTGTTCGGGGAATTGATGCGATACAAAACTTGACAAAGGAGGAGTCGATTCCGACAACTCCTGAGCTCGTGACGCCAATAGGAATTGCGATAGCTGCACGGAAAGCACCTATACAATATATGTCGGTAACCGTAAATGAACAGGTTGTAAGACTATTCGAGCTAAAAGAAATGACGGTCGCAGATGCTTTCCTATCAGCAAATATACGGGCAAAACAGCTTTATGGAAAGCCAGGCGAAGGGATTGCCATTACAGTAAACAATCAGGATATCCTGATTCCCGGCGGGCATGGCCAGCCTGCAACAATCCTTGTAAATGGTGAGCAAGCTTCTACGAAAACAAAGATAAAAAACGGGGATGTTATCTCATTGATTGAAGGGCAAGATGGGGAAAATGCTAAAGCTACTGTCCGGGATATAGTGGATGAAGCTCTAATCAAACATGTGACTATCCAAAATATATCTTATACAATTGAGCCAATCGTTAAAATAAACAATAAAATATGTTCGGTTGATCAAGTGCTCACGGACAGCGATTCACTTATCGTTGAAACCATTGAGACAGTGGAAGAGTTACTTAAACATACTAATCATGCAGACTTGCTGGAAAGATTGAATGCATTCTATCTAACAATTGATGGAAAACCGGTTTTCTTTCCTGAATTTTCTTCAAAGCTACTACTGAATGGTAAACTTTGCAAACCAGCATATCCATTTAAAAACGGGGATGCAATTAGTATCGAGGAGTGTGCAAGTCCTACAGTGGAAATGATTGCGAATAAGCTCGATTTGACGCTAGAGGAGAAGATCGTCGTGTCCTTCCAGCAAGAAACTTTGGAGTTGAAAAAGCAATGCAGAGAAGTGATGCAAAATGAAGTTGCCGTTTCTGCTTCACATACCGTTTCAAATGGATCTTCCATTTCAATTGTTGAAAAGGATACAAATCGATGGATTTACCAGGATGTTTTCCGTTTTTCCAATTGGCAGTTGCCACTTGATTTTAAAGGGCAATTTACGATATTAAGAAATGGAATGCCTTCCTCATTCGATGAGGAGATTTTTGGGGGCGATCAACTCGAAATTATTTTAATCGAACAACCAATACAGCACAATTCGATTGATAAGTAACAGAGTTTTATTGTTCATTGTTCAAAAGCCGAAATGAAACAAAAAGCCAAAACAAAACCAGGTGGGAAAACAGTTTGTTTTTCCACCTGGTTTTATTTTACTAAATAGAAGAAGGTCTCGAGGCTTCTGAAATATCTACACCTTCATAAGTTTCGTTTTCCAATGGTTCTTCCCCTTCGTATGAAACTGTACCGTCATCAAATACGGTTGGAACCTTTGATGTTTTATATTTCACTTTATCAACAAGCTGAGTAGATTGTTCTTTTAACTGGTTGGAAATTTGAACAGTTTTCTCTTTTGCTGTGGATGATAAGGAGACACTTCGATCCTTGATCATCTCAGCTTGACTTGCAACATCACTGCGCAAATCTTTGCCTGTTTTAGGTGCAAGCAATAAACCAGCTGCTGCTCCAACAATTCCGCCTACTAGTGCTCCAATAACAAAATCTTTCATATTCACCGACTCCTCCTCGTACATTGCATCTGTTCCTGTATAAACTTGAGGTAAATTGGGTAATTCATTTTTTACTTCGTTATAGTTTGGTTTTTCCCCTGCCATTTCCAAAACATCCCCTTTTTATGTTCTACGCTTAAATTTAGAAGATTTCTTTACGATTTCTTCCGTAGCCCCATCCACATCTGTTTGATCGATCGTTTTGCGTTGTTTCCATTTATCGGCAATTTCCATTGCCACATTACCCCATTGGACTACTTGTGCTATTTTCTCTTCATTTTTTCTTACTTCCGATGATATGGATGTAGTAATTTGGTTAATGGATGTATTTAAACCATTTACTGAAACCCCGATATTTTTTACGGCATCAACAACAGTATTCAGCTTTTCCGATTTTTCCGTAATGTCTTCTGCAAGCGTGTTCGTTTTTGCTAATAGGGAGGTTGTCTCACGAGTAATCCCTTCCATTTGCCCTTCAATACCGGCAATCGTTCCTGCTATGCTGTTCAAAGTATTTTTCAACCCAAATAGTGTCATTCCCACACTAATACATAATACTAAAAATCCAATTGCAGCAAGTAATGCCGAGATGTATAAAATAATTTCCATAAAATAACCTCCTACGTCTACTACTTCCTATTATTCGACAAATCTTGAGCGATTCCTTCCGTCTAGAAAAAACAGCCTAAACTTAGGCGTTTAAGCTGTTTCTTCATTGTCTTCCAATACATTCTCAAATGCATTTTGGTATTTATTGACATCTCCGGCACCCATGAACAAGAAAACAGCATCACTATGTTCTTTTAAACGTTCAATTTTATCCAATTGTAGAATATCACTATTCGTTATTAAGGCTTGTAAATCTTCAATTGATAAAGCTCCCTGTTTTTCACGGGCCGAACCGAAAATATCACATAAATATACTGCATCCGCTTTCGACAAGCTATCGGCAAACTCCTGCAAAAATGCAGCGGTACGGCTGAATGTATGAGGTTGAAAAACAGCTATAATTTGTCGGTCAGGATATTTTTGACGTGCTGATTGTATTGTTGCCTTTATTTCGGTTGGATGATGTGCATAATCATCTACAAGTACACTATTCCCAATTTTCGTCTCTGTGAAACGTCTTTTTACACCACTATAAGTTCGGAGTCGTTCTTGAACCAATTGTGCCGGAATTCCTTCGTAATGAGATAGGGAAATAACAGCAAGTGCATTTAAAACCGTATGGTCACCATAGAGAGGAATAAAGAATTTATCATAATATTCATTGCGAACATAAACTTCAAATATTGTACCCTCTGTTGATTTTTCAATATTTCTTGCTTCAAAATCGTTATGTGCCCCAAATCCATAATAGACTACAGGAACATTTGCTTGGATTTGTTGAAGGTGCTCATCGTCTCCACATGCGATAATCGCCTTATTCACTTGGAGTGCCAGCTCCTGGAATGCCGAATAGACATCCTCGATACCCGAAAAATAGTCAGGATGGTCGAAGTCGATATTCAACATCACTGCATAATCTGGATGATAAGCTAAAAAATGACGTCGATACTCGCAAGCTTCCAAAACAAAAAAGCTTGCATCCTCTTTACCGGAACCAGTGCCATCACCGATCAAGAATGATGTTGGCATGAAGCCAGCTATCACATGGCTCATCAGCCCGGTTGTCGACGTTTTCCCATGTGCTCCAGTAATAGCGATTGATGTATAACGATTGATATAATCGCCCAAAAATTTGTGGTAGCGGATAACTTCCACTCCCAGTTCCTTAGCACGGACAATTTCCGGGTGCTCATCCGGGAATGCATTACCGGCAATAACAGTCATGCCTTCTTTAATATTGTCAGCGCTAAAAGGCAAAATCGTAATATTTCGATCTCTTAGCGGTTTTTCTGTAAAATAGTAAGTTTCATAATCAGAACCTTGAACTTCTTCTCCTGAATCAAATAAAATTTGAGCCAGTGAACTCATGCCTGAACCTTTAATTCCTGTAAAATGATAAAATGTCATATTTTAAACCTCCTGGGATCCACAGGTCCCTATGAATGAACGTTTGTAATTAGAGTTAGTTTGTGCCAATTAAACAAAACTTACCCCATTATAGCATTATTTTTAGTAAAGAATATTGTAAAATATCTTTATTTATCTATTCATTCACTCATTTATTCGTATTTTTAATTTTGGTTAGAAAATGATCGAACGCTGTGTGCTTCAACTTTTGAAGTGCAAATTTCCTGGATTTATTTTTTCTTTGCCTTGAAAAAAAATGAGAGGGAATCCCCCTCATTATTCAAACATCGAAGTTAGATCAGAGTCTGTAATATAGACCTCTCTTGGCTTACTCCCTCTTGGCTCTGAAATAAAACCTTGGCTTTCCAACATATCGATCAAGCGTGCGGCACGATTATAACCGATATGATATTTTCTTTGAATTGAAGAAGTGGAAGCTGAACCTTGTTCATGAACAAATCGGCAAACCTCTTCAAATAACTCGTCTTGTTCTTCAACCATTTCCGATTTTTTAAGTAGTTCGTCTTGTTGGAAGA
The DNA here is from genome assembly GCF_000772955.1 of Ureibacillus sinduriensis BLB-1 = JCM 15800. Lineage (GTDB taxonomy): Bacteria > Bacillota > Bacilli > Bacillales_A > Planococcaceae > Ureibacillus > Ureibacillus sinduriensis. The sequence continues at coordinate 14,089 of NZ_JPVO01000036.1, read as the reverse complement.
AATAATCAGGTTCGCCCTGCCCTCTTACATGATCTATAATTTCTTCAATCTCATCATCTGTTACAAATGTACCTTGCAGTCGGATCGGTGCACTCATGCCATTACCCAAGTACAGCATATCCCCTCTTCCAAGCAGTCTCTCTGCACCTTGGCTATCCAAAATTGTACGTGAGTCGACTTGCGAAGAAACCGCAAATGCAATGCGGGTCGGTATATTCGATTTTATCAGACCTGTAATTACATCAACCGATGGGCGTTGAGTTGCTACAATCAAATGTATTCCACAAGCCCTAGCTTTTTGAGCAATACGGCAAATGGCTTCTTCCACATCCGCCGGGGACATCATCATCAAATCTGCAAGCTCGTCAATCACGATTAGGATATAAGGCAACTTATGCCCATGCTCCCCTTTTGAATCAGCCAATTTATTATACCTTGGCAAATCCCGCACTCCGACATGAGCAAACAATTGGTAGCGTCTTTCCATTTCCTCTACAGCCCATTTCAGCGCTGCAGTTGCCGCTTTGACATCGGTGATTACCGGGCTGACAAGATGCGGGATATGATTGAATGGTGCAAGTTCGACCATTTTCGGATCGATGAGCATAAGCTTCAATTCATTTGGATCCGCTTTATATAATAAACTAACTAAAATCGAATTAATACAAACACTTTTCCCTGAACCAGTAGCACCTGCAATCAATCCATGGGGCATTTTTCTTAAATCGATTGTAACAGGCTTACCTGTCAAATCCAGACCTAATGCTGCTTCCAGTGGCGATTCAGATTGTAAAAAGGAATCACTGCAAGTTACTTCGGATAATTGCACAGCTCGTGAGATGCGGTTCGGAATTTCTATCCCAATTGTGCTCTTTCCTGGAATGGGTGCCTGAATCCGGATATCCTTCGCTGCCAAAGCAAGCTTTAAATCATCCGACAAGTTCCTTACTTTACTAACCTTGGTCCCGTGGCCGACTGTAATCTCGAATTGCGTTACGGCTGGTCCCTGTGTGATAGACTCCACTTGGGCTGTTACCTGGAAATAGGATAAGGACTCCACCAAAACCTCGCCCTGCGATTCCAGCCACTCCCGATCTTCCGTTTTCTCTTCGGGGGGTGATAAAAAATCATAAGAAGGCTTAATATAAATTTTCGGTGATGATTTGTCCTTTTGGTTCGGTGAAATCTCCATTTTTGGCGTCGGCTCTACCTCTTCTGAAAAAAGCTCGGTTTCCCCTTCATCCATCTGGAGCATTTCATTTTTCTCCGTATCATCTACTTGCAATACGATTGGTTGTTGATACTTTTCGACCGTGTCCGGCACTTCTTCTGTAGATACAGATAGTAAAGCACTGTGGGATTGCTCCGTCTCCCGTTGTTCTTCAGTCTTGGTTGTATGCCTATGCATTTCCTTAATAACATCATTATGTTGAGCCATTTGTTTTTGTGCCAGTTTGGCAGCATATTTTTCTTTGTCGGATTTCAGCATTAATACATTAAACGGTAATCTACTACCTTTAGAAGGCGGTTGTTCCGTTATACTTTCTTCGTTCCCGCAAAGATTATTTATTCCATCTATATTGATTTCCCCAGTGTCTGATACATCGATAGCTTGTCTTTCAAAATGTTGTTCATTTGATGAAAGGCTTTCATGCTCCACTTCTGTATGGGATACAGTTTCCACTTCAAAATCAGCATCACCTAAAGCGATTGAAACCAACCTTGAAACTTGGGCACTTTGAATAGGTTGTTCCTCTGTATAAGATTGGTGTACAATTTCAGTTTCTGGATAAATGCCCTTCGGTTCTTCGTAGTTATGAATATCATTGGCATTGGCAGCTTCAATTTCCTCAGACGCCCACGCATCCTCATCATTCATTTCTACTTCGATTTCAACTTCCTTGATGAGCTGTTCTACCAAGCCATTCTCTACAAGTTGAGGAACTGCGTGTTGATTCATGGAATCAAAATTATTTGATACCCGTTCTTCAAGTTCGCTCCATCCAGATTCATTATCCGCCTCCAAAGATTCAAGTACAGACGTTTCTGCTAATATTGGAAGCTCTTCCACTTGTGCAAACAATTCTGTCCCTAATGAGTATGGTTCTTCATTAACCTCATCCTCAATTTCGATATAACGGTTCGCTGTAGCCATATGCACATCTGCCTCATCTTCCGGTTGCAAACTTTCAGTAGTTGCAAGTGGACTTAATGAACTTGCAATTTCCTCTTTCACTCTTGCACTTTCCGAAAGCATGAGCTCCACTTTCTTTTCGAATTGAATAGGAGCAACATCTGGAATAGATAAACTATCCTCCGGCTCATTTTCGTTTGCGTTTTGCTTCGTACCTGCCCTGCCTTGTTTCTTGGACAGCAACTGATCAATGTTGCTTGGCTTTTTAAAACCATAAACAGGAGATGGAACTTGGGTTGGAACAAATCTTCTTTTTGGAATAAGTGGATCATCTTGTTCAACAACATTCTTTTTAACCGGAAGTGGATTTTTGATTTCCTTTTTAATCGGTTCCAGGTTTTTTGCTTTCTCAACCCGGCGAATCTTGGTAGATTCCTGATGATTCATAACATTCGAATATCCTTTTATTCGCTGGCGTTTTTCTAGTAAATCACGTATTCCCGAAACCTCAACATCGAAGACTTTGGAAATCGCATTCTGCTGGTAAAAATACTTTGATTCTCTTTTGGACTCATCAAGTCTATTAGAAAGTTCATTTTGAAATTCCTGATCCAAGGATTGAGTAGACTGTAGAGGGGGTTCTATTTCTTCGTCTGCAATTATCGGAAACTTGAAGCTCTTTTTCTTATTTTGATTGTCAGTATGGCGTCCTGCCTCATCCAAACTGGTGGATGTTAGTTCTTCGAATTCATCCTCTTCGTAATATTCTTCATCATCTATATCATTATCAAATAATTTATTAATTTGTTTTTTAAACCAGTTCATCGTTTATCACTCTTTTCTATCAACGTAACTATTATATTATAAAGTAATTATATGTTAGTAGGCACCAATATTTAACCAATGATTCCAATTTCTTAAGGAACCCATGCCTTTATGCATACCTTTAACCAGTTTATTCAAAAAAGAGGCTACTGGGTAAATAATATAAATCTACCTTAGTTAGCAAAATCATATCATAGTTACATTTCAATAAGATAACAATGTTAAAACATTTCAATAAAAAGAAAAAGGAGATTCCACATTGGTGAAATCTCCCTGGACTATTGAAATCAGGTTGCTCAAATCTTGAGCGGCCATTAATTTATATTGCATCTATTACAGATTTGACGGAATCTCGAAAGGTGAACCAACTACTGCATCTTCCTCCAACACTAAAATCCCCTTGGCAGATGGTGCATTTGGAATTGCAAGTTCTCTTGCAGAGCAAAGCATTCCGCTCGAAGCAACCCCTCGCAGTTCTGAATCTTTAATCACTAATCCAGATGGCATTACTGCGCCAATTTTTGCTACAACAACTTTTTGTCCTGCCTCGACATTTGGTGCTCCACAAACGATCTGTAATACTTCGTCCCCTACATTCACTTTACAAATACTTAGTTTATCAGCATTTGGGTGTTTTTCTTTTTCTTCAACATGCCCAATTACAAATTTAGGCGTAAAATCCACATCCAGGGAAATCGTGACTTCATTCTCCTTTAGGGCCGCCTCGATTTTTTCCACAATCTCCGGTGTTACTTCTACTGCACCTTGTACTTCCAGCTCGAAATACTTACTGGCATTGAAAATATTGAAAGCTTTGATTTCTCCAGTTGCTTGCTCTTTTAAAATGGCGATATCGCCGACTTTCTCCACTTCGGTGTTGACAATTTTTTCAGTTGCTAGTTGGACCAAAAGTACGTCCCCCACAAAAGGTTTGTTATAAGCTACAATCATTTTTCTTCTTTCTCCTTCTCCACTCTATTTTTAGCCAATATAAAGATTGGCTCCAGTTCGCCTTTTTCATAGACAAATGATAATGATGTAATCGGCACGGCACCTACAGAAAAGAAATGCATCGTCATTTGCGCTAATACATCATAACCTACTTCATTGCGTATATCACCAATAATTAACACATCCTGATGAGGAACAGATAGCGTCATATCCCCTTCGACTTTGCTTTCCATATCTTTTAGGAAGGATTCATTCAGAATCCTGCTCGCATCATATCCATCATTGTGATTTAAGAAATAAAAGATATTGCCAGCCACTTCATCCTTCTTCGTATTCGTTGGCAGCTTTCTGACAGAAAAACGCGCCGCTTCCCGGACTTGATTGGCAGTGACTTTTAATTTTTCCAGCATTGACTCGTCGACTAAACGATAGGTTGTCCCCAAATCCAAAGCATAATAAATCCTTGTTTCTGCTGTGTGATCTGTTGTCAAAAATGGAAAACCTTCATTTGATTGTGTGGCAAAAGAAGTTGATCGGATAACAGGATAAACTAAAGATAAATCATGAAACCCCTCACTTTGTTCTTTTTCCATTGCAGAAAATGTTTGCTGAATTGTATAGACCACTTCATCAATCGCCTTTTCTTTAGTTGTTTGATATTTGGCGATTATTTCTGGTAACGAGATATCAATCCCTCGGTTCAATGACTTATGATCAAGGCGCAACGTATCTTTTTCTTTATCAAAATTAAAATCAAATATATCGATTCCTAAACGAGCTTTCAATGTTTCAACTAGTTCTTTCGATTTCATCTGATCACATCCTTTCCAATTACAAAAAATTATGTAATTATGATCGTGCTATTTTCTTATTATTCAACAAAAATAAACGGCTCACACAAAGTGAACCGTAAAATATATATAACTTATTGTAACAAAATATTCTATTTCTAGTCGATTAGTTTGTTCGCACCTTATTCTTTTTCGGCATCTATCTTGACTGAACGTACAATCGTCATCATATCCACAAGCTTCTGATCGATATTTTTGTCTTCAGAAATTGTAGACATTTTCACCCCACCACTACTAACAATCAGTTCAAATTGTTCCTTATCGTATTCAAGAACTGCACTGAATCCAAAAGCACCATCTAGTTCTACCGTTTCTTCTTTAATGATCTTTTTGGATGGATCCTTTTTTAACAATTCATAATGTAAGTTACTGTCTTCTTTTTCATGATAATTGACGAAAAGAATATAGCTTGCATTTCCCTGCTTAATAATTAAATTATTCAGGTCCTCGCTTTCTTTTACTTCATAACCAGAAGGAACAAATAATTGAATCTTACCAATTGTTTTATTTGGCTGTTGAGGGTTTTCTTCAAAAACAGTTTGAGCACTTGCTACACCCGTATCGATTTGCTCTTCAACGGTTTTTCCACAGCCTGTTAATGTGAATAGCAAGACACAACAGGCAGGGGCAAGTAACCATTTGCGTTTCATATGTACTCCCCACTTTCTATTCAACTACTTATTTTAAATGATAAATAGGTATCGATGCAACTTCATTGTTCGAGTATTCCTTTCGAAAAAGACCTTAATTAATATTTATTTAATCAAAATTCATGCGATAACTACTTAGAAATATACGATGAAGCTTTTATTTTTTAACCAGGAACAAGTATTGTCCAATCAGTAATTTGACAATATGCTCGAACATTTCTGTTCGATCAACAAGGCCGGCTGTAAATATACCTACAGCTCCTGAACCCAAGCGTGTATCCCGTTGTTTAGTGTAATTATCCATCACGGGGCCTAATTCTTTACCCGCACGCAGCTCTTTTGCAATTACTTCGGGTAATGCAAACTGGGCACCTGCTGCCGAAAAAACTGTTCCATCCTTTAGTGCAAGTGCACCCCAATTTGTACAATACAAAAAATCATCCAGCTCATGCACGCCGCCCTCAAGCCCAAAGTTCAAGTCTCCCTTGACTTCTTCTAAAGTATTGACCGCTCGATTGATCGCCCCTTGCCTCGTTTCTTCGTTTGAAAAAGGCTGTTCCGACACATTGGACGCTGCTGCTACTTGAACATATTGAACATTTTCAAAATATTGGTTTACTATATTTTGGATTGCTGCTATTTTAGCTTTATTATTTGTTCCAATTGCTACCAACAACTTATTCATCTCCTAGTCTTTTAGGACGTTTGCTCAAGAAAAAAGATGCCAACACCGGCATCTTCCATCTTTTGCATAAACCTAGCCATTGTTAATGATTGTATCAACGGTGCTTCTATCCAGCGTTCTTACAAGTTTAACGAGCAACTCTTTCGCTGCTGCGTAATCATCGACATGAATAATGGAAGCCGAAGTATGGATATATCGTGAGCAGATTCCGATTACAGTACTTGGAATTCCTTTATTGGCAATATGCACTTTCCCTGCATCTGTCCCGCCTTGGGAAACGAAATATTGATATGGAATGCTATTCGTTTCGGCCGTGTCGAGTACAAATTCACGTAAGCCGCGGTGAGTGACCATAGTCGGATCGTAAATTCGCAAAAGCGTCCCTTTTCCTAGTTGGCCAAATTGTGTTTTATCACCAGTTGTATCATTTGCAGCTGATGCATCCAATGCAAAGAAAATATCTGGTTTTATCATATTAGCCGACACTTGTGCACCGCGTAGACCGACTTCTTCCATCACGTTTGCCCCTGAGTAGAGATGATTGTTTACCTTTTCGTCCTTTAACTCTTTTAGCAATTCAATCGCCAAACCACATCCATATCGATTATCCCAAGCTTTTGCCATAATCTTTTTAGGATCCGCCATAGGAGTAAATGGACAAATCGGAATGATTGATTGACCGGGTTGTATGCCCATTTCTAAAGCCTGCTGTTTGCTATCCGCACCAACATCGATCAGCATATCTTTAATTTCCATTGCCCCTTTTTTGTCTGACCCTCTAAGCAAGTGTGGAGGAATGGAGGCAATGACACCAGGAATTTCTTTTTCTTTAGCATAGACAGTCACTCGTTGGGCTTGTAACACTTGGTTTGACCAACCACCAAGTGTCTGGAATTGAATCATCCCATTTTCAGTAATGTTTTTGACCATAAACGAAACTTCATCCATATGGCCGGCAACTAAAATTTTAGGTGCATTATCATCTGCTGCTTTTCTTACTCCAAAAATCCCACCAAGGTTATCCTGGATGATTTCATCGGAGTATTTCTCCAGCTCGGTACGCATAAATTTGCGGACGGCATGTTCATTCCCTGGCGCTCCAGGTAATTCCGTTAATGTTTTAAATAATTGTAATGTTTCAGTATTCATAAGAACACTCCCTATTTATTTAGATACTTGTTTATTTTAACATATATATTTCGATTTTCGAATTGAAATAAAGGATAAATTTACATAAACTACTTGCTCACTTCTTTTTAAAGCTTGTTCCAATACTCCTTTTCTATCCATTTAATTATTTATGTGGAAGTACTTTTTCATGGTAGTAGTACAAGACTTCCATACTAAATAATGTTAAAATGAGGAATAGCAAAAGAGGAGGATGACAAATGAAATTAAGAGATTTTTTAATAGGTGTGGCTACTGGTCTAGCTGCCGCAATTATCATTAAAGAAGCTTCTGAAAGAATTTCACCTTTTGTACCTGCCAATCAAGTTTTAGACAATGTAAAAGATGAATTTAAGAAGGAAAGCCCTATCGATGGTTCTTGGATTTACATGAAAACTGAGGATTTCAACAATGGCGTGATGACCATTCCTGTTTACCGTGGCGGGATTACACGCATGAACAACGGTCAGTTGGAAACATTTGAGTTTGCAGCGGATGCGCGATCAGGTGTAGTTGTAGATCTAGTAAAATCATAGAAAAGATAACGATAAATAGCTGCTCGATTGAAAAAATCGAACAGCTTATTTTTATAGGTTCGTTTGGAATTGGATTCTTGCTTCTTTTCCCCGTTTCAGAGAATCCGTTATCTCTTTTCCATCTTGACCCCACTGAATCATTCGATAATAGGCATCATGGTAAAAGATAAATTTATAGCCATTTGCCAATGCCTCTTTCAATATCTTTTCTTTCGCAAATACGCTGGTCATCGGATAGTCGTCATAGGCCAATACCCATAATGGATTTTGATGTGCGTGAGTTGGCATAATGTCAGCCATGTGCAGCATCGTTTCGCCTTGCTGGGATAGTTTGATGATGGCATGTCCGTCACTATGCCCCCCGGTATGGATCATTTCTAATCCAGGCGCTATCGTAACTTGACCTTCAAACGTCTCTACAAGATGCTGTACAGGCTCCCAATTTTCCTTCCAATACGTATTTTTCGAACGAATATTGGGATTTCTCATTTCATCCCACTCAGTTTGTGTTGTATAGATTTTGGCATTTGGGAATGTCGGCACTAGTTCATCACCTTCCCATCGTGTCAATCCCCCAGCGTGATCAAAATGTAAATGGGTCATTAGGAGAACATCGATATCTGATGCCTCAAGCCCCAATTTTTGCAAGCTTTGGAGTATTGTCGATTCTTCTGTCACTCCAAAATTCCGCAGCTGTTTTTCCGATAGCTTGTTGAAACCTACGCCGCTATCGATCAAATAGTTTTTTCCTTCGAATTGGATTAGAATCGGTTCACAGGCCAACTCTATTTGATTTTTTTCATTCACCGGGTATTTTCGTGACCATAATGGTTTTGGCACCACGCCGAACATTGCTCCGCCATCTAATGAAGTGACGCCCCCTTCGAGCCATGTTAAAGTCATGTCGTGAAATTGTAGTTGATCCATCCATTTCTCCCCCTTATTGTCAGATCGAATTTTCAAACTCTATTTAGTAAACTGTGACCAATATTGTTTTATCCATCACAGTCTATTAATAATACAAATCGGCAACTTGCGATTCCGGTCAGCACATGTGCAGCGGTGCAAATAATCCCCGCAAATTTGCTCTACTTTTGTGCTACGAACTGGCTTTCCAATCGATAGATCGGCTGGCCTTTGGCTGAAAACTTTTCTTCGTACTCCGTCATGATGTTGTCCTCAGGCATATTGGCATGTAAATCAAGGGAAACATATTTTAATAGCATGCGATATTCAGACATGCTCACCAATGAATATTCAAACAATCCACGGTTGTCAGTTTTAAAGTGGATTTCCCCTTCATCAATCAGAATCGACTCATATAGTTTCAAAAATCCTTCGTGTGTGAGGCGGCGTTTCGCATGGCGTGTCTTAGGCCAAGGATCCGAGAAATTTAAGTAAACCCGGCTTACATCACCTTTTGCAAAGTACTTATCCAAATCTGCCCCATTCACTTTTAATAACCGTAAATTTGGTGGTGTATTGGCTTCGATTACTTTTTCTAAAGCCACAACAATGACACTTGTATATAATTCTATCCCTATATAGTTAATATCGGGATTTGCCAAAGCCATACCGGTTACAAATTGCCCTTTCCCCGTCCCCACTTCAATATGGATCGGGTGATCGTTTCCAAAAATGCGCTGCCAATTCCCTTTATATTCCTCCGGGTTTGGAATAATAACTTCCGGATGACTCGTAATAAATTCTTCTGCCCACGGTTTATTTCTTAATCTCAATGCCTAATCCTCTTTTCTAGTTCTTCGTCTAAAATACCTTTTTCATTTCAAATCTTTTTGTCATTATAGCTTATTTTTCTAATGATTACATCGCGGCGCTATTTTCGTCATCATTTTCTTTATTTTCAATTCACCTACTATTCGTTTCGCAAAACCACAATACCCATTTTATTTGACAGGACAATATGTATAAAAAATCTCTATTTTTTGTAGCTGAAGAAATTCCTTTAGGGTGCTGCAGGAAGACAAATAAATTGCTGATATCAAATATACCATTATCTTGAGAAATACTAACCATTGATGAAAGCAGTCATTATTTGGCAAGTTACGATACCCTCATTCCTCGCCAAATATGATTGGTATAGACTGTGACAAACGATCCATTTGCTTCATTCCTTGCTTTGCACTTTGTTGTGAATTTGTCTAAATCATTATCATTGAAATGGATACACTTATGCATAACTTAGTTTGCCAAGTCCCAGTGTGTTCAATCATTTATTGGAGCTAGTATGGCTTCCGTTCCATGCCCATTTACTGAATCAGGAACTCGTTTTCTTTATTCCTGTGAATTTTCAGTATTCCAAATATCCCGATTGAAGGAAGTCGTTTGGACGGTTTGCAAGATAGCGGTTGCCGCCCGCATTTGCATATGTTTCATTGGCGAAGAGTACTGTCTTAATTGCTGCATCCAATTCGGGAAATCTCGCTTATCAATAAATTGGACATTAAATGCTGTGCCAGGATAGTCAAAATAGCCATTCCGTGAGAGAAGGATTTTACGGATAGGCATCTCTACTTCATTCTCGATCAGTATTTTGGATATGATGGATTCCATCCGGTTCAATTGGATTAAAGGGTTTAATATTTTACTGCTCATTTTACCGAACTTTTTCGTCCAAAAACGGTCCCCTTCCCCTACAAAGACAGCTTGATTTTCTTGTTCCACTACAGTAATACAAAAACATTCCGTTGGTGCCAGCAGAACGATATCCAGCTCTATGGGAGCCTTTTTTACTTTTACGATTGGATAGTAGAATACTAAAAAACTATCCGGAAAACTTTGAAGCATGTTTCGAAGTAGTGTATCCCGCAAAAATTTAGGATCAACATAAGATTTTTCCCGAGTAGTGGAACTTGCCCATTTTATTTGAAAATGGAAAAATTGATCTAGGAACATTTTCTTCAACTCTTCAATCGAATTCGGTTTATACACGATATTGGGCTCAAAAAACAGGGTTGATTCTTCATCGGGAATGTCTTCTTCTTGATTGATTAGTTCGTTTGTTATCTCAACTTCCTCAAAATTTTCAACCTGTTTTGGTTCTTTTTTCATTTTAAATTTTTCAAAAAAGGAAAATGACCTCTTATTATCTTTCACAGCAGTTTGTTCTTCAATTTGCTCCCACTGGGATATTTCTTCACCAGATACCCATTGCTGCTTTACACGATCCCACTGGATTTTCTTTAAACGGACAAACTGTGTAGGGTACCTTGATAGGTCTATTTGATATCTTGATATATAATCTTGAAGCTTTACTAATTGAGCCAACCAAAACACTCCTTTATGTATCATGTACGCAGTAAACTCACTCACGTCTTGACCTGAAGACTCCTTTTATACATTCTATACCCTTTTATTGCATTAACATACCACGGATGAACAATTACAATTTCATTTCACATGAAGGGGCACTAAAAATAGTGGATAGATGATGTTATCCTATCCACTAATCATAAGACTATTTATGTTTTTAAATTGTGCTTGCAACAGGAAGCTTTGTTTCAAACTGCTTCTGTAATCTGCGTGTCCACTCACCGATAACGCCACCGTTAATGGCATTTCCATCTATATCAATGACTGGTGTGATTTCCGACGTTGTCGATGAAACAAACAATTCATCCATTTGCAAAGCTTCGTCTTTTGTAAAGGCCCGCTCTTCTACAGGCAATCCGATTTCATTTGCACATGCCAGAATAACACCGCGTGTTATTCCGCTCAAAATGAAATTGTTGGCAGGATGTGTATAGAGAATACCATTTTTAATACCGAAAACATTTGTTGAAGATCCTTCTGTTACCGTTTCTCCACGGTGTAGAATCGCTTCGTAACAGCCTTTCTCATGAGCCTCTTGTTTTGCCAGCACGGCACCCAACAAATTTAATGACTTAATGTCACATCGCAACCAACGAACATCTTCTGAGAACGTTGCTTTTACTCCATTTTTTCCATTTTCAACCGAACGAGGTGCCTCTTTTACATTACCAGTTAATACTGGATATACTTCATTCCCGGGGAATACATGATTACGGGAAGATGCACCGCGTGTTAGCTGGAAGTACAGATTTCCAGTATTCAATTCATTTGCTTCAATGAGTTCATGCAGCAATTGATGCAGCTTATCCTTGGTATATGGTACTGTTAACTTGATTTTTTCCGCACTGACATAAAAACGATCGATATGCTCTTTAGCTGTGAACATTTCACCATCATATACCTTGATTACTTCATACACACCATCGCCAAATTGATAGCCGCGATCTTCTTTATTGATGGTTACCAATTGATCTTCCACAATTTTGTCATTCCATAAAGTGTATTTCATAAAACCAACCCTTTTAACCTTTATTTTTTTCCCGCCAACTGGGCTATCGCTTCTGCATATATAGCTGCTGCTCTTACTAAATTATCGATCACTACGAATTCATCGGCTTGGTGGGCTACATCCGGTTCGTCCGGGAACAGCATGCCAAAAGCCACTCCTTTTTCCATAGTTCGGGCATATGTGCCTCCACCTGTGGACAAAGGCTTCGTGTCGTCAGCAGTATACTTCCGGTACACCCCTAATAAAGTTTGGACAAAGTCATCCTCTTCCGGTACGAAATGTGGTGCTGAATTAGCAGCCACATCAAGCGCAAATCCTAAAGCAGCAACTTCCGCGGATGCTTCTGTTATTTTTCCTTCAAAAGGATAGCTTACCGAATAACGCATACTGACTTGGATATGGCCTCCTCGTTTTTGATGGAATAATACAACACCCGGATTTAATGTCGTATGGCCGGACATCTCATCGTAATAGTCCAGCTTGATTCTGCTGCCAAAATGATCATCTTCAAATGTATCGACCATAAATGCAACAAATTCCTTACTCGCTTTTGTCGTCACAAAATTTTGGAGGAACTTTGATAATAATACGGCCGCGTTTCTCCCTTTTTCAGGTTCCATTGCATGTGCCGCTTTGCCGTTTATAGTTATTATATATCGACCGTCTTCTTTCGTTAATGTACCATCAGTGCTATTTTTTTCAAGAAAGGCCCAAAATGCATCTTCGATTGATGGCGGGACATTTTGGACGATGGCATTTGCTGTATCAGGCACCATATTGGAACGTTGTCCAGCTTTAAATGCTATAATTTGCTCATCATCTTCTAAATTTCCTTTTTGCGAAAAATCAAGGAGTGCTATCCCTTTCTCCGCATTAATTAGTGGAAAATCAGCATCCGGAGCAAAACCGATTGTCGGCATTTCTTCTTTTGTAAAATAATGATCGACACATCGGAAGCCACTTTCCTCATCCGTTCCAATAATCATGCGCACGCGCTTATTTAATTCAATTCCCGAGTCCTTCACCAGCTTCATTGCTAAATAGGCTGCCATCGTAGGCCCTTTATCATCGATTGCCCCACGGCCATATAATTTACCATCGGCTACCTCGCCTTTAAAAGGAGGGTATGTCCAAGAGTCGCCAACGGGCACTACATCTACATGGCATAAAATGCCAAGCATTTCCTCACCGGAGCCCATTTCAAGATGACCGGCATAATTATCAATATTTTTTGCAGTGAATCCCTGTTGCTCCCCCAACCTCAGCATATATTTTAGAGCCTCCAATGGACCTTCACCAAAAGGAGCATCCTCGCTTGAAGTTTCTTGATCAAGCACACTTTTAATTTGAATTAACTGTTGCAATTCTGAAACGAGCTCATCTTTTCTGGACTCCGCCAAATTTAACCAATCCATGTTTACCACCTCTTTACTTAATAACCACAATTTTACCCCTTCTCAACGAAAAGCGAAAGGTGCTTGCCCAGCTCCGAAAAACAATTGGAGGAATCGACAAAAGGACGCTTTTTGTCCTTGCAGGCGATTTTCGAAATTGTGACGGAGCTAGCACCTGCAGCTAGACTAAGAAAAGCGAAAGGTGCTTGCCCAGCTCCGAAAAACAATTGGAGGAATCGACAAAAAGACGCTTTTTGTCCTTGCAGGCGATTTTCGAAATTGTGACGGAGCTAGCACCTGCAGCTAGACAAGAAAAGCGAAAGGTGCTTGCCCAGCTCCAAAAACAATTGGAGGAATCGACAAAAGGACGCTTTTTGTCCTTGCAGGCGATTTTCGAAATTGTGACGGAGCTAGCACCTGCAGCTAGACTAAGAAAAGCGAAAGGTGCTTGCCCAGCTCCGAAAAACAATTGGAGGAATCGACAAAAAGACGCTTTTTGTCCTTGCAGGCGATTTTCGAAATTGTGACGGAGCTAGCACCTGCAGCTAGACTAA
>NZ_JPVO01000030.1 GCF_000772955.1 Ureibacillus sinduriensis BLB-1 = JCM 15800 | reverse complement strand
CCTTATTGTGACATTCACAGTTCAGCGAGTCTTTGATTTGTCCTAATCCAACCGTTATTGTGACATTTTGAACGTCGTGTGCTGTTGATTTGTCCGATTTGACCGCTATTCCTACATCTAAACTTTTTTTGTTGCCGAATGTGTTTCATCTTCCTTATGACGGACTTTTCCAATCAAATCTTGCTACGGATTGTGCTTCATCGGCCTATGATGGATTCTTACAACACACTTTTGTTGCCGAAAATGCCTCACCGCCCTTATGTTGGACTTTTCCAACCCTTTCTTGCTGCCAAAGCTGCTTCATCCCCATCATTACTTAAACCTGCGCCCTTCCACCATTCTGCCGATGGATTGCTCTCGCCCTAAAAAGACAATATTCGACTTAATGGTTTAACCAAGACTCCTCCACCAAAAACATTTACTTATTTTTCAAGTTCGAAATATTCTAGGAACTTTTTTATTAATCTGGCTTGGCTTCGGCTTTTTGAGTAAATTCCTCCGAACGAAAGGTTAAAATTCAGTGGAGATCCACTTAAAGGTATGGATACAATCCGCCCGCTTTCTATATAGGGATCGTCCACCAACATCAGACTCGAAAACAAGCTAATGCCCACCCCTTCGGACACCGATTTCTTGATTACCTCGGAGTTTGTAGACTTAAAGATGATATTTAGTGATCCGTATTGTTTCTCGAAATCTTCAATTAAATTATTGTAAAAATTTTTCCCGTATATCACAAAAGGATAATCTCTTATATCCGCCAGCTCCAATTCTTTGCTAAAAGCTAATACTGAATCTTTAGGAACAATGACATTGAACGTCCCTTGAGAGTGTAATGAATGAAATGTGATATGCTCAGGAAAACGTTGTTCGACAGTGTTAAATAGTGCAACTAACCCCAAATCCACTTTGTTATGTGTTACTTCTTCCATTACTTCGGGATTATCCATTTCGATGATGGTTACTTTAATCTGCGGAAAATCTTTTTTGAACTTTGAAAGTGTCTTGGGTAGGTAGGTCATGAATATACTGGGCACAGTCGCTATTTTCAGCTCCCCATTATAGGAAGTTGTCAACGCTTGTATCTCCTCCTTTAATTCCTCCGTCTTTTTTAAAACTTCGAGGACTTTGGCAATGATGCTTTTCCCCTCATCTGTAGGAATCGTGCCGTTTCGTGATCTTTTAAATAATTGAATGCCAAATTCCTTTTCCAATAAAGAGATCGATTGGCTGATCGCTGATTGAGTAACATGCAGATTTTTGGCAGCAATCGACATCGATTTCGTTTCTACAACCTCTTTTATATATTCCAACTGTTCAAAATTCATAGTTTTCCCCTTTACATTAGTTCAACTTATATTAATATTAATTATTGTAATTATACATTAATGATGATTAACTATATAATCATTAAAGTTCTAAATCGGACGTGATTATAAAAAGAAAGAAGAGAAGTATTAAATGAGAGAGAAGATATGGACAAGAAATTTTATTTTTGTGTGTTTAAGTAATTTTTTTGTATCGCTAAACTTCTATATCCTTGCAACGGCATTTCCGCTGTATGTAAAGGATATATTAAACGGGAATGCCCAGCAGATGGGATTGGCCATTACCATCTATTCCCTGGGGATTGTATTGATCAGACCTTTCTCCGGTCAATGGGTTGATCGTTTTGGCAATAAGAAAATGGCTTTGGTAGGTTTGGGCATTTTTCTAATCGCTTCCTTCAGTTATTTTGGGGCAATGGGGATTGTTGTTTTCCTGGTAATCCGCTTCCTTCACGGAATGGGTTACGCGCTCGCTTCTACAGCTACAAACACGATCGCAGCTACACTTATTCCTGTTTCCCGGCAAGGTGAGGGCGTAGGATATTTTAGTATGTTCATGAGCCTTGCAATGGTTGTCGGACCAGCTTTGGGGCTTTTTTTATGGAAAGATAAAAACATCACCTTATTACTGGTTGCTGCATGTATTATTTCGGTGCTTTCCCTCCTATTTGCCATTGCTTTACATGGAACACAACCTAAAAATGATGCAGACCTAGTCCAAGACAAGCACATTGCTAAGAAGCAGAAAATGAAACTAAGTGCTTTTATCGAAATAAAAGCATTGCCAATAGCCTTACTGGCGTTTTTACTTGCATTTTCTTATAGCTCGTTATCCGGGTTTTTGGCCTCATTTACAGCAGAAATCAATCAAACGCAAGTTGCAAGTTTATTTTTTGTCGTATTTGCTTTGATGATAGTAGTTTTTCGACCAATTGTCGGGAAGGCTTTTGATAAATATAAAGAACATTATTTGTATTATCCATCCATTTTATTATTTGGAGTCGGTTTGCTTATTTTAAGTCAAGCCCATTCCGGGAAGATGGTATTGCTTTCCGCTTTACTGATGGGAATTGGCTATGGAGCGCTGTTTTCATGTTTCCAGGCCCTTACCGTCAAGCTTTCCCCTGTCCATCGAAGAGGAATTGCAACAGCCACTTTCCTTTTATTCTTTGACCTGGGCTACGGTGTAGGCTCCTATTTTATGGGACTCATCGCTTCATTTGTAAATTACGGCACAATGTACGCAATTGCCGGTATTATTAGTTTGCTATCGGTGATTTTATATTATTTGTTCCACCATCGCCCACAAGCGAAGCAGCCCATTCAAAAGCAAGATCGACAAGCCATTTGATGAAAGCATAACATTATTTTCAGAATTCAAATGAGAAAAAGCCTGATACTTATGTACTTCACAGTAAGTATCAGGCTTTTTTCTGTTATTGAGGTCCCGATTTTATTCAGTCTCTTCCAAAGTCAACTCTGCAACACATTCAACATGGACCGTATGAGGGAATAAATCCACTGGCTGCACAATTTTTAAGACATAGCCGAATTGTTCAAGTTCTTTAATGTCGATTGCGAATGTATCAGGGTTACACGATACATAGACGATGCGGTCCGGCTTTGAACGGCCAATTTTTCTCATTACTTTCCCGCCGGCACCAGAGCGCGGTGGATCCAGCAATAGTAAATTCGGCGTACCAAAAGTTTCAAGGACTTCGTCGATTCCTTTTCTAGCATCTTTAGCCAGGAAATAAGTATTATCAATGCCATTATCCGCTGCATTTCGCTTAGCCGACTCAATCGAGGCTTCAACAATTTCAATCCCTGCGAGTTCCCCCACTCTGCTTGCAAACGGTAGAGAAAATGTACCGACACCACAGAACAGGTCGATCATTTTGTCGGTTTTCTTCGGCTGGCCCATTTCCACAGCCAAATCAACCAACTTTTGTGCTTGCACCGGGTTGGTTTGGAAAAATGTATCAAACCAAAGGCGGAATCGGTACCCGTCCATTTCATCATAGATAAAATCCCGTCCAGCTAAAGTATGGCTCTTTTCTGATTGAGTACGGTCAGCCCAATCTGTATTTTCAAGCCACATCAAACTTTTCACTTGCGGGAACTTCACACTTATACGATGGACTAAATCATTAGCCGCCTCTTCTAAATGTTGTTCCGGTGCTTGTGTTGCAAAAAGGGCCAACATGATTTCACCCGTAGCGAACGATTGTCTGACCATTAAATGGCGCAGTAAGCCTTCATGTGCATCCTTGTTATAGCCCGGCAATTGGTGCGCTTTCACCCAGTCGGCCACTTCCATTGCGGCTTGCACCATTTCCTTGCCTGCGATCAAGCAAGATTCCAGAGAAATGATTTTTCTGAAATTCCCTTGTTCGTGTAAGCCTAGGGAACCATCCGGGGCAAATGTAAACTCCATTTTATTGCGGTAGTGCCATTGATTATCCATGCCAATAGTATCTTTTACTAGGTTTGGATTAAAACCTTGAGCTGCAATCGCCTCTTTTACGTGGTTTGTTTTATGTTTTAATTGGCCCTGGTAATCCCAGTGCTGCCATACACATCCACCACAAAGGTCGAAGTGTGGGCACGGCGGTGCAATTCGCTCTGGGTTAGTCTCCAGTATTTCATCCAATAAAGCCTTTCTTCTTCTTCGTTCCGGTTTATCAACTGTCACTCGGACTTTTTCTCCCGGTAGAGCTTGAGGTATCGTGAGGCGCAGCTTTTTAGGATTTCCCAATTCATTCTCACGCCAGATGATCGCTCTTCCAGAACCTTTTTCATCCAACTTGCTAATATCAACAACCAATGATTCACCCGTAGTAATCGTCAAATCATTTTCCTCCTTATGAAACATTCCCACGTTTAGGAATTGTAGTTTTTATAATATGAATAAAAATAGCACGTAATTTACACACATTATACTAGTATATAGGAGATGGCACCAAAAGAGAAAGCATATATTTTTCCAACTGCAAAATAAAAAACGGGCTGGGGAAATATAGCTTTTCTCCAACCCGTTTATGTTCTTACTCTTCAATTATCTGCACATTTTTAAATGAAAATTCGGCTTTTTCTTTATCCTGAGTTAAAACTGATGCATCAATTTGCGAAGATGGACTTTCCAATGTAAATGCCACTTCATGGGTAACCCAATCTTCCGTTAAACGTACCTCAACCTTTTTTTCTTTTATATATTGCCCTCTTGCATTCGTCTCTTCCAGTTTTAAAATAACAGTCCCTTTCCCTTTTAACGTAATAAGGAATTTAATATTATCTTTTGTGAAGGGGTTCGGTGGGGTGTATATAAATCCCTCTTCCGCTTTTGCCCCTTCTGTTTTAACGAGATATTCCCCTTCAACCATTTCTTGAACAACCGCGCCAACCCCGAAGTATGGAATAGTCGGGCGATCCTCTGCTGCTAAGGTGTTGGCAGCCATTGAAAAAAAGAACGTCAATGTCAAAAAACTCAATAATTTTTTCATTCATTAACCTCCATAGAATTGTTTCGTTTATCTTTTACTGATCGGGTACCATAAATTTCATTCCTCTTGATAAGAAAGAGGCAAAGTGTACACGTTGCACTTCCCCTTTTGGGTCAAATTTTTCAACATTGGATATGCCCAAAGCATTTAAAGCCCGAATCGCCCCTTGTGCTTCCTTTGTCGCTTGAGGTAAATCCTCCACAAACCCTTCTTTGCCTTCCGCTTTTTCAACCAGTGTCTGACCACTGATTGCTTCTGTAGCACGATTTAATACGAGCGCCATGCTCTCACGGGTAAACGTGCCGGATGAGTCAAGTGTCCCATCGGTTCTCCCCTTGAAAACACCACTAGATTTGACTACAGCTGCATATTTCAATAATTCACGGTCCCTTGTTTCCAAAGGAATGTCATTAAAGTATGCGTTGGTCTCCCAATCCGCCGGAATCTTTGCATATCCATTCGTCACCAGCAAACGTCCCAGCATCACGACGACCTGTCCACGGGTAATGGCCTCTGAAGGAGCAAAGGTAGTAGAAGATGTTCCTTTGATAATATTTTGCTCAACTAAGTTCAGGATGTTTTGCTGTTCTTCATCAGAATACGTATTGATATCTTTAAAAGGAATTTTTGAAGACGCCTCTTGTTGTGGGGCTTTTTCTGTGATCAAATTTGGTACGGGATTATTCACTTTAATGATTTGCCCGACATAAATGTTATCTGATGTGAAACCATTCAAAACTTTTATTTCATTTACCGTCATCTTATGCGCATTGGCTATTTTCCATAAAGTATCTCCTGATTGCACTGTATAAGGGATCGATGGAATGGGGCCGACTACACCAGTTTGGTCCTTAAGCCCGCTTGGATCAACAGGTGCAACCTCCACCCCGTCATGGGACATCCACGTTCGGTAAAATTGCCACATGGAGGCATTTTCCTGCCCCAAACTCCAACTGCCTGTGCCTTTTATTTCGTATTTATGAACGAGCCTTAACTTCTCCCTTATCGAGTCGTTGTTTTCGTACCAAATATGATAAGTTCCTGGTGATAACGTTTTTCCAGCTATCGTCGTTGTCGGATCTCCGCTTTTAATCGTAATGGTTGCCTTAGGGGATTTGGATGCCTCATCGAATTCCACTGTACCGCCATATTTAGCCAATAGTTCATCCACCCTTGAATTCGAAATTCCTGTCCCCCCACTGGCAGCACCTACTTTCCAGTAACGGCCATAAAACGGCACTCCCAATACAATCTTTTCTTTCGGCACACCTTGATTCAGGGCATATTTTATGGAACGATCGACAAATCCTATACTAGCAACCGGCCCCTCAACACTACCTTCATAGGATTCGTCATACGCCATGATCATGATGTAGCTTGAGTACTTTGCCAATTCTTTGTAGTCGTAGCTACCATGCCAGCCTTTTGTCCAACCGTTGGGATTTGCTGCAACCGCAACGGAAACCTCTTTCTCAGCTGGCAATTTTTCGCGAAGAAGTTTTACTAAATCCGTATATGCTGCGCGGTCAATATCGGTTGTATTTTCAATATCCACCTGCAACCCATCCAAATTGTTTTTAATAATAAAGTCGGCGATCTGTGTAGATAATTTATCGCGATTCGCCAAAGCAGCGCGACCAAGCGTTCTATCCCAATGATTGCTCAAAAACGGGACTACTTTTATATCCCGTTTGTGCATCTCCGCAACAAATCTTGAATCAAACTGAGCTGTCACCTTCAGTGAACCATCCGCATTGAGATCCAGATAACTTGGGGATACGAGATTCAAATTCCCTTGCGTCTTGTCTACTTGTGTAATATAAGAAGATGTGTTCCCAAAATAGAGGTAGCTCATATTAAAGTCCGCTTCATGAGCCTCTGCTTTTTGCATAGGGAAACTTGTTAAAAGCATCGTGCCTGCTACTACAACAATCGAAGCTGCCCTTAGTTTCGGGAAGTGCTTTTTCACATACTTTATGGCGCTATCTTTTAATGTATCTGCTTTATCGAAATTAAAATCTGATCCAAACTCTGTTTGAGAGGAATTTTTAGGTTCCTTGATATGTAAAACAATTTGTACTTCGCCGTTTTCTGTTTTTAATTCAAATGACTCAAAACTATACGACATAGATTCACCACCTAACTTCAGTATGCTGAACTTTTGAGTAAATCATGTATATCTTTGTCAGGAAACAAGCAATCCCATCATCTTTTCAAAATAAAAAAGAAGCCTCAATCTGAGACTTCTTTCGTTCGATCTACTTCATAATTTTTTTGCCTTGACGATCTTGGGTACTTCTTTTTTTTTCTCATCCATGCGATTGCTTAGTTTATATCTTTTCTGCTTATCTTCTTTAATGATTGCTCTTCCTAAATTTACAAGCAGCGCGAACATCAATCCGGTGCCTATAATCAAGTAGAGAACCGTAAATAACTTCGTGCCTGTAGTTGAAGGTGCCAGATTTGTATCTACACCTGTTGGAATAAGACTGACTACCGCAAAATAGAAAGCATCAATTTTTGTCCAACCTTCGAATTTTGAATAGAACAATGTACCCGACAACACGATCAACGCAACGGTAGTAATGATACTTATAAATTGCGGCTCTTTTACTGCGTGGTAGAGACCTTTTAATAATCGTTTGAAACTTAAGATGACTGATAACATGTAATTTCTCCTCAAACTGCATCAATAAGTCAGTATTATATCATTCGACTATAATTTTTCAAAAAATATATTAGTAAAAGATCTACTTTTTCTCATCTATAATCTTTAAACGAATTGCTTTTCTTCTTCTTTTTCATTTATTTCTTCGATTGTTGCCTGATTGGGTGGTTTGCCGGCGAAAGTCTCGATTAATTCTTTTACATCAATTCCTGAAGAGGCTTTTAAAGTCTCCTGTAAACTGGACATTAGGTTCGTTGCATACGATGTGATACGATTTGCACCTCCACCTTCTCCATTGCCTGTGTCCACCACTGTTATTTTATCAATATTCGACAATGGACTTGCGATTTCTTTGGCGTATTCCGGCATCATGCGTACAATCATATCGAGGACGGCCGCCTGACCAAACTGCTCGAAGGCTTCCGCAATTTTTCGTTTCGCTTCGGCTTCAGCCAAACCTTTCAAGCGGATGATTTCCGCTTCCGTTTCCCCTTGCGCACGTTCGGAATCAGCTTTTGCCAACCCATCAAGTCTGATTTTTTCTGCTTCTGCTTTTGCTAAAGACTCAATACGGTATTTCTCTGCATCGGCTTGGGCTAAATCTTTCATTTTTTGAGCGGCGGCATTCTGTTCCACCGCATATCGATCCGCATCAGCTTTTTTCTTCACTTCTGAATCATATTGTTTCTCACGTCGCAAAATCTCTTTTTCTTCCAGCTCGATTTGTTTTTGACGCTCTATGATGCGAACTTGCATTTCTTGCTCGGTTACTTGTTGTTTAGCTCGCGCCGATTCCAATTCATACGCTTGGTCAGCACGTGCTTTCGCTTTGTCCTGCTCCAATTTATATTCCGCGATTTTTAGTTGATTATCTTTTTCTGCCTCCGCAATTTCGGTCGCCCTGATCAATTCAGCCTTTTGGGCTTCCTTCTCTGCTTCCGCACGTTTAATGCGTGTTTCCTTTTCCGCTTCTGCGGTTGCGATATCGGCATCCCGCTTCACTTGTGCAATCCTTGGTTTCCCCAAGGAATCAAGGTATCCATTTTTGTCGCGAACATCTTTTATTGTAAAGGAGACGATCACTAGTCCCATCTTTGCTAAATCCTGTGTAGCGACCCGCTGCACTTCCTGCGAGAACTTATCGCGGTTCTTGTAGATTTCCTCTACTGTCATTGAACCAAGGATGGAACGTAAATGCCCTTCTAAAACTTCCTTCGCTTCATTTTCCCTGTCCGCTTTGCTTTTTCCTAAAAACTGCTCGGCAGCTGTCGCAATCTCGGATATCGATCCGCCGATCTTAATGATTGCTGTTCCATCGGCCATTACCGGAACACCTTGTTCTGTATACACTTCAGGTGTTGTTACTTCCAATTTACTGGATAATAGACTTAATGGTTCCGATTGTTGAAATACCGGAAAGACAAATGTTCCCCCGCCACGGATAATTTTAATGCGATTACCTGAATCATCTGTATGAACATTTTTCGATCCCAGGAAACTTCCCGTAACAATCAAAGCTTCATCTGGTCCAACTGTCTTGTATTTTGTGACATATACTGTAATGATGGCTAAAAGTATGAATACCGCAACTCCAACAACAATTAATGTACTCGACATTTTTCATTCCCCCTATAATCTAAACTGCAAGGCAGACTCGTATTTTTTCACATAAACGGTCCCCTCTTTAGCTTCTATGATGAGCACTTGTTCATCATATTCGATTGGTTCATTTTCAAAGCCGGTAGCCCGCTTTGAAATAATTCCATTGACTGTTTCGATGACAATTTCCCCATATCCGTCCACCGGGATGGGTACGATGACTTTCCCAACTTGGCCGCCAAGGGACTCTTCTGTATAGGCCATTGAAACTTCGGCACTTTTCAACGGTACGAGTATAAAAAAATAGATTAGGCTGGTAATAATGACCGATATAATACATGCAATGATAAAATTAAAAGTACTCGAAAGGTTAGTGAATTTTTCTAATAAGAAGCCCCCTGCTGAAGTAATGGTAATAAAGGATAAAATCACCGCTGGATCAACAAACGGAATTCCCTCAAATACCCCATCGAACAATTCGGAGAAAAAGAGGTAAACGATTGTAATGCACCCGACAATAATCAATGTAAATAAATAAACTGTATGAATCTCGGCGCCAAACAACAACAAATATCACCACCTTGTGACTAAATTAAACCTTATGACTTATATACGATCGGTTCGACGTTTAGTTTCAAAATATTGAAAATAATTCAAAAAATCCTTTACCAATATTGGTAAAGGATTTCAGACTATAGACAAACGCGAATTTTCGAGTTTGTCTACAGTCTTTTTTCTTATAACATAAAATTGATAGCTTTTGAAATAGAGTTACTTGATTTCCGTTTCGGCGGACGCTTTCCGCGGGCGTGGTCCAATCCTCCTCGTCGCTTTGCTCCTGCGGGTATCGGCCTTCACACTTTTCCCGCAGGAGTCGTAAGCCTACACTACAATCAACTTCTTCTTAGATATAGTTGAGGTGAATGGATATGATGTCAAAAAATCAAATTAATGAACGTGATCAAATTGAAATAATTACAATTGAACAACTTGTCCCACAGGATCATCTTGTCGGGAAGCTAATCAGCCATTGATTTTTCTTTCATCTATCCACTAGTAGAACCACTGTATTCAACACTAGGTCGTCCTAGTGTTGACCCAGAAGTATTGATTAAAATGACATTTGTGCAATATGTATTTGGGATTCGTTCAATGCGTCAAACAATAAAAAAAATAAAACGAATAAGTAGAGGAGGCGGATCATCTTCGTCATCATAACGAGAACAAACAAATATATTCGGGACTTAAAGAAACGATTGAACGTGTCTTTGCGGATGCGAAAGAAAAGCATGGTATGCGCTGGACAACCCTACGAGGGATAAAAAAATTGTCCATGCAGGCGATGCTTGCTTTTGCCGTCATGAATTTAAAGAAGTTTGCCAATTGGACATGGCTAGCTCCAGAAATGGTCAAAATTAGAATACTCGAAGAGTACTTTGGCTTAAAATCAGACTATAAAATAAACGGAAAAATCCCAAAAATACAAAAGGCCTTCAGAATTGAAGTGACCATTCTGAAGGCCTTCTGTCGACTCTCTGAATCCTTTACCAAAATTAGTAAAGGATTTTCGTATTATTTATTTATTTATTTCTATCATAGATGCAATAAGTGTAACTATAGCCATCGGGAGTTTCAACAGGTTCACTTTCGGAAATCAACTTCCATTCGTTGCCGTAAATCGGGAAAAAAGTATCCCCATTAAACGCATGTTCAATTTGTGTAATATAAAGTCGATCAGCAATTGGCAGCGCCATTCTGAAAATTTGCTCGCCGCCAATTATCATCACTTCCTTTTCGGTACCGGCAAGTTTCAACGCCTCTTCCAAACTTGTCGCAACTTCTATTCCATGTGCTTGATAGTCTCCATTTCTTGTAATGACAATATTTCTTCTGCCAGGTAATGGTCTGCCGATTGAATCAAAGGTTTTCCTTCCCATGATCATCGGTTTCCCCATCGTTTGCTCCTTGAAATACTGCAATTCACCCGGCAGGTGCCATGGCATTTTGTTGTCGTGCCCTATTACCCGATTTTTGTCGTGGGCAACTATTAGTGATATCATTCAATCTCTCCTAAAAATCATCATTTCTTTTTCTATTTTATACTTTTTATTCATATTCTTACAAAAAACTTAATATAAATTAGAAATAGACTTTTATTTGTAACAGCATATACAGCCTAAAACTAGTAAAGGAAGTGGAATTATGCTAACTCTTGTTGGAAAAAAGCAAGCGATTACTTTAGAAGGATACCCAATACAAACCGAAATTAGCGATGTTGTTTACGAGGATTTAATAGCTAGCAACAGCAAATATATTCTCCTGGATGAAACGACAAACACGATTACTCTAAAAAAATCCTTTTTTAAAAAGAACAAACAAGTACAAAATGTAACTCGTTTTTTTGTCGAATTATCAGGGGATCAATTGACGATTGAATCACCAACCGAAAAAAACGGTTTGGTATCAAGCTCCAGTTTCGAAGATGATATCGTCGACTCCAACTATAAAAATAAGTCAATTGCGATAATTTTAGAATCACCCCATATAGATGAGTATGAGCAAAGTCAGGATAAACTGGTTCCAATCAGTGCAGCCCAAGGACAAACAGGAAAAAAAATTGAAAAAAGTATCGAAAAGCTAATTTTTGCTCTAAATCACTATCAGGTAATCGAACACCACCATAGATACCGGGTCATTTTGATTAACGCAGTGAGTTTCCAAACATCGCTGCATTTCATTCATGAAAAACCCATGAACAATTATTATCGGGAATTGCGGGATAAAATGTGGCTAAAAATGTGGAGCGAAATTCCCCATACCAAAAATGATTTTACAAAACAATTGGATTCCCTAAAAAGAGACTCCATAGTAATAAATGCTTGCCCAAAGTCTTTAAAACCATTTATTAATCATGAACTGCTGCAATTTGCTGATCAGTTTTCGCTTTTTGAAAGTAATCACCCTAGCTCCACGGAAATCTGGACGAATAGTTTATTCAAGTTGAACTGATCGGAGAATACAATCTAATTATCAATATCACTATTTTATGTTAAAATGAATTATAGGTAAGACAGTCATTGATTTTATTGGCTGTCTATTTTTTATTGTACATAGGGATATAATAATAAGAGCAATTTATGGAGGTTAGTGAAAATGACACTAAATTTATCAGACGTTTATATCGAGCGTTGCGACAAAGATTCTGAAGAGGTGATTGCGCAGGAACAAGCTTCATTCCTATCCACATCCTTATCGCATTTGAAACATCATATGAACGAATTTGTCTATATCGAATCACAGGAATTTGAGCCTATCAAAACGGATAGTCTTTCTATCGAGGTGGACGATGTTTTTAAAATGTACATGGTTCTATTGGGCTTGAAAGTTCAAAAAAAACATGCATCAGCGATAAAATCTTATTTTGAAGCAAACCTGCATGGAGAAAATGTGTACTCCAGTATGATGTTTTCTGGTGAAGATGGATTATGGGATATTAACATTCCGATTAATAATATGGTTGGTTTCCAAGAAGAAATGAACATGAAAGAAGCGGTAGAAATCATCTACACTTTCCTCGCACAGTTAATACGCACCCTGGAACAACAATAGAAAAAGGATGAATAATCGATTGAATAGTAAAGAAACGGACGCAACTTATATCTATACTTATATACATCACAAAAATGAACATGACCTATGCCGAATGGAGATGCGTTCATTTTTTGGCTTCGATACCCAATTAAACTATTTAATGAGTCCTATTAATGTCGATCCCAGTCGGAGTCCCTTCATAGAGGACCGACTGGAAGTCTTATATAAGGCAGAGACATTTCCCGAACTCAAAGAAATGGTCAAAGCCATGAAAATCAATGCTTCTACCTTTAAAGTCTATTGTTTTAACAGAATGGATTTAGGAGAAACGAAGAAAATACCCCATGCAGATCGACGTCATGTTGAAAGGGAACTGGGGTTGATCATCGACGGGGAGCCGGATTTGGACAATCCCGATGTTGTGTTTGGATTGGTGGCATTAAATAATCGTTGGTATTTCGGGGTATATACAAAAAGTATTTCGATCTGGCGTGAACATGTACATAAACCTAATAGCTACTCGACAGCACTGAATACTAGAGTCGCACGCGCAATTGCCAATATTGCGGTTCCAAACGTAGATGGTATCCGTGCAATTGATCCTTGTTGCGGGATTGGGACAGTAGTGGTCGAAGCCCTCTCCATGGGGATCGACATTGAAGCGAGAGACATTAATCCTTTAGTATGTGTTGGAGCACGGGAAAATATCGCATATTTCGATTTAGAAGGAACCGTTACACAAGGGCCCATTTCAGAAGTAGATGAGCACTATGACGTATGTATCATCGATTTGCCATACAACCTTTTTACACATATTACACGGGAAGAACAATTCGACATCATCAAGCAAGCTCGCCGGATCGCCGATAAATGTGTCATCGTGACGATTGAAACAATCGATGATTTATTAGAAGAAATAGGATTCAAGATTGCAGATCGCTGTATTACAAAAAAACATCTATTTGTAAGGCAAATTCTTTTATGTGAATAAATTTAAACTCCCGGATGGTTGGCAGCAACCATTTTGGGAGTCTTTTAATTTTCACAATGCCCACTCTTCTCTTAAAATAGCATAGTAATACTCATCCCACCATCCGTCGCCATGAGGTATGCATTTTTTAAAATATCCTTCCCGCCTCATTCCAATCTTCTCCATAATTCGGTAGGATGGGATATTTTCAGGCTGGCAAGTAGCTATAATTCGATGGAGTTTCAGCTCAGAAAAACCATAATCTAATATCGTTTGCGCCGCCTCAGTGGCGAAACCCCGATTATAATAATCCGGGTTAAACACCCACCCGATTTCATATGTATGCTCGCCAAAATATTTGAAAAATACAATGTGTCCGATAAGCTGATTATCTTCTTTTTGCACAACCGCATACTTTTGGGCATTGTCCCCCAAGTTTTCAAACACGAAGTCCGTCGTCTCCTCCAACGTCATGACGCCTTCCGGTATATACTCCATGACAAGTGGATTTGAGGTATATGCATGAACAGCAAGTACATCTTCCTGGATAAAATTGCGTATTTGTAATCTTTTACTTTCTAAATTCATGAATTTTCTCCCCAGTCTGAACATCTAGTATTATCTACGTTAGATTCTACCTTATACACATAATTTCCTTCACTGAATAAATAAAAACATGTTATTTGCCTTTTAGAATAAGATTGACATTTTACAATCCATTGAATATACTGAAAATACTATTATGATCGGAGGTGAAAAGAATGAATACATTAGCTGTGATGACATGTGTAAATAATGACCGTTTCCTTTATTTTTCGCGTGTCATTACTTTCGATTTTGCGCCTAACGGGATTCGTATGCCCTTTTTTAGACAAAAAAATCGAGAACACAGCTGATTGACCATTCTTTTCATGACTTATGCGAAAAGACTGCTTGTTAATCGAGCAGTCTTTTTTGTGCATAAAAATTGACTCTCAATGATTGGTCGCTGTGTAAAAAATGGAGGAACACACAGTGTCGATAAAAGCAGAAAACATTACAAAAATATACGGTGGTACCGTAATCTTCGAAGGTTTAACATTGGAAATAAATGATGGCGAACGTGTCGCAATCGTGGGACGCAATGGGTGCGGAAAAACTACGCTTCTGAAAGTCTTGGCGAGTATCGAATCGCCTGATGTTGGCCGGATTATTAAAAGGAGAGGAACGTCCATTGGGTACCTGCACCAAATCCCACCTTATGAGGATGTACTCGCCGAAGATGTTCTTAAAGAGGCTTTTAAAACCATCCTTGAAATGCAAGAGAAAATGCAGCAATTAGAACAACAAATGGCAGTTTCCGAGCAGCTTGACAAACTTTTGAAGCAATATGGTGAAATACAGGAACAGTTTATGATGCTCGGAGGCTATGAAATTGAAGCCAAGATCCAGATGATTGCAAATGGATTAGGGATTACCCCCCTTCTTCACACACCGTTCCAACTTTTAAGTGGTGGAGAAAAAACAAAAGTCATGCTGGGGCAAATTCTTTTATTAAATCCCCAGATTTTATTATTGGACGAACCGACGAACCATCTGGATATGAATTCAATCGAATGGCTCGAGGGTTACCTAAAAAATTATGAAGGAACTTTAATTGTCGTTTCCCACGACCGCCAATTTATGAATGAAGTCGTAACGAAGGTAATCGAGATCGAGGATGGTGAGCCCTATCCATACAAAGGAAACTATGATGATTTCGTCGAAATGCGTGAAGCGAGGATTTTAAATGAATTCTCCCAGTATGAGGAACAACAAAAGAAAATTGCCAAAATGAAAGAAACGATAAAAAGGTTAAAAATTTGGGCTAATGAAGCGAATCCTCCAAATGCAGCGCTACATCGCCGAGCAAAAAGTATGGAGAAAGCACTTGCTAGAATCGAGTTGGTTAAAAAGCCGGTTATCACAAAAAAGATGCAGTTAAAACTCGAAGTAAATGAACGAAGCGGTAAAGATGTGGTAATTTATGAAAACGTGACAAAAAAATATGACAAAGTTTTGTTTGAAGATATTTCACTACAACTGCGCTGGCAAGATCGACTAGCAATTGTCGGGTTAAATGGTACCGGGAAATCCACACTCTTAAAAATGATTACAGAAGAAGTGTTGCCGGATTTTGGCAAGATTACCGTTGGAAGCAATGTTAAAATTGGCTATTTATCACAAAACTTTGTGTACGAGGATATGAATGCACGGTTGATTGATGTTTTTCGGAAAGAAGTACACATTGCAGAAGGTGAAGCCCGCCATATTTTAGCGAAATTTTTATTTTATGGCTATGATGTATTTAAAAAAGTGAAGGATTTAAGTGGTGGGGAAAAAATGAGACTTCGTTTGGCACAGCTAATGCATGAAGAAATCAATCTCCTCATACTTGATGAACCGACCAACCACTTGGATATTGAATCGAGGGAAGTTCTTGAAGAGACAGTGCAACACTTCAACGGCACCGTACTGGCAGTTTCACATGACCGCTATTTCTTGAATCAACTCTTCCAACGGATAGCGTGGATTGAAAATCAGCAGCTATTTATTTATAACGGCAACTTTCACTGGGCTCGACAAAAACATAACGAACGGCCAATCCAGGCTGCTTCTGAACCATTTGCTATAAACGCACTACCCAAGAGCCAGAAGACTAGTAATACCTCTATCGAGAAACAAATTGAGCAGTTGGAGGCAAAAATCAAGAAAGCAAAGGAGAGTTTGGGCGCAACCCATCTGTCCGTCGGCGAGTCCGAGCTGGAAAGACTTGAAAACAAGCTGGATGAGCTTTTAGCAGTTTGGCTTAATGAATAAATAATCAAAAAACACTGCTGGGTCCATAAAAAGGATCAGCAGTGTTTTATTTATCGATAATTTTTGTAATGGCTAGCAATAGCTTATCTGTGTTGATCAAAAAGAATTGGGTTGCCATCCGGATCTTCTATTGTAAAACTTGCAGGTCCCCCGCTTGTTTTGCCGGTTTCTGAAAGCACTTTAATGCCTTGTGCTTTTAATTGTTTCTGGATTTCCCTTATGTCCTTGAAGGATTCAAGATTCTCGGCATCTTGAGACCACCCTGGGTTAAAAGTCAAAATGTTCTTCTCAAACATTCCTTGGAATAGACCAATAACGCAACTTTCATTTTTCATAATAAGCCAATTTTGGGTGATGTCCCCTCCAAAGACTTTAAATCCAAGGCTTTCATAAAAGGATTTTGACTTCTTAATGTCTTTTACACTTAAACTGACAGAGAATGCACCAAGTTCCATAATTTCCTCCATTCGAAGAATTTTTATAAGATATTGAATTCATCCAGTAACTCTTATGTTGAAGAAGTATTTATGTTTCTTCCTCTACATGCATCAAATAAAGAAAGGAAAAATGATAGCAACCCAGTCAGTCGCTAAACCATTAAACAGCTACTGGAGCTTTAATTGCTGGATGCGGGTTGTACCCTTCTAGAACGATATCTTCCATTTCAATATCAAAGATGGATGTTTTCTCAGAATTGATTTTCAAAGTTGGAAACTGTCGCGGTTCGCGTGATAATTGCTCCTTCACCTGATCGAGATGATTGGAATAAATATGGGCGTCCCCTATCGAATGGACAAATTCTCCAACCTCCAGTCCACATTCATGTGCGATTAAATACGTTAACAATGAATAAGAGCTCACATTATAAGGAATTCCCAAAAATTGATCGCCGCTGCGTTGAGTCAGCATACAACTAAGTTTTCCATCCGCCACGTAAAATTGAAACATCACATGACATGGCGGCAGTGCGGCCTTGCTCCCTTTCCCGCCAGCATTGATTACATCTTCAGGATTCCAGGCATTCACGATAATTCTTCGGGAATCAGGATTATGTTTTATTTGGTCGATTGCATCCTGCAATTGGTCGATACTTTCACCGTCTGATGTTGTCCAATTACGCCATTGCTTCCCATATACGTTCCCTAGATCACCATATTTTGCAGCAAAATCATCATCCTCCAAAATTCTTTGACAAAATGATTTAAGCTCCTGCTGATAGACTTCATTGAATTCATCATCAACCAAACAACGGCGTCCAAAGTCCGTCATATCCGGTCCAGAATATTCGTCGGATTCCGCCCATTTTTTAAACGCCCATTCGTCCCATATATGATTGTTATGCTGCAGCAGATAACGTATATTTGTATCTCCCTTTATGAACCATAGCAGTTCACTTGCGATCAATTTAAATGATACCCGTTTCGTTGTAAACAATGGAAAACCTTTACTCAAATCATAGCGCATTTGATAACCGAAAACGCTTATTGTACCGGTTCCGGTACGGTCTGATTTTCTAATGCCATTTTCCAATGTATAGTTTAATAAATTTAAATATTCGTATTCAGGATGTTTCTCCAAACTAATCACCTCTTCAACATTATAAATGGAATATTAATATTTTGTTTAACTAATTTTACTTTGTCATTAAATATTAACTTTCTGCTACAAGTTTCGTCATGTTTTTGTTATATTGCCTACGGGAAAATTTAGGTCAGTAAAAAACCATCTATATGATGATAGAAGTTTTTATTGTCGCAAAATCCTTTCATATGTTTGTTTTATTCTTATAGATTACAAGATTATCCTTAGGCACAAGCTCATCAGTTTTAATTTTCTCAATTTGAAAAAGTAGTTGATGTAGGCGGCGGACTCCTGTGGAGGATTGGCCCACGCCCGTGGAATGCGTCCGACGAAACGGACATCAACTTACTTATTTTAAGAAAAAAAGTGTGGACAAACTCGTATGTTCGGGTTTGTCCACACTCCGAAACATCTATTTTACGATAGATGTTCCACTTTTAGCAGCTTCAAATTCCCGTCGATATTCATAACCATTTCGACCGCTTTCTTTCACACGATAGAGCGCTCCATCTGCTTCCCTTATACATTCATGGACATCTTCCAGTTGCGGTGTCGCCATCGTACAAGCTCCAATACTTACCGTCACTACCTTGTCAACTGTAGAGGAAAGGTGCTGGATATTTAACTTGAACACCCCTACCTTAATCCGGCAACATATACTTTCCACAACTTTATTACACTCATTTGGCAACATGATAACAAATTCTTCTCCGCCAAATCGTCCTACAAAGCATCCAAACTCTTCCGAGATGGAGTTCAATAGCCCTCCAATTTTGACCAAAACCTCATCTCCTTTTACATGACCATATGTATCGTTATATAGCTTAAAACAATCCACATCTACCATGATCACCGAAAATGAATGGATTGTTTTCCCGATCCCTTCTTGCAGATCTAGTAAATAATCGTTATAGGCTCTACGGTTATATAAATTTGTCAACGGGTCAAGTTTGTTTTCAAGTTCAAGTTGACGAATCGCCTCTTTCAAGAAAGCCGTTTTATTCCTTAATATCCGGACTTCTTCCTCCATATTCTTTAGAAGACCAAGAGAACGCATGTAAGCAAAATGAGTGTGCCGAGAAATAAAAAAACTAATCAGTAATAAGATACCTAATGGAATCATTTGAGTACTAAGTAATGATTCATGTTCTGCCTGGAAACGGAATCCCAACATGATACAGGAAATACTAAGTAGAATTAGCAGCTCGATTTTTGTTATCACCAATAATGGTATAGCTGATAATAGAATTAGAGAATAAATGAAAATTGGATGGTAGAGATTTTCTTCTATGAAAGGAAGCAATGCAGCGAGATTAAAAAAGTAAAATATAAAAAAACTGAAAAGTAATTTCATCTTCTTATAATTGCTTGCTGTTACAATAACTTTCTTAAAATCAAGTAGATAATAATATGCAGAACCTACAATGAAGGTAATTAGATATTGAAACAGCACCGGAGATAGTGGGTAGCTGGGTTCGGTAGAAGAGAACAGCCCCGATATAGTAAAGACGATCATTATAAAGAAGATTATTAAGTAAATCTTATTTATGAGACTTAATTTTTTCAGATTATAGCCCAATATTCCGACTTCAACATTCGATTCCTCTTCCCGTTTAATCTTCACCTCCACTCCCCTCCTCTTAAACTATGTCCAAAATGAAAATGCGACTACCCAAAATTCCATACTATTTAAACAATTGCATTTATACTTTCTCTCTACTTACTAGTAATTATATGTATCGTTCCAAGCAAAAAGACCATGTATTTAGTATGATATACATGCCAATAGTCTTTAAAGGGGATTTTCAAATTCCGCATATACTCCCAGATGGTTTCGATTCCATGATTAGGCCACTTTCTAAGGGCGTGAAAGAAATTTAAATTTGACTTATAATTGGTTACAGCATAGGAGGAATTTCAATGGCGAAATTAACACATTTCAACGAACAAGGCAGGGCGCAAATGGTCGATATCTCACGAAAAGAGGAGTCCGTCAGAGTTGCGATTGCTCTTTCCTCTATTAAAGTAAATAAAGAAATTTACGAAGAAATAAAAAATGGGACAAATAAAAAAGGAGATGTACTTTCGGTTGCACAGGTTGCAGGGATAATGGCAGCAAAACAAACTTCCAACATTATTCCAATGTGCCATCCGATTTCTCTAACAGGTGTCAATATATCATTTGACTACAATGTAGACAATGAAGCAGATCAATATGAAATTACGATTCAGGCCGAAGTAAAAACAAAAGGCTCCACCGGGGTGGAGATGGAGGCGTTAACGGCTGTTTCAGCCACCGCTCTAACGATTTACGACATGTGTAAAGCAGTAGATAAAAATATGATTATCGGGCCGACCATGTTAATGAAGAAAACAGGCGGCAAAAGCGGGGATTTTCTACGCTAAAGTTGACAAGCCAAATCCCTAATCAACTTAGAATTTGGCTTTAAGCTTAGTTTTCTTTTTTAAGTTCGTTCACTATATGTACCATTTCCGGCAAAATTAGCTTTTCCATTGCGAGCTTGACGGCACCCGTGGAACCTGGGGCAGAAAAGATAACTGTCCCTTTTGCTACTCCAGCAATAGCCCTTGATAGCATGCTGGCGGAACCGATCTCCTCATAGCTGAGCATACGAAATAATTCCCCAAAACCAGGTATGGGTTTATCAACTAATTCATCCACTACATCAAACGTAATATCACGGTTGGAGAGGCCCGTTCCACCGTTCGTTAAAATAACATCGACATCTGGATCTTGGATACCTGCCAGAAGTGTGGATTGAATCTCCACTCGATCATCTTTAATAATCTCATATTTTTTTATTTCAAAAAAATTTTTCGATAGCAACTCACAGATGACGCGTCCGCTTTTATCAGTTTCAAACGTTCTTGTATCACTTATTGTGACAACCATCACTTTAACATTTTTCAACCTAATCTTTTTATGCTCTTCAATGCTCACTTTGTATGCACCCCCAACTATTATCCCCCACTAACCGGAGGAAGAAATGCTACGACGTCACCAGAGATCACTTTATCCTCCTCCTGCGAGAACTCCTCGTTTACAGCCGTAATGACTTGCTGTAAATCAACTAGTGGAAATTTCGTAAGAACGTATTTTTTCACTTCAAGAACTGTACACTCCGTACAATCCATCATCAAGGAATCAGCACCAATTTCTTCTTGAAGGCCAGCAAACAATAATATTTTAATCAAATGATTCACCTCTTTTACTTGTTTATTCATAGGAGTTCGTTTGCAATTGATTGCCGATCCATTTTGACCCATCATCCCAAAATTCTTTTTTCCAAATGGGGACGATTTCCTTTATTCGCTCGATTGCATACTCATTTGCTTCGTATGCCTCTCTTCGATGAGGTGATGAAACAGCAATTACAACGGCAATATCCGAAATCTCCAGCTTTCCGATACGGTGTGTAATGGCGACGTTGGTTGCCGGCCATTTACGTTTAATTTCTTCGCCAATTTCGGTCAATTTTTTTAAGGCCATTGATTCATATGCCTGGTATTCCAAATATAATGTTCTTTTACCATTCGTCAACTCTCTTACTGTGCCGATGAATACTGTAACTGCACCAGCATTGACAGACTTTACTTGCTGAATAATTTCTTCCACAACAATCCGGGTATCAATTATTGAGAACAACTCATTGTGACTCTTCATTCTTTCACCTCCACTAATTGCAGGTTGTAAAATAATTAATCTTTTGCCCCTCATCCGATAATAATAAAATATCGACGATACTACCCTTCTTATAACCGTCGTCACAGGGTGGCAACACGATCAGTGCATCAGTTCCTACCAATGAAGTAATCGAACTTGACATGTTTAAACCATTGGAAGAGACATAGACATTCGTCCCCTCTACTTTTTGCTTCGTCCGAATCAGCTGTGTGAAAGCATTGGGAACGATGAAATCTTCTGCCAGAATGGCTTGTCGAAAGACAAGGTAGGGCTGTTCATTCCCTAAAATAGTTTTGAGTACCGGACGCACCAATAATTCAAAACCTATAAAACTTGCAGAGGGGTTACCCGAAAGGCCAAATAAGAACTGTTTCCCCAATTTAGCAACAGTCGTCACACTGCCAGGTCTCATTGCAATTTTGTTAAATAATACTTTTGCACCCAAACGTTCGTAAATGTCTGGCAGAAAGTCAAAATCACCGACAGAAACACCACCTGTCGTAATAACAATATCCACTTGCGTCAGTGCCTTCTTCATTGCTGCATAACTTTCATCGAGACGGTCCTCAAGTTTCCCTAAATATAGCGCATTTGCCCCAACCTTTTCGATTTGGGCCATTAGCATATAGGAATTGCTATTGCGGATTTTTCCAGGTTCAAGCGGTTCATCTATTTCCAATAGCTCGCTGCCTGTAGCTAACACCCCAACTGTCGGTTTAACTCCCACCATCACCTCGCTATATCCAAAGGTTGCGAGCAATCCCACTATTCCCGGTGTAATCTGTGCCCCTTTTTCGACGAGGAGTGTTCCCTTCGTAATTTCCGCCCCTTTTTTAAGAACTTTTTCGTTTATTTGGATTTGTTTGTCTATCACAATGAATTGCTTGTCCTCTTTTTCCAATTCGGTTACTTGTTCCAGCATTATCATTGCATTGCAGCCTTTTGGCATCTCTGCTCCCGTCATTATACGGATGGCTTGATATTGTTTGATTTCTCCGAGGAAAACCGATCCAGCTCCAATATGGCCCACCACTTCAAGTTCAATGGGACTCTCTTTTGTTGCAAACCTTGTATCTTCCGCCATTATGGCATATCCATCATAAAGGGAGCGATCAAAGGCAGGCACATCTTGATTCGCAATGATATCCTCCGCTAAATAACGCCCCCCTGCTTTGATAAGTGGTATTTTCTCAACACGACCGGTTCCGACTTCTTTCATAATTTTTTCAATTGCTTCGCCAATCAAAATTGCCCTTCTATCTGTCAGCATGCATTCACCTCCTAACCTATTAAACTGTAGTAAAGTTTTTTTGCACTTTGAATGTTATCGACACCATGGATAAAAACTCGGCCATCCTGGAAGAAAACAAAACGATACGAATCAATCTCACAAGACAATAAAAAAGGATTCCGTTTTACATCCCAACTTTTCTTTAGCTTTCTTTCTAACATATCAAGACTAAAATCCGCGCTGGATGACGGCCTTAATTGCACCGTATTTCGTCCACACAAAATCGAGGTTTTTGTACGCGATTCATATTGCAAATAAGGATAAGAAGGATGAAGTCCACATGAAGGACAGTCTTCCCTTTTCGCCTTGTCAACTTTGAACGGATAATATTGGTTCTTCCATAAATCAATCGAATAAAAAGTTGTTCGGAGTGAATCTTCATCCCCCACCAACAATTTCATGCATTCCGTCACTTGATAGGCGGCAATCAGCTGCACGATCGGATTGATGACACCGACACTATCACAAGTCGCCCCTGTCATGGGGATTTTCTTCAGTAGACAATGCAGGCAAGGTGTTTTGCCCGGCAATATTGTATAGGTCATTCCGTAGCTTGCAACACATGAACCAAAAATGAAGGGAGTTTGATATTTTTGCGATAAATCATTTAAGATGAAACGAATATCAAAGTTATCTGTAGCATCAATGATGACATCTACGTCTTCCATCAAAGGCTGTAAATTTACAGAATCCGCATCCATAACGAACTCATTGATTGTCACCTCGCTATTTATGGCGGACAATCGTTTTTTGGCCGCGATGGCTTTAGGAATGAACTCCTTACAATCTACCTCGGTATATAATTGTTGTCTATGTAAGTTGCTCCACTCCACATAATCCCGGTCTACAATCGATAATGTACCGATGCCAGATCGAACGAGCATTTCGGCATTTGCACTCCCGAGGGCACCCATACCAACAATCAAAACATGTTTTTGTGAAATATGCTGTTGTCCTTGTCCACCTATGAAGGAACACATTTCTTGCTTAAAGTATCGATTTTTCGACATTTGTGGCTAGTTCCTTCCTTTCTCTTTAGAACGAACAAAATATAGTAAGAAAAATGCCAGAAGCATCATCGTGATGACCCATGCCCATGCGAGGAACATGTCCCCACTATCAATTGCCATGTAAATTGCTGTCGGAACGGTTTGGGTGATACCGGGAATATTGCCTGCGAACATCAAGGTTGCCCCAAACTCTCCCAAAGCTCTGGCGCTACTTAAAACACCGCCAGCCACGATTGATTTTTTGGCAAGGGGTAACGAAACGCGAATAAATACTTGCCTGGAATTTGCTCCTAAATCAATCGCCGCTTCTTCAATCCCCCTATGAATCCCCTGAAAACCCGCCTTTGCAGTCTGAAACATTAAAGGAAAAGCAACCACGCTCGCTGAAATCACAGCTGCATACCATGTGAAGATAATCGATTGCCCAAAGATTGATTTCAGCCCAATGCCGATTGGACTTTGGTTACCAAAGATAACGACCAATAAAAAACCAATGACAGAGGGAGGAAGCACTAATGGGAGCATAAACAGTGTTTCGAGTAATAACTTAAATTTGAATGTTTTTCTGGCAAAAACAAAACCCAAAGTGGTCCCGGCCAATAGAACAATCGCACTTGCCGCAATTGTGACTGTAATTGATAGTTGAATCGGTTCCCAAAACTCGTTCCACATTCTTCTTCCTCTATTCTAGTAGGTAAATCCGTATTTAACCCAAATATCCTTTATTTCTTCGCTTTGCAGAAACTCATAAAATTTCTTTGCCTCTGTGGGAGATCCTGCATGATTAACTATACCAATTGGATATGAAATCGAATCAAGGATCTCCTCGTTAATAGTAGAAATGATTTTTACTTTATCAGAACCAATTGCATCTGTATGATAGACGAATCCTGCCTGTACATTCCCTGATTCCACGTATGTCAGGACCTGCCTTACATCCTTTGCATATACAAACTTGCTTTCAAGTTCTGTCCATAAATCCAGATGTTCCAGTGCCTGTTTTGCATAGGAACCCGCAGGGACAATGGAAGGGGCACCAATCGAAATTTTTTCTACCCGATTCGACTTCAGGTCTTCGATTTTTTGAAGTGACACACTCCCATTATTCCCTGTTATTAAAACAAGCTCGTTACTGATAAGCGTAGTACCTTCTTGTATTAGTCCTGCCATATTGAGTTTATTAAATTGCTCTGTCGAGGCGGAAATAATCACGTCGGCCGGTGCCCCTTGTTCTATTTGTTTTACCAATGCACCTGACGCTCCAAAGTTGTATTGAATGTCTATGTATGAATGCTTCTTTTGAAACTCAACAGCCAATTCTTCCAGCACATTTTGCAGGCTTGAAGCTGCAGAAACCGTCAAAACAACGGTATTCATCTTATCTGGATTGGTGGGAGCGCAACCGCCCATGGCTAAAAATAAAAATATCGCGAATAGCATTATTTTTAATTGTTTCATATCAATACTCCTTGAAAAAGAAAGTAGGTTTATCCTCCAATATAAGACATCTCGATCTTATTTTCGGAAGGCCGATTGCTTAATTCCGATCTTTGTTCTGAATAATGATCGTTTCTTCTATTCCAAAGGTCTGTAATGAAATGAGCCAACTGATTTTCAGAAACCTTATCACTTCTCACCAAGTGAAGCAAATCTGTTCCTTCCGTCGCGAACAAGCAAGTAAATAGCTTCCCATCAGCAGAGATTCTTGCACGGTTACAGCTTGAACAAAAGCTCTCGGTAATGGACGAGATAAAACCTATTTCTATGTCGGAATTTTGATAGCGGTAGCGTTTGGCCACTTCTCCTATGTAATCTGGATCTACAGGTTCCAATATATTTGTTTGTTGAAGCATGTTGAGGATATCCTTGCTTGGGACGACTTTTGCCATGTCCCATCCATTTGTATTTCCAACATCCATAAATTCAATAAAACGTAGAGTATAACCTTTTTCAAAACAATATTTGGCCAATGGGATGATATCCCCGTCATTTACCCCTTTTTGAACAACCATGTTAATTTTAACTTGCAGTCCTATTGTTGATGCACGTTCAATGGATTTCAGCACCCTTGCAACAGGGAAATTCCGACCATTCATTTTGCCATAATTCGTCGGATCCAAACTATCCAAGCTGACATTTATCCGCTTCAAGCCTGCACTTTTCAACTGCTCGGCGTATTGTCCCAGCAAAATTCCATTTGTAGTCAGGGCAACATCATCTATTCCTTCCATTTTGTTGATTGCAGCGATTAGTCGAGGCAAGTCTTTTCTAAGTAGAGGTTCTCCGCCAGTGATCCGAATTTTTTTCACACCTATTGAGCTGAAAATTCCTACCAGACGCTTGATTTCTTGAAAATTCAGCAACTTTTCAGGAGGCAGAAAAGGATAGTCCCCCCCAAAAATTTCTTTTGGCATGCAATATGTACAGCGTAGATTGCATTGATCCATAACGGATATGCGCAAGTCACGGAGTGGCCTGCATAGAGTGTCTTTCACGACCATGTACTAATCACTCCTTTCGTTATATTTCTATTATAAGATTAATAGGGAGATTAAGGGAGGGGATCCAACTTCACAGATTGCATATGGCTACCTTTTTTTGCCTTATTATAGCTAATTTTGGACAAATTAAAAAGGCGCTGCTCGTCATGCCATAACTTTTTGAGCAGCGCCTTTAATCAAATGTGTCTAAATCATCATACAATTCAAGTTGTTTTTCCAATTGTTATGTTGCCTCCCGTAGAATCTGTTTGTTGTTTTCAAGAATGTGAAGAATTTGATGTAAAATCTTTTCTTCTGTTTTAGGAGATGAATTGACCTCCCTCATAATAATTTTGTTTAATTCCAAAATTGTGCTTACGTCGAGTTTATGTTTCTCTGCTAATTGAAACGCTCGCTCTAACTGACCGGTTATCATCGGCATCCTCCTCAAAATGTTATATATTTATTTTACCTTGAAATGAAAAATTTTTCACTATTCAAAACAAAATAAATTATTTAATTGTAATTTACTCAGTTTATGCAATCGTTATTCATCTTGCCCCTGCTCTTTTGCAAACGAAATTTATTGATGCTTTTCAAATCTATGGGATTAATGCTCAAGAAATGATTAGCACTCATCACTTTGGCCATGTCACAAAATATCCATAATTTTTTACTTACGAAGCAAGAATGTATTTCTATATAATGACTTCTATTGAACAAAAAGGAGTGTTGACATCATGCCAACTACAAAAAAAGAGAGTCTATATTTTGGTCTGATTATGTGTTTTGGAATGGTTTTATTTATGACATTTTATAATTTATACCTCAATGGGTTGCTTGGCCAAACCACTTTTCTCGATGGGGTATCCAACTTTTTTATAGCATTTTTGGTTGCATTATTACTTGATCTATATCTCGTAGGACCTTTTGCTAAAAAAATTGCTATGAAATTAACTGCAAATACGACGAAGGTGATCTATAAAGTATTGGCAATTTCTACATGCATGGTAACAGGTATGGCTTTTTTTATGTCCATCTATGGTTTACTCACAATTTATATCCACAATGGGTTGTCTTCAAACTCGGTTATCAAGGAATTTCTTTCGGTTTTTTTGAAAAACTTTGTTTTTGCATTGCCATTGCAAATTATTATCATGGGACCGATCGTGCGTTTTATTTTCACGAAGTTCATTAAAAACAGTAAAGATGATATCGGACAGAAAATGGCCAACTAACATATTCAAAAGTCACGCAGTTTTTAAAGACCCCTTGAATTC
Source organism: Ureibacillus sinduriensis BLB-1 = JCM 15800 (assembly GCF_000772955.1). Taxonomy (GTDB): domain Bacteria; phylum Bacillota; class Bacilli; order Bacillales_A; family Planococcaceae; genus Ureibacillus; species Ureibacillus sinduriensis. Next base: position 10,851 of record NZ_JPVO01000030.1, on the reverse strand, counting down.
CATTTTTGCTTAAAGGTATGAAAAATAAAAAGTTAAATATCCCCACCTTCCTGTTTCTCTCTATTGGCAAGATATTCTTTGAAGCTTCTCAATTGATTGGAATATTTACAAAATATTTACTATACTATTTCAAATAAATGGTAGAAAATACTAGATATTGACCAAAACATTTAGGAAGGGGCACATTCGTGGGATATGTTTTTGATTTTTTCTTGGCCATTTTATTAACGGCGCTTTCATACTATATCGGAAGCTTGATACTTAGGAAGAGCTTATCCGTTGTTCACGCACTGATCATCGGTACTTCCGTTGTTTTACTAGGTGCAATCACAGAGGCACTTAATGCGCCGATGTCGTTGATTATCGTAGTACCTTTCCCAGTGGGAATGCTTTTACTTTATTTATTTTTAAAAGAGTCTGTAAAAACTTGGTTCATGACTTATTTATTAACATTAGCTATTTATACCGTCTTTCATATTGTTGTGAGTTACTTCTTTAGCTTCCATTCACTAATACCTGCCTGGAAATTGTCTTAACAAAAGATCAGTTTCCTGGAATTCGAGGCAATGTATAGTGATGAAACAATTAATTTCTACATAAAAAAGAGAGCGGGGAAAAACCCACTCTCTATTCATTAAAGAATCTAGAGAAACAAAGAATTCTTCTGCTAAATTTTTTAAGGACGCTTCCCTACATACTGATGAGTTTACTTTAGTGCTTTAAATTCGTCCATGCTTGCACTAATTTTCGTTTGGGTTTCTTCCACAAGTTTTTGCAAATCTTCAGTGATTACACTTACATTTGAAATTTCCCTTGTAATATCTTCAATAGAAGTATTGACATTTGTGATGGATTCATCAACATTTTTAGCCAATTTCCTCACTTCATCAGCTACTACCGCAAAGCCACGTCCGTGTTCCCCGGCTCTTGCAGCCTCGATTGCTGCATTTAATGCCAACAGATTGGTTTGGGAGGCTATATAGCGAATGCTTTTGGAGATGTCACTAATATGTTTGGCTTGCCCTTTCAAGTTTTGGAGAGTTTGCATGTTCTCATTGGAGTTGGCCACGATGCCATCTCCTAATTCGACCGACAGATCATTTAGTTCAGTCACAATTCTTTTCTCTTTGTTTTCCCGCTCTGTAATATCTGTAGCAATTTTTAAAACTGCATTTACAACCCCTTCTTCACCAACAATTGGAATATACGTGGCTTCCAACCATAACAAATTCCCTTTTTTACCAACCCTTTGAATTTTGCTCTGTGATTTTATTCCTCTATAAAGATTATCCCAAAGTTCGTTATACTCTTTACTCGTTCTGAATTCCTCGGTACAAAAATGTTTATGGGTTAAATTTTTCATCTCATCTACCCTGTATCCTAGAGTACTGGCAAAATTTTCGTTCACCCAAATTACCTCTTTGTTGAGATTAAATTCAATCATTGCCAAATTCGATTCCATTGCAGACAAAACGTCTGTTTGATTTAACACTTGGTTACTTTTTGTATAGCTTACTGTTGTGTGCACTTGTTGATAACCTCCAGAAGTTAGAAAACCTTTTTTAAAATAATATATAACCTGTATAAAAATGTAAATAGATAATTTGGTAATATTTATTCAGATGAAATTAAATATTATAAGTAAAATTACCCAAATTAAACATAGTGTAGGGGTAGAATGATAATAAATCTTTTTACAAATCATGTTACATCATAGGCGAGATACTTGCGGGAATGTTTCGATGAACCTTTTAATATGATTGATGGCGTTTTACATAGTAAAAACCGGTGGAAATGTTGCTGCAATGAGATAATTTGGTTAGTTTGTGAAATTAAGCTATGCCTTATTTCTTTTATACTCTAGATATCTATACCACAAAAGTATACAAAGCAAGATGAATTTGAGTAAGATGCTTAATCATAAGTGAACACTGTAAAACATAAAAAACTCTAGGATTAATTACCCAATCCATAACAATCTTATAAACTTTTGTTTAATGAAAGCTTTTAATAAAAGAACTTTAGTATGTTACCCTCCTAAACAACTGTTAGTTAAACTGCAACGCTAGTGTAAATGTAATCCTTCACATAACTAACTGTTTGCTTTACTCACCATTTCTGCACCTATACAAAAGACGCGATTCATTTCTGAACCGCGCCTTTTGTTAAATAGCCGAAAATTAGAGAGGTCATAAGTAATGTCCCCGGTCCAAATCTTTTGTTAAATAATAGAAATGGTTTTGTTTAGTTATCGTAGTATGCTTTAAGAGTATATTGATCTACTATATGCTTCTCCATTTTTCTATATAGTTCATTCAAGAAAAATCCATTTTGTAAATCTAGTTCTGTGTCTAATGCATATACATGTACTTCATATAGGTGAGGAGAATCAGGTGGTGCCATCCCACCATAATAACTCGATAAAACTTTGCTTTGATTTCCCCCTTGAATACTTGTCCAGCTATTTACTCCTTGGACAAAATCATTTGATCGAAGACTATCGTTTTCATATAGCTCCTGCCTTGTAATATTAGCAGCTAGCCAATGTATCCACGAGAATCCTCCGGTAACAGGGTAAGCATCTTTATCCTCTAAAACCAGCGCAAAAGAAACAGCATCTTCTGGTACGTGTTCAAATTTTAATGGAATCGAATAAGACGGGATACCATTTTCATTAAATTGCTCCCCCTTTTTACCATATTTATCATGAAATTTCCCATTATGTATACCAGTACTTGTCACAATCATTTTGATCCTCCTAGTCTTTTTTTGGTGCGCGGGATCCCTTAAAATGATTATATAGAGGAACCTTTCTCTTGTGTATTACTTACTTTTTGGTGGGTATGTTTATTCTTGAATTGGAGCGCGTGATTGTCTATCAAGCAAAAAGTCTATTCCTATTTGTTGCATAATACTTAATGCTTCAATCATTCTCTTCCCTTGTGGTTCCGTTAAAAAATAATCAACCTGTAAAGGATAGCCATTATATACCTTTTTATTTACAAAACCAAATTCCATTAATTCTTTAAGTTGTTCCAATAACATTTTTTGAGTTATTCCTTGTATGTCTTTTTCTAATTTTGATAAAGACATTTCACCAAGTCTTAATCTCCACAAAATAATCGGTTTCCATTTCCCTTTAATGACGTCATGTGTTAATTCCAGCGGACATGTAAACTTTTCACGTATCTTCATTATGTTCCCCTTATGATAAATTCGAAATTTGCCAAAGCATAGTTTAGTGAACAGAATACCTTAAATTTTTTATTAGATAAGGTTTGTCTATCATGATTAAAAAGCACAACTTTAAATTAGTCAAATATGTAAAATACCCAATACTTATATGGTGCTTTTTGCAAGAATACTCGTCGGGTTAAATAAAGTTTTGGATAGAAAGGATAAATGAATTAGTACTTTATACTATTATTTTAATAAATAAAAAGAGAGTAGGAACCCCTACTCTCTTTTCACTAGACATTATCGATATTAATATTTTTTTATATTTTACGTACCCACCTACGATAGTCGCAATATACATAAGCCATACTACTGGGTTGTTTAGTCCTATTCCACTTTGAGAGCTTCCACCAAGAATAGTTAATAGTACCAAATAGATAATTAGTGCCGTTGGAATAATAATACTGATTATTAATGATTGTTTAGCTGTTTTGATTTTTGAAGTTATAGTTCTTTCGAAAATGCTACTTAATATACCAAACAACAAAACGCTAATTACCATGATTTTTTTATCGATATTTATATTCTGGAAGAACTCAATAATAATTAATAAACCAAAACAAACTACCGTTAAACAAAAAAATATTTTACTTAAAAAATTAATCATAATATTCTTCCTTTCTTGAAATCACATTTAATACGCTAAATTTGGCCTTGTACTTCTATTAATCTCATAATATGCTACATCCTTAACTCCTGAACGCTTTGCATCAGTATAATGAACAACCGTACATTTGGAAATATACATCTGGTCATATTCACTCCAAGCGCGTGTAACCCAAGTACCTGTATAAGTAGGTTGAATAGTAGCTGTAGCCCAACCAGTAAATGTACTAAAAAAGTAATTAAATAGCTTTGAACTTGCTAACCTTACAGGAATTTTTGAAGTTATGTACGCTAATACAGCGTTAGCAACTTTCCCTACCCCGTTATTTATTTCCAAAAAATAACAAGTTATAATATAGTATGTTAATAGCTTGCTCTTTTGTTGAAGAAGTATTTTTTCCTGTATCCACTTAAATTTCTCCATAGATAATTTGTCTTCTATACTTTGGTGCGAAGACGATATGATACATACAATTCCATGTTGTATGCGCTAAACTTTCATTATCCATTACGGGTACTCCTTTCGTACGAAGTCGGTTGACCAGACCTGCTTTATTGTACGACTGGAGTTTTTTTATTATTCATACCTAAAAGCTTCCGGGACCCCTGCACAGCACAGCAAGAGTTTCAAATCAAACGATAAAACCTCAAGTTGATAAACATCAACTAGAAGAAATATTTTGATCTCCAAACGAGAACGTATGTTTGTTTCTTTCCTTTGTATTTTGTACAATAAAGTAGAAGTGAATGATAAAGGAGGAGTTTGGATGTATCGACAAGTGGATGATTTTTTAAAGGAATGGGCAGTGGCTGTGGAAGGAACATTGCAAGTATTACAAGCCGTAACTGATGACAAATTAGGACAAAGTATTTTGGAAGGGCATAGTACCCTTGGTTGGTTAGGCTGGCATTTAGTAGAAACAACAGGATATTTTAGTCATTTAGCAGGTTTAACTGTGCCAATGATTGGTCAAGATGAACCAGTACCAGCGACAGCAAGAGAAATTATATCAGCTTACGAAAAAGCAGCAGTGGCGGTCAAGGGAGAGGTTGCCAAGCTATCCGATGTGGATTTGCTAACAGAAACAGGGATTGCAAGTGTTGCAACAAAAGGTGCATTATTACGTTTCTTAATTGACCACCAAACACATCACCGCGGCCAAATGATGGTGCTATTACGTCAAGCCGGCTTACCAGTACCACCTGTGATGGGCCCAACAAAAGAAATGCAATAACGAAAAGATGCCCTCCTGGGTAGTTTTACTTAAATTTAAAGTTTTTATTATGCGTCTGATTGGTTGGTTTCAGTCCGGTTTTCACTGGACATGAGCCAGCCAATAATAAGTCCAAAAAACATCCCAGCGAGGACGTGAACAAATTTCCCTTCACGTTTTCCCTTTCTTTTCTCATCCATCCCCTACTACAATGTAATTAGAAAACTAAACTAGAGGTGGGTGCGCACATGATCCAATTAACAAACCGCCAGGCACGGCAATTTCTGTTGTTGAAACACGGACTTTTGGACGAATATAAATTTAGCGGGAAGAAGGGCGTATTGGACTTTGTTCGGCAGGTTGGCTGTATTCAATACGACCCCATCGATCTTTGTGGAAAGAACGCTGAATTGGTGTTACAGTCGCGAATAAAAGGATTTACTAAGGGAATGCTCGCCGATTTGCTGTATGAGGATAGATGCCTTGTCGATTATCCCGACAAGAACCTGGCCATTATCCTTGTGGAGGACTGGCCATATTTTGAGCGATACAGGAATGCCGCCCGACAACATGCCGACCGCTATCCCGAAATGGAAGCGTTGACAGCGCAAGTACGGGCTCATATCCAAAATCACGGTGCACTAAGTTCGGATGATTTAAAATTGGATGGAGATTTCTCCTGGCAATCGGCCATTCACTGGAGCAGTGGAAACAATTCCTCTCGATCAGTGCTGGAACAGATGTATTCGACTGGTGAGTTGATTATCCATCATAAAAAAGGAACGCGTAAATATTACGATTTAGCCAAGAAGTACATACAGCCAAATCTGCTGAACGCAGCAGAGCCGCTGGAAGATGAGCTTGAGCATCATAAGTGGCGGGTACTGCGTCGAATCGATTCGGTTGGTCTCTTATGGAATCGTGCGTCAGATGCATGGTTGAATATTTGGGGGCTAAAAGCAGCACAGCGCAAAGAAGTTTTCAGCCAGCTATTACACGAAGATCGCATTGTTGCTGTTGCCGTGGAGCAAATGAAGGATATGCTGTACTGCCTCGCCGAGGATTTACCGCTTATTGAAGCCGTTTTGCAAAATCAGGAGCCGAAATTGCGTTGCGAGCTTATTGCCCCGCTAGATAATTTCATATGGGACAGAAAACTTATCAAGGAATTGTTTGACTTTGATTACACCTGGGAGATTTATACGCCTGCAATCAAACGAAAATTTGGTTATTATGTGCTGCCTCTATTATATGGAGAGAGCTTCATTGGACGAGCCGAGATTATCGCGGAGAGAAAAACTGGAACACTCGTTGTTAAAAACATCTGGTACGAGAACGGAGTGAGACAAACAACACAATTACGAACAGCTTTGAACAGTTGTTTCCAAAAGTTTGCGATATTCAACGGGTGTAAGACAATTTCGGCCGAGTCTATGAACTGATATTTCCTATATTTGTATAGAGATAATAAAGTTATTTACTTATGAAAAAATAATAAGAGCCTTACTACAGTACGTGTGTGGTTATGCTCTTTCTTTTATATGGAATATAAAATCTTTATTTAAATAGAGGCGAACTGAAAATAAAAATTATATAGTGAAATCAATATTTGAGGTACAAAATTTGATATTGATGAATAATTGGTACGATCTATTCTGAATAAACCTTTTAAAATCCCTCTTTTTTTTAACTACGATTAAAGTTTTATTCAATAAAAAGTAGGTATCTCAGACTTATAAGATACCTACGTAAAAGATATTACTAAATTGATTCTAATAGTTTTTCAATTTTTATTGAATATCTAATACAACTACATAAGTAGCAGTACTTTTTCCCCAAGTTCCTACTATTTCAACTACATACTTACCCTTTTCTTTTATCTCTTCAAAAGTGCTGTACGTTGCTATTACATTATATTTGTTCCAGACTCGTATTTCATATGTAGTTGGTTCTTTTTCAAAAACCAATTTTAAAGGAGTGTTTAGATTAACACTCACAGCTTGTTCAATATTTACTATTTCATTCGGTGGTGCATGATCTGCCAATACTGATATCTCTTGCCCTATAGTCTTATCATAATAACACCAGGTATAAGTTCCTCTGTAAGTTTTAATTTCGGTATCACCTATTGTTAGTTTTATTGAAGGTGGTTTTTCTTAACTGTTTGACATTGATATTATAGGAAAATTTTTTTCCGTTCTATTAAATTCATCTTTTTCATTAACGACACTACATTCGTTTAATGCGAATAAAACGCCTAACAACAATGACAATCGAATTACAATATTCAAATGAGCCCTCTTTGGAGATTAGTCGCTGTTTTCATAATAAAGTTTCAAAACCTTGTTCATCCTCCTTCAAGTTAGTAAGATTAGAACTACTCATTACAGTGCGCTGCTTAGGTCTTGTTGCTAAGTAGAAAAAGACCCCATCCTGCTGAGGATGAAGCCTTTCTCTTTATTAAATGTATTACTCTTCTAACATTAGCAAGAATATGAGCTTTTTTAAATTATTCTATACGTTGCCGTCATATCCTTAGTTCCGCCTTTTCCATCATCGGCAGTTATAGTTATAACAGCTGTCCCCTTACTATGAAGTGCAAGGGTTATTGCACCACCACTAGGATTCATTGAAGCTGTTAGTACACCAGGATTATCTGAGCTAACTGTATAGATTAAAGTATCTCCATCCTGGTCTACAAAAGAATATTGAAACTCACTAGTTGTACCACGTCCTAAAGGTATCGGCGAACCTTGTAACTGTTGATTAATTTCTGGTGCATGATTGCTATTCCCGTCTTATACCAATATATTTGGCTTTCGGTTCGGGCCTACACCATACAGGCGACTTTCATCGCATATGGCGTGCCGTCAATAATATCTTCCTTATTTCCCCAACTGTAGATTTTAATGGATTTTATGTAATTTTGTAAAATATAAACCATTCACAGATTGTGGAAAGCTACTAAATTTTTGATATTTTGTTAATTAACAAGTTACTGAATAATATGGAACAATTGCATAAGAGAAAAGACGTAACAAGTAAAATTCAAACTTGTTTCGCCTTTTTTCCCACTTAAATTTAGTTAGTTACACCCTAATTACCAACAATGTACTCTACAGCAGCACTCATTGGTTTTCCCGGTGCAGTTGTTTTCTTTTAATAAAGATTGATAATTTATAATTAAGTTCGATCATTAATAATAAAGTTTGATAAAAACGTGTATGGAAATGCAGAGTTTTACTTATTCAGCAATCAGGCCATATTGCGGAATAAAAGACTTTTATGAAATGTTACCTGACGAGGATTTGAGACGATACACTCTACTTTTCAGCAGAATTATTACAGATTTTCATCAAGATAACTCTTATAGCAAAGGGTTATTTTTAATGAAAAAATAATTTCTTTGAGAGGAAATGGAAATTCCTTCGTTATAGTAGTAAGGGAGGTGATTAAAGTGGACATTGAGCTAGCCGTTAAAAATGTTCAGTCTGGGAGTGAGACGGACTACACATACATAATGACTTACTACGAAAACAAAATTTATACAACTGTATTTCGTCTAGTCTGCCAACACGATACTGCACAGGATTTAGTGCAGGAAATTTTTATTAAAGTTTTTTATAACCTTCATAAATACAAAGCTGTTGGTTCCTTTAATGCATGGCTCTACCGTATTGTTGTGAATCAATGCTATGACTATTTACGCAAGCAGTCAAAGCAACCCTTACATGGGGAGATAGAATCTATTGAAATACAATCTCCTGAAAACAAAATTTTACAAAAAGAGCAGCTCCAACAATTAGACCAACTGCTACATCAACTGGATAAAACCGAATATTTGATTTTGCTCCTACGCTATATAAATGAACTCAGCTATGACGAAATTAGTGAGGTGCTTCAAATTCCATTAAACGAAGTGCGAAACAAACTACATCGTAGTAAGTGTAAGCTACGACAGTTAGCTACAAAAAAAGGAGGGTATTTCCATGAGATGCAATAATACCTTATTGGAGGATTATGTAGAAGGCTTTTTAAATAACGAAGAAAAGACTGAGCTTGAAACACACCTAAGTAACTGCAACAAATGCCAACAAAACCTTATAAACTTAAAAACGGAGCAAAGACTACTCGCTACCACTTTAAATGAGACACAATTAAAACGAAGTCTAACTGAAAATGTAATGCAAGAAATCAAGATCCATAAGCAAATCAAAGCAAGACGTCACCGTTATAAAATAATGTTCATCACTGCTGCTATTTTAATGATTAGTTTCACTTTAATTGCGACAATGAATAATACAAGCCAGCATGCCAATGGTTTACCATCTAACGCACCTAAGGATATAGAAACAAATGAGCATCACGTTGTAGACACAAAAGAGGAGTTAAACACAAATGGAATTCCGTTGCATGTAGATTCTATACTTGAGATTAAAATTGACAGCGTTATTGAAAAAAACGGCATGAAAGAAATTACTTATCGTGCTAACTACACTGAAGCGATGCAAAAATATTCAGAGGCAACCTTGCAAAAGTTAGTAAGCACCTATCAATTAGATGAAATTGAGCTTCCGCTTCATGGTAGCTTGCATGCACGCATTTCGTTCGCCGTCCGCAATAATAAAAACGAAGTCGTAGCAACTTCATACATGGGTGCAAATGAAAGCATCAAAACTGTTCATGCAATTAGTAGTCAACATCATCAAGCTACAGAAGTTTTTGGTGAGCGGATTACGCGCTTTTCATTGCCTATTGAGACCGATCCAACATACTTTGAAATTATAGGCTACTCAGCCCAGCTGCCAGTATTTTCTGAGCCGTTTACTTTCAAAAACAATGCAAATACGAGCTTTGACTATTTAGGGCATACGTACACGATTTATGATACGCAGCTACAAGACGGCGGACTGCATCTTTCATTTAGCGTAGATGGGCAGCCTGAAATTATGCCTTCCGGGTGGCACATTACGCTCAATGGAACAAATCAACCTAACTTGACTTTCTATAATGTTGAAAACAATCAAACGATACTTACGGTAATTCTTCCGGAAATGCAATCAATCCCAGACGAAATGACTATGCTACCTTATCTAGGTATTATCCAAGCAAACTTTAAGCCGTCAATTATTTTAGATTTAAAGGAAACATTAAATAATTAAATTACTGAATAACTATTTAAACTGAAACATCCCGCTATGTTTCGATTTTTTATGTTAAAGTTCCCAAACCACGATTTTGCGCTTTTCTTCTGATTACAGGTGCTCCTGTTCTAAAACGATCTTCAACAAAACCAGCAAATATAAGCTAATCGTTATACAACAATCGGGCGCGATTGTTGTACAACACAGGTAGAAAATGATCAAACTTTTTTATAAAAATCAAATATAAATCTGCTGACTAAGAATCCCTTTTGATCAATCTTTCTTCAAAAGGGATTTTTCAAATTTTAACGTGAAATATAAGTTTGTGAGGTATTTTCAATCAAACTTTATTCCAAGGTTACAGCAGTAGCGGTAATCCAAAAACTATCACCGGCTTCATTAGTTATTTATCCTATTAACACCAGTCCCACCTAGAGTATCAGCAAGTATACTAGCTGACCAATTGGATGGTTGACTGCCAGTCGGATGGTTCCAAAATTCAATTATTGAATTAGGTTCTACCGCTCCACTAGCAAAACTTACGTCATCGCCAATACCAATAGGTTGCTTAATAAATGTAAATAAAGCTAAGTTCGGTGTTGTAGTTATACTATTCTCGTCTTATCCCTCTATATCTCTCAGGTTTATCA
>NZ_JPVO01000026.1 GCF_000772955.1 Ureibacillus sinduriensis BLB-1 = JCM 15800 | reverse complement strand
CGAGCCTTCACCGAACAGGCCACTTTCATGGCATTCGGCGATCCGTCAGTATTAGTTTTTTCCTAAATCCCATTCCATCAAGGAGAATGATACGTTGCTTTTAGGTATTTGTCACTAAATACTTTCAATGAATTACAATAAGTTAATAACAATTATGCGCGTATGGTTCGCCAGTAATTGACTCATAAACTTGAGGTCCAATTTCCTTCAGTTGTACAGCTCGTTGTAAATTTGCCTTACTTGCCCAATTGAATTCAATAGCTAGCTCCCAGAATGACATTTGGGTTACCTCCTCCTTTCACCCTCCCCCTCTCAAAATGTTTTCTTCGATAAATCACCATTTATCGAAAAAAAACACCCGTATTTTATACGAGTGTTAGAGTAAATTAGGATAACCATTTCGGTGGTGTGTTTTTGCTCCAGTAAATATCGCCCAATGAGTGGTGTGCGACAAAATTGTCTTCTGATGTATGGTAATGGAAGTTATAATAGAAACCTTCTTGAGGACGTTTTTCAGTTCGAACATGGAAGCGAATTAAATCTTTTCCGCTTGTCCCATTCGAAATATTGAAAATCTTTTCGTTATATTCACCACTCGGCTTGTCTGAAATCGCTAAGTACCTGAATGAATCCGCATCCAAACGTGTTAATGTCAGTTCAATTACCTCTTCCAACTTCGGAAAAATGTTCGATTCAAATTCATCGCTGATAACAGGTGCGATTCTAGGACCAAATTTTATGTAGGCTTGCTCTTTTGCAGCGTGCAGGATAGGTTCTAGATCCGGCGTATCATTAGTTTCACTATGGGCAAAACTATCTTCAACTAGCGTTGTTGCTTGTTCAGTTGGATTGCTTTCAATATTGCTTCCCTGGGAACCATTGTTCGGTTGGCTGTTATCTAAACTATCCCAAATTTCATGGTTCGGTGTAATTAAACCGAATGTTAACAATGCAACGGTTATCACAAGGGTTTTCTGTAGCCACTTTTTCATCGAATCACCTTCATCATCGCACGATTTTGTAAAAACCTTCTATATATTTAGTACGTTTAAAACATTAAAAGGTTTCATCTTTTTCTATTTCATTGTACAATAATATTGTAAATATAGCGTGTTTTTTTTATCAAGGGAGGTTTGCAGTATGGAAATCGCAGCAGGATTCGGATTATTATTATTATTAGGTTATTTAACATCTATGTGCTTCACTGACTAATTCACATAGAACAAGCTACTGATACAGGAGCTTGTTTTGCCGCAAAAATTAGACAAGGGGTATCCGAAATTTCGGATACCCCTTTAGCTTTTCTATGAAAAATATAAATAAATAATGTCTCAACCCTATCATCAGGGGAATTTTATAATATAATGCAAACTGTTGCATTTACCAACCGCGGTAAAATTCCACTAAACGCTTTCTAACCTAAGCAACGCAAACCCTACCTACTTTTGCGTCCTTGCAAGCCTCTACTTGCGCCAGTGTGAATAAGTATATTCAAAAACTTTAGCGAAACGCCAAATTTATTTACATCAATCCTAAAAATAGCATACACCTACTGTATCACAATTTATGTGTAAAGTAAAATCAGTTGATACATTTTGATTGGTACAATACCTTATCCAGATCAATAAATATACTATTTTACTCTTTATTTTTCTCATTCAACCTTTATTGACAACAACATTTCGACATGATATCCTTTAATACATTAGTAATTTAGTGAATGAAAGTGCCATTCGCTATACATAGAAAACACATCAAGGAGATAGATTAATATGAAACAGAGATTTTCACTAGTTTTTATCCTGGCATTAATCCTAACAATTGTTGCTGCTTGTGGAGCAGATGAGAAATCTGAAAATACTTCCTCTGGTAAAGAAACAGTAATCATCGGGATTGACGATACTTTTGCACCAATGGGATTCCGAGATGATAACAATGAGATCGTGGGATTCGATATCGATTTAGCTACTGCAGCTGCGGAACATATGGGCGTGAATGTTGAATTCCAACCGATCGATTGGTCAACAAAAGAATCCGAATTAAGCAGTGGACGTATTGATTTAATATGGAATGGCTATACAGTTACTGAAGAGCGCAAAGAGAAAGTTTTATTTACAAAACCATACTTAGAAAATGCTCAGGTTGTTATGACATTAGCTGATTCGGAAATTGCTGCATTGAACGACCTTTCCGATAAAGAAGTCGGTATCCAAGCATTATCTTCTGCTCTGGACGCATTGAATGCGAACCCAATAAGCGAAAAAATAGCATTAAACGAATATAAAGACAATGTATTGGCTTTAACAGATTTACAAGCAAAACGTGTGGAAGCAGTTGTGATCGATAAAGTTGTTGGCGAGTATTTTATGACACAACAAGCAGATACTTTTAAAATACTGGATGAAACGTTAGCTCCTGAACAATATGCGGTCGGCGTGAAAAAAGGCAACGAGGAGCTGCTTAAAAAAATACAAGCTGCCCTTGATGAAATGAATGAAGATGGAACATCGGCTGAAATTTCAACAAAATGGTTTGGAGAAGACATTGTTTTAAAATAATTGTTACTACCCAATTAAATGATGAATACTTGATAAGAGTTTCCATATTCATGCGAAGCTCTTATCTTTTTGACCGATAATAGGATATCAAGATTTAGTGACAAAAACGAGGGCTTGGCTATTGCTCGGGACTTTTAAGGAGGATACACTATGGTTGAATATTGGAATAAGATAGTTTGGCCGATGCTTGAAGGAGCACAAATGACTGTACTCCTCTTCTTCATTGCCATCATTGTTTCGATTCCGCTTGGTTTTTTGCTCACTTTAGCGGTAAAAAGCAGCTTTAAACCACTATCGTGGCTAGCACATGGATATATTACAATTATGCGAGGCACACCACTTTTACTGCAGCTTTTACTAATTTGTTTTGGTCTGCCGATGGTGCCAATCATAGGTGAATATTTAGTATTTGATCGTTTTGTTGCGGCATGTATTGGTTTCATATTAAATTACGCTGCATATTTTGCAGAGATCTTTAGAGGCGGCTTACTTGCCATAGATAAGGGGCAGTATGAAGCTGCACAAGTTCTGGGTCTATCGAAATGGCAAACAACTACTCGCGTCATTTTACCCCAAATGTTCCGGGTGGCTTTACCGGCTGTTTCAAATGAATCGATTACGCTAATCAAAGATACAGCCCTGCTTTACGCAGTTGCGGTACCAGAACTTCTCCACTTCGCTCAAACAGCAGTGAACAGGGACTTCACCATTGTTCCCTACTTTATCGCTGGGATAATTTACTTAATTATGACATTAATCTTAACGTTACTCTTTAAACGATTAGAACGTCGATATAAGTTTGAATAGAGGTGAAAAGAATATGACATTAATCCAGGTTTCCAACTTAAAAAAATCATTCGGTACAAATGAGGTACTAAAGCAAATTTCATTTTCAATGGATAAAAATGAAGTGATCGCCATGATTGGCCCATCTGGCTCAGGGAAAAGTACATTACTGCGGAGCTTGATCAATCTGGAACAAATTGACGGCGGAAGTATTCAAATAGACAATGAATATCTTGTAAAAGATGGCATTTATGTAAAAGCGGACGACATCAAAAGAGTAACCGGCAAAATGGGAATGGTCTTTCAACACTTTAACCTATTCCCTCATCTGACTGTAAAGCAAAATTTGGAGATGGCTCCTAAGTTGCTTAATATTCAAGCAGCACAAGAGATTGAAAATCATGCAAAAGATTTGCTGGAAAAAGTGGGACTTACAGAAAAATCTGGGTCTTACCCATCCAGTTTATCGGGCGGCCAAAAACAACGCGTGGCTATTGCACGTGCCTTAATGTTGAATCCGGATATTTTATTATTTGATGAACCGACATCCGCACTTGATCCGGAGTTGACGGGCGAAGTACTGAAAGTGATGAAGGATTTGGCGGAAGAAAGCATGACGATGATCGTTGTCACCCACGAAATGGGCTTTGCCAGAGAAGTTGCGGATCGTGTTGTATTTATGGATGGGGGGGAAATTGTAGAAACTAACAATCCGCAAGAGTTTTTCTCAAACCCGCAGCATGACCGTACAAAATTATTTTTACAGAAAAATTTAAAATAAATATGCCGGATTAGTAGTGAAGAAAATCGTTTTCTTCACTACTTTTTGTTTGCTAGGAATAATTGGATGTGGGTAAGTTACTTGAATTGTTCTTAATGCAGAAATGGGCCATCTTTTAAAACATGGATTTAATTAGATATTGTTTAATATCGATTTCTCCAATACCCCATAATGAAATTTTGAGGTTAACCGTATCTCCCTTTGAAAACCATATTCCTCAAAGAGTGCAGAGCGGAAATGCGCTTTGACTACGAGGCGACATTTTGCCACCCGGAAAGCTTCCTCCACCCATTCCTTTGTTAAATGATGATGGCTGCCGGCAGCTCGCAATGTCTCAAAGTTGTTGGATTCCTCTATCAGTTCTTCAAACATCGGATCCATGTATACTATGTCGAATGAGTTATCTTGCTGTTTTTTTAAAAATTGGACCGCTTCGCCCTGGATGACCTGGATTTTACGCATACAGTGGGTTAACGGTAATTCGGAAGTATCATATACTTTCATTCCGTTTTTTACGATGAACGCAACATTTGCATCGTCCTCTAATCCGACAACTTTCCCAGTATCTCCTACTGCAAAAGCAGCAAGCATTGCATCAGCCCCCATACCTAATGTGCAATCCAGGAAGGTATCCCCTTTCCCAACATTACACGCTTCCAAAAATGGATCTTGCTCTCCCCTTGCGACTCGCTTTAGCCGGAAAGCTGCGGAATTAGGATGAAAAAAGAAAGGTGCATTTGCACCTTTCGGATAATACTCATAGCGGTTTTTGCCAGCAACAATGACATGCGCATTGTAATATTGGCTAATTTTCGCAATAGATCTTTTATTTCGTGGTTCGAAACGAATATTCAGCTCATCACAAGCCTTCTGTGCGAGTGCCATTGACAGATCATCCGGTCTACCGGCAGTCGTTACAAGAGTTACTGTGCACATGCCTGTTTTAGTACACCTGTTAAATGTTCAGTTATTTGTTCCACAGGATAACCTTCGATTTGTTCACGCGGAATAAAGTACTCCAATTGTCCGTCTCTTAATACGGCGATCGATGGAGAACTAGCTGGAACTTCCTCGAAGAATCCGCGCATTTCTGCTGTTGCTTCACGATCCTGGCCAGCAAAAACTGTTACCAAATGGTCCGGCTTTACTTCTTCAATCGCCTGGCGGACGGCCGGACGTGCCAAACCTGCCGCACAGCCACATACGGAGTTGATGACCACTAAAGAAACTCCTTTCGCGGAAGCCATAAATTCATTCACATCTTCAGCAGTTGTAAGTTCATTAAAACCTGCATCGACTAGTTCTTGGCGCATTGGCTGTACAATGCCTTTCATATATTCATCATAAGCGTTCATATTCTCTACCTCTTTCATGGATAATCACTATTTTTATTATACCAATTAAAACGATGGAAACTCAAAGATTGTGCCTGTTACTCGTGTTTTACACTTTCTCCTGTTGGTGATGCAATTTGTGGTTTTTTCCAAGCGAGTGCAATCCCTAGTGCGATGGCCAAGAAAACGGCTGCTAAATAGTATGGGTAATCCACATCCCTATCAAAAAGTACCCCACCCAATATCGGGCCAACCGCATTCGCTAGGGAAGTAAACATGGAGTTCATCCCACCAACAAACCCTTGATCATTTCCAGCTATTTTCGATAAATAGGAAGTCGCCGCTGGACGAATTAAATCAAATGCGACAAAGCACATCGTAATCACAAAAATGATCATCACATAACCGGACACTTGCGTCAAAACGAAAACGAAAATGACCGAAACTGCTAAACAGAGCCGAATTAACTTGATTTCGCCCCACCATTGCGTTATCCGGTCAAATAGTAAAATCTGTGATAACGCCCCGATGATGGCCGATACTGTAATCAATACTGCAATATCCCCCGGGGAAAAGCTGAATTTATGATCGGTATATAAACTAATGAACGACTCCACAACGGCTAAGCCGAATGAAGAAATAAAAATAATTAAAAAGGCAATCAAAAACATGGGAATAAATACTTTTTTCAGTGTGGACTTTTGTTTTTCTTGTACAATAACTTCAGGCTGCTCAGTACGTTCGGGTTCCTTCAGGAAAAGAATCGACAAGACGGTGGCTACCCCACCGAGAACTGCTGCTGAAAAGAATGGGACACGCGTACCGATTTCAGCGAGAAAACCCCCGACACCAGGTCCGATAATGAATCCTGTGCTAATTGCGGCAGACATATAGCCCAATGCTTTGGGACGAGTTTCCACTGTCGTGATATCCGCAATATATGCTGTAACTGCCGGCATAATAAACGCTCCGCTGACACCGCCTAAAATACGTGAAATAAATAAAACTTCAACCGACTTTCCTAAACCGAACAATAATTCGGATACAGCAAAGGTTGCTAACCCTAAAATGATCATGATCTTTCTTCCGTATTTATCGGCAAAACGACCGGCTATCGGCGAAACCACAAGTGAAGTTAGGGCAAAGGCCGCGGTCAAGTAACCGACAACGGTTCCGGAAATATGCAGCTCATTCATGATCGTTGGCAAAACGGGAATGATCAACCCTATCCCCAGAAATGCAATAAACAAATTTCCTAGCAAGATCGCCAAAACAATCTTTGTATTTTTACTCATCATCATACTCTCTTTCTTTATTCTTTAATATCTTTCCATGTCCCCAATCATGCATTTCCCTTACCTCATTAATAATCGACTGCCCCCATTCCTTGCAAATGAAAATTAAATGGAAGATTTCCTCCACATAAAAAATGTACAACTGCTTTCACTAAGCATTGTACATTTCGTTCGTGCTCAACTTTTACTTATACTAATGGAGTCATCGGGAAGTACTATTGCTTTCATCACTAGTATAATCTATTTTTAGTTTAAGAGGGTAAATTTTTAAATTTTGGAGCAATCTTCCAACGGAGGTTTGCAAAGTTAGTTAGTCCACAATTAAAATAAGAGAAATCTACATGTTATAATTGCTATATATACTAATGTTATCGAGTTCACGATATAAACTTCCACTTTTTTAAAAGCTGACTGCCAATCTCCATCAGTAGTCCTGATGATTTTAAAAATAGAATGATCTTTCATTTCAGCAAAAATGGCGCTTATATAGGCTTTCAAGCCAAAATACATAAAGACGATAAGTAAATAAGCAGCCCACCAAGGTACAACGAGAATAAGTGGAAAAACAATACATATTATACGCAAATAATCCCAAATATAACTCTTTTTCCGAAATATTGTCTTTAGGATTATTTCAGTAAGAACTGAGATGCTGTCGGTTGATCTTGTTTTCTTGAAGTACAGAGGTGATTTCGATTTGTGTTTTGGTAGTTTCATCGTTTTCAACTCAGGGTTATGTAGGAAAATCCGAGTTTGCCAACGATAAAAAGCTTCCACATCCAACCGTGTTTGTATATCGAAATAGCGATGAACTCTAATTGCACATTTCTCATAAAAAATAATACTGAAAGCTATCAATAGGATTGTGATCAATACCGACAACACATTTGCATAAAAGACGGCAATTGAACAAAGTGAAGTTAATGCCATTAATGAAATGAACTTAACCCATTTTGAAGCAACCAGTAAAACCAATTTACTCATCAAATAACAGCTGATCATCGATAGCGCAAACTGGATTGATTGAACCATGGTAAAGTGATGTACAAACCGCAATAACGGGTAAACCAACGAAAACAGAATTGCCATATAAAAGAAATTACATAAGAAGGAATAATAGAAACCCCACCTTTTTAATGCAGCATATTGTTTGGTTGATTGAAGTAAGAACAGTTTGTCTGCAGGCTCACTAAATGTCCGATTGATAAGAGCACTACTTAAATACATGATAATGAAAACAATGATGGCGGGATGGAAGGACTCCATTACTCCATATTCTAGCTGGAACACTGTTTCTCTTAGTAGATAATACACGAAAGCGATAAGCGGTACGAGTAAATAAAGACAGGTTGTCCAATCCATAACGCTTTTTAATAAAGTTAGGTGTGCTGACCATTGTCTGAGTAATCGTTGCTTAAAGAGGAGCATTTTCGACACCTTCAATCAAATCATCAAATATCTCGAGTAACGTCCGTGAACTTTGTCCTTGCAATTCTTCGAGTGTACCTAGCCGAATCATCTTCCCTTCATGTAAACAAACAAATGAATCACAAAGCTTCTCTGCTGTATCTAAAGCATGTGTGGATATCAAGAAGGATGCATGCTGTTGTTTATAATCACCGATCAACGTTAAAAGTCTTCGGATTGCTTGGGGATCGAGTCCCATAAATGGTTCATCCAATATGTAAAAATCATACTTGGGCGCAAAGGCCAAGATGAGCATAACTTTTTGCTGCATCCCTTTTGAAAAGTTGATCGGATATTCCTGCAATTTGCTTTCCAATCTAAATACCTTGCATAATTCCATTGCCCGTTTTTCCAATTGAGCTTTATCTTGACCATTCGACTGAATTAACAAGTGTATATGTTCCCACAATGTCATATAATCGTACAAAATCGGCCGCTCGGGTACATATCCATACGATGTCAATTCACATTTATGTCGACTATGAGGAATCGTTTCCATGATCGTTTGGATGGTTGTACTTTTTCCTGCACCGTTCCCTCCGATCAAACCGACAATATGGCCTTTCGGAATGGTAAATTCAATATTTTGAATAATGTTTTTGTCTTGTTGATAGCCTGCACTTTGAATTTGAATGGAAATCAATTTAACTGGCACCTTTCAATTATGTAAAATTTTGTATAAGTACTTTTACGGGCTGCAGCGAAAAAAGTTTCACGCAAAACAAAAAGCGTTGATTCCATCTTGGAAATCAACACTCTTTGCAGGCCATTTAAGAACATTTGATTTAGTTAGCAACCTTCACAGTTGTCATCGCCTTCGTTTCGGTTATTACGCTTGCGGTTAAAGTTCGCCTCTTCCGCGAATTCCTCACTATTTTGGTTGCGGTTGAAATCTAATTCCTCGGCAAATTCTGCACGATTGTTGTTTTGATCTTGGCGATTATTGTTATATTTTCTTTTTTCCATAGTTCATTCACCTCCGTCATTTATTTTGGGTAGATGTAGAATATTTATGCATCACTTTTACTGAAGAATTTTTAAGGTGAATGATCGAGTTTAACAGGTAATGGCCAAGTTTACTCGCTTTTTTTCTCTTCTTTGCCATTAGAAACCTTCTTATTAATTCCACGATATATTTGGGTAACCATTGTCCCTTGCACGACATGTTCCAAAAAAAATGTTCCGACGAGTTTCAAATATTCTTCGTCGTCAAACATCTTGCGGTCTTGAAATTCCATTTCCGCCAACCCTTCATATGTTGCCAAAATAGCATAAGTGTAGTCGGAGCCAGTAATCGGAATAAGCACTTCTACTTCATGATCATATTGTTCGTTTCGATACTTTTTTAATTCCTGTAGATTTTCGATTGCCTCTTTAAACTTCTCTTGTTTAATTTCAAACGTTTGATATACATGTACAGACATTGGTTCTACTCCTCAAAAAAGAATTTAGGCTAAAAATTATAGTTGTCCTACTTCCGTTCAAATACGAATAAGATGAAACAAACCATTTTTGTTACTAAAGGAGTTTTGAAATGAGTGCTTTTTTTGGATACGTTTTTTTAGGTATTTCCCTGGCAGCTCCGATAGGTCCGGTTAACGCTGCACAAATTACGAAAGGTATTTATGGCGGTTTTGGACATGCTTGGCTGGTCGGCCTTGGAGCAATGCTGGCCGACGCTGTTTATATGGCCATTGTTTACTTAGGGGTTTTTCATTTTCTTGAAACTCCGTTTATGCAAACACTACTTTGGTCATTCGGTTGCTTTGTGCTAATTTATACAGGTATTGATAGCATTATCAGTGCCGGTAAAGAAATAAAAATGAACAAGCTTAAAGGAGACTCCTATAAAAAATCGTTTTTTTATGGTTTCCTTTTATCGATATCCAATCCCCTATCAATGATGTTCTGGCTGGGCATCTTCGGATCCGTTCTGGCGAAAACCGTTTCAACTTACGATTTGGACCATGTCATTTTATATAGTCTGGCGATTTTTATAGGCTTGTTTATTTGGGATGTGACAATGGCCTTTATCTCAAGTAGCTTCAAAAAAATACTTACGGCAAAACTGCTTGGGGTTATTTCTGCAATTTCTGGCCTATCCTTGATTGGGTTTGGTGTGTATTTCGGTGTACAAGCCTTTAAATTGTTATTTTTGTAAATGCTATATGCCGCGAGGGTATTCGTTGCTATTCCTATTTTTCCGTTTTCGCAAAAATAGGATGACGATTATAACGGCTATAATGAATACAACGCTTACAAAAAACCCCATTCGATTTGTTTTATCTACGAAAGTACCACTTACGGCCAGGAGAATCAGCACCATGGCGATAAACCGTTTCACATGGTCAAATTTTGTTGCTTTAATAAGTCTCGGGAATGAAATAAGAATGAAGAACCAATTGTATATAAGCATCAATCCAGCGGCTGTCGTAATATATTCATACACACGATCCGGAACGATCCTGGAAATAATAATTGAAACTACCAATACGGCAATCGTTAACGCCAATGCAAATGGTGGTACTTTCAGCTTGCTTTTCTTAGAAAATACTTTGGGGGCATCCCCTTCCTCCGCCATCGTGACCAGCATACTCGTCACGGCGAAAAGTGAAGCTGCCATGGTAGAGAAGCCCGCAATAACTACTCCCGCATTAAATACATAGGGGAAAAAGGCAAGATTATATTCTGCAAGCGAAATGACAAACGGACTTTCCTCAGCATTAAATTGATCATATGCCACAAAACCTGAAGCCAAGATAATGGAAATTAAATAAATGCTTGTCAAAATGATGAGCATGACCGTAGTCGACTTGATGACTTCTTTTTTCTGCTGCAATCTTACCGATAAAATGCCCATAATCTCTATGCCGCCAAATGCATAGAAGCCAAATATGAGCGAGGACCATAAGCCTATTATGCCTTCTGCAAAAAACTCATCCGCGGTGTTGGGAACGTTAAAATCATCTGCACTTCCGCCAAAAAAACCGAACAACACTAAAATTGCGAGGATAATAAACATAAAAATAGCGGCCACTTTCATGACTGCGAACAAGTTTTCAGTTTTTTCAAAGCCTTTCGTGCCAATCAAAACGACAATAATTCCCAGCACAGCATAGATGGAAGCCAAAATCCAAATCGGAATATTCGGGAACCAAAAACGAGTAAGTATAGAAAGTGCGGTTAATTGACTCCCGGAGATGAGCATCTCGGAAAACCAATATACCCATCCGCTACTGAAACCGGCCCATCTTCCGTAAGCTTTTTTAGTGTACGAACGGAACGACCCTTTTTGCGGGTCCTGTATGAACATTTTGCCTAGTTGTTCCGAAACAATCATGGCCGTAATGCCTGCAAGTATGAATGGAATGATAATGGAAGGACCAGTTTTTGATATCCCGATACCTGAACCTAGAAAATAACCGGTTCCAATGGTGCAGCCTACACCTATGAGGGAGAGTTGCCACCATTTCAATTTTCCTTCACTATTTTTCCCATTTTTACCCCCAGCACGAGCTGGTATTTCCATCAAAAACTCCCTCCCTTTACATCCTATTTATTATGGGCGGAGCTAAAAAGTTTATGCACTCCAATGAATCCGCACACGTTAGATTCAATATTGCATACTCGGAACAGCGGTAGATGGAAGAAAGCTTGTGATCAAGAGGTTTTTTTAAAAATTGCTTGTTTTTGGAGAAATTTTATTGGCTTGTAAACTTTTTGAGTGCTTGTATTGGACAGGTTTTCTTTGTTCCTTAAAAATTTGTCTCTTTGAGCTCTTCTATCGG
>NZ_JPVO01000037.1 GCF_000772955.1 Ureibacillus sinduriensis BLB-1 = JCM 15800 | reverse complement strand
GGACGTCGCTAGGCATATAGAAACCACTGAGTAGTCAGTGGTTTTTTATTGTTGTTAATTTGTCAAATTAAGTGCAACAGTTCTTCCTGAAACGTCTCGTGTGCAGTTTTCCATCGAAGGCATTTCCTTGGGCGATGGTTGATTAAGTTTAGTGCTTGTTCCAATTCATCAGTTGTTACATGATCAAAATTAGTTTTCTTAGGAAAGAACTCCCGTAATAAACCATTTCCATTTTCGTTACTACCACGTTGCCAAGAAGAATATGCATCTGCGAAATATACTTGGATATTTAAATCCTTTTCAAGATCCTTGTAACAACTGAATTCTTTTCCTCGATCTGTTGTAGCGGATTGGATGGCACCTTTCGGCAACTCTTCGTATAACGCGATTTTTCTAATTGAATATCCTAATTGAAGTGGAGTTTCTATTTTCGCACGTTCCAATATGGTAAGATGTTTATAGCTCATAACGATTTCCTCCGTTTAAATGTTTGTGTGGTAACTACATTTTACACGAGGTCGTTATGGGCTTCTTTTTATTTATCTTAGGTGTTGCACTTAATATTACAATTCGTCATTGTAAAAAAGCCGAAAACTAAATAGGAATCGATGGGCAGCTCCTGTCGCTTAATAAAGGAAGATCAAAAATCCCAGTGTCTTTAATTGGAAAAGGATGAAATAGATATTGAATCATTTCTGAAAGGGTCCTTACCCCATTCACTAATGTTTTCGCTATAATAGAGATAATAAATGAACGGAGTGAGAAGATGAAAAGGGAAAGACCGATTGTTTCAGCTCTGCAAAAGTTTACTGGGCAAAAACCTATGAGTTGGCATGTTCCGGGACATAAAAGTGGTCTATTATCAAACTTACCAAGTACAATCAAGGAAGCACTTACATATGATTTAACAGAATTAACGGGGTTGGATGATTATCATCACCCTGAGGAGGCTATTGCGCAGGCTGAAACACTTTTAGCTGGGACATACCAAACGAGCAGGAGTTTTTTCTTAGTAAATGGCTCTACGGTGGGAAACCTGGCAATGATTTATGCAACTTGTAAACGAAATGAAAAGGTTATTGTGCAAAGAAATGCACATAAATCTATTTTCCATGCCTTGGAATTGGTTGGTGCAAAGGCAATATATGTTTCACCGCTCTGGGATGAGGCGACAAAAACTGCAGGTGCTGTTCCAACTACTACATTGGAGGAAGCATTACTGCTACATCCTGATGCGAAAGCAGTTGTTATAACTTATCCAACATACTATGGGGTAGCAAGCAAAGAACTGGAGCATCAAATTCAATTGTGTCATGAACTGAAGATACCTGTGCTTGTTGACGAGGCGCATGGAGCCCACTTTATTGCAAGTAATGCTTTTCCACCATCGGCCGTACAATTAGGAGCAGATGTCGTTGTTCAATCTGCACATAAAACACTTCCTGCCATGACCATGTCCTCGTTTCTCCATGTCAACTCAGAATTGATTCATGAAGAAAATATCAATCATTATTTAAGAATGCTACAATCAAGCAGTCCATCATACTTGCTTCTTGCTTCTTTAGATGATGCACGGGACTATATAGATAGTTATTTGGAAAGTGATGCAAACTATTTCAAAGAAAAACGATACCAGTGGGTTGAAGCATTGCGTTCAATAGAACCTTTACAAGTCATAGAAGTAGAGGACCCATTGAAGCTATTATTGCGCTTCCCAGGTTATACAGGGTTTCAGCTGAAGGAAGCGCTTGAACAACAAGGGCTATTTGTTGAACTTGCTGATTCATACCAAGTACTCTTTGTTTTGCCCCTATTAAAACATGGACAAACTTATCCATTTGCGGAAGCGCGCATAAGAATAAAAGAGGCCATTATTAACTTAAGGAAAAAAGGGGTAACTACTATACATACGGTTGCATCGCCAAATGAATATACAACCGTTTCAATACCAGAGTACTCTTATGATGAGTTGGACCAACTTGAAAAGGAATGGATACCGTATATGCGGGCAATTGGCCGGGTAGCTGCAAATATGCTTATTCCATACCCACCTGGAATACCTTTATTCTTGCCAGGTGAAAAAATTACAGTGGCAAAATTAAGCCAACTAGAGGAGTTGCTTGCACTAGGTGCTGCTTTTCAGGGGCAACATCGCCTGGATGAAAAGCTCATTCGTGTCATAAAGTAACAATCGGAGGAATATAGAAATGAAAAGCAACTTATTTATTACATTTGAAGGACCAGAAGGAGCCGGAAAAACGACAGTTTTAAACCGGGTCGCTGAACGGCTACGTGAGCAAGAGATTGATGTTTTAGCAACCCGCGAACCAGGTGGAATTGAAATTGCGGAGAAAATTCGAGAAGTGATTTTAAACCCCGCAAATACAGCGATGGATGAGCGAACAGAAGCATTATTGTATGCAGCTGCCAGAAGCCAGCATTTTTTTGAAAAAGTGGAGCCCGCTATGAAACAAGGCAAGCTGGTATTGTGTGATCGTTTTATTGACTCATCATTAGCCTATCAAGGTTATGCTCGTGGAATTGGTATGGACGAGGTATTATCCATAAATGAATTCGCTATTGGGAAACATATGCCGAATTTAACGATATTATTTGATTTAAACCCGGCAGTTGGACTAGCCCGCATTCATGCACACAATGAGCGGGAGTTGAATAGACTTGATGTTGAGAGCTTATCATTTCATGAAAAGGTAAGGGAAGGTTATCATGAAGTAGTAAAACGTTATCCCGATAGAATTAAAGTAGTAAATGCCGATCAGTCTGTGGAGAGAGTAGTAGAAGATGTTTGGCAACTTGTAAGTAAGTCACTAGAAGAAAAGTAAATGAAGTAGGTTATTATGTATGCTATAATATAAACACCAATTCAATATATGGGAGTGAGTGCGGATGAAGTTAGTAGTTGCAGTCGTTCAGGACCAAGATAGTAATAGGTTGTCTAGCGCGTTAACTAAAAATAATTTTCGTGCAACAAAATTAGCAAGTACGGGTGGTTTTTTACGTTCAGGAAATACAACATTTATCGTTGGGACAGAGGATGCATTAATTCCTCAATTGCTTGATATAATTCGAGATAATTGCCGTTCCCGCGAACAAATGGTGTCGCCTGTTTCTCCTTTAGGCGGCAATGCAGACTCTTATATCCCGTACCCCATTGAAGTTGAAGTTGGGGGAGCAACAGTATTTGTATTACCAATCGAACAATTCCACCATTTCTAACCTTAATAAGCAATAATTACTTTATAGTTCAGCCATTAAAGTATTGTAGAATTTATATAGTATGATTTTTAACAGGTAAAAAAGTTTTGCCATAGCGCTTGTGCTAAATGATATAAACTTTAGGCACTTACGCTACTAGGTTTTGCGATAGGTGGAGGCGAAAGGTATTGAAGATAAATCAAGATTTGCGTGTAGGTTTAAAAACGAATCATCATGATGTCAAACAGCCGAACCAATCCGGAAATCGCTTTAGTGAAGTGCTTGTCAAACAAGGATCAAAGCTGCAAACTGAGCAGTTAACCAGGTTAATGGGCGATATCTCAGCAGCGGGAGACCGCGTAGCAAGATCTCGTAACTTGAGGGAATTGACTCGATTTAAAATGCTGATTAAACGTTTTCTGCAGGAAGCTGTTGAATATGGCCTTGATATGAAGCAAACCCATACATGGAATCGCTTCGGGGAAGGACGTCGCCTAAAGATTGTTGAAACGATTGATGAGCGATTGGTAGAACTTGCACAAGATATTTTAAGTGAAGAGAAAAGCTCCATCGATTTGCTTGATAAAATTGGTGAAATTAAAGGATTGTTAGTTAATTTATATATGTAAAACCCGTGTCTACTTACTTTCCTGTGTGGGACACGGGGTTTTTTCTAAGAAAAAGTTATATTGGGGAAACTTGATTTCATTCATAAATGTACTGTAAGAGAAAAAGGTGAAAAAAGTGGTAGAAAATGTGGAAGAGCTAAAGGTTTTACAGCCAGTAGTAATGAAGCAATTACAAACGATTTTTGAAAAGAATAGAACCGGACATGCGTACATATTTGATGGTGAAAAAGGGACGGGTAAAAAGGAAATCGCACTGTTCTTCATAAAACTACTTTTATGTCTGAACCCGTCGAAAAATGTTCCATGTGAAACATGTCGAAACTGCAAACGGATTGAAACCGGGAATCACCCAAATGTAAAACAAATAGAGCCTGACGGGCAATTTATCAAAATCGACCAAATTCGAGACCTTATCTCTGGAATGACAAAGACAAGCATGGAAGCGGGACGTAAAATTTATGTTCTCCATCATGCAGATCGTATGAATACTTCTTCCGCCAATACATTGCTTAAATTTTTAGAAGAGCCTGAGGGAAGTGTGACAGCCATTTTGCTGACGGAAAGCTATCAGTCAATCTTGCCGACGATACAGTCGCGTTGCCAGCATATAAAATTTGCCGCAATTCCGCGAGAGTTTTTATTAAAGCAACTTCAAGAACAAGGTATTACTTTTTCGATGGCATCTACGGTGAGTATGTTGACAAATAATTTGGAAACAGCAATTTCATTGGCACATGATGAGCAGTTTGCACATGCAAGAAAAACAGTGTTAAAATTAGTAGAGACAGTCAGGAAAAATGTCCATGAGGCATTATTGGTTGTCTATGAAGATTGGCTGCTTTCCTTTAAAGAAAAAGAGGAGATAGAACGAGCCTTAGACTTACTACTTTTCGCATATCGTGATATTGTAGCTATAAAGG
Source organism: Ureibacillus sinduriensis BLB-1 = JCM 15800 (assembly GCF_000772955.1). Lineage (GTDB taxonomy): Bacteria > Bacillota > Bacilli > Bacillales_A > Planococcaceae > Ureibacillus > Ureibacillus sinduriensis. The sequence goes on along the minus strand of NZ_JPVO01000037.1, from coordinate 46,398 downwards.
CGAATCCTCAAAGCTCTTGTACATATCCAGACATGGTACAAAGTTGGAAGGAGATTGCGTTACACACAACGTATGATCGTTTGTCGGACCAATTGCAAGCAATTTTGCAAGCAAGACAAAATTTGCAACGCAATATGAATCGGTCGCTTTTGATGGAGCAGCTAATGCTGAATCTGCAGGAGGGGTATACATTTGTATAATGTAGTAGGAGTCCGTTTTAAAAAAGCGGGTAAAATATATTATTTTGACCCCGGTGAATTTCTACTGGAAATTGGACAGTATGTCATAGTAGAAACAGCAAGAGGGGTCGAATATGGAAAGATAGTCGTTCCAATGAAGCAGGTTGGGGAAAATGATGTTGTTTTGCCGCTAAAACAAGTATTACGTCCAGCAGATGAACGAGATCAAATCCAAGTTGATGAAAATAGGCAAGAATCACAGCGAGCTTTTGAACTAGCCAACACTAAAATTAGTGAACATAAGTTGGAGATGAAGCTAGTTGATGTCGAATATACATTTGATCGCAATAAAATTATCTTTTACTTCACGGCAGAAGGAAGAGTGGACTTTAGGGAATTGGTAAAAGACCTTGCTTCCATTTTCCGCACACGTATCGAACTGCGTCAAATTGGCGTGCGGGATGAAGCGAAACTGCTTGGCGGTATTGGTCCTTGTGGTAGAATGCTTTGCTGTTCAACTTTTTTAGGTGATTTTGATCCAGTCTCCATTAAAATGGCGAAGGATCAAAACTTATCATTAAACCCGACGAAAATTTCTGGACTTTGTGGTCGTCTCATGTGTTGTCTTAAGTATGAAAATGACGATTATGAAAATGCAAAGGAAGGGATGCCTGACATCGGGGATTCGACAATGACACCAGATGGACCGGGTAAAGTTGTAGGCATTAATGTATTGGAGCGATTGATTCAAGTCTTCTTAGAAGAGCAGGTACGCACTGTTGAATATACATTGGAAGAAATTATTGAATGTGAGAAGAATTTGATTTAGATAAACAATGGGGTGGCTTTCTAGTGAAGGACCGTAATTTCTTAGATACTGTTATGGAATTCGAACAACAGCTCGAATTGCTACAGCAACAATACAACGATTTAAAAAAATATGTTGCACATATGGTGGAAGATCATCAAGCAATCCAAACGGAAAACCTTCACCTACGTAGACGTCTAGAAGAGCTTTTATCTACAGATTCTACTGAAGAGAGTAGCAACGAAGAGAAAGTAAGCTTACTAGATATTGGCGAGGGCTATGATAATTTAGCGCGTCTATACCAGGAAGGTTTCCATGTTTGCCATGTACATTTTGGCGGTTCTCGAAAAGGTGAAGATTGTTTATTTTGCCTATCGTTTCTAAATAAACAAAATGCATAAATTCTCTCTTTAAGTAGGCTGATACCATTTAATGTGGTGTCAGCCTTTTCTTTTGTTTAATTTTTATTAATTCCTTTTTGATAGTACAATAATAATAAAAGCAAAAAATTCAGGTAAAAAACATTGTTACTGACAAAGTATCAAAATACATGTGGATAGACGAATACATAGCACTTTTAAAGTGGGCATCATCAAGCTATAAGATGATTAATGAGGAGGTTTTTTATGGAGCATTGGTTAAAAGAAGATGAACGATTGGACTATTTATTGGCAGAGGATCTTCGGATCATTCAAAGCCCTTCTGTATTTTCATTTTCATTGGATGCGGTGTTACTATCGAGGTTTGTCAATGTACCATTAAACAAAGGGAAGATTGTCGACCTTTGTTCGGGGAATGGTGTTATTCCACTGTTTCTGAGTGCCAGAACAAAAGCTGAGATTATTGGTGTTGAATTGCAAGAACGTCTATTTGATATGGCAGAACGCAGTATAAAATACAATGGGTTAGAAAAGCAGATTCAAATGGTTCATGGAGATGTAAAAGTCGTACCATCCCAGCTGGGAATAGAGAAATACGACGTTGTGACATGCAATCCCCCGTATTTTTTATCTCATGAACTGAGTGAGAAGAATGTCAGTGAACATTATGCCATCGCACGCCATGAACTATATCTTACATTAGAAGAAGCGGTGGAGTCGGCAAGCAAATTACTGAAACAGGGGGGAAAGGCTGCATTTGTTCACCGACCAGGTAGACTTCTTGATATCGTAACAGCGATGCGGGCACATCGTCTCGAACCGAAACGCATCCGTTTTGTCTATCCGAAGTTCGGTAAGGAAGCGAACACATTGTTGATAGAAGGTATTAAAGATGGGAAACCAGATTTGAAGATATTACCACCACTATATGTATATAATGATAACAATGAGTATACGGATGAAGTGAGTGAGATACTTTATGGAGACAAAAAATAACCATTACTTTTATGTTCTAGAATGTGCAAATCAATCGCTCTATGCAGGGTATACAAATAATCTAGAAAAACGGGTTGCCACCCATAATGCCGGCAAGGGAGCAAAATATACAAAAGCACATTTACCTGTGAAATGCGTTTATTTTGAAACCTATGAAACAAAGCATGAGGCAATGCGTGCGGAATATGCATTTAAACAATTAAAACGCAGTGAGAAATTGAAGTACATTGGAGGGCACCAACATGAAATCACAAAAAAGTAGTCAACATGAACAAGGAAGCTGTTTATATTTAGTGGCAACGCCGATAGGAAATTTGGAAGATATGACAGTACGTGCGCTGAGAATATTAAAAGAAGTGGACGTGATTGCAGCAGAAGATACTAGAAATACGAAGAAACTATGTAATTATTTCGAAATTCAAACGCCACTTGTGAGCTATCACGAACATAATCTTGAACAAGGTGGAGAGAAGCTTCTAAGTTATTTAAGGGATGGGAAATCTGTTGCCTTGGTTAGTGATGCCGGACTGCCTTGTATCTCGGATCCGGGTGCAGATATTGTAGTGAAGGCGATTGAGGAAGATTTTGCGGTTGTACCAGTGCCTGGGGCCAATGCAGCTTTAACCGCGTTAATTGCATCAGGCCTTGCCCCTCAGCCTTTCTATTTCTTTGGGTTTTTAAATCGCCAAAAGAAAGAACGCAGATTACAGTTAGAGAAGTTAGCAAAACGCGAAGAAACGATGATTTTCTATGAAGCGCCCCATCGACTAAAAGAAACATTAAAAGATTTGGAACTTGTTTTAGGGGATCGGAAGATTGTATTGGCACGGGAACTGACAAAGAAATTTGAAGAATTTCTCCGGGGAACTATTTCCGAGGCACTCAGTTGGGTAACGGAAAATGAAATTCGTGGCGAGTTTTGTGTGATATTGGAGGGGAACGTAAACGGAGAGGTGGAGGAAGAAGAAACCGCCTATTGGACAGACCTTTCCATTGTCGAACACGTTGATCATTTAATAGAAGAAAATCAAATGAACTCAAAAGATGCCGTAAAAGAGGTAGCAAGATTAAGAGGCGTAGCCAAGCGGGATGTATATCAGCAGTATCACGTATAATATCAAGAATTTATAATAAACAGGTGGCTTTGCTGTGAGGCATTAGTATTGAGCATATGTAAGACAAAAAGGAGGATCTCATCCACTATGAGACCTCCTTTTTGAAATAAGGTTATAATGACAAAGAAAACGGCTCCCGCAATTTTCTGGCGAAAGTCGTATTTTTCTCATCTATTATTTTGCAAAGTGTTGTTGGATTTCTTTTACTAAAATTTCCGCACCTTCTGGACTTAAGATTAATTTTCCACCAGCAAGACGGAAATTCTCGTCTGAAACTTCCCCAGTCACAGCACAAGTCATGTTAGGCATGTATTTTTTTAGAATGATTTTATCGTCATCAACGTAAATTTCCAATGCATCTTTTTCTGCAATTCCTAGTGTACGACGGAGTTCAATAGGAATAACTACACGTCCTAATTCATCTACTTTACGAACGATACCTGTTGATTTCATGACAATATTTCCTCCTATATTTTGTATAATATATTTTACATTCGTCAAAATTCGACATATTTTGTCTTTCTGAATAGAATCATACCAAGTAATACCATATACGTCAATTATTTAGTATTAATGCCTGAAACTTGATGTGAACAGGTTGTGAACATTATTATAGATAAATGAGCTTTATCATCTATAAATAGGTTTAATTGGAGATTATTAATATAAAATATAATTTGTAGTGGGAAAGTTTTAGTAATTTTACACCTTTTTCTAATTATATTTTTCGACAAAACCCAGTAATAATATTCTTTCATTGAAACAATTTTCTTACTTCGATAAAATAAACTTTATACAGTTGACAATGGAGGCCAATTTACGTGAACGAAAAGAACACATTTTATATAACAACCCCAATTTATTATCCAAGTGGTAAATTTCATATCGGTACCGCTTACACAACAGTCGCATCGGATACAATTTCACGCTACAAACGTTTAAGAGGATATGATGTTCGCTTTTTAACAGGGATGGACGAGCACGGACAGAAAATTCAGGAAAAGGCTGAAGAAGCGGGCAAACATCCTCAAGACTATGTTAATGAAATTGCGGATAGTGCCAAAAAGCTCTGGGCTTTAATGGATATCTCGTATGATGATTTTATTCAAACTACACAAGATCGGCATAAAAAGAGTGTAGAAAAAATTTTCCAGAAGTTTTTGGATAATGGCGATATTTATAAAGGTGAGTATGAGGGATGGTATTGCACGCCTTGTGAATCCTTCTATACGGATACACAATTGGAGGATGGAAACTGCCCGGACTGCGGAAGACCGGTTCACAAAGTTAAAGAGGAATCCTACTTCTTCAATATGAAGAAATATTCAGAACGCCTACTACAATATTATGAAGAGAATGTTGAATTCATCGAACCGGAATCACGTAAAAACGAAATGATCAACAACTTTATTAAACCGGGATTAGAAGATCTTTCTGTTTCGCGAACTTCTTTTGACTGGGGTATTAAAGTTCCAGGCGATCCGAGACATGTGATTTATGTTTGGGTGGATGCACTGACAAACTATATTACCGCATTAGGTTATGGTTCCGATAATGAAGAACTATTCAACAAATATTGGCCGGCAGATGTGCATGTAGTAGGAAAAGATATTGTGCGATTCCACACGATTTACTGGCCAATTTTCTTAATGGCTTTGGACTTGCCATTACCGAAAAAGGTATTTGCTCATGGCTTTATTATGATGAAAGACGGGAAAATGTCGAAATCAAAAGGAAATGTTGTATACCCAGAAATGCTAATCGAACGGTATGGATTGGATGCAACTCGTTATTTCCTTCTTCGTGAACTGCCATTCGGTGCAGATGGTGTATTTTCTCCTGAGTCCTTCGTTGAGCGGACGAACTTCGATTTAGCAAATGATTTAGGAAATTTATTGAACCGAACAGTATCCATGATGAATAAGTATTTTGATGGGGTTATTCCGACTGAAAACCTGGTTGAAACAGAATTTGATACCGCTTTAAAGGTGCATGCAAAAGAAACACGCTTAATTTATGAAAAAAATATCGAAAAAATGCAATTTAGCGTTGTATTATCCGATGTTTGGTCACTTATTTCCCGTACAAACAAGTATATTGATGAAACTCAGCCTTGGGTTTTGGCAAGAGATGCGGAAAATAAAGGGAAATTGGCTTCTGTTATGTATAACTTAGCTGAAAGTCTACGACATATTGCTGTTATGCTGCAGCCATTTATGACTTCGACACCTAAGCAAATTGTCGAACAATTAGGCTTAAACGCGACTCATCTGAATTGGGAAACAATTGAAACATTCGGAAATACTATTTCAGCAAATATTAAAGTGGCAGAAAAAGGAACTCCCATTTTCCCGCGTCTAGATGTGGAAGTAGAAGTTGCTTATATTAGAGAACAAATGAGAGCATCCGTAAAAACATCTCAAACGGAAGAGAAAAAAGAAGAAGTAAGCGTACCGGAAGTACCCGAAATCACTATCGATGATTTCATGAGAGTGGACTTGCGGGTGGCTACGGTTACATCTTGCGAACCGGTCCCTAAAGCAGATAAATTGTTAAAACTTCAAGTTGATCTTGGTTATGAGCAACGCCAGGTTGTATCTGGAATTGCACAGTACTATAAACCTGAAGAGTTGGTGGGGCAAAAAGTGATTGTTGTGGCTAATTTAAAGCCGGTAAAACTTCGTGGTGAACTATCGCAGGGCATGATTCTGGCGGGGTCACAGGATGGTGTTTTAACACTCGCAACAGTTGATCCAAAACTTCAAAATGGCGCAAAAGTAAAATAACTTTTAATAATTAGGTAGCCTGTTGGACAAACTTCGTTCAACAGGCTTTTGATACGAAATCATTCTACCTAAAAAACTATATTATGATAACGAATTCATCAAAAACAACTGTCGAAATAGGGATTATTTACTAATATGAGTTAAAAACTGTATGATTTATGACATAAATCATACACCTTGTAATATTTCTGTAATTTTGTTGTCAACTAAGAAATGTTTAAATCCAATACAATAGGTTAGGAGAATCAAGATGTTTATAGATACACATGTCCATTTAAATGCAGATCAATATGATGATGATTTACAGCAAGTAATCGAGAGAGCAATTGAAGCGAAAGTTGAAAAAATGGTGGTAGTTGGGTTTGATCGAAAAACAATCGAAAGAGCCATGAAGCTTGCAGATGACTATGAATTTATCTACGCGGTAATTGGTTGGCACCCTGTTGATGCAATCGATTGCACACCTGAAGATTTAGAGTGGATAGAAGAACTTTCTGCTCATCCAAAAGTTGTCGGTATTGGCGAAACTGGTTTGGATTATTATTGGGATAAATCTCCAAAAGATTTACAACAGGAATTATTCCGAAAACAAATAGACCTAGCAAAAAGGGTGAAACTACCAATCATTATTCATAATCGCGAAGCAACTGGCGATGTTGTAAGGATATTACGTGAAGAAGATGCAGCATCCGTTGGGGGTGTCATGCATTGTTTCAGTGGAAGTGTTGAGACTGCTCGTGAATGTATTGATATGAATTTCATGATTAGTTTGGGTGGCCCGGTCACATTCAAAAATGCTCGACTACCCAAAGAGGTGGCGAAGGAGATTCCGCTTGAGCATTTGATGATTGAAACCGACGCACCATATCTAGCGCCACATCCATACCGAGGCAAGCGTAATGAACCGTCATTTGTGCCATTGGTTGCAGAAGAAATTGCTCGACAAAAAGAGCTTTCGGTTGATGAAGTTGCAAAAGCAACAACCTCAAATGCTATTAAATTTTTTAATCTCGATGAATAGATTTCCTAAATGCCTCCAATACTGCGTTTAGGAAGGCTTCGTTTAAATGGGCTAATTTCTTTAAAAAGTTAATTTGGTTGACAGCTAGAAAAGTAGTCCGTATAATCCAACGAGTGCTAAGGAGGCGTTTTTTTCATGTCAAAAATAATTTCCATGAAAAACTTGTTCCGAGGATCATTGAGGCGTAAGCAAACAGTTGTCGGTGCATTGTCACTGATTCTGTTTGTTTCGGTAGTATCATTCGTAGTATTTCAAGTCACCAAGGACTCGGTGGTAGTAAATGCAAACGGAAAAGAAGAAGAAATATTAACACACGCAAATACAGTAGGCGACCTTCTGGACTCGGAAGGTATCGTAATCACTCAATATGATAAAGTATCACCCTCACTGAATACAAAAATCGTTGATGGAATGACGATTGATTGGGAACAAGCAAGAGAAGTCACAATTTCAGTTGACGGAAGTCAGTCAAAGGTATGGACAACTGAAAGTAAAGTGAAGAACATTTTGGAAGAGGCAAATATCGAAGTAACAGAGCATGATAAAGTATCACTGGCTCTGGACGCAGAAGTAGGCGAGACTAACCAAATTGATATTCAAAAGGCGTTTCAGTTAACGCTTGTCGATGGTTTAGAAGAAAGACAAGTTTGGTCCACTTCGACTACGGTCGCTAACTTTTTGAAACAACAGGGAATTCAGCTTAATGAGTTTGATCGTGTTGAAAATGGTCTGGAGAAAGTTATTGCCCCAGAAGATAGAATCACAGTTGTTCGCGTAGAAAAGGTTACCGATGTAGTGGAAGAATCTATTGATTTCGCGGTGGAAACGAAATCAGACTCTTCATTGCTAAAAGGAAAAGAGAAAGTAATCACACAAGGCGAGGCAGGAAAAGTTGCACGTACTTATGAAATTACAAAGAAAAATGGTAAGGTAGTAGAAAAAGTAATAAAATCCGAAGAAGTGATTCAAAAACCGACTACGAAAGTAGTGGCAGTTGGAACTAAGGTTGTAACAGCATCTGTTTCGCGTAGTAAAAGTTCCGCTTCTAGCAGCAGTAAAGAGTTTTATGTAACCGCAACAGCTTACACAGCTAATTGCTCTGGCTGTTCAGGAGTGACCGCAACAGGTTTAGCCTTATCCGATGGCATGAAAGTGATCGCTGTAGACCCAAGTGTAATTCCATTAGGGACAAAAGTATGGGTTGAAGGGTACGGAAATGCAATTGCAGCAGATAAAGGCAGCGCCATTAAGGGGAATAAAATCGACGTATTTGTTGGTTCGGATGCCCAGGCGAATAGTTGGGGCCGCAAAAAAGTGCGCATTAAAATCTTAAATTAAACTATTAATATAAGAATAGTTTAGCATAATTCAATCGAAATGATGAAAGCCTTCCTGTGGACTTGCAGGGAGGCTTTTCTTTTTGAAAAACGCCTATAAGCGAATTCTTGTTAGTATAACTAACATCACCCCCATTAACGTATGAGAACGACGTCTAGTCACTTTTCATGTTATTATAGTCAGAGATTGCTTTAGAAGAGGGGTATATTTTTGAATATACGAGAAATCATTGTTGTAGAAGGAAAAGACGATACAACGGCGATTAAAAGAGCAGTAAATGCAGATACAATAGAAACGAATGGTTCTGCTATTTCCGAGGAAACAATCCGTCGCATTGCCCATGCACATTCAAAACGAGGCGTCATCGTTTTTACAGATCCCGATTACCCGGGACGTCGCATACGTGCAATAATTGAAGAAAGAGTTCCAGGTGTGAAGCATGCATTTTTGGCTAAGGAAAAAACGATTGCGAAAAATGGAAAAGGACTCGGTATTGAACATGCTCGCGATGAAGATATCCGTGATGCTTTAAGTCACGTATATACACCCAACGTCAATTTTAAGACGGATATAGATATTACTTTGGAAGATTTAATACTAGCCCGATTGATTGGACATCCCCAATCAAAACAACGTCGAAATCGTTTAGGAGAAATTCTGAATATAGGGATGACGAATGGTAAACAATTGCATAAACGACTTGCAATGTTTCAAATTACTGCAGAGCAATTCGGCCAGGCAGTAATCCAAATAGATCAGGAGGATCAAAATGAATAAAGATATCGCAACACCAATACGAACAAAAGAAATTTTAAATAAATACGGCTTTTCATTTAAAAAGAGCCTGGGACAAAACTTCCTAATCGATCCAAATATTTTGCGCAATATTGTTAGCCATGCAAACTTAACCGAAGCTAGTGGAGCAATTGAAATCGGACCAGGAATCGGCGCATTGACAGAGCATCTTGCACGAGCGGCGAAAAAGGTTGTTTCCTTTGAGATTGACCAACGACTATTACCGGTACTAGAAGATACACTAAGCCCATACAATAATGTTAAAATTGTGCATTCCGATATTTTAAAAGCGGACGTAGAAAAAGTTATAAAAGAAGAAATGTCAGGTATAGAAGATATCATGGTTGTGGCAAACTTACCTTATTACGTCACAACGCCAATTTTATTGAAATTGTTAAATGATCGTCTTCCAATACGAGGGTTTGTTGTAATGATGCAAAAAGAAGTAGCCGATCGTATTACGGCAAAACCAGGCACTAAAGAATATGGTTCACTTTCAATCGCCATTCAGTATTACGTAACTGCAGAAGTAGCGATGGTTGTGCCGAAAACTGTATTTATGCCGCAACCTAACGTTGATTCGGCGGTTATTCGTCTAATTAAGCATGATGAACCACCTGTAAAAGTAATAAATGAGGATTTTTTGTTCGAAGTGACAAGAGCTTCTTTTGCACAGCGCAGAAAAACAATCTTGAATAATTTGCAATCCGGGCTCCCTTCTGGAAAGGAAAAGAAAGGGCTTATACTGGATGCTCTTGAAAAGGCAGGTGTTGAACCAACGAGAAGAGGGGAAACTTTGTCCATCCAAGAATTCGGAAAACTGGCAGATGCACTCCATCCTTACTTTTGCAATGTACAATAATTTGAACTCGAATCTATAATCTATAATATTTATGTGATTTTTATATAAAAAAAGTTGACAAGGATATTTGTCTGCTGATAAAATATTATAATTTGTTGACAAATATCCATAACTGGGCTATAATATGGTGTAGTGAGGTGTATGCGAAATGCCAAAAACGTTAGCTGACATTAAGAAGTCTCTAGATTGTAATTTGGGTAAACGTTTGCGATTAAAAGCAAACGGAGGTCGCAAGAAAACGGTTGAGTGTGATGGAGTACTAAGTGACACATATCATGCAGTCTTTGTCGTAGAACTCGATCAAGAAGACAACGCATGTAAACGCGTTTCTTATAGCTACACAGATATTTTAACAGAAGCAGTAGAAATTACTTTTTTAGATGATGTACAGGTTGCCATTGCCAAATAGTTTTTATTTGTCTTATTAAAACACTCAGATTATGAGTGTTTTTTATTTTTATCCGTACATACTATTATTGTCAACCTACTTATTCTTAAGGAGGCAAAACTGCATGGCCAGAAGAAAAGGTATCATGTCGAGTCGTCTAAAAGAAGAGATAGCCAAGGAACTCGGATTTTATGATGTAGTCGAACGTGAAGGCTGGGGTGGAATTAAGTCACGTGATGCAGGTAATATGGTAAAGCGAGCAATTGAAATGGCCGAACAAGGTCTAGCACAGCAAAACCAAAACAATATGAATAAGTAGTGTTGACATTGTGCCAATAGCTCCTAAACGGGGTCTATTGGCTTTTGTTTTATTTTAAAAATGTAACCAATAGCCAAAACGGGGTCGTGAAGTATGAGCTAGCGACACTTCCATGTTCAATATGGTAAAATATATGAAAGTATTAAAGCTCATTAAAAGGTTAAGAAAAGGATTTGGATGGCAATCCGAGGAGGACATATATGCTTTACGTAAAAGCCCCTGCAAAAATAAATTTAACATTGGATGTTCTATATAAACGACCTGATAATTACCATGAAGTTGAAATGATTATGACCACGGTTGACTTAAGCGATCGAATTGGACTAGAAAGCAGAGCCGACGGGTTGATCAAAATTATTTCAACCAATGGCTTTATACCGGACGATAGTCGAAATCTCGCTTATCAAGCAGCCCAACTAATCAAGGATACATGTGGTGTTGCACATGGTGTGACGATTTCGATTGAAAAAGAGATACCGGTTGCCGCGGGTCTTGCCGGCGGTAGCAGCGATGCTGCAGCCACATTAAAAGGATTGAATGAATTATGGGAGTTAGGTCTATCCATTGATACTTTAGCTGAACTGGGTGCCAAGATTGGCTCCGATGTATCATTTTGTATTTATGGAGGGACAGCGCTAGCAACCGGACGCGGAGAAGTAATTCAAAAATTGCCGGCTCCCCCCACGTGTTGGGTAGTTTTGGCTAAACCTAAAATCGGTGTATCAACTGCCCAAGTATATGGCGGGTTAAACATTGAAGAAATCGAACACCCTAATACCAAAATGATGATTCAGGCGATCGAAACCAATGATTATGATTTAATGTGCAACTCAGTTGGGAATGTCCTAGAGTCTGTTACATTTAAATTGCACCCGGAAGTCGTCATGATCAAGGAGCAAATGAAACGCTTTGGAGCCGATGCCGTATTAATGAGCGGAAGTGGTCCTACCGTATTTGCTCTAGTGGATAATGAATCAAGACTAGGGAGAATTTATAATGGCTTAAGAGGATTTTGTGATGAGGTTTTTGCAGTAAGATTGTTGGGTGAAAGGAATTCACTTGCGTAAATGCGTATGTTTGTGTTACTTTTTCTATAAAATATTCGTGTTTATTATTGAAACAAAATGCAATAAATCGGGTGAACTGTCTGCTGTTAACTCAGTAGGCAGTTAATTTTACATGTGTAGGAGTGGAGTGGATCTCGTGAAATGGAAGCGAAGCGAACGTCTTGTTGATATGACGTATTATTTACTTGAGCATCCACATCAGCTAATCCCGCTTACCTTTTTTTCTGAAACATATCAATCTGCCAAATCATCTATAAGTGAGGATTTATCGATTGTTAAAGAGACTTTTGAAGAAAAAGGAATCGGGTTGTTGATGACAGTACCTGGAGCAGCAGGCGGGGTGAAATATATCCCGAAGATGTCGGATAACGAAGTACGTGAAATTATTCAAATCTTAATAAATGAGTTAAGTCAGTCGGATCGTTTATTGCCAGGTGGATATTTGTTCATGACAGATTTACTTGGAAATCCGGAACTAATGAATAGAGTCGGAAAAGTATTCGCGAGCATCTATGCGGACCAACAAATCGATGTCATAATGACTGTGGCAACGAAGGGAATATCGATTGCGCACTCAATCGCCAGACATTTGAATGTCCCTGTTGTGGTGGTGCGCCGTGACAGTAAAGTAACGGAAGGTTCAACCGTAAGCATAAATTATGTGTCTGGATCATCCCGTCGCATTCAGACAATGGTGCTTTCCAAACGCAGTATGAAAGTCGGCCAACGTGTTCTGATTACAGATGATTTCATGAAAGTTGGCGGGACAATGAATGGAATGAAAAATCTACTTGAGGAATTTGATTGCCAGTTAGCCGGGATGGCCGTTCTAGTGGAAGCGGAACATGCTGATGAAACCTTGGTGGATGATTATTATTCTTTAGTAAAACTTCATGCCGTAAATGAAAAGGATCGCACAATCGCTTTGAGCGAGGGAAATTACTTTTTAAAGGGGAGAAAATAAAATGAAAACAATATCTACAACAAATGCACCAGCCGCAATTGGCCCATATGCACAAGGCATCGTCGTAAATGGAATGTTTTATAGTTCTGGTCAAATCCCTTTGACAGCTTCTGGAGAATTGGTTGAAGGTGATATTGTAGCACAAACGAATCAAGTATTTGAAAATTTAAAAGCCGTTTTGGAAGCAGCAGGCAGCTCGTTGGATAGAGTTGTAAAAACAACTGTATTCCTGGGGGATATGAATGACTTTGCGGCTATGAATGAAACATATGCCAATCATTTCGGCGATCATAAACCAGCTCGTTCGGCAGTAGAGGTTGCGAGATTGCCAAAGGATGTAAAAGTAGAAATTGAAGTAATCGCAGTAGTAGAATAGAAACTTATACTTGGTGATGGAGGCAAATTGGCTCCATCATTTTTTTGGAAAAAATATTTATAATTTTTAAAATTTTTGTGTAATAAAAGAAGGAATATTAAAATTTTTGTAGAATCATATCTTTTAAAGGCATCATAGAAGAGAGGAGTGAAAGAATGGAAGTAACTGACGTAAGATTAAGACGTGTCCAAACTGATGGCCGTATGCGAGCGATTGCTTCAATTACATTGGATGATGAATTTGTCGTACATGATATCCGTGTGATTGATGGCAACAATGGATTATTTGTTGCTATGCCAAGTAAGCGTACACCAGACGGAGAATTCCGTGATATCGCACACCCTATTAACTCTGATACACGAAATAAACTTCAAGAAGTTGTATTGGCTGCTTATCATGCTTCTAGCGAAGAAGAAGTCCTGCAGCTTGAAGAAGCAAATGCATAATATTAAAAACAATATGAGTCTACTCAAATATGAGTGGACTTTTTTTTTAGAATAAAAATCCATTGTATATGTCAACGTTTTGTCAAGTCTGGAAACCTTGAAAAAGCAGTGAATTTACTATATAGTCATAAGAGAATATGAATAAAAATTGGAGGACTCAAAGATCATGACGAACATTTTCGCGGTCATTTTGGCTGCTGGTCAAGGAACTCGCATGAAGTCCAAATTATATAAGGTGCTCCATCCTGTATGTGGGAAGCCAATGGTTGAACATGTTGTGGAGAACATCCAAACGCTGGATGTAGATCGCATCGTCACTGTTGTTGGTCATGGGGCTGAAAATGTGAAAGAACAACTTGGTGCTAAAAGCGAGTATGTACTACAGGAAGAACAACTTGGGACTGCACATGCAGTCATCCAAGCAGAAAGTATATTAAGCTCACTAGAAGGTACAACGCTAGTTGTTTGTGGCGACACGCCATTAATTCAACCAGAAACAATGAAAGCGCTATTTGAACATCACAATAATGAAAAAGCCAAGGCAACAATTTTAACAGCTGTAGCTGGCAATCCATCTGGATACGGCCGTGTTATCCGTGATGCAAATGGTCAGGTGGCACAAATTGTAGAACAAAAAGATGCTACACCTGAACAGCAACTAGTTACAGAGATTAATACAGGTACGTATTGCTTTGACAACAAGGCTCTATTCGATGCCTTAAAACTAGTTAACAATGAAAATGCACAAGGTGAATATTACTTGCCTGACGTTATTGAAATTTTGCAAAACCAAGGCGAAATCGTTTCAGCTTATACATGCCCTGATTTTGATGAAACATTAGGTGTTAATGATCGCGTGGCATTAGCTCAAGCCGAGGAAATAATGCGAAATCGCATTAATGAAAAACATATGCGAAATGGTGTCACAATCATCAATCCAATGACTACGCACATTAGTGCTGATGCACAAATCGGCCGTGATACGGTAATTAAGCCTGGCACGATTATCGAGGGACATACTATCATTGGCGAGGATTGTATTATAGGGCCTAATTCTAATATTGCAAATAGTAAAATCGATGACCGTACTACTGTACAAAATTCCGTCGTGACTGATAGTTATATAGGAGAAGATACTGCAGTTGGTCCATTTGCTCACTTGCGTCCTGATACTCATTTAGGCAACCATGTAAAAATCGGTAATTTCGTTGAAGTGAAGAAAAGCACTCTAGGCAACGATACAAAAGTTTCCCATCTAAGTTACATTGGTGATGCTGAGGTTGGAAATAACGTTAATATTGGTTGTGGATCGATTACAGTAAATTATGATGGTAAAAATAAATTTAAAACAATCATCGAAGATAATGTTTTTGTTGGATGCAACTCCAACTTAGTAGCGCCAGTTAAATTGGGGGCTGGATCATTTATAGCAGCTGGTTCAACCATTACTAAAGAAGTGCCGGCAGATGCATTGGGAATTGCACGTTCAAGACAAGAGAATAAACTAGATTACGCGAAGAAGTTAAAATAAATTTGTAAAACTATTAGGAGGCCATCATGCCGTATCAATATGCTGACACAAAATTAAAAATCTTTTCTTTAAATTCGAACTACCCATTAGCACAAGAAATCGCTGAACAAATGGGAGTAGAACTTGGTAAATCATCTGTCAAACACTTCAGTGATGGAGAAGTTCAAATTAGCATCGAAGAAAGTATCCGTGGTTGCGACGTATTTATCGTTCAATCTACTTCGGCTCCTGTTAATGAACATTTAATGGAATTATTAATTATGATTGATGCTGTTAAACGTGCTTCCGCTCGTACAATCAACGTTGTAATGCCTTACTATGGTTATGCCCGACAAGATCGCAAAGCGAAAGCGCGTGAGCCGATCACAGCAAAATTAGTGGCAAATTTATTAGAAACTGCTGGTGCAAACCGAGTAATCGTACTAGATTTGCATGCCCCACAAATCCAAGGTTTCTTTGATATCCTAATTGACCATTTACAAGCTGTACCAATTCTATCCACTTACTTCAAGTCTAAAAACTTCAATCCCGATGAAGTGGTAATTGTTTCTCCTGATCACGGTGGGGTTACACGTGCACGTAAAATGGCTGAGCGCCTAAAAGCTCCGATCGCCATTATCGACAAACGCCGTCCAAAACCAAATGTGGCTGAAGTTATGAATATTGTTGGGAATATTGAAGGTAAAATCTGTATTTTAATCGACGATATTATTGATACTGCCGGTACGATTACGATAGGTGCAAATGCTTTGATTGAAGCAGGTGCGAAGGAAGTTTATGCATGCTGTTCACATCCAGTACTATCGGGTCCAGCAATTGAGCGTATTGAAAATTCAGTTATTAAAGAACTGGTAGTAACGAATACTATTCAATTAACTGAAGAAAAAATGTCTCCGAAAGTTAAACAACTTTCAGTAGCTACTTTAATGGCAGAAGCTATTTCTCGCGTATATGAAAACAAATCAGTAAGTACATTATTCGACTAAGATAATCTAGTGTAAAGACAAGGCGATCCATGCCTTGTCTTTTTTATGTATTGGTAAATTTCCTAGGAAAGAAGTGTAAGTAAGAGTTTCGGTTTGTATTGTACAAGTCAGATAATAAAAATGGTGCAACCTGTTTCCAAAATAATCCTAATAGCCAATTTTTTGTCCGTGGAAAGTTTAGTATTCCATAAATTAAGGAATACTATTAGTGGTGAAAACTTTTGAAAGGGGTTTTTTTATGGATATCATTTTGGAAGCCAAGAATAGAGAAACAGGAGCTCGATCTACTTTAACGAAACTTCGAAATAAAGGGCAGCTACCTGCAGTCATCTACGGGTATAACGTAGACAATAAACCGGTAACACTTGATTATAAAGAAATGTCAAAAGCTGTTCAAAAGTATGGACGTACGAGTGTATTCAAAATCAATTTGGAAGGAAAACAAATCAATGCGGTTGTAACGGATGTGCAAAGATGTGCACTAAAAGGAACAGTGAAACATATAGATTTACTTTCAATCAATATGGCTGAGGAATTGGAGGTAGATGTGCCTGTTACAGTAACTGGTGAGTCTGTGGGCGTAAAAGAAGGCGGAGTACTAATGCAGCCTGTGCGTGAATTGAAAATTAAAGTAAAACCGTCAGAGATACCAGAGTCAATTGAAGTCGATGCATCAAATGTAGGAATGAACGAATCCATCTCTGTTGCGGAAATAAGAAATACTGTTCCATTTGAGATAGTAAACGCAGATGAGGACACACTGGTTTCAGTTACTCCACCTGTTGTTGTAAATGATGATACTGCTGGACAAGGAGACACGGAAGTCCAAGACATCAAAGCGACGGGAGCACCTGAATCGCAAAGCTGATTGTGCAAAATGTATGAGTTTACTGCTCATACATTTTTTATTTTAATAATGAACCTAATCAAAGGGTAATAAAATATATGATGGGGTTTAAAATAAACACAATCCATATAATCTCGTTCAGAATAAATTTTAAGTGAAATTAAAGGTAATTTCCATTTCATGAAGTAATAAATACATAGATGAATTAGTTTTTTCTCTTTCAATCCAGCCTATGTTAAAATATTTACGATTAGTAAAAAAAGGATGGGTATTCATGAAGTTAATTATTGGATTAGGAAATCCCGGGAAACAATATGACTATACACGTCATAATATAGGCTTTGAGTGTATTGATGCACTATCTAAAAAATGGGATGCCCCATTAAATCAAATGAAGTTTAATGGAATGTATGCTACAGTTCATAGACCCGAAGGAAAAGTAATTTTGTTAAAACCGCTAACATATATGAATTTATCCGGTGAATCTGTCCGTCCATTGATGGACTACTTCGATATTGACATCGAAGATATTATCGTCATCTATGATGATCTGGATCTGGAAACTGGGAAACTACGATTGCGCCAAAAGGGCAGTGCCGGTGGCCACAACGGAATAAAATCATTGATTCATCATTTAGGGACACAGGAATTCAATCGTATCCGAGTTGGCATCAGCAGGCCTCCTGCTGGAATGAAGGTAGTAGATTATGTGTTGGCCAAATTCTCTAAAGAAGATGAATTGGCCATCGAACAAGCTATTGAAAAAACTGTTTCCGCGGTTGAAGCATCTTTATCAAAAAAGTTTCTCGATGTAATGTCCGAATATAACGGTCTTCAGCAAAAGTAACTCCTCTAATATGATGAAGGCGAATAATTATGTGAAAATATTAACAATGAATCCCCTATAGAAGAAAAGGTCTTATTTCATTATGCATAAATAGGCAAAATTAGGTCAATACTTTGAGTATTACAAAGCTATTGCTTACATACTCGAGGGGGAGGACGATTATAATGCCTGTTAAATATCGTTGCCGACATTGTGAGACGGAAATTGGCACATTGCCTTTTGACGCTGATGACACGATTCGTAAATTGCATCTATTTGAAGTTGGAGAAGTAGACGACTATATCGAGAAGAATGAACGCGGTGATACAACCGTACATTGTATTTGTGAACATTGTGAAGATTCATTGAGACAATTTCCTGACTATTATGCACTCAAAAAATGGCTGCAGTAAGGTACGGGTGCATCATGGATATAAAAATGAGAAATCTGCAGGATTAAAACAAATAAATCCACACCATTAACCATGTGCGAAAGAGTGGGCGACTTAAGCAAACAGTCTCCCGCTTTTTCCACTTGGTTTCTATGAATAAATAAAGGAAGTATTTAATACGAATATGTTTAATTACATAAAAAGGAATGAAGGAAGGGGGTTTATGAATGAACGTTATTCATCAACTATTCTCTCAAGATAAACATATAAATACATTCATCCAACAAATCGGTGAAAAAAATTATGATTCACAACTCATCACAGGTTTGACAGGAGGTGCGCGACCGGCATTTATCCAATCTATATTCGAGAGCGTCAAAAAACCTCTTTATATATTATCGCCCAATCTTTTACAGGCGCAAAAGTTAGTAGATGATTTATCATCCCTAGTAGGAGAAGATATGGTTCATTATTACCCGGCGGATGAGTTTATTGCTGCGGACATGACAATTGCATCGCCAGAACTTAAGGCGGCACGTATTGCAACGTTGGACCATTTGGCTAAAAAGGAAAAGGCCATTTATGTCATCCCGGTTGCCGGAATGCGTAAAATGATGACACCTCCTGAACAGTGGAAAGGCTACTTTTTAAAAGCGTCAATTGGGAATGATATTGATATCGATAAATGGTTGCTTCACTTAGTGACGATGGGATATTCAAGAAGTCAGATGGTCACGACACCTGGTGAGTTTGCATTGCGTGGGGGAATACTTGATATTTACCCACCCTATGCGGAGTCACCTATTCGTATTGAGCTTTTTGATACTGAAATCGATTCCATTCGCACATTTTCAGCCGATGACCAACGTTCCATCGAAAAACTGGAATCTGTCGAAATTCTGCCTGCTACGGAAGTATTATTGACGAAAGAACAGCGATTACAACTAGCAGAAAGACTAGAGGCGGCACTAAGTAAGAGCTTGAAGAAAATTAAGAAGCAGGAAACGCAAGAGATACTGTATCAAAATATAAAACACGATATCGAGTTATTGAATCAAGGGAGTATACCTGACCATGTAACAAAGTATGGTTCCCTTTTATATGAGAACTTGTCCTATTTAGGTGATTATTTTGATGAGGATGGACTTGTCCTATTCGATGAGCTGGGAAGAATTCAGGAAGTGATGGATGCCTGGGAGCGCGAGGAAGAAGACTGGTTTATCTCATTGATTGAAGAAGGGAAGATTGTACATGATGTAAAACCTTCCTTCTCCTTCAAAGAAATAAATTCAATGTTAGAACATCAAAAGCTCTATTTTGCTCTATTTGCACGTACTTTCTCGGGAGTTCAATTTAAAAAGACAACGAATTTCTCATGTAAGCCAATGCAGCAATTCCACGGCCAAATCGCCCTTTTACAAAATGAAGTGGAGAGATGGATGCAAGAGAACTTTACGGTTCTCTTTATGGCCGAAGGGAAGGAAAGAGTGAAAAAGCTCCAAAGCATGCTGGAGGAGTATGGTATTCATAGTTTAATAGGAGATCCGCACGATCCGGGAATTTATATCGTGGAGGGCCAACTGGCTTCTGGTTTTGAGTTGTCACTACAGCGTATAGCAGTTGTGACAGACGACGAATTATTTAAGCAACAGCAAAAAAGAAAGCCGCGCCGGCCTCAAAAAATGTCCAATGCTGAACGCATTAAAAGTTATACAGAAATTAACCCTGGTGACTATGTAGTACATACTCATCATGGGATAGGGAAATATATCGGAATCGAAACACTGGAAGTAAACGGTAACCACAAAGACTATCTTCATATAAAGTACCGAGCAGATGATAAGTTATTTGTTCCTGTTGAGCAAATTGATTTGATTCAAAAATACGTAGCTTCCGAAGGAAAAGAGCCAAAGCTTCATAAGCTTGGTGGTGCGGAGTGGAAAAAGGCAAAAGCCAAAGTTTCATCTGCTATCAATGATATAGCAGATGATTTAATTAAATTGTATGCAAAACGTGAGGCGGAAAAAGGATACGCCTTTTCCCCTGATACAGATGAACAGCGTTCATTTGAAAGTGCTTTTCCTTATGAAGAAACAGAGGATCAGCTACGTTCTATTATAGAAGTGAAAAATGATATGGAGCGGGAACGCCCAATGGATCGCCTAGTTTGTGGAGATGTTGGCTATGGAAAAACAGAAGTAGCGATCCGGGCGGCTTTTAAAGCAATCATGGATGGGAAACAAGTTGCCTTTCTTGTACCAACGACGATATTAGCCCAGCAACATTATGAAACAATCATAGAGCGGTTTGAAGGTCATGCTATTAATGTTGGTTTGTTAAGCCGTTTCCGAACAAAAAAACAACAAGCAGAAACGATTAAAGGATTAAAAGAAGGAACGGTCGATATAGTGGTCGGGACCCATCGAATTTTATCAAAGGATCTTGTTTTCCGAGATTTGGGTTTATTGATTGTCGATGAAGAGCAACGATTTGGTGTGACTCACAAAGAAAAAATTAAGCAATTGAAAACAAATGTGGACGTTTTAACATTAACCGCTACTCCGATCCCCCGTACATTGCATATGTCGATGGTAGGTGTAAGGGATTTATCGGTTATTGAAACGCCCCCACAAAATCGATTCCCTGTGCAAACTTATGTCATGGAGTACAGTGGGGCACTTGTACGTGAAGCTATTGAAAGAGAAATGGCTAGAGGTGGTCAAACATTTTACCTCTATAATCGCGTTGAGGACATGACAAGAAAAGTGGAAGAAATTCAGATGCTTGTCCCAGACGCTCGTGTTGGCTATGCCCATGGCAAGATGACAGAATCTCAATTGGAATCCATTATTTTAAACTTCTTGGACGGCGAATATGATGTTCTTGTCACAACGACTATCATTGAAACTGGTGTCGATATTCCAAATGTGAATACATTGATCGTGCATGATGCAGACCGCATGGGGTTATCACAGCTTTATCAACTGCGCGGTCGGGTTGGCCGTTCAAATCGTGTTGCCTATGCATACTTCATGTACCAAAAAGATAAAGTGCTTACGGATGTAGCGGAACAACGACTTCAAACGATTAAAGAGTTTACAGAGCTCGGTTCCGGATTCAAAATCGCGATGCGCGATTTGTCGATTCGTGGGGCTGGAAACCTTTTAGGTGCACAACAGCATGGCTTTATCGACTCTGTTGGATTTGACTTGTACTCACAAATGCTTGAAGAAGCGATTGAAGAGCGCAGGACGGGTGTTGTCAAAGAGGAAAAACCTGAAGTTGAAATTATTCTGCAAACAGATGCCTATATTCCAGATGCCTATATACCGGATGGCTATCAAAAAATACAAATGTATAAGCGCATAAAATCAATGGAGCGCGTGGAAGACTTTAATGAAATTTGGGATGAATTAGTGGACCGCTTTGGTGATTTGCCGGTAGAAACAGAAAAACTGTTACGTATTGCTCGCGTAAAAGTATGGGCATTGGAAGCTGGCATTACGGCTATCAAAGAAAAACAGAAGGTCATCTCCATCTACTTATCAGAAGAAGGAACGGCAAAAGTCGATGGCAGCGTCGTTGTAACAGAATCCATGAAATTTGATCGAGCGGTTGGATTTGTAATGGAAGGGGCAAAATTAACTCTGACGATAGAAGAAAAAAAATGCGGCAAGATACCTCCTTTTGAAGTATTGGAACAGTTAGTCGAGATTGTTGCCAAAGCCAAGAAATCGTAGAAATCACATACTGCAATTATGTTGAAAAACAGATGGATATTAATATAATAATTTTACTTTTGTTGCCCGACTTTAGAATTTAAACCTCTTCATACACTTTCTGCATACATTGACCAATTCTTAACCATACTATCAATGTGAATGAAAAATTGATTCTGAAAGAGAGGCAGCAAAGATGAAAGCAACAGGAATTGTCCGTCGTATCGATGATTTAGGTCGCGTTGTTATTCCTAAGGAAATTCGAAGAACGATGCGTATCCGTGAGGGAGATCCATTAGAGATTTATACGGACCGTGAAGGTGAAGTTATCTTAAAAAAATATTCTCCAATAAATGACTTAAGTGAATTTGCAAAAGAGTATGTGGAATCCCTTTATGAAACTGTCGGCACCCCAGCCCTAATTAGCGATAGAGATGAAATGATAGCTATAGCCGGTTTAGCGAAGAAAGAGTATGCAAATCGCCGTTTATCCGTATTTGCCGAGGATTTCATGAAACAGCGCTCTATTGTACTGGAGAAAAATGAATCGACAATCGAACTTGTTCCGGGCCAATTTGAGCAAGTGAAATCATACTGTGTTGCGCCAATTGTGACAAATGGCGATGCAATCGGGGCGGTATATTTATTATCAAAACTTCACGTTATTAGTGAAGTGGAATCGAAAGCGGCTGAAACAGCGGCTAATTTCCTGGCAAAGCAAATGGAAAACTAAAAATGAGAAAAAACGTCTCTATTCGAAGGAGACGTTTTTTGTTATGGGCAACTCTTTATGAATATGCCATTTAAGTATTCAGTAGTGAAAAGGAGAGGAAATTGTTAAATCTATTTATGTGGAAAATGACTTCCTCCTATATAAATGATATGAAAGGGGATCTATCACAGAGGTCGAGTGCTTATGGTATTCCGTGGTATAATATGGGCATTGTTGTGAGGGATAGGTGAAAATGGCAAAAAATTTCGGAATGAAAGAATATATGAAAGGTGCACTGCTGTTAACGGTTGCTGCTTTAATTGTAAAGATATTAAGTGCGGTTTATCGAGTACCTTTTCAAAATTTGGTAGGAGATCGAGGATTTTATATCTATCAGCAGGTTTATCCATTCATTTCATTCTTTATTGTGTGGACATCGGGAGGGTTTGCTGTTGCCATTTCCAAAATGTTGGCTGATGCACAGAGCATGCCGGATGTTGAGCAAAGAAAAAATTTGATTAAACGTACAGTTTTTCAGTATCTAACATTATTATCTATTATCTTCTATTTTATATTATTTTTCGGATCGGATATGCTTGCACAATTAATGGGTGATGCACAGCTGGCCACACTTTTAAGGACCGGTTCTTATGTAGCGTTATTCATGCCGATAATCGCCCTGATGAAAGGCCACTTCCAGGCAAATTCCGACATGACGCCCGTTGCATCTGCGCAAGTGATTGAACAGTTTGTTCGGGTGGTTATTATATTACTGGGTGCAAGTTTTATTATGACAACGTCGCAATCATTATATGCAGCAGGAAATGCGGCAGTCATTGGTACAGTAATCGGGGAAATAGCGGGAGTCATAATATTGCTGTACTTTTCAAGGGGAATAAAAATGATACCGGGGAAAGTGAACAGTAAAGGGCAAAAGTGGCCAATAATAAAAGAAGTTACAATACTAAGTTTAAGTGTGAGCATGAGTAGCTTATTGCTTTTATGCTTCCAGTTAGCCGATTCATTTACTGTTTTTTCACTATTGCTCGAAAGCGGGATAGAGGAAATGCAGGCAATGAAGATGAAAGGAATCTATGATCGAGGCCAACCTTTGGTGCAGTTGGGGATTATAATTGCTTCCTCACTTTCGTTGGCGATCGTGCCTTTAGTTGCTTATCAATCAAAGAAAATGGATGGGCGCGGAGCTGCACCATTTATTCAATTGACTTACCGAGTTTCATTGCTTTTAGGTGTGGCGGCATCAATTGGACTGATGGCTGTCATGCCGTACGTAAATGTGATGCTTTTTGAATCAGATAGCTTATCATCAATATTGATGGTTTATGTATTACAAATTATCCCACTATCGGTTATATTAACATTTACGGCGATACTCCAAGGCATGAATAAGCTGAAATTCCCGGCATTCATTTTAATCATCGCAATTGTTTTTAAATTTATTGGAAATCATCTGTTTATCCCTAAATCAGGTGTATTGGGCGCCGCAATTGCAAGTAATGTTGGATTGTTTTTCTGTGGTTGCTGCCTGCTGATCTATTTGAAAAAACTGTTAAAGGTGAAACTAGCTAATCGAGAATTCTACATAAAACTGGGTCTTTCGTGCGGAAGTATGATTTTGACGATAATTCTTCTGGATATGATTTCACGGATGGTGTTTAGTTCGCTATCAGGAAGAATCGGTGCTGTTATAATAGGAGGCAGTTTAATAGTTGCCGGGGCATTTGTTTATTTAACATTTGTTGCGAAGGCGAGAGTGCTGAAAGAGAAAGAATGGTTTTTAGTGCCATTCGGTCGAAGAATGGCAGCTTATCAGTTGTTCTTAAATAAAAAGAAGTAGGTGGACATATGCACAAGTTAACAGTTATCGGCCTAGGTGCGGCGGAGCTTAGTCAACTGCAAATGGGCGTATATAAAGAATTGAAATCAGCCAAAAAAATCTATGTTCGAACAATGGATCACCCTGTTATTAGCGAATTGCAGGAGGAAGGTATTGTATTTGAAAGTTTTGATGCTGTTTACGAAAAACATGGTACATTTCAACCAGTCTATGAAGAAATCACGGCGCAACTAATAGCGGCTGTACAACTGGAACCTGTAATGTATGCAGTTCCGGGACATCCGTTGGTTGCGGAACAAACGATACAGCTATTGATCGAGGCGGAAAAGGAAGGGGAAATCGACTTGAGTATCGAAGGGGGCCAGAGCTTTTTAGATCCCATTTTCGGTGCCCTTAAAATCGATCCAATTGAAGGCTTTCAATTACTGGATGGTACGAGTTTCTCCATCCATGATGTCAACATGCGCGGGCATGTACTAATAGCCCAAGTGTATGATGCGTTTAGTGCATCGGAAGTCAAGCTCTCA
Source organism: Ureibacillus sinduriensis BLB-1 = JCM 15800 (assembly GCF_000772955.1). Lineage (GTDB taxonomy): Bacteria > Bacillota > Bacilli > Bacillales_A > Planococcaceae > Ureibacillus > Ureibacillus sinduriensis. The sequence goes on along the minus strand of NZ_JPVO01000037.1, from coordinate 21,160 downwards.
CTGATGGAGAAATATCGCGATGATTACCCGGTTACGGTTGTAACTGCAGCAGGTTCTACCTTGGAGCGTTTAACGACCGTACCTTTGTTCGAGCTGGATCAATCGGTGGATATAAATAATCTAACGACAATCTATGTGCCGCCTGTAGAAAGTGACATGGATGCCTTGCGTGATTGGACTACCTTTAGGAGGATTATCGCAACTCTAAGAGGACCGAATGGCTGTCCTTGGGATCAAAAGCAAACCCATGAAAGCCTGAAAAAGTATTTATTGGAAGAAGCACATGAATTTTTGGCTGCGATAGATGCGGAAGATGACTTCGGGATGGTAGAAGAACTGGGGGATGTACTGCTGCAAATCTTCCTGCATGCTCAAATCGGCGAAGATAATGGGTACTTTAACTTAGAAGAAGTGTTGGCTTCTGTTAGCGAGAAAATGATCAGAAGACACCCTCATGTTTTTGGCGATGTCTCTGTCCAGGACGCGGACGAAGTGGTGGAAAATTGGGATGCCATCAAGCAACAGGAAAAAGGGCATCAAACGGAAATCCTGCTTAAAGGAGAGTATAGAGCATCTTCTTCCCTTTTGACTTCCTTTAATTATCAAAAAAAAGCAGCTTCCGTAGGCTTTGATTGGCCAAACGAAGAAGGGGCTTGGGAGAAGTTTTTGGAGGAATGGACCGAGTTTAAAGAAGAAGTAACAAAGGGGAATTCCGCAACCCGTTTGGATGAGTTCGGAGATGTTTTATTTACTCTGGTCAACATAGCACGATTCTATAAAATATCCCCGGAAGAAGCGATGGTTCATGCGAATGAAAAGTTTGCCCGCAGGTTTCATCATGTGGAGCAAAAGGTGAAGGAAAGCGGGCTTGCCTTTAGTGATTTCACTTTGGAGCAATTAGATGCATTTTGGAATGAAGCAAAAGAACTGGAAAAAAGGGAGAATGAATAAATGAGGATTGATAAATTTCTAAAGGTGTCGAGATTGATTAAAAGACGTACGTTAGCAAAAGAAGTAGCAGATCAAGGCAGAATTACGATCAACGGGAAAGTGGCAAAGGCCGGATCCGCCGTGAAGATAGGGGATGAGCTTGCAATACGTTTCGGACAGAAGGTTGTCACAGCTCGGGTAGAAGATCTACGAGAAAATGTGCGCAAAGAAGATGCAATGAATATGTTTACAATTCTTAAAGAGGAAAAGCTTGATAAAATAGAACCTCAATTTATTGATGATGAAGAATAGAGTGAAACATCTTAATGAAATTTAATTATGAGAATTAAAATATTAAATTTCTAGAGCATGGCAACAAAATAGTTGTCATGCTTTTTTTAGTTTCAGCATAAAGTGAACAGAACAAACACAAACAAGCGAAGGAGGAACGATATGACGCTACATCAAGAAAGTAATCGTTACACTATGACATCTGGTGACCATCTTGTGACAGTGCGCAATCGAAAAAGAATGGACATGACTTCTGTAAAGGAAATTGAGCGTTTTGACCAAGAAGAGTTCTATATCCGAACAGCTCAGGGTCATTTACTAATCCGTGGTGAGGAATTACGTATTGTCCATTTAGACGTCGATAAAGGGTTGTTAACATTAGAAGGAAATGTAAAACTAGTACAATATGACGATGAAGATTCAGGGTTATCAAAAGGCTTCCTCCATAAATTATTTGGATGACCATAAATGAACAGGTTGTAAGTATATTGATCATGGCGCTTAGTGGGTTACTGGTTGGTGCAATTGTTGATTGTACACGCTATTCACTAGGCGCTTTAAGTCAAAAATCAATCTTAAGAAGAATGGGATATGGAGTAGAGCTGATTGTTTGGGCACTTCTGGGTGCCCTAACATTTTATATTTTATTTACTATTAAGGGTGGAGAATGGCGTTTAGTCGACCCATTGGCCCAAATTTTGGGTATCTTCTTGTATGAATCGGTGTTTCAGCCGTATTTCCGTTTTATTGGACGAGTCTTTATTTTCCTTATAATTAAGCCTATTATCGCTATCATCAAATTGATAAAAAGTATTGTCATTGGTACAATCAAACTGGTTTTACGCATTATTTTGATAATCTTGCTGCCATTTCGCAAAATATATAATAAATTCCTCAAAACCCGTTTTAAAAAAATTTATACAAAAGTTAGAAGGACTATCTTTAAAAAAAGTTGAAATAGAAGTATAATAGAATGTACAGACTTTTGGAGGTGACGGATATGGCAAAGCGTCAAACACGACAATTTAATAATGTTCGAACGCTTAAAAATGACTATGTCCGGTCAACTGAAACACATGCACAATATTCAAAGAGGCAAAAAGTGAGAACTCGAAGAAGGTTACTCGTATTCGGTTTGCTTGCTTCAGTGATTCTCGTTTTTTTAATAAGCACATCCTTGGCACAAAACAAACGTCTGGCTGAAAAGCAACTGCTTAAAGAAGAAGTTGTGGCAAGATTAGATGAAGTTAAAGAACAGCAAGAGATGTTAAACCTACAAATAACGAAACTGGAAGATGATGAATATATCGCAAAATTAGCTCGTAAAGAGTACTTTTTATCTGATAATGGTGAGATTATTTTTACTATCCCAGATGACGAACATAAGGATATGAAATCTGGTAATGATTCCAATTAACTCCAGATGGAGCGGTAAATAATCGGTAATGTTCAAACCGAAAAGTGGGTTTCGAGTGATAGAAAAAGAGTTGTCTTGTTGACACTCTTTTTTTGTTGGCTATAATAAAAGATAAACGTGAATCAATTATTGCACGTTACACTAAATTTGATTACTGGCTTTTATAGCCGCTTAAATTTTAAGGAGGAGCATTTTTTTTATGTCAATTGAAGTAGGCAGCAAAGTACAAGGTAAAGTAACAGGAATCACAAATTTTGGAGCATTCGTTGAGCTGCCAGATGGCAAAACGGGCCTAGTTCACATAAGTGAAGTTGCAGACAACTATGTCAAAGATATCAACGAACATCTTAAAGTAGGGGATGTTGTTGAAGTAAAAGTGATGAATGTTGAAGCGGATGGTAAAATTGGCTTATCAATCCGTAAAGCAAAGCCTCAACCAGAAAGACCCGAACGTCCTGAGCGTCCTGAACGTCCTCATCGTCCACGTCGTGATAACAATCGTTCAAATGATCGAAATGGTCCAACAAAAGAGAACTTTGAGCAAAAAATGGCACGATTCCTAAAAGATAGTGACGAACGTCTTGCAACTTTAAAACGTGCAACTGAGTCGAAACGCGGTGGCCGTGGAGCTAGAAGAGGGTAGTTTGCTGTCTGTTTTTAAAGCGTAGAAAAAGTGTTGAATAGATAAAGGCTGTCTGTGGGAGAAACTCCCCCAGCAGCTTTTTTTGTTGTGGAAGAGGAAAGTGCCGGCTTATCGTAATATCAGTACAGACAAAGTCCCTCCATTCTTCTAGCGACGAGTTTGGTACAGGGTGTTTTCCTTTTACTTTCCCTTTTCGCTCAACAGGATTTTCGAAATGCAGAAGATGCCGATGCCGCAAAGAATAAGGCCGACAATAAGCATAAGAAGCTGCCAGATAGCAGGGATTGTTAAAATGATACCTAAAACGACTAAAATCGAGCCAGTGGAACATAAAAGAGCAAGAAAACTAAAGCTATTAAACATGATAAAATTCCCCCGAAATTGTACTACATAATCTATATTGTCAGTTTATCCTTCAAATGCATTGAAATAAAGTAGTACCCCTCCCCTTTTTCCAATGAGATGACACCTATCTCGTATTGTTGTCTTATCAGTAATTACGTCGAACGATTTTCTTCTATTATTTCACTACTAGACAAATTTTATGGAAACTCTTTTATATAATAGGCGCTAACACTATTAAATAAGGGGCTGTAAATAATGGCAAATATTGAGATGATCAGTGAAAAGACATCGGGGCTAACTTTATTTAGAAGTTTCGCTCTTAAGAAATCTAGTTTCTTGATACACATTTTCTTTTTGTTTTTGGCATTGTTTCTATCAAGGGCAGTAATGTTTGAAGCGGCCGTTCCGTTTTTATTGCCTCTCTGGGCAATTGTCAAACAAAGATATGAAAATGAGAAGTGGGCAGTACTAGTTGGAGGCTTAATAGGAGCGCTGAGCTTAAGTTTGGGGCAGGTATTTATTTTAGGTTTGCAGCTTGTGCTATATGAAGCGTTTACCCGCTTTAAGTATTGGAAACTGCCGATCGGTATTTCAGTCAGTTTGGCCATCTTTTTGGGGCAATTTATGTGGCAGGGAATATCCCATATGGGGATACCGCCGTTAATTGTTCAGTTGTATATTTATTATGAAGTTATACTGGCATTTTTAATGACAATTTTTATGAATCTATTTTTAGTGCAGCCTCACCGGTTTTGGGCTGCGGGATGGAGCTATGAACGGGTGGGGGCAGGGCTGGTTATTTTGGCCATGGTGCTGACGGGAGTACAATCCGTGGTTGTTTCTTATTTTGGTTTGTATCCGTTTCTGCTGCATCTAGCAATCTGTATTGCTGCTATTACTGGTGGTGTTCCTATTGCAGCGATGGTGGCAACCATAGTCGGAGCATTGGTAGGCATTGCAAAATTATCTTTCACTGGCATGATTTCCGTATATGCAATGACGGGAGTTGTGGCTGGACTATTTAGCAAGATAGGCCGATTTGGGGTTGTGATCGGAAGCTTGATTCCAAGTGTATTCTTTTTCTTTTACGATGCAACCCTGCCTTTGGATAATGTGTATTTTGTTTCTATTGCTATTGCGGGAATCGTGTTCTTTGCATTACCCAAAAGTATGGTCGCATTCCTCTATGATGCAATTCACCCAAAACGGGATGAAGTGCTGCTTCAACGGCAGCAGTGGTTGACGGAACATACGACAGAGAAGCTGGAATCCTTTCAAAACTTTGTTTTATTTATGAAGGAGTTAGTATTCGACCGTTTTACATCGACAGAAACGATAAATGAGTCCAGCAAAGTTGAACCTAGCGCAACGTGCCTAAGTTGCTTCCGATATGATAGTTGCTGGGGGACAAAAAATACGATGGAACCCATTATCCAAGATTGGTTTGTAGCAAGGGCGGGTGTCAAGGAATCGGAGCAGATCCGCGCTGAAAAACGTATAAAAGCGCAGTGTGTGAAATCAACAAGGTTGTTGGAGGAGTTGGATCATCAACTTTATACGGATAAGATGAATGGCCAATTCTATCACGGCAAAAAAATGATTGCCCTCCAACTTCGCGATCTAAGCAATCACTTAAATAAATTAATGGAGGATATGAGGGACGAAACGCTTTCGTTTAAAACGATAGAGGAGGAATTGGAGCAGCAATTTAAACGTGCCCAGGTACAATGCTTCCAGATTGATGTCTTAAACAATACCGTCGGGGAACGAGTTGTGATTTGTTCTTTTGCACAAAAGAATCGGACTCACGAAGACCAGTATATGCTTTGTGAACGAATCGTTTTACCGATTCTATATGATGTTTTTGCAGAGCCATTTCAAGTGGAGAAAATCTCGGATCAGAAAAATCCATTTGCTCACGTGCAAATACGTTTTCGCTCAGCCGTTCGTTATGAAATAGAGTATGATATATATAGTAGAGCAAAAAATTCAGCCTGGGTTTCTGGGGATACCCATGCAATTTTCCATATACATCCAGGTCTTGTTGCGGTCATGTTATCGGACGGTATGGGACAAAGCAGGGAAGCGCAGCGTGAAAGTCGCCGTTTAGTGCGTTTGATGAGAGAATGCTTAAGCTATAATATGAATCCGGAAACAGCGATGCATACTTTACACTATGTTATGTCTCTAAACCGGGAAGTAGACATGTATGCAACGATAGATTTTGCATTAGTTGATCTGCAAAAGGGCTCGCTTTGGTCATGGAAAGCTGGAAGCATGTCGACTTATATATTGCGTGGCGAGAAGCTATTGAAAGTAGATGGAGCAGCAGCACCTGTAGGGTTTATGCCAGTATTTTCAATTGAGACGGAAAAAGTGAATTTGCTCGCAGATGACTTTGTCGTCATGGTTTCAGATGGTGTATTCTCGGGTGAGTTTGATTGGGAAGAACAAGAAAAGTATTTGGTGAAGTTATTAAAGATGCGCATCCAAAATGATATGCCCATTGAAGTGATTTTGTATGATGTCATGGAGCAATTTGGAGAGGTTTATCCGGTTGATGATGATTGCACTGTTATTATGTTTACAGTCAACCATGTCGTCCCGAAATGGGCAGGGTTTAGCCCTTTAAGCAAGGAGATATCATAATCGGTAAGTGAATAATGATTTAATAAGAGGTGAGAAGATGTGTCATTAGAGTTAAAGGTCCAAAAGTTTATGATTGAACAGCAGCTAATCGAAAAAGGCGACCGTCTTCTCATTGCCTGTTCAGGCGGCATTGACTCCATGGGCTTAGTACATTTTTTTATGAAGTTTCAACATATTTTCGGAATTAGATTATTTGTTGCCCATGTAGACCATATGTTAAGAGGAGAGACATCTTTTGAAGATCGGAAATTTGTAGAACAATTTTGTCATCAAAATAATATCCCTGTTTTCAGTACCTCAATTCCCATCCCTCAGATACTCCAAGAAGAAGGAGGAAACTCCCAAGCGATATGCCGTAGGGAGCGCTACACATACTTTGAAGAGTTGATGAAAGTAAATGACATTCAGAAGCTGGTGACTGCTCATCATGCGGACGATCAATTGGAATCGATCCTTATGGCCTTAACTAAGGCAGGGACAATTGGTGGCATGAAAGGTATATATGCTAAGAGGAAGTTTTCCGTTGGTGAAATTATTCGGCCATTTTTGGCGGTTACAAAAAGAGAAATTAGGGAATATTTACAAGAGAGGGGAGGCTCGTATCGGGAAGATGCGAGTAATGCAAAAGATAATTACACACGTAATCGTTTTCGTCATCACATCGTACCCCTATTGCAAAATGAAAATAGGAATGTTTCTTCCCATGCAGTACAGTTTGCTGAGAATTTACAGCAAGATGATGATGCATTACGAGTAATTGCCCTGGAGCGTTTTCCCCACATTGTCAAAGAAAATGGAAAACAGTCATATACACTCAACATTCCTCTATTTCAAAAAGAACCAGTTGCTTTACAAAGGAGGATCATTTTAATACTATTAAACTATCTTTACAATAGTTTTCATTTCAACCATAGTTATACACTTATCTCCTCAATCCTTGGTTTGTGTGGTTCTTCCCATGGGAGTGCCAGTCTTCATTTGCCAGAACAATTCATAGCTAGGCGAAATTATGAAGAAGTACTATTTGAGAATTCAACAAACTTTGGTCATGATAACCTTCCCCATCAACCGATATCGTTGGAGGAATGGACACAACTGCGAAATGGCATTCGATTATACATAGGAGAAGCCTCAAATGTTGTACGTGAAAAGGGTCGGAATGTAAGCAAGTATTTCTTTAATTCAGATTTGGTTACTATCCCGCTTCTAGTAAGGACTCGGACAGATGGCGATCGCATTTCTTTAAAAGGGATGAAAGACCCAAAACGATTGTCCAGGCTATTTATCGACGAAAAAATCCCATTAGAAGAACGAGCGCAATGGCCAATACTTGTGGATGCACAAAATCAAGTACTAGCGGCCTTAGGGTTGAGGGTGAGTCAAACGCTTTCAAGCATCAGACGGGAAAGTGATGATATGGTTCTGATCATTGAAAGTGCAAATAGTAACGATTTTTCGTCAAAATAAGTTATTATAAATAGTAATGAAATGAATATTCTTTAAGCAGCGTATAGCGCGTTATGCTAAAGTGTTTATACTTTTCATATATAGTAAGATAAAAACGATTAAAGTTTCAGGCAATTGAACACATTTTTAAAGGGTATATACAGAATGATTGTTTTAAGGGTGTTTGAAAATTCAAGGAGGAACTACCATGATTCAAAATGATATCGAAAAAATTCTAATAACGGAAGAACAAATCCAAGAAAGAATAGCAGAACTAGGAGCTCAATTAACTGAAGAGTATAAAGAACAGTTCCCGCTAGCGATTGGTGTTTTGAAAGGTGCTGTCCCTTTTATGACAGATTTAATGAAGCGTTTTGAATCATATATTGAAGTTGACTTTATGGATGTATCGAGCTATGGCAACGCAACGGTATCTTCAGGGGAAGTAAAGATTCTAAAAGACTTGAATACAAGTGTAGAAGGTCGTGATGTAATCATCATTGAAGACATTATTGATAGCGGCCTAACACTAAGCTACCTAGTAGATTTATTTAAGTATCGCAAAGCAAAAACAATTAAAATCGTCACACTTTTGGATAAGCCTTCGGGGCGCAAAGTGGATTTAAAAGCCGATATTGTCGGTTTCGAAGTACCAGATGGTTTTGTAGTTGGATATGGATTAGATTACGCAGAAAAATATCGTAACTTACCGTACATCGGCATCCTAAAAAAAGAAGTGTATTCCTTCTAATAATTTACACTTTTGAATAATTTTCAACAAAATTTGTAAATTGTGAATTTTACCGGTGCTTTTCGTTGTATGAAAAAATAATGGTATGATAAGATTTTACTTATAGTTTTTCTGTTATGTTGTGAGGAGGCTGGGGATGAATCGAATATTTCGATACACCATATTTTACTTATTAATTTTTCTCGTGATTATCGGTATTTTTGGAACTTTTAATGGAGGAAATACCAATTCTGAAGAGTTAACGTATCATGAGTTTTTAGAGGCTTTAGATGCAGGGAAGGTTGAAAATGCAAATATTCAACCCGATGCGGGAGTACTTGTAGTAGAAGGGAAATTAACAGGTTATGAAGAAGGGAAAACCTTCGTTGTTAATCTTCCGCAGGATAACCAAGCTTTAATGACTAAGATTAATGAAACAACGGCAAATAATCCGAATATTAATTGGCTAAAGGCCCCTGAAACTAGCGGGTGGGTTCAATTCTTTACAGGTATTATCCCGTTCATCATTATTATCATTTTATTCTTCTTCCTATTGAGTCAATCTCAAGGTGGCGGCAATAAAGTGATGAACTTCGGAAAAAGTAAAGCGAAGTTATACGATACTGAAAAGAAAAAAGTAAGATTCAACGATGTCGCTGGTGCGGATGAAGAAAAAGCTGAACTAGTAGAGGTAGTAGACTTCTTAAAAGACCATCGTAAATTTACCGACATGGGTGCACGTATTCCAAAAGGAATCTTGCTCGTTGGTCCTCCAGGGACAGGTAAGACATTACTTGCTCGTGCAGTTGCTGGTGAGGCTGGCGTACCATTCTTCTCGATCTCGGGTTCTGACTTCGTTGAAATGTTCGTCGGTGTCGGTGCGAGCCGTGTCCGTGACTTATTTGAAAATGCGAAGAAAAATGCACCATGTATTATCTTTATAGATGAAATTGATGCAGTCGGTCGTCAACGTGGAGCAGGTCTTGGCGGCGGTCACGATGAACGTGAACAAACGCTAAATCAGTTGCTTGTTGAAATGGATGGTTTCGGTGTAAATGAGGGAATCATCATTATCGCTGCTACAAACCGACCAGATATTTTAGACCCAGCATTACTTCGTCCAGGACGTTTTGACCGTCAAATTACGGTTGGCCGACCGGATGTTAAAGGTCGTGAGCAAATCTTGAAAGTACACGCGCGTAATAAACCATTGCGTGATGATGTGGACCTAAAAGCAATTGCTCAACGTACACCGGGCTTCTCGGGTGCGGATTTAGAAAACTTATTGAACGAAGCAGCCCTCGTTGCCACTCGTCGAAATAAGAAAAAGATTGATATGTTGGATATTGATGAAGCAACAGACCGTGTTATTGCTGGTCCTGCCAAATCAAGCCGTGTAATATCGGAAAAAGAACGCAAAATTGTTGCCTTCCATGAAGCTGGTCACGTAGTTGTCGGGTTAACACTCGACCAAGCAGAGAAGGTGCACAAAGTAACTATTGTTCCGCGAGGTCAAGCGGGTGGTTATGCTGTAATGCTTCCTAAGGAAGATCGTTACTTTATGACAAAACCTGAATTATTGGATAAAATCGCTGGATTACTTGGAGGTCGTGTTGCCGAGGACATTACATTCGGTGAAGTGTCAACAGGTGCACATAATGACTTCCAACGTGCTACCGGCATTGCTCGTTCAATGGTTACAGAATACGGGATGAGCGATAAACTAGGACCAATGCAATTTGGTTCAAGCCAAGGCGGTAACGTATTCCTAGGTCGTGACTTTAATTCGGAACAAAATTATTCCGACTCTATTGCTTACGAGATAGATAAAGAAATGCAATCAATTATCGTGGATCAATATAACCGCACAAAAGAAATTCTAACGGAAAAACGTGATTTATTAACGCTTATTGCTGAAACATTGCTAGAGGTTGAAACTTTGGATGCCGGCCAAATTGAGCATTTAAGAGACCATGGGAAACTCCCGGAACGCGTTGATTATTCTAAAGTTGAAGAAGATTCTGCAATTGAATTATCAAAGGCAAACTCTGAAAGCCCCGATTCAAAAGAATTAGCAATAGAAACTACAGGCAATACATCGTTAGAAAAGGAAATTGTCGGTCAAAAACAAGATCCTGCAATAACAGATCTACCTAAAGAAAAAGATTCCACTCAATTAACAGACGGAATCAAGGAAGATCGGGAAAAGTAAAAATTCCTTAAGTAATTAAAATCAAATAAATGTTTTTGGACTGAATGAGTATGCTATGGCTATACTCATTCAGTTTTTTTGTATTTTATAGACACAGCATTTCGCGGAAGAATTGTACTAAATCCCAAATCTCAATTGTGCAAATTCCCGGGTGCTTAGCTCGTCAGCTCACAATGTATACTTCAAATTAAATAACCTTGCCAAATTAAATTGTTACCTGTCATAACCAAAACAAAGGAAGTAGTTCCACATTGTTGGTATAATTGTTATGACTATATAAGTTTGCCCGTAATGTGGTATTATTTTTAAAAATTAGACTAAATAAATAGGCGTGATTAAATGATTCTTGTGCTAAATGCAGGCAATTCCCATATTGCCTTGGGAATATTTGAGCAAGATAAATTAAAGCATCATTGGCGAATGGAAACAAATCGTCACAAAACGGAAGATGAATATGCGATGCAGGTGAAAATGTTCTTTTCACATGTCCAAATTGGCTTTGAGCAGATTAAAGGAGTGATTATATCTTCCGTTGTTCCACCAATCATCTATGTTTTAGAAGAGATGTGCCGGAAATATTTGCAAATCAAACCGTTAATAGTAGGTCCGGGAGTGAAAAATGGGTTAAATATTAAATATGAAAATCCGCGGGAAGTAGGTGCGGATCGAATCGTGAATGCTGTTGCCGCCATTGAGGAATATGGCGGAAAAAGTCCATTGATTGTAATCGATTTTGGCACTGCCATAACTTATTGCTATATAAATGAAAAGGGTGATTACTTGGGAGGAGCGATTGCACCAGGTATCGCTATATCGACAGAAGCACTATATTCACGAGCTTCCAAATTGCCGCGCGTGGAAATCACCCGCCCACCAAGTGTAATTGCGAAAAATACAATTTCCGCCATGCAATCAGGGATTATTTTCGGTTTTGTAGGTCAGGTAGAAGGAATTGTCAGTCGTATGACGGAAAATAGTAAGAATCAACCTCTCGTCGTGGCTACGGGAAGCTTGGCAAAGTTAATAGCCAGTGAAACAACGGCTATTGATATTGTAGATGATTTATTAACCTTAAAAGGCCTTCATGTTATTTATAATAAAAACCAATAAGAAATGAGGAATAACTTCATGAATGATTACCTAATTAGGGCGCTGGGATTTAATGGGAACGTCCGTGCCTTTGCAGCAAGAACAACGGAGACGGTAGGTGAAGCTCAGAAGAGACATAATACATGGCCAACTGCAACAGCCGCATTAGGCCGTTCTATGACAGCTACTGTTATGATGGGCGCAATGCTAAAAGGTGAGGAAAAACTAACTGTAAAAATTGAAGGAAATGGTCCAATTGGTCCGATGATCATTGATGCAAATGCTAAAGGGGAAGTGCGTGGTTTTGTTACGAATCCTCAAGTCCATTTTGACTTAAATAGTGTTGGAAAGCTGGATGTTCGTCGTGCAGTAGGAACGGAAGGCTCGCTGACAGTCGTAAAAGACTTAGGATTACGTGATATGTTCTCCGGTCAAACACCTATCGTTTCAGGAGAGATTGCAGAGGACTTCACCTACTACTTTGCAGTTTCTGAGCAAGTTCCTTCATCCGTTGGATTAGGAGTACTTGTTAATCCGGATAATAGCGTCCTGGCAGCGGGTGGTTTTATTATTCAATTAATGCCAGGATGTGATGAGGAAACCATTTCTAAAATCGAACAACAATTGCAAAACATAGAGCCTGTTTCAAAGATGATTGAAAGAGGTTTATCCCCAGAGCAAATATTGGAAGTAGTCTTAGGTAATAATAATGTCCAAGTACTTAGTAAATCTCCGGTACAGTTTAAATGTCAATGTTCAAAAGAGCGTTTTGGTGTAGCAGTCATCAGCCTGGGTGTTCAGGAAATTCAGGAAATGATTGATGAAGATGGTGGAGCGGAAGCAGAATGTCACTTCTGTTTGGAAAAATATCATTTCGATCAACAAGAGCTTGAAGGTTTCATCAATGAAATCCAAGCACAATAATTATTCCAACCAAACAGCGAACCAAACGCCCCTTACACAGCGAAGACTAAAAACTAAACCAACCTTGACACTACTAGCACTCCTTTTTGCAGGCAATATCCTTTGGTTCATCCTATGGATATGGCCGGATGGGAAAGAACAGAATGGTGGCGACGAAATTGTCGCTACCGTTGACGAAAAAAAGATAACACGCCAGGACTGGATGGCGGCGATGGAAAGCAGATATGGTAAAGAGACGCTGCAAACCCTAGTGAATGAAGCGGTTATGGAAAATGCCGCTAAAGAGTATGATATTAAGGTGAGCGAAGATGAGATAGACTTGGAAATTGCCCTGATGAGGTCTGCGCAAGATAAAACAGACTCAACAATCCAAGAACTAACTGACGAAGAACTGCGACAGAAGGTACGTGCCCAGTTAATCCTTGAAAAAGTCCTAACAAAAGATGTTATAACAGATGCAGAGGAAATAGCAAACTACTATGAGGATAATCAATCGCTTTATAACATTCCGACTACTTATAGAACAAGCATCATTATCGTAGAGTCAGAGAAAGAAGCGAAAAGCGTCAAAAATGAACTGGAAGAAGGTTCAGACTTCTCTGTTTTAGCACGAGAACGTTCCCTTGATACAACCTCGGCAAGTTTGGGAGGGGATATTGGATTTATCACAGTATCACAAAATAACATAGACACTAGCATACCGCAAGCCGTCCAAGAGGTTAGCACCGGTGATGTAAGTGAACCATTTGTAATGAATGATGGTCGTTATGGCATCATCTATGTTAAAGAAATTAATGATGGCAAGTCGTTTACATATGAAGAAGTAAAAGGGCATATTAAAAGGGTACTATCCCTGGAGCAATTGCCGACTTCGATTACGCCTGAGGCTTTCTGGAAAGAATTTAATGCTACGTGGTTCTATGGGGAGTCCTAGTTGTATTTTCTGAAATATTCTAAATATTTAATTCGATTTTGTTGACATAAACTATCTTAAATTGTTAATATACTAAATAGGTAAAACCTATAAACATAGTAGGTATTTAGGGGAGGACGAAAAGATATGAGTAAATTAGTCAATTCAGTTGCGGAGTTAGTAGGGCAAACACCAATCGTAAAGTTAAACCATGCAACAGGGGAAAACGAAGGGAATGTCTATGTAAAATTAGAATTTTTCAACCCCGGTAGTTCTGTAAAAGACCGTATTGCTCTGGCTATGATCGAAGCAGCAGAAAAAGACGGCACTTTAAAACCGGGTGGTACAATTATCGAACCTACATCTGGTAACACGGGAATAGGTTTGGCAATGGTTGCAGCTGCCAAAGGTTACCGTGCCATTTTAGTAATGCCTGAAACAATGAGCATTGAACGTCGTAAATTATTACGTGCTTACGGTGCTGAATTAGTATTGACACCTGGTCCAGAAGGAATGAAAGGTGCGATTGCAAAAGCGGAAAGTCTTGCGCAAGAAAATGGCTATTTCCTGCCACAGCAATTTGAAAATCAAGCAAATGCGGAGGTCCACCGATTAACAACAGGACCAGAAATCGTAGAGGCATTTGATGGTCTTAAATTGGATGCTTTTGTAGCGGGTATCGGAACGGGTGGTACGATTACTGGTGCGGGCGAAGTTTTAAAAGAAAAATATCCTGAAATTGAAATTATTGCTGTCGAACCAAAAGACTCCCAAGTGCTTGCAGGAGGTAATCCGGGTCCACACAAAATTCAAGGAATCGGTGCTGGCTTTGTACCGAAAGTTTTAAATACGGAAATTTATACTTCCATTTTCCCTGTAGATAACGAAACAGCTTTTGAAGTGGCCCGTAAAACAGGTCGTGAAGAGGGAATTCTTGTAGGTATCTCTTCAGGTGCTGCAATTTACGCAGCAATTGAAACTGCTAAGCGCCTTGGCAAAGGTTCAAATGTATTGGCAATCGTTCCATCTAACGGAGAACGCTACCTATCCACGGCTCTTTACAATTTTGAAGACTAATTAATTTAACTAATATGGGTATTACCTTAACGGGTAATGCCCTTTTGTTTTGATGCAATTCCTTTTTTGAATATGAAGCGTAGTGTCGATCTACAAATCGGCTAAGTTACCATTTAGAATAAACAACATTAACAAGCGCTCCACGTGAATCAAGATCGTTTGCTAAGAAGTATTTTTTTAATCTGGATTATTTCTCTCTCCAAGTTATCAATCTTTTTTTCTATGTTTTTCAGATCAATATTAACCTTTTTATAATCTCGTTCTTGATTGTTTTGTTGGACTTCTTGCAATGCGAGGGCAGTGGAGATTGTTGCAATTCCTTCTCCCAAAGTTGAAAATAAACCGGCAATTACCGCAAGTGCAGCAGCTTGATTTTCTATATTGGGGCTTTGCGTTTTGTTATCACTGTTATTATTATTTTTCATCTTTTAGCCTCCTAAAAAATAACTCTATGCATCATATGCCGCAATAAATTTCTTGTGTAAGAAGGAAGACTATGAACAAATCAAGATTTTACTCTAAACTTATGCAGTTACGAATTATCTTTCGCAAATTGATGGTAAAATGACTCTGAGCCTAAGCATTTATCTAAATTCCTCGGGAAATATTTTCTTCAAAAAGTATTTCCTAAAAGTATAATTAAAAACACTATGAAGAGAGGGTAAGCGATGCTTTCAAAATATCAAAAACCATTAAAACTAAATAATATAGAACTCGATTATAAAAAAGAAACAATAGTCATGGGGATATTGAATGTGACCCCTGATTCATTTTCAGACGGCGGAAAGTTTAATTCGGTTAATAGGGCTGTGCAACATGCTAAAGAGATGGTTGCAAATGGTGCCAAGATTATCGATATCGGCGGGGAGTCAACGCGCCCAGGGTATACACGGATTTCGGATGAGGAAGAAATTGCGAGGGTCGTGCCTGTCATAGAAGCTTTGTTGAAGGAGGTGCCGGCCATACTATCGATTGATACATATAAATCATCGGTTGCAAGAGCGGCAGTAGAAGCTGGTGCTCATATGATTAATGATATATGGGGGGCGAAAGGCGACCCGGAGATAGCGAACGTAGCAGCTGAATTCAATGTGCCCATTATATTAATGCATAATCGGGAGGAAGCGTCCTACAATAATTACTTTGAGGATTATATGGAGGATCTCCAAAAAAGTATAGATATTGTGAAGGAAGCCGGTGTGCCAGAAGCCCATATTATTTTAGATCCAGGGATTGGTTTTGTAAAGAACCTCCAGCAAAGCATTGAGACGATGCAGCGATTAGAAGAACTTGTCGCGATGGGCTACCCTGTATTACTCGCGACTTCCAGAAAAAGGTTGATAGGCACCGTTCTCAATCTGCCACTGGATGAACGTGTTGAAGGAACAGCTGCAACTTGTGCTTTTGGCGTAATGAAAGGGTGCCATATTGTTCGCGTCCATGATGTGAAGGAAGTGGCGCGCACCGTTAAGATGATTGATGCATTAATGGGGAAATTCAAGGTGAATGATGAATTGCCTTCCAGACACTGATACTTAAGGAGAAGAATGAAATATGGATTATATACATTTAAAAGATATGCAATTTTATGGCTATCACGGCGTTCTACCGGAAGAAAATGCACTTGGGCAAAGGTTCAGAGCTACTGTATCTTTGGCTGTTGATATCCAAAAAGCAGGGCAAAGTGATGACCTTCAGGATACGGTGAGTTATGTGGGTGTCTATGATATTTGTAAAGAGGTGGTAGAAGGGAAACCATACAAGTTAATAGAGGCCGTCGCCGAAAACATTGCTGCGAAGATACTGGAGAATTACGAAGGACAAGTTTACGGCTGCAAGGTTGAAGTGATTAAACCTGACCCTCCCATCCCGGGACATTATAAAGAAGTGGCCATTGAAATTGTGCGGGGGCGTTTTTATGAATAATGTTTATTTGTCTTTGGGTACCAACATAGGCGATCGGGAACAAAATTTAAAGCTTGCTGTACGGCTTCTTCAAGATACAGAGAATGTAAGTGTAACTGCAGTTTCTTCCATCTATGAAACTGCTCCTGTTGGCTATGTTGACCAGCCTTCATTTTTAAATATCGCTCTATCTATCGAAACAACGTATTCGGCCATGGATATGCTGAGAATCTGCCAATCAGTTGAAAATGAGCTGGGTCGAGTGCGTGAGGTAAGATGGGGGCCCCGGATTATAGACCTTGACATTCTACTTTATAATAACGACAATATTGAAGTTAAGCACTTAATTGTTCCGCATCCTAGAATGTTTGAACGAGCTTTTGTATTGGTTCCCCTATTGGAAATTACAAAAAACATTCGGACACCACATCTTGAAATGGCCAAATCCTGCCTGGAACGCATGGATCTTATGGCGGAAGGTATTACTAAATGGAAATCCATAAATAGTATGGATGAGTTCTTATAGCTATACACTAAATTTCTGTGATATTTAGAAAAAATTTTTAAAGGGAAGCTTGAACTTCCGATGAGGAGGAGAACATCTTGACTACACCAAATAAGCCGTTTCAGATCGGTGATATCGTGTTGGATAACCGTGTTGTATTAGCGCCAATGGCTGGAGTATGCAACTCGGCTTTCCGTTTAACAGTAAAAGAATTCGGCGCCGGTTTAGTATATGCAGAAATGATCAGTGATAAAGGGGTGGTTCAACGCAATAAAAAAACGTTGGATATGCTTTATATTGATGAGCGTGAGAATCCGCTTTCTCTGCAAATCTTTGGTGGTGATAAAGAGACGCTTGTGGAGGCAGCACGCTACGTTGATAAAAATACGAATGCCGATATAATTGATATCAACATGGGCTGTCCCGTAAATAAAATCATTAAATGCGAAGCCGGAGCGAAATGGCTTCTAGATCCCAATAAAATCTATGAAATGGTATCTGCTGTTGTGAGTGCAGTTGATAAACCGGTAAGTGTGAAAATGCGTATTGGTTGGGATGACGATCATATTTTCGCAGTCGAAAATGCTCAAGCGGCAGAACGTGCTGGAGCAGCAGCAATCGCCATGCATGGACGTACACGTGTGCAAATGTATGAAGGAAAAGCAAACTGGGAAATTATCAAAGAAGTGAAGAAAAATATCAGTATCCCACTCATCGGAAATGGCGATGTTGAGACACCACAAGATGCAAAACGTATGTTGGATGAGACTGGTGTGGATGGGGTAATGATCGGACGCGCTGCACTGGGTAATCCATGGATGATTTACCGTACTGTGCAATACCTGGAAACTGGGGAATTAAAACCAGAACCATCAGTAAGTGAAAAAATGGATGTATGTTTACTTCATTTTGAACGTTTAATGCAGCTTAAAGGAGAAGTGGTAGCTGTCCGTGAAATGCGTAAGCATGCTTCATGGTATTTAAAAGGGATTCGCGGAAACGGCAAAATCCGGAATATGATTAACCAAATGGAAACAGCGGCTGAATTGCGATCTGTACTTCAAAGCGTCGTGATGGAATTAGCAGAACAAAAAGCACAAGCGATATAAAAAAGGCATCCTTGTATCACATTTTGATAGGAGGATGCCCTTTATTGATTTATTTAGCCAAATCTTCCTTTGTCGGTCCCATAACACCGGGAACAGGTAGCCCTGCTTGGCGAAGCAACACCTGCATTTGAGCACGGTGATGTGTTTGATGATCTACCATCACCCTAAGGAGAGCCCCAATAGGCGTTGGTCGCCCATGACTATTCACCTCTGTTAAAAGCTTCACATCAGATAGATTTTCTTTTGCCACTTTAACAACATTGTCGCTAGTAGATTTATAGATACTCACAATCTCACTGATTGTGGCTGGGGTACTTTTAGGATTTAACTCAACCTCAAGAGAAAGTCCCACCTGTCCCATGAAATAGGCAGGCGATGTTGTTAAATGCCAGCTTAAAGATTCCAATGAGCTGTGCCCTTCAACGATCGCCACATGTTTTTTCTCATCTGTAATCGATTCGAAAATCGCTAATGTCCCTCTGCAGTTTTTTTCCCATTCTGAAACAAAATCATTTAAAGTTCGATACATAATCAATCTCCTTTCTCGCTAATGTGGAAATTTTAGCATATTTATACTTCAATATAGGAATAAATAAACTTGGAAAAGAAAAAAAAGCCGCCTCCCCTTAAAATTCAGAAAAATAAAACATTCGAAAAACGGAACAAAATGAATCGAAAGAGGTGATTAGAGTGCGGAAATTGTGTACAATAGGTACATTATGGATAAATGAACGCTATTGGTGGAATGCAAGCAATTACAGTTAAGTAATGGCTGCAGTGGGATCTGGACGCTTTCCATTGGAAATTAGTTTCCCTCATAAACCGACGATAAGGTTTGTCTCTACTAAAAAAGCACAAAACAAGGAGTGAAATACGTGTCAAACATTGAGGAATTAAACGACCAGCTTTTGGTGAGACGCCAAAAGATGACGAATATACGTGAAAACGGAATGGACCCTTTTGGCAGCCGTTTCGAACGTACACATTTATCAAGTGACGTTGTTGAGCAGTTTGATCAATTTTCAAAAGAAGAATTAGAAGAAAACTTACGTGAAGTGGTCATTGCCGGACGAATCATGACTAAACGAGGAAAAGGGAAAGCGGGCTTTGCCCATATTCAGGACCTAGCCGGACAAATCCAGATCTACGTTCGTAAAGACCATGTCGGGGACGATCAATATGATTTATTTAATCAAGCGGACTTAGGTGATATTGTAGGGATTAAAGGGAATGTATTCCGTACTCAAGTGGGTGAGCTATCCGTGAAGGCGGAGGAGTTTACATTCTTAACGAAGTCATTACGCCCGATGCCTGAGAAATTCCACGGGCTGCAGGACGTAGAACAGCGCTACCGTCAACGTTATTTAGATTTAATGACAAATGCAGATAGTAAAAAAACATTCATAACACGTTCTAAGATTATTCGTGCCATCCGCAGTTATTTGGATAGCCATGGGTATTTAGAAGTTGAAACACCAATGTTGCATACGATTGCCGGTGGTGCAGCGGCGCGTCCGTTCATTACACATCACAATGCGCTGGATATGGAATTATACATGCGTATTGCAATCGAATTACATCTTAAACGTTTAATCGTCGGGGGACTTGAAAAAGTTTACGAAATTGGACGTGTATTCCGAAACGAAGGTATCTCAACTCGTCATAACCCTGAGTTTACAATGATTGAATTGTACGAAGCATACGCAGATTACCGCGATATTATGGAGCTTACGGAAAACTTGATTGCTCATGTAGCACAAGAAGTATTAGGTACTACTGATATTCAATATGGTGATGATCTAATCCATCTTGCTCCAGGTTGGAAACGACTGCACATGGTGGATGCCGTTAAAGAAGCAACGGGTGTAGACTTCTGGAAGCAGATGACGAAAGAAGAAGCACAAGCTCTGGCGAAAGAGCATGGTGTAGAAATTAAAGAAGTACACGAGGTTGGGCATATCATTAATGAATTCTTTGAACAAAAAGTTGAAGAATCATTGGTTCAACCTACATTCATTTATGGCCACCCAGTGGAAATCTCGCCATTAGCGAAGAAAAACCCTGAAGACGAACGCTTCACTGACCGTTTCGAGTTATTTATCGTGCGCCGTGAACACGCCAACGCTTTTACTGAATTAAATGACCCAATCGATCAAAGAGAACGCTTTGAAGCTCAATTAGCTGAAAAAGAAGCTGGTAATGATGAAGCGCATGATATGGACAACGACTTCATAGAAGCATTGGAATATGGTATGCCGCCAACAGGTGGATTAGGTATCGGTATAGATCGTCTAATCATGCTGCTGACAAATGCCCAATCCATCCGTGATGTATTACTATTCCCAACAATGCGTCACCGTGACTAATCAAAGGTAATACAGCAATAAGCGACAAAGAACAAAGCACCCCGTTAATGGGGGGTATTGATAAGTGAGGGTCGGAGTGCAGGGTGCACTTCGACTCTTTTTTACATGTAAACTAGCGGGAAGGCAAAATGGTTAGCTAAAATGGGTGACTAATAAGCCTCTATTTGTTATAGGGTATGAAAAAAATATATAACCAATAGAATAAAGATTATATTAGTATTATAGATAGGAGCATTTTACTTTTTCGATATTGTTATAATAAGTATTAATAGTGGATATAATACTGTTTGTAAAATAATAAAATTTTGTGAAAGAAAAAGAATTAAAGGTTTTTCAGAAAAACACTTGCATGTAATAATAAAAGATGATAAATTATTAAAGTCGCTAAAACGCGACAAGAAGTAAAAGCCTTTCGTAAATAACTTATTGACAGTGATATACGGAAGTGGTAAGATATGAAAGTTGCTGTTTGACAACGATAAGTAATTGTCTTAAAAAGTATTGACAACTGAGTTGTTGATGTGTATAATATAAGAGTTGCTATCTAAGTGATAGTTACAGTATGAACCTTGAAAACTGAACAACAAAACGTTAATGAAATCGTTTCTT
>NZ_JPVO01000038.1 GCF_000772955.1 Ureibacillus sinduriensis BLB-1 = JCM 15800 | reverse complement strand
TGTATTTTTCGTTGCAATTCTCTGCACTTTTCTCTTGCAAAATACAACAGCACAAATACTATTGGATATGTAACAGATGCGAACGGTCAAACAACTGCCCTTACAATCAATGGGCAACCATTAGCAGACTTTATATGGAATAAAAATGGCTTATTAGAGAGTACTACTTTTGGAAATGGCGCAGCCATTTCCAACACATACAATGGGAATTTGCTAGAAACAGAAACTATTAAAACAAATAGTGCAGCAACTTGGCGTACTAATTCGTATGAATATGACAAGAATCAGCAGATTACACAAGTGACAAATAACGATGATACTGTAACTTATACGTATGATGCATTAAATCAGCTAGTAAAAGAGCAATACGATAATGGCTTAACCATTTCTTACACGTATGATACGGTTGGAAACCGCACATCCAAAACAACGGAGCAGAATGGTAAAACTACTACAATAAGCTATAGTTACAATGATGATAATCAAATGACAGCTGCTGGTGAGAAAACGTATAACGTAAGTGCGAATGGCAATGTGACAAATGATGGAGCTTTCCAATATATATGGAATGCCTTTGACCAATTAACAGAGGTGAAATCACAAGCGGGTTCGACAGTTGCAACTTACCGTTATGATGAAAATGGTCGTCGTGTATATAGTAAAGACAGCAGCGGAGAAACGTATTACCGTTACAACGGACTGACTAACCAAGTGCTTTTCGAGGAAAATGCAGGCGGTGAGATTACAAAAAAATACACTTATGACGATAATGGACGTCCGTTAACAATGACATATCAAGGAGCCTCTTATTATTATTTAACAAATTACCGTGGGGATGTATTGGCATTATCTGATGAAAGTGGGCAAGTCGTAGCCGAGTACGCATACGACGCATGGGGGAATATATTGAGTCAAAGTGGCTCAATGGCCGCTATCAATCCATATCGCTATGCAGGTTATCGATATGATGAAGATACAAAGCTGTACTACTTAATGGCACGTTATTATAATCCGAATACAGGTGTATTTTTATCCTTAGACCCTGTGCGTGGAGATACAATGAACCCCATTTCAATGAATGGATACAACTATGCAAATAATAATCCAGTGATGAATATAGACCCAGATGGGGAGCATCCTATACTAGTGTTTATTCAGAGTGTTATTACACCTATATTGGTTTGGTTTGCAAAAAAGTATGGTCCAAAAATATTAAGTAAAACAGTAAAACCACTATTAAAGAAAAGAATCCAACCCTTAATAAATAAGTATTTAAAAAATTATGAGGTTAAATTTTTTGATGGTGAAGTGATTTTTAAAATCATAAAAAAGGGGAAGGGTAGATTATATTCATTTGATTACGGACCGATAGCTTATAAAAAAGTCGGTAACGTAAAAAGTTTCCATTATCATATTAATTATAGCAAAATGCATTATGTTTACAGATGGAATTCTGCATATTATTTAGGTTATAAATTTAAAAATGATAATTATAAATGGGTTTGGTTCTAATAAAAAATAGGAGTTTTAAATCTAATGAAAATTGAAATTAGCGAGATTTCTCAGATGCAATATGAAGAATTTCTTCGGTTTAGGATGATTGGAAGCGTAAGTTCTGTATTTGAATTTAATTTTCCAGAGACAGATATAGACACGGAGACTATTCAAATTTGGATGCAAAATATCAGTGCATTCCCAATATATTTTTGTCTTCAAATTACAGATAGTTTTACTAGTGATTTTGAACTCACTTGTAATACAAATACTTTAAAGTTTAAATATATTGGAGAATATAATGGTTCAAAAGTTGCTATTCTCGAAATTTTAGATAGTGAATCATTTTCAGTTATTTTTCCATTTATAAACTTAATTAGCAGTATGGAAGATTTAGTTTTTTGGTCTATTAAGAAGAACTGCTTTACAGTTGATAAGATGATAGGTCAAAGAGGTGTATTTGATCTTATCCCTGTAAATGTTAATTTCGCTGGAGAAACGACTGTATTCAGTTTTACTCAATCTGGTCTTATGTTAGAGGTTTATTCCAACAGTTCTTTCTTTAATTCATATCAAGATATTGCTAACTCGTTACCAGATTTCGTAATACCAATCGAATTGAAAGAGTAGTAAAAATAAAACACTTTCAAAGGGGACGAGGATTCAACAAACATTAACACCGTATTTAATACTAACTAATAAAGCAAAGTCTAAATAGAAAGTGAAAAAATCAGGTAGAGTTGCCTGGTTTTTTTCTTTTGTAAAAAAAACTGTTTATTTCTAGGAGAAAAGTAAAATTGTAAAATTGAAGAATGAAAATATTTCAACTAATTTGCATTCTTTAATAAGTACGGTTACTTACACGTATGATACATTAAACCAGTTACTAAAAGAGCAATACGATAACGGCTTAACTTTTTCTTACACATATGATGCAGTAGGAAACCGGAAATCTAAAACGACTGAACAGAATGGTAATACGACTACTATTAACTTTAGTTACAATGCCTCAAATCAATGACAGCTGCTGGGGAGAAACCGATTGATGCAGCAGGAGCTGTAATGGGGGGGATTGGAGTTTCTAGTAGAGGCCTAAAGCATATTTCGGGTTAAACTAGCGAAAAAAAAGAAATACCTTTCAAAAAGTGAATTAAAAGTTGCTAATTATGTGATTTATGGTCAATATACCTTATTAAAAAACATAGTGAATTATTTCAATACCACATCTGGAAATAAGAGTTGGAAAGAAGTTATTTACTATAATGCCCAACGTTTTTTCTAGAATGAATCTAACTATATAAAAATAATAAAGGAATGATTAAACTTGAAAATATTAATTATTCTTATAAGTGTTATTTTAATGAGTTTTACACTTGTAAGTATAGTTTTGAGTATTTTTAATGCAGAAACAAATAAAGAGAGATTGGCAATACTATTAATGATAACTGAACCAGCAGATGCAGTTGGTTACTTATTTTATATAGGATTGTTTGGTTTAATAGCGGGATTACTTTTATTCTAATATGCTTTAAGGGATTTCGCTGATGTTGACATCAATATGTATTAAATTTTGTTACAAATTAGAGATAGTTGAATTTTTATCTTTGAATAGCAAAAAAACAGAACTATAAAAATATAATATTGAAATATAGATATTGATAAAAATCACCCACCTTTTTATATACAGGATGAGGTGATTTTTTTTGATAATATTTTAATTAATTATAGAATTGTGAAGAAAAAGGCTCCAACAGTTTATTTGCCAGTTTAATGAAATAGCTTAAGGCTTGCTGTAGTAACATTTCCTGTATTTTTAGCTTTCATAGAAGCATCATCACCATTGGACATAAACATTTATTTTTATAATTAATAAAATGATTATTCTAATTATAGATTTCAATTTTGATTATCAAAACCTTTGAGATGCTTAGGTCGCACCTAGTGTCTTTTTTTATTTGTATAAATTATTTGGAAACAAGCAATTAATATATTGAATATTCAGAATATTAATTACTTGTTTCCAAATAAACATTCACTATTACATTTATAAAATGTTAAAATATGTAATAACTTTAACGGAGGTGTACCCCAATGTATTCAAGAAAGATATCAATAATTGGTAATGGAAATAAATTAAGTTTTACCGTTGATAATAATGGTGAAAAATTTCAACTACAAGAGATTATTCACAGTTGGAGAGACTTTTATTCTGAAAAAGTTGAACGAACTAAAGATGAAAAGGGTTTGCGTTTACCGCAATTTGGAGCTTTATCAGCAATAAGAGCACATTGGGCTACTTCAGACGCACCAGCTACTATTGTTTTACCAACTGGTACAGGTAAAACTGAAACTATGTATACCACTATTATTTCAGAGCGAATTAAATCAACTTTAATTATTGTTCCTTCAAATCTTTTGCGAGAACAGATATTTGAAGGGGCAAGTAAATTTGGAATTTTAGGTAAGCTAGGAATGATTGATGATAATGTTATATCGCCAACAACTTTTTTATATAAGTCAAAAGTAAAAGAGGATAAAGAAGATGAGTTGATTAGTGCAATATTTGAGGCAAATATTATTGTATCTACGCCTAAAATGATTAATAAATTGCCGTCAACCATTCTAGAAAAATTAATTAAAAAAATTGATGTTGTAATTTTTGATGAGGCACATCATATTGTGGCTCCTGAGTGGGCCATTGTTAGGGAATATTTTAAAGAAAAGAAAATTCTTCAATTCACTGCTACACCATTTAGAAATGATGGGAAAAAGATTGATGGTAAGATAATTTTCAACTATGGATTAGGACTAGCACAAAGAGCAGGTTATTTTAAATCTATTGATTTTTATCCTATACAAGAGTTTGATGAGAACAAATCAGACGAAGAAATTGCTAAAATTGCCGTCAACCTTTTAGAAGCCGATTTAGAACAAGGATTTGAACATGTAATTTTAGCTAGAGTTCAAACAAGAAAGAGAGCTAATGAGCTATTTGATCAAATTTATTCTAAATATACAAATTATAATCCCGTAATAGTGCACGCTGGTATTCCAAAAGCTGAACGTGATCTTTCTATGAAACAGATAAAGGATGGTATAGCCAAGATTGTCGTTTGTGTAGATATGTTTGGTGAAGGGATTGATATACCGTCACTTAAGATTGCAGCAATACACGATAAATATAAATCTTTACCTATTACTCTTCAGTTTATAGGGAGATTTGCACGAACTGGCAGTAAAAATTTGGGGAATGCAAAACTTGTTACAAATGTGGCAATGGATGATTTAAAAGATTCAATAGAAGAATTATATCGACAAGATTCAGATTGGAATAGACTGCTTAATGTACATTCAGCAAATGCTATTAATGAAGAAGAAAACTTAGAGGATTTTATAGGGAATTTTGAAAAGAGTCATGTGCAAGAAGTAGATTTATCACAGATAAAAATGAAAATTAGTACACGAATGTTTAGGTATAGGAGCAAAAAGATTTACATAGATAATTGGACAAATGTGTTAGACCCAACTAGGACACAAGTATTTATTAATGAAGTAGATGATGTTTATATTTTTATTGAAGAAGTTGAAAATAAGGTAGTTTGGTCAGATCAAAAAGACATTGTGCAATATGATTACGAATTTTATGTAGTATATTTCGATAAAGAGAATGGTTTAGTTCATTTAAATGATTCTGATGTTAGTAAAGGGAATAAACTGATTGAAAAAATATTTCCAGATGCATCGGCTGTTAAAGGAGATACGATTTATCGAAGTTTAGATGGCATCAATAGATTAATGTTAGGTACATTAGGCTTGAAACAGCAGCCTAGTGGACGAATAAGCTTTAGAATGTTTGCAGGAACAGACATTAAGGCTGGAATAAGCGAAGCTACTTCATCTGGGGCTGTCAAATCTAATCTATTTGGTTATGGATTCAAGGATGGACAGAAAATTAGTATTGGCTGCTCTTATAAGGGGAAAGTATGGATGAGATGGGTAGAGAGAGTAAATTTCTGGAGGAAATGGTGTAAAAATGTTGGAGAAAAAATTTTAAACGACACAATTAGTACTAATCATATTTTAAGTAACACTTTAACTTTGGAGGAGATAAAGGAGTTTCCAGTAGGGGTTCCATATAAAATCATTTTACCAGAAACTATTGAGATAGCTAATTCTTTGAGTAAGAAGATAATATTGTCTAAGGAAAATCGGGAGTATCAATTTTTTCAAATGGAACTGAGAAAACCTGCAATCGTAAATGGAGTTCTTCAATTTGAAATTGCTTTAAATGAACGTATTTTTATTTTTGAACAACAAATACACGCCACTGGTTATAAGTTTAAACAAATTGAGGGCGATGAATTAAAGGTGGTTTCAGGTAAAAAAACAATTATGATGACGGATTATTTATATGAAAATTCTCCTGAAATATCATTTGTTCAGGAGAACGGAACTGTTGCTGTAGTACAAGAGAATTTGATGACAGTAATAACACCTAAAAGAGATATCGAATTACCAAGCGATCGATTGGAGAAGGTAGATTGGTCAATATATGGTGTTAATATTAAAGTAGAGTCACAAGGTAGAGCGAGAAAAAAAGATTCGATTCAGTATGCAACAATTCATAATCTCGTAGATTTAACAGCGGATATTGTATTTGATGACGATGGAGCTGGAGAAATAGCAGACATAGTCACTATAAAAATAAATGAAGAAGCGAAAAAAATTGAAATTCATTTTTATCATTGTAAATATTCCAGTGAAGCTCAACCTGGGGCACGTGTATCGGATTTATATGAAGTTTGTGGGCAAACGGAGAAGTCTATTATTTGGAACGACAATGCGATTGAGCTTATTCAAAGGATGATTGAAAGGGAGAAGGTTCGAGTAAAAGATTATAATGATACTAGGTTTGAAAAAGGTGGTTTAGAAACATTATTCACACTTAAAAAGATGGTTAAAGCAGGATTTGAAACAAATCTAAGTATTTCAATTGTTCAACCAGGGGTTTCCGTTTCAAAAATGTCGGATTCGATGAAACAAGTGATTTTAGCAACAGACACTTATTTAAAAGAGACATATGCAATTCCGTTAACATGTTATTTTAGTCATTAATAAATTCTGATTTTGTGAAGGGCGTGTAGTAATGTTTAACCCATTTAAAACTAAACCCTATAATATTGATTTATTCTTTGAAAAAGTAGAGAAAACGCAATATGAAAGTATCAATCAAGAAGAATTCGAAGAAATCGTAATGGAAATTAATAAAATCTTTAATGGTATTGATGATTTAATTGAACAGTTCAGCAAACGGGAATTAATCCAGCGATTAGATCATTTATCAAGAGCGATGACTCATTGCCATTTGAATAAACGGAATAAACATTATATTTTCAGCAATTTATATAAGCTAAAAGAAGGAATAAGCTCAGAGTCTCGGCGACGCCTGTATAGCGAGAATTTTATGGTGA
Source organism: Ureibacillus sinduriensis BLB-1 = JCM 15800 (assembly GCF_000772955.1). GTDB lineage: Bacteria > Bacillota > Bacilli > Bacillales_A > Planococcaceae > Ureibacillus > Ureibacillus sinduriensis. The sequence goes on along the minus strand of NZ_JPVO01000038.1, from coordinate 50,592 downwards.
TTGAAGACGAACTAAGCATTGAGAATATCTATGTGAAATTTCGGTTTGGCATTATAAACGATCGACCATATTTATTAATGAAGCATTCTTACGGTAAAACTAGCATCATGAATTTGACTGAAAAAGTGCTAGCTACAATCGAATATGAATACTTGAAACGATATGGCTTCGATCTAATTGAACATGTTGAATATATATATTTCACTGATGTATCATTTGGCATTGGAAGTACGCCTTGTGAACAAGTATTTATTGAAAAAGGATATAAAAATCCTAAATGGGAATCATTTGATGTTCATCAATTTGAAGAGTTGTGGCAAAAATTAAACCCAGATCTAGATGTGCAGCCAATTTTTTTAGAGCCTAATAATTCTTTAAAAGCCTATAATCACGTCAAAGAGATTTTATTACAAGCGAAAAAGAAAGTTCAAATCATAGATCCATACTTCGATAAAACTATTTATCATTTAATAGGTGAGTTAAATATGGATATACAGATGCAACTTATTACAGAGAAAGTAATGGGGGATGCTGGCATTGTATATTCTAAAATGAAGAAAGAACGAGGCCGTGTTGAGATTAAGCAAAGTAAAAAAAATCATGATCGTTTTATTATAATCGATGATAATAAGGTGTTTTTACTTGGGGGATCTATTAATTCAATTGGAGACAAGGCTTCGATGATTATTCCTATTGAATTGAATAACGTAAAGCAAGAAATCATAAATCATTTTAAATTTCAATGGAACTTAGCGAAAGAAATAAACGAAGCTTAATTCTAGATACAAGGCAATTTTTATTTGTTAGATTCTTCACCAGTAGAAATTGTCTTGTATTAAAACGTAATTCAATTAATTTAAATCTAACAATAATGTTTAACAATATATAGTTCTAACTTTTTTGACGTATTAGTTCAAACATATATGTCTTTCAACATTTCAAGAACAATATCATTCAAAAGGGGAATAATTTATTAAACTAATACTTCTTCGCAAAATAGTAATTTTACGAAGATGTGAGTCAAAAGAAATAGACCTCCATCATAAGATAAAGGTCAGTTGAAATTCGAAATTTCCCTTAGCACTTCTAGAATGGATATTCGCGCGGTTTTGTTTGAACGGATATCCACTTCGTCACAGTAAATTCGTCCACAATCCAAGGATTACCGAAGCGTCCGACGCCACTATCCCGCATGCCGCCGAATGGTGCCCTTGGTTCATCGTTGACGGTTTGGTCGTTTAAATGGGTCATGCCAAATTCAATTTCAAGTGCATAATCGCGAGCCCGATCCAGATCACCAGCGAAAATAGCGGAACTTAAACCGTAAATCGTATGGTTTGCAAATTCAATTGCTTCGTCATCGGAAGATGCCTTGATGAGCGGAACGATTGGACCAAATAATTCTGTTTGCGCCAATTCACTATCATTTTTTACATTGCCAAAAATAGTGGGTGTCAGGACGTTGCCGATCAATTCTCCATCCAATAACACTTCAATCCCTTGCGCTTTCGCTTTGGATATATTTTGCAATGAGAAATCTAATTGTTTTTTGTTAATAATTGGCCCAATAATCACTTCATGGTTTCGTGGGTCCCCATATTGCAAGGATTTTACACGCTCGACAAATTTTTCGGCAAATTGATCATATAGATCTTCATGTATGATAATCCGGTTTGTAATCATGCATATTTGGCCTTGATGCAGAAATTTGCCGAACACCGCAGCCTTTACGGCTTGATCCAAATCAGCATCCGATAGGACAACAAACGGGGCATTGCCTCCGAGTTCGAGAGCTACCCGTTTAAACAAGCTTCCAGCCACGGTCCCGATGTGGCGTCCCACCTCCGTCGAGCCGGTAAAGCTGATTAGGCGAACTACTGGGTGTTCTACCATTAAGTCCCCAATAATTGAAGTTTTCGTTAAGACACTTTGGAATACACCAGCCGGAATTCCACCTTCTTCAAATGCTTTGGCAATCAATGAACCAGAGGATAAACTAACTTGCAAGTCGGCTTTGTGAACTACCGAATTCCCCAATGCCAATGCAGGGGCGATTGTTCGCATCGATAAATATAATGGAAAGTTAAACGGAGCAATAGATGAAACAACCCCTAAAGGCAAACGATGTATTTCATTCACTTTATTCGGGATAACCGATTGTTCGGTTCTCACTTCGTGCACTTTATCGATCGTCGTAAGCGCTTCTTGCAAAACACCTACAGTGCTGCCAAATTCCACATTTGCTTTGATGAAACTGCTTCCCGACTCGACAATTAGCAGCTCTATGATTTCGTCCTTATTTTGTTCAAAGAAGGTGATTGCTTTTTCAATAACACTTCTACGTAAGTCAGGCGATTTTCCCCATTCTATTTGAGCTCTCTGTGCATCCTCAAATGACTGTATTACTTGTTCTTTTGATGCCATTTTTACTGTGGCTAATAATGAATCATCATAGGGATTGGTAATATCAAAAGTTTTTCCTGAGTCCCCGTCAACCCATTGTCCATTCAAATAGCTTTTATTTAATGTTGTGAATTGGTTCATTTACATGCCTCCAAAGAAGTATCAGTATGAAATTTCGCAATTGGATGATACTTAATTAGGTTGCTCATAAATTGCTTGATTATGAATGTTTTTATTGTAAATTAATACATAGATGAAGCCCGAATATCCTCTTTCAATTAGAAAAGAATAAGCAAAAGGAGGATTGAGGTCTGTTGAAAACAAAACTTGCTGTTTCTGTGTTGTTGGTTTTAAGTACAATTGCAGTTGGGAAGATTTTGACGGTGCCTCCGGATGATGAAACAACGAGTGCGGAAGAGGTTGCCCCCGCCTACGCAAAATGGGGAAGGCTAGCCATGCAAAATGTCATGGCCAAATACCCAACCTCCGATGTCATCGACTATTTGCATATTGGCCGGGAAGTAGGGAGCGTTACTTCGGTTGAAAGGTTCAAGCTTTGGTTAAGGGCCGAGAACAACAGTGAGTTTGGTGTATTCGTCGATATTACATTCAACAATCAAACCGAAGAAGTGGTCGATATTAAGTATACGGAAACAAAACAATAAATCGACAAAAGAAAGAGGTGCGAATATCGCACCTCTTTCACGTTCCATACAGTTTCGGATTAAATTTTACTTCACTTCTATCTTAAATACATATGAGCTATCCCCACTTGTCCCCTTGTCGTCTTTCTCCCACACTGCATAGTACTCAATAACATAAACACCTTTCGTTTTGGGCGTCTTGAACCGGTTATCCTTATTTATTTCTATTTCCTCACTAATGTTGTCTTCGGTATTTGTCATATTTAACGTTTGTTGAGCCGGTTGACGTTCGGGGAGGAGGGTGATGGATTTATTTGCCGAAACCTCTATGGGCTCTTTATATTCAACAATCTCGGCAGGGGAGGATAGGCTTAAACATTCCGCCGAGTTTCCATCTCTCCAGCAGTAAGACCCTTGTTCGGTCGAGTAAGTTGTATCCGCAACCTTAAAGTGTACCGTTGGGGGGAGGAAATGATAGCTGGAGGCTTGGCTGGATGATTCCGTTTGTTGTACTGAAGAACAGCCGGCCACCATAAATAAGAGGAATAAAGAGTACAAGATTTTATTCAAATTTTATGCTCCTTCCCAGGTTTATTGTTCATTTACGTTTGAAAGGAATCGCATATGCCAAAATAGACAATTTTTTTCTTGCCATTTTTATGTTTTTTGAGTAATTTTTCCTTCATAATCATCTATAGGAGTAAGGTGGTGAAATTTGTTGTCTTTTAATTTTGAACAAGTGTATGAATTACATAGTCGTCGCATTTACCAATACATATATTTTTTGGTTGGAAAAACGGAAATAGCAGAGGATTTAACGCAAGAAACGTTTATTCGGGCATTTAAAAAACACCATACATTCAGGCATGAATCCGGCACGCTGACCTGGTTAATGAAAATTGCAAGGAATCTCACATACGACCACTATCGTCGGAAGAAAATTATCGAATTTTCACCATTTACTAAAGAGCATGATGGTACAGGTACAACATATGTACCGGAGAAATGGGTGGAGCAGCATGAGGAATCCAAAATTTTGTACAGTGCCCTACAACAATTAAAATTTGAGTACCGGGAAGCGATCGTGCTGCGGAAAATAGAAGGTTTTTCCATAAAAGAACAGCGCAAATTTTACCGTGAAATGAGTCGAAAGTTAAAAACTGTACGGAGCGCGGAATGAAGGCGCTGAAAAAAATATTGGAAGGGGGGAATCAACATGAAACTTGATGAACAATTAATAAACATGATACGACCGGTACTTTCAACTACCCAAAATGAAAAAATGAAAAGATCCATCCACTCAAAGCTAGAAAAAAATAAAAGGAAATCTAGTTGGTCCTATGGAATCGTATTAGTAAGTATGAGTTTTCTTTTGTTTTTCTTCATATTATCATCGACGACTACCATTGCTCCATCAGATAATCATAAAACTGCAACGCCCTTTGGGGAAATAGATGAACGAACTGCAATTGAAAAAGTGATTGTATTAGAAAATACAAATCCCCAAATGAATCTAAATCTAGACTCCATTTTTTTCCTTTAAAGGAATCGACAACAGAAAGTGAATCCTTCGATGAAATTGTTCGAATTTTACAGACTGCAAAACTAAAAGCAGTGCCATGGGATGAAATCATTTATAATCCATATTCCGTGATGGATTTTCATTTTCACTTTTCTAATGATGAGGAGTTGTATGTGAAATTAGATTCTGAGCAAAAGATGCTTTTAATTGATCCTCATGCAAAAATGAAATACGAGCTTACAAAGGAAGAATGGCAGACTTTTACATCATTTTCTGATGAAGTTGCAATAAGTTCGCCATGGTCTTCGTCTAAGATATTTATTTTTATTTCCGTTATCATTGTCTTCATTGGCACTGCAATAATAATAGACCGGCTGGAGAAAAAGAGACTTGCTGCATTAGCTGGTCCAGACGTCAACCAGAAGTCATATGCTTTCTTAAGGGGAATTATTAATTTCATAGGGATCATCTCCACACAGTTTTTGAGCCATAAAATGGGGACGATCCATCTGGGGATAGTTGGAATTTTCTTCTTCATAGTACTGGCAACTGAGTATGTCATCAAACTAATAAATAAGCAGCCAATACTTTGGAAGTACGAAATCACTCAATGGTCGGTCTGTATTAGTTTTCTTATTTTTCTTGTAGTATTCTTTTGATTCAATGGATGGGAGAAAAGAGGTGAACGAATTGGCTTTACGTTATAAAGAATATGGTAATAAAAACGCCCCTCTAATGCTATTTTTGCATGGGGGAGGGGTTAGTGACTGGATGTGGGATAAACAAATCGAGCACTTCACCGACTATCAGCGCATTGTTCCAATCCTTCCTGAGCATGGTTTGGATAATCATGAAGTTGATTTTTCAATTCAAGGCAGCGCAGAAGAAGTAATTCAATTAATAGAGGAAAAGGCAAATGGAAGGAAAGTAATTGTGATTGGTTTTTCCTTAGGTTCGCAAGTAATTATTCAGATGTTGAGCATGAAGCCTAATTTAATTGATTTGGCCATTATTAATAGTGCGTTAGTCAGACCAATGCCATATGCCAAACATTTTATAAAACCAGTTATAAAATGTTCAATGCCGTTGATCAAAAACAGGTTTTTTTCAAGACTGCAAGCCAAAACGTTATATTTAACTGAGGATTATTTTGAAAGGTATTATGAAGAGAGTTGCCAAGTAAATTTAGGCACACTGATTAGAGTGTTGGAAGAAAATATGTCATTTGAAATACCGAAAGGGTTCAATAATGCGACTACCAAGATTTTGGTTACGGTTGGTGAAAAGGAGAAGGCGATTATGAGAAAATCCGCAAAGGATATTGTGGCATCTAATTCAAATTGCACAGGCATCATTTTACCTAAAGTTGGACACGGAATTCAGACAGCACAGCCGGATTTCTTTAATCAACTGGTAAAGGCATGGGTAGAGAAGAATCAGCTGCCAAAGGAATGCAACTTGGTTCGCTGACTTTTGCGCAGTAAATTTATTCTGCAATTGAAAGAGCACTCTAACCAAGCAGAGCCTGATTAAAGTGCTTGCCGTCTATTCCCTGATTTGGCCGGTTCCATAAATGAAATATTTTGTTGATGTTAAGGCAGGCAATCCCATTGGGCCACGGGCATGCAACTTCTGTGTACTTATCCCGATTTCGGCACCATAGCCATATTCAAAACCATCTGTAAACCTTGTGGAAGCATTATGATAGACAGCTGCGGCGTCAACGCGTGACAGGAATGTTTCTGCTGCCAAAACATCTTCCGTAATGATCGTTTCGGAGTGGTTCGTACCAAACTGATTAATATGATCGATTGCTTCATGGACATTTTCAACAATTTTCACACTGAGCGTCATACTTAAAAACTCCGTTCGGTAATCTTCTTCGGTAGCCATGATTGCCGCTTTCGACTCCTTGCATACACTTTCGTCACCCTTGATGGTGATACCTGCCTCTTCCAAGCTCTCCAATAGTTTTCTGCCATGCTGTGAAAACCAATTGCGGTGAATCAACAAACTTTCCGCAGCGTTGCAGACGGAAGGGCGCTGTGTTTTCGCATTGAGAAGAATCTTTATCGCCATTTCATAATTTGCGCTTTCATCCACATAGACGTGGCAATTTCCAGCTCCAGTTTCCAATACAGGTACAGAGGCTTCACTGACAACCAAGTCGATGAGTCCTTTGCCGCCGCGAGGGATCAAGACGTCCAAATATTCTTTTAAATGGAATAATTGCTTAGCTGTTTCGTGACGGGTATCTTCTATCAACTGAACCGATTCTTTTGGAAGATTTGTGTTTTCTAAAGCACGGTGAATGGTTTCGACAAGTACGATGTTTGAGAAAAGGGCTGAAGAGCTTCCTCGTAAAATAACCGCATTTCCAGTTTTTAAGCTGAGTGTCGCTGCATCGATTGTTACATTTGGACGTGCCTCATAAATCATACCAATAACCCCCAATGGAACACGGCGTTTTTCTATCTGCAATCCATTATCTTTTATTGTCTTCTCTAGAAGTTCTCCAACTGGATCTTCCAACTTGATCAGCTGTTGAATTCCTTCTGCCATCGAACGAATTCGTGTTTCATTTAACATAATCCGATCAAGCGTCGATTCTGGAAGTCCTTTTTGTTTGCCGGCATGAAGATCTTTTTTATTTTCTTCGATAATAGTGGCTTGATCCATTAATAATTGTTCGGCAATTTTTTCCAATGCTTCATTTTTTTCTACTGTGGATTTTATATTTAAGATGTAGCTTGCATGTTTTGCCAGTTTCCCTTTGGAAAGAACTTCGCTTTCCATCATAACTTCCTTCATTCTAGATTTCCCCCTTATAGATCATACTTTTCGCTTCTTTAAACTTTGACCCATTTATCGCGATGAATCACTTCGACTGAACTGGCGGCAATTTCGTTTGTCCGCTTTCCGAGTGCAAGTGCAAGTTCGTCACTGGAATACCGCACCTCACCACGTCCAACCAATTCTTTATGGCAATAAACTTCTACGACATCCCCTTTAAAAAAGATACCTTCAAATTTATAGACCCCAGCGGGAAGCAAACTTTTACCATTAAGCAGGATGGCTTCCGCAGCCCCTTTGTCGATATAAAGTTTTCCAGAAACTTCCGTAAATGAAATCCATTGTTTTGGAGTGGGGAGGGGTGGATATTGGTTATTTCCGATATATGTACCATCACCCAGCCCTTCAAGTATGTCCGTTAATTTTTTTTCACCTTCTCCATTTCCTATGAAGATTTTTACCCCTGCCTTTAGGGCAGTTCTTGCCGCTAATAATTTTGATTGCATACCCCCTGTACCAAATTTGGAACTTGAACTTGAAGCAAGTTTTAACCATTCATCCGTAATAGTAGATAATTTCTGGATCTGTTTGGCATTTGGATTCTCAGGATTTTGATCGTAAAGCCCGTTAATATCCGTCAAAATGATTAGGTGGTCTGCATGAATCAGCCCGCTAACTAAAGCAGATAGCATGTCATTGTCCCCGAAAGTCAATTCTGAAACGGAAACCGTGTCATTTTCATTGATGATGGGGAGTATACCCCGCTCCAGAAGTTCCGAAAAAGTTGCATAGGCATTTCGATATCGATCCTTTTTCGAAAAATCAGTACGTGTAAGGAGGATTTGCGCCGTTGTAATTTGATGTTGGCTAAATAGCTCAGAATAATATTGTATGAGCAAGCTTTGGCCAACCGCTGCCGCAGCTTGTTTTCCTTTTAATGTGACTGGTCGTGATGGGTAACCTAACTTACGGAAGCCGGCAGCAACTGCCCCTGATGAAACAAGCAAAACATCATGGCCATCCTGTTTTAGGACAGCAAGCGCTGAAATATGATCAAACAGTTTGTCATGATCGATTTCGCCTTTACTGTTGGTAAGTGAGCTGCTGCCAATTTTGACGACAATGCGTTTCTTTTCCACATTTGTTCCTCCTATATCTTGTAAATATCGTTGTGAAATGCTTGAATAAGCATGCACTACATCATTACGGAAAACAAAAAAAGCCTTCTCACCCTGTAATTAGGGCGAAAAAGGCTACTTTTCCGTGGTACCACCTAGATTGGAATGCAAAAGCAATTCCCACTTGTGCTCATAACGCTCGAGTCTGCGTCTAGTTTTGCTAGAAGCTGGCGAAGTAGGTTCGGTAATCCTTTTTGTACGATGTCTTTCAGCCGATGAACATCGCTCTCTTGCCAATAGGGTTTTACGTACTCGTCTTCGTTAAGCTGCTTTATATTGAATCTAATATGCAATAATTGAACACAATTGTCAATAGTTTTAAACAAAAATTCTGAATATTTAGCAAACAAAAGAGACATCCACAAATGGATGTCTCTTGGATTGCTAAGCTATTAATGTAAGCTTTGTATAAGAAAGAATTGCTGGTGATGTGATATTTTGTAATTCCATCATGGCTTCTTCTTTTGTGTCAAACTCGAAAATACGATAAGTTTTGTCCTCAAATATTGTAACTACCCACATGTCCGTTGCCTCCCAATTTTCATTTTTTAAAATGACAGTTTCAAAGTGCAATCTCGCAAAATCAAAGGCTATTTGGTAAAGGATAAGATGGCGGAGCTTTTGAATCCCTTGAGGGCCCGGTTTGCTTCCATTTTGTCTTCAAACTCGAACATACGATACGTTTTATTCTCAAATACAGTAATGACCCACATGCTAGGATCTCCTCCATTTAATAGATTTTTGTTATATAACAAAGGTGGGAAAGTTAGTAAACTCCTCTCGTTGTTATATATCAATTTAAGACCATTTTACACCTAAAATAAGGAAAAGAAAATAGCTAGTGAAACAATTCACATATTGTTCATATTGAGTACGGTTTCATAAAATTTTGTAATTTATTCAAGCAAAATCGTGAATAATCAGGGTATCATATTTACTTTTTTAACCTTTCTTAAGTTATTAGGCAGATTATGAACGGTGGTGATTGGAGGTTTTTAACTATCCATAAAGGTTATCGGACATTCATTTTATTTGCTTTCAAAATGAAAACAGATTATATTATTGAGGTGTCAATGATTGATGCCTCAAACAATTAAGTCGTAAGAGTGAAAAATTTGAACTTTAAACTAGGAGGGATACAATTGAAAGTTGCCATTTCTGATCAGGAAGAGCTATTATTTCTATTTAAAACACTTAGCAATCAACTAGGTCCAAAGTTTGAGAGAAATACCAATTTTAGCTTATCCCGATTCGAGCTTTTGTATCAGCTAGTGCAGTATGACGAAATTTCTCAATCTCGTCTACAAAAAATCATCAATATTGACAACGCCGCCATTACACGTCATTTAAAACAATTGGAGGCTGATGGATTAGTATCCAGAAGACGGAATCCGACTGATAACCGTGAAACGATAGTCCACTTAACGGATGCAGGTTTTGAGCAAATCATGGGTTGTCAGCAAGATAAATTAAGTTTCGCAAATCAAATGTTTCAACAATTTAGTGATGAAGAATTACAACATCTGATGGATATGCTAAAGCGGATCCAGGAAAATATTAAGTAACAAAGGGCGCCATAAGCGTTGCTATTCCACAAATATTAGTCATAAGTAAGGAGTTTCTATAGATGAAAGATTATTTAGTAAGAGCAGTAGGTTATAATGGGCAAATTCGTGCATTTGCAGCACGGACAACGGAGACAGTCAGTGAAGCGCAAAAAAGGCACCACACATGGCCGGTTGTTTCAGCAGCCCTTGGTCGTTCCATGACGGCGAGTGTTATGATGGGTGCGATGTTAAAAGGTGAAGACAAAATTACCGTAAAGGTAGATGGAAAGGGCCCAATCGGTGCAATGGTTATTGACGCGGAGGCAAAAGGACATGTCCGCGGCTTTGTGTCCAATGGTCAAGTGCATTTTCCCCTAAATGAGCATGGAAAATTAGATGTCCGTGCAGGAGTGGGAACAGAAGGGTTCTTATCGGTAGTAAAAGATTTAGGAATGAAGGACATGTTCTCAAGTCAGGTACCGATCGTTTCAGGTGAAATTGCAGAAGACTTCACGTACTACTTTGCGACAAGCGAACAGGTACCTTCATCAGTCGGGTTGGGGGTTCTGGTGAATCCGGATAACACAATTCTGGCAGCAGGCGGTTTTATCATTCAATTGATGCCAGGTTGTAAAGAGGAAACAATCGCTGCATTGGAAAATCATTTAGCGACAATCGAACCTGTTTCAAAGATGATTGAAAAAGGAATGACACCAGAAGAAATCTTGGCGGCAGTCCTTGGTGAACAAGGAGAGGTGCAAATTCTAAGTACAATGCCGGTGCAGTTCCAGTGTACATGCTCAAAAGAACGTTATAGCCGTGCCTTGATGGGTCTGGGTGTTAATGAAATTGAAGAGATCATTGAAGAAGAAGGCAATATCGAAACACAGTGCCATTTTTGTTTAGAAACATATGATTTTACTGAAGACGAATTGCAAAGCTTGGTAAATGAAATCAAAACCCAATTAAATTAATTTAACGATCTATCACCTGTTTCGTACTACTTACTATGAGTAGTTTGAAACAGGTTTTATTATGGTTAATATTAAAGGAATTGGTAAATAATATAAATAACAATATTCCAATGGGGAAGGAGACAAGTACCTTTTGAAAAAAATAGCGCCAAGTATTACCGTTATTTGTTTTCTGCTGGTAGGTTGTTCTTTATTTTCAACAGAAAATACATCAACTGAACCCGAAGAACAAATGGTCGAAGTGACGAAGCTCGGGAATGATAGTTCAGAAGCTACCTTAAACAATATCGAACCCGAAATTATTGTTGAAAATCTGACCATTCCTTGGACGATAGAAAAGTTGGATGATGTCATCTATTTAACTGAAAGAACCGGTGGGATAGAGAAGATTGTCGACGGTCAAGCAACAAGACAACATGTTGAACTTGAAAAAAGGCTATCAACCGCGTCGGAAGCAGGCTTATTGGGCTTTGCTCTTGCACCGGATTTCGAACAGTCCAACTCAGCTTTTGCTTATTATACTTATAATGATGATTCCGGACAATTTAACCGCATCGTGACATTGCATTTAAATGGTGATACTTGGACCGAAGAAAAGGTTCTATTAGACAGGATTCCGAGCGGCTCTGTTCATCACGGCGGTCGACTTGAAATAGGGCCGGATGACAAGCTTTACGCAACAACCGGCGATGCCCTTCAGTCATCCATTGCTCAGGATGCAAATTCATTGGGAGGGAAAATCCTGAGAATGAATCTCGATGGGTCCATTCCCTCGGATAATCCCATTCCAAACTCCTATGTCTACAGCTTAGGTCATCGAAATCCCCAAGGTCTGGCGTGGGCTGAAGATGGCACGATGTTTGGAAGTGAACATGGGAATGATGCGAATGATGAGATTAATATTATTGAAGCAGGCAACAATTACGGATGGCCTCTTATAAAGGGAAACGATAAACGAGATGGCTTTGTATCACCGCTTTTTACCTCGGGATCAAATAAAACTTGGGCTCCTTCAGGAATATCTTATTATCAGGGGAAGTTGTTTGTTGCGGCTTTAAGAGGGCAAGCTGTTTTGGAATTTGATCTCATTACTAAGGAATCTCGTCCGATTGTTCTAGGCCTGGGACGTATCCGAGATGTCTTGGTGGATAAACCGTATCTGTATTTTATCAGCAATAATACGGATGGACGGGGTACGCCTGAAGTAAATGATGATAAACTATATCGCATAAAGCTTCCAAATAATTAATCCTGCAAATGAAAACTACTTACGATGGGTAGCCATTGTAAGTAGTTTTCATTTATTTAAACTCTTTATCCAAAAAATCTTTCACCCGATCCACATAAGAATCAATGGGATAACTGTAATAAAGCTCACTGGATAATCGAATTGGATCGCCGAAAAAATATCTCTCATACTGTGTTTGTCTAGTTCCGAAAGCACTCATGGACAAGTCCCACGCTAAGCGGAAGATTTTGACCCTATCTAAAGCAGGTTTGGTTGCTGCTTGAAGATATTGATCCAAGTCCTTGCGAATAGGAGAATTGAAGGCATCTTCGGTTGGTAGCGTAATCATCCCGCTTGCACCAATTAGTTGGATGATTTCGATGAATCGAGGATAGATTTTAGGGAATAGATTCCCAGCAACTCTTAAGGTCAAGACATCTGGCCTCATATTTCCAAATTCGTCCAAAGTTGCATGGTTTTCCGATTTCTCCAGCAGCGCTCTCAACGTTTCGAGTCCCATAATAACTTCCGACATCTTTTCTTGAATATGCTGGTATTCCCCAACCTTAATAGTTGTCACTAGTAGTTGTACAAGACCTAGAATGAATTCGCACTTTGCGATTTGCCGAATTAATGCCTGATGTTTTGCATAGGCATGGAAAGAACATTTCTCCAAAAATTCTTCCGCCACTTCCGTGTTATTGTAAAAGAATACCCTTTCCCAAGGGACGAGAACATTATCAAAAACGACAATGGAGTCCATCTCCTCATACCTGGAACTTAAAGGATGATCAAAATTGGAATCTCCGCCAATAAAGGAATCTCTGCAAATAAATTTTAAGCCCTTTGTATTGGAAGGGATGGAGAATGCGAAAGCTTCATCTTCATCGGTGAAAAGGGATTTCACAATACTAAAAACGAGCACTTCATCCGTTAAACCACCTTGTGTCGCAAGGAGGCGGGCACCCTTGATGACAATCCCATGCTTATTTTCGTCAATGACTTTTGCCGCAATGGGCATATCGCTGTTTTCAATGTAAATTTGGGATCGATTTACTTGAGGGGTGATAAAGGTATGTGTAAAAGATAAATCTTTCTCCCTCGCTGTTTCATAAAGGCTAACTAGATTTTCGGGAAAGCAATTCTCTTTTCCTTTCAAATATTGGGCAGATGAAGCGAAACTCATTAAAACGGAGTTTAAATAGTCAGGACTCCGCCCCATCATACCATGAGTTTCTGCCGCCCAATGTTCAATCATTTTTCTTCTTTTTTGCAGCTCAGCTTTTGTTTTCGGTGCAAGAAATGAAAGACCAACTGCATTACCTGATAGAGGCGAAGGAAAAGTCATTTCATCTTTGATTTTTTCATCATGTTGTAAATCATAAAGTGATGCTTTTGATTGTAAGATGCCTTTGAAATAGGGATGTTCAGAGAGTAATCCGCTGATTGGTTTCCCATCAATCCAAATTTCAGGATTTAGTTGATCAATCCGATTAATAAATTCTCGCCCAGTGATGGCCCCCATGTTTTACACTCCTTAAGATTCAAAAATGAATATATAACCATTAGTCGTTAACATACTAGCCAATTCGTAATATCTTATTTGCTTAATATCGAATTGGTACCTTTTACAGAAACGGTTTTTAAATTTCTTTGAAATGTTTCTAAAGACTTTGTTCAGGTAATGATTAAAATTGTGTGATTTTCAATGATTAGGCGAAGCGCTAGGTGAAAAAGGGGAACTTGGTTTTACCGCAAAATTTGGACATAGGATGCTTGTTTAGATGGTCTGTTGAAAACTTTATTTGAATATAATCATAAAAAGTCCATCCTGCAGATACGATTGATTCGTATCAACCTAAAATAAATTGAAAATAATGCACTGGGATTTCGGTCTAGATATTTTGCTAGGTTGCTAGTATAATAAAACTATAACGTGATGGTTTGGAGGGAAGTCAATTGGGATCGAGAAACTGAAAATTGGCGAATTAGCTGAAATAACAGGGATCACTAAACGTACAATTGATTATTATACAAACCTTGGATTACTGAAAGCTGAACGTTCTACTTCAAATTATCGTTTCTATACTTCAGAAACAATAGAACGTATCCGTGTAATCGAAGAAATGAAAGCACAAGGCATGTGCTTGAATGAAATTAAAAAAGCAATTGAAAACGTCAATGTACAACATGAAGAAATGGATGTACAAAACATATGCCAGCATATGAAAGCTCTTCAAAATGAGATATCCACCCTTGTTGAAAACATGGAGCAACAGGATCAATCGAAAAAGGATTTCATAAAAAATAAAGTATCATCCGAAAGTGTTGCGCTGATGCAATCTTTATTATTACTTATAACCTAGGAGGTGAAGTCTTACTTTTTAAGTAAGACGATGATTGACCGCATTGAATTTAATGATATTTGCAATTTTAATAGCTTTAACCGCTTTCTTCGTGGCAACCGAGTTTGCCATTGTAAAAGTTAGACAATCAAGAATCGACCAATTGGTTGCCGAAGGAAAAAAAGGTGCGCTTGCCGCCAAGCATGTAACGACCCATTTAGATGAATACTTGTCTGCGTGTCAGTTGGGTATTACTGTAACGGCACTCGGTATCGGGATGGTCGGGGAGTCAACGTTTGAATTTATTTTGGAGCCGTTCTTTGGTATGATCGGAATCGGTGAGCAGTATATCCATTATTTCACGATAGCTGCTGCCTTTATCATCGCAACCTTTTTACACGTTGTAGTAGGGGAACTTGCACCTAAAACGGCCGCCATCCAAAAAGCGGAAACAATAACACTATTATTCGCAAAACCGATCATGATTTTCTATAAAATTCTTTACCCATTTATTTGGTTCTTGAATGGCGCTGCCCGTATTTTAATCGGCATTTTCGGTATGAAACCAGCATCGGAACATGAGTTGTCACATACCGAGGAAGAACTCCGTCTATTGATGACCGAAAGCTATAAAAATGGTGAAATCAATCAAAACGAGCTGAAATATGTCAATAAAGTGTTTGAATTTGATGATCGCATCGCCCGTGAAGTCATGATACCGAGAACGGATATTATCGCATTTGACAAAAATGCAACATATGGCGAAGTTTTGACGACAATCCAAGAAGAACGTTATACCAGGTATCCTGTATACGAAGAAGATCGTGACAATATTATCGGGTTTATTAATATTAAAGACTTTTTAACTCAAGGATTAAGCAATCGCATAACGGTTGAAAACTTCTCTATGGAGAGATTCATTAATCCCCTGATTTATACAACCGAAGTCACGCCAATCCAGGATTTACTGACAAGAATGCAAAAAGAACGTACACCGATTGCCATTCTTTTGGATGAATATGGTGGTACCTCTGGTCTTGTAACAGTTGAAGATATTCTGGAGGAATTAGTCGGGGAAATTCGCGACGAATTTGACGATGACGAGGTTCCTGAAATTCGGAAAGTAAAAGAGGGCCATTTTATTGTCTATTCCAAAATACTTTTAGAAGAAGTGTCAAGATATCTAAACATTGATATTGCTAACCCGGATGTTGATACACTTGGTGGATGGTACTACTCTCAGGATGTAGAACTAAAACAAGAAAATATCATTGAACATGGTGGCTATACGTTCTCCATTCACGAAATGGATGGGCTTCAGCTGCGTTATATTGAAATTAAACAAAATACAAACTTGACTGTCTAGATTATTATTAACCTCTTTCGTCTTCTTAGAGACTTAAGAGGTTTTATTTTACCAGTGACATGCCTGTTCTTTTGTGATCGGGATGCGTCCTAAGTATTTGCCGAAGGGGGAATGTTTTGAGGAATCTATGGTTGATTTTGTCCCTTTATATGATGGTTGCCTTGTTAGCGGCTTGTAATGATGAGGATAAGAGCTATTTAACAAGAGTGGATGTTCTTGCAGTAGAGGATGAGGCTATGGAAGAAGAAGAAATGATTGTTGATCTTATAACTCTTGATTCCATAAAAAGCTTGCTGGATGAAATTCACTGGCAGCAAGATTCAAGTCCGGATTTGGAAAGAACCGAAGATTTGGTCGTTACTTTATTTTACACAGAAAACGACAATAACCAAGAACAGCTCTACTTATATAGAATGTGGTTCAATTCCGATGATTCCTTAACGATTATCAGTGATCATGAAGAAGAGGGGTACGGCACTTTGGATGAAGAACATGCGGGCAAATTGAAAGATTTGTTTCTTTTGGGAAAGTTTTAAAATGATTACAATGAAGGTGTTCCAAATGAAGGGGCGCCTTTTCCCTCAAGGTTTTCTTTCCTCGCTTTAATGAGGAGCGTACTACAAAGATTAAGACATGCATATATTGGGGCAAACATTGTGATGGGAATTCCGGGGAAAGTTAGAAACCGGGATTCATCGCTTTCAATAGGTGGGTGGCCCAATGAAAAAATTAATGATTGATGAAGGTTTATTATTAACCGATATGGAAATCCAATATAAGGGCAGAACAACTCATTTAACTCGCGTGTTAATTGATACAGGTTCATCCTGTTCGATAATTTCTTCGGATATAGCCGAAGAGATCGGAATCTATCCGGAAGCGAATGACCGTATTTACCGAATCAATGGGGTGGGCGGTTGTGAATTTGTCTATTCCAAAATGCTTGATGCCATTACAATCGGTCAGATGAAAACTGAAGAAATACAGATAGAAATAGGGTCCATGAATTACGGGATCGACTTGGAAGGTATAATTGGACTGGATTTGCTAAAACGGTTGAAAGTGCTGATAAATATTGATAAGCTTCTCATTCAAAGTGAAAGATAATGCATGTCAGATAGGATTTCATTTTTGCCATCAAGAGGGTTTTGGAATAAAGTGTCGAATATAGAAGGATAAAGTTTTGTCTCGGAGGCAAATTCACTAGAGGAGAGAGATCATTATGGAGTTTATTCGTATCACCAACATTAACGACCCTTTATTTGCTAAGTTGCATACACTTTTGGGACAGGTTTTCCCCCCGGAAGAGGTGTTGGAGTTTGAACTTTGGAAGGAACCGTTGGAGGATCCGGGCATACGTGTTTTTGTTGCCGTTTATGAAGACGAAGTGGTGGGTGCGACGGAATACCGCTACTATCCAGGGTGGTCAATTGCGATGACTGATTTCACGATTATCGGTAAACCCGGGCTTTCGATTGGACGTTTTTTAGCCCAAGAACGACAAAAGGATTTATTAAGACTTGCAGAAGAGCATGGCGAAGTGTTAAAAGGTGGGTTTGCTGAAATTTATAATCCTTATATGATGAAAGAAGTCTTTGATTTTGGAGGCGTGATGCCAATGAATCCTTTTGTTCGTCGTGAAGTATTATCTCATCTAGGCTACAAGCGTATTGATTTTCCATATGTCCATCCTTCATGGAAAAATGATGGGGAAGCTGTTGGGGGATTGGATTTCTGTTTCATGCCAACAGATGAAACGCTAAGTGAAATTCAGGCCTCGTTAGTAGTGGACTTCTTAAAGAATTACTACTCAGTCCTGCCGAATAAACCACAGAAATGGCTTGAAATGATTGAAAGCTTGGAAAAACAAGAGACAATAAACTTGTTGCCTCTTTAGAACAGAAGATTTTTTTAAATGGGCATAGTAAAGAAGGGAAGGAAAAAACTTATCAATTAGTTTTTTCCGATTCCTCTTACGTTCCACCCCAATACGCATACATAAAAAGAAACGACATTGGAAACAGTTAGGGAAAAATAGACCATTTATAAACAACGAACAAAATCTAGTGTTTTTTTATCAGAATTTATTGATATTTAAGACTAGTATGTTCGTCAAAAAAGTGTAATATTAATTTATGGAAAGTTTATCACTTAAAATTTCCGAATTTTCAAGAATATCGGAGGCTATATATAATGTTTGACATTAAAACAGAGTTAACAACAAATCCAAAGGAAAAACCGGCTTCGGAAGTATTGGGCTTTGGTCACTACTTTTCGGACCATATGTTTGTACTAGATTATACTGAAGGTATTGGATGGCATGATGCCCGTATTGTCCCTTACCAACCAATCACTCTAGACCCTTCCGCAATGATTTTCCATTATGGTCAATCTGTCTTCGAAGGGTTGAAAGCTTATGTAACTGTGGATAAACAAGCGTTATTATTCCGTCCAGAACAAAACTTCAGACGGTTAAATAGATCAAACGAACGCCTTTGTATACCAACAATCGATGAAGAATTAGCTTTAGAAGGTTTAAAGCAATTAGTATCAGTCGACCGGGAATGGATTCCAAGTGCTCCAGGGACATCATTATATATTCGTCCATTTATTATTGCGACAGAACCTAATCTAGGTGTACATCCTTCAAAAAAATACCAATTCATTATTATTATGTCTCCTTCTGGTTCTTATTATAAGGAAGGTATCAATCCAGTAAAAATCATGGTGGAAGAGCAGTTTGTGCGTGCCGTGAAAGGTGGAACAGGAGAAGCGAAAACTGGCGGCAACTATGCAAGCGCCTTAAAAGGGCAAGAAATTGCAAGCCGTGAAGGCTATGCCCAAACTTTATGGCTGGATGGTAAAGGAAACAAAAATATAGAAGAAGTCGGCAGTATGAATATCTTCTTTAAAATTAATGGGACGGTCGTTACTCCTGCTTTGAATGGGAGTATTTTGCCAGGAATTACGCGAGATTCCATGTTGCACGTTTTAAAATCCAAAGGTGTTCCAGTCGAGGAACGCAATATTTCGATTGATGAAGTCGTGGAAGCTTACAACAATGGAACTCTGGAAGAAGTATTCGGAACTGGCACTGCTGCAGTAATTTCCCCAGTTGGTGAGTTGAAGTACCTAGGGGATAAAATGATCATTAACGAAGGTAAAATTGGTGAAATTTCACAAATGCTATATGAAACTTTAACAGGTATTCAGTACGGATTCATTGAAGACACATTCGGATGGACGATTCGATTATAAACATACAATCGCGGACAGCTTTATTTGCTGTTTCGCGTTTTTTTTTGCTTGGAAAGTGAATGATTATTATGGTGAGCGCCATGATGGCTTCACCAATGTTTTTTCGCTCGATCATTTACCCAACAGGAATATCAAATGCTACAAAGGTCAAACTAAACAATGACTACATCAAGAAAGGAGTGTCACACATGAAAGAGCATAAGCAGCCACATGAACAATTAACGGTCCAAGACAACCAATTAACGGCCACTCAGGAAGTGCTGTACCACGACGAATTTAAACGTGCAGACAACGCAACGAAAAAAAATAATCAGAACCAGCGTAAAAAAACTCTATAATAATTGACTCCAAAGTAGCACTACTTTGGAGTTTATTTTTTGACAGTTCAAATTAATACATACTATTTATTTTTTGATTTTTGGCGAGGTTATTCGACTAAGACGGGGAATTCGAACGGCTCCAAAATAATATGGGATTTAGGCTTTAGTACAAGAAACTTAGCACAGAATTTAGGATAATTTTCTCCATAAGGATTAAATGGGGCGGTGTTGGGGAATGAGAGAGATAGTAATTGTGGAAGGTGTACCCACTGCTTCTCTAACAGTTTGGAAGTAGTGCCAATCTGATTTATTTATATGACGTAAATATTACTGTTCCAATAACTACCATTAAGTAAACCGATACTTTATAATTTATATAGTAAATAAGTAAATATGAAAGTGAGTCATATCCCAGATGATGAAGCATGAAGAAATAATCCTAAAAGCTTTTACTATCGGTTTACCGAAAAAAATGACCTATGAAAATAATCGGCAAGTAGAAACAGGAATATGTAAAGAGTCAGTTAAGGAAGCCTTTTTAACAAAAGAAGGCTTTATCGGAGATGGAGTTGCAGATTTGAAACACCATGGTGGACCAGACCGTGCCGTATGCATTTATCCTTATGAACATTATGCACAATGGGAAAAAGAATTCGATACGGCAATGCCGAATTCAGCTTTTGGAGAAAATATTACTGTGACGAATATGCTGGAATCTGATGTATATATTGGAGATATTTATCAGCTAGGTGAAGCGATAATACAAGTAACGCAGGGCCGTGTTCCTTGCAGCACAATAAATAAACGCACTGGTCTTCCAACATTGATGAAACGTATGGTAGAAACGGGCTATACTGGATATCTTTGCCGTGTCCTTCAAGAAGGAAAAGTCCGAAATGATTCCAAGATCACCTTAATTGAAAAAAATCCACAAGGAATCTCTGTTTTGTTTGGCAATGAAATTTACTTTAGACGTCCAAAAGATGTTGAAGCGATGCAAGCCATCCTTGCTGTTGATGCACTTGCACAAGAGTGGAAGGGCTATATGATGAAAAGATTGTCAAAATTAATCCCTTCATAAGAAGAAAACAAAATAATAGTTAGGTAACTAAAAAATATCAGAATTAGACAAGGTCGATATATGACTTTGTCTATATGGCAATAGTCGATATATAAATTTAGGACAATAGTCGCTATTATATAAAATATTCAGAAAAACCGTAACCTTTAAGACACAATTATAGTCTATATTAAGTGGAATTTTACATACATAAAAAGTTGCCGAAAAAGGAACATTAGTTAATAATTTTGAGGTGATACTAGTGGATCGGGATTATATTATCCAGATTGTTTCAGAGAATCTTAGGACAGTGAGAAAGGAAAACCACTTTACGCAGGATAAAATGGCCGAAATGGTTGGGGTCTCAAAGAAGAACATCATACAAATAGAAAAAGGAAGGACATTGGCGGACTGGACGACAACGATTGCCATTTGCGCAATATTCCGCGAAAATAAAACTTTACATAATCATTTTGGTGGAGATCCAATGGAGATTATTGAACAAACTGTTCAGGATGTGACGATTCGGCCACAGGAAAAGACGTTAGGCGGTCATATTATGTGGAAGAATATTAATGAGCATAAAGGTTTTAAGCTGCAAAGGAATTTAATTAGTAAACATTTTCGCATATTGGATGAAGAAAATTACCGTTTGTTTAGTACTTTTGATGCGGAAGTAGCACAGGAAATGTGGAAAGATATCGAAAAAACTATTTAAGTAAGTTCTTTGAAGAAGTTTTGAGTTGCCGCCTACAAAACTTCTTTTAAAGTCATGCCAAATGACAGTTAGTTCCAGTCGTTAAATTCTTTTCCCGCAGCTAACCGAATGAAAATAGCTTCACAGCAAAATGAGCATTCTTTCTTGAATTCCGATGACGATGGCTGCACGATTACGTGTCGCCTTATAATACTTGCGATTGGCGAAATATAGTCAACAAGTGATTATCGCGGTCAGCAAAAAACTATTGAATCGGTATCCGGTAAAATCCCCTCAATAATTTTTCTTTTGGTTCATAAGTGAGCTGTTCCCCCGGCTCATTTAAACTAAAGACGAATTCATCAACACTTTTATTTACCTCCAGAAATTTTGCAGCAACATCCCTTAAATCAATTGTTCGAATAATCATGAATTATTCCTTTTATTTTACTAGATTATAAAGTTAGATAGTTTCTGTTAGTGATTTTGTAGGTAGAAAACGCGCTATCTTAGCTATACTAATTAGAATGCTGCAAAAGGGAGCGAAATTTATGCGAATCGAATTAGGGTATGGTTTGGATATTATAGGTGATATCCATGCATGTTATGAAGAGTTCATGGCAATGTTGGAAAAGTTGGGCTATCAGGAAAATGAAAATGGTTTATATATTCATCCAGAGGGAAGGAAAATCCTTTCATTAGGCGATGTGATGAGCAGGGGACCACAATCAATCGATTCAATGTTATTCTTCTTAAAGCATGTGGATAACGGCTTGGCCTATATGATTGATAGCAATCATGGCTGGAAAATCGCACGTTGGTTGGACGGACGAAAAGTTCAACTAAGACATGGTGATGAGAATGTCGAAGAAGAATTTAGTAACTTTGAGAGGAAATATGGTGGGAAAGAAACGGCAGTCCTAAAAAGCAAGCTTAGGAAGTTATTGATGGAGGTTCCTTCTCACTACATCATTACGGAAGAAGGGAAAGATAAAGTCGTTTGTGCCCATGCAGGCATTAAAGAAGAATTCATAGGAAGAGAAAATTCCAAGATTAAAGACTTTTGTCGATATGGTGATGTCGCCGGAGTTGATGAAAAGGGCAAGCCTATCCGAAGAGATTGGTTTAAGGAATATAAGGGGCAACAGCTCATTGTTTGGGGACATGACCCAAAACCGGAGCCGATGATTGTAAATAATACAATTAATATAGATCAAGGCGCTGTTTTTGGCGGAAAGCTAACTTGCTATCGATACCCCGAAAAGCAGTTTGTATTCGTGGATGCACGAAAAAATTATTCTGGTAAAATCGGAGCGGATAATCCGATTGGAAAATAAGTAATCTTATAAAAGGTCACCAGAGCGAAAAAACTCTAGGTGACCTTTTATTTTTTACGCTACACTTCTTTTACAACAGTGCCGGAAATTCGATCATGGGGGAAAACTTCCCCATTCTGGCCTTCGAAGGATTTTCTTTTGAATACATAATCAACCGTACCAATGAAATCCCTGTAGGCCATTCGTTGAACAATTTGTGCAGGTGTAATTTCGCCGCCATTTGCATTTTCCACCATTAGCCCTGCCGCTTTGTATCCGAGAGTTTGACCGCTTTTCCGTAACTGAATATACTCAAGTGTCCATAAAACTGCGGTTGGGGTGACAAGTGAATGAAAAGCTTCATTTTTGATTTTCTTTCTTAACAAATATTCGACACCTGCATTTACCGCACCAGATATGGCTAAATCAATTAAAAAGGCATTTCGTCTTTTTTTCGTTATGGTTTTCAACCTAGTTCCTCCTTTACGCCTCAACAATAATTCTCTTATACGTATAGTAGTGGTCAAAAGTTTCAATCTTTAAGTATGTTCTTTAGTAGGAGAAAATAGCTTTATTTTCATTTATTGAAAACTCGGATATCCATGTAGCTGTTAAGGGGATCATTATATACATGGACATCAATATTGTGAGACCTGCCCATGTTAAAATAAACGTAATGTACTTGTAATTTGAGTTGCTCTGGTTTTCATGCATAACAAGCTCCTTTTTAATTTCTAAAATCAGTTTATTGGGTTATGCAGCGAAAGAATGCATAAAAATAAACCCAGTTAGACAGATTAACTCATGTCTAACTGGGTTCATAATCGGATTCATATTGTATTGTTTTAATAAAAATTCCTCCTTAACCCTTAAGCTGCTTTATGACTGTAGATATTTAGCAAGGCATCCAATTCCTGACTGCAAGTAACGGTTTCGGGATGTGTAAAACCTAGATTGTTGGCTTTTTTATACATATCTTTTCTTTTCATTTCGATTAAGAGTTTTAAGATTTGTCTGTAAAATCTACTTCGCATTCTAGTAGTCCCCCATAAATTAGTATTATATTAATTGCTTAATATAATTGCTTTTACTTTAGTTATTGTATATTACTTCATTTGAAAATTATGTCGGTTCGTGGTTGGAAACATGAAATTCACAAATTTGTCACATTTTATACTTATATTCTATATACATTGTGCTTAGTGCAGAAGGATTCATGATTTTTCTCTGCGTAAATCAAGTAAATAGTTGATGTTTCCTAATAAGGAAATTATTCAAGACTTGATTTCAAGTTGAAGTAGAAGAGAATTAAATTTGTCAAAAGTTAGTTGTTGCTGGTCGACAAAAACTCGAAAAATGACGATTTTTTTGGAAATGAATAGGTTGAAATTTGAAAAAATAACACGACTACAATAAGTAGAAGATTAAAAAAATTAAAGTTAAGTAAATATACTGAAATAATTATTTCATGCCCAAGATGCTGTGAAATCTTAAATTATTCTCCTAATTTAATAGATAATGATAGTTTTTTAGAAGAAAATAGCAAGCGTTGAAATAGAATGTATAAAATAGTTTACAAATAGTGTACTAAAAATATTTTAATAGATAGGAAAAAAATTTACAATATTTTTCTTTTTTTATAGTCTTAGGTAGATGAATCTAATTTAATTTACTGCCTAGACCAATGATTGGGCCATTTTCAATTTGTAATATGGTTGGATTTCCCATCCTTATAGCAACATCAATATTATCGCTTACCACATCGTTATGTTACGATTATTGATATAAGAGAAAATAATCGAATAGTTGGAATATTTCGGTTAAATTGGAGGTCAAAATGAAATCTTGGACGAAGGATATCGAGATAAACGCTTCGATAGAACAAATATGGAGTTTATTAAATGGAAAGCTAGAAGATATGCAAAAAATTATGCCGCAAGTAGTTTCACAAGAGCCAATTAAACTTACACCCGAGAAAGTAGGCAGCATTTATCTCCAAAAATATCGAGAAGGAAATCGTGTACTAGAATACGAAGTGAAAACATTGGAATATTTAGATGACATCAATAGCAAAAAGTTAAAAGTTGGTTTTACCCTAGCCAACATGTTCCAGATTACGGCTAAATATGAGCTGAAGAAAATGGATGAAAATACAACCTATTTTAAATACACTACAACCAACACACCGTTGAAATGGTATTTGAAACCATTGGTAATGTTGGGTTCGAGTAAAGTTGTCATTCAATTTGCTGAACGGGTAAAGAAAGTAGCAGAAGCGAAAAAATAGTGCGGTCGTACGGGCAGTTTTAGTACTGCCCCTTTCCTCAAGTATTTCCTCCAAAACAAACCTGAAAAAACCCCATCTTTTATTTCAAATTCATATATTTTTCATTTTTGGACAAGTTAAAGTGTACAACAAGAGAGGTGTTGTTATGATTATTGAAAGGTCTTCAAACTGGCGAGAGGACTTTATCCAGCGTTTTGAGCAAGATGGTCCATGGGATAGTTGGACACTTTATAACAAAAGCTATGAAATTGAAAAGATGAATTTAATTCCGGAATTTTCAGGTTTGCAAGCACCCAAATTTCTTACGAATATCCAGTTGCTGCCGCATCAAGTGGAAGCTGCTCAAACCGTCATAGAAAAGATGAATGGGAAAGCCATTCTTGCTGATGAAGTAGGGTTGGGAAAAACAATTGAAGCAGGGCTCATCATGAAAGAGTATATGATACGCGGAATCGTTAAAAAGGTACTCATTTTGGTGCCCGCTTCCTTACAGAATCAGTGGGTGACAGAGTTGAACATGCGTTTCTTTATCCCAGCGGTTGCTTATAGAAAAAACACCCCTATTGAGCACTATGATGTAGTTGTCATGAGTATGGATACTGCGAAAAAAAGTCCGCATCGTGAAAAAATATACGAGCAAGACTACGACATGATTATTATCGACGAAGCACATAAACTTAAAAATCATAAAACCCAAATCTATGAGTTTGTTCAAAGTTTAAAAAAGAAATTTTGTTTATTATTAACGGCTACGCCGATACAAAATGACATCTTTGAAATTTTCTACCTTGTATCATTATTAAAACCTGGACATCTAGGGAATTATGAATCATTTCAAGCAACTTTTTCAACTACAAAAACCTCGGCCGATGGAGAAAAATACTTAAAGGAACTAGTCAACCAAGTTATGGTCAGAAACCGGAGACAGGATACCGGAATTGAATGGACGAGCCGAAAAGTTGAAACTATACCGATACAGTATACACCTGAAGAAAGAGAAGTCTATGACATGATCAGTTCATTAAAAACGGTGTCGCCAGTATTTTCCAGCTCTTTTACAATGGTCACTTTGCTGAAGGAAATGTGCAGCAGTAAAGAAGCGACATTTCTGACTCTTAACAAAATGATTCAAAAAGGGATGGCCAAAGAGGAAAGAGACTTTGTTGAAGAAATATTGGCGAAGCTAATGAAGCTCGAAATTAATTCCAAGGCAGAAAAAGTGATGGAAATCATTGAGAATGCAAACGACAAAGTGATTATTTTCACAGAGTACCGTGCTACTCAAGCGTATTTGCAGTGGTATTTATATACAAAAGGAATTTCCAGCGTTCTTTTTAACGGGAAATTTAGCAAAAGTAAGCGTGATTGGGTAAAGCAATTATTCCGTCAACGCGACCAGGTGTTAATTGCCACTGAATCTGGCGGTGAGGGGATAAACCTCCAATTTTGCCATCATGTCATCAACTATGATTTGCCATGGAACCCGATGAAACTGGAACAAAGAATAGGCCGTGTGCATCGTCTGGGACAGGAAGAAGATGTGCATATTTATAACCTCGCAATTGAAAACACGATTGAACAGAAAATATTGGATTTACTAGGAAGTAAAATCGACGTCTTTGAAAAAGTAGTAGGGGATTTAGATGATATTCTGACGCGGAAAGCTTGATGAAATTCTAAGCTTGCGAAATTGATAGTGCAATGAACAAAAGGAGGAAGCATAAATGTATGCAGAACAGGTTCATGACTATTTAAAAGTGTTTTTCAAGGAGACAAATTGTGACATTCTTTCGGATGAGGGGTATATGCTTTCTGTCCAATTAACAACGGATATGGATAAAAGAATAATGAACCGTCCATTTTATTGGCAATATATAGAAGCTACAAACAGCACTCCCAATCCGGCGCGGCTTAATTTGATAACCGATCGTGCAAAGATTCAAAATCAATTTATGGGTGAAATTATCCATTTTGGTTCCGGCAGACTCCATCAGATTTTTAAAGCAACAAAGGAACTTGGCTCGTTCGTTAAAATGTACCAACATAGCAATGGAAATAAAGGCAAACAACAGATGTTGACTCCTTATTTTTGTGTGAATTATAAAGTATCTTACTATTGTGATCAAACGAAAGAAGTCATTTACTCCCTTGGGATTAACCTGATTAATGGGGAAATAGAGGATAATTTTCATGATTTTGTCAGTCAACTGGACTTAAAAACAGCTATTCCAGATGATCACTTTTGCCTCCAATATATAATAAAACCCGGACGGGCATTGGAGCGTCTGGATTCGATGATTCAGAATATCATCCAAAATGATGACCATTCCTGGGCGGAAGAGGCAAAAAAAAGATGGCAAAAAGAATTGGAAGTACTTGATTTTTTTTATGATGGTATGGAAGATAAGCCTGAAAGCTATGAAATTGAAAAAAAGGGTCTGAAAGACAGATTTAACCCACGCATAAAGGTAGAAATCATAAATGGTGGATTGTTCTATTTACATTAGGTATCGTGACAAGAGGCGGTGGAAAATTATATTGGACAAGCGGAAAACAGAAGGAATTTAAGGGGTGGATGGTCAAACCTGTTTCTGTAGCAAGTTCATCAACTAACCTCCATATTTATTTCTCCAGTAGTGAATAGAAAAGCGCACAAATTGGCTAACTTGATAGAAAAGAGCAATTAAAAGGAGAAGTATATCATGCGAAAAAGTTACATCTATGCCCTTTTATCTATAGCTGCTGTTATAGGTGTCATCGGATACTTTGCAATCGATACGACAGAGCAAGCACCTGTAGAAAATGAACAACAATTAACAGCTGCAGACGTATATTGGTCGTATACAGGCGAGACTGGCCCTGAACAATGGATGAATGTCGACTCGAATTATGAAGCATGTGGAAGAGGTGAGCTTCAATCCCCTATTAACATCGAACTTAAAGAAACGGCAAACCAACAAGAAGCTATGAAATTAGCCGAACAAATTTCGCTTAATTATGACCAGGCAATTTTTACGGTCGAAAATATTGGGCATACGATTGAAGCGAATTCAACAACGTTGGAAAACTCCTTACTGATCAATGATAAAGAATATAAATTGACAGGTATACATTTCCATTCACCGAGTGAACACCAGTTGAATGGGCAGTACTTTGATATGGAAGCACATTTATATCACCGATCGGAAGAAGGCGAAATGGCGATAATTGGATTATTTATTGAAAGTGGGGAAGAGAACTTAGTGCTTGCCGAAATGTGGGATGAAATTCCTGCAAATGGCGAAGAAGCGGCTAAAGTATTAAAAAATCCAGTCGACCTGCAATTGTTGTTGCCTGAACAAAAAAGTGTATATCAATATATGGGCTCCATTACTGCACCTCCTTGCACAGAAGGGGTAAATTGGTTTATTTTGGAGCAACCGATTGAAATGTCGGATGACCAAATTAACCGATTCAGTTCCATCTTCTTGCAAAACAATCGACCAATTCAAGAATTGAATGGTCGTGACGTCTATAAATTCAATCTTAACTAGTAAAAAACGCGATCGGGATATACCGAATCGCGTTTCCTTTTCATTAGCTAAAAATAGGTGGCTCTATTCTATTGGAAGTTATCATTATTGAACACTTCGACATCGATTAGACGTGCCCCAACTTTATGAAGGAGTTCTTCAATTTCTTTGATGGTCGATTGATTGGCATCTTTTCCTAATGTGATAATTACTCGTCTTAAATACCAATTATCATCATCAAGGGTAAAAACGCTATGAACAGAAGTCTTTTTCTTAACAAGAGTTAGGACTTTCGCTAATATTCCTTCTGTATCGGGTAATGCGATTGTCAGCGCGCAGCTTCCCGTTTTATATCCCCATGCTTCCTCAAGCAATTCAAATACTTTCGAGTGAGTCAAAATCCCGACGAAATTTCGTTCTTCATCAAGCACAGCAAGATAAGGCAGTCGTTTTATTGAGAAAAAGCTTTCAAAAAATGAACTTTCCTCAAAAATTGTGCCATCCAAATCTCTTGCCAACTCGACGATGGCTACTTCTTCTTTTTCATGCTCCAACAGGTGTTCGAGAATCGACACTTTATAAGCATTCCCAATAAATTTTTGGCCGTTATCATCCAAAATAGGGATACATCTATAACCGGAAGTTTTCAATTTCTCCAGCACTTCGGTACTACTATCGGATGCTTTGCACCATACCACTTCATTTTTCTTTAATAATCTTTGTTTAATAATCATTTAAATTCGTCCCTTCTAATCATAGCAAAACATTACCATACAATGTAAATTTGGGCAAATGAGTTTCAGTATATTTTATAATATGAAAGCCCGATTAGAGATATACATTTTCAAGTGTATAAATTAAAAGGATTTGCGAAAAATAAGTGAACACAATATTGAAAAGATTGTGTAGCAAATAAATTAATCAGGAGGGGAACATGGGTATCATATATCGAATTGCTTTAGTTCTTGTCATCATAGGTGCCATTAACTGGGGACTGATTGGTTTATTCCAATTTGACCTTGTGGCAGCGCTGTTTGGCGGTCAGGATTCGGCTTTATCAAGAATTGTTTATAGTTTGGTGGGGCTTGCTGGGTTACTTAGTATCCCATTACTATTTAAGGCTTATGACGAAAGTGATGTGGAAATTGCCAATAACAATCATAGCAATGCCTACACGAATATGAATTATCAAACTGAGTTCGGTGAAGAAGCCGACTTCAAAGAAGTGCAGAAAAACCGTACTACAGGCTTGGACGCTTCAAAAAATAATCGAGCCACTGAATTATATAACAATGATGGCAAGGGGAATAGTGACAAGGATAACCTTGTTTAAGTATTTTGGCAGTGGATGAATTTTAACCAATCCAAAAAAGCGTAGATAAAGTCGGATAGCCGACTTGTCTGCGTTTTTTAATTTCTCCACTAAAAAGGGTACTCTCACATAGAGAGTACCCTCAGACTGTTGACAAACGCTTTCATCCTGCGTTGGTTGTCTCGTTCGTCCCCTCATGAACGTTTTGTTCTATTCATCTCTTCACTCGACTGCCCGCCTTGTCTGCCAAGCGTTTTCAAGACAGTCTGGGTGATTTTCCACTGAAGGAAATAGCCTAAAAAACGTGTAGACAAAGTCAAAGATCGACTTTGTCTACACTCTGAAGGGTACTCTCACATCGAGAGTACCCTCTTGTTTTACTTTATGAGAAACTCGAATTTTTTGGGGAGGCTTACACCCAACTGTTCAAGTTCGCTCTTTGCTTCTTCTACACGTTTTTCTATTTTTTCCTTTGTTGCATCATCTAACTTTTCGAAGCTTTCGTACAATGGATTCTTTGGCATTTCAATTCCAAGTTCTGCAAGTTGTTTATGCGCTTCTTCCTTCGTGATTCTCCCTTCTTTTTTCTCTTTGAAAATCGCTCTTACTTTTGCTTTTGTTTCTTTGTCCAAATCCTCGAAAAGTTTGCATTCTTTATGTTCGGGTGGTGCAACACCTAGTTTTTCGAGCTCCTTATCTGCATCCTCCTTCGTGATTTTTTCCTCTTTTAATTTTTGGTATATTTCTTTTACCTTATTTTGTGTTTCTTGATCTAGCTTCGCCATTTGTTCATGGAATTTGGATTGAGGAACTTCCAACCCCATGCCTTCCAAATCGGATTTTAAAGTGCTCAACACCTCGTCCACTTTTGTTTTTGCCGCATCATCTAGACGGTCATACTCCTCGTGAAACTTGTGCATGTCTTCATGTGCATAGGCCGGAACTACGCTTGCCGCGAACAATCCGATAGAAAGCATCGCAATAAGGGCATAAATCCATAGTATATTCTGTTTTCTCATCGTAACCACTCCTTATTGTTTAAGTTAATAGTAGAGAGGGAAGTGAAAGTGTAATGTCTATGTCTCACCACCTTGATTGCTTTCAATCGACCTACTCTTCCCATAATAATGACGAATTAGCCACTTTCCATTCGTATTCTGTGCCAGATACGCTTGAATAATGTAATTGATTGAATTTTTTTAATAATTATCTAACCTGAACACTCTTAACAATTCGTCTCGCAAATATGTCAAACACTTTAGACAAGCTATGGTTGAATGAAAACCCATATTTTGGTCAATAGTATAAATAATTGGAAAAAAGAGGTGAATTCATGAGTTATTCTTATTTATTGATCATTTGCTTGTTAATGATGATTACGATCGCTTTAGTTATGTATTATCTCGGAACAAAAATTTCATATAACTACATTCTGTATAATGCTTCTGTCAGTGTCGGCTCGGGTGTGATTTTTTTCGCAGTCAAGATGATTGTCACAATGGATACTATCGGTTCAATAGAACAGACGCTGGACATGTCAATCATGGTGTTGCTTGCAATTATTTGGGTTATCGCTTTGATTGAAACTTTCACTGTAGAAATAATGGAAAATGGCCGCGAAATAAAACAATATATGAAGACGGTGCCAGTCATGATAAAAACAATCGAAATGAAAGAAATCCCTTTTATTGCCGCAAAGTCCTTTCATTCACTATCAGTTAAAGCAAAAACGATTTTGGTGAAAAATAAGCATACGATAAAGATTCAAAAATGGATTAGCGAGTATAATAAAAATTGAGCATTGAGTAAAAGGTAGGTGATGGTAATGAATCGGGCCGTGTTTTTGGATCGCGACGGAGTAATTAATGAAGTTCTGACAAATCGAGTGAAGTTTGTCAATAAGCCGAAAGATTTTTATTTTTTACCTGGAGTACCCGAAGCTATCGAAAAGTTGAATCGTTCTTTTGATTACATTTTTGTGGTAACCAACCAAGGTGGCGTCGGGCTGGGTTTTATGAAAGAGACTCAGCTCATCAAAATCCACGAACATATGATAAAGGAGCTAAAGAAATTTGGAGCCATAATCCATGATGTGGCATTTTGTCCGCATAAACCAAAAGAAGGGTGCGAATGCAGAAAACCTGGTAGTAAAATGATTATGGAACTAGGGGAAAGGTACGATGTTGATTTATCTAAATCGTATATGGTCGGCGATACCGATACAGATATAATAGCTGGAAAAAAAGCCGGAACCAAAACGGTGTTCTTGGGAAGAAATGATCCGTTGGCCGATGCCATATTCCAGGATTTATCTTCCGCAGCAGATTGGATGATTGCCGATGCAGGTATTCAATAATAAAAAATCAACCACTTCCTATATTTTAAAAGTGGTTGATAAGTCCAAGTTTTATTTTCTTTTCTTTTTATCTATAGCGCTTACTAAAGGTTGCTTCTTAATAGCTTCAAATTCTACTTGAACACGGAATTTATTCTCCTCCAACTCGCTTACTTCTGTAATCCTGCCTTTACGGCCCTTCAGTTTGATTTCTGAACCAAGTGCAGGAACCTCATTCAATAATTTACTAATGAATAGTGTGTTTTTATCAAAAAAATGAACAGCGAACATAATCTATCTCCCTTCAATTAAATATACTTACATTCTATGAACGTAAATAAATTGTAGAAGAAAGAAAAATGTCAAATGAGAAATAAAATAAATAACTTCATAATTGAAATAACTTACTGTTTCAAATGAGATGGAGTGCCAGATTATATGGGGCTCGGCGTAAGGAAAGCCGGAGTTAGTTTTTAGTTTCTGACAGATTCTTTATAATATTTATTTAAAGTCATGAGTGCACTCCCGATTCTTTCATCTTGCGGAATGATCATTCTTTTTACACCATGTTCTTGCAGAGCTTTCCCTGTTACTTTCCCTATTGGAAGAGCCAGTACATGATTCTCCAATGCATCCAATAAATCAATTTTCTGATTTGCCTCCGTTGCATACTGAAAAAGGAAACGAACCTGCTGAATACTTGTGAAAGTGACAGCATTCACTTGATTTGTCAATATTTCGTTCATTAACTGGCTTAAAACTTCCCTCTTGGGTGGAACATGCTGATACGGAACGATTTCTTGGTAATTAGCTAGTTCTTTTTTCAACCAATTGAGGAGCTCAACAGCCGGGTCGCCATATAGCTGGACCGCAACGGACTTGTTCTTCAAATCGAAGGACTTCATTTCCCGAATTAATCCCGAAATACTACCATCATCATCCCTCACTACAGATGCAATGCCTCTTTGTTTTAAATTATTGGCTGATTTATAACCTCGAATGGCAATTTTCATTTTTTGGAGCGCTTCTTTCAGCTCTCCTTCATGGCCAATTTCCCGTGCAACCTCAAATAATTTGTCAATACCAATGGCAGTAGTAAAAATAATCCACTCAAATTTCCCGTCAACAATTCCTCTCACTTGGGTTCCGATAAAACTGGAATCAAAATATAAGGTCCCTTGCGCAGGACGGTGTACAGCGGTGCCGCCTAGTTGCTGAATAATGTTCATTTGCTCTTCAATTTTTCTTGTTCCTAATAGAGCAATGCATTTATGATTTAATCCACCCATCCTTTGTATCCTCCTCATGTATTGTTAATTCCATCATAACAGATATTATGTGAAAAGAGTCGAATGTTAGAAAAGATGACATAAAATTTTAATTATTTTATTACGTTTGATAAAATGTAATCGTTTTACCCAATTTTTATACGGAAATATGCTTTACAAATAATTTACGTGTGATATCATCTGACATATAGGTTTTAGAATTTTCTGTAAATTATAAATTGCTTTCAAGGAGGAAAATTAATGGCCAAAAAACGGTTAGTACTTGTAGGAAACGGTATGGCTGGTGTAAAAACGATTGAAGAAATATTGAAAATCCACAAGGACTGTTTTGAAATCACGGTAATTGGTGAGGAACCTTATCCAAACTACAATCGAATTCTTTTGTCCAAAGTGCTGCAAGGGGATACCACGGTAAAAGATATTACTTTAAATGATTGGAACTGGTATAAAGAAAACAATATACGTTTATTTGTAAATGAAAAAGTCATTCAAGTAGATCCGAATGCAAAAGTGATCACTACACATATCGGAACAGCCATCTCTTATGATGAACTAATTATAGCAACAGGTTCAAAGCCATTTATTTTGCCGATTCCAGGAAAGGATAAAGAAGGAGTGACAACCTTCCGGGATATAAAAGATACCGAAACAATGGTGAAGGCTTCAAAAAATTATAGGAAAGCCGCTGTTATTGGCGGGGGATTGTTGGGATTGGAAGCGGCTAGAGGTTTATTAAACTTAGGAATGGAAGTAACGGTCGTCCATCTAGGCAGTTCTTTGATGGATCGCCAATTGGACGTGACGGCTGCTACTCTATTGAAAGAAGAATTGGAAGTCCAGGGAATGAGATTTCTATTAGAAAAAAACACTACCGAAATTATAGGACACGAAAGAGTGGAGTGTATAAGGTTTTCAGATGGAGATTTTCTGGAGTGTGATTTGGTTGTAATGGCGGTGGGGATTAATCCGAATGTTGAACTGGCCAATCAAGCAGGGCTAACGATAAACCGAGGAATCATCGTCAATGACTACTTGCAAACAAACATTCCAAATATCTATGCTGTCGGTGAGTGTGCAGAGCATAAGGGCATTGCATATGGCTTAGTAGCACCTCTTTTTGAACAAGCAAAAGTGCTGGCGAGTGCAGTTTGTGGTTCTTTAGCCTCTCCATATCAAGGATCTGTAGTTTCCACTCAATTGAAAGTTTCAGGTGTGGAAGTGTTCTCGGCAGGGGATTTTATCGAAGGCGGCGAGAAAAAAGCATTGCGTATTTATGATGAACAAGATGGTCTTTACAAAAAAATGGTGTTTAAAGGTAAAAAAATAGTAGGGGCTGTATTGTTCGGTGACAGCAGGGAAGGTACGAGGCTTTTTTCGCTGATCAAAAAAAACACAGATGTTTCGGACACAGTTAAAGTAAGTTTGCTGCAGCCACTTGGGGGAGAAGCTGGTGAAAGTGTCGTTGCGTCCATGGAATCGGATGAAATCATTTGTGGATGCAACGGGGTGTCCAAAGGATCCATTGTACAGGCTATTCATGAACAAGGCTGCGCGACCGTTGATGCAATAAAATCGTGTACGAGTGCATCCCGCTCTTGTGGTGGTTGCAAGTCATCCATTTCCGAATTGCTTGAAATCACTTTGGGAGAGGATTTTGATCCTGCTTCCCATAAGGAAACGCTATGCGGCTGTACTGATCATTCACGTGACGAGGTCATCGAAGCTATCCGTACAAAACACCTAATGCATACACGCGAGGTCATGCATGTATTGGAATGGAAAACTTCTGATGGCTGTTCCAAATGCAGGCCTGCCTTGAATTATTACTTGGGTATGATTCATCCAACTGAATATGAAGATGAAAATGAGTCACGCTATGTCAATGAACGGTTGCATGCCAATATACAAAAAGACGGTTCTTTCGGTGTTGTGCCTCGTATGTATGGTGGAGTAACGAGCTCGGCACAATTGAGAAAAATTGCAGATGTGGCAGATAAATACAATGCGAAATTACTAAAAGTTACAGGAGGTCAACGCATTGATATCTTTGGCATTGAAAAAGAGGATTTACCAAAGGTTTGGGAGGAACTCGACATGCCTTCTGGTTATGCCTACGGGAAAACGCTTCGGACAGTAAAAACTTGTGTTGGGGAAACATTCTGCCGATTTGGCACACAGGATTCTCTAAGTTTGGGAATAGCTTTGGAGAAAAGGTTGGAGCGTGTCGGTTCGCCACATAAGTTTAAAATGGCTGTATCGGCGTGTCCGAGAAATTGTGCGGAATCCGGCATTAAAGACTTCGGTGTTGTGGGAGTGGAGGGTGGTTTTGAAATGTATGTTGGAGGAAATGGAGGAACACATTTGCGTGCAGCCGACCTCCTTGGCAAAGTAAAAACCGCGGAAGAAGTGATCGATTATGCATCCGCCTATTTCCAGTATTACCGCGAAACCGGAGTCTACTTGGAGCGAACATCAAAATGGCTTGAACGCATGGGGCTGGAAAATATCAAAATAGTTATCGAAAACCCGGAACAACGCAAAGAATTAAATGAACGCCTCAATCTTGCCGTTACAGTGCAGGAAGACCCTTGGAAGAAAATTATTAACAATGATAAATTGAAAAATGAACTATTTGAAAGTGTAACAATACAACATTAACAAACTGGAGGGAAAGCAATGAAAAAAATTGCGGAACGAATTAAGGTAGTTAAAGTTGATGAGATTTCAAAGGAGTTTGGGAAGGCTATCGAAATTGGAGATGTGAAAATTGCCCTCTTCCGTTTGAAAAGTGGAAACTTTCATGCCATTGAAAATCGTTGCCCCCACAAAGGTGGCGTACTGGTGGAGGGGTTGGTAAGCGGAGAGCATGTATTCTGCCCCATGCATGATTGGAAAATCGATATTACTAGCGGAAAAGTGGAAGAACCAGATCACGGGTGTGTCAAAACCTTCGAAATTGAAGTTGAAGGCGATGACGTCTATATAGTTTTATCATGATAATAGAGAAGAAGGTCAACAAGACTATTTGTTTTTTAGGAGGATGCATTTGACTAATATTAAACCGATGCAAGTTGTCGAAAACATGGTTCAAGCAGGAACGGATAAGGCAAAAATGCAATTTAAGGATATGGTGGTTCGTGGAGCCTTATCAGGTGCTTTATTGGGGTTCGGAACAACATTGGCATTTACCGCCGAGATGCAAACAAAATTAGGGATTATTGGGGCGCTGCTTTTTCCGGCAGCCTTCGTCATCATTATTTTATTAGGACTCGAATTGGTAACTGGAAATTTTGCATTCATTCCACTTGCTGTATTGGATGGTAAAGCGACAGTAAAAGAAATGCTGAACAATTGGTTATGGGTGATTGTTGGCCATCTGATCGGGGGTTCTATTTACGCTTCTTTATTCGTCATTTCAATTACCAATTTTGGCGCTTCTACCGATCATATCATCGCCCGCAAAATCATTGATGTCGCAGAAAACAAGACGCTTGGTTACCAAGCATTGGGGTTAGCCGGCTTTATCGTAATAATCGTTAAAGCGGTTCTGTGCAATTGGATGGTTTCTTTAGGAGCGGTCATGGCCATGGTTTCAAAGTCGACTAGCGGGAAAATCATTGCAATGTGGCTGCCGATTTTAATATTTTTTGCACAAGGATTTGAACATGCAGTTGTCAATATGTTCGTTATTCCAGCTGGCATGTTATTGGGGGCAGATGTAGGTTTTAATGATTGGTGGATTTGGAATCAAGTGCCGGTGTTAATCGGCAATGTCGTCGGTGGCTTTATTTTTACAGGTTGTGCACTTTATATGACGTATCATAAAGAGCCCAAAAAAGCGTTAAGGTTTTCCAAAACGAAAAATAACAATCCGGTTGGCGAAGCGGAGGGGTTCTAAAGATGGGAATGGTTTATATAGTCGGCGCAGGTCCGGGAGATGAGGAGCTAATTACCGTCAAAGGTCTGAAATGCATTCAAACGGCAGATGTAATACTCTACGATCGATTGGTCAATATTGATTTATTAAATTATGCCAAAAAGGGGGCGAAGCTAATTTCATGCGGGAAGTTCCCGAACTACCATACGATGCAGCAAAATACGATCAATCTGGAAATAGTGAAATATGCAAAAGAAGGAAAAATCGTTGTACGGCTAAAAGGAGGCGACCCATTTATTTTTGGACGAGGAGCCGAAGAGGCAATGGCATGCAGGGAAGCGGGTGTAAACTTCCAGATTGTTCCTGGCATTACAGCAGGAATTGCTGCAGCTGCTTACGCAGGTATCCCGGTAACTCATCGGGACTATAGCTCCTCCTTCGCTGTGATTACAGGGCATCGGAAAGCAGGCGTGGATGCGGATCATCAGTGGGGGTGTCTTGCAAGAAGTGTTGATACTTTGGTCGTTTATATGGGGATGAAACATTTGGGCGAGATTGCCACTCAATTAATTGCTCACGGAAAAGACAAAGAAACTCCGGTTGCCTTGATTCATAAAGGCACAACAAACGGGCAGTGTACTGTGATTGGAACACTGGAGACGATTTATGAAATAGCTGTTTTAAAACAAGTGAAAAACCCGAGCGTGATTATTGTTGGGGAAGTTGTGCGTTTAAACAAGAAAATGAGATGGTTCGAGGAACATAATGATTACCTTGTAGCCGGTATATTGTAAATGAATCAGTATATACTCGCGAGAACAGATTATGTGGGAAAAGGGCAGAACATACTTTGCTTGCCTGAAATCCCCCCATTCATCCATCTGCTAATAATGGCAGTAACTAAATAAATTCTCACACATAGGCGATCCGAAGTAACTTTCGTAATTATCCACCTAAACTTGCCGATTATTGGAAATGTATTGAATGACGACTGAGAGAATAATTTTATATTCATATAAAAAGCGATAAACTATTTTAGTTTATGGCTTTTTATGATTGGAATGTCTCTATTTATCCTAGTAATCGATATTTATTAATAGAGAATGCATTCAAATCTATGACGATTGTTCTGGCAGTTAAAAACCTTCTGCATATACTATTTCTAGGGTGATGAGCAATGATAAAAGTTGGATATGATGCTGGACATGGATTTCATACAGCAGGTAAACGGACGCCGGATGGAGAGAGAGAATGGTCATTTAATGATAAAGTTGTACGGGCCTTTGCCAATGAACTGGCTCTATATAAAGGAGTGATGACAAGAAGATTTGATGATCCTACCGGAAAAAGAGATGTTCCATTAAAAGAACGTACTGACGGGGCGAATAATTGGTCTGCTAATTATTACATTTCATTTCATCATAACGCACTAGGGAATAAATGGGGAAATCATACCGGTGTAGAAACCTTTGTTTATACAAATCCGCAACCGAAAAGTGTTGAATTGGCGAATGCTATCCATCCTGCACTCGTTCAATCCTATGGTCTTAGGGATCGAGGCGTAAAACGAGGTAATCTGCATATAGTCCGTGAAACAAAAATGCCTGCCATACTGATTGAGGGTGGATTTATGGATAGTTTAATCGATATAACCAAACTTCGTAATAATACAATTTTGGCAAATGTCGGTAAGTCAATCGCGCAGCGTTTCGCTAAGTTTGTTGGATTACAAAGAGCGATTCCAAGTCCTGGGGAGGAATTAACGATGGCACAATATGAGGAATTAAAACGCTTAATTGATGCACAGGCAAAAAGAATTCAAGAGTTGGAGAGGCTGATTGGATTGGTGGAGCGTGAACCACTTGCCACTCATGAAAAAG
The DNA here is from genome assembly GCF_000772955.1 of Ureibacillus sinduriensis BLB-1 = JCM 15800. GTDB lineage: Bacteria > Bacillota > Bacilli > Bacillales_A > Planococcaceae > Ureibacillus > Ureibacillus sinduriensis. The sequence goes on along the minus strand of NZ_JPVO01000038.1, from coordinate 11,449 downwards.
CATGGGAGTGGGCAACTAGCATTGGGTTGTTAACTGATGTCTATCCAAATCGTCCACTCACGAGGGAGCAGTTGGCGGAGGTTGAATACCGCAAAGCATCGGGGGAAATCGGGCTGGAAGTAGATTCGGAATAAATAGTATAACTTGAATAATAGCTTTCTTTCTGGATTTAGTATCAACTAAATTCAGATTTTTTTATTTTGCACATGAACAAAGAAAAAAAACACATATTAACGTTATTATTTCTAATAGGTGGACTTATGAAAAAAAGAATCTTAAGTTTGATATTCCTTTTACTTCTTCTCCCCATGATTATAATTATCACGATGTCCATGGGACCGGCAAAAAATATAAATGAAGTCCACATACGGTCTTCAGAAAAGCCTGTAATACTTCTCACTATCGATTCCCTGATGAGTGAATCGATACAAAAGGCGATGGATGCAGGAAACGCCCCAGCTTTGTCTTTTTTGATAAATAACGGACAATATATCCCAGATGTTATAAGCTCTTATCCGACCATGTCTGTCGCGATCGATAGTACGATATTGACAGGCACTTATGCCGACCAGCATAAAATACCTGGTCTTATCTGGTTTAATCAAAACGAGGGCCGGGTGATTAGTTATGGAAGCGGAATGAGGGAAATATGGAATAATGGAGTGAAAAATGTAGCGAGGGATAGTGTTGTTCGGTTAAATAGTTCACATCTGAATCCAAAAGTAAAAACGATTTACGAAGTGCTTGCACAAGCACAGATTTCTTCAGCATCGATCAATGGGCTAATTTATAGGGGGGAGACAGCGCATCAGTTGATAGTTCCCAGAATTCTTTCTTTCATGGGGCTGTTTCCGGAAGAGATAGAAGTCGATGGACCAACAATTTTATCGTTGGGGGCATTATCTCAATATAATCCCATGAATGATAGCCATAAATACATTTGGAGTCGGATGGGTGTAAATGATGACTTTACGGTTGGTGAGTTAAAATACCTTATTGAACAGCAAAAATTACCCCCATTTACGTTAGCGTATTTTCCAGATCTTGACGCAAAGGTACACCGAAACGGTCCGTTAGAGTTCAAGCAAATTGAGGAAATAGATCAATCAATCCAAAAACTGCTTAATGTTTTTGACTCTTGGGAAGAAGCAATTGATGAAGTGACGTGGATTGTGATGGGGGATAGTGCCCAATCTCAAGTTGATAGCGATAAGGATAAGGGATTAATCGATCTTAATGAAATCCTAAAAGATTATTCTTTTTGGAGCAGAGAAAATAACGAAAGTCAATTAGCCGTTGCCATCAATGAACGGATGGCTTATATCAATTTGATTGATGAAAATATTGATAAGCACGCAATAGTTGAAAAATTAAAGGAGGATAAGCGTATCGGATTGATTGCATGGACAGATACAGGCATTAATTATGTAACCAGTCCGGATAAGAGTGCAGTCCTTTCATTCTCTAAAGTGGGGCAGTATAAGGATATATATCATCAAACCTGGAATCTGGAGGGGGATATGTCTCTATTAGATCTCAAAGTATCGGAACATGGCTTAATCCAATATAATACTTATCCGGATGCCCTTGCAAGACTTAACGGTGCACTAAATTCACATGAAGGACCATTCCTTTTAGTTGATGCCAAACCATCCTATGAATTTATAAATGAACATAGCCATGATCACGCAGGGGGTGGGGCGCATGGTTCTCTTCATAAAGTCGATTCCACCGTCCCCCTTATTATTGCTGGAACAAATACAAAACCAAAATATAACCGGCTGGTAGATTTAAAGCAATGGATCGTCCATGTCGTTCAGCAAACCGCACAACAATAGCTTAAAATCGAGAGCTGCTAATTATTGAGTAGCCATGGCATGAACTTTCATACTAGTTTTGATAAATATAATATTTGGAGGTATTCAATTTTGACGACAGAACCCTTGATCGTGAATGCGATTATAAATGGAGAGAAAATACAGACGGAAAAGAAAATTGAACGCGAGAATCCAGCACATCCTGAAGAAATTGTTGGCTACGCACCAAATAATACAAGGGAAGAAACAAAGAGAGCGATTGATGCGGCATACAATGCTTTTAAGTCGTGGGCGTGGAGCGATGTGGATGACCGCATTACGAGAATGAAGAATGCTATTCAAAAGATTAAGGAAGCAACTCCCGAAATCGCCGAACTATTATCGCGAGAGCACGGAAAAGCGCTATATGATGCACAAGGTGAAATTGCCATTTCATTGATGTGGATGGAATTTGCCTGTGATCATGTCAAAAAAGTGATTGAACCGGAGTTAAAAGAACATGAGAACGGCAAAACAATCATTACGCACGATCCAATCGGGGTGGTATCCGCCATAACACCATGGAACTATCCAATTTCTTTATCCACAATTAAAATTGCGCCTGCTTTGTTGACGGGAAATACAATGGTGCTAAAGCCAAGTCCATTGGCTCCATTGGCAGTGAGTCGTGTTACGGAAATCATCTCGGATGAGTTCCCACCCGGTGTATTGAATCTTGTGAACGGCGATGCAGAAGTAGGCGTGGAATTGACATCAAATGAAAAGGTTGCGAAGATCGCCTTTACAGGTGGGACAAAGACCGCCAAACATATCATGAAAGCCGCTTCTGAAACAATCAAGAAAATGACCTTGGAACTTGGAGGGAATGATGCGGCCATTGTGCTGGATGACTTTGATGTAAATGATGAACGTGCATTGCGGAGAATGGTTATCTCCAACTTCCTGACTGCGGGTCAAATTTGTATGATAGCAAAACGTGTTTATGTACACCGTTCCATTTATGAGGCGTTTGTCGAAAAATATATTGAAGCAGCAAATAAATGGATTCGAATAGGAGATCCCTTTAATCCGGAGGTGACGGTTGGACCCGTAAATAATAAAAATCAAGTGCAATATGTAAAAAGCTTAATAGAGGATGCCGAAAGTAAAGGGGCAAAAGTGATTAAGCTCGGGAAAGTTTTGGATGCAAAGCTGATGGACAATGGTTACTTCCTACAGCCGACGCTCGTACTGGGGGCCGATCCTCACGATCCGATTGTGGTGGAAGAGCAATTTGGTCCAACTGTACCGATCTTGCCATTTGATGATGAGGAACAAGTAATTGAGCTTCAAAACGAAAGTATCTACGGCTTAACTAGCTCTGTTTGGGGAGAAGAAGAACACGCTGTCAAAGTCGCCCGCAGAATTGAAGCGGGTACAACGATGATTAATACTGCAGCAGTTCAGGGGCTGGATGTTCGCTTTCCATTTGGTGGGGTCAAGCAATCCGGCGTCGGTCGTGAATACGGAGAAGATGGCATAAAATCATACACTGAAACACATGTAATTAACCTGCCGAACAATCTAGAGTTGCCCTATATACCCGAGTAAGTTTCTTATAACTTGGTATTATCAATTGGTAAACTTCTGCAAACAGTTGCAGAAGTTTTTTGTTCATTGCATTCAACCGACTTCGTATATTTTGTTTAATGGCTCACAGTATAGAGAGTGTAGAGGGGTTGAACCGCATTTCGAAAGGGGGTTTTACAGTGAACTTGTTCAGAGGCGACGCACACAAGATTTATTGTCATTTGAAAAACAATTCTACTAACATAGCAATTTCCAAATATTTGAAAGAAATGAAGGAAGTTCGAGATTTTTATCAATCTATTGAGAGTGAGTTATTAAAGTTGATTTTTTATCGTTTGATCAAGGAAAAAAATGGTTCGGGCATGATACCTGTGGATGTGTCATCGATGCCATTTCTATTTTTAATTTTCTCCAATAACTTGCAAAAGCTACTATTTGCACAGGGGGAGCAGGTATTGGTTGATTTTTATCGTGATTTACATCGGGGGCATCACCTTTAGTCTCTTCCTCCATTTCCGTGAGAAAGCTTGGGCTGCTTCTCACATTGAAAGTATCCAAGATATACTGAGCGAAAGAAAAGAAAAATGGAGCCCTTCTATTAAGTAGAAAGGCCCCACTTTTTCATTTAAGCGTTTTTTCTAGAGTAGCAAAATAAGGTGCTTGTCCTAAGCGGAAATATGTGAGCAGATAGCCATCTTGGGCAACAACCTGGCCACCTTGCAACGAGCGATAATCAATGGAAAAAGGAATGATGAGCGAATGCTTATAAAAATCTTTTTCCGTCAAATCAAATTCGGCAAACTCTTCACCTGCGATTGTTGGTGATTCTTTTAGCGACGCATAAATTTGTTTTTGGACATCCTTGGAAACCCGTTCTTCCCACCAAAGTTTACGAGGCTGGAATTGTTGCTTTGATAGATAATCCAGTTGCATTAAGCTTCGAACAATTTCCATGTTTACATTGGGTTGGGTAGCCAAAAACTCTTCAAGCCGTTTAAATAAATCCTCTAGCTGATGACCAATGCGGGACCATCCCTTTTGTTCCCAGTACGTACCGAAGTTTTGGAAGAAATCAAATGGCGTATCGAATACTTCTGTAACTAGATATTCGATTGTGTAATCCATCCGGTGGTCATTCCAGTATTTTTCAAGGACATCTTCTGCGTGTTTGATACGAATGATTTCATCGAATGTAAGAACGTTATTTGAAAAAATCTCGTAAGGTGCAAGATCCACATACGTGTAACCATACTGTTTGGCTTGAACGCGAAGTCCTGTTCCGCGCAGTAGCTTTAAGAAGCCAAGTTGCAGTTCTTCCGGACGCATGGCGAACACATCATTGAACGTTTGGCGGAAACTTGCATAATCTTCTTCGGGAAGACCTGCTATCAAATCTAAATGCTGATCGATTTTCCCACCTTCTTTAACCATGGTAACAGTGCGTTTGAGCTTTTCAAAATTTTGACGACGCTTCACCAGTTCATTTGTTAAGTCGTTTGTCGATTGTACCCCAATTTCAAAGCGGAATAACCCGCGTGGAGCATTGTCGTTCAAGAACTGTATAACTTCAGGCCTCATAATGTCAGCCGTAATTTCAAATTGGAAGACAACCCCTGGTTTATGTTCATCGATCAGGAATTGGAACATTTCCATTGCGTAACTGCGGCTAATATTGAACGTACGATCGACAAACTTGATTGTTTTGGCACCATTGTCCATTAAATAACGGATTTCTTCTTTGATTTGTTCCCGATTAAAGTAACGAACACCCACCTCTATGGAAGAAAGGCAAAATTGACACGAGAAAGGGCAGCCACGACTTGTTTCGATATATTGGATTCGCTTACCTAAAGAAGCACGATCTTCTTCAAAACGGTAAGGGCTAGGAAGCTCGCGCAAATCGATTTTCTTCGGTTGGGCATGAATCTTCATTTTGCCATCTTGTAAGTAACATATCCCCGGAACATCGTCTAATGGAATGTCGCCATTCAAATATTCTAATAAATTTTTGAAGGATAGTTCGCCTTCCCCCATCACGATATAGTCGATTTCCGGAATACGACGTAGCCAATCATGCACGTCATAGGAGACTTCGGGTCCACCCAAGATAATTTTCGTATTCGGCGAGACGGTTCTAAGCATTCGGATAACCCCGATTGTCTCTTCAATATTCCAAATATAACAACTGAACCCAACGACATCAGGCTTATGCTGATACAAGTCGGAAACGATATTAAATGCAGGGTCTTTAATTGTATATTCAATAATCCTCGGATTGAATTCCGGTTGTGCGGCACCTTTTAAATAACGCAACGCCAGGTTGGTATGAATGTACTTGGCGTTCAATGTAGTTAAAACTATATTCATTAATGAATCTCCTTTTTTGACACTTATCAAGATATAACTATACGATTTTTGACGAAGAACGTCTAGATATTATGTCTTTTTTAAGGGGAAGGCGGGAGTTCCAAAAAAAATTCCGTGTCTAAGCCAATTTCTTTGATTTCTTGTTTATTTCTACTATAATTGACTAGTCAATAATTGATGGGTCAATGAATTGAACAATGTATAGGTAAAACTAAAAGAACAATGTAAATAATCTTAATGAAAGAGGTTTCCAACATGACAAAAACAGTTACAACTATTCAACAATTAATGCATGAGAGAAAGTCGGTACGAAAATATAAAGAGGGTGTTGTAATACCTCGTGAAAAGCTGCAAACATTACTACAAAATGCCATTACAGCACCTTCGTCAAGTAATATGCAACCATGGCGCTTTATCGTCATAGAAAATCAGGAAGTTAAAAAAGAACTGCGTCAGATTGCCAACGATCAAGAACAAGTTGAAACATCTTCGGCAATCATTGCTGTACTTGGCGACCTTGAGATGTATAAAAAAGCGGAAGAAATTTATGATGCGAATTTTGCTAAAGGGTATATGAGCAGGGAAATTGCTGATTTAATGATAAATAATTCTCTTTCCTTATATGGAAACTTATCTAAAGAGATCTTAACTAGCCTCGTTCATTTCGATGCCGGATTGATTTCAATGCAGATCATGTTATTAGCAAAAGAAATGGGATATGACACAGTACCGATGGGCGGATTTGATAAAGTGAAATTTGCGGAAAAATTCAATTTGCCAAAGAATGAAATTCCTATTTTATTAATTGCGATTGGTGAAGCTGCTGCTCCAGCATATGGGTCATCACGTCTAGCGGTGGAAGACATCGTAAAATATATATAATTGCAATAATGACAAAGTTATAGGATCTCCTACTCGAGAATAGTTCTTGTTTCAATTCTTTAGATGAACATAGGAGATACTTACTCTACTTTAACCGAAAAATTGATGGATAGATGCTCTTAAGGGTATCTGTCCATCGTCATTGAAAATACGAAAAATCGTTGGCAGGGGGACTAGTTTATCCCCCTGCTTTTTGATTTAAAGTTTATTTTCAATTATTTTTTCTATGAAATTATACTGAAATTCCACGAAAGCACATTCGAAAAGAAGAAGTATTCATAAAATGAAATATCGAGAATAAGGGAGGTGAGATAATGTCTTACAACTACGAAGGAGGCAGTTACAACGGTAACGGCAGTCAATTTGTATTGATCGTTGTACTGTTTATTTTACTGATTATTGTTGGTGCATCGTTTATGAGTAACTAATGTTTCTTAAGTGAAGACCAGGATGCATTTCCTGGTCTTCATTTCATTTGAGTTTGCAAACTTAGAACAGCCTGACCTAATCCCAAATTCGAATTCTAGGGACACCAGCAGTTCTTAAATAATCCAGTAGCTGACCAGTATGAACAGATTCGTGATAGGCAATTCGCAATAACATATCCCCTAAATCCCGTATGTACCCTGAATCGGAACGGTCGATTTTGATCTCTTTCAAGTCTTGTTGCGAAAAGGATTTAATCGTCTCCAAAAATTGCTTTCTATAAGGTTCGGCAAATTCTAGCTCAGCCTCTACAGAAGTATAGGGTTGTTTTTCAAAAGGGGAATCGAAACTAGGTAAACTTCCTCGATTTTCAATTGCTAAATGATAATAATGTTCGCTTTCTAGGACATGTCTTATCATTTCAAAGCACGTCATTGCTTCATCATCAGGTTTCCAGTTAAGCATTTCTGTTGGAATGGATGTCCACACCTTGATGCTTCTTCTTCTAATTTCTGTAAAATTCAAAATAATCAGGTCGATCGAGTTCATAATATCCTCCTTTACTTCCTTTATATCTCAATTATACACGAATGGACGTTCGTAAAAAAGTGTGCATAGAAATTTTTCTCACTTTTTTAGCTAGTAAATCTTACATATATCACCAAAGTGAGGAATCTATTAAAAAAATAATCTGTTTTCTGAGATTTTACGTTTCCTTTTATAGGAAGAGGGGAAAATACATAACCAAAACAATTTTAGTTATCAGCCAAGAAGTCAGTGGGAGAGAAGGATGCATATGATAGATGATTTACTAGATCTTTATAATTTACTAATTAAGAGAGAGCGGACAATGAACGATGCGCTTCAAATAGTGAGTAGTGTGAAAGGGAATCAATTTTTGGAAGAACTCATTATTCGTACGGAAAAATTAATTGTCAAATCATTGGGCGGTTCTGATGTGCATTGGATTGAAATAAATCAATTCAGTGACGCCTTTTTTCAGTATCGGCAAGGATTTATCAATAAAGAGCAACTAATCTCCATAATCAAGAAAACAATTGGTTAATAGGAAACATTGAAATGAGGTTAAATATTTAAATGATTCAAAGATAAGGATTTTTAACAATGACAGTAATCATGCTTAACATACTTATTCGAGATTCAGGCACTTTCCATCTTATGGAAAGTGCTTTTTCGATGGGCAATTAAATACAAAAGAGATAAATAATTAAATTCCTTTTTGGATAATTTAAGACTAGTATCAATTAATCAACAAGGAGGAGTTTCGATTGGCTTCCAACGATCGTCATCATAGCCCAAAATTGAAAAGAAAATCGAAACCAAAGTTGAAGAAAGAAGAGATTACCGTTGTTGACACGGATTCCGCACGTAAAGCTGTTATCGCAACTTCTGTTGGAAACGGTATGGAATGGTTTGATTTTGGTATATACTCTTATCTCGCAGCCACGATTGGACAAGTATTCTTTCCTGAAGTAAGTGGGCCTATGCAACTTGTGTTTTCTTTTGGAACATTTGCAGTTGCCTTTATAGCGCGTCCTATCGGTGGAATTTTCTTCGGTATGCTTGGGGACCGATTAGGCCGGAAAAAAGTCCTGGCCATAACCTTGATCATGATGGCTGTGGCCACGTTAAGCATCGGACTAATCCCGAGTCATGCATCAATCGGCTATACTGCCACAGTCCTGTTACTTATTGCACGGTTAGTTCAAGGATTTTCATCGGGGGGAGAATATTCGGGGGCTATGACGTTTATAGCCGAATCCACACCAGATAAAAGAAGAGGCTTTATGTCGAGTGGCCTTGAGGTTGGAACTTTGGTCGGCTATATAGCAGGAGCAGGTCTTGTTACAATTCTCACCTACATTTTAGGGGAGGACACGATGTTGGAATGGGGTTGGCGTATTCCGTTTTTCTTATCAGCCCCGATTGGTTTAATTGGTTTCTATCTACGAAATAATTTGGAAGAAACCCCAGCATTTGAAGCAATGAAGGAAAATCAATCAGATGATGCCGACGATGTATCCGTAAAAGACATTTTAAGATACCATTGGAGAGCAATTCTTATTGGAATGTTTGTTGTTTTCTTTTATATTGTTGTAAATTATACCGTGCTATCGTATATGCCGTCCCACTTGACCGCAGTGTTGGGATACGGGGAAACAGAAGGTCTTCTGCTAATTGTGATTGTAATGGTGATCATGATTCCAATTGTTCTCCTAATGGGATATTTTAGTGATCGAATTGGAGCAAAGAAGATCATACAAGGCGGGCTGATTGGGTTGATTTTATTAAGTATACCCGCGTTTAACTTGATTGGTAGCGGAAATACAATGCTGGTATTTTTAGGATTAATGATTCTCGGAATATTTTCCGCTTCCTTTCAAGGGACAATGCCAGCACTATTGCCGTCCCTGTTTTTCACCAGTGTCCGAAACGGGGCACTTGCAATAACATTTAATATATCGGCATCCTTGTTCGGCGGTACAACACCTCTGCTTGCATCTTGGTTAATTAGCAAAACGGCCAATGAAATGATGCCAGCCTATTATATGATTTTTGCATCCATTGTCGGTATAGTGGTTGTTAGCATTTTTCTAAAAGATACTTCCGGGAAAGCTCTCAGAGGTTCACCTCCGGCAGTTGAAGAGAAAGCCGAAATAAAAGAGATATTGGAAGAACCAGAAGAAGCATTATGGTGGCACGAAGAAAGAAAGGAAATTGAAGAACGGATTGAAGAGCGTTCGGAAGATGGCAAGTGAATGGAGTGAAAAGTAAGTCATAGTGCACAAAATCTTCGTAAATTTTTCGGTTGAAGGGCACAATTCATTAAATATTGTGCTCTTCTTCAATTTAAAACCGTACGAAAGAATAAATAGAGTAAACAGGGGTAGCCCTCCTTCCTATATTTACATATTGTCAAATTAGGAACGTACGTTCTATAATGGGAAAAAGGAATCGTTTGTTTGGAGGGTATATAATGAAACAACAACTTTTGAAAGTCATGCAACGTAACCAATTAATCGATTTAATGTACATTGCAAAAAGTGGGGAAGTTACAAAGAGGCGCATCAAAGTGATCAATGTAACAGCGGAGTCATTCAGTGCTTATTGTTTTTTGAAACGCAACATCCGCACATTTAAAATTCAAAGTGTCCTTGCATTATTACCAGTTTTCCGAAAAGAGCGTGAAGTAATATGATCAGCAAACTAGCTACCGATTTAGCTCATAGACAAATTATAGTGGATTTGACAATTCGAACGCTTGAGCGTGATCGTATGCATATAGGGGATTTTAAAATGCAAAAAGCCTTTGAAACATGGTTTGATTTAAAAGTGCTCGAATTGCATAGTGACTTGAAAGCCGTTAAAGCAGAGTTGGGGAAAATCAGTGCAAAAATCCAAGCCGTCACACCGAACGGGGATTTTACCATTTACACGGTCGTCGAACAAAGAAGAACTTTTGACTTAAGGTATTTGAATATTTCCCTTAAAAATTGGACTGAAAATGAGGTGAGGAGATTATTGGGATTGGAGCATAAAAGTGTAAAAGTGGAGAACAAATTGAGGAATAGTTGATAGGAAAACCATTACAAAAAAAACATTAAAAAGCTTCAAACCATTAGAAAATATGGGTTGAAAGCCATTGTTTAAAGTATGGTCCCGACAGGGTTCGAACCTGCGACCTCCACCTTGTCGAGTTTAGCGATATAATTAAATGGGGTTAAAATAAGTTAAATAAGTTTGATTTATAAAGCTTTATAAGGTCATTGCAAATTAGCTATGTTAAATAAGTTCAATACAAAAAAAATTCTGCGGACAAATTGAGGACAAAAGAGTAAACAGGTGGTCTGTATTATTACTCTTTTTTAATTTTTTTGTTATAACTGTTATGATGAAAAATTCCTGATAACATAAGTAGAGGTTTTTGATATAAGTAAAATTCTAGCGAATCCCACCTTCTCGATAATAAGGAGTAATCATTGGATAAAAATTTTGTGTTCCATATCTATAGCTTTTAGACTAAAGAAGCACGACTTGAGTTATCCAACAATCGGGCGCGATTCTTGAAAAAAAGAATATGAGCTCATTTTTCATTGGTATTATCTATTGGTTAATTGGTATTATCTATTGTTTTTTCAGCTGCGTATCAGCTAAGTGAAGAGTAACTAAAATTCTTCGTCTATATTAAATTTTAAATTTGTTGGAACCTGAGAAAAAATAAAATGTGTGACAGTTTGTGCGATTGGACTAACTTCATCAATGAAATTTTCTGCATTAGCGAAAGTTTCAAACTGCATTTTAAACATATAACAAGCACTTCCTGCAATTCTATAACAAAATTCTACGTTTGGAAGTTTCTCTATATA
>NZ_JPVO01000039.1 GCF_000772955.1 Ureibacillus sinduriensis BLB-1 = JCM 15800 | reverse complement strand
GCACGATCACACCCGGAGTGACACGAAATCCTCCCTAATGTGACAAACCAAAATCATCTTAAGTTAAAAGTGTCCCAAACACATACACAATGAGACAAATCCGAAAATTGACAAGCTCGAACCCGCTCATAATGATGATAAAACAAAGATCTGTCAAACTCATAATGCACCGAGGCCACCACAATCGAAAACCGTTTGCCCCCAAACTTACACCTTAACTGATTCTAACTCCGCCTTCCCATAATTTTGTCTATTCTTAGTCATATATTTAAAGTACATCTTTTAGCAGACGATTCATTCATTGAGTTCATAAATTTCATTCCTTTAAAATAGGGCTATGGAGGAACGAACCATGACGAAAATCTATGAGCTAAGCGAAAAGAAACGGCTGGAAACAATCGAATTTTTAACTTTATATAAAAATGAAAATGCTTTACCTGAAAGTTGGTTAAGAGGGCGATTGGATGAGATCAATCGGCTCCGAGAGTTTATTCCAACGACGGAAGAGCTAATCTTTGGCGCTAGGGTCGCGTGGAGAAATAGTAACCGATGTATAGGAAGACTTTTTTGGAATTCATTGCAGGTGTTTGACGAAAGACAGTTAGAAACTGAGGAAGAGATCTACAGGGCACTGCTCCGGCATATTGAATACGCTGCTAATGGAGGGAAAATTCGTCCGGCGATTACCATTTTTAAGGCCGATTGCATAAGAATATGGAACTATCAATTGCTCCGGTACGCGGGGTATGAAACAGCCGATGGAATTATAGGCGACCCCGATTCCATTGAACTGACAAAGATATGTGAAGCGCTAGGCTGGAAAGGCAAACAAACACCGTTTGATATACTGCCACTGGTAATCCAGATAGGCACGAATACGCCTAGGTTATTTGATATTCCCGAAAGTTATGTATTGGAAGTGGTGATTCGACATCCACAAAATGAGGAATTAGCCCGTTTGAATCTGAAGTGGTATGCGGTGCCAATTGTTTCCAATATGAAGTTGAGTGTTGGTGGGATTGAATTTCAGGCGGCACCATTTAACGGCTGGTACATGGGAAGTGAGATAGGTGCACGGAACTTTGCGGATGTCACCCGTTATAATTTATTGCCTGCTGTTGCTGAAATCATGGGCCTGGATATAAAGTCGAATATCACACTTTGGAAGGATCGAGCTCTAGTTGAGTTGAATGTTGCTGTTCTTCATTCCTTTAAAGAGGACGGGGTTAGTATAGTAGATCATCATACCGCAGCCCAACAGTTTAAATTATTTGAAAAACAGGAAGAAGTGGCGGACCGCCAAGTGACAGGAAATTGGTCATGGCTGATCCCGCCCGTTTCACCTGCCACTACGCATATTTTTCATAAACCAATTGAAAATCTCATAAAAAAACCAAATTACTTTTATCAAAAAAACCCCTTTTAAATAGATTAGGAGCTTCCCAGGGTTACCGGGAAGCTCCTACAAACTGTGGAGAAGTGCTTATATCCATCATGTGAACTACCGATTTCGTCTCCCATCCATCGTGGGGCAATTTTGGGGTCTTCATTTGGCGGCCTGATTTGTAAAACAAACATTTTCATAACCGTCTCCAGATTTTTTAAGGTATTACTTGAAAGTGTAGTCAATGATTGATTCTTTCCAACGCTGAAGGAGCATTCTGGAAAAACTGAAAGACTCCTTTAACGTTTTCTTAAAATCATATCAATCAATTCATCGCGGTCGATTAAATACACATCGTTGGACTCCGCTAATTTTTCGGCCTGTCTTGTAAAATAGCTATTGGTCACAACCCATCCCTGAGTCGCTTCGTACATTCTCAAAGCGCCGATAATTTCCTGTACGGCTTTCACCCCGACAGTCCCGGAATAGCGTTTCGCTTGAACGGCGATTACCTCTTCTCGATCTTCCAGGATTAAATCGGCTCCATAATCACCGGATGCCTTAGTGTAGGAAACATGATAGCCACGTTTGTTAAAAAGGTGACCCAAATATTCCTCGAACTCTTCACCTGTCATTTCATCGATTTCTTTAATGCCGGCTTTTCTTAAACGAGCCGAACCTCTAGTACTAAGCCAGATCTTAAAAATAATGAGCAGCAGCAAGGAAGTAACGATTGCTGTAATGGCCCCGTTTGCTGTTCGAGTATAGTGCCATCCGGCGTAGCCGATAGCAAGCAGTATGAGTATCGGAACTAACCGAATGCGTGATTTCTTTTTTTCTTTGTTCTTTCCCAACAAGGTAAACCCCTTTTATTACAATTTATACTATTATAACATAAAAAGGGTACATACGTTTGCTTTCGCCTCTTTTAAAATTTATAAATATCGATCCTTTGCCCCGATATTAGCGGTAAAGAATAAAATGAGCGCCGATACGATAAATAGAATGTTCGGCGAGTTCCAGCTTCCTGTAACATCATGTAGAAATCCGAATAATACCGGCCCTGTTGCTGCGAGCAAGTAACCGATGGATTGAGCGAATCCGGAAATCTGTGCCGCTTCATAGGCAGTTTTTGTACGTAAGGTGAAAAGCATCATGAGAATTCCAAACGAAGCCCCGCCAGCCAACCCGATACAAATCATCCATAGTACGGTGAAATCTGTCAACTTAAGAAATAGTCCTACAAATCCTATAATATAAAGAATGGTAAACATATATACAAATGGACGTTGTGAACGCAGCTTCTCCGCAAATATCGGTATAAGGAATGTCATTGGAATTTGCGACATTTGCATCACGGAAGTCAACCAGCCTGCTTTGTCGGCACTATAGCCCTGTGAAGCTAATATTTCTGGTAACCAGGAAATGGAGCAATAAAATAAAAGCGATTGGAATCCCATCGCAAATGCAATCGCCCAAGCTAGAGGCTTTTTCCATATTTTAATTTCAGGAGTATTGGACGAATTGCTCGAAATTGCATTTAAGTCAACTTTTTCCCCGCGAAGCAGCGGCAACCAAATAATTAGTGTGATCAAAGTTAAAATACCCGCTATCGATAGCGCACCTTGCCAACCCCAAGAAGTATTGGTTGCTATTGGATTGCTGATACCGACGGAAACGGCGGCTGAAATATTCATGGATACGGTATAAATACCGGTCAATAAGCCGATATGCAATGGATATTTCAATTTAAAGAAACCGGGAACCAATACATTCCCAAAAGAAATGGCGATGCCGATTAATACTGTTCCGAAAATGAGCATTGATGTTGATCCGAGTGAACGTAAAACAATACCTATTGTAAGCAAAATAATGGAATAAAATAATGTATATTCCATCCCGATCCTGCGTGAGATACGTGGTGCGAAGGGGGATACTACGGCAAAGGCAAGTAATGGAATCGTAGTTAAAAAGCCTGCAAGGAAATATGAGATCCCAAGTCCTTCTCTTATAGAGGGAATAACAGGTCCAACACCGGTTAATGGAGATCTCATTGTGCTTGCAAGGAAAATAATTGCCACGACAAAAACCAATGTCGAAGTTGTGGTATGCAATTTTTTCGTTTTATGAGTTGTATCAATCGTTTCCATATTATCCCTCCAGTAATGTATGTGAAAATTCTACAAATTAAAAAATAGACTATTTCATGTTAAACTATTGTTTAAACAACTTCTATCTTACATCTTAATTTGACTTCGGGATAGTGGTGATTTCAATAAAATCACATAACTTCGATGTATGTACAACTGGAATTTATTAATGAAACTCTGGGTAAACTTCCAAGAAAAACGGATGCCAAAAGATGCCGGCTTATTTCTCGGGAAGGGAATCCGCCACCAATGTGGGGAACTTCTATCCTGTCAGGAATGCATTATAAAAGATAGTGACATCACTATCAAAGTTAACATACCATCGCATCTGTGATGGTTTTTATTTTTTCGCGGCATACGTTTCTCTAGGAAAGATTGGACATACTGAAATAGAGTGTATTTTAAAGGAGATTTTTTTGCATGAGTGACAAAAATAGTAAGACAAATAATCAACCAGAGCTTAAAAGGAGCTTGAAAAGTCGCCACATTGCGATGATCTCTCTCGGTGGAACAATAGGGACAGGCCTATTTTTGGCCAGTGGGGCATCGATAGCGCAAGCTGGACCGGGTGGCGCACTTGTCGCATATGTAGTAATCGGGATAATGGTATATTTCCTGATGACAAGTCTTGGGGAGATGGCTGCTTTTATGCCTACTTCGGGATCCTTTAGTACATATGCAACGAAATTTGTAGACCCTGCCTTTGGTTTTGCAATGGGATGGAATTATTGGTATAACTGGGCAATTACGATTGCCGCGGAAATTTCTGCAGTGTCGCTTATTATGAAATATTGGTTCCCTGATAGCTCATCTGCTCTATGGACAGTGTTGTTTATTGCGGTTGTATTGACATTCAACCTGCTATCAGTAAGAGCTTATGGGGAAAGCGAGTATTGGTTTGCAATGATTAAAGTCGTGACAGTCATTGTCTTTATCGTTGTGTCGTTCTTAATGATCTTCGGCATTTTAAAAGGTCATGATCCAATCGGGTTTGAGAACTTCTTTGTGGGGGATGCTCCATTTAATGGTGGGTTCCTGGCCATTTTCGGTATTTTCCTGGCGGCAGGTTTTTCATTCCAAGGAACCGAATTGCTAGGAATTACAGCAGGAGAAACAGATGACCCGGGGAAAAATATCCCTAAAGCTGTTCGTTCTGTATTTTGGAGAATTTTGCTCTTTTACATCCTGGCCATTTTGGCAATCGGCTTACTGATTCCATATACAGATTCAAGATTATTATCCGAGGACATAGCAGTTTCTCCATTTACATTAGTATTTGATAAATTAGGAATTGCTTTTGCCGCATCCGTAATGAACGCGATCATTTTAACGGCAATGCTTTCTGCAGGAAACTCTGGCCTTTATGCATCATCACGCATGTTATGGCAGCTGGCTGTAGATGGCAAGGCCCCGAAAATCTTTGCCAAGCTATCTAAACGGGGAATTCCTGTCTATGCTTTGCTCGCAACACTGGCTGTTGGGTGTCTTGCATTCCTATCCTCCTTTTTTGGTGATGGAGTTGTATACATGTGGCTATTAAATGCATCCGGTTTATCAGGATTCATTGCTTGGGTAGGGATCGCAATCAGTCATTACCGTTTCCGTAAAGCCTATGTAATACAAGGTCATGATGTAAACTTACTTCCTTATAAAGCGAGATTTTATCCTTTCGGGCCATTATTTGCGCTAATCGTTTGCATAATCGTGATTGTTGGGCAAAACTATACAGCCTTCTCATTAGGATCAATCGATTGGTACGGAATTGCCGTATCTTATATTGGGATTCCGCTCTTTATTGCATTATGGATAGGCTATAAAATAAAATACAAAACGAAAATCGTACCTCTGGAAGAGTGCGATGTAGATACACATAGGTAGTTTGCAAAATCGGTAAAATTCAATTTGATGAGTTTTGCCGATTTTTTATATATTAGAAATTTGAACTTTCTTTTATTTTCGCTAGGCGTAATTGCTATAATAGACATAGTAAATTCAGTACGAGAGGTAAAGGGAGTAGAGGAATATGGCAGTATCAACGGGCTTTTTGAAGAAAATTGAGCGATGGGCGGTAGATGAAAACTCAGGGGAGATTCTATTTTTGCCATTTCAAGCAGACGGCAATCCCTATAAATCGAGGGTGTTGCTTGTAGGAGCAACGCCAGAGCCATTTTTGCAGGTGGATGCATCCGATTTTCAAGTTTTTGCTGAGACATTAGTGGACACAACTTTATTTGGCGATTTATTTCAATATGAGGTGATGGAAGCATCACGTGAATATAAAGGTTCTTTGAACTTTGCATCATGGGTGAAAGAACATTTCCATGAACAGATTGTCCATTCCAGCATTAACTGCCTAAATTTGGAGAATGATGAATTGAAAGCATTAAGAAAAGAGCAAGACCCTCTGTATGGGGAAGGTTTTAAAATATTTAAGGAAGTAATGGAAGAATTTGAGCCCGAAGTTTTAATCGTCCAAGGATCAAATACGTTCAAACTGTTTATGGAACAATTCAGAGTTCTGTTGGAGGATGTTGAAGTTGAAGATCTAACATTGTCGGTGCAGGCTTTGGAGCAAAAAGGGGTTATTGCAAAATTGCGTTTAACTAGTGGCCGAAATGTGAATATTTTGGTTTGCAGGAGTATGGGGGCGTTTGGTAAGGAAGGGAAAACGTTTGGGGAACTTAAAGCGAATCTGAAAAAATTACTGAAATAGGTAGCAATAGATAGTGTGATTTGAAGTAAAGACGAACGTTTCTAATAAAAACCATATAATAAACAGCTAATTTCCGAATAATTAGAATCATCTTATTATTTGATGTGTTATTGCATTCAATAGAATCCATGTTTATAATGAGGACATTCTTAACGAAAACTTAACAATTGGCTGTTTAAAACAGCCTTATATTTCACTCATATAATAGCGGGAATATGGCTCGCAAGTTTCTACCGACTTACCGTAAATAAGTTGACTATGAGAGAGACAATGTTTAGATTCGAATGCTCCTTTGGAGGCAATTTCGATTCTATTAACTTTCGAACCTACAACTCGGGAGACTTGTTCTGCTCATAGCGGAATAAGTTTTCCGGGTTTTTTTAGCTAATACAAACCATAAAGAGAGGAAATTCAAGCATGAAATTATTAAAAGACAAGATTCTTAAAGAAGGAAAAGTACTATCAGATACGGTGTTAAAGGTAGATTCTTTTTTAAATCATCAAATCGATCCGCTGTTAATGAAAGAAATTGGGGATGAATTTGCGAACCGCTATACAGATGAAATCATCACGAAGATCTTAACAATTGAATCTTCAGGTATTGCGCCAGCTACAATGCTAGGGCTGACAATCGGCGCACCGGTCGTCTTTGCCCGCAAACGAAAATCGTTGACACTTTCATCAAACCTATATTCTTCAAAGGTACACTCATTTACTAAAAATGAAACGAATGAAATATCGGTATCCAAAGACTTCCTATCGGCCGATGACAACGTATTGATCATTGATGATTTTTTAGCTAATGGGGAAGCGATAAAAGGCTTGCTGGATATTGCGGGGCAGGCTGGTGCAAATGTAATTGGCGTCGGAATTGTTATTGAGAAAGGCTTCCAACAAGGTGGGGCGCTTTTGCGGGAACAAGGAATTCGTATTGAATCTTTAGCAAACATTAAATCTTTAGAGAATGGGCAAGTCGAGTTTTTCGAGTAATAACAACTACATCGATAGAACATTAGGAGGAAATTGTTCACATGAATAATGTAAAAGCAACGACACTTGGTATTCAACATCTACTTGCGATGTACGCGGGAGCCATTTTAGTTCCACTAATTATCGGTGGCGCTTTAGGTTTTGATACAACACAAATGACGTATTTAGTAGCCATCGATATTATGATGTGTGGGATTGCAACACTTTTGCAAGTAATGAGAGGAAAAGCATTCGGTATTGGGTTACCTGTTGTTTTAGGGTGTACATTTACAGCGGTAAGCCCAATAATTGCAATTGGTTCCGATAAAGGGATTAGTGCAATCTACGGTGCAATCATTGCTTCCGGTCTTATTGTCATTGTAATTTCTGGCTTCTTCGGGAAATTGGTAAAGTTCTTCCCGCCAATCGTAACGGGGTCAGTTGTCACAATTATCGGTATTTCATTAATTCCGGTCGCAGTCAATAACATGGGCGGTGGCCAAGGTGCAGAGGATTTTGGTTCTGCCATCAATGTGTCTTTAGCTATGATTACATTACTTTTCATTCTATTAATCTATCGTTTTACGACAGGATTTACACGTGCGATCTCGATCTTGCTTGGACTAGTTGTAGGAACGGTGATTGCAGCTTTCTTCGGGAAAGTGGATTTCTCACCAGTAGTAGATGCTTCCTGGTTCCATATTGTTCAACCTTTCTACTTTGGAACACCGACATTTGATATTGGTGCCATTCTCACAATGACATTAGTAGCAATGGTTTCTTTGGTAGAGTCATCCGGAGTATATTTTGCACTTAGTGATATTACGAAACAACCAGTAGACTCAAAAGATTTATCTCGAGGATATCGTTCGGAAGGTTTGGCTTCCATCATTGGTGGCATCTTTAATGCTTTCCCTTATACAACGTTCTCCCAAAATGTAGGACTTTTAAAAATGACAGGTGTCAAAGAGCGCAAAGTCATCTTTATTACAGGTGCTTTATTAGTAGTGTTAGGTTTCTTGCCAAAAGTTGCGGCATTAACAACAATTATTCCGACAGCTGTATTAGGTGGAGCGATGCTGGCGATGTTCGGCATGGTCGTGACACAAGGGATTACAATGCTGGCTCCCGAAATTATGCGTTCTCCTGAGAATGCCATGGTTGCAGCCATTGCAGTTGGTTTAGGGGCAGGCGTTGTCTTTGTTCCAAACATCTTCGAAGTATTGCCGGAATGGCTTTCGGTTCTAACTTCAAACGGAATTGTTTGCGGCTCGGTGACGGCAATTATTTTAAATATTTTATTTAACATGATTGGACCGAAGAAGGTCGATGCGATGCAAGCACCATTAGAAGCACAATAAAAGTATATTAGGAAAACCCGGAGAGTCATGCAAGACGATCCGGGTTTTTTTATTTTACTAATTCATCCTCCAAATAGCTAAAAATCCCCGATAAGCTCGGTGCTTTAATAGATTCGTATCCTTGAAACCCCTCACTCTATAAAATATTTAAATATGATAACCTAATAATAGTTTAGGTTATACACTACTTAATTAGTATGGATGCTTTTTTCGGGTTCCTATAATAATTTCTTTCGCTTTTTACCGATTGAAAAATGAATTGCAAAGTTAGCCAAAAATAAAGAATTTATAAAGTTTCAAGATAAGGAAGAGTTAGATGATAAATTGTGTTCAGGGGGAAGGCAAATGAAGGCAAGGATATTGATTGTTGAGGATGACGTCGAAATTGCACGTGTCGTACGTGATACTTTTTTACGTGATGGCTATGAGATCACTTGGGCAACAACAGGTCTGGAAGGATTGGAGGATTTTCAAAAAGGCGTTTATGATGTGGTATTGGTTGATTTAATGCTACCGGAAATGGATGGCCTTGCTCTCTGCCAAAATATTCGCTGGAAAAGCGATGTCCCGATCATGATTATAAGTGCGCGCAAGGAAGATGAAGACAAGGTTGAAGGACTTCACTTAGGAGCGGATGATTACTTGGCAAAACCATTTAGCCTTGTAGAGCTTAAGGCCAGGGTAGAATCTTTGCTAAGAAGATGGCGCAGATATCAAGGGGCGGATAAGACAATAAGCGAGCGTATCGAGTATTTGCATGGTTTGGTCATCAGTTGGGAACACGAAACAGTTGAACTTAATAAGAAGGAAATTAATTTAACTTCGAAGGAATATGAACTGTTGAAATTATTGGCTCAAAACCCGCAAAGAATCTTTTCGAAGGAAGAATTGTATCAGCACGTATGGCAGCAATCAGATGCTGAAGGGACTCATACGGTGACCGTCCACATAAAATCGCTGCGAGAAAAGCTTTCAGACCCAGTAAAAAATCCATTGTTTATACAGACAATTTGGGGCAAAGGGTATCGATTTATAGGGGACCAATCATGAAGATAAAGCAATGGTTACTTGTATCCTACTTTCTTGTCATGGTGTTGCCATTGGCAGTAGCTTACCTATTGTTTGCTTGGATACAATCCTACAATGATGAGCAAAAGGTAGAGGAGTATTTTGCCGCCTCCATTAAATTGCAAAGTCTTCATTCAATCCTGGATGATCCACAATTGTATCAACCAAGAGTTGACCGAACCGAGGTGGAGGAACTTACCAGCAGCGAATTGCAAATTGCCTTATACAGCCAAGATGGATTCATTCTATATTCATCTGACCCGACAGCCACCTCCATGCAATATGGACTAACTAAAGAAAATCTTTATCAAAATCTATATTCATTGGAACAGGGTTATCGAGCTTTTAGTTATAAACAACCTGTCCTATCTGGAAATGAGCTTGTTGGGTTTTATGAAGTTCAAATTGCACGGGAACAATGGACAGAAGGTGTTGCAACCAGAAGTTGGGTAATGATCGGAATCTTTATTTCAGTGTTTTTAACAATTTTTATAGCCGTTGCATATCTTGTGAACCAAAAATTAACGAAAAGATTGTATCAACTAATGAAACAAATGATGGCTTTTGCAAGGGAGGAGGAAATTACAGAGCTTCCGGCAGGAAAAGATGAAATTGGGGAACTAACTTTGCATTTTTATAAAATGCGGAGAGAAATAGAAGCAGCCCGAGAACTGATTGATAGGGAACAGCGAGAAAAGGAATACATGATTGCGTCCATTTCCCATGATTTGAAAACACCTTTGACTTCCATAAGTGCTTATGCAGAATCTCTTTTCTCCGAAAGAGACCTAACCGCTAGTGAACGTGATGATTATCGCAAAATAATAATGGACAAAGCCCAGTATATGAAACAAATGATTGATGATCTACTAATGTATAACTTACTACAATCCCCTAAATATGATATGGAGTTACTGGAGGTCGATGGGAGCGAGTTTTTCGAAATGCTCGTCTCTGATTATGAGCCACTTTGCAGGAAAAAGAACATTGAACTTGATGCTTCAAGTCAGGTGTCGGGGAATTACCAAGTGAATCCAAAGCAACTAATGCGCGTTAGCGACAATCTTATGAGCAACGCCATCTCATATACAAAAAATGGCGGTAGAATTTGGATGCATATCTTTTCTTTAGAGCAGATAACGAGTAAAGAGTGGATGTTTGATTTTGTTCAAGAGACAGCCCAACTAAATGATGAAAAAAGTGTCTATCTTATTGTTCAAAATGAAGGGGACGGAATTCCAAAAGATAAAATCGATTACGTATTCGACCCTTTATATCAAGTAGATCAAGCTAGAAGTAAAACCGACTCCCGAGGAACAGGATTAGGGCTTAGCATTACAAAACAAATTATCGAAAAACATGATGGGGAAATCCAGATCTATTCAAAATCTGGTGTAGGAACCTGTGTGATATGCAGAATACCAAAAAAACAAAAAAGGAATGGTGACAAAGTTGAAGATAGCTAGTACAGCCAAGGTGATTGGTTTGTTGGGAGTAATTATGATGGGGACATTTGGATGTTCTTCCGAAATGGGAAACCAATACTCACCGGAACAAGTCATTAATAATGCGTTAAAAGAGGAACAGACAATAAATAATTACTATGCCGAAGTTGAAATGTCCATGATCGGAGAGGCGGGGCAAGTAGAGAAAATCCTTCTGAAAGAATGGAATAGTGACGGGAAAAGAAAGGTTGAGACTGAAAAGGAAGATGGAAGTGAGTATAACGTTGCCATCAATGATGGGAAGAAACTTATTAGCTACCAACCGGATTTAAAACAGGCGTTTATAGTTGAAGATGAAGAATTGCTTGCACTAAATCAAGTCTCTCCTAAGCAACAGGCAGAGCAGATATTATCAGTTATTAAAGATAGCCACGAAATTTCAACAGAGGGTGAAGAAGAAATTCTTGGCCGTTCTACTTACCACCTAAAAGCAACTCAAAAAGAGGAAAATGGACTTCTTGGTGACCAAGAAATCTGGGTGGATAAGGAAAATTGGATGGTCTTAAAATCAATCTCAACAACTGGAGATTTTAAGGTCGAAATGGTCTATACCAAACTTGAGCTTGAAGCTGATATCCCTGAAGATACCTTTACTCTCGATTTGCCGGATGATGTTCAAGTCCAGGATTTATCCGACTCTGTAAGCGATTCAGAGGAAATTACCCTTGAAGAAGCCGTGACGAAGATTGGAAAGCCATTTCATTACGTAAAGGAGGAGGCAGGACTAACTATTTCAAGAATTGAAGTAGTGGAACTAAAGGGAGAGTTAAATCGAAACGAAGTAAATATTGATTACCAAAAGGACGGCTTGCCGTATTTTACAATGACGGTGTTTAAGTCCCCGGAAGATGCTGGGGAAGGCACGGAAATGATGCCCGGGGAGAAAGCCGTTAAAATCCGCAATCATGAAGCTTCCTTTATGGATTTGGACGAATTCCGTTCGGTTAGTTGGCAAGAAGAGGGGTTGAATTATAATATTCTATTCATTGATCCGAATTTAACGATTGATGAGATCAACTCCATCGTTTCAGATATGGCACGTGCAGGGGAAGAGTAAAAACAAGGTTCACTTATTCATAGATTGCTTTTGATACGGGCGATTTCCGTCAAGCCATATCGGTCAAAAGTTGAAATCGGGGCACTTTAACTAAACGGATAAGATGGTTGAATGACACAAACCACACCGTTAAAAATAGGCTAATCTCATAGGGTGTATTCGCGCCCTATGAGATTGCCTTTTTTAAATGCTTTGAATTTCCTCTAAAGTGGGTAGTGCCTCGATGGCGCCAACTTTTTCGCAAACTTTCGCGGCAACTTTGTTGCTGAAGCGGACTATATTCTGCCAGTCCCCGAAACTTAAACTTCGGGGTGCTGCTATCTTGCCAAGCTGGTATAAAGTTGCGCCTACAAATGCATCTCCAGCTCCGGTCGTATCTACTGCATGAATCGGGATGCTGGGGATAGTAGCCGTCTCTCCTTTAAAGGAAAGAAAGGTCCCTTTCTTTCCAAGTGTTATGGCAATGCATTCCGCACCAAGTGCATGAAGCTCGAAAACAGCTTTTGTGATATCTGGTTCACCTGTCAGCAAAAGTAACTCTTCATCACTTACCTTTAAAAAATCACATCTTGCAATTAAATCTCGGGCCAGTTTGATGAATTCCACTTCGTCCCCCTTCCATAAATCTGAACGATAGTTGGGGTCAAAAGAGATGTAAGACTGCTTGACTTTAGCTGCTTCAATGAAGGATTTATAAGTGTCTTTTAACCGGCCTGGAAGGAGGGCGGTTGCAGAGCCGAAGTGGGCAATTTTCATGGAATCCAAAGTATGAAGCGGCACGTCCTCAATTGATAAATTAGCATCTGCTCCCCGATTGAAAATAAAGTCACGCTGTCCATCTTCCTGCAATGAAACAAAGGCTAACGTGGTTGGGAGAGTAGAATCTTTAACTAGGAGTGTTGTATTTACATTTGCTTGTTCCAATGAGTTCTGCAAATAATCACCGAAAGCATCATTCCCGACTTTTCCACAAAAATGAGCTTCTCCCCCAAGTTTTGCAATGGCGGCACAGACATTTGCAGGAGCCCCACCAGCCCGTTTCATAAACGCTTCGCTATCTGCTAAGTTGGTATTTCGGTCGGTGCTGAAGAAATCAATTAAAAGTTCGCCTACACATAAAATTGGTTGATTCATATTCGTATGTCCTTTCAATGATCTACTACTTACTACTTATTTCTTATTTCGGTTAAGTAAATGGAAAATCCTCCACAAGAGAAAGTTTTAAAAAAAACCTTCGACAAAATTTATTATATAAAAATACTGAAAAGAAAGTACTGCTAATAAAAGTATAAAAGTAATACAGGATGTAACTTCTGCTTAAAGTTATATGGAAATGATACTTCTAAAAAATGTCGACATATTTCTTGAGAAGGTGTAAAAATAAATATTGAATATTTTGAAAATATTGATAATATAAAATAAAATCCAAGTAAACAAAGGTGAACCCACATGCTCAAAAATATAAAATCTTGTATTTCGCCCGATTTAGTGAAAATTCTTATGGAAATGGGTCATGGAGATGAAATTGTTCTAGCTGACGGCAACTTTCCGGCCGCCTCCCATACGAAAAGACTTGTGAGGTTGGATGGAAACGAGACTCCGGAAATACTAGAAGGCATATTACACCTAATGCCTTTGGATACGTATGTTGAATATCCGGTTTCCTTGATGATGCACGGTGTAGAAGTAAGTCGGCCTTCCATTTGGCAAGTATATGAAGAGATTGTGAGAAATGAAGAGAACCATTTTAAAGCGCAATATTTAGAACGCTTCGATTTCTACGAAAGGGCAAAAAGTGCTTATGCCATCGTTGCTACCAGCGAAAAAGCGCTCTATGCAAATATCATCTTAAAAAAAGGTGTTGTAACAGAATAGGAGAATGTGAATGTTTGCTGAAGAAAGGCAAATACAAATAGTGAGAGAGCTTAATGTTCATGGGAACGTTAAGGTTGCCCAGTTAAGTGAAAAGTTTAAGGTCACTGTTGAAACCATTCGCCGGGATCTTGAAAAACTGGAAGCTGAGAATAAATTGGTCCGTACCCATGGTGGAGCTATTGCAGTTGAAAGTCGGGATGATGATGAAATTCCTTTTAACGACCGAACGATTTTAAATCGTGAGGAAAAATTGAGTATTGTAAATGTTGCAAAACAGCTCATTCAAGAAAAAGATGTCATATTTCTGGATGCTAGTTCAACATCGC
Source organism: Ureibacillus sinduriensis BLB-1 = JCM 15800 (assembly GCF_000772955.1). Taxonomy (GTDB): domain Bacteria; phylum Bacillota; class Bacilli; order Bacillales_A; family Planococcaceae; genus Ureibacillus; species Ureibacillus sinduriensis. Next base: position 61,528 of record NZ_JPVO01000039.1, on the reverse strand, counting down.
TCTATTTAGCTAAAGAACTTCCGAATCTTAATTTGACCGTTATAACTAATTCCATCTTAATCGCCTATGAATTATTTAGTCGTTCAAACATACAAGTTGTGATGACAGGCGGCAACCTAACCAAATCCTCTCTATCGCTTGTAGGGCCATCTGCTATTCGGACTATCAAGTACTACCATATCAATAAAATCTTTTTTTCATGTAAAGCTTTTGATATGGACCGGGGCATCAGTGATTCAAATGAACAACAAGCTGCTGTCAAAAGAGAAGTCATTGAAATGGCGGAGGAGAAGATATTACTTCTTGATTATTCAAAAATAAAAAAGCGTTCCTTTGTATTTATTGAAGATATGAATGTGCTTGACTATTTGATTGTCGATAGGAAGGCAGATCTACAATACTTGCAAAAACTAAAGAACTCGGAAATCAAATTACTTGTCGGAGAGTAGTGAAATTACACGAAAGCTGGGGGTGAACGGGGATGACAAAACTGTTAGAAATGCGAGGTATATCTAAAGCGTTTCCAGGAGTTCAAGCCTTATCAAATGTCTCAATCGATCTTAACAAAGGGGAAGTACTTGCTTTGATTGGTGAAAATGGAGCAGGGAAATCCACATTAATGAAAATTCTGACAGGCATCTATAAGGCGGATCAGGGGGAAATTTCCCTAAATGGTGAAAAGGTCGAGATTCCGGACACAAAACGCGCGGCTGAATTAGGAATATCAATGATTCACCAGGAATTGAACCTAATGAAGGATCTGACGATTGCCGAGAATATTTTCATCGGGAGAGAACCAAAAGGTTTAATGAACTTGTTCATTAAGGATCATGAGTTGAACCAAATGACAAGAGACCTGTTCAATCAACTCTCACTCGATTTGGATCCCAAGACAAAGATTGAACAATTGACAATTGCTAAGCAACAAATGGTAGAAATTGCGAAAGCGCTTTCGTATGAATCGAAAATTTTGATAATGGATGAACCCACTACTGCGTTAACGGAGCCGGAAATTGATGTGCTCTTTGAAATCATTGAAAATCTGAAGAAATCCGGTGTAGGAATTATTTATATATCACATCGAATGGATGAACTGAAACGTATTTCAGATCGAATTGCCATTATGCGTGATGGGGAATATGTCGACACACTAAAAACTAGCGAGACAGATATAAAACAAGTGATCCATCTCATGGTTGGACGTGAAGTTTACGTAGAATCAAAACCAAATATTCAAAGGGATGATAGAGAAGTTGTATTAGAAATGAAAAATGTCTCCACTAATACAAATGTTAAAGGAGTATCGTTTGCTTTACGAAAGGGAGAAATTTTGGGATTCGCAGGATTGATGGGCGCCGGTCGTACAGAAGTTGCAAATGCGATTTTTGGAATCGATAAGATAAAATCCGGTGAAATTTATTTACACGGCAAAAAGGTGAAAATATCGAATCCCACTCAAGCAGTGCAAAAAGGGATTGGATTTTTAACGGAGGATCGCAAGCATTTAGGTTTGCTATTGGATATGGACGTAAAGACAAATGTAACTCTAGCTTCCGTGCAAAATTTCCAAAGAGCGGGCTTTGTGCAGGAAGATAAAATTGCGAAGACAGCCGAACATTTTGTGGAGAAGCTAAAAATAAAAACGCCTTCCATTCACCAACAAATCCGATTTTTGTCAGGAGGGAATCAGCAGAAAGTTGTTATTTCAAAATGGCTCTTAAGAGATTGCGATATTTTAATATTCGATGAACCGACGCGTGGTATTGATGTGGGAGCGAAAGGCGAGATTTATAGGTTGCTGGAGGATTTGGCGAGTCAAGGGAAATCCATTATCATGATTTCCTCGGAGCTGCCGGAAATCTTAAGAATGAGTCATCGAATTGCCGTCATGTCGGAGGGAAGAATGACGGGAATACTCAATGCATTGGATGCTAGCCAAGAAAAAATAATGGAACTTGCAACAGCTTATAGAGAATGAAAGGGGGCGGCAATTTTGAAAGCGGATTCAATACAGGGGCAATTGGAAGCGCCAAAATTGAAAAAGACAACAGGTGGTAAATTGCAGCAATTTTTGGCAATTGGAAGTTTGGTAGTTTTGGTCATCTTTTTCTCGATAGCTTCACCGAATTTCATGCAGTGGAGTAATATTATCGGTATTTTACTTTCAACAGCGGTCATCGGGATTTTGGCGTTGGGAGCAACATTCGTCATAATCACGGGGGGGATTGATTTATCAGTCGGCACTGTCATGACCTTAAGCTCTGTCATGACAGGAATCATCATCGTGAATGCGAACTTGCCGCTGATCTTTGGAATCATCGGAGGTATTTTAACAGGGGCACTATGTGGGATGCTTTGTGGATTTGCAATCACCAAACTCGGTATACCACCATTCGTTGCAACACTTGCAATGATGATGATTGCCAAAGGGTTGGCTTTAGTAATATCAGATGCGGCACCTATATATTTTACCGACCATGAAATGTTCTCAAAGATTGCCCTTGGGACTATCATCCCGGGGATTGATATACCGAATGCGGTTCTTATCTTCTTCATATTGGGTATTATCGCTGCCGTCATTTTGTCCAAAACAATCCTTGGTCGATTTAATTTTGCGATTGGAAGCAATGAAGAGGCGACAAAACTATCGGGAATTAGTGTCGATCGATGGAAAATCGCAATTTATGGGTTGGCGGGTGTATTTACAGGAATTGCCGGTGTGCTAATGGCTTCACGTCTTAATTCGGCCCAACCAGCTCTTGGTCAAGGGTATGAGTTGGAAGCAATTGCAGCCGTGGTAATTGGGGGGACATCATTAAGCGGAGGAAAAGGAACTATTATCGGGACGATTATTGGTGCCTTAATAATGAGCGTACTAACGAATGGATTGCGTGTACTTTCCATCCCGCAGGAGTGGCAGACAGTTGTAGTTGGAGTGGTTATTATCTTTGCCGTATATATGGATATTTTACGCAGAAGGAAAAAGTAATACCAAAGTGAATGTTGAATATGGTATTAAGCCATTAATGGCTAGTATACAAGACAGTAATATCCAAGGGGGATGTTTCAATGAAAAGACGTTATTGGTTAATGGGGATTATGCTATTGCTAGGATTATTGCTGGTGGCATGCAGTGAAGAGGAGAGTGATTCGTCTGGTTCTGCTGATTCACAAGGTTCAACTGATGCACCCGCAGAGAGTAGCGACAAGCCGTATGTAGCAATCGTCTCGAAAGGCTTTCAGCATCAATTCTGGCAAGCGGTGAAAGAAGGGGCTGAACAAGCTGCTGAAGAATTTGATGTAGACATTACATTTGAAGGCCCTGAAAGCGAATCGCAAGTCGATAAACAGATTGAGATGCTTCAAGCGGCATTGGATAAAAAACCTGACGCGATCGGATTTGCAGCACTGGATTCCCAAGCATCGGTAGGTTTATTGGAAACAGCAAAAAGTCAAGATATCCCAATCATTGCTTTTGACTCGGGTGTGGATAGCGATATTCCATTAGCGACTGCATCGACTGACAATGAAGCAGCAGCAGCACTTGCAGCGGATAAAATGGCCGAATTGATTGGGGAAGAAGGAAAGGTTGCTTTAGTTGTTCATGACCAAACTTCTATTACAGGTATTAGCCGCCGAGATGGATTCGTCAACCAAATCGAAGAAAGGTATCCAAATATTGAAATAGTAGACATTCAGTATGGCGGTGGCGACCATTTGAAATCCACAGATTTGGCAAAAGCGATTATGCAAGCGCATCCGGATTTAAAAGGTATTTTCGGTTCCAATGAAGGTTCAGCAATCGGCGTTATCAATGCTGTTCAAGAAATGAATAAAGTGGGGGAAATTACCCTAGTTGGATTCGATTCTGGTAAACAGCAAATTGATGCAATTAAAAATGAGGTAATGGCTGGAGCTGTAACACAAAATCCGATGGGGATCGGTTATGAAACGGTGAAGGCTGCCGTTGCAGCGATTAATGGCGAAACAGTTGAAAAGCAAATTGATACCGGGTTCTATTGGTACGACAAAGAAAATATCGAGAGCGAAGAGATTCAATCGGCGATCTATGAATAAGTGAAGGTGAGTTGAGGAGCTGAAATAAGGCAGCTCCTCTTCAAAGGAGGCATCGGCATGGGAATTCGATGGGGAATACTGGGAGCAGCAACAATTGCAAAGGAAAAAGTCATGCCGGCTATTCAAAAAGCCGGTGGTGAGATTATTGCTATTGCCAGTAAATCCAATAATTTGAATGAAGTTAAAGAACAACACAAGATATCCTTCACTTTCGATGATTACGAACAGCTGTTGAAAGTCGAGGAAATAGAGGCTGTCTACATTCCATTACCCAATAGTGAACATTTTCATTGGGTCATGAAATCAATCGAATATGGAAAGCACGTTTTAGTGGAAAAGCCGATTGTTCTTACAAAAGGCGAGCTATTGCAGATTAAAGAGAAAGCGAGTGAAAAGGGCTTATTCATTCTCGAAGCTTTCATGTATCGGCATCATCCGCAAATTAAAGAGGCGAAACGGTTGCTAGACGAAGGCACTATTGGGGATATCGTGACGGTTCGTAGTCAGTTTCATTTTGAACTGCTGGATTGGGAAAATGATATTCGCGTTAACCCCTCGCTTGGTGGCGGTGTTTTGCGGGATATCGGTTGTTATTGCATTAATATTCAACAATTATTCCTGGAAGAGAATGTAACTGAATTGCAAGTAATCCACTCTAAAAGAGCTGCTCTGGATGTTCATATCGCAGCAAATATCCTCTATGAAAATGGAGTGCTGGGAATTATGGATTGCAGTTTTTATGGAAGCTTCACTCAAAATGTGGACATTGTTGGCACAAAAGGCACCATGCGGTTGCCATACGCCTTTCGGACAGACCTCAATGAACATACGGGTGTAATCGAAATAGTGAGAGGTGAAGAGATGGAGCGGGTTTATTTGGAAGGGGATGCTTATCATTTGCAGATTGAACATTTCCACCATGTGCTATTGGGAGAATCGGAATCTAGCTATGCTTGGAATGAAATGTTAATGCAAATGGAGTTATTGGAGCAACTTCAATATGAACTGGAGAGAGGGGCCGGCATATGTCAAAAGTGATAGAAGAGCTTCAGAAATATGCAAAGGAATTAGTAAGCAGTGGTCTAGTTGTTGGTGCGGGAGGAAACTTGAGCATGAGAGATGGGGAATATATGTATATTTCTCCAAGTGGGTACGACTTAAAAGAAATTGCTGACCATGAGTGGGTGAAAGTGCATATCGAAACAGGGCACCATGAAAGCGAGATTCGTCCTTCCTCGGAAGTATTAATGCATCTAGAGTGTTTCCGAAATAATTCAAGTATCAACGCATGTTTACATGCCCATCCCACGTACTCTGTCGCCGTCGCCACTGCAGGCAAGGAAATTCCACCGTTATTTCCGGATTTCCCGGCAATGGTAAAAAAAGTGGGCTATATCGATTATGTTATCCCGACAACTTCATTGCTTGCCGAAAAGGTTGCCGAATTAGTGAGCGACACGGATGTCATGATAATGCGTAATCATGGTGTATTAACCGTAGGAAAGACGATGAAGGAAGCATTCTTCTTTATGCAGCTGACAGAGGAATCTGCCAAAGTATTTACCTACAGTTCCATATTGGGTGAGCCACGTATCCTAACAGAGGAAGAGTGCGGTGCATTACGAAATCTATCTGCGGAAAAATACCGTGCAAAACTTTTAGAAAGATAGGGAGGTGCTAACGTGACGGTCGTATTAGCATATGATCTAGGTGCTTCCAGTGGACGATTAACTGCTCAAAAGTTTGATGGAGAAAGCTTGAGTTTATCAGAAGTTCATCGGTTTAAAAATGAACCAATCCAAATAGGAAAACATTATTACTGGGATTTTCCTTCCATCCTCAAAAATTTGAGTGAAGGTTTGAATAAAGCAGAAAACAATGCAGCCTCATTAGGGATTGATACTTGGGGCGTTGATATAGGTCTATTAAATACAAAAGGAAAGTTAATATCCAATCCATTTTCCTATAGGGATACACATACCGTCCCTTTTGTTCAAGAACTAGAGAAGACAATCAGTCATAATGAGTTGTTTAAGCGGACAGGTAATGAAGTATCTCCGATCAATACTTTGTTTCAATTAAGGATGATTCAAGAACATCACCCATTTTTTTTGGAAGAGGCAAAGGAGATATTACTCATGCCGAATCTATTTATCCATGCGTTATCCAATGAGATTGTGAATGAAAGAACCATTGCTTCGACGACACAGTTGTTAAATATTCATTCATCTCAATGGGATGAAGAGTTAATCCACTCCATATTCAAACGGTCATTGCCTTTAAGTTTGATCGACAATCCGCATCAAATTATTGGAAAAATTTCGGATTTTCCTTCTATTAAGGCGGCCCTAGTACCTGGCCATGATACGGCTTGTGCTTTATCCGCTTTGCCGATTGAAGAGGGCGATGCAATGTTTATTAGCTTAGGGACATGGGGAGTAATCGGTATGGAAATTAAAGAACCTGTGCTAACAATGGATGCTTTTAATGGCGGTTTTACGAATGAGAGAACAAGTGAAGGGGACATTCGATTCCAGAAAAATGCGACGGGATTCTGGGTGATCCAGCAATTGCGGAAAGAGTGGAAACAACGTGGTATGGCCATAGATTTCGATGATGAAAGGGAGGCATTCCATAAAGCAGAACCATTTCAATCATTCATTCAGCCAGAGGATGCAAGCTTCTTTAACCCGAACTCCATGTCCAAAGCAATACAAGCATACTGTCACAATACGAATCAGCCTGTTCCCAACAATGTTGGGGAATTTGTTCGGTGTGTCAGCGAAAGCTTGGCAATGCAATATGCTGCTGTCATCAATCGGATGGAGGAATTGTCCAAACATAGCTGTTCAACCATATACATTGGTGGAGGCGGGGCTCAAAATGAAATTATTTGCCAGCTGATTGCAAATGCAGCAAACAAAAAAGTAGTGACAGGCCCTGCAGAAGCAAGTTCATTAGGAAATGGGCTCTCGCAGTTGAGGGCACTAGGGGAAATAGCTTCGCTGGATGAAGGACGGCAATTGATAAAACGATCCTTTCCAGCTAAAGAATATGAGCCACAACAAGCCGAAATGTGGCGGGAAATGAGCATACAATTTGCAGATGCACATATCAATAAGGGGGTTTCTTAAAATGGGGGAAAATAGATTTATTGGGGAGTTTCCGAAAATTGGAATTCGCCCGACGGTTGATGGAAGACGTAGAGGGGTGCGTGAGTCCATTGAAGATCATGCAATTGGTTTAGCAAATGCGGTTGCTCAATTTTTAAGTGAAAACTTAAAGTATTCTAATGGTGAATCGGTTCAATGTGTAGTTGCCGATACATGTATTGGTGGGGTAGCTGAAGCTGCAGCCTGCGCGGAAAAGTTTAGGCGTGAAGGTGTTGGCGTATCGATTACTGTTACTCCGAGCTGGTGCTATGGAATAGAGACAATGGATATGGATCCGCATATACCTAAAGCGGTTTGGGGTTTTAACGGAACAGAACGTCCGGGAGCGGTATATTTGGCGGCTGTATTGGCAGCCCACAATCACAAAGGTCTGCCTGCCTTTGGTATTTACGGACGAGATGTTCAAGACTTGGGAGATACAACGATTCCAGGCGATGTTCAGGAAAAGCTTCTGAAATTTGCTAAGGCTGGTTTAGCGGTAGCAACGTTGCGCGGGAAATCCTATTTATCAATGGGTTCTGTTTCGATGGGAATTGCAGGGAGCATTGTAAAAGATGACTTTTTCCAAGAGTACTTAGGCATGCGTAATGAGTATGTGGAATCTGTAGAGTTTCTAAGAAGAATGGAATTGGAGATTTTCGATAAAGAAGAATATGAAAAGGCCTATAAATGGGTAAAAGAGCATTTTGTGTTTGGCGAGGATATTAACGAACCTAAAGGGCAACGCACGGCCGAACAGAAAGAAAAAGACTTGCAAACTTCTATTAAAATGGCGATTATTGCCCGGGATTTAATGATTGGAAATGAAAAACTGGCAGAACAAGGCTGGGTCGAAGAGGCATGCGGACATAATGCGCTTATTGCCGGATTCCAGGGACAAAGGCAGTGGACGGACCATTATCCAAATGGTGATTTTATGGAAGCAATCCTTAACTCATCTTTTGATTGGAACGGGAAAAGGGCTCCTTATATTTTGGCAACAGAAAATGACTGCATGAATGGTGTCACGATGGCATTCGGTCACTTGCTGACAAATACTGCACAGGTGTTCGCGGATGTTCGTACGTATTGGAGTCCCGATGCGGTAAAACGTGTGACAGGCAAGGTGCCAACAGGAAAAGCGCAGGGAGGCTTTATTCATTTGATCAACTCCGGCCCCGCGGCATTGGATGGTACGGGACAACAAAAAATTGATGGAAATCCGGCTATCAAACCATTTTGGGATATTACGGACGATGAAATGATGGCTTGTATAAAAAATACACAATTACGTCCAGGGAATACTGGTTATTTCCGTGGAGGAGGCTATTCAACAGATTTCACGACAAAAGGGGATATGCCAGTAACGATAAGTAGATTGAACTATATTAAAGGTTTGGGGCCGGTATTGCAAATTGCGGAAGGATACACGGTGGAATTGGGAGATGAGATGCATGATTCGCTAGACCTTAGAACAGATCCGACATGGCCAACAACTTGGTTTGTCCCAAATTTAACTGGCGAAGGCGCCTTCAAGGATGTCTACTCGGTGATGAATAACTGGGGCTCCAATCACTGTGTCGTAACTTACGGACATGTCGGTTCGGAATTTATGACATTAGCTTCCATGCTGCGTATCCCGGTTAATATGCATAATGTTAGCAGTGAGAGCATTTACCGCCCAAGCGCTTGGAACATGTTTGGTACCCAAGAAAGTGAACAAGCTGATTTTAGAGCTTGTCAGAATTTTGGTCCTCTATACAAATAAGGAGGGATGACGATGTATGCAATCGGCTTTGACTTTGGTACGGAAACCGGCAGGGCATTACTTATTCATATTGAAACCGCGGAAATTATCGCCACGATCGAGGTTGCTTATCCCCATGGGGTGATTGCAAAACAATTAAATGATCGTCCTTTAAAAAACGCAATGGTTCTGCAAAATCCAAATGATTATGAGTGGACCTTAAAGGAGCTTACGGAGAGGATAGTGAAGGAAACAAACATCTCCAAGGAGCAAATTAAAGGCATTGGGATTGATTTTACTAGCAGCACGGTTTTACCCATAACAGCAGATTTTGAACCGCTTATGAAGACGCCCGAGTTTTCAAAAAACCCCCATGCATACGCAAAGTTATGGAAGAGCCATAGTGCCGATAAGGAAGCAAGAATCATTACAGAGAGGTTAGCAGCCCACCCATACTTGGAAAAGTACGGAAATATCATTTCATCTGAATGGCTTTTACCCAAACTTTTGGAAGTTATTCACGATGAACCAACTTTGTTCAATAAAATGGATTATTTCATCGAAGCTGGTGATTGGTTAGTGGCGAAGCTTACAGGTCGTTTAGTGCGCAGTAATTGCATGGCCGGATATAAAGGGCTATGGCAAAAAAGCGGTAATTACTTGGATAGAGCAACATTGGCCTCTATTCATCCAGCACTTGAAGAAGTATATGATACGAAGCTGGTGGGCGATGTATTGCCGGTTGGCACGTTTGCAGGATATTTACGGGAAGACATGGCGAACTGGTTAGGTCTATCCTGTGGAACAGCTGTAGGGGTGGGTATGATAGATGCCCATGCAGCGGTTATAGGAGCGGGGTTGAGCGAACCAAACGAACTTCTAATTGTTGTTGGGACATCTAGTTGCCATTTATTATTAAGTGAAAAAGAAACAGTCATCCCCGGCATTTCCGGTGTTGTGGAAGATGGAATTATCCCGGGCTTATTTGCTTATGAAGCAGGGCAAGTCGCGGTAGGTGATATTTTTTCGTATTTTGTAAAAAAACAGTTGCCGGAAAAGTACTACATCGAAGCGAACTTAGCAGGGAAATCAGTTTTCGAAGTGTTGAACGATTACGCAAGCAAATTGGAAGTGGGGGAATCAGGGCTTGTAGCACTTGATTGGCATAATGGAAATCGTACACCTTTTGTTAACCCGAACCTATCAAGTGTAATGGTAGGTGAAACCCTACTGACAGAAAGCTATGAGGTCTATCGGGCATTAGTGGAAAGTACAGCTTTTGGTACAAAGGTCATCCTGGATTTATTTGAACGAAACCAAGTTCCGGTAAATCGGGTAGTGCTGACGGGTGGAATCCCTAGAAAGAATCATTTTCTTGTCCAGGTTTATGCGGATGTCCTGCAAAAAGAGATAACCGTAATTAATCAAGATCATGTATCTGCATTAGGGGCGGCGATTATTGGTGTTGCTGCTGCTAAACGGGAACCAGTGAATGATCTGATTAAACAATATGCTGCAAAGCAAATTGTGCAATTTAAACCAAATGCTCAATATCAAAAGAAGTACCAACAATTGTATGAAATCTATCAAAAATTAAGTACGCTTTTTGGAAAGAACGAAACAATTTTAAAAGAATTAAAGGAATTGAAATCGAAAGAGGAAGTACTCAATAGTAAATAGTTTATGGGAAGTCATCCCAATGGCAAGAACTACGATATCACTTACTACCATTATTTTGATTTTATTATCTAAGACTGGGATTAACAAACTTCGATACGATTTCCTTGCTGAACGATAAAAGAGGCCGGGATAGAAGTGGGAATTTCTTAGCTACATCAAGAAGACACCATTTTCCTAATCAAGGAAATGGTGTCTTCGGATTCTGTCCCAGCATCATTTGTCTTTGGTATTATTCTGCATTTGGATAAATCATTTTCTTTGGATCAATATATTCCTCGAACTGTTCTTCGGTCAATAACCCAAGCGAAAGTGTAGCCTCTTTCAATGTCGTACTGTCCTTATGTGCCTTTTTCGCAATTTTAGCCGCATTTTCATAGCCGATATACGGGTTTAATGCTGTGACCAACATCAATGAATTTTCGAGATTTCGTTCAAGGACTTCTTTATTTGGCTCAATACCGATTGCGCAATTATCGTTAAATGACTTCATGGAATCTGCTAGAAGACGAGCTGATTGCAGGAAGTTATAAATGATAACAGGCTTGAAAACATTCAACTCGAAGTTCCCCTGTGATGCTGCAAAGGCGATTGTTGCATCGTTTCCGACCACTTGTGTGACAACCATTGTCATCGCTTCGCTCTGGGTAGGATTTACTTTCCCGGGCATAATCGAACTTCCAGGCTCATTTTCTGGAATAGTAATTTCACCGATTCCACTCCGCGGTCCACTTGCCAGCCAACGAACATCGTTGGCAATCTTCATCAAATCTACTGCAAGAGCCTTTAATGCACCGTGAGCAGAGACGATTTCATCATGGCTTGTCAGTGCATGGAATTTGTTTTCGGAAGATTTAAAGGACATGCCGGTTAATGAACTTATCTCTTCAGCAACCATGTCGCCAAACTTTGGATGTGCATTAATGCCGGTTCCAACAGCCGTTCCGCCAATGGCAAGATCTTTTAAAAATTGTGTATTCACCATGATCATCTTTTCGGATTTTACAAGCATATGGTGCCAGCCGCCAATTTCCTGGCCTAATGTTAGTGGCGTTGCATCCTGAAGGTGAGTGCGGCCTATTTTAATAATATCGTTAAATGCATCCGACTTTTCCTTTAAAGTAGCCTTTAATAATTGGAGTCGGGGCATTAAATAGTTCTCGACGATTTCTACTGCTGCGATATGCAAAGCGGTAGGGAATGTGTCATTTGAGCTTTGTGATTTGTTGACATCATCATTTGGATGGATTCGTTCTGAACTCCCTTGTTCTTCAAGCATTTGGTTGGCGCGGAAGGCAATCACTTCATTTACATTCATATTGGATTGTGTACCACTTCCGGTTTGCCACACTACGAGAGGGAATTGGTCATCCCATTTACCAGCTAGAATTTCATCTGCAGCAGCAACAATTACATCCGCTTTAACTTCTGGTAGCTTGCCTAATTTCTTATTTGCGATGGCGGCTGCCTTTTTTAATGTAGCAAATGCGTGAATAATTTCGATAGGCATTTTTTCTTCGCCAATTTGGAAATTTTCTCTGCTTCGTTGAGTTTGAGCGCCCCAAATTTTGTCTGCTGGTACGCGCACTTCACCCAATGTATCTTTTTCAATTCGAAATTCCATTCTATCAACACTCCTTTAATAGTATATATGTATGCTATACCCGAAATTAGAAGACAAAATAGTAAATGGCAAACCTTTAGTAGATTTGCCATTTTCCATCAAATTTATTCGAGAAGTGTGAGGGGTTCGTCTCGAAAGAGTAGTAATATACGATAATGATAATCATTATCAATTGAATTGTCAACATTTTTCATACAAATTATTCCCACTTTATAAAAATAGTTGGAATGTAAAAATAATACTCTGTAATAGGACAAAGGTTCTATTATTGTTTTTGTATACAAAAAAACTATTGTAAAGTAGCAATAATGAATGTAATATAATCATATCAACTTACTATGAATTAAAATAGAATAGGAGTGAGATTGTGTCTTACATGATTATTACCGGACTGCTTTGTGGAGCATTACTAGGCTTCGTTATGCAAAGAGGCCGTTTTTGTTTAACAGGTGGATTCCGTGATATGTATATAGCAAAAAATAACCGCATGTTTTATGCATTGCTTATTGCCATTGCAGTACAAAGTGTGGGTGTATTTTTACTAATAGATTTAGGCGTATTTGAGTATTCTGCTGGTTCTATTTCCATTGTCTCTGTCATTATTGGATCTTTTGTTTTCGGAATAGGAATTATTCTAGCAGGGGGCTGTGCGACAGGTACATGGTATCGTGCAGGGGAAGGGCTAATTGGTAGCTGGATTGCATTAGCTGGTTATATGCTAATGAGTACGATCATGAAGTCAGGTGTTTTGGCATCATTCAACCAACAAGCACAACAAAGTGCTGTATTCCCAACAAACTCAATTGCAGAAACTTTCGGCATTAATCATTGGATTATCATTATTCCTTTTGTTGTGATTGTTGCATTAATAGTTTATAAACAATTAACAAAACCGAAAGTAGTTATTCCAGCATTAAAACCGAAACGTACAGGTTTGGCCCATATTTTATTTGAAAAACGTTGGCATCCATTTGTAACTGCTACCTTAATCGGTGTTATTGCTTTGATCGCATGGCCATTAAGCGCGGCAACGGGCCGAGTTTTTGGTTTAGGTATTACAACGCCATCAGCGAATATCCTGCAATACTTGACAACGGGCGATAAAGGATTTATCAACTGGGGTGTATTCTTGGTGCTGGGGATTTTTGCAGGATCATTTATTGCAGCGAAAGCAAGTAAGGAATTCCGCTTTAGAATGCCAGATGTTAAAACGGGTATCAATAGCTTTATCGGCGGTAATTTAATGGGGGTAGGTGCAAGTCTTGCCGGGGGCTGTTCTATCGGGAACGGGTTGGTGATGACCGCGATGATGACTTGGCAAGGTTGGATCGGCCTCATATTCATGATTTTAGGTACTTGGACAGCATCTTACTTCGTGTTTGTACGTCCGCGCCAAAAAGCGAAAGCAGCAAAGCTAAAAGAACAAGTAACACCCGCTTAATCGAGCAGGATAAACTTTTTAGGAGGAAAAGACATGCAAAAGACTTTAGAAGTAAAAGGAATGGTTTGCCCATTTCCATTAATAGAAGCACAAAATGCGATTGAAGAAATGAATTCAGGGGATGTGCTCGTAGTTGAATTTGACTGTACACAAGGGACAGAGTCAATTCCAACTTGGGCTGCAGAAGCTGGCCATACGGTTACAAACTTTGAGCAACTAGATGAAGCATCTTGGACAATCTCAATTCAAAAGAAATAGTTTAAAATAAACACCGCTTGAAGCGAAGCGCCATTGGCATTCGAACAGAGCGGTGTTTTTACTTGGTATTCACCTGATTGTCACCCCGAAATTAAACAATTTTAACATAGAAATCCTGGCCGATTACACCGTTAACATTCAAGTCTTTCGTTTGTTGATAATAATTGACGATACTTCTTGCTAGCCCTGCATGACCATTTAAATAAGTGCCCGGAGCAATTTGTTTTCCTGGATTGTGGAATTCAAAGTAAAGCTTTGTATCATGTGGCATACTCTCCAAAATTCCGACAAAATCATCATATGGAATATGGACACCGCTCGTATAACAGCACTCCCTCCTGTAAGTATCATGGGATACATTAATAGGTTTTGCTTCCTTTACAAATCTGATTTGTTGCATAGCATCATCTCCTTCAAAATAGTTAATGTTTTGGATTTCATATCATTATAACAAAAATAAATAAAAATGACAGAAAATTTAATCAATTTATTTTTGCCTCGAAAAACATTTGAATAAATGATAAAGCTAGAAGGGTGAAGAATGAAGAAGTTTCGCTGAGGATAATAGGTGTGCCAACCACCGATACTGCCAAGATGCAAGATGAACGCTACCATTCCTCTCTTTGCATTTCGTCTGCAATTGATTGTAAATCGTAGGCATTAATTTCTATAATCCTATAGTTATGCTGTTCCTCATATTTTTGTGCAAGTTTTTTTACATATTTCGGAGAGCCTTCATTATCTTCATCATAAACCAGGAGCAACCCATCGGTGTTTTGAATAATGAACTTATCTTTTTCGATAAATTGCCATGGAGCCTCATAGGGTTTTTTCGTGACACTTGTTACGAAATCTGCCTTGGAGAGAATATCGTGATATTTTTGTTGCTTTATTTCGTTCCAATTCTTTTCCTGATCTAAAAAAGGTGTGATAACAGAATACTTAAGATTAGGATATTCATTTTTCAGATGGATTATGACTTCTGCTGCCCAGGTTTCTACTCCTTGCTGCCCACTAATCACTACCCATTCAAGCCCTTCGTCAAACAATCCTCTTAATTCATTTTCGATTGCTTTCTTAATAATTGGGATACCGGGGTGTTTATCATTAAAGATACCAAGTTCGTGAGGGCGGTATCCAGATAGATAAATGGTTTGCATATACATGACTCCTTTAGTTATTTCCCTTATCTTAACGCAGAAAAGAGGCAATCCGAAAATAATTCGAACAGCCTCTTGTAAAACTTGATTAAGCGAATACTGATTTTATTTTTTCCAAAGCCCAATCGATTTCTTCTTTTGTAATAATTAATGGTGGGGCAAATCGGATTACAAATTCATGCGTTTCTTTACATAATAAACCTAAGTCCTTTAATTGTTCGCAATATGAACGGGCAGGAACTGTTAATTCAACCCCAATAAATAAACCACTGCCTCGTACTTCCTTAATTGAAGGGTGATTAATCGAACGTAATTGTTCTTGGAAGTAGTTACCCAATTCCAATGAACGTTCAGTTAATTTTTCATCTTCAAGCACCTCCAAGGAAGCAATTGAAACTGCACAAGCAAGTGGGTTGCCACCAAATGTGGAGCCGTGGGAACCTGGATTTAATACACCAAGAATATCGCTATTTGCCACAACAGCAGATATCGGCAATACACCTCCGCCAAGAGCCTTGCCAAGGATCATCACATCTGGATTTACTTCTTCCCACTGATGGGCGAACATTTTACCTGTACGGGCAAGCCCTGTCTGGATTTCGTCGGCAATAAACAGAACATTGTTTTCTTTACAGATTTGTTCCACTTCTTTCAAGAATCCTTTTGGAGGCATTACGATTCCTGCTTCCCCTTGAATCGGCTCCACAATGAATGCTGCTGTGTTTGGTGTAATAGCAGCTTTAAGAGCTTCGGCGTCTCCGTAGGGAATTAATATAAACCCTGGTAATAGAGGTCCAAAGCCCCTTTTATACTCTTCGTCGGATGACAGGGAAACGGCGCCCATCGTTCGGCCATGGAAGTTTCCATAACAGCCGATGATTTCAGCTTTGTTCTCTGCTACACCCTTTACATCATACGCCCATCGTCGTGCAACTTTTATTGCAGATTCCACAGCTTCTGCACCGGTATTCATTGGTAATACCATATTTTTCCCAGTTATTTTCGTTAATTTCTCATACCAAGGTCCAAGCTGGTCATTATGAAATGCACGGGATGTTAAAGTAGCGCGGTTTGCTTGGTCAATTAATGCTTGAATAATTTTAGGATGGCGATGACCTTGATTGAGTGCGGAATAAGCAGATAGCATATCCATATACTTATTGCCTTCAGGGTCTTGTACCCATACCCCTTCGGCCTCCGAAATGACGATTGGCAGCGGATGATAGTTATGCGCACCAAATTTTTCTGTTTGTTCAATTACGTTAGCTGATTTTGTCGACATTTAAATTCCTCCTTAGAAAGTCTTGCTAAAAAAATTGTCTGAATCGATGACCAACAATCAAAATGCAGAGCGAAACACAGTATTGGTTACCCATTGCAGTTGAATTATTGATATTAAAAACTCTTCTTTCTAGTATCATATTTTAATAAGCAATTTTCATGCCAACTTCATTCTTCTGTAGTTATCACTAGTTTTTATCTTTTGCCAAATAATTTTGCGCAAAATTTATAGCAATTCAACCTTTTTAGCATAATATTTTTGCAGTATGATAGGAATGAGGTGATGAGAATTGAATCACAGTGAGCGTATAATGAAACAATTATATGAAGAAATTATCGAGCGGGTAGGCGTTGGAATTCATGCAGTGGATGGAGATGGGAAAACGATTATCTATAATAAAAAAATGCGTGAGATGGAAGCGATGAACAAGGAAGATGTTTTGCATAAGGACGTAAGGGATGTCTTTCAATTTCAAGAAAACCAGAGTAGTACGTTATTGAAATCATTGCAGCATGGCGAGGAAATCGTCAATGTGAAACAAACCTATTTTAATAATCGTGGTGTAGAGATTACAACCGTTAATAACACATTTCCTCTAAAGGTTGACGGAGATATATGTGCGGCCGTAGAAATTGCGGCAGACGTGACAAAGATGGAACGATTGATCCGCCAAAATCTTAGACAAACGAAAACAGATTTTACGTTTAATCATATCATAGGCAAGAGCAGTGAATTAAAAGAAGTTATTGCCTTGGCAAAACGTGCGACACGGACAAATTCGAATGTCTTGATTATCGGTGAAACCGGAACAGGTAAGGAATTATTCGCACAGAGCATTCATGCGGAAAGCGAACGCTCAGAAGCCCCATTCATCACACAGAACTGTGCTGCATTGCCGGACACCCTAATCGAAGGGATTTTGTTTGGTACGACAAAAGGGGCATTTACAGGGGCGATTGATAGTCCGGGGCTTTTTGAGCAAGCACAGGGCGGGACTATATTGCTCGATGAGTTGAATTCCTTAAATATTGCGTTGCAAGCAAAACTATTGCGCCTATTGCAAGAGCGTAAAGTACGCAGAATTGGAGACTCGAAGGAAACTTCAATCGATGTACGAGTTATTGCAACGATAAACGAAGATCCAATTGATGCGATCGCCAATAACCGTTTAAGAAAGGATTTATATTACCGTTTAGCGGTGGTGACCCTATTTATCCCGCCATTAAGGGAACGTAACGGGGATATCCCGATACTGATTGAAGAATTTATAAAAAAATATAATGGATTGTTCAAATTGAACGTAAAGTGTGTATCAGAAGATGTACTTCAATTTTTTGACTCTTTAAGTTGGCCGGGAAATATTCGCGAATTGGAGCATGTCATTGAAGCTTCCATGAATTTGGTGAATCATGAACAAGTGATAGAGTTTGATCATTTACCTTATCAATATCGTAAAAGTGAAGCTAGAAGACCTATTCCGCATCAGGTAATTACAGAAGCGCCGAAAAATAATGAAAACACGGGTTTGACGGAACAATTAGCGTTGTTTGAAAAGCGAACGATAGAGCAGTATTTAAGAGCTCACAAAAACCATATAACCAATACGGCCTTGGCGTTGAATTTAAGCAGGCAAAGCTTGCAATACCGAATGAAACGTCTAAATATACAGGTGCCGAAGACATAAAAAAGGGGGTATTCTAGTGGAGGTATCATTACATTTACAGCATAAGCTAGAAACCAAACTTTCCCTAACACCTTACGTAAAGCAATCATTAGAGATTCTTAAATATTCTTTGGAGGAGCTTGAACATATTATAAGAGAGGAAGCTAACGCCAACCCTCTTATCGAATTGATAGAACCGAATAGCGAGCATTTACTGGAAATGGCGCGTGTACCGAATTCCCAGGCTTCCAATTATGAAAGTGATGCCCTTTTTGATCCGCTTTTGCATATTCCACAACAAGATAGCTCGATTGAACCCTATTTAATGGAGCAGCTAGCTGTTCAAAGACGGCTAACGAAAAGTGAAAGGGAAATTGTCCTTTATTTGATTCGTAATTTGAATGAATCAGGCTATTTAGATTGTGATATGGAAGAAACAGCTGAACGATTTCGTGTACCGATTGAGAAATGTGACGAACTTATTTCCCTGCTTCAAAGCTTTGAACCTGCCGGAATAGGTGCACGTAGTTTAAGAGAGTGTTTGCAACTACAAGCAGCTCGGGATGGAAACGCTCCGAAACATACCGAGGCACTTATCCTAAGACATCTTGAGGATTTGGCTCAAGGAGATTTTCAGTTTGTAGCTGACCTGTATGGCGTACCAAAAAGAGAAATAGAAAATGCATTCTCATATATTAAGCAGTTAAATCCACGGCCACTAATGGCAGTGCAGTCCGCGAGACAAGAACTCATCATACCCGATATTATTGTAGAAGAATTTAATGGGGAGCATATCATTTCGATAAATGATATGTATCTTCCCCAAATTTCAATTAACCCACATTATGAAGAATTGCTTCGAATAACTGATTGCGGGGAGACGGGGACATATTTAAAAACAAAACTTTCGGATGCTATATTGTTGATGCGTGGAATTGAGCAGCGTCACGAAACATTGTATAAGGTAACAGAAAGTATTTTGAAAAAACAAAGGGCTTTTTTCCAAAAAGGAACAAAGGCATTGGTCCCCCTTCGCCTAAAGGAGATAGCGGATCATGTAGGACTTCATGAATCCACTGTCAGTCGTACAATCAGTAATAAATATATACGAACGCCAAAAGGGATATTTGCTCTGAAGACCTTTTTTATTCGTGGCGTAAAAATGCATAATGGTGAAGTGGAGTCTCCATTATTAATTAAGGAAAAAATCAAGGCGATTATCGACTCAGAAGATAGGAATAAGCCGTTGTCCGATCAGAAAATCGCCAACCTTTTACTAGCAGAAGGGATTCCGATCGCAAGGCGTACCGTTGCAAAATATAGAGAAGAGCTCAGCATCCCCCAATCTGCAAGAAGGACAAAAAAGTAGCACCACATCTCCATAGGAGAGAGGGATGCTGCTTTTTTGGTAGTTATGTTGAACACACTTTGAATTTTGCGCAAATCGCAAAGCACAAAATCCTAAAAAAAAGCTAATCACTTATTTTATCAGGCTGCACTAACTACTAACTATTTCCTTTTATCCGTTGTTCCGCACCGAGTAGTTGATCAGCTATAAAGATATCAATCATCTCAATTATCTCCTCGGGTGTTTGGTCCATTTCACCGGTAAGCCAGCTCTCTACTAAACCCGCCAATGAGATGGTGTAGAAGTGAGTTAAAAATGACATATATTCTTCCGTTGCATCCAATCTCTCTCCACATGCCTTAATAACTCTTCCGAAAATGCTGGAAATATCGGAATAGAAAAAACGCTTAAGATGACCTCGGCCCAAAGATTGTAATGCACATAAACAAAATTCTTTATTGGCCTCCAAATATTTAAAAAGCTGAAGTAGTCCTTCTTTCCAAACAAGTGCATCATCATGTACATCCAGAAATTGAATTGTTTCCTGTTGGAATGTCCATTTGAGTAAATCGTAAATGTCTTCGAAATGGTAGTAAAAGGTTTGGCGGTTCACATTCGCATTTTCAGTCAGTTCACGGATGGAGATTTTTTCAAGGGGCTTATTTTTCATTAATTCCTTTAAGGATACGGCAAGTATTCTTTTTGTTTCTTCACTATGTTTCATTTTTCACCCCGGATTAAAAATTTTTTAAACAATTGGGCCCTCATTGTCTATATTTTAAACTTTTTTATCATGTTAGTGTATTAATAGAAATGTTTCTCGAAAAGAAGTACTGGAGAAACAAACGAATTATATAGAAGAAAGGTGATTCAACTTGAAGAATTGGCTGAATATGCGTACTGCATCGTTTGTAGTATGGGTAATAATATCAATCGTCATGATTGTTACAATGCCAAATTTAGATACATTAGTACGTGAAAAAGGTCAGACAGATATTCCATCCTACACTCAAAGTAAGGTGGCATCAAAGCTGCTGACGGAGATGGCCGATGAGGGAACCGATACCTATGAGTTTATAGCGGTATTTACGAGTGGCAATGAGGAAGCATTGACTGAAGCACAGCTTGAAGAGGTTGATCAGGCAATCCAAACCCTGAAAGATCATCGCGATGAGCTGGGGATAACGGACATGCTTGCTCCCGCAGATAGCGAAGAGGCAGAGAAACAACTTGTTTCCGAAGATGGAACAACGATATTAACTCAAATTTCCGTTGATAAAAATCAAGGGACAGTAGAAGAAGCTGCCCAAAGCTTGAGGGAAGAAACGGAACTGCAATCTGTAGATTCTTATTATACAGGAACAGATATCGTAATGGATGATTTTGCAAAGTCATCACAGGCGGGAATTAAGAAAACTGAGGTCATTGCGATTGTTTTCATACTGGTCGTATTAGTTTTAGTATTCCGATCTCCAGTGGTTCCTTTAATTTCGTTAATTACAGTAGGCGTATCCTATATTGTTTCCCTTGGGATTGTGACCCAGCTTGTTGATAAGTTCAACTTTCCATTCTCAAATTTTACGCAAGTCTTTTTGATTGTTATCTTGTTTGGAATAGGAACAGATTATAATATCCTACTTTACACACGTTTTAAAGAAGAGCTCGGAAAAGGCGGACAAATTTTAAAAGCGATTACTGAGACATACAAGACGGCAGGTAAAACGGTTATATATAGTGGGATTGCAGTATTTATCGGATTTATCGTACTGTATTTAGCGGAATTTAAACTTTACCAGGCGACATCGGCTGTTGCAATCGGGGTAGCAGTTTTAATGCTTGTATTACTTACATTAAATCCGTTCTTTATGGCTGTATTTGGCATTAAGATGTTCTGGCCGGCTAAATCGATTAATGGCCATAGTGAAAATAAAATATGGTTATTTTTATCGAAGCATTCTTTCTTTAGACCGATTGTTGCATTGGTATTGGTAGCTGTCATTTCAACACCGTTCATTATTAAATATACCGGTGAACTGAATTATAATGATTTGGTTGAAATCAGCGATGAATATGAATCAAAACAAGCAATCAATGTAATTGAGGATCATTTCCCATCTGGGTTCTCATCCCCAACAACATTGGTTATTAAAGAAGAAGATTCACTTGCCACTCAATCTGGTTTGCAAGATATAGACCAATTGGCAGATGTGATCTCAAATGTAGATGGTGTCTCCCAAGTGTTATCTGTAACACGTCCGGCGGGGGATAAAATTCAAGATTTATATATCCAGGATCAAACAAATACACTAAATGAAGGTCTTGGTTCGGCTCAAGAAGGCTTGGGAACTATTAACGAAGGTCTTTCTGAAGCAGAAGGCAAGCTTGGTGAAGTAGACGAAAACAGCTTTGATAGCGTCCAACAACTAATTGATGGTACTACTGCAATGGAGCAGGGGGTTGGCAAGTTAGGGGATGCTTTAAACCAAGTAGCGAATGGCTTGGAAAATGGTGCTAATGGGGCAACCGAACTGGAAGGTGGTCTAAGTGCCTTAAAAACAAGTATTGGTAATTTAAGTAGTGGTGCCTCTGAATTACAAAAAGGGTACGGGGAAATTGAAAATGGATTAAGTGCATTTAGTGAACTTTTCACTACAGTGGAAAATGCAATTGCAAGCAGTGCACAAGGTTATGCAGCCATTGAACAATCCATGAATGTCTTAGTTGAATCTAATCCGGATTTAGCCACTGATGTGAATGTCCAAACTGTTATCGGTACAGCAGTATCCGCCCAGGCTCAGCTGGCGCAACTAGCAACAAAATTACAAGAGTTAACGCCACAATACAATGTAGCCATCACTTCTCTGCAACAAGCAAATACATCTTTCGCTCAAATTACAAATGGCTTGGAGCAGGTGGAAAAGGGAGTAGGACAACTGCAAACGGGAGCTAATACGTTAGCGACAGGACTCCAATCAGGTGAAGCAGGGGTTAACCAAATTAGCTCCAAAACTGGAGATCTGGAAACAGGATTATCTACAGTTAACGACGGCCAAAAACAATTGCAAGAAGGTTTAACGACACTTCAAGATAAAATGAAGCAATTGCAGGACGGCTTGGCCCAAAGCACAGATGGTTTAACGGAGATCAGTGATGGTCTATTGGACGCACAAGACTATCTTGGAGAAGTCAGCAGTTCAGATTCAAATAGCGTCTTCTATATACCGCAAGAAGTATTAGACGGTGAAGAATTTGAAGAAAGCTTGGATATGTACATGTCGGAAGATCGGACAATGACAAAAATGACGATTATCTTGGACGTAAATCCATATTCAAAAGAAGCGATGTCGATTATCAAAGATATCGATGAACAAATCAAGGCAACTGCAAAAAATTCAAGTCTTGCCGATGCAGAAATCGCATTGGGCGGTAAATCATCAGCCAATGTAGATTTGCAGCAAATTTCCAGTGATGACTTTACGCGTACGATTGTTATCATGATGATTGGTATTGCACTTGTATTAGTAGTTATCACACGCTCTATTTGGCAACCGATTATAATTATTGCGTCGCTTATTCTTGCTTACTACACATCACTCGGCCTTTCTGAATTACTGAGTGAAGCATTGCTGGGGCAAAGTATACTGAGTTGGAATGTTCCATTCTTCAGCTTTATCATGATCGTAACACTAGGGGTGGATTATAGTATCTTCTTAATGATGCGTTATCATGAAGTGAAGGAACAGGGAAGTGCAGGAATTATTGATGCAGCCAAACATATCGGCGGCGTTGTCTTGTCAGCGGCCCTAATCTTGGGTGGTACGTTTGCGGCGTTAATTCCTTCGGGTATTGTTACACTAATGCAAGTAGCGATTTTGGTTTTGGTCGGCCTTGTATTATTAAGCTTTATTATGCTGCCGGTCTTCATGCCAGCAGTAATGGGGCTGACTGAAAAAATGAAAAACGTATTCTCAAGAAAAAAAGAATAGGATAAAAATAAAAAAGGTGGTGGGAATTTAGTTGTTCCCGCCACCTTTTTATTGAAAGCATCTAAATCAACTAGCTTATAGAAATACTTTTTATTGAAAAGATAATTACGCATGCTAAGAATATTCACCTTGTTAGAAGCTCTTGAAATCTGGGAAAAGGAATCTCATTTTTCCTCAAACCTTCTACAAAGAGAACAACTCGGCAATCATATAACCCAACAATACTTGCCTTATCAATAAAAAGATGCCTATTGGCTTTGAACCAATAAGCATTAAACAGGTTGTATAAAATGGGTTTGTGGAAAAATTACTGCACCTTATTAAATTGAATAATCCTTTTCAATAAAGAGTATTTACGAGAAGCCAAAAGCATAGTTGTTACTTAAAAGCTTTGAAATTCCAGCTATAATCACACTTGCTCATAATGTCAGAAAGGAGGAAGTTTTCGCCATTACAGAAGATGTGATTTTTTTCTGCTTTAACCGAGGGAAGCTTTGTTCCCCGCCTATTTTAAAATATACTCTATTTGCTTGTTTTTGAGAGATTTGTCGGAATTCGGATTCCCTTACATGAAATAGAGTAATTGTGCAATTGTCATAATGTCCGCATTTGCTGGATGAATGGATGATCTTAGTTTTCTTCTTAAATCTTTTGGAGACCCGAGCTTACTAATATCATGCTGTTCACATGTTTTTAAACTATCTATTCATATTTATAGCATCTGCTTACATCATCAAATTGACAATTCTCTTTCTTGATTCCCAACAGTAAAGCATTGTCTTCAAAAAATGCTGCATTCGCATTTCCAATCTTCCATGGAGTTTCTTTTAAGAGGGGGAAGAGATTGAATCACAATTCTTTAAGGCATGAATCTACCAGGTGAGTATGATTGCCGAAAAGATTCAATCCTTGAATCTCCATTTGGTCATGGTGCCATTTCTTAAAAACATTAGAGTACTAATAGATTAATATAAGGGTTGTAGCCATTCTTCCAGATTATACATCATCAATTTGCCTATTTGGAGGAGTGTGAACATGGCAACGATGATGAGGAGAACATTTACAAACCTTGTTTCACCTCCTTTCTGTATCATTTTATTCGGTTAATAGATTTAGTTAATGGACATATAGCCATGAAAGCTAAAAATGTGCTGAAGTCTAGATAGAAATCATGAGGAATGAATCTACTTAGAATCTACCATAAGTAAATGTTGGGAAATTGCCCCCAACAAAACGGAGACCACATCGGTATCCTGAAGAAGTGGCGGAGAAATAAAAACAGTTTCCCTTTGTTTGCCGGGAAACTGCTAATATGGAAATATCTAACTAGAATGATGAAAAACTTCGATATCCTTTGCCAACTCCTTACGATCACTATACCGTTTCCCTATTAATAGAATAGCAAGTGCAACAGTTACGATGGAGCCTGCGAAGGAAAGAGGCGCTTTAAAGCTATTAAAATATGATTCAACCGAACTTGCCAGTATAGGCCCGATAATTTGACCGAGCGCATAGGAGGTAGTCAATGCAGAGACCACAACCCCACTTTGTTTCGGAAATAGCTCACGTGCATAAGCCGTTGATAGAGAAACAATCCCTACAAAAGTAAAGCCGAATAAAAACGCTGATAAAAGAACACTCCAGGATGTCTGTGCAAAAACAGGCAATAGTATCCCAATCACCTGCAAAATATAAGCAATTGATAATACTTTCACGGTAGTGAACCGGGATATTAACAGCATCCATAACGGTGCAGCCGGTGCGGCGGCTATTCCGGCGATTACCCAACTAAAACTGGCAAACGATCTTAAACTCTCAATATTGTAGATGATATCTACCAAAAATGTACCTGTAATAATATAACCAAGGCCTTCCAAACCATAAGCAATGATTAACCAAGGCATAAACCCTTTGAAGATTTTAGTATCATTCGATTTTTCAACTTTCTCGCCATTTTGGATAGAGATACTCCTCCAAAAAACGATTGTCATAATGAGAAATAGCGCAGATAATATACCGAGCCCCAGCCAAGATCCCTCCCAACCGAAACGGCCCTCGATAAACGGTACGAGTAAACCCGAGATAGCAATACCGATCCCGATTCCGGAGAATAAAAAGCCCGAATAACGAGTCTTCGAGTGGGAAGCCAGGTAATCCATAATAATACTAGAGGTCAATACGAAAATAAAACCACTTGTTGCACCTGCAATAAATCGCAATAACAGCCATAGCAAAAAAGAATGTGTCAACCCCATTATGAAAATCGAGATCACATTAAGTATCACAGTTATAATCAAGAAATTTTTTTTATTGCGGTAAATAAACCCCGCGCCAAGAGCCCCTGCAAAGTAACCGATATAATTACTAGAAGCTAGGTAGCCACCTTTTTCAAAGGAGAGCCCTTCCTCTATTCGCATGAACGGTAAGATCGGTGTAAATGCAAAACGACTGATCCCCATTGCAACTACTAAAAGCAACACGCCTCCAAATAGCACCTCTATGTGTTGTCTTTGCATTCGTACATCCCCTTATGACTAATTTGTGAAAAACTTCAAAAACTTTCATATAATTGTAACATTCTATCATGAGGAAACAAGCTATATAAATCGAGGAGCGTCGATTTTAAGCTATATAGAGGTAATAACAGGAGAGAATTCCACCACGATCTAACTAACAAAGGTGAGTATAGCTGTTTAGAAAAGTTGTATTTACAGACGTGAATTCACGAATTTCTTTATATAAGATGTATATTTATAATAATGTGATTTAAAGAGGGCAGTGTACCAAGATAGAGATTGCATTGATGTTCGAAAAAATACGAATTAGTTAGCATATAGGAAGGAAATCAAGATGAAAATAAAAAAAGTAACTATACGCCATTTAAATATGAAACTTAAACATCCATTCTCGACAAGCTTTGGCACTATTTCTAACAAAGGATTTTTGCTTTTAGAAGTAGAAGATGAAAAGGGAACAATCGGATTTGGAGAATCGGTTGCCTTCGAGGCGCCGTGGTATACCGAGGAAACAATGAAAACAACTTGGCATATGCTGGAGGATTTTTTAATTCCCTTAATTTTGGACCGAGAAATACGGCATCCCGAAGAAACAATCGAGTTATTTAAAGGGATTCGAAAAAATTATATGGCTAAATCTGCGATCGAAGGAGCGCTATGGGATATTTATGCCCAACAAACAAACCAATCTTTGGCACAGGCCCTTGGTGGTAAAAAGGATAAAATCGAAGTGGGTATTAGCCTAGGAATTCAAGAGACGATTGAAAAACAAATTGAGGTAGTCGCTAAAGCGGTTAATGAAGGATATAAGCGTATTAAACTTAAAATCAAGCCAGGTTGGGACGTAGATGTAATGCGCGTTCTACGTGAAAATTTCCCTGAACTGCCAATGATGGCTGATGCGAATTCGGCTTACACTTTGGCGGATGTGGAGATATTTAAACAATTGGACGAATTTAATTTAATGATGATAGAACAACCACTTGCACCGGACGATATTATTGACCATGCTGAGTTGCAAAAAATGATCAAAACCCCGATTTGTTTAGATGAAAGCATCCTTTCATTGGAGGATGCTAGAAAAGCGGTTGAAATGGGAAGCTGTGGTATCATCAATATTAAAATTGGCCGTGTCGGCGGGATATCAGAAGCTAAAAGAATTCATGATTATTGTGAGAAAAAGGGGATTCCGGTATGGTGCGGCGGTATGCTTGAATCCGGGATAGGCCGGGCACACAATATCGCTCTGACGGCACTATCGAATTTCGTTATGCCCGGAGACACAGCAGGCTCCAATCATTACTTTGAACAAGATATTATTACGCCGGAAGTAGTTGTAAAGGATGGTTATATTACAGTCCCTCAAGAAGTTGGAATAGGCTTTGCTCCAAATTTGGAGGCCATCAACAAATATACAACAACTAGTAAAACATACAAATAGCGTGCAATATCGCAGGAGACTTTAACCTTTGACCTCCTGCGATTTTTTCGTCGAAATTTGAAAAACATTTCATGGCTTTATTTGACGTATGTATATAGAGAAAACATATCTTGATCGCTTCAAAGATATGATTGTCCAATTTAGAAATGAGGGAATTGGTGAAAAAAAGTTTTCAAATCGGCGGAGCGTTTGTTGGTTTAGTTGTTGGCGGGGGCTTTGCTTCCGGACAAGAGATCATGCAATTTTTTACTGGCTTTGGTACCTACGGAATTACCGGTGCCATTGTCGCCATGATCGGATTTTCATTTTTGGGGATGAGTATCGCACAATTAGGGTATGAACTACATACTACATCGCATAAGGAAGTTGTTTATCACATAGCAGGGCGTTCTTTTGGAGCGATATTGGATATTCTGATCACGTTCTTTTTATTCGCTGTCACAGTAGCCATGTTTGCAGGGGCTGGGGCTACATTTTATCAGATTCTGGGTATGGATCCCATAATAGGCAGTCTATTTATGGTCATCATCACGGTGCTTACTTTAATGCTGAACGTAAAGAACATTATTAGTATTATTGCCGTAGCTACACCTTATTTGCTGGGCGTCATGCTCATTATCGCGATCTATTCTATTTTCACAATGGATTTAACTATAGCGGAACAGAATATGTTAGCACAGCATCAACGGGTAGCGGCTCCTAATTGGCTGATGGGTGCTTTGCTTTATGTTTCTTATAATATCGCTACAGGAGTTGCAATGATGACGGTTATCGGCAGTACAGCGAGCAGTCGGAAGGTTGCTGGAGCTGGAGGGCTGATTGGCGGCATCATTCTTGGAATTTTAATTCTATTAATCAACATTGCAATGTTCGCCAAAATGGATATTGTTGCAGGTAAAGACATGCCGATTTTGGAAATTGCGTCTAATATGCATCCGTTATTGGGAATTATAATGGCTATCGCGCTGTTGGGAATGATTTATAGTACCGCGGTGGGGCTTCTCTACTCGTTTATCATACGATTTGTTCCCGCAAAAGATCCAACTTACAAACCAGCAGTTATTATGGTAGGTGCGATTGGGTTTATGGCAAGCTTTATAGGGTTTACTACTTTGGTTGGCAAGGTGTATTCCTTAATGGGGTATTTGGGCTTTTTCATCATAATCGCCATCTTCTTCTCCTGGATAACGAAAAGGTAACCTCCGTGGCTAGCGGGGGTTATTTTGGTTATAAAGAATGAAAAATTGTTAGAGGGCTACCTCGCTTCCCATAAATTCCGTTGAAAACCATAAAAAATGGTAGATTCATGACACATTTGAATGTCCTGTCATTTACTAGTAAGAAGAAACTTGATGAGCGAGGAGAATGAAGTTGAATAATCAATTCCAGTGGAGAAGGGTGCCTGCCTTACCTCAATCCATAGGCCAAACTGTTATTGCAAGCCAAGTCGGTGATGTAACTGGGGACGGATTTTTGGACTGGGTATATCTAGTCGGCACTAAACAACCGGATAGCCCGTATATTACGAATGTAAAGTTAATGATTAGAGATGGCCGTACAAATCAAGTTCAAGCAATCACACTTCCAGAAAGTGCGGGATATGAGCCGACAATCTGGTTGGGCGATTTGACGGGAAATGGTGTAAAGGATGTCTTTGTCGTCATGGATTCTGGCGGGAGCGGAGGCATCATTTTGGCCTATGTATATGCCTCTCTCCATGGAAGAATGACAAAAATTTTTGATTCCATTCAATTTAATGAACAGCATTCCTTTAAGGTACAATATGCAAATAATTATAAGGCGAATGTATATAGTGAGAATCCAAGAAAAAAATATACTTTAGATCTGCAATATAAAGGAAAGGAATATCTAGATGAAATTTATAATGCAAATGGAACATTAAAACAACCGATTGAAGGATGGGTGGACCCTCCGAGTGCTTTATATCCAATTGATTTGGCACGCAATGGGAAGTATGACTTGCTCGGCATGCAGCAAATTGCAGGACGATTCCATGCAGATGGATTGGGGTACATTGAAAACCTTCTCCATTGGAACGGCCGGGAGTTTATTATTGTGCGCCAAACAGCAGCAATTTATGGTGAGGATATTTAAATAATTTTATGTATAACCTCCTTGAAAAAACGCATTCTATTACCATCACGTCAAGGAGGGAAAAGATATTGAAAAAAATATTAGCGATACCGTTTATGTTTCTTTTTGCAGGTGCATTAGTTGGTTGTGGCATGAATGATGAAGCAGGACAAAATAATGACATTATAAATGAAGATGTACATGATCAAGGTACTAACAACTTAAATGATGGTACAAATAACGATACAGGTACTAATAACAATAGTGTTGGCGATGATGAAGCGTTGGATACACAAGATGGCATGGGCACTAACAACGGTACAACTGACGGCATGGGCGGCACTAATAATTCCACAGGCGGAACAACAAACGGTACGACAGGTGGAACGGGTGGTACTACAAATGGTGCAGGTACTGGCGGCACTACAGGTGGAACTGGAGGAACAGGTACTGGTGGCACTGGAACAGGTGGTGCTGGAGGAACAGCTACTGATGGTAATGAATCAAGCGGTACAGGAACGGGCACTGACGGAACAACGGATATGGATAAAGCGGATGAAGAACGATAATTAAATTAAAGCCGAGCCGATTTCTACTAAGAAATCGGCTTTATTTTTTAAAATTCATTCGTAAATAAAAGAAGCCGATAATATGCTATTAAGACAGAATTAAAAGAGAGAGGGGGGCTGAAGGCGATGATACGTTATCCAAGTTTAAGTAAGCCGATTAGAGTGGGTGTAACTGCACCGTCATCAGGGCTGCATTTAGATGAACATCCCTTTTTGGAAGAGGCAGTTTACCGAATGGAAAGTAAAGGCTATCATTTTAAAATCGGACAAACCTGTTGGACCCAATATAAGGCGAAATCTGCACCTGCGGAAGTACGGGCAGCTGAACTGAACTCCATGCTGCAGGACGACTCGTTACAGCTAATTTTTCCTCCCTGGGGAGGGGAGTTGTTAATTGAAATATTGGGGTTGATTGATTTCGAGAACATTAAGCCCAAGTGGATTTTGGGCTATTCAGATATCAGTGTACTTTTACTGGCTATGACGTTAAAGACGGGAATTGCCACAGCACATGGCCCAAACTTGGTCGATCTGCGTGGGCAAACATCCGACCCAACGACGGCTATGTGGGAGAAAGTGTTAAGTACGAAAGTTGGTGAAGAAATCATTCAATATCCATCCGAATTGTATCAGTTAAGATGGCAGCACGATTATGTTACGGATTGGATTTATCACTTAACCGAACCTACGAAATGGAAAACCATTAATAATACGCCCATACATATTAAAGGACGCTTATTGGGAGGCTGTATTGATGTAATACGCCATTTAATCGGTACACCATTTGGAGATATAGGGCGCTTCCAGAAAAAGTACATAAACAATGAACCGATTATTTGGTACCTTGAGAATTGTGAATTGACGGTGACAGATTTACGCAGATCGCTCATCCAAATGAAGCTGGCGGGATGGTTTGAGCGTTGCAGCGGGATTCTCTTTGGTAGAAGCAACGCAAATGAGACAGTCAATGATTACCACGTTTTGGATGTCTATATGGAGCTTGCCGAGGAGCTAAATGTGCCGATTGCGTATGATATGGATTGTGGACATTTGCCTCCACAGCTAACTTTTATTAATGGGGCCTATGCAGAAGTAAGAATATACAATAATAATGGGAATATGGTTAAGCAGATTTTTATGTAAAGTAACAAATTCAAAAAAACAAGCATCTCAAATGAAAAGGAGATGCTTGTTTTGATTGTGTCTTTACTACTTCACGATTAATGCAGGACAATTGACGCGCTTCATTACTTTATGACTAACGCTTCCTAATACCATCTCCTGTAGACCATTTAAACCGCGACTACCAATCACAACTAATTCAACTTGTTGTTCGTTTGCATAGTTGACGATTTCCAGACCAGGTGTACCATGCAAAAATGTCACTTTATAAGAAACCCCAGAATCTTTAAGTAATTGTTCTACTTTGACAATCTTTTTACGTCGCTCCAGATTGATTGCCTCACTTGAGCCCGAGTGCAACACATCGGTTTTCGATTGATCGAAGTCTACCACATAGGCGACTTCAATCATTGAATCTTTGCGGCATGAAGCAATCTTAATCGCTTCCTTTGCGGCTCGGGCTGCGTTTTCTGAACCATCTGCAGCTAGCAAAATATGTTTGTACACCTTGAACCCCTCCTAATGTGATGAAGTTGCACCTTCTAGTCTCGAAATTATTTTCTTGCTGGAAGAATCCAGTTCCACGACTTCAATGTGAATATTTTTCTCTTTTAAGAGCTCCTTTACCTTTAAAAGCGCTCCAACACCTGATTCGTCCCAAATGCGGCTATTGGAGAAGTCAATAAGAATCGATTTGCTATTAATTTCATTATATTTAAAGAAGTCGATAAAAGAATCGGTTGAAGCAAAGAAAAGCTGCCCATTTACATAATAACGATTATCCTCATGGGTGATACTGACGGAGGATATTTTGACAACGAAAAATACGGCACTAAGTATGACTCCAGCAATAACCCCTTTTGAAAGGTCATGTGTCCAAACTACAATTACAACTGTTGTAAGCATGACAATGGCATCTGTACGCGGGGCTTTGACAAGATACTTAAACGAAGCCCAATCAAAGGTTCCTATACACACCATGATCATGATTCCTACAAGTACGGGCATTGGAATTTTGACTACTAAATCCCCAAGAACAAGTATTAAAAACATAAGGAAGAGTCCGGCAATCAATGTGGACAGACGTCCCCGCCCACCAGACTTGACGTTAATAACAGATTGACCGATCATCGCACAACCAGCCATTCCTCCGAAAAATCCCGTAACTATATTGGCAATCCCTTGTCCCCTCGCTTCTTGGTTTTTATTGCTCTCGGTACCTGTCATATCATCAACAATTTGAGAGGTTAATAATGACTCGACCAAACCGACGATGGCGAGTGAAAGAGAGAAAGGAAATATGATTTTCAATGTTTCCAAACTGAAGGGAACATCGGGAATCATAAAGGTTGGCAAGGATTGGGTGATTGTCCCCAGGTCTCCGATCGTCCTTAAGTTAACGCCGCTAAAAATCGCGACAATGGTTAAAGAAATTATTGCGATAAGTGGTGCTGGAATCACTTTTATAAAACGTGGTAATGTATAGACAAGCAATAAAGTAATTCCGACAAAAATATAGGTCATCGTAGAAATTCCGATGAAATGCGGTACTTGAGCCATAAAAATCAAAATCGCCAATGAATTTACGAAACCAATCATGACTGCATTTGGAATAAACTTCATTAATCTTGCCACTTTTAAAACACCGAATAGTATTTGGATGACTCCGGTTAAAAGGGTTGCGGCGAATAAATATTCCAGACCATAGTCTTTTATCAATGGAACCATCACTAAAGCCATTGCACCAGTTGCTGCCGAAATCATTCCAGGACGCCCGCCCGCAAATGCAATGATCACAGCCATAGTAAAGGATGCATAAAGACCTACCATAGGGTCAACACCGGCGATAATGGAAAAGGCAATGGCTTCGGGTATAAGCGCAAGGGCCACGACAATACCAGATAAAATATCGCCACGAATATTTCCGAACCATTGTTGTTTTAAACTTTGCATGGAATTCTCCTTCAAAATAAAATTCTTTGGATATCATAACATTTTAATTCCCATAAAGGAACCCTTATGGGAAGTGCTTGGGAGTGAAAAATATGAAATATGGGTACATACGCCCTTTATATAACGATGAAAACTGCGAAAATCAGTTGAATCAGCTACAAAATTGCGGGGAGATCTATCAGGAAGCACACGGTTACCCCAAAAAAAGAGTAGAACTTGAACAAATGTTGATGTGCTTGCAAAAGGGCGATGTCATTGTTGTTGAACGAATGTTTGCCATAGCTGACACGACAAGGCACCTGATGGAACTACTAAAATTATGTGAAAAAGACGGTGTAACCATTCAGTTTATGAAGGAAGGGATACGGAGCAAGGAGACGTTATCTTTAGAATTGACGGATATTTTGGAGCACTTGATAGCCTTTCAAACAGACATCGTCAAACAATCAACCATTCTTGGACTTGCAAATGCAAAAGCGCAAGGCAAATCGATAGGACGGCCGAAAAAATCGGATGATAATATCCAAAAAGCGATTTCAATGTACCATTCAGGAAATTACACCTTACTTGAGATTAAAAATGAAACAGGGATCAGCAAGTCTACACTTTATCGGTATTTGGAGTCGGTTGAGTAAATTTAGCACTTACGGCAGATTCACCCAAGAAGCTTGATGCCGATGATAATAAAAGAACACGTCGAGTTTTATAGGGTCCTACAGTTTATGAGGAGGGGTATTATAGACGAGTTGAGTGATTAACGTCCATAAGCAAGCGGCTAATAGACAGTTCGTGTGAAAGCAGTGCTCGAAGTGTCCAAGAGAAGCCGGCTAATAGACAGTTCGAGGGAAAGCAGTGCTCAAAGTGTCCAAGAGAGAGTGGCTAATAGACAAATCGAGGGAAAGCAGTGCTCAAAGTGTCCAAGAGAAAGCGGCTAATAGACAGTTCGAGGGAAAGGAGTTCTCAAAGTGTCCAAGAGAAGGTTGCTAATAGACAGTTCGAGCGAAAGCAGTGCTCAAAGTGTCCAAGAGAAGGCCGCTAATAGACAGTTCGAGTAAAAGGCGAGCTTTAACTGTCCATAAGAAAGCGGCTAAGAGACAAGTTGAGCGGAAACGTGCTCAAAGTGTCCAAAAGAAGGCCGCTAATAGACAGTTCGAGTGAAAGGCGAGCATTAAGTGTCCAAGAGAAGGTAGCTAATAGACAGTTCGAGCGTAAGTTGGGCTCTAAGTGTCCAAGAGAGAGTGGCTAATAGACAAATCGAGGGAAAGGAGTGCTCAAAGTGTCCAAGAGAAAGCGGCTAATAGACAGTTCGAGGGAAAGGAGTGCTCAAAGTGTCCAAGAGAAGGCGGCTAAGAGACAGTTCGAGTAAAAGGCGAGCTTTAACTGTCCATAAGCAAGCGGCTAAGAGACAAGTTGAGCGGAAACGTGCTCAAAGTGTCCAAGAGAAGGCGGCTAAGAGACAGTTCGAGTGAAAGGCGAGCTTTAACTGTCCATAAGCAAGCAGCTAAGAGACAAGTTGAGCGGAAACGTGCTCAAAGTGTCCAAAAGAAGGCGGCTAATAGACAGTTCGAGCGAAAGGCGAGCATTAACTGTCCATAAGAAAGCAGTTAAAAGACAAGTTGAGCGAAAACGTTACTGAAAGTGTCCGTGAGCAAGCAGTTAAGAAGCAATCGAGTGAAAACTGATCTCTGAGTGTCTCGTCTCCCCAACAGCACCAAGCTAGCGTCCAAGATAACCCTCCCTATTCCCTATTGATTAAACATCGCCAACAAGTATGACCATAGAAAAAGAGAACCCATTTTCTGGGTCCCCTCTATCAATATAAAAGCATTAGTAGGCAGTCCAACCTGCGTCAGCAGCAATCACCTGGCCGTTAATGAAACTTGATTCGTCGGAGCCGAGGAATAATGCAAGTTGGGCGATTTCTTCGGGTTTACCAACTCGCGGCATCGTCCCGCTACCAGTCATTTGACGCCCCATACCAAACTCTGAAATATTTGCCATTGACGCGCCGATATTCGTTTCAACTCCCCCTGGAGCAATTCCGTTACAACGTATGCCGGAATTCGCATACATGTAAGCAGTATTTTTGGTTAACCCGGTTACAGCATGTTTTGACGCCGTATATGCAGCGCCGGCACGAGCTCCCCGTAGGCCACCAGCAGAAATATTGTTAACGATGACGCCATGGCCTTGCGCTAGGAAAATATTCGTTGCGATACGCATCGCTCGCATCACACCCGTTGTATTCACCGCAAATACGCGATCCCATTTTTCATCCGAAATTTCACCAACTGGCTCCATGCCATCCATGATTCCAGCATTGTTTACTAAAATATCTAGTTTACCGAAGGCCGCTTTCGTTTCAGCAAATAGATTTTCTAGATCGGTTAATTCAGCAACATTCGTACGGTTTGCAATTGCTTCTCCACCACTAGCATTAATGCCTTCTGCTACAGCTTTAGCTCCCTCGAAATTGAAGTCGGATACAACAACTTTTGCCCCTTCTTTTCCATAAGCTTCGGCTATAGCTTTTCCCATACCGGAAGCTGCCCCTGTAACGATTGCTACTTTGCCTTGTAATCTCATTAAGAAAACCTCCTGAATAAATTTAATGAACAGTTGTACAATAAAAGTATAAGGGAAATAAGTAAACGCTTTCAATCAGCAAAAAAGAGTATAATGTTGAGTAATGAACACATTTTAAAATTTTTGTTCAACAAAGGGTGAAAAAATTGGGCCAAATAGATCTACGGGTAGTGAAAACGAAGGAAGCACTTCATATAGCATTATTAACTTTATTAAAGAATAAACCGTTAGAAGCCATTTCAATTTCTGAAATTTGCCGAATTGCAAAAGTAAATAGGGGAACTTTTTATTTGCACTACGCACAAGTAGGAGACTTATTTGAAGAGTACTTCAAGGAAATCATGGATGATTTAGCAACCTCTTATCATGAGCCATATCGTTATGTGGCAAAACTCAACCCAAGAGAACTTAACCCATCCACGATACGTATTTTTCATCATGTGGAAAAATATAAAGATTATTATCGTATTATATTATCAAAAAATGTACCACTTACTTATTATTATTTACTGCTTGAAGAAGTTAAAAATTTATTAACGGGCAACCTAGAGAAGGATTATAGGAAAGAAGGGGAGATTGACCTGAAATGGCAAGCATCTTACGCGGCCAATGCTATTTTAGGGCTTATTATACAATGGTATCAGGATGACTTTGAGCAGAAGGCAAACTACTTAAATGAGCAGCTTGTTAAAATTTTGAGGCTGACTTAACTTTCGCTAACATTTCACCTTTGGATAGGTTAGAATAAGACATTATACTTCGTAAACCGAAATGAGAGGAGACATCTATGTTTTCAAAGTTTTTTGCTTATTATAAACCGCACAAACGGTTATTTATAATCGATTTTTCAAGTGCGATAATTGTTGCAATTTTAGAATTAGCATTTCCTATAGCTGTTCAGTGGTTCATTGATGAACTGCTTCCAACCAATGAGTGGGGAATGATCGTCAAAGTAAGTGTATTGTTGTTGTTGGTGTATGTACTGAGTACAATCTTGAATTTTATCGTCAACTACTTAGGGCACAAACTAGGAATCAATATTGAGACGGATATGCGACAAGACTTATTTAACCATTTCCAAAAACAATCTTTCCGATTTTTCGATAATAACAAAACCGGACATTTAATGAGCCGTATTACAAACGATTTGTTCGACATTGGCGAATTTGCCCACCACGGACCGGAAGACTTTTTCATCGCCATTATGACCTTTATCGGGGCATTTGCAATTATGTTCAATGTCAATCCGACATTAGCTCTGGTCGCTTTGGTTGCAGTACCATTTTTGATTTGGATTGTTACATATAGCAATAAAAAAATGAATGCTGCCTGGAAAGAGATGTACGGCAAAATTGCGGATGTAAATGGCCGTATAGAAGATAGCGTTTCGGGGATTCGTGTCGTCCAATCATTCACAAACGAAAAGTTTGAAATGGAACGTTTCCGTAAGCAAAATGGGTTATTCAAGACAGCGAAACTACTAGGTTATAAAGTAATGGCCGGAACCCACTCGGGCATTTATATGATGACAAGGCTACTAACACTAGTCGTTTTAGTTTTTGGAGCGTGGTTAAGCTTTAATGGAAAACTAACTTATGGGGAACTAGTGAGCTTTGTCCTTTATACAAATGTATTAATTAAACCAATCGATAAAATTAGTGCATTGCTCGAATTGTACCCAAAAGGAATGGCTGGATTCAAACGGTTCCAGGAGATGTTAAATGAGCAACCGGAAGTGCAGGATAAAGAGGGTGCAATTGACGTTTCTTATTTGCATGGCGATATAAAATTTGAACATGTAACCTTCGGATATGAGGGAGACAAGGTCATCTTAAATAATATTTCATTCGATTTGAGAGCAGGGGAAATGACTGCTTTTGTTGGACCTTCTGGAGCAGGGAAAACAACGATCTGTTCATTGATACCGCGTTTTTATGATGTAACGAGCGGTACCATTTCTATTGACGGCATTGATATTCGCGATATGTCGAAACGTTCATTGCGCAATCAAATCGGGATTGTTCAACAAGATGTATTTTTATTCACTGGGACAATCAGGGAAAATATTGCTTACGGAAAACTTGGTGCTACAGAGGAAGAAATTTTGGAAGCACTCCGAAAAGCCCATTTAGAAGACTTTGTTAATAATTTATCTGATGGTCTGGAAACAGAGATTGGCGAGCGTGGATTAAAGCTTTCAGGAGGGCAAAAACAGAGACTGGCGATAGCCCGCATGTTTTTGAAAAATCCACCGATTCTAATCTTAGATGAGGCAACTTCTGCTCTTGATACGGAAACAGAAAAAATAATTCAAGAATCGCTGGCGGAACTAGCAGAAAATCGTACAACGCTTGTGATTGCCCATCGATTGGCAACCATAAAAGATGCGGACCGTGTAATGGTCGTAACTCCGAATGGTATTGAAGAAGATGGTTCCTATAATGATCTGGTTGCAGAGAATGGCATCTTTGCTAGATTACATCAACATCAATACAGTTAAAAACGAGAATGCCCAAAGTTTGTTCAACAAGCTTTTGGGCATTTTTTTGCAATTATTCGTGCAGGGGGACTATAATATTGATATAAGTAAATATTACCTATGTCTAATTAGTGACCTTTGAACTAAAATGTTTATATTATACAATTCCAAATCACTAATAATTAATAGTTTAGGAGGAGGTGGGGATTTGAAGTATAAGGAGCAAAAGTTGAATATTTTGAAGCGCCTATTCAATAATGTGGAAACAACAAAACTGAGCGGGGCTATGAAGGAAGATTATTTTGAGCATACACATTTGGCTGAAAATGGGTTTGAAATCGAATTTAACAATTTTCAATACATATTTGACCACTTAACATCCGGAATTTGGATGCGTGAGGAAATACAAGGGGACTTAGTCTATGCTTCAAAGGGCTTTGAAGAAATCCTAAATCTCCCTTTAGATAAAATTTATGAAACACCGTCATTAAGGTTTCAAATGGTTCATTCAATGCATAAAAAAGAAGTGGCTGCTCATCTAGAGATGGTTGCTGAAGGAAAAAAGGTCCAAATGCTTTATCCTATCAACGATGGCAAAGGTCAAAAAAAGTGGCTACTCGAACAAATTATTCCGAGAGTCAAGGATGATGGAATCGTTACACAAATTTTCGGCATGATCACAGATGTCACCCACGAAATGAAAATCGAAGAAAAACTGAATTTCTTGGCTCACTATGACTCGTTAACACGGCTTCCAAATCAGAAAAGCCTGTTTGAAAAGCTGGATCATTTTTGTCGAGAGGGCATAAAGTTTTCCCTTCTTTACCTGGACATTGATCGATTCCATGTCATAAATAACTCCTTAGGTTATCAAATTGGAGACGAAGCACTGAAAAAGATTGCACTTCGCCTTTCCGATTTAACACCAGAAGAAGGATACTTAGCACGTTTAAATAGTAATGACTTTATTTTGGTAGTGAAAAACTATGAGTACGAAGAAGAAGTTTACGAAGTAGCAGACAAAATACTTCGTTCTTTTGAAAAGCCCATCACTATCCGGGACTATGTATTACATATGACGACGAGTATCGGCATAACGTTTTTCCCTGAAGAAGGGGAAGGCAGGCTAACTTTGTTGGAAAATGCCCATACAGCCCTTTATCAAGCAAAGCGGCAGGGAAAAAATAATTACCAGTTGTTTTCATATTCCAAAGATATTCCATCCTATAAAAAATATGTCTTGGACCGAGATATGCGCTTGGCACTAATAAATGACGAGTTTAACTTATACTTCCAACCCCAAGTTGAGCCTAGGGAAGGGTTCATTGTTGGAGCAGAGGTGCTCATTCGCTGGCAGCATCCTGAATGGGGAGATATTTCCCCTGCAGAATTTATCCCATTAGCAGAGGAAAATCATATGATTAATAACATAATTGATTGGGAGATTGAAAAAGTTTGTGCAATCCTTCATGAATGGAAGGTAAAAGGTTATCGAATTTATCCGATCTCAATCAATATTTCACCCATGCGCTTTATGAAAGATGGCTTGGTGGAACTGATACAAAAACAACTAGAAAAGTACGATGTGGAGCCCCATTATCTAGAGTTAGAGATAACAGAAAGTTCTCTATTAAAAACGGATCAAACGGTATTAACCATCTTAAATGAATTGAAGGAATTAGGTGTAAAAATAGCGATTGATGATTTTGGAACAGGATATTCATCCCTTGACTATTTGCGAAAGATTAAACCAGATACCATCAAGATCGATCAAACGTTCATCAATAATATTAAAAGCGACAGTGAAATCGATAAAGGTGTGATTGCTTCCATTTTATTTTTAGGGAAAAGGTTGGAAATGAAAGTTGTTGCGGAAGGGGTGGAAGAAAAGGGGCAACTGGAGTTCTTAAAGCACAATGAATGTGATATGATCCAAGGTTTTCTATTTTCGGAGCCTGTACCGAAGGAAAAATATGAGAAAATGATTCAAGTTGGTTATTTAAAAGCAGTGCAAAAATCTAAAAGGAAAAGTGGCATGCGGGAAAATAGGAAATTCTATCGTTTTGAGTTGCCACTCCATATCCAAGGTGAAATGACGATTGCAGAAGTCAATGATCAGGTTGTCCATGTTGGTTCGACACCGATTTTAATTGAAAATTTAAGCTTGGGCGGCATAAGAGTCTTATCCAATTTAAAACTGCCAGTGAACTCCAATATGAAATTTAAATTTGAGTTTAAAGTACTTGGAGAGGTGATTGAACTGTATGGAAGGCTGCGATGGATTGAGGAGGAACTTCCGGACGTCTATTCCTATGGGGTGTTGTTCCGTTTAAATCGGACGTATGAAGATTATTTAGCGCGGCTCATAAATCAAATGACTACACTAAGAATAAAGAATCAACCGATACCAAATACAGAATTTGTTTACGAACAAGTTTCTAGTTATTTCCAAAGGACATAAAAGAGGCCCTAAAAAAACCGTTTAATGGGGCGGTTCTTTAGGGCCTTTAAATTATTAATGGACGTATTGAAGTACTTTATCTACAACTTGCTCACCGGCTTGTACCCATTTGTGTTTATTTTGAATATTCCCGTCCGTATCTATAGGTGTTTGGAATTGACTAAACCCAGTTGCATCAAGAAGCGAGCCATCATCAAAATCCAGCCCATAGTTTACAATATGTTTGATGACATACGGTGTTTTGAATTGTATATGAGCATGATCGGAGTCAAGCTCCCCACTTATGACAACGAAGGGCAGACGTAAATAAATTGTTTCTCCCTCTTGTCTGGACAAAATAGCATCAAAAAAACCACGGTCATAATCCCAATATCCCCCAAGACAAAAACCATAGTTTTTAAGCTTATCGCGTAAATAACCAAACTGTGCATGTTTTCCTTCAAGTTCAGATTCGAATTGTAGCATTGGCGTCTAACTCCTCCATCTATTTCTTATTATAAGGATAGACAAATATGGAAGAAGCGATACACAAATTTTACAACAGAATAGATGAACAATTAGATATATTATGCGGTAAGCTAAATTTCAGGAATTTGATTGAATGCTTCTTCGGCACTGGAAAAGGCAGGGCGTATTAGCAAAAGTCGTTCGATATAGTCAACAACAGCAGATGGCAGCTGCAGCTCTTCCTGCCAACTTTTCTCCTTTTTGATTGTTGGCGTGTAATTGGAGTAAAGTAGAAAGAGCAAGAAATGCCCAATAAAATACAAATCACTTATATGGTTTTCAGTCCGCTTTGGATTGATTATTTTATCGTATTTGATTTCTTCATTTATATATGAAGCCAGTCCGAAATCAATAATATAGAGCGTGTTGCCTTTCAATAAAATATTTGGAATGCGTAGATCCCGATGGACGATTCCCTTTTTGTGGAATTCTTTTATAATTGAAAGGAGTTCTTTCGTAATTTGAAGTGACCGTTCCAGCGGGAATCTCTTCCCCTCTGCAAAAATAGCCTGTTCAAAAGTCTTGCCCTCTATATAATCCATAATATAAAATGGAATATCCTGTATTTTACCGTGCGAAATGATGGCTGGTACATGGTGAAGACCGGTTTCTTTTAATATTTTTATTTCTCGATCAAATTTTTGCCTTATTTTTTTCTTGTGGCGATGCTTTGTTTTCAAGCGTTTTAGCACATATTTTTTATCAGAGGCGGCATCCTCCAGTAAATATGCTACACCATATGCACCTATGCCAATTTCTTCTATAAAGTTATAGGGCGTTTCATTATTAACAAAGCCTTTTACGAGTCGATCATATTTCTTTTCGGAGAAGTATTCAAAAATCATCAGCTACTGAAAAAGCTGCGAGAACTTCTTGAACCGAAAAAGCCGGATTTGCTGCTTCGTTTGTAACCTTTTTTGTAATGCTTATGCCCGTAATAATTATGCTTATTGGAATAATGTCTTTTACTGCTGGAATGGTTCCGGCGCTTTCCATGGCTGCCACCTAGCAATCCCTTTAATATCTTATCGAACATACAATTATTCCTCCTAATAGTCTTAGTTATATCAAAATGTTGTAGCTAATTTTGTTGTTATTTATTATACGTTTAAAAGTAATATTAGTTTCATTAAATTAGTGAATGTTATTTGTTTTACCATCTGGACTTCGTTTTTAATCTAGTGTAAAGTATAATAGTTAGTTAGGTTAACTATCTATTATGGAGGTTATTGAATGAATAATATGGAACCAACCCTTTTTGATAGCTACAGGGACTTGTACAGGCCTTATGTGAACGCCGTGAACAATCGATTGGCGAAGCATCAACTATATACATCTCAGTGGGTGGTATTGCGCTTGATCAGCATTAAAAAATCTTGTACTTTGGCAGAATTGGCAAAAGAAACACGAGTGGAAAAACCTAGCGTGACACGTATTATTCAAAAGCTGATGGAACTAGGGTACGTTGAAATACAGCAAGGGGATGACAAAAGAGAAAAGTATGTCCACCTCACTGCACGAGGATCGGAAGTGTATACATCCCTGCAAACAGAGCTATCTATATTCTTAGATGAGCTTACGGTCGGAATTGACGAAGCGGATTTAAAGACTACCCGGGATGTGTTAAATCAAATACTAGTAAAATTATTAAGGTAGGAGAATTAAGATGGTAAAACAAAAAGAACCGCTATGGACCAAAAATTTTATCATGATATCGTTGACCAACTTTTTGGTTACGTTAATTTTTTATTTGTTAATTGTTGTCATAGCTGGATTTGCAGTAGATAAATTCAATGCGTCGACAAGCATAGCGGGATTAGTATCCAGTATTTTTATAGTTGGTTCCTTATTGGGACGGCTACTGACAGGGCGCGTGATCACCTCTATAGGAAGTAAGAGAACCTTTCAAATCGGGTTGATCGCCTTCTTCATTACAACATGGGCATATTTTATTGCCATCAACTTACCAATGTTAATATTGATTCGTTTATTGCATGGGATTGCGGTCGGAATTATAGGGACCACGACAGGAACATTAATTGCACAAATTATTCCTCCATCTAGACGTGGTGAAGGAATTGGCTATTTCTCCATGAGTGCGGTTCTGGCAACGGCAATTGGTCCTTTCATCGGAATACTGCTTACTCAACATACAGAGAGTTTCACCTCGATCTTCTTGTTTAATGCCATATTGGTGGTTGTCTGTGTATTGATGTACTTCACGGTGAACTTGAATCATATAAAAGCGCCGGCAAAAGTTACAGAAGCAACAGATGAAAAAGGCTTTAAATTAAGTAATTATATCGAACCGAAAGCATTGCCGATTTCCATTATCGTATTGTTTATCGGATTTGCATATTCCGGTGTGATGTCTTTTCTCTCATTCTATTCTGAGAGTATCAATTTAGTAAAAGCGGGAAGTTTCTTTTTCCTTGTTTATGCTATAACAATCCTCTGCACACGTCCGATTACGGGCCCATTGATGGATCGCAAAGGGGCGAATATAGTTTCTTATCCAGCGTTAGCTATCTTTGCAATGGGTATGTTTCTATTTAGCCAAGCGACGAATTCAATTGTTTTCTTGATTGCTGCGGGATTAATCGGCATCGGATATGGAAATATGAACTCAATTGCACAAGCACTAGCAGTCAAATCAACTGAACCGCATCGTTACGGATTGGCGACATCTACTTATTTTATACTGCTCGATATTGGTTTAGGGGTAGGTCCGTTTATATTAGGCCTGGTAGAACCTTACACAACCTATCGTCAACTATTCCTGGCAATGGTGCCTATTATTCTGTTGGCTCTAGTTTTATACTACTTCTTGGTCCACAAAAAGTACCAGGCACTCAAACAATTCTGAATTGTTTGAGTGCCTGGCACTTTCTTTTTTTATTCTTCCATATAAACTTCGCCGTCTTTGTAGGTCATTTGTTCAGGGTAGCGAAGGTTGATAACGGCATCTTGGATTTCTTGTGAAGGTGGTTTTGTTGCAAGGGATACGATGATGTTCGTTGCAAATGCCGCAATTGCGCCGAATACTCCTGCACCAGTATCGATAATTCCGAGAATTGTAAAGCCTCCGTATTTCGCCGCAAAGATGTAAGTTAAAGTTACGCCCAAACCAACCAGTAAGCCGGCGATTAAACCTTTCGAATTTGAACGCTTCCACCATACACCTAGCACTAATGCTGGGAAGAATGTTCCTGTAGCGAGTGCGAATGCCCAAGCCACAATTTGTGTAATGGCTCCCGGAGGATTTAGGGCTACTAAGCCAGCTAAAAGTGTAGCTATAACAATTGTAATACGTCCAACATTTAAACGTTGTTTATCAGTGGCAGTCGGTTTTATAATACGATAATAAATATCATGAGCAAATGCAGATGAAATGGCAATCAATAAGCCGCCTGCCGTTGAAAGGGCTGCAGCCATAGCACCGGCAGCAACTAGGCCGATAACGAATATGCCCAGGTTTGCAATTTCCGGTGTGGCCATTACGACAATGTCATTTGCGATAATTAGCTCACTCCACTCAAGAATTCCATTTCCACTAGTATCGGCCACTTTTAAAAGCCCGGTGTCCACCCATGTTTTTGTCCACGCCGGAAGTTCCGCAATTTTACTGCCAGC
Source organism: Ureibacillus sinduriensis BLB-1 = JCM 15800 (assembly GCF_000772955.1). Lineage (GTDB taxonomy): Bacteria > Bacillota > Bacilli > Bacillales_A > Planococcaceae > Ureibacillus > Ureibacillus sinduriensis. The sequence goes on along the minus strand of NZ_JPVO01000039.1, from coordinate 16,752 downwards.
AACTTGAGTCATTAGGATGAAACGGGAAAATGCCGCATATGCCGGTGCAGAGAAGTATAATAGCCCGATGAATAATAGCGCCCAAGCACCTGACCAACGAGCGGCTTTCATCGTTGATACGGTATAGAAACGTGCAATAACGTGAGGAAGACCGGCAGTACCCGCCATTAAAGTAAACATCAATGCAAGGAATTGCCACTTGGTACCTTTTTCAAATGGTGCAAAGTATTCAGATAACCCTAATTCCCGGTCGAGTTCACCCAACTTTCCAACAATCTCCCCATATGATAACCATGGTAGCGGGTTGCCCGTAATCTGCAGCGACATGAAGATAACGGGTACAAGATAAGCAACAATCAGCACAATATATTGGGCAACTTGTGTCCATGTAATCCCTTTCATTCCCCCAAATGCGGCATAGAATGCTATTAATACCACACCAATCATCGTTCCGAGTTTCGCATCAATTTCGAAAAGACGGCCGATAACTACACCGGATCCAGATAACTGGCCAATCGAGTAAGTGAAACTGATAATCATCGTACAAATAGCGGCAATAATGAGCGCTGTCTTACTTTTATAGCGATCCCCGATAAATTCAGGTACAGTATAACTTCCGGACTTTCTTAGTTGGGGAGCAAGCAAGAATGTTAAAAGTAAATAACCACCAGTCCAACCCATAATGTAGGCTAAACCATCGTAGCCCAACATCATAATTGTCCCGGCCATACCGATGAAAGAAGCGGCACTCATCCAGTCGGCGCCAATAGCCATACCGTTCCAAATCGGTGGAACCCCACGGCCGGCGACGTAGAATTCTGATGTTTCTTTTGCCTTATTATAAATGGCTATAAAAATATACAAAGCAAATGTCGCTAAAATGATTGCTAACGATGTAATAAACTGTGTATCCAAAAATCATCCCCCTTTGTCGCTATGTTCCAAACATTAATGATCGACCGTAGACCCCCGTCCAATCGCCTCGTTCTTGTTAGGGTCAATTCCATACTTTTTGTCGATTTTATCCCCCATAACGGCATTAACAAACAGTAAAATGATGAAGACTGCTAAAGCGCCTTGTGCTCCCATGTAGTAGTGTAATGGAAATCCATTAAAGTAAATATCGCTTAAAGGTTCAGCAAAAAGAACTATGCCATAAGAAACAATCGCCCAAATGATAAAGTAAACGATCATATAAGTATTTTTTTCACGGAAGTACGCATCTGCTTTACTTTTGTCGATTTTTTTCACTATATCACCCCTGTTCTCGATTTCCTTAAAAATTTTTTGTTGCAAGGATGTTTATCATCTTTCTTGCAAAGTCTTTCCTCCAACCTCCTTTATGAACGGATTGTATTTTTACCTGCCCCATTTGTTGGGGCATGGGAAAAATAAAAATGCGAGTAAATGATGAGAAATTAGTTGATTGGCTGGTTAGCTGGAATTACTGATGGGAGGTTAAGGCAGTATGGTTACTGCAGGCTAAAGATAAATTTTACGGTATCGATAAACGGGGCCGGTACGAGTATGATTTCAGCAACTATATATAGTGCGATCGCAACAAACGGGACGGCTAAAACGCCAAAGCGTTTTCTTCTTAAAGCGACTAATAAACAGAGCCCTGAGAGTACTAGAAATACGTATAAAATGACCAATGACCTCCTTCTTCGCCAGCAAATTTTTTTATGTTTAAAACTTATGAGGAAAATCGTCACAATATTATTGATTTTCAAAGAAAAAATTGTTCATAAAATCAAAAAAACGCTATTATACCCAACATACGAATTGGCCGATCCTCAATAAAAATAGTTAAATGGGATTGTTTATCATCTGTAATCTTTCGAGGATATTGAATATGGCTTTTAAAATAAAAGGGGGAATCTAAAATAGGAAGGGGAAGTATGTGCGGAATGATAAATTTAATTGGCCCAACTAATGATTAGGCCAATTATTCACTAGTAGATGTATTTACAAAAATACTCAGCCATCTCTTCATAAGTTAAATTTAATTTTCGCATTATTCCCAGACAGTTCGATAATATAATGTCTGCTCCTTCAGATTGTTCAAACTGCACACCATAACTTGTTTGAAGGAAATTTGCAAAATCCCATTTTTCCGGGGCATTCTGTTTAACTCCATTATAATACTGGTCCATCTCACTATATAGATCTTCAAAAAACTGCTCGAATAACTCGCTTCTTTCCATCAAATACCGATAAGTGCTACTGTTCATGGGGACTTTCGAAGCGTACACATCTTTTGTGACAATTTGAATAATATCTTCCTCGTTAATGTATTCGCTCGCCGTTTCTTCTATTACACAGATGGCCGATTGAAATAGTGGATGGGATTCCAGCGTTTGCACATTGTCTAATTTTTTGCGATAAAATTTCTTTAAAATAAGACCTTCATCAGAAACATAAAGTACTTCATAATGAAATGTTGTGTCGACTGCCCATGTATTGTCTTCTTCCAAAATGGCGTAACTCTCTCCGTAAAGTACATCAGTCTGCATTTGGACTGGTTCGAATTCGTAATAAGTCGAACCTTCCACCGCGTGACCAGAATACTTCAAATAAACATCATGAACGTCCTTTTTACTTGGATTTACAAGACATAGGCTGTATTTTTCCCTCGGAATGACAAATTGAAGAATAGCATTCAGCTCCTTCTAGGTTGTTAAGCCAATTTTTGGCTGCTTAAGAAAAAGCGATTCGTTAAAACATATTCACAAAATTTAATAATATTCATCATTATTGCTTTATCTATCGATGCAGTATGGGTTACCGATAAAATAAGTATGTTCAATTCTTTATTTTGCAATAAAAAAGGAAGTACGCCAATTTTCCTTATAAACTTTTAAAGTAGGGATATTCAACCTATGTGGGCTTCCGATTTCTACATAAATTGATTGTAGTTTAGTAGAAAGGAGGAGTGAAATGTACCCTTTTGATTATGATGATGATTTTTTAGATCGATTTGATGATGAATCTCCGAGAAGAGGTCGTGGAAGAGGTGGAAGACAACCTGGATTTCCAGGGGGGGCACCTGGTGTGCCTGGTGGCTTCCCAGGTATGCCCGGTTTCCCTGGAGGTTTCCCGGGTAGTCCAGGAGGTTTCCCAGGGGGTGGTCAAGGTCAACTACAAGCACCGACTTCACCTCCACCCAACTTTACACCTCAAATGACAACACTTCAGCAACAACAATTCACTCGTGGTGGTGGAGTAGGTGGAATAAGACGTTGCTTTTTCAGAAACACTTTTGTGTGGATGAGAAACGGCAATAGCTTTTGGTTCTTCCCGATGCTGGCCTTTGGAAACCAAATTATCGGTTTCCGATGGAGAGGAACAAGAGGCTGGGTTTATGACTCTATCAACCGAAATAATATCTTGTTCTTCCAATGCTATTAATCCGCTAATCTAGTGATTCACACCCCTAAATTTTGAATCAATCCTACTGCAAAGTGAGATGCCTCGTGTATCTCACTTTTGATGTTTTCGGGTTGTTCTAAGTCAGCTAGGAAAGGAATATGTTATAGTAATGACTATTTATGGGGTGAAGGATAATGGAGAATCTTGATAGAGTACGTGAGGAAATACTGGAAAGTGTTGGTAGTTTAACAGATGAACAGCTTAACGAGGTTGTGGCGGAAGGGTCATGGAGTATCGCTCAGGTCCTTGAGCATTTATATATTATGGAAGAAAAGATAGTAGGGCAGATCCACAACGCGCTCAACGAGGAGGAACATGAAGAACCCGGCACATTCCCTCTTCATGTTGTTGTAGACCGCACGAAGAAAATCGATGCTCCAGATTATTTAGTCCCATCCAACAATTTTCACACGTTAGAGGAGCTGAATGAGAAATTAGCTGCATCAAGAGCATCTTTAAAACAGATTGCACACTTGCATAACGAGGAAGAGTTGAGCCAAAAGACGTTTGCTCATCGCCGTTTTGGAGTACTGAGCATAAATCAATGGATTGCATTGGTTGGCTACCATGAACAGCGGCACATTGGTCAAATTGAGGAAATTAAAGAAGCACTGACAAGAAAATAATTTAAAAAATCACTTCGAGCCGCTAGTCAGAAGCTAGTGACTCTTTTTTTTTCATCATTCACAGCTCCGCTCCTTAAAAATAATAAGAGTACAATGCGGCGTTATGGGTAAACAATAAGAGTATATAACTTTTGAAAGAGGAGTTCGGATGTCTAACATAATTTTGATTCTGATATTACAGCTCGTGTACGTCCCCCTACTAACATTACGAACGATTTTCCTGGTAAAAAATCTTACTTTATTTGCGGCGATTTTTGGAATATTGGAGATGCTTATTTATGTTTTCGGGCTTTCTTTAGTATTCAATGGTGATCAAAGCTTGGTAGCGATGATTGTCTATGCTGTAGGGTTTGGATTGGGAATGTTCTTGGGAACGAAGATAGAAAATAAATTGGCTATTGGCTATGTATATATCACGATTAATACCCAAGATAAAAATCAAGAGCTGATTGATACGTTAAGAATAAATGGGTTTGCCATAACAACCTACATAGGCGAAGGGCGAGATAGTGACCGTTACAAATATGAGATATTGGCAAAACGAAATCGCGAAAAAGAAGTATTTACATTAGTTGAATCAATTGAGCCAAAAGCGTTTATCATATCATATGAACCAAAATCATTTAAGGGCGGTTTCTTAGTTGACCGAATGCGGAAACAAGCCAAACTTAGACAATGAGTAAGAACTAGGAAAGGTATCCTAGCTCTTTTCCTCATTTGGCTAGAAAGTAAATACGCTAGTGAGTAGTAATCGGTTGAAAAGGAGGGTTTTACAGCTTTTTTATTGATAGCGGTTTGATGTTTGAGTTATATGCTTCGATGAGTTGTTGGAGTCTTTCAGTCTTGACGGGACCTCTTGGGCACGGGTGGTAGTATTCATTGTTTTCGGAAAGTATTCCGAATGAAGGAATACCGCTATCCTGGATTAGCTGGAGCCATTCTCTTTTTTCTTTTTCGAAATACTTCCATTTGCTTCTTTTCTCGACACCCCAGCCAATTAGTAACCAGGGATGCTGCGTCATTTCAAATAAAGAAGGCAGTGCAATGGTAGGGTATTTTCCAGTGGCCTTTAAATGTTCAAAAAGGTTTATGGATTCCACCCCGTTCGTATTTCTTACGTAAAATAAATTATAGATATGAAGCCGGCCATCCAAATTTGTGTGAGCTTCCTTCATAAATTGGATTAGTTGCCGCATGGTATTGTCAATAGTTGTTTCATCGGTATGGGAACCGTTCATAATCAGCTTCTTCCTTGCTTCTCCTTGCAAATCGGCAGAACCGGGATTTAACATAACTACTGCACCTAGCGACTTCCGGGAAGTGCCGAATTGTATATACGTATTTGTCCGATAAACTTCCTCCCCAATTAGTTGAAAGGTAGCGATTGCTTTCACATTTTCCAACTCCCTAACCCCCATCTATACGTAGTGTTATTCATCATATTCGCAAATTAGGGGAATTAGTATCTTAAACTCATAATGACAATAATTTTTCCAGAAAAGTAATTCGATGAAGAAGAGGGGGGATGTTGGGAAGTAAATATATATAATAATTGTAGTCGAAAATGGTTGAAATTTATTTGAAGGTATATAATAAAAACTATCAGAAATAATATGCTATATAATTGATGCAAAAAACTAAAGAAGTTCAACAATTATATAGATATATCTTTTTCTGTTACGAAATATAATTGACAATTCATATTTTCAAGGAGACGAATCAAGTGCTAGAAGAAATATTTTCAACCTATGCTTCCATGTTCGATTGGCATATGTGGGTAGAAGCTTTATCAAGTTCGGAAAGCTGGGGACTTATTTTATCTTTGGCTGTCATGGAATGCATATTATCTGCAGATAACGCATTGGTGCTTTCTGCATTTGTAAAGCCACTACCAAAAGAACAGCAAAAAAAGGCGCTAATTTATGGCTTATGGGGAGCTTACATATTCCGTTTCATTTTTATTGGACTGGGTACTGTATTGATTAAATTCTGGGCAATTAAATTGATCGGCGCACTTTATTTATTGTACCTCGCTATTAAGTTTTTCCGCGAGAAAAGTAAAGGAAAAGATGGAGACGACGAAGCTGACGCCAAACCAAAGGGCTGGCTTGTTAGGGTATTCGGAGTGTTTTGGGCTACGGTTATAAGTGTGGAGCTCATGGATTTGGCCTTTTCCGTAGATAGTATTTTAACGGCACTAGCCATTTCTGAACAAGTTTGGGTCGTGTTGCTTGGTGGTATGATTGGAATTCTGTTAATGCGAGGGATTGCTACGTTCTTTATCGCCTTGATGAATAAAGTGCCGGAACTGGAAACGACTGCTTACGTTTTGATTGTCTTCATTGCTGTCAAAATGGGACTCACTATTATAGATATACATATTCCAAACGAAATATTTATAATCGTATTGATTTTGGCGTTTATTCTAACTTTTATTATTCATGCGGTTCGAAGCAAAAAAAGTACAGTGAATTAAATAGACAAACGATGAGGTGAAAAGTTCAAGCTTTTCACTTTTTTCTTTCACCGGTGTTGCTCCCGTAAAGAAAGATCCAATGGGGTTAATTTGGACATAAATGTGAAAGGCAGGCATAAAATGCAATATGACCACATATCTTGTAATGATGCTTTTGGTCAGTGAATCGACTTCTAGTATAAAGCGAGGTGTGGGTATGTCTGAATATGAAACATATATGGAGGAGAAAAGTAAAATCGATAGTTACTTTGACAGAGGCTATCAAGTCATCAGTATCTTTGAGAATTTAAGTGGTACATTTGTTGATTTTGTTACAGGTGAAGGGGCTAGTGAACGGGAAGTCGTCCAACTAAAATTACTAACTGCCGAAGCTAGGAAATATATTGCTACAAAGTTATTGTTCGTCAACTAAACGAAGAGGACCGAATCGGAGGGGAGAGTTACTTCTCTCTTTTTTTGTGTTCCCATCTATCTTTATATTATTAGCATAATGAAGAAATTCCCCTTTAGACTCTTATCACTTGTTCGTGAAAACAAATATTAACTTTTACCATCCATCTTGACACCAAATAAACGTTTTGTTAAATTGTTAGTAATAATACAAACGAAATGTTATTTAGTTTAATTTATAGCAAACATAATTGATGTTCGTTTAGAGAAAAGAGGTTTGTACTATATATGAGCCAATCAGAATTGTTTTGGAATGCTAAGTTGGATGAAATGAAGAAAGGATACACAGAGGATGCGAACCAATTTATATGTCTGATGTGTGGGCAAACAGTGGAAAAAGGCGTTATCTATCCTCAAGGCGGGATTCTGTATGAAGCACAGCGCTTTATCAGGCTGCATATTGAACAAAGTCACGGTTCGGTGTTTGAATATTTAGTTGACTTAGATAAAAAATTTACAGGGTTAACAGAGCATCAAACAACACTCTTACGATATTTTTATGCAGGAAAACGTGATAAAGAAGTGCAGGAAGAGATGGGAATAGGAAGCAGCTCGACAATTCGCCATCACCGTTTTGTATTGAAGGAAAAAGAACGTCAGGCAAAAACATTGCTAGCCATTATGGAGTTGCTAAAAGAAAGAGATCATAATGCGCCATCATTTGTAACTCCCCATAAGCATGCAACAATGGTGGATGACCGTTATTCGGTTACGACGGAGGAACAGGAGAAGATATTGGAAAAATATTTTGCAAATGGACTTAACGGACCATTAGTAAAATTCCCCCCGAAGGAAAAGCAGCGTATTGTAATCTTGCGGGCGATTGTAGGCAGATTTGATGAAACGGCAGTATACAACGAGAAAGAGATGAACGGGATCTTAAAAGAAATTTACGAAGATTTTGTACTGCTGAGAAGGTATTTAATCGAGTATGGATTTTTTGATCGAAAATCTGATGGAAGCGAATATTGGGTAAAAAAATAAAGCGGGGAAGCAGGAAGTGAGTGAAGAATATGGATAGAAAAAAGGAATTAAAACATATGTACCAGGAACTGGAAATTGTTGCAGGAGTTTATCAAATCAAGAATAATATGAATGGAAAGCGATTTGTCGAGAGTACGAGAAATCTAAAAACCATTAACGGGGTTAAATTTACGCTGAATAACAATACACATATGAATAAAAAATTGCAATCGGACTGGAATGAATTTGGTAAAGATGATTTTTCCATTGAAATCTTGGAGACATTGAAAAAAGATGAGAATAATCCATACTATAATGAGAAAGAAGCTTTAAAAGAGCTGGAAGAGAAATGGTTGGAACAGTTGAAACCTTATGGGGAAAATGGATATAACTAAAAAAATAACAAAAGTGCACACGTTCCGAAATTACAAAGTTGTGCACTTTTTTCTTTTGAGTAAATTGCTGTCTATTATAGCTCCTAGGAAAAAGTTTAAATTTCATTCATTTCAAATCATTATGTTTAGTAATATATAGTGACATTTATGAAAGGAGGAGGGTGCCTTTTTGAAGTTTTTCCGCTTTCTCTTAGTTTCCATCATTATTTTTTTAGTTGGTTGTGAAGAGTCGGTGGAAGAAAATCCAGTTGTCATGGTATATGCAAAACCAGTAATTGAAACTAGTCCAACTATAGAAGTTTCAGAACAAGAACTAAAATTGGAGACTTCCAGTGAGGAAATTGAGTTGGTAAATGCATGCTACGAGAATGAGGTTTTTATCGAAGATGAAAAAACTTGTTCATTGAACATTGAATGCAACGATGCTGATTCCTGTGCAAAATGGGGCAATACAATAGTTGCAAATCTTGAAGCTGATTACGGGTCACTAGTTTATGAAGAATCTGTTGCAACTGGACAGGAAGGAATTACCCTGCTTGCTAGCTATAATGTCGATCATGATGGGGAAATGATTTTTGCAGAAGAGCAGAAACTTTCCAAAGAGTTAACGGATTATCATTCCCATCTTTGGAATAGCTTTAGCTGGCTAATACCTGAAAAATATCGAAAAGAGATCAATCGATTCGAGGTGTTTGAAAGTGGTGACACACTTGCCTATATCTCTTTGCGTGATAAATATGGGCGATTTTGGACGTTGGGAATGAATAATGAAGATATTGAACTTGCTTCTGAAACATTGGTGACATACTTGCATGAATATGCACATTTCCTGTCCTTAAACGAGAGTCAAATAGATTATTGGACAGAAATAGATGGGTGTACCTCGTTAGTTTTAAAGGATTCAGGCTGTTTTTATGAGGATGCCTACTTAAATGCTTTTTATAAACGATTTTGGGAGCCGGGGGGTCATGGGAAGATAGAGGATTTTTATGTTTCAAGGTATGCCATGTCTTCTCCCGAAGAGGATTTCTCGGAATCTTTTGCTCATTTCGTGTTGACTGAAACTCCTTCCGGAAAAAATGTAATGGAAGAAAAGCTTTTGTTTTTTTATGAGTATGAGGAATTGGTTCAATTACGGACAGAAATTTTAGCTCGAACAGCAACATGGCTTGTTCGAAGTTCACTCAATCCTTCATAGTAAGGATTGGCTTATTTTAAAAGCGAAAAACCCCCTTCGCCTATTGCGTCGGGGATGTTATTTTCTGCAGCCATCTGTCCATTTTATTATGAAAAGCGTCTTAAAGGAGGCGCTTTTTAAATGATTGATTGTACAGTTATAGTACCCGCAGAATCAAAAATCATGTTTGTTATTTTAAACCATCAATAAATGACTCGATTTCTTCTTGAGTTTTACGATCCTTGTTTACGAAACGACCTATTTCTTCATTATCATTAAATGCAACGAAACTAGGGATGCCAAAAATATCTAACTGAATACATAAATCGATGAATTCATCCCGATCTACTTTGATAAATTGATATGTGCCCGAATATTTCTCTTCGATTGTCGGCATTACTGGATCAATGAAACGGCAATCTCCACACCAATCTGCTGAAAACATGAAGATCGTTTTTCCTACTGCTTTCAACTTTTCAAATTGTTCAACGGATTGTAAGTTTTCCACTTAAATTCCCCCAATACTTTTCCCTCATCTTACCATAAGTAATTGGTTATTTCCTATAAGAAAGCTAAGGAATAACAAAAACTTCTTTAAATAATATCCCACATTTCGAACAAAATATTTATGTGGTTATAGTTTTTTAAACGCGATCAGCGAGATTCCTTCAGACTGTAAAATATAGATGCAATTGTTCGCAGTCATGGATTAAAAATTTATGCACATTCTAAATGGTGAAAAGCAGAAGGAGGGTTCATTTTGGTTCGGCATTTAGTACTATTGTCTATATTCCTGTTAATTGGCACTACAGTTCTTTCCGAGGATGTTAATGCAAATGAAGCGCCCTCGAGGGAACAAGTAATCGAGCAACGTATGTCTATGTATATACAATTTCAAGACCATATTGTCCCTTGGTATAACTTAGCAGCCATCGACCAATATGAACGAAACATCCAAGCAGTTAGGCCGGATATACCCAAACGAGAAAGCACCGTTGCCATACAGTTTTCTAAAGAGTCCTGGGCAGGGGCATTGAACCCTCAACCTGATGATACATCCCCATTCTCAATAGAGTATTTTGGAGGTTTAGGGCTCGATGGAAATGGTGATGGCGATGCGAGCCGGGACGATGACGAAGATGTGATTTTTACTATAGCAAATTATTTAAGCCAGTTTGGGCCGACAGAGGAGGATTTCAAACTTGCTTTGTATGAGTATTACCAAACCGAAGAGGCTGTTAATCAGATACTAACGATTGCTAAAATGTATAAACACTATGACACAATCGACTTAGATACACACGTTTTCCCTGTACCGGTGCGTGGATATAATTATAGCTACAGGGGAACTTGGGGTGCCAACCGGGGCTGGGGTGGAAGACGTATACATGAAGGAACTGATATATTTGCCGGTTACAGTACACCTGTAGTTTCTACTTCGTATGGCGTCGTTGAAGTGATGGGGTGGAATGAATTTGGTGGCTGGCGTGTAGGAATAAGGGATAATCACAATACGTATCACTACTATGCCCATTTAGCATACTTCAACAAGGATTTGAAGGTAGGCGACATGGTTGAACCGGGAATGCTACTAGGCGGTGTGGGGAGCTCTGGCTATGGGAAAGAAGGCACTTCCGGGAAATTCCCGCCACATTTGCACTATGGAATGTATAAATTTAACGGTCGGACAGAATGGGCATTTGATCCATATCCCTCTCTTGTACAGTGGGAAAAATTCACGAAACAACAAAGGAAATAAATGGAGGTTGCTCAGAAATGAGCAATCTTTTTTAAAAAACTTTTATTGACGTATTGACAAGATAGTTCGAATCATGGTAAATTTATCTCGAATTAGAGATAACTCAGTTCGAAATAATATAATGAATTCAAACAAAAATTTTTTTAATATAATATCTCGATTTCAAGATAAACACATTGGAGGAAAATAAAATGGCAAAATGGATAGTGGATCAATCTCATTCGAGTGTTGGATTTGAAGTAAAACATATGATGGTTTCAAAAGTGAAAGGAACTTTCGATTCTTATACTGCTGATGTAGAAGCAGCAGATCTTGCAGACTTGACTTCAGCGACAATTGCATTCAAATTTGATGTTGCAAGTGTTAATACACGCAGCGAAGACCGCGATAATCACTTAAAAGGTGCGGATTTCTTTGATGCAGAACAATTCCCTTCAATCGAGTTCAAATCAACAAACATCACTAGAGATGGCGATGACTACAAAGTAACTGGTGATTTAACAATTAAGGACGTAACAAAACCAGTAACATTTGACGTTGAATATGGCGGTAAAGGCAAAAATCCATGGGGTGTAGAAGTTTATGGTTTCGAAGCGGAAGCTAAACTTAACCGTGAAGAATTCGGTTTAACTTGGAATGCTGCACTTGAAACAGGTGGCGTACTAGTTGGTAAAGACATTAAAATTAAAGTTGAATTGGAAGTTAACCCAGTAGCATAAAGCTTAAGAATGGGAACAAGAGGGCAATACAACAAGGTTGGTTGCCCTCTTTTAAAAAATTAAGAAATCAAGATGACAGTTTTCTTCACTTAATAGTAATTTTCAAAGTTGAATAATAACAGTTGCTGAATAAAAGCGAAGTAAACAATCCATAATAATATAGAAGACAGAAGTGAAATTTTTTTAATTAAATATCTCGAATTCGAGATAGTTTTGGAGTGATACTAATGGATGAATTAAAAGGATTGCACCATGTAACAGCAATTACTAGTAGTGCGGAAAAGATTTATGATTTCTTTACTTACACATTAGGCCTTCGTTTAGTAAAGAAAACCGTTAATCAGGATGATATTAAAACATATCATTTATATTTTGCGGATGATGTGGGCAGCCCGGGAACGGATATGACGTTCTTTGATTTCCCCGGAATTCCAAAAGGAATACACGGGACAAATGAAATCTCAAAAACATCATTCCGTGTACAGGATGATGCCGCATTACAATATTGGGAAAAACGCTTTGATCGATTCAAGGTGAAGCATACAGGGATTAAGGAACAATTCGGCAAGAAAATTATCGGTTTCGCCGATTTTGATGAACAACAATATCAATTAATTTCTGATGAATTAAACGAGGGTGTAGAATCAGGAACACCGTGGCAAGATGGGCCTATCCCTTTAGAATATGCCATCACAGGGTTGGGACCAATCCATATCCGCACTTCTTATTTTGATTACCTTAAAGAGGTTATGGAGACAGTATTCTTTATGAGAGAAATTGCACAGGAAGATTCTTTCCATCTATTTGAAATGGGCGAAGGTGGGAATGGTGCCCAAGTCATTTTGGAATACAATACGGTGTTACCTCAAGCTAGACAGGGATTTGGAACTGTGCATCATACAGCCTTCCGCGTGGATGATCGTTCTGACTTAGAAGCTTGGAAGCAACGTCTGCAAGAATTCAAATTGCCTAACTCAGGTTATGTGGAGCGATATTATTTTGGATCACTCTACACAAATGTAGCTCCTTCGATTTTATTTGAATTGGCAACAGATGGCCCGGGATTTATGGGAGATGAACCATATGAAACGCTTGGTGAAAAGTTATCGTTACCACCATTCTTCGAAGAAAAACGTGATGAAATAGTAAATTTAGTCAGACCGATCGATACAGTACGAAGTACAAAACATTTCGAAAAACAATATGAATGAGAAGGTGAATTTAATCAGATGGGATTTTTGAATAGACTATTCGGAAACAAACAAGAGGAGGAACAAACAATGACGAAGTTAAATATTGGTATTATTTTAGGTTCAACTCGTGAAGGACGAGTAAGCCCTCAAGTGGGTTCTTGGGTAAAAGAATTAGCAGACAAACGCGGGGACGCAAACTATACAATCATTGATATCGCAGACTACAAGCTGCCGTTGCTAGGGGAAGCAGGCGGTGACACCTCAGGGGTGGCGGCTTGGTCACAAGCAGTAGCTGCTCAAGATGGATTTGTTTTTATTGTACAAGAATATAATCACTCTATCACGGGTGCCCTTAAAAACGCCTTGGACTATTTGCGAGAAGAGTGGAATAACAAATCGGCTGGAATCGTATCTTACGGTTCTGTAGGAGGGGCGCGTGCTGCAGAGCACTTGCGCGGTATCTTGGGTGAATTATTAGTAGCGGACGTACGGGTGCACCCAGCATTATCTTTATTCACTGATTTTGAAAATGGCACTGACTTTAAGCCGAAAGAAGTTCAAGCAGATTCTGTTAACCAGATGTTGGACCAAGTAATTCCTTGGGCGACAGCGTTAAAAACTATCCGCTAATAGAAAAGCTCTAAAGGTGCATGTGCAAGCCTCCGCGTTGTTGATAACGGCAATGCGGCATTGTCTTACTTTTCGCATTCGCTTGGAGAAACTGACTGATGGGGACATAAAAATTGCTTACAAAAGACAACATGTACACAGTTATTTGTGTACGTGTTGTAAGGTAAGCATCATTCTAATTCTAACAATATGAAATTTGAGCAAATCAATTAAATTCGATTGAAGGATGTGCTCAGATTTTATGTTCATATAACTTTAGGAGGCACCACTATGAAAAAACAAACAACGGGGATTCACCACATTACTGCGATTGTTGGCCATCCTCAAGAAAATATCGATTTTTATGCAGGGGTATTAGGTTTAAGACTTGTGAAAAAAACCATTAATTTTGATGATCCAGAAACATATCATTTATATTTTGGTGATGGAAGCGGTAATCCTGGTTCAATTATTACATTCTTCCCTTGGGCGAATGCGTACCAGGGGAGAATAGGAGACGGCCAAGTCGGTGTGACTACATATGTAGTACCTGCTGGAGCTCTGGATTTTTGGAAAAATCGCTTATTGAAATTTGAAATTGAATATATGGAAGCAAAACGGTTTGGAGAAACTTATCTCCAATTTGACGATCCACATGGTCTTCATCTTGAAATAGTGGAACGTGGAGATGGAGCGTTGGATCCTTGGACATTTGGTGGGATATCAAAAGATGTGGCCATTAAGGGATTTGGCGGCGCTACTCTATACTCCGTTCATCCGGAAGAAACAGCGGCGACGTTAGTTAATGTAATGGGACTAGAGATAGTAGGAACAGAAGGAGATTATACTCGCTTTAAAGCAACGGCTGAAATTGGAAATATTATAGATGTAAAAATGACTACTGGTGTTCGAGGCACAATGGGTGTTGGGACAGTCCATCATATCGCATGGCGTGCAAACGATGCAAAAGACCACCGAGAATGGCAGAATTACGCGATGAATCAAGGCCAACACGTTACTGAAATCAAGGATCGGAACTACTTTGATGCAATCTACTTCCGTGAGTCGGGTGAAATTTTATTCGAAATTGCTACAGATCCACCTGGTTTTGCCCATGATGAGACTTACGAGATAATGGGTAACCAGCTAATGCTGCCGGAACAATACGAACATCTACGGGATCGACTAGAGAAATCTCTGATCCCTATTGAAGTTAGACCACTTGACTAAGGAGGGCGACATGATTTCCATTAATCCCAACGATCTTACTGAACACGAAGTTTCAAAGATTCTTAAAGGCACTATTATTCCGAGACCTATTGCCTTTGTGACAACAAGCTCTGATCAAAATATCGTGAACGGGGCACCTTTTAGTTACTTCAATATTGTATGTGCCCATCCACCGATGATCTCTTTGGCAATTCAAAGAGAGAATGGGGCCATGAAAGATACTACAAGAAATATAAAGAGTAATGAAGAATTTGTCGTTCATATTGTCGATCGCGATAATGTGACGCAGGTCAATGAAACAGCAGCACCTTTGCCTTTTAACGAAAGTGAACTAGAGCTTGCGAAGATGACACAGGTTCCAAGCACATCAATCAGCGTACCGGGTATAAGGGAGTCGAAAGTTCGGATGGAATGCAAACTGGTCAAAGCCATCCCACTGGATTCAGAAGGTGGATCGCTCTGTGATCTACTAATCGGACAAGTAATTCAGTTCCATTTAAATGAAGAGATTTACGAGGAAAATGGCAGAATAAATGCGGAAATATTAAACCCTGTCAGCCGTTTGGCGGGTTCTGAATACGCCGAAATAGGAGAATTATTCTCCATTATAAGACCTGAATAAATATTGCAAGGAGGATAATGCGTGAGACATATATTTAAAGAGGGAACAAACCAGGATAAGCCGGTATTGCTATTATTGCATGGCACAGGAGGCGACGAAAACGGTTTAATTCCACTAGCTGATATTGTAGATCCCGAAGCTTCATATTTAAGTGTGAGAGGGAATGTATTGGAGAATGGCATGCCCCGTTTCTTCAGACGTTTAGCAGAAGGTGTATTTGATGAAGAGGATTTAATTTACCGCACAAAGGAATTAAATGAGTTTTTAGATCATGCTTCAAAGGAATATAGATTTAATCGCCAAAACATCCTGGCATTAGGGTATTCAAACGGAGCCAATATTGCAGCAAGTCTCTTATTCCATTATAAAGATGCTTTAATGGGAGCAATTTTACACCATCCGATGGTACCTAGACGAGGTATTGAATTGCCGGATCTAACCGCTAAGAACGTATATATAGCAGCTGGTACAAACGATCCGATTTGTCCGCAACAGGAGTCGGTGGAACTTAAGCAATTACTGGAAGCGGCTGGAGCCAAGGTTGATGTGCATTGGGAAAATCACGGCCACCAATTAACCATGAATGAAGTTCAGGCCGCAAAACAGTGGTATGAAAATAATTTATAACAATATAGATGTGCAGATAAAGTCTAGCCTGATTTTTATCTGCACTCTTTTTATTCTAAAAGTAAATTTCCTTTGTTGCTAAGGCGTTGACTAAAGCAAAGAAACTTGTTTTTCCTTCTAATTAGATTAAATTAAATAGCTTCTTTTCTTTTATATTGTAACGTACGCCGTAAAACAATATGATTTTATATTTATAAAGTGTTGACAATGACGAATGAACAATGTAGTATATTAAAAGTCGCTGATGTGACGCACAATAAAACTTATTAATAAACGAAAAAGATAGTTGACTTCTGATTGATAAGTTGATATTATATAAAAGTTGTCTCGATTGAATGAAAAAACTTTATTTTAAAAGTTCTTGACGCCAAACGAGCACAGTGATATGATATAAAAGTCGCTGTTAAAATGAAGCGGCAATAAATGAATGAACCTTGAAAACTGAACAACAAAACGTTAATGATATCGTTTCTT
>NZ_JPVO01000040.1 GCF_000772955.1 Ureibacillus sinduriensis BLB-1 = JCM 15800 | reverse complement strand
TTTCATTAACGTTTTGTTGTTCAGTTTTCAAGGTTCATTTTGTTACTCAAATCATCATATCAATATAACGATTCATTGTCAACACTTAGGTAAGTGTTTTAGTAAGTAACTTTTAAATATTAACATTGTTGTTTTCAGATGTCAATAGCCATTTGGCTTCGACATTAAAACTTCAACAGATTTATCATTACTCGCTAACTAACATTCTAACTCAAGAGCAACTTTTAATACTATATCACCCTCACTATCAGATAACAAGTAAAAACAAAAAGTAAAACTATTTCGTTAATATACAAACCATCGGACATGAGTTTTCTCTATATAAATAGTTGATTAGCGTTCTTACTTTTCCTTAACAAGTAAAAAAGCGTGATAAGCTAACTAATTGTAGAAGCTTATCACGCTTAATAAGGATTGAATTGATTAGACAGTTGCTAAATACAACAAGAAGATGACCGCAAAAACATACATTATCGGACTTACTTCTTTCGCCTTGCCTTTAATAATCATTGTTAATGGATAGAAAATGAAACCAACCGCGATACCAGTCGCAATCGAATATGTTAGTGGCATCATGATCATAGTTAAAAATGCAGGCACTGCAATTTCAAAGCGATTCCATGCTATTTGTCCAAGAGAAGCAACCATTAACACCCCCACTACGATTAAAGCCGGGGCTGTAACCGCGTTAGTCACCACCGATAATACAGGGGAAAGGAATAATGCCAGCAAGAATAACACACCCGTTACCACTGAGGCAAAGCCTGTTCTTGCACCTGCTGCTACACCTGAAGAAGATTCAACATAAGATGTGATTGTTGAAGTACCGAAAATAGATCCTATAATCGTAGCAATCGAATCAGAAACTAATGCTTTCCCAGCGCGAGGCAAGCGGTTGTCTTTTACAAAACCAGCTTGGTTTGCAACCGCCATTAATGTACCCGCGTTATCAAAGAAATCGACAAACAGGAATGTAAGAATGACAGAAAGCATTGTTAAAGAATAGAATTCCGGATCTGAAAATGCACTGAATAATGACCCGAATGTTGGTGCGATACTTGGTGGCGCCGATAATATACTGCCAGGCAATTCCACTAAGCCAAAAATCATGCCTACGATTGCAGTAATGACCATACCGTAGAATACTCCGCCTTTAAATCCTTTTACTAAGAAAATAACCGTGATGATAATACCAAAGACGGCTAGCAAGACTTGCGGATCATGCAAGTTCCCGATACCAACCAGTGTAGCATCATTATTTACGATAATATCGGCGTTTTGCATGCCGATAAATGCAATAAATAATCCGATTCCTGCACCTACCGCCAATTTCAGCTCCATCGGGATGGCGTTAATTAATTTTTCACGCAAACCTGTTAATGTTAATAGCAAGAAGAATACACCTGAAATAAATACTGCCGCTAAAGCATGTTGCCAAGGACTGCCGTTTACTAAAACAACTGTATATGCGAAGAATGCATTAAGCCCAAGACCGGGAGCAAGCGCCAATGGGTATTTGGCCAGGAATCCCATTATGAAACAACCAACCGCCGCTGAGATCGCTGTTGCTACAAACACCGCCCCGTAATCCATGCGCAAAGCATCCGGCAAATCTTTTACATCATCTAGAGTTAAAGTTAAAGGGTTAACAACCAAAATATAGGCCATCGCTAAAAATGTAGTGAAACCTCCCAGAATTTCACGACCATATGTAGTACCTAATTGATCAAATTGGAAATACTTTTTCATTTTGTCCTCCGAATTAATCGTCCCCAATGTCAAAAAATAAAAAGACACGCACCTAACAGGAGTTGCATGTCTACGATCGATCAGAATTAACTATACAAGTATAGCAATTACTAATACATTAAAAATCGTAGTCAAGCTATTTAAGGTAGCTTGGTAGAAACTCACGAGCCATATTCTCGACATTATACGACGAATTATTTAATTTACTCATGTAATATATCATCTCATTTAATGAATATCAACCACTTTTACGAACATTTTCCCTTAAAATATATTTAAAGTTCGTGAATTAACATTTATTTCACAAATTACTACCGAAGATTTTGCCCTAATAAGGGGTACACCATTAAATTCCCACAAAAAAGAGCAAAACCACATTAATGGTTTTGCTCCCAAAACTTTAATTTTCGTCCACTCTTTCCTCTTCACTAGAAGAAGTATCTTTCGTCTTGTCTTTATTTCTTTCATCTTTTACTTTGTGGTTTAACTCTACATTCGGGATGTCGTCAAATGTAGCGCTATCTTCCAATCGATCAATTTTTTCCTTGCCTGTTTTCTCCATTTTCTTACCCCTCCCTTTTTAGCTCACTTATATGGATTCAATTCGGTTTGCTTCACAGCAGTGCCGCATTGTCGTGTTCCCACGTTTTGAATCCCAGAAAGTCGAGCGGTTATATATGGTCATTGCTACTCTTTCTATTACCAAATCTCATTTGGATGAAACTTATATCTTCAAAACGGCTGAGATTGTCTGAGAAGAATACAGATTTTCCGACTAGGTAAAATATCCTTTCAATCAACATGCACCCTGTCCACCATTGAGGCATTCACATCAAGGTTTCCCGACAATTTTATTTACCAAGCAGTTTTAGAACCGGATAGATGTACGGTTCACTTGGTTCCTCTACCATATTTAAACTTGTCGCCTTCAGAAGCGGAAGGTCGGAACCGTTATAGTTGCCCACCTCTATCACCCCTTCAATTTCTACCCACGTATCTTCCTGAATGGTATCGGCACCTTTAATTTCTGTTAGAAAACCGATAATGCTGGCATCCGCTATGCAATGAGTAATTAAAAATCTGGAAATGACCAACTGGTTGCTCGCTAAACCCTCTTCCTTAAAAACGAAACCGCTCATTTTAATCTTTTTTCCGATATAGGATTTAGGGTTATCATTAATTTCCGCATAATAGGTACTGAACATATCCTCTGTCATATGGATGCTTTCTGATTTCTGAAGCAACTGCAACTTCCCGTCATATTCTTCTTCTGACAGGTAATTTTCATTAGGTAGGGGAATATGCTCACTTGAATAAATATCGATATTTTCTTTTTCCACCAAAGATTTTGCACCTTCCAATAAAGAAGTTCGCTCTTCCCCTCCCCGCCCCTCATTACTATCTTGAGTTAGCAGGAATCCCTTATTTGCTGCAATTGAAGAATCTAAAGTAGCAGGAGGAATCATAAACCCCGTTACAATCGGAAAAGCAACAATACTATAGCTGACTATCCGTCTCAAACTCCATTGGCTATCGCCATGGTCATGATTACATTTATGGGAACATGCATGACGAGCATGTTTTTCCTGCCAGATACGTGTAACCTGAATAAGCAATAACACAAAAAAGAAAATGGCTGCCATTTTGCTCATATAATCATATTTCGGGTTAACATACTTTGTTATGTCTCCGGTAATATGGAGATTTGCAAAAAACAAAGTGAACATACCGAGTAAAAGCGCTTTTAAAAAATGTTGAAAATGAAATTTCATGCATGCCACACCTCCTAGAGCAAGCTGGATAGATTTACAAATATGAAGACAATACATGTAATGAGTATGAATAAAACGAATACAAATTTAGCCTTAAATACACTTAATAACATAATCATGTTCTTTAGATCGATCATCGGTCCGTAGACTAAAAAAGCCAATATTGACGTAGTCGGAAATACATTTTTAAATGAAGCTCCAATGAACGCATCCGCTTCCGAGCAAAGCGATAGCACAAAGGCCAAAGCCATCATTACGAATGCAGATTGAAACTGACTATTCCCAAGTTGCAGAAGCGATTGTGTAGAAACATAGGTCTGCAGAAAAGCGGCAACAAATGCACCCGCAATCAAATATTTGCTCATATCGAAAAATTCATCTATAGAATGATTTAACATCTCACGAATTCTTGTTACGAATGGTTGTTTCTTGTTCCCTTTTCGTTCCGAATGAGAAATCCCCTTATCTTTTTTTAACTGATTGGATTTGAATAAAATGCTGATAATAAGCGCTATCACCAAAGCTGCTACAAACCCCACACCCATGCGGAGCAAAGCCATCTCCATATCATTTCCAAACGCCATGTAAGTCGATAGGATGACAATCGGGTTTATGAGTGGCCCAGTTAATAAAAAGCCTACACCCGCATACAAAGGAACCCCTTTGCCGATCAATCGACGCACAATCGGAACAATCCCGCACTCACAGGCCGGGAATGCCGCCCCCACCACGCAGCTCATTACAACCGCTAGAAACTTATTTTTCGGTATCCATGCGCGAATATGATCTTCCGTAATAAAAATTTGAATAAAGCCAGCTATCAGCACCCCAATTAAGACAAACGGTATCGCTTCAATTAAAATACTAAGGAAAATGGTATTTAATTGTGGTAAAGAACTTGGTAGAGTTAATGAAGTACTTTTCATTAATAGGGGAACTGAAATTAAAAACAAGATACCTAAGAGTAGTACTGTCGGGATAGTTAAGGATCGTTTCTGCCTGGATTGCATCGAATCTCCTCTTTCTTTTAGATGGATTGTATTGCTTGTCCAAATTCAAGTTATAAAATAGACATCTCACAATATAGTATTAATTTTAAATCGTAATAATTCTTATTTATTTCATTTCCCATAAAAAAACTCTCACATTTGCTATGGTGCAAATGTAAGAGTTTTTTCTTTTATATCATTTTCTCTAAATGATTACCCATTCGTTCAGAGGGCTTAGAAGTAATGTCATAACGCTCCACAATCAATCGCTTTAAACAACATGGGAGATTTTAGTCATCTTATGTTCCCATTCATATTAGATACCTGTCTGTTTTTGTTTCTTTTTTAAATACTCCACTCGTAATTTTTCAAGTTGTTGCTTTTTATCAAATTTGGACGGCTTGTTTTTCTCGTGATATTTAGCCACAGCTACCTGACCTTTTGTATCCAGTTGATATTTCCCCATTTTGTTCACCTACTTTTCATGTCTTTAAAGAAATCTATTCAACACAAATATAGTATACCTTTTTTACGGTTGTATACCCTTTTGCTTATTAATATATGCCTAAACATACATATACGAGTAAAAACATTGCGCACTTAGTAAGGTAATTTACCGTCAAATAGAACTCATTATACTTATCTTGCCGACCTTAACTTGCTGATTCATTTTGAAATCATCGGTCTATCCTCATATTTTGACAAAAACAAAAAATATCCCCTTCTAGTTACTAGAATAACTAAAAGAGGATTAATTTTATATGATATCAATAGTTGACGCAATTCAAGAAGTTCAGAATCGACCTCAACCAAACTTCGATATGACTGTACTTACAACCTCTTCACACTATAATATCCGTAGATCTTACTCCCACTCAATCGTAGCAGGTGGCTTGGAAGTAATATCATACAGCACGCGGTTTACGTGTTTCACTTCATTGACGATGCGCACCGAGATTTTTTCTAGTACGTCCCAAGGGATACGTGCCCAGTCGGATGTCATGCCGTCGATGGAAGTTACGGCACGGATGCCTACCGCGTAGTCGTAAGTACGTGCATCGCCCATTACACCTACCGAACGGATGTCTGGGAGCACACAGAAGTATTGCCAAATATCACGGTCAAGTCCCGCATTTTTAATTTCCTCACGTAAGATGTAATCCGCTTCACGAAGGATGTCCAGTTTCGCTTCAGTAATTTCGCCAAGAACACGGATACCTAAACCTGGTCCCGGGAATGGTTGACGCCAAACGATTTCTTCCGGCAATCCAAGCTCCAAACCTAGAGCACGAACTTCGTCTTTAAATAGCGTATTTAAAGGTTCGATCAATTCAAACTTCATATCTTCCGGAAGCCCGCCAACATTATGATGGGATTTGATTGTTTGGGCCGTTGCCGTACCCGATTCAATTATATCTGTATAAAGTGTTCCTTGCGCAAGGAAATCCATATCTTTTAGTTTTGCTGATTCTTCGTCAAATACGTAAATAAACTCGTTCCCGATAATTTTACGCTTTTGCTCCGGGTCTGAAACGCCTTCCAATTTGCTCATGAAGCGTTCGCGTGCATCAATTTTGATCACTTTCATATCAAAATCTTCCGTGAAAGTTTTCATGACCTGCTCAACTTCGCCTTTGCGGTTCAAGTTGTGGTCAACGAACATACAAGTTAATTGATCCCCAATCGCTTTGTGAATCAATACGGCTACCACAGAAGAATCTACGCCACCGGATAATGCACAAAGGACTTGTTTGTCACCAACTTGTTCACGGATTTTGTTCATTTCAAGCTCGATGAAGTTCGCCATTGACCAGTCACCTTTTGCATGACAAATGTCAAATACGAATTGGCGTAAAATATCGTTTCCATATACAGAGTGACGTACTTCCGGGTGAAATTGCACGGCATAAAAGCCACGTTCAACATTTTGCATCGCTGAAATTGGGCAAGAGGCACTTGTTGCAATCACTTCGAATCCCTCCGGCACTTCTGTTACAAGGTCACCATGACTCATCCAAACCACTTGCTCCTTTGGAAGATCTCCAAATAGTTGATTGGCAGTTGTAATGTTGATTTCCGCTTTACCATATTCGCGATGATCAGCACCCTCAACTTTCCCGCCCAGAGCATACGACATTAATTGCATACCATAGCAAATCCCCAAGATCGGTAAACCTAGATCAAATATGGCTTCGTCTACTTTAAATGCTTTTTCATCGTATACTGAGTTTGGACCACCCGAGAAAATAATTCCTGCAGCATTCATTTCCTTAATTTCTTCAGCCGTAATTCTATGTGGATGTAATTCAGAGAAAACACCAAATTCACGGATTCGACGTGTAATTAATTGATTAAATTGGCTACCAAAATCGAGTACAACGATTTTTTCTTGTTCTTTTAACAGTGGAGTCGTCATGCTTTTACACCTCTTCTAAATTTATAGGCTGCCGGCTTCATTTGCAAAAAAACGCGTTCAAAAAGGAATCTTTCTGACGCGTTCATGGTTTGAAGACAAGGCGGATACACCACGCCCTCAGGACATAGCTGTACCCGCCCTCATAGATAAGTTATTTATGGTAACTTAGTAGAAACATCCGAACCCTATTATCGGACTTATATGAAGGCAGTCTAATTATATTTTTCTAAATTCTACCCTTTGTATAAGCTAAAATCAACTAGTTATCCGATTGATTAAATATTCCCAACTTTCTTTCATCTGAGTTATATCTACTTTAGAAGCATTATCTGAATAAATTGTTTGTTCATAGCACTTTGTTAACTTGGACATATGACTCGTCTCAAAATACGCATCCATTTCTTTTGCGAAAGTCTGCAACGTTTGTCCATTTTTCCGCTTGAAACCTTTCAATTCAAGCAGCTTCAACAATTGCAAGAAAGCTGATTCAAAAGTTGATTCATCAAAGCCTCTCCTTCTATATAAAGCGCCGTAAACTTTCGGCATCCACTTCCTGCGTACTCCATAAAGAACAAACAGACTAACGACGATTGCCAAAAGCAAAATAACAAGGATAAACTTATTTTGTTCAAAGAAATGGGATATATTCTTGGAGAATGAATTCCCTTGAGCGGCTGTTTGTTGTGTTTCAGGTTGCTCTTCCACCACTTCATCCGGTTCGGTTTCCTCTTCGATCACCAAGACATCCTCTTGGTAAGCATCGGTTTGCAAATCATAATCAATCGAACGCGAACTGTTGAATCCTATCGTCGGTTCAAAGTTGATCCAGCCAACACTCGGAATATAAGCCTCGACCCAGGAATGCGCATCATTATTTGTGATTTGATAGGTACTCGTCGACCCATCGTTGTCAATTACGTCACCACCAGCAAAACCTTTTACCCATCTCGCCGGGATTCCAGCCGATCGCAATAACACAACCATCGAAGTTGAGAAATTGTCGCAGTAGCCAACCTTCGTTTCAAATAAAAATTGATCTACATAATCTTGCCCTTCCGAAGGAGTGGCCACATTATCCGTATCATATCGAAATCCATTCTGTTTAAAATACATTTCGATTGCACGTGCCTTGTCATATGGCGTTTCTCTACCCCCAACAATGTCTGCCGCTAAATCTCTCACTCTTTCGGGCAATGTTTTTGGCAGTTGTAAATACCGCTCGGCAATCTTCGGATCGATCTCTTCGGTTGGATTTTTCAATGAGCTATATAAATAAACAGGCTTACTGTAATTAACCGAATACTCTTGCAAAGTAGTCGGGGCTTGGAATGTATAGGGCATAATTTTCTCGGTATCCATTGCCATTACAAACTCAAAATTTGAGTTCTCGGAGTATGATGCGTCAACAGATTTCAACCCATAGGGCTGGATGATAAAATCATACGGGTACATCACTTGGATTGAGGCGCTCTTCGTATCTTCTTCCGGCCCTCTAGGCAACGAATACTGTATCGTTTCCCCAGGACCAAATGATTTCAGCTCACCTTGGGAATAACCCGAATCTTCCCAGCCTTTCGACGTGTAAACATCCTTTGTCTCCACACGCCAATATTGCTTTGTAGATGCCTCTGCTAAAAATACAACGGTATCATCAGCAATGAAAGATCCCCCTAGTTCACTATCATTTTCACCATACCCTACCTTTTTGACACCTCCCTTATTCACTTCGCCCCCGCCTTGACCCGCGGCGGATTTAATAAACGGAACAGGATCTGGCCATTGGGGAGGTGATTTAGGCAGGAAATACGCTATACTACTTACAGCAACCACCAACACAACAACCGGGACAGCCAGTTTTAAATATTTCACTATATCCAACTTAATATTGGCCTGGTTGAATAAACGTTTAATAAGCAAAAAGACGGTCATCACTAAACCAAGCACCATAATCCTCACGATTGCAAAAGAGCCCTCATATTCCGTAAACGTATCGAGTGTTCCGACAAAAAATACAGTCAACAAGAGAAAATAGAAAACATTCATCCGCACCACAATCCAGTGATGAATCAAATAAATTAACATCCAGATTAAAATAAAGAACAAAAATGTCCGGAACGAATCGGTAATATTCATCCAATCCGCTCGCATAAGCGCAGATAAATTCGTTTGAAGATCATTAAATAAAAAATCGATTCCTTCAGCAGACAGCACGAATACCCCGCCGTAAACGAAGACGATAAACCATACTATATAAGCAATCTTTACAAACGAAGAAACAATGAAGTTTAAGCGAAATAAACTAATAACAAGGGATAAGGCTATGAATAATAAAATCAGTTCCATATAGCCCGTTTTTGTTAGATCCATAACCGGTACAAGCCACTCACGCAAAATAAAGAACACAACAATATAGTAAATCGACAATTCTATTAAACTAAATGAGTTGTTTTTCACGGTTTCATCACCTCCGTGAACGCATTTTCAAATTGATCGACCGGAATATAAATTACCTTTACATTTGATATAATTTGGCGTCTCTCCACCTTTTCACTCTTTTCAGAGATGACAAAACATACAATCCCCCGCGCAAATTTTGAACTATTTGCAAAGAAATCTCTCAATTCTTTAGAAAGCTCACCAGTCACAAGAAGCAGGGTCGCAGAACTTATAAATTCCATTTCTTTAGCAAGAATTGAATCGATTGTTTGTTTTGAATTCGGTTCGACGACAGCCAAGTGCTGCATCACTTTTTCCAGGCCACTCCGGGATTTAAGCTTCGGAAAGGTTTTCCTTTTTTCGCCTGTCGATAAAAAAGAAATGTCACCATGATTTTCGATGACACTTTGCAGGATGGAAGCTGTTAAATCAACAACGTATTCGAAGTTCTTAGCCGTGGATTGGTCGATTGCAAGGATGATTTCTTGAGTCTGTCGATCTTCAAATTCCTTCGTCCGCAAAGTCTCATTTTTTGCGAACGACTTCCAATGAATCCAAGAATACTTATCCCCCGATTGATAATCTCTGACTCCAGTTACCATCGAAGTATCCTTCATGATCGAAAACTGAGAGACTGCCCCACCATGCTCAAATTGCATTTGCATAGGTTTATATTTGATCGCAGTTCGTTTGGGCCAGATAACGATTGATCTATTTTCCACTATCCTCTTCGTACGGACTGTCCATCCAAAAAAATCCGTAAAGGTACATTGAATACCTTGAAATTGCATTTTTCCTCGCTTTAAGTTGTCCAATTCATAAGACCATTCGAACTTACGCTTCCAACCAACGAAATAAATTTGGTTGAAATTCCCCTGAGACTTCATTGAATGACCATCACTCCCCACTTCTTCTACAATCATAAATATTAGTGGGATCCAGGTCTTATTGCGAAAGGTAACTGATACTTTTACAGAATCGCCACGTTGAAGTGTAGAGGGAGTGATGACCCTTTGGATTTCATCTATTTTGATGGGAGCAAATGATAAGAGTACGGAATAAAGCAAAAACGGCGTTATGCAATAGAATACAAACCAGCTGACAAATCCACCTTGAAACATTGCATAACAAAATGTAATCACTGCAAGGGAGAGGATGATGATAAACTGGCCACCTCCACGCAGATACGCTTTCAGCTTTTTCATTGTTCCGCATACCTTTTAATCGGAATAACCGATTTATTGATGATTCGATTGACTATTTCTTCCGTCGTTACCCCTTCATATCTCGCCTCAGGTTTCAAAATAATGCGATGCCCAAATACAAAAGGCGCTAAATATTGTACATCATCCGGTTTCACATAATCGCGGTCCTGCATTTTGGCATATGCTTGAGCCGCTTTCATCAATGCGATAGATGCACGTGGGCTCACACCCAAATATACTTCACTTACAGTTCGCGTCGCCCTCGCCAGTTGCACGATATAACTTTTAACCGAATCTTCAAGATAGACATTTCTCACTTCTCTTTGAAGTTCGAGAAGTTCATCGATTGAAATGACTGGCGTTAAATGAACGATCGGTTCATCATTTGCCGCACGGCGCAAAACCTCCACCTCTTCTTGCGCAGTAGGATAACCCATTTTTATTTTCAGTAAAAAACGATCTAATTGCGCTTCCGGCAACGGATATGTACCTTCGTATTCAATCGGGTTTTGTGTTGCCATAACGAAAAACGGCCGGGCAATTTGCAATGTTTCCCCATCAATTGTGACCGAGGCCTCTTCCATACTTTCAAGAAGAGCAGACTGTGTTTTAGGAGATGTACGATTGATTTCATCTGCCAGGATGATATTTCCTACAATCGGTCCTGGGCGAAATTCAAACTGGAGAATCTTCGGATTGTATATCGAAACACCGATTACATCCGAGGGGAGTAAATCAGGCGTAAATTGGATACGTTTAAATTCTGCGCTAACAGACTTCGCCAACGCTTTTACCATCATGGTTTTTCCAACCCCTGGCACATCCTCCAACAGAACATGTCCGCCCGATAATAGAGCCACAACACTCAATTCAGCTACTTCCCTTTTCCCAATCATTACTTTTTCTATATTTTCAATTATCGCTTCCACTTGTTTATGCATAATCACCATTCCTCCAACGTCTCCAACAATAGTCAGAATTTACACACATTATACATAAAGCATAAACCAAAAACAGGATTGAAGCCAATTAATCGCATCGGTAAATTTACCTAAAAATTTACAACAATATGAATCCCTCCTTCCAATAAAGAAAAAAAAAATGCCCCAACAATTAGTTGAGGCATTAAAAGTTTAAATTGATGATCGGTAAGCTCGAATGCAAGATATTTTCCTTCTTGCCCTTTCAATCTTCTCGGAATGTTTTAACAGATAATTTTGCAATGAAGAAATTGACAATGCATCATAATGCATGCCAGGAACAGCTTCGGCGTTCGAATCCGTTCCAGGCTTACGCGGTGTATGGCTTTTCTCTTGTTGCTTTTTTCTTTTTCGGTTTCCTTGCCCACCAACAAACTGACTGAGTTCACTTTCTTGCATAACCCGAAAAATTTGCTCATTTGAATGCAAATATTGCCTTGAATTACGAAAAATACTATTTGTTGTTTCTACAACTCGAGATGTCCGCACTCGCACTTACCTCCATTTCTCCATCATTCAGTGAAATCAGCATGAATTATACAATAATTAAATCCACATGGCGCGGAATAGGTGTGCTCTATGAACATATTTATATCAAGTTTCCCATTACTTCCAAAAGTCGTCAAAAATTGTGATTGGTAAGTGACGTTTATGTTGCGTTTTTAGATAATGCCCTTCTATAACGTTTTTGGCAGCTTCCGGCACTTCTTTGCCTTCCAGATAATCATCGACCACATCATACGTAACGCCAAGCGCCGTTTCATCCGGTAATGCCGGGCGATCCTCTTCCAAGTCTGCTGTAGGGATTTTCAAATATAAATGCTCCGGACATCCTAAGTGAGACAAAATTTGTCTACCTTGCCGCTTGTTCAAACGGTATATGGGCACTAAATCTACTCCACCATCACCATATTTTGTGTAAAACCCTGTCAAAGCTTCTGCTGCATGGTCGGTTCCCACCACTACCCCATTATTCATGGCTGCTATAGAATATTGAACTTTCATTCGCTCGCGAGCTTTTTCATTTCCTTTTGCAAAATCGCTCAAGCGAATTCCTGCTTCTTCCAAAGAAGTAACACTTGCATCAACTGCCCCTTTGATATTTACTTCCAATACTTTTGTCGGTTGAATAAAATCAAGAGCGTCTTGACAGTCCGCCTCATCCGCTTGGATACCATAAGGTAAACGAACCGCAATATGCGAGTACTTCTGCTCCCCGTTTTCCTCATTGAGCTCATCGACAGCAATTTGGATCAATTTTCCAACCAACGTGGAGTCTTGACCTCCACTAATACCAATGACGAAACTATTCAAAAAAGCATGTCTTCTCGCGTATTCCTTTAAAAAGTCAACAGATTTCCGAATCTCTTCTTCCACGTCAATCTCAGGCAGCACTTTCAAATCTTCTATAATTTGTTTTTGCAAATCTTGCATTGAGAAGTCACTCCTTTACTGATTTTCGATATCATGGACCATATTGCGAACTTCTTCAATATTCCGCATTTTGTTATCCCAACACTTTTTACTTAAGTCGACCGGATACTCTTCAGGATTCAAAGAGCGTTTATACTCATCCCACAGTAATTCTAAGTTATCTGCGGCATACTGCTTCATTTCCTGAACGGAAGGACTCTTGTAAACCACTTTTCCTCCGTCCACTACTTGGGTATGCAGTTGTCTTGCTTCAAAATTCGTTACAAATTTAGAGATAAATGTATGAACGGGATGGAACATTTTAATACGCTCCTCATCCTGAGGGTTCTCGTCAGCCATTACTATATAATCGCCTTCCGCTTTACCATTTTCCCTGTTCACTATGCGATAAACTTCCTTTAGCCCCGGGGTGGACACTTTCTCTGCATTGGCTGTTATTTTAATTGTGTCTTTCATCTCACCTGATTCGTTTTCAATCGAGACCAACTTATAGACCGCACCCAATGCCGGTTGATCGTAAGCAGTAATTAGTTTTGTACCGATACCGAAAGAATCCACCTTTGCACCTTGCGCTTTTAAATTTAAGATTGTGTATTCATCCAGATCATTCGATACGATAATTTTGGCGTTTTGAAAGCCTGCTTCGTCCAGCATTCGCCGTGCTTCTTTGGATAGAAACGCAATATCCCCACTGTCCAACCGAATACCAACAAAGTTAATTTTATCTCCTAATTCCTTTGCTACACGAATGGCATTCGGAACACCTGACTTTAATGTATTATAGGTATCTACCAAGAATACGCAATCTTTATGTCGTTTTGCGTATGCGTGAAATGCTTCATACTCATTCCGGTAAGCTTGCACCATGGAATGGGCATGCGTACCTGAAACAGGGATATCAAAAAGTTTGCCCGCTCGAACATTCGAAGTGGAATCAAAGCCGCCAATAATCGCAGCTCTCGAACCCCAAATCGCCGCATCCATTTCCTGCGCTCTGCGGGAACCGAATTCCGCCGCGCTTTCGTTTTTAATGATTTGTTTGATGCGACTTGCCTTCGTCGCTATCAAAGTCTGATAATTTACAATGTTTAACAGGGCCGTTTCAACCAACTGTGCTTCAACAAGAGGTGCTTCAATACGTAGAAGAGGTTCATTTGCAAATACAATTTCCCCTTCTTTCATTGAATAAACAGAACCGGTAAAAGTTAATTTCCTTAAATACTCGATAAAATCTTCTTTGTAGTTTAATTCTTCCGATAAAAATGCAATATCGCTTTCCGAAAAGTGGAATTTTTCCAGATACTGCAAAATTCTTTCCAACCCTGCAAATACTGCATATCCGTTTCCAAAAGGTAGCTTTCTAAAATATAACTCAAAAACAGCTTTTCGATTATGGACGCCATCCGCCCAATAGCTCTCTGCCATATTGATTTGATATAAATCCGTGTGTAAAGTTAAGCTATCGTCAGCATAATTTGATTTCATATAATGCCCCTTCTTCCAGTTTCATAATTAGTCACATTATACACTATTTAACAGTAAAGTAGAAAAACAAGACTTGCTCAAAAAATTAAGTCTATCTACTTTTCCCAACAATTATTCAGATTCGACAGTCTCCATCAAAGCCCCTTCCCCTTCTCCAATCATGAAGCATTACACCCCAAGACAACTTTTTCCAAGATGGATCATCTCGGCAAATCAAAGTTGCAATCCTTCAAAATCCAATGCTTCTTTTGCAAAAATTATCGTACTTATGTGACTAAATATAATTTAATGTCACTTTTCCTAACAAACAAACCGGTATTTCTATTGATTTCCCTTCAATCCTATATTATTATGTAACTTATA
Source organism: Ureibacillus sinduriensis BLB-1 = JCM 15800 (assembly GCF_000772955.1). Lineage (GTDB taxonomy): Bacteria > Bacillota > Bacilli > Bacillales_A > Planococcaceae > Ureibacillus > Ureibacillus sinduriensis. The sequence goes on along the minus strand of NZ_JPVO01000040.1, from coordinate 70,356 downwards.
ATAACATAAAGACAATTGTATTAGGAATGGTACCGTAATTCCCCCTCCTAAACTTTTGCCTTTCGGGAAGTCTTTAATTTTCCCGATGCCGATAACGAGACTTGCCCCCTTTGCAAGCTAGTTATCAATCATTTTCAGCTAACTCGTGCCCCCAAATCATACGAGTTAGCTTTTTTATTTCTATAAATCTTATTTTGTCCGACTGAAAGCTGGCGTTATAATATAGCTATGCTTAAAACCAAATAGGAGAAAAAACATGAAACACACCTACACTTCAGCCATTAGATTCGAGAATATCTCTCTTGAAATGGGTAAATCCCCCATTTTGGCTAATATTAGCGGTTCCTTCTACAAAGGAAAAATCACCACTCTTGTCGGACCATCCGGCGCCGGGAAGTCCACTTTATTAAAAATGTGCAACGCACTGATCACTCCCACGTCCGGTGAAATATTCATCGAATCCACCCCTATTGATTCGGTCCATCCAACAGTTCTACGAAAAAACATCGGAATCGTACTACAAAACGCACCATTCATTCATGGGACGGTTTATGAAAATATCGCTCTTCCATCCACACTGCAAGGGAAAGAGTTTACCGAAAAAGAAGCGGTTTTATTTTTAGAAGTTGTAGGTCTTGACCATACTTTTTTATATCGTCAAGCCGAAGATTTATCAGGTGGGCAAAAGCAAAAGATTTCGATCGCTCGTTCTCTAGTTAACAAACCAAAAATACTTCTTTTGGACGAAATAACATCCGCACTCGATCCCGCCTCCGTAAGCGAGATAGAGCAACTTATTTCAAGAATCAATAAAGAATCCGGAGTAACAATTATTTGGATTACACATAATATCGAACAGGCAAAGAGATTGGGCGATTTTACTTGGATCATGATGGAAGGGAAATTGTTAGAAAGTGGTCATAGCAGTATTTTAAGTACTTCCGTAAAAGAACAAGTTCAACTTTTTACTAAAGGAGTACACAACAAATGACTTATACGACACTCTCTCTGACATTACTTTTCGTCTTGATTCCACTCGTCCTTTCGAAAACACTCAAGCTAGGTCTGCAAAAGGATACTGCCATTGCCACGATACGTTCCATCATTCAATTACTGGCAGTCGGCTATCTATTAAAATTTGTTTTCGATGCCCAAAGCTTTATTTATATCGTTCTGATGATTTCATTAATGATTTTGACCGCTACGTTAAATGCTCGAAAAAAAGGGAAAGCTATTAAAGGAATCACATGGAAACTTGCGCTCACCCTTATAATTGTTGAGTCTGTTACACAAGGAATTCTTCTAGGGTTCAAAATTGTACCGGCTACCGCTCAATACATCATTCCAATAAGTGGCATGCTAATCGGAAATTCGATGGTGTTATCGATTCTTTTTCTGAACCGTTTTACTGCAGAAATTGAATCGAGCCGCGACCAGATTGAGCTTATCCTGTCATTGGGCGGAACTCCAAAACAAGCGGTCCAACGCCAGCTATTAAACGCGATTCGAGCGAGCATGATCCCAACGATAGAAAGTCAAAAAACGATCGGATTAGTACAGCTACCCGGAATGATGAGTGGGCAGATTATCGGCGGTGCAGACCCGGTGCAAGCCGTAAAATTCCAACTACTGATCATTTTTGCCCTGCTGACAACAGCAGCTTTGTCGAGTGTTTTAGTTGGTTTTTTAAGCTACCCAACATTATTCAATGAACGCATGCAATTAATAAAACATTCCGCAACATAATTTAGAAAATTTGTACTTTTCCCAATTTAATATTATTATTTTTTTGTGTGATATAATAATTGCAAAAATAGAAATGAGGTACCAATAATGCCAGTATTACGTGATTTCTTCATCGCTTTATCTGAGAACCAATTCTTAAATAGCGCTGCACAAAAATATGGTTTGAAAATGGGAGCACAAAGTGTAGTAGCAGGCACTAACATTCCGGAAGTAATCCAGAGCATGAAAGAATTAAACGCTCAAGGTATTTCTTGTACTGTAGATAACTTGGGTGAATTCGTTTATGAAAAGTCCGAAGCTACAAAAGCAAAAGAACGCATCCTTGAAGTCATTGAAGCTATTCATGAAAACGATGTGGATGCTCATATCTCACTTAAGCCATCTCAACTTGGCTTAGATATCGACTACGATTTTTGTTACGATAACTTAATGGAAATCGTAGGGAAAGCGCATGAATACAAAATTCATGTCAACTTCGATATGGAAAACTACGATCGTCTACAGCCATCATTTGATTTGCTGGATACAATTTCACAAGTGTACGATAATGTCGGTACTGTAATTCAAGCTTATTTCTTCAATGCCCAGGAGAATATTGAGAAGTATAAAAACTACCGTTTGCGTATAGTTAAGGGAGCTTACAAAGAACCGGCAGAAGTGGCATATCAAGATAAAAATGATATTGATTTAAACTTCATTGAATTAATTGAATATCATTTACTGCATGGTAAATTTACATCCATCGCAACACACGATCATAATGTTATAAACCATGTTAAGCAATTTGTGAAAGATCATAATATCCCTAACGATAAATTTGAATTCCAAATGCTTTACGGCTTCCGAAAAGAAATGCAATTGGAATTAGCTAAAGAAGGCTATAATTTCTGTACGTATGTGCCATTTGGCAATGACTGGTACGGCTACTTTATGCGTCGCTTAGCTGAGCGCCCTCAAAACCTGAACCTTGTGACTAAACAAGTTTTCACTAAGAAAACAAATACGGTTCTGGGAGTAGCTGCCGCTGCATTTGTATTAGGCCGCCTGACAAAAAAATCAAGATAAAATTTCGTTTATGTTAAACACTCCGCATTTGAAGAGGCACTATCTCTCCACCCTAAGCGGACACAAAAAGAGGCTGCTCCGGCAGCCTCTTTTCTAATGGTATTTTCGGTTCTATTTCCTATCTAGCGATATAGAGAGGTAATACCTTATGTTTATTTGTTCCAACCCTTTTCTTTGAATCTTGAGATGGCTTCAATTCGGTTACCTACCCCAAGTTTATCCAAAATTGTCGATATATAATTCCGAACAGTACCGGCAGATAAAAAGAGCTCCTCCGCGATTTCTTTCGTTGTTTTCCCTTCGGCCACCAACTCGAGGACTTGGCTTTCCCGTTCTGTCAGCGGATTCTCACTATCATCCTCATAAACAAAATCTACAAGCTCCGGCGCATACATTCGGCGCCCATCCATGATGACTCGAATCGAATTCACCAATTCTTCAATAGGGCTATCTTTTAATAAATAACCTCGCACACCTGCTTTTCTGGCCCTTTCAAAATAGCCCGGTCTTGCAAATGTCGTCAAAATAATAATCTTGCAATCTGTATTGCTCTGCAAACTCTCCGCTGCATCCAATCCCGTTTTTACCGGCATTTCGATATCCATAATACAAATATCCGGCTTCAGTTCATTCACTAACCCGATTGCTTCTTCACCATTTTTTGCAATCCCGACTACTTCCATATCATCTTCCATATTAAGTAGTGATTTCATCGCACCAAGAAGCATTCCCTGGTCTTCAGCTATAACAATTCGAATCATATCACTCACTTCCCTTCTGATGTGTAATGGCAAGTGGAACAGTGATTGAAAGCTTGGTGCCATTTTTGCTCTCAATTTGGACCGAGCCGTTAATAAATTCCAAACGTTCTCTCATTCCCTTTAATCCGTTTCCTGCGATGTTCAGTTTTTCATTAAATCCATTCCCATTATCGTAAACTGTCAAGAGCACCTCATCGTTATCTTTTTCTATTATTACGGTACACTTTTTCGCATTACTATGCTTCACTACATTTGTAATCGCTTCTTTCAAGCTCATACTTAACACACTCTCCACTAAAACCGGAAGCTGTAAGCCCTCGCTAATTCCTTCTATTTCATAGTCAATTTCAGCCGCTTCCAAAATTTGCTTCACCCTCGCTAATTCCTCTTGAAGCTTGACAGCACGCATATCGGACACTAGTTCCCGAACTTCTTTCAATGCGATACTTGCTGTCTGACGAATCTCTCTTATTTCTTGCATGGCTGCTTCCGGATTCTTCGTTACAAGCCTGCTAGCTAAATCACTTTTCAGGCCAATCATTGAGAGCTTTTGTCCTAATGTATCATGCAAATCTCTCGCAATTCTTTGCCGTTCTTCATGAATAATCAATTCAGCAATCCGTTCATTAGCCGTTTCAAGCTGTCCCTGCAGCTTTTCCCTTCTATTTTTGCTGTATAATGTGAATGGCAATAATACTACCCCGACAACCGTAATGATGATATACGGTGTTTGCGATAGAAATAAATCCAAGTCAATAAAATAGCCCGCAACGATAGAAAGAATCGTAAATCCGATATGTAAACCATACATGATAAAGAAACCTACAGTATTTCTGAAATTTCCAATGAAGAATGCGGTAAATAATGATAAGTAGACATATCCAAACATTAGTGTCATCGCTATATTTAATACCATTTCAAAGCTAATCCACATGTACAACAAAGCACTTTTTGAATTAAATGAAAAATAATGCGATAGCAAGAAAAGTAATATTAATACAATACCTATCGAAATTTCCAATATTGATAAAGACCGGATAATAAAATAGAATGGCATTATACAAAAAATAATCCAAACATAAATACTGATCCACGGATTTTTTGGTAATATCGTATACCAGCTTTGCATGTCATTCCTCACACTTCTTTTATTTTTCTACTCAATCATAGATGGATTAGAATTAATCCGTCCCAGAGTGTAGACAAAGTCGATCATCGACTTTGTCTACACGTTTTTTTAGGCTATTCCCTTTAAAGAAAGATTACCCAGACTGTCTTGAAAACGCTGGGCAGGCGAGTGAAGATCCGAATAGAACAATATGTTCATGAGAGGACGAACGAGACAACCAACGCAGGATGGAAGCGTTTGTCAACAGTCTGTCATGGATTAGAATTATTCCGTCTTATTATAACAAAATCACGGTGCACCAAAAAGGCAACACCGTGATTTATACGCAAGACACCCCAATGCATTTCTTCCAAAAATCTCTTAAGCCTGAATAGATTTGCCGTTTTTGATGCGCAAAGACCGTTCAATTTCTTTAAAAGAAACAAATTTTTTATTCTCTGCGTCATAAAGCTTATAACGAATAGATTCCACACTTGTTTTTAAAGTAATCGTCGTTGCATTTTGCAGAGGAGGAATCGATTCATGTGCAGCTTCCAAGTTATAATTCGGTACGCGTGGAGCCAAATGATGGACGTGATGGAAACCGATGTTCCCCGTAACCCACTGCAAGACTTTCGGCAACTTATAATAAGAACTTCCCTCCACTGCCGCTTTCACATAATCCCAGTCTGTTTCGTATTCAAAATACGAATCTTCATACGTATGTTGGATGTAGAATAACCAAATACCTAATGCACCCGATAAAAATATTGTAATACCATGCACGAGCAGGAACGTTTGCCATCCTGTCAGCAATATTAGTGAGACACAGATAGTCAGTAATGCTATATTTGTAAAATACGTATTCATTCGTTCTTTTCTTTTAGCATCTTTGCGGTTTAATCGGTTCGCCACCAGCACCAAGTATAATGGCCCTAATCCAAACATCACGATTGGGTTGCGGTACAAACGATATCCCAATCGACCAAGTTTAGACTTTTGCAAATACTCTTCAACCGTTAACATATCAATATCGCCAATTCCTCTTTTATCGAGGTTCGAACTAGAAGCATGGTGAATCATGTGCTCCCGTTTCCATTTTTCGTACGGGAATGATGTTAGTATACCTGTAATATTCCCGATTATCGCATTCGCTGTTTTATTTTTAAAAAATGATCCATGTGTACAATCATGGAAGATTATAAATGTCCGCACTACAAAACCTGAAGCAAGAATACTGCATATTACAGTAAACCAAGGAGAAAATTGTAGTAAATAGTAGCCTGCACCCCAAATGGCTAGAAGTGGAATAATCGTGTTTATTATTTGTAATACACTAACTTTTAACTGTGATTTTGCAAATGGTGCTACGTCTTTACGTAACTGCTTTGTTTTTTCAGCATCAGTCATAGCCAATTTCCATACCCTCTTTCTTCGTCTTGTTACTAATTACATTGTAAAAAAAAAATTTCTTGGCTAGTAGGAGCAAACATCATGATTATTTCATTACAAATGTCATATGACTAGGTACTTGATTGGGGTAATGTTATTATTAGCAGATTTCAAAATCTTTATAGGGATAAATAACTTTTACTCCATTTGATAACTTTCTCTTTTGTTATATCCGGTTCCCATTCTGTCTAAACAAAAAAAGTGGAGAAAAAACACATCAAGTTTTTCCTCCACTTTCCATTTATAAACTATAATCAAACATTAAAATAACGTGCATCAGGGTGCGCAAAAACAATTGCCGAGACACTCGCTTCCGGTTCCATCATAAAGCCTTCCGTTAGTTGAACACCGATTTGTTCAGGTTTAAGCAGTTTAAATAACTTTTCTTGATCTTCCAAGTTAGGGCAAGCCGGGTATCCAAAGGAAAATCGTTGTCCTTGGTATTTCGCAGCAAAACGTTCCCTCATCGTGAAATCAGTCGGATCCGGGAAGCCCCACACATCCCGGATTTCTTGGTGAAGTCTCTCCGCAAATCCTTCTGCAAGCTCCAAGGCTGTTGCTAATAGGCTATGACTTTCTAAAAACTTCCCATCATTTTTTAATTGATCGGCAACACTTTTGACCCCATGACCTGCCGTAACGACCATCAAGGCAACATAGTCCATCTCGCCACTTTCCACCGTTTTCAGGAAATCGGCCAAACAAAGATATGGCGCCTCTTTCTGCCTCGGGAAATGGAATCTTTCAATCTCGCGTTTTTGATCTTCCGGGCTATAAATTACCACATCATCCCCATCGGCCTGGGCAGGGAAAAATTGATACATCCCCGAAGGTGTCAATAAATCAGATTTCAGGTAATCATTTACTAATTCATGCAGCTCTGTAGCTCTTTTATCCTTTTCAGCCAGAAGCTTTTCCACATTTCCTTTTAGCCCTAGATGATGGCCAATGAGTGTTCTCATATTCACATAAGGATGCAAGTGAGAAACCGAATAATTCCGTTTAATATGTTGCATTAAATCTTTCGGAATACGCACTTGCGCATCATTCACTGTTTTGACTTGCTTTTCCACCGCAGCTTTTTGTGGTCTTGCCGCACGTTTTTCATCAGCCAAAAGTCTTTTTTCCTGCGAATCGCGCAGCTCTTGGATAAGTAAGCTACGTTCGGTTGGATTCATTAAACGATTTGCATGATCGAGTCCTTGCATCGCATCCTTGGAGTAGATAACAGGGCCATCGTATTGAGCGGCAATCTTTGTTTCTGTAAAACGTTTCGATAATGCAGCTCCACCGACTAGAATCGGTACATCAATACCTACTTCTTTGAAGTCCTGTGCTGTTATCACCATTTGCTGCGCAGACTTAACGAGCAAGCCAGATAATCCAATAAAATCAGGCTGTTCTTTTCGGATCGCTTCAATTAGCTCAGCAGGTGTTACTTTGATCCCCAGATCTACTACTTTGAATCCATTATTACTTAAAATGATGTCCACAAGGTTTTTCCCGATATCGTGAACATCGCCTTTAACGGTGGCCAAAACAACTTTGCCTTTCCCTGAACTCTCTTCATTCTTTTCCATGTATTGTTCGAGGTGGGCAACAGCCGCTTTCATGACGCCGGCACTTTGCAACACTTCGGCTACGATTAATTGATTATCGTTAAACAAACGACCTACTTCGGCCATGCCTTTCATCAACGGTCCGTTGATAATATCCAGAGGTGTTTCAAAAATGTTCCTAGCTTCCTCTAAGTCAGGTATTAACCCTTCTTTAGTTCCTTCAATAATGTAATATGCAAGTCTTTCTTCTACCGTATCCGGAATATTTGCGACAGATTTTTCTTTTTTCTTATCCCGATAGAAGTCTGTAAACATGGCCAATGTTTCATCATTCGTATTAAATATTAAATCATTCGCTAATTTAATTTCCTCATCAGGAATGGATGCAAATCGTTCCAATTTTTCTGTATTGACGATGGCATAGTCTAATCCAGCTTGTGTGCAATGATATAAGTACACCGCATTCAAAACTTCCCGCCCCACCGGCGGCAACCCGAAGGAAACATTGCTCACACCCAGTACGGTCAATACATTTGGGTATTTTTCTTTAATCAGGCGAATCCCTTCTATCGTTTCTTCGGCTGCCCCAATGTATTGTTCATCACCCGTGCCTACAGGGAAAACAAGGGGATCGAAAATAATATCTTCCGGAGCCAGCCCCCACTTCTCTGTCAATAATTGATAGGACCTAATTGCTACCTCAAGCTTCCTGTTGCGGTCTACAGCCATTCCTTTTTCATCTATTGTCCCAACCACAACCGATGCCCCGTATTTTTTGACTATCGGCATCACTGCATCAAATCGCTCTTCTCCATCCTCCAAGTTAATGGAATTAATAATGGCTTTTCCTTGAGAATATTTCAGTGCTTCTTCGATTACTTTTTCGTCTGTTGAATCGATGACAAGAGGTACTTTTACCTTCTTTACTACCTCTTGCATAAAATTTCTCATATCATCCAATTCATCGCGATCTGGATTTGCCAAGCAAATATCAATGACATGCGCCCCATTTTTCACCTGTGCCCTTGCAATCTCCGCCGCTTCTTCAAATTTTCCATCGATAATAAGCTGCTTGAATTTACGTGAACCAATGACATTCGTCCTTTCACCGATAAATAACGGACGCATGGAATCATCGTACAGTAAAGGTTCAATTCCAGATACGACATGCCCATGTGTAGCGGATGGAATCGGTCTCGGTTTATAGCCTTCTACCGCTTCACGTATCGCTTTTATATGGGCCGGTGTTGTACCGCAGCAACCCCCAACAATGTTTAACCAACCTTTTTCCGCAAAGCCCCTCAATTTAATCGATAAAGAATCCGGCGTTTCATGGTAATGCCCTTCTTCATCGGGTAAACCAGCATTCGGATAACAACTTATGTAACTTGTTGATAATTCGGATAACGATCGAATATGGTCAGTCATAAATTCGGGTCCCGTCGCACAGTTTAAACCAATCGATAACGGTTTTATATGCTCGATCGATATATAGAACGCATCAATCGTTTGACCTGCAAGAGTCGTTCCCATCGGCTCGATTGTAGCCGAAAGCATGATCGGGATTTGCTTCCCTGTTTCTTGGAATGCACGGTTTATAGCCAGGGACGCGGCTTTTACATTCAGCATATCCTGGCTTGTTTCAAGTAACAGGAGATGCGCGCCTGCCTCGATTAGTGCTTTTGCCTGCACAAAGAAGTTCTCGGAAAGTTCATCGAACGATATTCCACCTGTCACAGATAAGGTTTTTGTCGTTGGTCCAATCGCCCCCGCAACAAAGCGCGGCCAATTTTCCGTTGAGTAATCTTGTACGGCTGATAACGCCAGTTCAACAGCACGCTTGTTGATTTCTTCCGCTTTTGAACCGATTCCATATTCGTTCAATACTAGAGGCGTCGCCCCGAATGTATTGGTGCAAATAATATCCGCCCCGGCTTCCAAATAAGCCCGATGAATCTTCGACAGAATATCTGGACGCGTTAAAACTAAGTGCTCATTACACCCATCCAATTCTTCCCCACCGAAATCATCAGCCGATAGATTTTCCTCCTGCAGCATCGTTCCCATTGCACCATCGATAATCAATATTCGTTCTTGTAGTTGTTCTTCTACCGGATGGTTATACATTCGCCTTTACCCCTTTGTTTTGCTCATCAAGTTGATTGATATATTGCATTAGTTTTATTGTCATCTCGTATCTAATAAATGGCGTGATTAAATAAATACCGTTAAAGTATTTTGCAGCAGTGTTGAGCAGCTCTTTTGCAATGGCAATTCCCTCAGCCGTCTCTTTCTCTGAATCACCACCGCAAGATTCCATTCTATTCAACACTTCTTCGGAAAGTTTTATGCCAGGTACTTCATGATGTAAAAATTCTGCACTGCGGAAACTAGTTAAGGGCATAATTCCTATATAAATTGGTGCTGAAAGATGCTTCGTTGCTTCATGGATTTCTATAATTTTTTCGCTCGTATAAACCGGTTGAGAAATAAAATAGTCTGCACCATGCTCAATTTTCTTTTCCAGTCTCGCCACTGCCCGTTCAAGTACCCGGACATTCGGATTAAATGCCGCAGCAATAGAGAAGTTTGATTTTTTGCGCAACGGTTTCCCCGAGAAAGAAATTCCGTCATTTAATTGTTTAATCAACGAAATCAACTCCAGGGAAGAGACATCATAAACACTTGTTGCTCCAGGAAAATCACCTACTTTTGTCGGGTCTCCGGTCACCGTTAAAATATCATGCAAGCCAAGTGCGTTTAATCCCATTAAGTGCGATTGCAATCCGATCAAATTTCGATCTCGGCATGTAATATGGGGCATTGTTCGGATACCATGCTGCAGCTTCAAAATTGAACCCATCGCAATATTGCTAACTCGCGGGGATGCCAATGAATTGTCAGCCATCATAATAATGTCCGCACCTTCACTGTACAAAGTTTTTGCACCTTCCACGAATGCCTCAATCTCTAAATGTCTTGGTGTATCCAATTCCACAATGACAGAACGTTCACGCTTTACCTTTTCGTGAAGAGGCTCCAAAATAGTAGGATCCGCCTCCTGGATGAAGATTTCCTTTTGTACTTTCGCTTTCTTAACTGAGATCGGTTGCATATACTGTAGCCGTTTTTTCGCAGCTTCGATATGCTTTGGCGTTGTTCCGCAACACCCACCAATTAGCCGTGCCCCTTGGTTTCGAAGCTGTACAGCCGCTCTTGCAAAGTAATCAATTTCTGATTCGTAAATGACACGGCCTTCTTCGATATCTAGTAAAGACGCGTTTGGGTATGCAGATAAAAACGCATTTTCCGGCAATTCAACGCCCTCGAATGCTTGAATCGTATGATGGGGGCCTAATCGACAATTGACCCCGACGATATCAGCCCCCAGTTTTTCAAGCTGCTTAAGAGCATCATTTAAACTCATGCCATTGATTAAAATTCCCGGATCATGCATCGATACTTGGGCGACGATGGGTAATGAGGTTTCTTCGCGAAGCATTTTAACTGTTTCAGTTAACTCTTCAAAATCATAATAGGTTTCAAGTAAAAGCCCATCCACTTTTCCATCAATTATAACTTTTGCTTGCTCTTTAATAGCCGTCAGAATCTCATCAAGTGTCACGTCACTTTTACGGACACCACGCACTGCCCCGATCGACCCCAAAACAAACTGGTTTCCTGTCCCCACCGCTTTTTTTGCGAGGGAAACAGCTACCTCGTTAATTTCCGTTACTCTATCCTGCAGACCATAGCGTGCGAGTTTAATAGCATTTGCCCCGTATGTATTTGTTTGAATGACGTCCGCTCCCGCAGTGATATATTCGAGATGTATTTTTTCAATCAAGTCAGGTTTAATAATATTCATTTCTTCATGGCAATTATCAAGGCCATACGCATACAATAATGTTCCCATTGCTCCATCGGCTGTCAATACTTGTGTTTTTAACGCTTCAAGAAATCCCATCTATCCCATCTCCCTAATTATATTTTCGTAATTTTCAGTAAGTTAAGTGTACGAAACATAGTCTTTATAAGTCCCAGATTAAAAGATCCGCTCAACAAGCATAAATCCTTTTACATTGTTAAAAATAAAAAGCCTTCTTTTTTTGAAAAGAAGGCTTCTGTAATCTTTATGATATCCTTCTCATCTTTCGGCTTACGCCAGCTGGATTTAGCACCTTACATTCCGTTGGTTGCTGAAGCTTCATCGGGCCAGTCCCTCTGCTTCTCTTGATAAGAGTTTTATTTAGTTTTTAGTACGTCAAAGTGTATCATATCTGTAAACATAAGTTTCGTCAATATGTTTTCTGACTTTTTAGACACTTATTTATTTTCCATTGAGGCAAGACTTCTTAAGACTTTATCCGCTGTATTTTTTCCATTTTCTATACAAGCCCCGATTCCTACCCCAAAATAGGAGCTGCCTGCAATATATAAATTAGGGTATTTCGAATGTAAATCATCTAGTAAAGTGTCCAATGCTTCCTTATGTGCTAAGTCATATTTTGGCATCATATTTATCCATTTGGCTACATGAACAACAATGGGCTTTTCCTCAATATCAAGACTTAGTTTCACATCTTCCAATGCAACTTTTGCCAACTCTTCATCGGTCATCGCCGCCAACTCTTCATATCGGGGATTCGAATTTTTATAAAATAGTCTTACTAGCAAATTGCCGTTAGACGAAGTATGCTTCCATTTCCGGCTCGTCCATGTTGATGCATTGCAAACCAGATCACTATTATGCGATACAATAAAACCAGTTCCATCTGCGGGCAAAACAGAATCGGGAAGGTCGAAGCCCAGATATATCGTTAAAGCTGATGCATTTGAGAACTTGCTTAAGTTTGAATCCATGTCCCCATCCTTTAATACTTTTTGAACAACGTTATTAGGGACTGCCAGTACAACAACATCTGCGTGAACCATCTTTCCATCTGAAAAGCACACTTCGTAAAGATCACCTTTCCTCTTCACACTTGTTGTTTCGGTATTTTTGTAAAATTCAATATCCGGTAGAAGCTCCTCAAGACGATTTATCAGGGCAGAAAGTCCATTTCGAAATGAAATAAATTTTTTATTGGCTGCCTTATCAAATTGCTCCTTATTTGCTTCAAATCCTTTCATGATGCTGCCATAATCATTTTTATAATCCACCAGGTAAGGGAGGGTGGATGCCAAAGATAACTGGTATAAGTCGCCTGAGTATACCCCTGCAAGGACTGGGGCGATTTGCTTTTGAACAATCTCTTTCCCTAAAAAGTACTCCAAGAAGTCGCCTATCGAGCTATTCTTTGTAAACCGATCATTGGGGATTTGCGCATCTTCCAATACACGCTGTTTACCTTCTTCGGAAATCAGAGTGCTTGCCTGCAATGATTCCACGTTCATTGGGATGCCAAATGTAGATCCCGCTGGAATCGCATGCAATTGATTATTCGTATGGATATAAGAAATACCCGTTTCGTTATAAACTAATTCCTGTTCGAAGTCGAGTTCTCTTACCAATTCCAGAACATTTGGATGACGTGCAACTATGGAATCGGCCCCTGTTTCCATAATAAAGCCCGATGCATTGACTGTGTGCATTTTACCGCCGAGGTACCCGTTTTTTTCTGCTAATATGTATCTAACGGGCTCATCGCCCGGTGCTTGACGTTTCAAATAATGCAGGGTGCATAATCCTGTTATTCCCCCACCTACGACAACTACTGTTTTCATAAAGACACTCCTAACCGTTCATTCTATCTGCCTCTCTAGTATAAACTTTTTTCTGTAAAAGTACCTGTCAGTTCTATTACAAAATTCGTACAACAATGATGCATTGCTTCGTAACAGAAAGCTAAATAATACTCCTTCCATTCATTGGGGTTTTTTAAATTGCACATAGACCATAAAAAAGGCTCTTTTTCTAATAGAAAGAAAAGGAGCCTTGTATCACTATTTGTAGGACGCTTGATGAGGAAACAGTTCTATTCCTCCATTGGTTGCATTTGGTGCATTGCTACATTACGCCATTTTGCTGCTTCTTTTCGATTTTTCGGAACGTCGATACCAAGCTCATAAATACTGGCAATGTTCAATTTTGATTGGTAATCGCCAAGCAGCGCCGCCCTTTTGTAATAATGGAGCGCCTTCTTCCCGTTACGGGGGATACCCAATCCATTCTCATATAAAAAGCCCAGATTATAAATAGAGTCGATATGATGCCTTTGTGCTGCTTTTTCAAACCACTGTAAAGCATGCCCGATATTCCTTTCTTGTCCAAGCAGCCCATCCAGAAAAATTGTCCCCACTCGATATTGTGCATCCTCGTACCCACCGTTTGCGGATTGCAAGTAATAGCGGAAGGCACTTTCTTCATCAGGTTCCATGCCGATTCCTTGCTCACACATGATGCCCAGGGTAAACATCGCTTCCACTACATTTTGAGAGGCGGCAATCTTGAACCAATAAAGGGCTGTCTTTGCATCAAAGGTCACTCCCTCACCATTCAAGTACATGTCTGCCAAGTTATTGGCACTATCAGCATGACCGTTTTCTGCCGCCTTTTTATAGTAAAGAAGTGCTTGTTCATAGTTTTCATCTATCCCGAGCCCTTCAAAATAACAATTACCCAATTCGAACATGGCAGCATTATTTCCTCGATGTACAGCTTCCTTCAACCAATGCACAGAATCATTATAATTTTCCATCGCCCTATATAAGTAGGCAATTTCAAGCATGGCTCGATCATTGCCATCTAAAGCAAGGTTAAACAGATTTAATGCTTCATCCATTTCTTCGGCATTAAAAGTTTCAGTATGGTCATTCAGTAATTTCTTAAATAACTCACGGTCGTAAAGCATGGCCTCTTCACCTTTTACAATGTTTTTTTAAAAAATATATTTTTATTTTTCCTTAAAGTACTCCACTAAATACTCTTTAAACTGGACGGCAGCAGGTGATAAATATCGGCCCCCAGCCCACGAAACACCTATCTTCCTTTCGCAAATCGGCTCACTTACACGAATTTTGCAAACATTATACTCATTCAATCCCTTAATATTGGGAATAAGAGAAACACCCAGCCCCGCTCCAACGAAACCGGCAACGGTATGCATTTCTTCACCGGCAAATGTAATATTTGTTGTTATTCCGGCTTCCTTAAAAAATTTATCCACAATTTGACGCAAAGCATTTCCCCGTTTGATCGAAATAAAAGGTTCGTCCTTTATTTCTTCGAGTTTGATTGTTTCACGATCGGCAAAACGGTGATTCTTTGGAACAATCACAAATAACTCCTCGCTCCATAGCTCAATCCATTCGATATTGATTGTTTTTGACTCGATGCGTTGGGATAAACATAAATCAACCTGTCCTTCCTCAAGCCATTTTAAAAGGTTATAGGAAGCAGCTTGAGTTAGTGTAAACTTCATATTGGGATATTTTTCGGGAACATGGGCCATTAATTCGGGAACCACTTCCATCCCAAGAGTATGAATAAAGCCAAAAGCCACATCACCGTATCCAGGCTTGACAAGACTGCTGATTTCCGCTTTCGCCTTTTCATATTCATGTAAAATTGCATTGGCACTTGCTAAAAAGAGTTTGCCGTAACGATTGAGGCTAATCGATCTCCCTTGCCTATCGAATAATGGAACACCGATTTCCAGCTCAATATTGGAAATCGACTTGCTAAGGGCTGGCTGTGAAATATTTAACTGTTCAGCTGCATGTGTCATATGCTGCATTTCTGCAACGATTTTAAAATATTCAAGCTGTTGGATTTCCATTTTATCCCCCTCTTTAATTGATAACTATTTGGAATGAAAATGATAAAAACAATAAATTGTACTTATGTATTGTTAACACTATAATAAGCTTAGATATTAAGTTTGCATATCAAATATAAATAATAAAAACAATACTTCATATAAAAATTTCGAATATTTGTCACATCTAATTAATTAAAGGAGCCAAATAAAAATGAAAATCATTCCTCCGAAACCATTTATGATTGAAAAAGGTAATCGTGCCGTTCTATTACTTCATGGTTTTACTGGAAATACAAACGACGTTAAACGTCTGGGTAGATATTTAGCAGATCGCAACTACACAGTACATGCACCATTATACAAAGGTCATGGTGGCGACCCTGTGACACTTATTCAAACAAATCCAATTGAATGGTGGAACAGTGTTCTCGAAGGTTATGATGAGCTAAAAAATAGAGGTTATGATGAAATCGCTGTTGCAGGTGTTTCACTTGGTGGAATTTTCTCATTAAAACTTGGTGAAGAACGTCCAACAAAAGCAATCGTTGCAATGTCCGCTCCTGCATTAGCAAAAAGTATCGATAGCTTACAAGAGCGTATTATTGACTACACGATTAAATATAAAAAATTAGCTGGCACATTCGACGAACAATCCGACCAGCCCAAAGAAATTGCCGAAAAATACCGTATGCCTGCATTGGAGTATTTACAAGGCATGATCAACGAAACTAGCGAAAAACTTGAAACGATTCAAACACCGGTTCATATTTTACGTGGACTTCGTGATGATGATTATTACTGCGAAAGTGCAGATCTAATATATAATTCCGTCAAATCTCGCATTAAATCAGTTAAAAGCTTTATCAATTCTGGCCATATTTTGACGCTTGACCAGGAAAAGGAGCTCGTTTTCGAAGAAATCTATCGTTTCTTTGAAGGACTGAAATGGAATGAAGAAAAATTAAATATTTCTCAAATATCATGATATAAAATTTGAGAAACCTGGTTATATTATTAACGTATCCCCTAGCAAATTTTTGTGGTAACCCAAAACCACAAATTCCCCAATTTGCTATAAATATATGTCCAAGTGACATACATCCCTTTAAAACAAGCTACGTTTAAGATTCCCCGTCTTAAACAAAGTAGCTTGTTTTTTTACTTTCTATATAAACCGTCATTATCCTTTAAATTCATTTGCTTCAAAGCATTTATTCGGATGCGGTGGCATCAACCTTGCCGTATACTCCTCCCCCGCCAACTTTTATTCCCAATCTCCCTGTTCTTGCCAAGTGTATGCTATTGGCCAATTTTTCTGGTATCACTTTCTTTAAATCTTCTATTGAGGCTTCATGCAGTATGTTCATTTCCGTTCCAAAAGCATCTAACAGTTTCGTTATCGTTTTCGGTCCAATTCCAGGGATAAAATCTAATGGCACTTGGTGGATATAAGGTGGTCTTTCTATTACTTGCAAAGGTGCATCCGTTAATTCAGCAATCCTTTTAGCTACGCCTTTGATTAAATGTTCTTTTCCACAATAGGGGCAGCGGGTTTGCCCTTCTTCATCTATTTGCTCACCACAGTCTGCGCATACCGTTTCATGATATTTCCCAAGCAGCGGATTTAAGCCGTAATTTGCGCTAATTGTTCTTCCTTCTTGTTGATGGAGTGCTTTTTTCAGCTCATCAAAACTTGCATCCTCCACTCTGATTTTTTGATATTCACGAGCAAGCTTTCCAAGTGAATGGGCGTCCGAATTTGTAACAAATGTATAAGGTGCAAGATCGCTCATCCCTTTAACCATATCTGTGTCCGAACTTAAACCCAATTCAATTCCGTCTATCAAGTGTGGGTCAAATACTTCCCTTAAGCTTTTCTCCACCCCCCTACCGAAGAGACTTTTAAAAGGAGTGAAAACATGGGCCGGGATGAAAAGCCCATCCAAATCGCTTACCCTTTGCTGCAATGTTCGGCCATCACAGTAGATACGCTGTGAGCTGAGGTGAATATTTTTTTGCTTTGTGCTCATCCATAATGAGAATTCCCGCATCTTTTCAATCGTCTTGAAATATGCCAGGACATGAATGGGCCCGTGGCAATTTTCATCATAAATTTCTATCTCCGAACCTGGAATCAATGTTGTATTTTCGTATCGGATTCCGCCACCTGGGAGTTCTCTTGCTTTCCCGTCTCGAATTAGTTGTTCCATTTCTTCGATGACTTCCGGTGAGTGGCAGTCAATAATGCCGATTAAATCTAACCCCTTCCTGGAAGTAGCCGTTTCCAATATATTCTTTAGCGTCAAATTTCTACTGCCTGTAATTTTAACCGCTCTTCCCTTTTCAGTACGTCCAATATGGATATGTAAATCAGCGTAAATCTCTTTTAGCATTATGAACACTCCTCATATAGTTCTCTATACAAGAAGAATACCCCAAAAGCTATAGTTTGTTTCAATGTACTGTGGCATCAAATATGTTTCTTTTATTTTTAATAGTTATGCGTTACTTTTCACTTTGAGGATATTGCATTAAAACTTGCGCTTAATATCTTTGCTCGTTCAAGGGCACGAATGCTTCAAAACTGAAAAAAGAAGTGGCCCGGCATCACTGGACCACTCCTTACAACATTCAAAGCACTTCTATAATTACCAACATCCAAGCTGCTAAAAATAGGAGACCGCCAATCGGTGTAATTGCACCTAATTTCTTAACTCCCGTTACGGACAAGACATACAAACTTCCAGAAAAAAACACAATACCCGCAAACATTAGGTATCCAGCCCAGGATAATAAACTCGAGCTTCCTAATAACGCATCCATTGAAAGAATGCCCAACAAGATTAAACCTAATCCATGGTACATTTGATATTGAACTGCTGTGTTCCAAATTTGTTCATAACGCGGCTCGGGAAACTTATCTTTTAACGCATGCGCCCCAAACGCACCAAGAACTACTCCTACAAATGCCAAAATTGCACCAATCAATAATAAGATGTTCATATATAAATGCTCCTTCTATGTATTTAACAATTTTACTATATAGTTTCCATTATACTTAAGACTATAAAAAAGGCGAATAAATAGGAAAATCAAGCCTAATTATTATCCTTGATCATATTTGTGTTTACAAGTTTAAAGATTTGAGATAAACTAACTACAATTCAATAATTCAACGCGTTGAAGCGCTAAACTAAAACTCGATACATAATAAAACAAATAATGATTCTAGAAAGAGGTTATTACATATGAAGGATTTCTTCAGCAAACTCCTAAATGGGATGAGTATCGCCATCGTAGTCGCTCTGATTCCCAATGCCTTACTTGGTGAAATACTGAAATTAATCATACCTTCTGTGCCAGCACTGCAGCATCTGTTTGATGCAACTGTTGTTATCATGAGTATGCTTCCACTGCTAACGGGTATTTTGGTAGGTATGCAGTTTAAATTAACACAGATTCAAACGGCGTGTGTCGGTATCGCCACTGTAATAGGAAGTGGGGCAATTATGAAAACCGCTGAAGGTCTGTTTACACTAAACGGTATTGGTGTAACACTTAACTCAGGATTAACAGCTGCTCTTGCCGTACTTTTTGTAAAACTTGTCGGCGAAAAACTGAAAGAATACTCCATTCTCTTAATGCCGATGTTATCAGTAGTTATACCGGGGATGATAGGGTACATGATTTTACCTTACGTTAAAACAGGTGCTGGTCTGGTAGGTGAAGTAGTTGCTTATCTGACTGGGCTACAGCCTATCCTGATGGGCGCATTGCTTGCTGTCATATTTGGAATTGTAATTATTTCTCCTATCTCTACTGTTGGAATCGCTACTGTTATTATGCTGTCGGGCATCGGATCAGGAGCTGCAAATTTAGGCATTGTTGCAGTCGGTATGGGCTTATTCCTGGCCAGTCTGAAAGCAAATTCATTAGGCACTGCATTGGCGCACGTTTTGGGTTCACCTAAAATCCAAATGCGAAACTTCTTTATGAAGCCAACCATTGCAATTCCCATGTTAATATCCGCTGCCATACTCGGTGGCCTTGCAGGCGTCTTTAATGTGCAAGGCACACCATATAGTGCCGGATTTGGTTTATCTGGATTGGTTGGTCCGTTAAATTATATAAATTTGGCAGACGGCGGCTGGTCCGCACCGAACATCGCCATCATGCTAAGCATGTTCTTTATCCTCCCGCTCATTCTAAACTTGATCTTTATCTATATATTTAAAAAGAAACTGAAACTTATTAAGGATGAAGATTACAAGCTGGATTTTGAATGATATTAAAAACACAACTCGGGTCCTGGATTCAGGAGAGTTGTGTTTTTTTCAAGTGTAATTTATAAGCCGAAGTTGCCCAAATTTGAAGCTCATCCTACATATTCGTTGAGTCTGGATTAGAAGATTACTCTGTGGAATATCCTTTGTTTCGGAATTCGGAAATGAACTAAGCCTCTTTTTTCTCTGCTGCTGTTGTCTTCCGTTTTCTTGTAGTCGTTTTCTTTTTTGTAGTTGATGTTTTATCGAGGGATGCTTGTAAAGCCGCCATCAAATCCGTCATATCGGATGGTATAACCGTCTCTTTTTCGCTCACCGTAACCGTCAACTCACCATTTTTCTTCTGTTCGATCAATTCAAGCAACGCTGTCCGGTAATCATCCTGGTATTTATCAGGTTCAAATTGGGCAGTCAATTGTTCAATCAACATTAACGCGGTATCAAGTTCCTTTTCAGTGACTTTTTCTTCGCTTGGAATGTTGGGGACCTCCTCTGTACTTCGCACTTCATCAGGAAAGTGGATTGTCTCCATGATTAATGTTTCCCCATAAACACGAACAATGGCTAGTTGTTCCTTCGAACGGATTGTAATTTTCGCAACACCAATTTTCCCCGAATCGCCCAGTGCCTTCCGTAAAAGTGCATATGCCTTCCCCCCTCCAGTATCCGGGGCCATAAAATAACTTCTCTCAAAATAGATAGGGTCGATTTCTTCAAGCTTTACAAACTCAATAATCTCTACCGCTTTTTCCTCATTTTCCTTGCGGAGTTTTTCAAGCTCGTCATCATCCAACACAACAAATTTATTTTTGGAGTATTCATAAGCTTTGACGATGTCTTCACTTTTTACTTCCTTCTCACAAACCGAACAGACCTTTTGATAATTAATCGGGCTGTTGCATTCTTTGTGGAGCTGCCTCAGTTTAATATCTTTATTTTCAGTTGCTGTATGAAGTTTTACTGGTATATTGACAAGTCCAAAGCTGATACTACCTTTCCAAACTGTATGCAATTTCGTTCACCTGCTTTTTCTTTATTATGATGATTCCAACCTTCAACTATGTATAACCATTCAAATAAGTTGAAAACTAACTCTAAAAAAAAGAGGTTCCAAACATGAAACCAATGCTCCTAACTTCGGCCGCCACTGTCCCGACAAGTAACGATTGGATATACGAAGTAAAGTATGATGGCTTTCGATGCATTTTAAGATGGGATACAGATAGGGTGACATTAACTAGTCGCAATGATAAAGATTTAACAGAGTACTTTCCAGAAATCGTCGAGTTTTGCGATGTCATGCAGAATAGAATGAATCCCCATTTACCAATTGTTCTAGATGGTGAACTTGTCTACTTGCAAAATGATTTTAAAAGTAATTTTTCAATAGTTCAGTCCCGTGGAAGAATGCGAACTAAAAAGACGATACTTGAATCCGGAGACAAGTTCCCCTGTAATTTCATTGCATTTGATTTATTGCAGTTAAATGGCGAAAATATTACGCAATCAACACTCGAAACTCGTAAAAACAAAATACATTCCTTGTTTAAAACTCTGGATTTCCCACTTTCCCCTTCCTATAAAGATAAGGGCACGATTCAAATGATAAAGGTGTTTAATGACAGTGAACGACTTTGGGAAAAGATTACGGAATGGAATGCTGAGGGGATGATTGCCAAAAGGAAAAACAGTATTTGGGAGGGCGGGAAAAGAACAAACCATTGGCTAAAGGTGAAAAATTGGCGTATTGTAACAATAATTCTAACGCTTTTCGATCAAATGAACGGTTATTTTAATGGAGCGGTCTACGCTGAAGATGAACTAATAGAGGTTACTACTTTCCGTCATGGTCTGGAAGATGAAGAGCTCCAAACACTTTCAGCTTTCTTTCAAGCCAACGGAATGAAAACCTCGACTACTACCTGGACACTCCCCCCCTCCATTTGTATTGATGTAGCTTGTATTGACTTCGATGGGAAGAAGCTTCGGGAACCGCGTTTTGAAGCTTTTCGATTTGATGTACCCCCAAAAGAGGCAACCTGGAAAAGAATGTTGCGTGCGCTGAATTCAGTACCTGACAAAGTCGCAATTACTCATCCCGATAAGCCTATTTGGCCAGCGGTCGGTTTAGTAAAGGATGATTATATTTACTATCTCCAAGAGGTGGCACCTTTCCTATTGCCTTTTTTGCAAAATCGTTTACTAACAACAATCCGCTTTCCGCACGGAGTGCCAGGGGAAAGCTTTTATCAAAAAAATGCACCGGATTACACCCCAAGTTTTATCAAAACTAGTGTTGAAGAAGATATTGAATATATTGTATGCAATGATATGAAGACGTTGTTATGGTTAGGAAACCAACTTGCAATTGAATACCATATCCCCTTTAAAACTATTGATACAATTTACCCTACAGAAATTGTATTTGATTTAGATCCGCCTTCTGTTGATGATTTTTCATTAGCTATTGAAGCCGCATTGAGCATGAAAGCAATATTTGATAAATTCAATTTACACTCTTTTGTCAAAACATCCGGTGGCAAGGGATTGCAGATTTATATTCCGCTGCCGAAGGACACGTTTACGTTTGAAGAAACAAGAGTTTTTACAGAGTTTGTGTGCAGGTTTCTAGTTGAACAAAATCCAAAATCATTTACAATCGAACGAATGAAAAAGAACCGAGAAAACCGATTATATTTGGATTATATCCAGCATGCTGAAGGTAAGACGATTGTTAGCCCCTATTCACCTAGAGGAAACGAATCCGGTCTAATTGCGACTCCATTGGAATGGCATGAGGTTAATAGCGGGTTGAGTCCAAAGAATTTCCCGATACCGGCTGTACTGGAACGTCTCAAAAATAAGGGGGATTTGTTTAAAGATTTTTATAAGGTCGGAGAAAAACAACCTTTCGAACCTGTTCTTAAATCCTTAATGGAATTAACGAAGAAAAGATAGGGAGTGTAGCTGAAAGTCTTGCCTCCCTATTTTTATTTGTGGGGATTCTTGTTGGTGAATTGATTATTTGCCATTGCTTTGTTATTTGGGAATAGAATTGTTTTTGCTATGCTTGTACTTTTACTTGCATTTTTAGCTTCATGCTTCCATACTTCCTGCAGATTATTTCTTCCACTGAAATATTGATAACATAATATAATGACAAGAATCAAATCAATCGCGTCCCCACCGTAATACATGAGCATCCCACCACGCTGTGCATCGGAAGTTTCAACGCCGGTTGGTGGATTTGCATATATCCATTTCGATAAAATACTGTGGGACGCCATTGCCAAGATTAATACGATAGCCCTGAGCCGAAAGCTCGTCCGGTGAACGGTCACTTCCATATAAATCATGGAAAGAGTAAACACATACCCTGCCAGAAATACATGGACATGTACGAAGAAGTAAAGCAGACTGGATGAATGCATCAAAATATATAAATTGGTTCCATAAAGAATCCACAGTCCCCCAAAATTTAATAATGCTGCGATAATTGGATGAGTAATCCACCTGATATAAGTGTTTTTCAATATTTTTCCGATAAATCTTCCCATCGCAATCGGAACACTTCTTAAGAGAAGTTTCATTGGGGTGGAAAGAACTAAAAATAACGGCCCTAACATCCCTAACAACAGATGGATCGCCATATGAGCTGTAAAACTCGCATGTGCTTGTTCAGCAATCGGCCCCGCGACTGCCAAGGCGACAGTCAGCACACCGATTACCCAAAAAGTAATCCGAATTCCTGGCCATTTCCTGTATTTTTTATTCGTACGATATACCATCGCCATATAACCGATAATGAGAACTGGCGGGACGGCAAATAGCAACAGATTGAGAAAACTGCTAATGCCAACTTCGACTTCGTGATTATGCAATTATAGTTCACCCGCTTTTTTCATTGGCTCACTGGACTTTTTCTTTACTAAAATAGCCAATCCAATGACAATCATGAGTCCTGCAGTGACATTCCATACGATATCGTAGGGTAAAACGTCCACATCATAACGTATTTGATGCACACGAAGAAGTTTATGGTTTATGATGCCATCAAATAACTGGAATGCTCCTGCACCTAAGATCAAGGCTCCTACCCAACTTCTTTTATCCCAGACATTCCTTTTTCGAATGTCTGCCAACATAAAAAGTGCTAAAACAGTGGCAAACCAACTAAAGGCGTGAAGAACTCCGTCCGAAATAAGTCCCATACTTGTTGTTGATTTATCATAGAAATGGTGCCAATGCAGAAGTTGATGAAATATAACTTCATCAATAAACGTAACTAAACCTATTCCAAACAATATGCCGGACCAAAAATTAAATGGCTCATCTTGGCTGCTTCTTCTATTTTTCATTATATTCACCCTCAAATTTATTCTATCCGTCTTATTTTATCCACATATGGTAAGAACTATAAGTTGCACTAAATTAAAAAGGTACCGTTCTTCATGTACCCAATTTTTGTTAAGTTATTTAAAAATGATGGTGATATTTTTATGGAATGCATGCAAAATTTTTCGGGAACATGGAAAAGGGCTGACATAACCCAATATGCCAGCTCCGGATTTTAAATCAATAATATCTATATGCGTTACCATTTTCGTAGACTTTATGCGCTAATTGAATCGTTGATACTGCAAGTTCAGAATAAGTTACCGCTTTTTTTGGATTGAATAACCCATTTTGTGAAGGCAAAATACCAATGGCATCTGCAAGTGCAACATAGCCCGTATAAGTTACATCCTCTGCATCTTTTATGCCTTTTAGTTGATAAGCATCACGATGTTTTGCAGCTTGTTCCAGGCCAAGAGCTCTTATATACCATACGGCCAACTCTTCACGGGTAATGCTTTCAGAAGACATAAATTTATTGTTCCCGGTATCCAAAATACCCATTTTCACGGCACGCTCCACTATATGGTAATATTGATGATCGCGGCCAACATCCTCGAAAGTTTGGTGAGACTCTTCTTGTTGAGGGTAGTCCCTTTCATAAATATAGGAGATTGATTTAAGAAGGACTTTCAGTGCTTCCCCTCTCGTTACTGGCGAATCGGCATTAAAGGTACTTTCATCAATTTCTAGTATATTATTTTGGATTAAGTAGTTTAACTCTTCCTCTGCTGTATCATCTGTAACGATAGGATATTCCCTCCCACCAAACATGCTTGTCCACTCGCCGCTAGTTGCGTCTATCGAAGTGGAGGACTTCTCATTATAAACCGGATTATAGACTAGCGAGTAATGATCCGTTTCCTCTGAAACGTTCTCTTTTACATACTGAAGCTTCAGGCTAAGAGAAGCTGCAAACATCTTTTCCGCTTCTTCCTTCGATAGAATTCCATCTGTCGTTGGCCATTCCTCTATTTGTGGCGCATTGACATTAACACTATTTAATGACCCATCAAAATTAATGCCCACACTAGTATCGCTTCCTGCTACAACAATTCCATTAACGATTTTGGGGAATGTGAAGTTATATACACCGGAATCTTCATCTGAATATGGTTGTGAAATAGGCTTGCTATAATTATGCAAAGAAGAAGGCAGCCATTCTTTTAAGTAACCAAGGGCCTTCACCAAAGCTTCATCACTGGTTAATTTCTTGGCATCATCGGGTTTTTGCCCAAGTTGCCTTAAAACTTCATTTTTCAAATTGTGGTATTGAATAATTTCCCCTGTTTGTTTATCTAGCTCAATGCTTGTCCCATAACCGCTATTCCCATATTCATAGGAATAGTTAACGCTGATAACGGCTTTCCCATCATAATTAGTTCTCTCTTCTATACTATCAAATCTCAATTTAATCTCTTCCGAATCAATTGTCAGCAATTTTTTAGCGATTTCTTTTGCATCTTCGACAGTAATGGAATCATGCCTCGGTTTTAATGGTTGTTGTACTATTCTTTCCACCTTTTCGTTGTTCGGCAGATTGTCCTTAAAGCCATTATTCGTATACCATAACCCATTTTTTGCATTGACACCGGAATATTGGGTTACAGGTGCATAGACGAGTTGTACGTCAGGTTTGTCTGTTCGGAAATCGTAATTTACTTGATATTGTAATTGCAAATTTATGTTTTCCTTTATTTTACTCAAAACCTCTTTTTCACTTAATAGATTCTCCGCTTTTTCAAATGAACCTTTCCAGCCGCTTGCTTGATATTGATTATATTGAACAACATCCCCATTCCCAAGGACGACTACTTCTATTCTTTGGTCGGCTATCTCGATATTATTTTCTGTGCCGATAAACGAGAAATAATATTGGATAGGCTCTGTTAATAACTGATTTGAATAGTAGTAGTAATAGAGATTGTTACTCTTATCCAAGTGGAATTGTTTTGACCCCGAATATTTCTTTATAAATTCCTGTGCAATTTTTTGCGCATCTTCCTTCGTTATTTTAGCCGGGAAAAGTGCATCTGTTTTGTTAACGGGTTCAAAATGGAAGCTTTCTAATTCCAGGTTGTCCCCTTTAAAAGTGGCACTTCCGTATAATTCTTTGCCTTGCACCAATTTTGTAAAGCTTAGATCGTATCGAACGGTCTCATCTTCCGGATAATAACGGCCAGTACTCAAATAAAAGTCATCCGTTGTGAGGACATCAAATTTATTCGGGAAAAGTTCCTTAAACTTTTTTACCACTTCGTTTTTTGAAATGACATTGTCCGTTTTTGCTACTTCAATTTGTAAATTATCCGCCGTTGGTTTTTCCATTGTTTGAGCATTCCCAACAGACATGATTCCTAAGGACATCGCAACCGTTAAAATGGGAATCCCAACCTTATTAAACTTTACCAAAATATCCCTCCTATCTTACTTATACCAAATATTGTATGATAAATATTGGAAATAAAAAATAGAAAATATTTTTTTCCTTCGCTTTTTTCATCGGAAAATGACCTTTTACATAAAAAAGGGCAGCTTATTTTGCTAAACCGCCCTTTTCATATAGTCTATTTATTATATTTATAATTTCAGTAACTTTATATTAATGCTTCACCACATTGAAATTCTCACCAATCAACAGCCAGTTTTGCGGGAATGGGAATCCAAGCTTCCAGTAACTGATCCCCCGCAAGTTCAATCTTTTCATCAGATTAAATTTCGCCTGAATCGACCTTGCATCCTCAAACCATACTTTATGTGCTTTTCCTTCATTATCAACATAGTTAAAATGTGGGGCCTGTGCCGTATAGTCATATTCAATCACGGCGTTATTTGTTTGGGCAATCTCAATCGCCCTTTGAGGACTGACAGCTCTTGCATATTGCCCCCCCTGAACAAACGGAAGCGTCCAATCGTAGCCATATAAGTTTTGACCCATCATTATTTTATTTGCAGGCATTTCTGTTAAGGCATATTGAATCACCTCTTCAACCTGCGGTATTGGCGATACCGGCATTGGCGGCCCCCCTGAGTAACCCCACTCATATGTCATCAGTACAGAAAAATCAACTATTTCTCCGTGCGCTCTATAATCATGCGCTTCATACCATTGTCCGGCCTGCTCGGCGCTTGTTTTTGGCGCGAGTGCTGTCGATACGAGGAAATCTTCTCCGTGCAAATAATTGACAGCTCTTCTTAAGAAGTTATTGTAGGCTTGCCTTTGGTCCCCAGGAAGAAATTCAAAATCAAAGTGAATATCTGATACACTGCCAATCCTTCGCGCTTCCTCTACAATGTTTTCAAGCAATACATCCTGGACAGCCGTGCTTTGCAAAATAGCTCTACCTAATTCACCACTGAATTGGCCATTTTCTAGATTGGACACTACCATCATTAAAGATACCCCTGCTTGCTCTGCCACTTCAGGTATCCCTTCGACTGGAAGCGGGTCAAGACTTCCATCTCTTCTTGCTTCATAGCTAAAAGGTGCCAAATACGTTAAATATCGCCCTACATTCCTTGCTTCATCCAATAATTCCTGACTAACGGAATTACCCGTTGGTTCGATATAAATATTTACTTCTGCATTACGTTTTTGCATCGGCGGGATGTAGAGCCTTGTGCCCACAGCTAACGGTGAGTTGGTATTAATGCCATTGATTTGGGCTAACGTGTTTGCGCTTAACCCGAAACGTTGAGCAATAGCGGAGAGCGTGTCTCCTTGTTGCACCCAATAAAAACTACCAGTAATCGGAATCACTAATGCTTGCCCAATGACTAAACGCTGCGGATTTTCAATTTGGTTCGCTTCGATGATTCTTTCGGTTGTTGTGCTATAGGCTTGTGCGATACCAAAAAGAGACTGTCCAGGCTGGACCACATGTATTTGAATCTCATTTCCTCCCTTTTTCGTTCATGGTAATTACACCTAGTATTTTATGTTTCTATTACTCTTTACATAACATACTTTTGAAAAAATTAGTTTTTCAAATATGTGGGCGGGCCTTCACACTTTAACAATAACTTCCATGGCACAGCTTGCTGAATTCGGCAACTCATTAATTCAACATGTAAGCTCATTAAGATGAAAAAGATTCCTATCCATAGCTGAAGCCCAGAGGAAAAGGGGTCACGTGAAGCTGATAAAGCTGAGGCACAAGCGAAAGCCGAGGCAAAGGCAAAAGAGGATAAGGTACTTCCACTTTATTGTTTCCTTGTTTCATGAAACATACAAATTCTTTCAAAAAAATGAAAAGGACTTCAAACAAAACGCATTATTTGCGTTCTGCTTGAAGTCCATCAAATTTCTTTAAAGAAAGGCTAATTATTCAAAATATTTGTCGCTGATAAAATACAGTTTGGGTTTCTTTCCGTAATCGTCAATTTTATCATGAGCTTCTAAATCTTTCAATACTTTCCTAATAGTTTGTTCACTTAACTTAAATATTTTAGATAAATCCGATACTGATAACCCTTTTTCGGATGAAAATAAAGTATCCTGACCCAAAACAAAGAAAATATCCAAAACGTATTTTTGTTTTCCGTCGAAATATTTATCATTAATCAATAATTCGTAGAAATTATCCAAAATATATTCTTTCTCTTTAAGTTGTGCGATTACATCTTCTTGGGATTCCTTAAGTATTTCTAAGAAAGTTTCAATAAAGAAATTCAGTTCTCCTCTGTTAATTACTTTATTAGTTACATCAAAGGCTTCAAGATACTTATTTTTTTGGGCATTACATCCTTTTGAAAGAGAAACAGCTGTTAAGGATGAAAATTCTTCTTTTAAGTACATACTACTTATAAAACGTGAGCATCTTCCGTTTCCGTCATAAAAAGGATGGATATATCCAAAATAATAATGAGTTATTGCAACTCTTATTAGCAGACTTTCATCCGTTTCATTATTTAGGTACACTATCAATTCATTAATTTTTTCGATAATTTTACTTTCAGGAAATACTCCTTTATGAATGACCTTTTGTGTACCACTTTTTCTTAATACCTCACAATTTTCCGCCCTGAATATTTCTCCATCAGGTAAATCCTCATTATTAATTTCTTCTTCTAATAGTAAGTCGTATATTTTTCTTACATCAGGTGCGTCTTTTAATTTTGTTAACTCGTCGTAACTTAATTTCATATAAGAATGTACCATACTACTGAAACGATCTTTAGTGGGTGTTTGTGAAGCGATATTTTTAACACTTCTAACAATTTCTTCTCTAGTACTGCGTACCCCTTCGATTTCATTCGTATTTAGCAACTCATCTGCAATAGTTTCCAAAATAAACTTTTGTTTTGCTACTTCCGGGAGTTTTTCAATATAAGACTTAATTTCATTATCATTTTGATAAATGTTCGCTATTAAAGTATGAATTTTTTTACTTGGAAGATAGTAAAGTTCATATTGATTATTATTATTCATCGGTTTTATCTTAAGATTCACATTTACAGTAGTTGGAAATTGAATTCGATTTACATATTCTTTTTCATAATTTGCACCATCCAATTTTCTAAAGACTTTATATAAATGATCCATATTACCACCACCACTTTTATATTTTCATCAAAATTTATCATAATATATGTTTATTTTCTATACAATACTACAATTATAATCACAAAGTATATAATTAATCATAATAATTGATATTTATTTTCAATTCTTACATGTCTTTTTTCAGTTAGATCATTTTTATTATATAATCCATTAAATTTTCCCTTATCTTTAAAAAACGAATCCTATTTTGCCTTGATATGCATTTAAATCGTCTTTTACTATTCCAATGTAGATTAATATACCTGATAGCCGTATGTCTTATGTAATGTATGCGTTCCAATTCACTCAAGCTCAAAATACCAGCAGCTTCAGTAAATCTCATATGCTCTCGATTTTTGGGATAAAAAATGAGGTACACAAAAAATTGCGTACCCTGGAAACCTTGCTCTAACTAACTTTTCAAAATCAATTCACAATATTATGCTCATATAAGTAATCGTAGTTAATGTCCACAAATAGGTATTCGTGATCCTTTAATGCCATCGAAAAAGTTCGAGTCAGCTCGCCGGTTTCAATATCACTATAGACATCTGACAAATTTCCTTTTTCGGTATTTCGTATTTTGATAATGTTGAACAAGAAATATGGTCTCCAACTCCAGTTTTTCCCTACCGCACACTCTTCAACATCCCACTTTCCTTTATGCCGAACAATATTGGGGGAAATTTGAAAGCCCTCTTCATTGCAAATATAAAAACGGAAGGCAAAATCTTTTAGATGATTGGCCAATTGAAGGAGTTTATCGATATTATTGGCATCTGGCTTGGTAATTTCCACTATGGAGGTAATTTTCTTGCCCAAACTCTTCATTTCTGCAAATTTACTTTCAAGCAATCTTTTCTCAGCAGCAATAAATTGCTTACATTCATTTCGAAAACGATCCTTCAATGTATCTTTGGGAATGAAGTCAGCCGCCGGTTTTTGTAGGTATACCCCTTTAAAAAATCTTGCCCCGCTTTTCCAGGCATGGTGTAGCTGATAATCTGTCTGGATGTTGTCGAACATCAAAGCTGCACCAATTTTCACTGCCAACGATTGAATTGTTGTAAAGACATGGTTTTGTGCTCCCCATGCATTATAGTTTAATTGGCTTACATTAATTTTTAATGTAGCCGGTTCGAACATTAAAATTTGATCTAGATTACTTTCAGACCCTATTTGATCTAACGCGACTTTAACCCCGTAAGTTTTGATATAGCGGATCGGGTGCTGCAGCTGTTCTATCTCCCCTTGAAATTTATGTTCAGGAATGACAAGGTAGATATATCGCAATAACTCTTCGCCCAAAATATCCTTTAACATTTGGAAGTACCGATCGCCAAAATCCTCCATTAATAAATTAGGATTGCACGGAAGATAAAGTCTGACATGATTTCGGGAAATATTTTCTTTTGCTAGTTGAATCGCTTTTTTGACAAGGGCATGCTCGACATCCGTTCGGATATCGATTGGTATGGCTTCATCATATGTAAAATCAAGCACATTAAGCGATTCCTCATTTACTTTAAGCTGCCCGATTACTTCGTATGCAACGATGACATGTTCATCCGCACTATAAATTGGTTCGAATAAAACAGTGATATCATCTAACTTATCTAAAAAATCAAGCACATCCATCCACACAACCCCCATGACTAACTACTTTTCATAATCCCATTATACACCAATCACAATATTAAATTAGAATACCTAGGATGAATAAATTTTAATTGAAACTACAGTATCATTATATTCCTAAAAGGTTTGTTTCAAAACTTTCCAAAGTATGAAAAAAGGTACAAAAAAAGCCACTCCCTGTTGGAATGGCTTTGTTCTATATAAAGTACACAGTGATAGGTGTAATATATAACGTTTTTATTTATTTAGAGTTGCCGGAGCTGGTGCACCTTTTGAATTATTTTGCGGTGCATCAGTCTTTGGGGCATTATCAGGACTTGTTGCTCTTCGCAGGAAGAATGATAGAACTAAGGCAACAATAGTAATACCTGTTGCAATCAAGAATGAGAATTGAATCCCCTCAAGTAATGCTTGTTGCGTAATTTGCGCTTTCATTGTTGCGATTTGCTCTTCAGTCATCGGACCAGTTGCATTCGCCTGTGCTTGTGCGGCCAAATCTTCCCCAGTAGCAGTCGTTCTAGCATTCATAATCGCAATTAATAATGCAGTACCGATAGACCCTGCAACTTGTTGGATTGTGTTGTTGGATGCTGTACCATGCGGGTTTAAACGTGCTGGCAACGAGTTTAAGCCGTTTGTCATGATCGGCATCATAACCATTGAAATACCAACCATACGGATTGTATAAATACTTATAATAAATAAGTACGTAGAATCAATTTCTAGCTTGTGTAAGAAATATGTCGATATAGAAGTTATGATCAGCCCAGTAACCGCCAAGATTCTTGGACCTACTTTATCAAATAAACGACCTGTAATAGGAGACATCAAAGCCATGACAATCGCACCCGGCAACATCATCAACCCTGACTCGAATGGTTCGATACCACGTACATTTTGTACATAAGCCGGTGTTAAAATCATACCACCCATCATTGCCATTGATAGTACCGCACTAATAATGGACGACAATGCGAACAAAGGTGATTTGAAAATTTCCATACTTAATACTGGTGTTTCGATTTTCAGTTGTCGTAGTACGAAGAGCGCTACACCGATCACACCAACAATGATTGTTGTTAATACGATTGGATCTGTCCAGCCATCATTCCCAGCGGTACTGAATCCGTAAAGTATTCCCCCGAACCCTACAGTTGAAAGAACGAGCGAGAAGTAATCCAAAGTAACTTTTCTATTTGGAAGTACATTTTCCAACTTCCAAATACTAAATAACAAGCTTATTACGGCAATTGGCAAAATCATTTCAAAAAGGACGCGCCAGTCATAATGTTCAACAATCCAGCCAGAAAGTGTTGGACCTATTGCAGGGGCCGCGATCATTACCAATCCGAACATACCCATGGCAGCTCCACGCTTTTCCACGGGGAAGCTAATTAACATAACGTTCATTAGTATTGGAGCCATTACAGAGGATCCCACTGCTTGGATCATACGGCCAGTCAACAATACTCCAAAACTTGGAGCAATTGCTGCAACCAATGTACCTAAAACGAAAACGGACATCGCAAAAATAAATAATGGTCTTGTCTTAAATCGTGTAATCAAAAAAGCCGACGCAGGAATTAAAACCCCACTCACCAACATATACCCTGTAGCCAACCATTGAACAGTAGCATAAGTCACATCCAAGTCCACCATAATGGTTGGCAATGCAACATTTAGTAGAGTATTATTCAAAAACGCTACAAAAGCGCCCACAAATAGAACTGCTATCATTAAATATGGGGGCTTTTCAAGTGTTTGAAAATTATTATTCATATTTATATTTCCACTCTCTCTCTTTATCATTTCATGCCTCGAAATACATTCTATACCGTTAGTCTATTTTTTTCAACAAAAAAATTATTATTGTACAAAATGTTGAAATGAAAGTGTTTACAAACTATACTTACGGTATAAAATCATTAACAAAAGGGATAGTCAGGTGAGGTTATGAACAAAAGGAAACGACAAATTATACACGCAGCACGCCAACTTTTTTTAGAAAAAGGTTTTAATGATACATCTATTATTGACATCATTTCTTCCGCCAATGTATCTAAAGGGACATTTTATAATCACTTTACTTCGAAAACGCAATGTTTGATAGCCATCCTTGATGAAACAAGAGAAGAGATTATTAGTACCCGATTGGAGGTGGCGTTGAATACGAAACCGGATGATAAAAATGTTCTACTAAAACAAATGGCTTTAATAGCATATGTCCATCGTAAGCGAAACATAATGCAAATATTTGAAGCCGTCTCAAGCAATAAAGATCCGGAATTAAAACAAATATTGGAAAAGCATCTGATTCACGAAATTGAATGGCTTGCTTCCAGGTTAGTCGATATTTATGGGGAACAAATCCGTAAATTTTCATATGAGTGTGCCGTACAAGCGATCGCAATGATGCAACATTCTTTCCGCATTATTGCCATGGTTACCAAGCAATTGGCTACTCCAGAAGACGTTGTACAAAATGCATTGAATCACGTTGAAGGAATCCTGGTTCACCTACAGAAAACAAACAGCGTTTTGATTACTTCGGATATCTTCCAAGCCCTCCATCAAAAAGCCGAGGAAACTAAAATTACGAGAAGCATGTTGCTTGACCAGCTATACGGTTTTACTGATAAGCTAACCCCTGAAGATCCAGAAAGCGGAGTAGAGTACGCAAACTATTTACAGAATGAACTACAGAGCGAAAAAGAAAATACGTATGTTTTGGAAGCCGTATTGCCCGCATTTAATAATGCCTTCAAAGACACTTCCCACGAAGCAGAAGCAAACGAAATATCCATCTCACTATGGCGCTATCTACAAATAAAAAATGAAGAAAGAAAAGAATAATCCTTCCTCTGTATTAATTATAGTTAAGCTAAATAAACATCAGATTTCTAAAGTACCGGAAATTTGATGTTTTTTTCACCTATTTTCCCAGAAACTCTCTAAATATGTCTAAGACTTCTTCACAATTGTTTCCACAATTTCACACGAACTGCTCCTTCCTATAAATCAAATCATTTATCATTAAATTTCCGACTGTTTTTTTTTTGTTATTTTGGGTAGGTAGTATAGGGAGTAAATCTCTCCTTATATATCGAGAAAATTAAACCTCGGTCACTCAACCAAAATTTACATATTTCACCTTAAAGAGCATTATCAAAAGGAGTAATGACAGTATGCAGAAAATTTTACTGACTTTAGTTGCGTTAACCTTGTGGGTTTTCTATCCTGCAGATTCAATCGAAGCTAAAACAGAAGCATATTCAATTTCGCCGAACAGCGAAACATATAATGGAAATTTTGAGGCCCATCCAAATTACAATAAGTATACAAAACATTATTTTTTAATCCGTTCATATCTTGAGCAACTCGAGGAATCTGGTGGAGGGACACTTATCTTGAAAAAGGGAACTTATACGGTGTCCAACGTATTGTTCGTACCCTCAAACGTAACGATTAAATTAGAAGATGGCGCAAAGATTGTAAATGACAATGAGACAGGTACATCTAACGTGGATGCGAATAAATCCATTTTTCAATTCATCCGCCCTTCCCTTGGAAAAAAAGATGGTGTCTATGGGGAGTACGAGGGTGAAAAAAATATCTCCATCATCGGATCTGGCAACGCGACAATTGACTTGAATTTCGAGAAGGATGGGATTGCTATTATTGCCGGCCATAATCAAAACATTCGGATTGAAAATATTAATTTCCTTAACATGTATTCCGGCCATTTCATCGAGATAGACGCAACAAAAAACGCTGTCATAGCCAATAATAAATTTATGAATTCAAAACCTTCGCCAACTAGAATTAAAGAAGCCATCAATATCGATACGCCGGACAAGCTGACAAATGGTTGGAGTTCGAAGTGGAGCAAATTCGACAAAACACCCAACTCAAACATAACAATAGAAAACAATATTTTCTTCGACCTGGACAGGGCTGTCGGCACACATAAGTACTCCGGTGGTCAATATCATGACAACATTATAATCAGGAATAACAAAATTGAAAAAATGCGTGAGGATGCCATTCGCGTATTGAACTGGAGTAATGCGGTGATAGAAAACAATCTAATAAAAAATATCGATTCCGGTAAATACAATGCCAACAGCGGCATTCTGGCAAGTGGCGCCATCAATCCAACTTTCCAAAATAATACATTTGAAAATGTACCATGCCCAATGCAATTCATGGCTTGGAAAAATAGTGACTCTGGTTCTGAATACGATGCAACATTTAATGAATTAAGTAAAGAAAATAAAAACGCGCTTATTACAAATAGCATCTTTCATTCTCAAGAAAATTTTATCCGAATTAACCCGGCATCGGCGTTAGTTGATAAAGAAAGTATTGAGTTTATCCCCGTGCAAACAATAATCCCGAGTTTTATCGGAAGAGAGATATAGCCTCCTTCCAATTCGGATAAATGCAACATCAGGCCAATATGTAACATTATCTTTTAATCGAACAAAAGAAAAACAGCCTTACCATCTATTGATAGCAAGGCTGTTTTACTAAATTACATTTGATGCTCCACCTTTACCCGTTTAACAAACAACGAAATGACAAAACCTAATATCGCCATGATAATACCAAAGATGAATGCGTCCTGAACACCTGCTGTAAAAGCAAGCAAAGGATTTAGCGGATTGGCTGGGTCTTCTGGCGCAAATGATTCTAATCCGGATGACATAATTGAGATGGCGATAGCTGTCCCAATAGCTCCAGCAACCTGCTGCAACGTATTCATGATGGCCGTGCCGTCAGGATACAGCTCACGCGGCAGCTGATTCAAGCCATTTGTCTGTGCCGGCATCATGATCATCGATACACCTACCATTGTAATGATGTGCAGAATAATGATGAAAGCCGTGCTCGTCTCGATTGTTATAGTTGAGAAGCCAAACATCGCTCCGAGTAAGATGGCGATACCAATCCTAACGAGCCATTTCGGTCCGTACTTATCAAACAATCCACCCATGACCGGTGACAAGATCCCGTTGATGATTCCGCCCGGCAATAGTAGAAGACCAGCAGCAAACGTTGTAAGTGCAAGTGACGTTTGTAGGTATAGCGGCAATAGAATCATCGTAGACAACAATACCATCATACATACAAGTACTAATAAAAGACCAATTGTAAACATTGGATATTTAAATGCCCTTAAATTAAGCATAGGCTGCTGCATTTTCGTTTGTCGAATTGAAAAGAGTACCAAAGATACGACACCGACAATAATGGAGATAATAACAGTCGGATTTCCCCAGCCGCCGCCTTCTCCTGCGCTGCTGAATCCAAATACGATTCCTCCGAATCCAAGAGTGGATAAAATAATAGACAGAAAATCGATTTTGGGCTTGGTTGGTGTTCCAACATTTTGCATAAAGAATGAACCGAAAATTAGAGCACCGATTAGCAGTGGAAGCGAAACCCAAAAAATCCAGTGCCACGTCAAATTATTAATGATAATACCTGATATCGTCGGTCCAACCGCTGGTGCAAACATGATTACAAGTCCAATAATACCCATGATGCGTCCGCGTTTATGTGGTGGGATAATAAGCAGAATTGTATTGAACATTAATGGCAGCAATAAAGCTGTTCCAATTGCCTGCACAACACGCGCAATCATTAAAACGGCAAATGTCGGCGCAATAGCTGCAATCAATGTTCCTATAATTGAAGCAATCAGCGATGTAATAAATAACTGCCTTGTAGTAAACCATTGCATAATAAGTCCAGACACTGGTACAAGTATCCCCAATGTAAGCAGGTAGCCCGTGGTTAACCACTGAGCCGTTGTTTCATGTATGCCAAAATCTTGTATAAGGTTTGTTAATGCCATATTCAGGGCTGTTTCACTGAACAAGCCAATAAATCCAGCAACTACAAACGAGATGATGATTGGGACAACTCGTAAATCACCAATATTGATCTCTCCCGATTTAACTTGCTGTGTATTACTCATTTCCATTTTGTTTCTCCCCTTGTGTTTCTTGACTTCTTTTTAAAAGCAAGGATAACTGCTTTGCAATCCTTCTCAATGGATTGCCATCCTGGTATGTAATAGATAAAATGCATGCACCTTCTATCATCGCCGTGATGGTTATCCCCAATTCCTCCGCTTGTTCTCTATCAAACCCATACTGCATAAGGATTTGAGCATGTTGAGACTGCAAATCCTTGAAAACCATTTCACATGAATAGCGAAGCTGCTCATGAGTAAAGGCGGTTTCTGATGCAATTAATCCTATTGATAACCCGTCTATACAACTTTTCAAATCAAATATAGCGGCCACATTATTAAGATAATATTCGAATGCTTCTGCAGCTGAATCTTTCCCGGTTAAATCTTTTTCGGCTCCTTCCAGCACAAGCTTTCTCATCATTGATATTGCTTCTATGGCTATTTCTTCCTTTCCATTTGGGAAATGGTAGTAAATCGATCCTTT
The DNA here is from genome assembly GCF_000772955.1 of Ureibacillus sinduriensis BLB-1 = JCM 15800. Lineage (GTDB taxonomy): Bacteria > Bacillota > Bacilli > Bacillales_A > Planococcaceae > Ureibacillus > Ureibacillus sinduriensis. The sequence continues at coordinate 32,574 of NZ_JPVO01000040.1, read as the reverse complement.
AGGAGCGCCACTTTCTTCTATGATTTGATTGAGACCTGTTCCGTTATAACCTTGTCGTTGAAATAGGCGAGTTGCTGTTTGCAAGATGACTTCCCTTGTATTGTGTTTTTCCTTCATCCAAAGATAACCCCCAAAATTATACCAACCGGTCTAGAGTATGTTAACGAAATTTGTTTAAGGAGTCAATAAGAACGACTTTAAATTAATTAAACTTTTACAATGAAATGGAAAGAAATCTGACATGCGACTGTTTAAGTGTAAAGTCTGCATGTGCAAAACCTCATTCTTTTAACGACAGACCCAGATAGGTATTAATTACTCAATGCTAGTGTCATAATATTTATAGCAATACACTCGCGTATTGCTATAAATATCTATTGGATAGCAAAGCAATTTTTAATAAATATAAGATGGGGGACATATGGAATTTATCAAACATCTATCTACCTTAAGTGCTTATGAACCGCAACTTCGGTTGCTGATAGATATGATACCTGAGTTTATCGTCTTAAAAGATGGAGAAGGCAAATGGCTCGTCACCAATAAATTGGTACTCAACTCTTATAATATGGGAGAGAACTATCCTTACCAGGGAAAAACTGATATGGAACTTGCCGAAGTTTTCCCTTCCCATCTAGAAGCGTTTAGGTTTAATGTCGAAACCGATGAAATGGCTTGGAAAGAAACTGAAACAATTCATATCGAGAAATCATTTCAAACACCTGATGGAATCACACGTACTTGGGAAGTCTTCAAAACACCAATTTTTAATAAAGCCGGTAATCGCAGTCATTTAGTGATCGTTAGTAGAGAAATCACAAGTCGAAAAAAAGCAGAAGAGGCATTAAGAATCAGTGAATTACACTATCGCTTAATTGCTGAAAATATGAGGGACATGATTATCACCCTCGATCATAACGGAACCATCACTTATTTATCCCCTTCTTTTGAGAAGCTAACTGGTTACGCTATGAAAGATTTTCTTAATCAGAATGCCCTCGCATTTTTTGATTATATTCATCCAGAGGATCAGGATTTTGTGAAAAATACCTTATCATGAATCCATATTTGCCGGAAAAAACTTCAATAGTCATTATGAATATCGACTTTTAAATAAAAACGGACAATATATTTGGTTGGAAGCAAATATAAATACGGTTTATAACGAGAAGGGACAATTCGTCAGATTAGTATTAGTAGCCAGAGATATTATTGAACGTAAAAAATACCAAAATCAATAAAAAAAAATGGCATACCATGACCATTTGACAGGTATACCAAATCGCCGATCTTTCATGGATAGCCTTTCGTCCGAAGTAGACAAAGCAAATAAATGGAATCAAAGATTTGCTTTAATGTATTTAGATATCGATCACTTTAAAAATATAAATGACACTATGGGGCATGATATTGGGGACCAACTGCTCATTCAGTTTTCAAACCGTGTTCAGCAATCGATTAATAAAAAGGGGGTGTTTTCCAGAATTGGCGGAGATGAATTTGCTATCATACTTCCTAAATTGATAAATGATGAAGAAGCAAAGATAATGGGAGAAAAAATAGTAAATGCTCTAAAAAACCCTTGGCAAATAGAAGATAAAGTCTTTCAAACAACTTCGTCAATCGGTATCTCCATTTTCCCGAAGGATTGTACATGTACACAAGAATTGATTCAGAAGGCTGATGAATCACTTTATAAAGCTAAAGCCAAAGGTAGAGCAAATGTGCAATTCTATAGTTAAGTGTTAATCTTAATCCCCTCTAATTCTTTGTAACTAGTGTACATTTAATGCTTCAGTATTATTTTTGCTATATAATAAATTACTTTCTATAATTTATTGCATCATTTCACGACTGATGGCATGAAATATATAACTGAAGAGAATTAACAAAAAATGCTTCCCACATGTCCAAATAATGGGAAGCCTTTTATATTTTTAATTTACTTTTCTGACGGAGCAAGACACTATAATTCAAATCGCGTCGCAGCTACTGTCTTTTTGTTATTTCACTTACCATCTTAAATGTTCCCTATTCCAAAATTTTAAATTTCTCTTTTTGTAATTGAACGAAAACGTGGATGTTCAGCGAGAATGGAGTCTCTCATTTGTAATACGACAGGATTCTTTGAGTAAAAAAACTGCTCCTTTGACTCGTATAGTTCAATTAACTCTCCTTTTTCCAGCACACCCAATCGATCTGAAATTGAAAAAGCTGCTTTTATATCATGAGTTATAAATAGATAGGAAAGGCCAAAGTCTTGTTTTAACTCTTTTAACAATTCTAAGATTAGACTTTGAGTAACCATATCTAAACTGCTTACCGATTCATCAAGAACGATTAGCTTAGGTTTAAGAGAAATGGCTCTAGCAATATTAATCCTCTGTAATTGACCACCACTGAATTGGTGTGGATACTTGTTTAAATCCTTTTCACTAAGACCTACTCGTTCCAGTAATGAAATAACCGTACTTTTTAGTTCGGCTACCGTAAGTCTTTCATAGTTTTCTAGAGGTTCGCTTATAATACTTTCCGCTGTCAATCGGGGGTTAACAGATGAGTAGGAATCCTGGAAAACTACTTGTAGATTGCGACGAATTTTTCGTTGGGTCATTTTATCAGCTCTATAAATATCATATCCTTGAAATAAGATCTGCCCTTGCTGTGGGGGTTGAATGCCCAGAATGACCTTCCCCAAAGTACTCTTTCCTGCACCACTTGTACCAACTAAGCCTAAACATGTTCCTTCTTCAATCGTAAAAGAAATATCATTAAGCACCTTATTTGATTGTACGTTCCATTTAAATAGCTTGCCAGAATGATAACTATGATTAATTTGCTTTACCTCTAATAAACCCACTGGTTGTACCACCTTTTGATAAATTCACCAAACTATTATAACTTATAGGTATATGGTTGTTTTTGAAAATATAAGGACGGCCTTGTCCTTAACAATTTTTTTGTGTAATCATGTTGTGGATTATCAAAGATGCCAAACACATTTGCTGCCTCTATAATTCTCCCCTGCTGCATCACGATAACTTCATCTGCCATTTCCGCAATAACGCCTAGATCATGAGAGATGAGCAAAATCGAGGTACCATATTCACGACGAATTTTATCTAATAGTCGGAGTACTGATAATTGGTTATAAGGATCGAGTGCTGTAGTGGGCTCATCGGCAATAATTACGGATGGATTTAAGCATGCAGCCATAGCTATCATCACCCTTTGCAGCATGCCTCCACTCAATTGGAAAGGGTATTTCTTCAATAATTTATCAGGCTCTGGCAAATTAACACTTCTCATTACATTAATCGCAAGTTCCTTTGCTTCCTTATTTGTCAGTGAGGAATGCGATTTAATCGTTTCAACGAATTGATGGCCAATGGTAAATACCGGAGTAAAAGCATTCATCGGATTTTGCATAATAAAAGCAATATCCTTCCCTCGGATCGAACGCATTTCTTTGCTATCCAAACCATTCAATTCCCTGCCATGTAGTGTGATACTGCCGCTGATATTCATGCTTTTCTTATCATGAAGCTGTAAGATAGACATACTGGTAACAGTCTTCCCACTACCGCTTTCACCAACAATACCCAATATCTTCCCTTTTTCAATTCCAAAATTAATGTCTTGAACTAAAGTGGATAAACCTTCTTTGGTTTTTACTTCTACATGTAGGTTTCTTACCTGTAGAATACTTTGGTCATTTTGTTCCATGATGCAACATTCCTTTTTATTAGCGGCGTTTTATCCCAAAACGTTCTGATAATGCTTCTCCTAATAAATTAAAGCTGACTACGATCAGCATGATCATTAAACCTGGATAAATCATTAATGCTGGGTTTGTTCTAATATAAGATTTTCCCTCATGAATCATTGCCCCCCACTCCGGTGTGGGTGGTTGTATACCTAAGCCCAAAAATGACATAGAGGATAAATCCATAATAGCCCATCCCATTTCTAATGTTCCCATAACCGCTAGTGGCGGAAGAACGTTTGGAAGAATATGCTTCTTTATGATTTTCCATTGAGACGAACCGCTTATTTTGGCTGCAGTAATATAGTTCTGTTCTTTTAGGCTTAGCACCATTCCCCGGATGATCCTTGCGTAATACACCCATTGAACGAGAATTAATGCCAAAATCACTTGTTTTAGGCCCGCACCCCAGATACCAACAAAACCAAGAACTAGCAAAAGATTCGGGACTGCCATAACCCCCTCACCGATCCTCATTAATAATTGATCGATCCATCCGCCTTTGTATCCAGCAATAATACCAATAATCAATCCTATACTTAAAGAAGATATAAAGATCAGCATTGCAAAACCTAGTGAAGTTCGAGCACCATATAGGATACGGGATAATGTACATCTGCCTAAATGATCTGTCCCTAATGGGTAATTCATTGAAGGTGACTGGAGTTTATGCGCTAGATTCACGGCAACGGGATCATTAGGTGCAATCCACGGAGCTAGGATGGTCATAAGAAACAACAAGCAAAGTACTACAGAACAAATGACAATCACTGTCTGACTTTTTAAGATTTCACGAAACTGTGCCATCATGGATACTGCCTTCCTTTTCTAGAAATACGTGGGTCAATATACATTTGTACAATATCTACAATTAAGTTGCTTAAAAGGAATAGTCCCGCAGCTAAAAGTACATAACACTGAATGACTGGAACATCCCGATTAAAAACTGCATCTATAAAATATCGCCCAAATCCCGGCCAAGAAAAGACTGCCTCTACAATTATCGCTCCAGTCATCAATTTCCCCAAATTCATTCCAAGTCCAGTAATCATCGGGGATATGGCAATTCTTAAAACATGCTTCCCTAATATGGCTTTTTCATGGATTCCTCTCGTACGCGCAAAAAGTACATACGGCTCTTGTAAATTTTCGATAACACTCCCACGTAACAGTCGAGTATACAACGCGATTAGCGGTAGAGCCAAAGTAACTGAAGGCAATATTAAATGTTTCAAAGTTCCTGTACCTTCCACTGGAAAAAGATCTAGTTTTACTGAAAAGAAAAATATTAATAAATATCCTAGCCAAAAGGAAGGTATGGATGCGCCTAAAAAAGAGAGGAATCGACTAAAATGGTCAATTCCACTGTTCTTCTTTATACCAGATAAGAATCCGAGAGGGATGCTTACAAGGATTGATATGATGATGCTACCTATTGTTAGTTGAATCGTTGCTGGCAATCGAGAGGAAATCTCTTCCCAAACAGGTTTATTCGTAACATAAGATGTGCCAAAATCTAGTTGGCATATCTTAACGATAGAATTTACATATTGAACAAAGAGAGGTTGATCTAAACCAAACTCATGTCTTTTTTGGGCCAATATCTCTTCGGTTGGTTGAATATGTGCAGCAGCCAAGTATGCTTCGGCTGGATCCACTGGTGATAGATTAATCATTCCAAATGTCAATAGAGTAGCTATAAGAAATATAGGAATGATCGTTATGATTCGTTTCAAGATATAAGTACCCATAATCCCCTCTCCTGTTGCTTACTTATTCTACACTAATTCCTGTGAATGGATGCTCGTCCCGATTAGCAGGGAATTTAAAATTAGAAACATCTTTTTGATAAATTGCTATCTTCTTTATATAAGATATTGGAACAATAGCACCTTGCTCTTGAAGTGAGCCTAAAATTTCTGTGTATAGTTGTTGACGCTCGGCTTCATCGGTTGTTTGTTGCACTTTACCTATTTGGTTCAGTAATTCTTCCTTATTAGGATATGCTGAAATAGCTTCCCTAAAGCCAAATCCCTCTGTCGCAACTATATTAACGAAAGTATGTGGATCATACGGTGCACCATAGTTACTAAAGAAATTCATATCGAACTGGTTAGCTTTGAATCTTTCAACTTGAGTGGTAAGCTCGACTCCTACAATATTTAGCTTCACACCTATTGCCGCCCACTCGGACTGTAATGTTTCAGCCATTGTTTTTTGAATGGATTCAGCAGAGTTGAACATTAACTCGATCTCTAGTGGTTTTCCGTCTTTTTCACGGATACCGGTTCCTTTCGCCAACTTCCAGCCTGCTTCATCCAATAGTCGTGCTGCTTTCTCTGCATTGTACTCCACTTTCGTGGCTTCAACATCTGAAGTATAAGGGAAGTTTGTCGGCAAGATATAGTCAGCTTGCTCTTCTACACCGGAAGTCACTCCCTCAACCATTGCCTGTTTATTAAAACCATAATTTAGCGCTTGACGAACACGAATATCTGAAAGTTGTTCTTTATTCGTATTCATAACTAATTGTCTAGTAGCAACGGGTTCAGAAACACTACTTTGATAGGACCCTGTGGACTCAAGTTGTTTAAAAGAATCTAAACTGATAACACCCTCATCATATATTAAGTCAAGTTCACCCTTTTCAAAGGCAAGTACCCGTGTTTCAGCATCAGGAATAATCTTCACTTTAATTTTTTCTACGTCAGGGAGTTCACCCCAATAATTCTCATTCCGTTTGAATGTAGCATATTCATCCACTTTATATTCATCCAATACCCAAGGACCGGTTCCGACCGGCTTTGCAATTCCCTTGGAAGTATCCCCATCCTTTGGGAATCCGGCTTCTCCCAGGAATCGGACCGGACGTACTACTGCTAATTCTTGAATGGTAGGATAATACACTTCTTTTAATACTAATTTAAACGTAAATTCATCAACAACTTCTGTTTTGGAAACCTTTGGGATAAATCCTAACCAGCTATGCAAATCTAGATTTTTCAATACTACATCAAAATTCTTCTTCACAATCTCTGCATTAAAATTAGTCCCATCCGAAAACTTTACATCTTGACGCAAGTGGAATAAATACTCTTTTCCATCTTTGGAAATCTCCCACGATTCTGCTAAATGTGGTTTTAGCTCCCCTCCATCTTGATAGCTTACCAATGGTTCAAAAACCATGGACTGAGCAAATAATTGCGATGGATTATAGAGATGTGGGTTTAAATCACCTATATCTCTTGGCCAGGCAAAAGTTAGTATATTGCTGCTCTCATTTGAATCACCTTTGGAATTTTCTGATGATTTATCCGAACAACCATATAAGGACAAGAAAAAAACTAGAATCATTAGAGAAATATATATATATTGTTTTTTATTAATGATATTTGACATTGACTGCTCCCTTTCCAACTGATAATGATAACTATTATCAATATAGATTCTAGGAATGTTATTGTCAATATAATTTCAAATTGCTCGATAATACAAGCTCGAATTCAAAAAATTAATAAGTTGATGCCCTATACTGACTGCACTGAAATTTGGAGGCTCACAAAAAAATTTAATAGTAGGTACACCCTGGGATGATGGGGTTACTTGATCCTTCAAACTTAAATTTAGAATTAATTCCCATTGATTTACGACAGTCCATTCATTGTTTCTTGCATGGCCGGTGGAGTACTGGAACTGGTACGGTTAAATTTAGGGATTCAGATAATCAAAGCTCCAAAGATATTTAACTTTATCAAAACAAACGAAATGAAAAAAAGCTTCCCATATGTTATTCCATCTGAGAAGCTTTAGCAGACTACGATGCTTGATTAAAGAAGCACGGCATGGAGGCAAACATAAATAGCAACTTTTTATTTTTCTAGCTTTAGAATGCCCGGCATGCGATGAAAAGGACATTTTGATAATGAGGTGTCATCATCCCGTAAAAAATATTGTCTCCATTCAAAGTTATCCTCGGCACCATAACTGTTCAAGTCGGGGTGAATAGGAACCTCATCGTAGTTGGCCAATCTATTGCGGATTCGTGCTTTAATATTTCGCGCAAAAAACTCCTGCTTGTTGAACTCTTCTAGCACCCACCGAGGAGTAATGGCCAGCATCATGACATCAAAATGCCGGCTCTTTCTATGAACATTGGCAGGGGTTGCACAATACATAAAGTATCTTTCCCCATTAAAACAAAACTCCCAAATCGGATTGTGAGGATCCATCGGGATATCCTCGGGCCATACAGAAGAATCGATTGCCGCCAAGCCGCAAAGTTGTTTCCAAAATAACTGTTCATAATCCTCCACTGTATAGGTGTCCTCTCCATCCTTAAATGCTTGAAAAAAAACAATTAACGAAGTGTAGGGACCGAAATTTCTGGATTCGCTGGTGAACTGGCTAAGTAGTTCTCCCAGCTCAAACACGCTATTCTTTTTACGTGGATCTCCAATAAATCCATAACATAATTGGTTCTTTAAATAACCAATAGTTGCCGGAATGCACGGGAATGGTTCGCGTTTATCATTCATTTTTGCTGCAAACTTTTCGAGTACATTCCTTTCCCAAGGTTTGAGCAATTTGCGGTGTGGGGGGGTATCCATAAATAATTCGCTCACATGTTCACCTCCAAATATCACATCAGTATATTCAAAGGCCTAAACAAATGAGAGATGTCCATGGTCAAAAGGAACAGCCGACCATACTTTAAAAACAATTTCTATGATCTTCTTCGGACATCCTGATTACCCCATAACAGGATCCCTTATTCGGTTTAACCTAGTAGATATTTGATCCACCCCTTCTTCAAACAGAGCAAAAGAAGTTAACCACAGGTTGTCACAGTCAGACTCTGTATTCCTTTAGATACTATACAATGGCGTGCTATTCTCTATCACACAAGCAGACTACTTAAATCACCAATTATCAAATTTTATGGCCAATAATCCGCTCAAAGCTACTGTTTCTTTGTATTGATGGACTTAGCCTTACCAAGATGTTCCGAACTTCGCAAAACAACTTACTTTCAATTTGTACAAACCGCCCCAAGAGCCAAGAACGATTTACGATAAACTTGACTCTATCCATACGCGTTTCTTCAAATATCTTGAAACTTTGGGAAACTGATTTGTTTTCTGCTAGTGTTTGCGCAAGAATCACGGCATCCTCCAGCGCCATACATGCACCCTGCCCCAAATTAGGCGTTGTTGCATGGGCTGCATCGCCAATTAGCATCACTCTTCCTTTTGACCAATTCTGCAATGGCTTTAGATCGTAAATCACTTTTCTAGTAATGTCTTTTTCTTCTGTAAATTTAATGATGGATGGAACAGGTTCGGCAAATTCTCTAAAAATATCTATCAACTGTTCTTTAGATACCTCACCTTCATCCCGATTTTCCGTCGTATTCCTTGTCGCGAACCAATAAACCAATGAATCCGACACCGGAATGACCCCAAATCGCCTCCCATTACCCCATGCTTCAAACGCTTTCCCGCACTTCGTATTATGATTGGTATAAGTGGAGATGCCTCTCCAAGCTTCATATCCACTAAAGCGTAAAGTATTAATAGGAAATATTTTTTTCCTCACTGCTGAATTTGACCCGTCCGCTCCTACTAAAAATTCGCCTGTATCTACATGCCCATTTGCAAAACGTGCAATTACTTCTTTATTAGTTTTTTCCAGGTCGACTAGCTCATAGCCAAACTTAATTTCTGTCTGTTTCAATTTACTAGACAATAAATGATGAAGATTGGCCCTTAAAATACCGACCGTGTGAGTACCATATTGAGTGGCTAGATCGTTTAGCGGCATTTTCGCCAGTGTTTTTCCTGACGATGTTTGAATGGTTGATTCACTTATGATTTTGCTGTTTTGATAGATTTCTTCTAATAGCCCCATCGATTGAATGGCATCTGTTGCATTCGACCAAAGTGTTAATCCACCTCCGCCATTTCGGAGACAATTTGATTTTTCATAGATCACTGGTGTATAACCAATTTTTTCAAGCATAAGGGCACATGCTAATCCACTGATCCCTGCACCGATGATAAGGACACTCTTATTCATAATATCTCCTCGTTCCCTGAAAGTGGTTCATTGTTCATTGGCTTTATGCAATGGTTCAACACATAAAAAATGGAGCTTAAAATGACCAGGAAAACATAAATATCCATCCTAAAAATAAGCATAGAGGCGTGTAAAGTTTTGTATCGTACTTAGAAAAATCAGTATTTTTGATCTTCTTCGATAACCCCATATATTTGAAGTCCCCAATTGCTCTAAGCAGAAAAATGAAGGTAATTATGAGACATGACCACTTCGTAAAGAAATTCGGTGTGACATAGGGAATTAGATTGTTTTGAGCTAATAATATAAAAGCCATACCCATTAATCCCATTGCAACAATGAATGTTACAATCCATCCCGGATTAGCTGCAACCCCGCCATCCACTCTTTGAGGCAACGAGGATTGCAGTCCCCTTCTGCCACCAAATATCCAATAAAAATGTAGCATGCTTATTAAGATTAATAAAATCGCCGACAAATAAGTGAATAATTGTTGCATCTCAATACCTCCACACTTAACGTTAGTGTTGTTCAATACCTTCCCAAACCACTTCATACTGCCTTTCAAATATAGCGACAATAGACGCACTCTCATCTTGGCCCATAGACCAACCAATTAGGGTATTAAAATAGATTCCCACCAGAACTGAAGCGATCGTTTCTGAGTCAAATCGGGATTGTATCGATTTATTTGTTTTGGCTTCATCAATCAATAAAGCTATGCTTTCTTTAAACAAGTCTATGTTTTTTGATTCATCCTTTAGTGCAGATCGGATGGTTTCTGACAGTGCAAGTTTTAGAAGATCTGAATTTTCCATGTAAACGAATAAGAGCTCCTTGAAGAGAAGAAGTAGTTTTTGCTTAATTTTTACATCCTTATATTTTTGTGTAATCTCTTGTAGATGATCATTTTGTGAATTGCCTAAATATAACAATACGTGTTCCTTCTTCGGAAAATAATTAAAGAATGTACCCTTGGCAATCCCACAAGATGTTGCAATTGTTTCGACAGTGACATTGTCATACCCATACTCTTTAAATAGTTCGATTGATTTAAAAAATATTAGTCTTTTTAATTGTCTTTTTCGTTCTTCTCTTAACATATATTCCCCTTCCTCCACCAATAATGACCGCAGTCATTTTGTGACTACGGTCATTTTAACATTACAACCATTTTTTTACAAAGTAATTCAACACGTTTTTTTCAAATTCATATTCATTAGCTTTAACGCAGCAAAAGCCCTCCCAAAAATTTGATTAACTAATGGGAAGGTAACCTTTTTTATGATTGGTTGAATAATTCTCCAACTTGGAGTTTCTTTATATAACTACTTTTTTTAAAAAGCCATTATTAATCTGTGGAAGTTAAACAATTTAAATTTTTTGTAAATCTTCTCTATTTTTTCAACATAAAGTTCACATTACTTTTACAGTTTTACTATATTTAAACAACATACGCTCCTTATAGTAAAACTTATGTGATTAATAAGTATTCAAGCTTTTATATTTCGTTTAAGAGTTTGAAAAAATACTAATAGAAAAGGAGATAGTTATGAAATCTGTGAAAAAGAAATCAATCATACTACTTGCTGCGTTGACTATGGCATCTTCAGCTCTTCCGGCTCAGGCTGCCATTCAAACCGGGAATGATAACGGCTCAATCAAGGGAAATGCTTATCGACTTGTTACAGAAGCGGTTGGTACATCAAATGATGCCCTTAAAGAGGTAAATCTCCTAAAACCATCAAAGCCACAGGGGAATACTGGAAAGTTGAATACATATGCTCCTGAAGTGGAGCAATCTTTATCGGCAGTTGATTATGGCGGAAACGCCAATGATCCGATTTTAAAGAACATTGCTGCCACGAATCCTTTTATTAATATTTTAGATGGATTTGATAAAATCTGGTCGATAAATCAATCTGATTGGAGAGACGGAACGGCCCTAACTAAACCGGGTGCAAATGGTGAAATTGCAAACTACGGTGACGGTCCTACCGTTTATTTTGATGGTTATAAAAATGATAAAACAAAAATAGTCGCAGATAAGAAAACATTTGCTAACGAAGAAATCAGAGATGCAGCGACTTGGGAAGCTAATATAAAATATGTAGAAGATGTCACTCAAAACAGAACTGATGATGAAGCTTTGGCCGCCTATTATGATGATCAAAGAGATAAGATATACAGTATGATGGAAGCTTACGGGCCTTTGGCGAATACCTACGTTGATATCGTGAAGCCGGTAACAAGTGTGGTTAGATCAACAGAGGACATGAATAAAATATTGGCAGAAGCGACTGTTGAAGACGAAAGCCAAGGAATGGGACAATGGAAGGACTCTGAACTATCAGATGCAATGAATTTAGTTGATTTAGTTAGATTTAGAAATCCTTCTTCGTCAAACCCTTCTAAGTACTTCTTCTCTTCTCCAAGACCATACAGAATGAATTCCAACGGAGAAGTGAAAGAACTGGTTGATAAGAACGGATTGCCTGTATGGGAAACAATCGGGAGTGGTGAAAGTAAAACAGAAGAATTACCTTCAGGTGGCAAAAAAGAAACGGGTGAAAGACATTACGAGCAATATGAAACGAATGTGGAAGTGATTCCAGCATTAGAATACGTAAAAAGAGAAGCTGAAGACGGAAGAGGCAAAGACGGAGCTTTTCCAAGCGGGCATACAAGTGCAGCTTACTTGTCGACATTCGGATTTGCATACGCAACTCCGGAAAGATATGCTGAGTTTTTAACAAGAGCAGCCCAAATGGGAGAAAATCGAATAGTAAGCGGGATGCACTCCCCTCTTGATGTTATAGGTGCAAGAATACAATCTACCGCAATGACTGCTTACGCATACAATCTTCCAGAAAACAAAGAGATTTTAGACAAGGCTTACAAAAACGCTGGAGAAGTTTTTGGTGAAGTCGCACAGTCAAAAAATATGAGCTTATACGAATATGCCCATATAGTAACAGAAGACTATAATTTTGAAAGTGCGTATGACGAAAAAAAATGGGAAGATCATGAAGCAAATAAAGCTTTCTATCGGGAAAAACTTACTTACGGATTGCCGCAAACAGGGGTGAAAGGTTTAGATCCTGTCGTACCTAAAGGGGCGGAAGTCTTATTGGAAACTCGCCAGCCTTATTTGACAGATCAACAACGTAGAGAAGTATTGTATACTACAGAAATCGAATCAGGCTACCCTTTAATAGATGAGTCAAATGGCTGGGGAAGACTTGATTTGGTGACAGCATCTGATGGATATGGTGCATTTTTAAGTAATGTAACGGTCGATATGGATGCTTCAAAAGGAAGATTCAATGCCCATGATTGGTGGAGGAATGATATTACTGGCAGTGGTATGCTTACCAAGCAAGGGACAGGAACGCTTACGTTAACTGGAAATAATAGTTATTCAGGAGGCACACTGCTGCGAGGAGGAACGCTGGAAGCTACCTCTCCGACTGCTTTCGGCAAAGGCGATCTATATGTAGAAAATGGCACTGTATTGGTTAATGTAGACGGACCTTTAAAAATAAATGGCAATTTAACAATGGAAGCTGGAAAATTGGCGATTGCAATGGATAAAGATTACAGCCAGCTTAATGTTGATGGACTACTCTACCTCGATGGTGGGGACCTTAACTTGGATCTTGCGAATTATGAAATAAAGAAAGCTGCCAACATTACGTTAATGTCTGCCGACAAGGTGGTAGGTGAATTTGATAATGTAACTGCTGACGGTTACAACGTAACGGTCACTTACAGAAACAATAGTATCGTTGCACATATCAAAGCAAAATAATAGCAATCATAAGCCGAAAAACCATTTTCCCAAAAGAAGGAAAATGGTTTTTTCTTTTTGAAAGATAATCATTCATTCTTCTTCAATTTAATGAACAAAAAGTAAATCATCGAAAAACTTAAACAACTCATGTCTTTTATGAATTAGAGTCAAACATCCAACAAACAAGATTAGAGAGTGAGCATCTAATGAAAGCTGTATTACAAGGAGAGTTTTTACAGGAAAAGAAGACATGTTAAGTTAATTATGAGTCCGTTTCCTAGCCTATATTTTAGACTAATAAGAAACGGATTTTTGTATGTGTAAGCATTAATTAAGTACTGGTTAAGGAAATCAGTAAAATCGAAATTTTAATTAAATAGATTTTAATATTGTGATACCATTAGATTTAACCAATCATTTCCAAAAGGTTTGTTGTTCAATTAATAAAAAACAGGAGGCTACACACATGTTACTTAAATCACGCTTGACTCACCTAATTAGCGTTGTTGCTTTTGCCCTTGGCATCACCTTAGCCGGCCCTATTTCCAGCACAGAGGCAGCAATGCCCGCAAAAACTAATCCTATTACAATCAATATGAATGGAAACACATTTCAGCCAGAATCTGCCCCTTTTATTAAGAACGGCACTGTTTATTTGCCATTACGGGATATTGGGGAACTGCTTGGTACTGTTGTTTTCTGGAATTCTTCCAATAAAACAGTAACAATGACATACCCTAAACTGACCGTTCAGCTTACATACGGTTCGATGAATGCAAAAGTTAATGGGAAAACGGTGAATTTGACGGCGCCACTTCAAAATGTGAATAGTCGAATTTTTATTCCTTTGCGTTTTCTTTCGGAGTCTACTGGGGCATCTGTCGATTGGAATAATACTTCCAAAACAGTGAGCATTACACAAAAAAGTGATAATTTTGTTAAAGCGACCGATGTCAATATAACCTCTTGGCTGAACCGAAATACTGGAGAATTTTACTTTGCTTATCCATTTGAACAAGTACCTGTTCTCGCAGGAAAGATGAATAATGATTTTAAAGGCAGCCTATCATTTGAGTTTAATACTATCGATAGCAAGAATTTCATTATTACGATCTTGGACAATTTTGGAGAACCTCGTGTCGGATATGATGCATATAATTTTCTAATCAACGGCAGCAAAATCATAGACCAGAAGAAAGCAAGCTATTTCAAGCGCTATGAAGGTAACGTGACCTACTATCATTTCCTAGATCCAAAAACAAATTTATATAACACTCACAGTTTACTAACAGATGGAAAAATGGTATCGATTTACAACAAAAATGGTGAAAAAGTGAAAGAATATAATCTCCCCGAATTGACAGGAAAAGATGAAAGCTTTGCAGTATTAGGAGCTTCTAACGAATATTTGATTGTTCGACCTAATATTACTGGATTCTTGACACTGATTGACTTTAAAAATAATTCTGTCGTGGAACTACACGAAAAATTATTATCTGGCAAGGATTTAGAATATGCAAAAACCAATGAGGTCCCCTATCGCGGAGATGAACTAAGATTCTCTGGAGCGTCAAATAATGAGACCGAGCTGTATTTCTATTATGATAGTCCAATTGACGGCAAGGATGAGCCTAAGAAATTAACTTATGACCGTGCGTCAAAATAGTGTCGTACCAATTTCACAAAATAGAGTTAATGCAAAATAATTAAAAAAGACCAGCATTCTCCAACATGGCCAGTCCGGCAATAGACGATTCTCGCAATGGGGCCTGCTATTTGAAGGAATAAATCCACCTATGACGTCAAGTCAAGGGTGGATTATTTTTTTATTAAACGAAAAGATAGCTATGACAAAACTTGCGAAAGGGATAATCCATAAAGAGAATAAAGCGCCTGTCATCTAAAAAATCTTGAAATGCATATTTAAGCAACAAAAAACCACCGCACAGATAAATTCTGTGAAGTGGTTATTGGCTTTGTAAAAAGTTATTGCCATCACAACTTCTCACAAGAGTGAAAAGTTTCGCTTTTTAATCATTCATTTTTGGAAGGTCAGATGTGGCCCAAAGCCGTACATCATGCCGCCCCTATGGTGAGAGTGTGTAATATCTTACACTCCGTGTGATAAAGGTGCGGTAAATCAAGGTTTTGTTAATTTCTTACTGTAACATCTTTAACAGGAATTAATCATTTTTCACTAGAATACGTTAGCAAAATGTTAGCATTTTATTAATGAATTTAATAAAACTGTGGCTTTTTTATGGATAAACTGAATTTCACGATCTTTAGATCGATAACCTTAACTCTTTGCTCAAAAAACAGAGCAATTCCAATAATTAGTAATACTATTTCGACAAATTGCTAGTTATACATGTTCGTTACAGACTTATTCAATTCGTTTTACAAACTCCGTACCTGCCCTTTCCCTTGGAATTCCGGATTAATCGCAATCCATGTTCTCCTGTTTATCAACAAGAAAGGTGATTAGGACGAATAATAAGAAAGCTAGTAAAAGTAAGGTTCCGCCGACGATAAAGAAAACCATGACAAAGGTTTCATTCAGATTGAAAGGGTTCAGATTGTACATCCACATTCCTACCGTCAATCCTGCAGCCCCAAGCATTCCTAGGATGCTGTGAATAGAAACCAGTTTTTTGTATTTAATTTTATATACCTTATAAAAAATTCCCCAAGCAAATACCGACAGCCATCCTACTAATAAAATATGGGCATGAATGGGTCTCAAGGAATAATCCATACTTCCTGACATTTGAGAGCCAACAAACGTACCGATGATTCCGAAGATTGCTGCAAAACGAATGAGCCTTAAACTCCAAGTTTGTTCCATTAGTTATCCCTCCAATTTCCTCTCTTTATTTGGTAGGATGATCGTGAAGGTTGTTCCCACGCCAGCCTCGCTATCAACCTTTATTTCTCCTCCATGCAGATCAATAATCTGTTTCACAATTGATAAGCCCAGCCCTGTACCGCCACTTTTTCTTGCTGAATCTACACGATAAAAACGGTCGAATATTTGGGCCACGTCTTTCTTAGACATCCCAATTCCGGTGTCTTTCACCATAATCTTGATGCAGTCATCACTTTTAGATAAAACAATCCAAATATTCCCTCCATGAGCATTATACTTAATCGCATTCGATATCAAGTTATCCCAGACATTGCTAATCAATTCAACATCGACCAACATCCTAACCGGTAACAGTTTATAAGAAACTTCAATTTCCTTCTCCTGTAGCCGCCATTGATAGCTGCGGATGGTTTGCTTGATTTGTTCATCCAATTGGACCTCTGAGATTTTCATCGGATACGCTTTCTGATCAAGCGAAGTTAATACTAATAGCTGCTTGGTAAGATTGGAAAGCCGCTTTGATTCATGATCAATCACCTGTAGGTACTCTTTTAATTCCTTGTCACTTACCTGTTGTGACAACAATAACTCGGAATAGCCCTGAATATTCATGAGGGGTGATTGAAAGTCATGTGACACATTATTAATAAAGGATTTACGGGCTTCATCATTGTGCTGTAACTGCTTCTGCATGTTGTTAAAGCTTTCTGATAATTGACCAAGCTCATCATTCCGATTAATTTTTAACGGATAAAGAAAGTTCTCGCGTGTAATTTCTCTCGTCGCTTCCGTTAACTTTGTAATCGGCTGGATGAGATGCTTGGCAAACAGGATAACCCCGCTAATGCTAACAACCGTTACGGCTACAAAGAACCACGCTAAAATCATATGAATATCAGTAAAGAGCAGTTTATTATTGGGCCGCAAAAATAACCCATATTGCTCCCCATTCATAGTAAAGGGCACACCTACCGTATTTTGGACATCATTTGAAAAATGGCCCATCATTAAAAATTTACTAGAAAAGGTGCTCATACCATGATAGATTTCTTTTTCCATGACGACCTTCTTGGCTTCCACAGAAAGGGCTTTCTTTGTAAAAGCTTTACCAAAGTAAGCATCTTCCCCGGATTCGTTGACCACATAGATTTGATAGCCAAGATTTCCAATCGATTCTAAAAATGGCTCCAATGAAGAATGACCCGAATGCATATTCTCGAGATTGGCTGTAATGGTTTGAGCAATTTCTACATTTTGCTGGTCCATCTTCTGTTTCGTAGAAGACATATAAATAAAATTGGCTACGATCAACCCAATCGCGACACTTATAATTAAAATTATCAGGGTGGCAGCAATGAACTTTTGATATAACGTTCTCATTTGGTGACCTCAAGCTTATAGCCAATCCCTCGAACCGTTTGAATTTCCACGGTTGCATCATATTTTTTTAAACGATCCCGGATTCGGTTAATATGTGTATTGAGCGTTTGTTCTCCGCCTTCATAATCAACACCCCATACTTGTTCCACTAAAAAGGCTCTAGGTGTAATCTTATTGGCGCGTGAAGCTAATAAACTTAATACTTCAAATTCCTTTAGAGGTGGAAGGACGGTTTCTTGGTTGATTATTAATTCAAAGTTCTTCCGATCAATCGTAAGATTCCCTACTTTGATGATCGTTTCCATCACACGTTCGAAGCGTCTTAACACGACGGCAACACGAAAGAGAAGCTCCTTTACCTCAAATGGCTTCACGATATAGTCCTCAGAGCCAGCTAAGAAGCCTTGCTCTTTGTCATCCATCTGCCCTTTGGCCGTCAGGAGGATAACAGGAAGATCATAATCAGCTGATAATGTCTTTGTTAATTCAAAACCATTCATTCCTGGCATCATTACATCAACAATGGCTAAATCAACACTCTTTTCTTCCAACACATGCAACGCTTCTTCAGCATGGTTCGCTCGATATACTTGGTAGCCTTCTCGGCTTAAGTGGATCGATACAAGCTGTTGAATGTAAACATCATCATCTACAACCAGAATCTTCATTTGCAGAACCTCCTAAAAGGGAGAATACAAATGACAAGAAGTCCTTTGTATCCTTTTTTTACTACCTATTAATTATGAGAGACTTGCTTGTCTTTTTCAAATAGCAGGATTAAAGCTGGCAGCAGCATTCCCCGAACGAGGAAGGTATCAATCAGAATTCCAATGGCCACCATAAAGCCAAATACGAAAAGGTCAGCAATTGGCATCGTGGTTAACGCAGCAAACGTTGCAGCTAGAATGATTCCTGCTGATGAAATGACACCACCGGTATTTCGGATGGCGATTTCAAGAGCCTCTTTCACTCGGTGTTTTTTCCGTTCTTCCATAAATCGAGAGGCAAGGATAATATTATAATCAATCCCTAAAGCCACTAAGAAGATGAAAGCATAGACAGGTACACGCGTACTCAATGCTTCATAATCAAACAAGACATCCACTAGAAATATGCCAAGACCTAAAGCAGAAACATAGGAAAGCAAAATGGTCGCCATCATATAAATAGGCATTTTAATAGAACGTGTCAGGGCGAATAAAAGAACGAGAATGAGTAATGTTTCTAGTGATACAATCGTAAAGATATCCTTATTATTCACTTCTCGTTCATCTACCAGCTTTGCAGTCACACCACTAAAGTGTACTTCGCCGGATAGAGAAGATTCTTTTAATAGATTCGGTGAATCTTCACGTAAATCTTGTAACAGATCCATCGCTTCCGTAGAATATGGATTCATGTCTAGTACCACACTAAGCTTTACAGCCTTAGCGTCTTCTGATTGAGCAGTCATTCGGACGGATGCAATCCCATCATATTCTTTTAGTTTTTCGGTAATCGCAGTTACGTCTGTTTCTGCCAACGTTTCATCACTTTCAATTAACAGTGTTGTAGGAGCTAGTTCCCCTTTGTCATATCGTGACTCTACGATTTCATACCCAACGCTAGACGGTAAATCCTTAGGAAACTTTTTAACCGTGTCAAACTCAAACTGAAGATTAAATACATTTAAAGCAGTGATCAAAAGAAAAATCCCTACGATTCCTCCGGATATACCGGGCTTGTTCACCACAAACTTCGCAATAGGTGCCCAAATTCCATGTTTAATTTCTTTTTCTTGACCGTACTTCGGCACTCTCGGCCAAAATGCTCTGCGGCCAAATAGAGTAAATAACGCAGGCACCAACGTAACCGATGCTAATATAATAATGAACATGGCAAGACCAAAGATCGGTGCAAAGTTTTGATAGTCACGGAAACTAGCGAAGAATAAGATTAACATAGCTGCTAACACCGTGCCGCCAGCAAAAAATAAAGGTTCCCCTGTGGCACGCATCGCCTGTTTCATGGCTTCATATTTGCTTTCTACCTTATTAAGCTCCTCACGGAAACGGGAGAAAACAAATAGTGAATAATCAATTACGGCAGCAAAAAGCAAAATACTCATAATCGAAGTGGTGGAGTTATTGATCTCTAACCCGCCTGCACCTAGCAAGGCTACACTTTGATTCACAACCTGATAGACAATAACGGTTGCAAATAAAGGGATGAATGCTAGTAACGGTGAGCGGTAAATCGCAATCAGTAATACTAAAATAATTCCAATGCTAGCAATTAATAACACAAAGTCCGCTTGTTCAAAAAGCTTGAGTGTATCCCCAGCAATACCAACCGGACCCGTTATATAAAAGGAAACATTTTCAAACTCATTTGCAGCTTTGTTTCCTATTTTAGAAACCTTATCATTAATTTCGGCATATTCACTATTACCAATGCCCTGTTCTAATTCCATCGGAACAATCATCGTTGAACCATCCTCAGAAATAAACCCCTTTAACGCTGGAGGAGGAAGTTCGCTAATATTAATAATCGTTTCAATTCCTTTAATACCTTCTTCTAAGATAGCAGTAAGTGTTTGTGTAACCTCATCAGGATTAATGTTACCTTTTTCATTATGGAATACTAGGATTCCTACTGTCCCTTGCTTATTTGGAAATAGCTCTTCAGCTTTTTTCTCAGCGATAATCGATTGCGCTTCATCCGGAAGCGATTGAAAATTCGTTACCTTATATTCACCAAGCTTTGGCCCCGCACTTAACCCAACCATCAGGACCAGCCAAGCAATAATCGTAATCCACACTCCCCGTTTAGTTGAAACCCAATCTGTAATAGGAAATAGCAATTTTCTCAAAAAAGTAAACCTCCTTTAGTATCTCTCAAGGGTAATCCTACTAATAGAAGATAAATTTAATATCAACTTTTGTTTACATTTGTCTAGAAACTAATTTTTTGCTTATCGAATGTATGTATCATCCAACATTTTATTGTCAGTCATAGGAGATACCATTTCACTGTGCCCAGAATCATTTTGGGTACCTTGTCATCTGAGAGAATTCGGCGAACATACATGCTGAACAAAGTTACGAAATTGAGACAGGATGTCTTGCAAAACTACGCCTCTTGACGTAGTGGCAAGGCTGTCTATGTGACGGCAAATCACCTTGTTGATAGTAAGAATCTGTGCGTCCATTCGTAAAATTGTTATACTAGACATTTTGCACCTCCAATAAAATCACTACCATTTATACTTGTTATATAGAGAATCCAGAGCTAATTTTGCAGTTTAACTCATACTCTCTCTCATTTTGCTTTCTATAAACATACTTCGATAAAATTGTTAAAATCCTCCAAATTCAATTGTAGAAATAATGTACCTTATTGACAGATTTGGACATTCATCTGTTAAAATTACGAAAAAAAGTTTATCGCCATACTACACAGAAATGAAAAAAGAAGCCTCCCAATAGTTAGTTTTAATAACTACTTAAGAAGCTCCTTTTATTTTTAATTATGTTAGCATTTTGTTAACAAACCACTTCAAAACCCTTATATATCAAGGGTTCAATGGTCAGATTACATCATGCCGCCCATTCCGCTCATATCTGGCATTCCGCCGCCAGCGCCAGCTGGTTCAGGGATGTCCGCTACTACCGCTTCAGTTGTTAAGAATAGAGCAGCTACAGATGCAGCGTTTTGTAATGCAGAACGAGTAACTTTTGCTGGGTCAACAACTCCCGCTTCAATCATGTTTACCCATTCGCCATTGGCAGCATTGAATCCTACGCCGATTTCTTCGCGTTTTAAGCGGTCCACGATGATTGAACCTTCAAGACCTGCGTTATTTGCAATTTGACGTACAGGTTCTTCAAGAGCACGCAATACAATACGTACACCAGTTGCTACGTCGCCCTCTACTGTTTCAGTAACTTTTTCTACAGCAGCGTATACGTTTAATAGAGCCGTACCACCACCTGATACAATTCCTTCTTCAACAGCGGCACGAGTTGAGTTTAGTGCGTCTTCGATACGCAGTTTACGTTCTTTCAACTCAGTTTCTGTTGCAGCACCAACTTTGATTACTGCTACACCACCAGCTAATTTAGCAAGACGTTCTTGTAATTTCTCTTTATCAAACTCAGAAGTAGTCTCTGCAATTTGAGAACGGATTTGGTTTACGCGAACTTCGATCTCATCTGCATTTCCAGCACCTTCAACGATTGTCGTATTGTCTTTGGATACTACCACTTTACCAGCACGGCCTAATGTTGATACATCCGCTGTTTTTAATTCCAAGCCAAGGTCTGAAGTAATGACTTGGCCGCCAGTTAATACAGCGATATCCTCCAACATTGCTTTACGGCGATCACCGAAGCCTGGAGCTTTAACAGCCACCACGTTAAATGTACCACGTAATTTATTTAAAATTAATGTTGTAAGTGCTTCCCCTTCAACGTCTTCCGCGATAATTAACAATGGACGGCTTTGTTGGATCACTTGCTCAAGTAGAGGCAAGATTTCTTGGATGTTTGAAATCTTTTTATCTGTAACCAAGATATAAGGGTTGTCTAATACTGCTTCCATTTTGTCAGTATCTGTTACCATGTAGTGAGATACATAGCCACGGTCGAATTGCATACCTTCCACTACATCTAATTCCGTAGTGAACCCTTTAGATTCTTCAATTGTGATGACACCATCAGTACCAACACGTTCCATTGCATCGGCGATGAATTCACCCACTTCTTCATCAGCAGCAGAAATTGCAGCAACCTGAGCAATTGCCTCCTTGTTTTCTACTGGACGAGAGATAGCTTGTAATTCTTCAAGTGCAGCAGCAACCGCTTTGTCCATCCCTTTACGGATTCCAACAGGGTTAGCTCCCGCTGTTACATTTTTAAGCCCTTCACGGATCATTGCTTGTGCCAACACTGTTGCAGTCGTTGTACCATCACCAGCGATCTCGTTTGTTTTGGAAGCAACCTCTGCCACTAGTTTTGCACCCATGTTCTCGTATGGGTTTTCTAGTTCGATTTCTTTTGCGATTGTTACACCATCATTTGTAATTAATGGAGAACCGAACTTTTTCTCAAGTACTACATTGCGCCCTTTTGGTCCTAATGTTACTTTTACTGCGTTTGCTAATTTATCAACACCTTGAAGCATTAAAGAACGAGCTTCTTCAGAGAATTTAATATCTTTTGCCATTTTGCGTACCTCCACATTTTATTATTCTATTCAAAATCAAAAGTAGCATGGGAGCGCCGTCAAGATTATGTATGGCGCCCGGAGCTTTAAGATTAACTTTCAAATTATTAGCCAATAATAGCTAATACATCGTTTTCGCGAAGAATTAAATACTCTTTGCCTTCATATTTCACTTCTGTGCCTGAGTATTTAGAGAAAATAATACGGTCTCCCATTTTTACATCAAGCTCGACACGTGTGCCGTTATCTAGTACACGACCAGTTCCCACAGCAACTACATTACCTTCTTGTGGTTTTTCTTTTGCTGAATCTGGAAGTACAAGGCCTGATGCTGTTATTTCTTCCACCTCAACTAGTTCGATAATGATACGATCACCTAATGGTCTTAACAAGTGAAACAACCTCCTACAAGTTATAATTTATATAATCTTATTAGCACTCACTCTATAAGAGTGCTAACACAATTATTATAATAATGAATTATTTTTCCGTTTGCAAGTGAGAAGCCTAAAAAATTTTGTTTTCTTTCTGTATTCATCTACAATAGAAGCATAGAGTGTATTATTCGTAAAAATTGCAGTTTAAGCTGATCGTATAGCTCCTTTGATTTTGCGGGTTGCCTTCACTATGACTGTATACCTCTAGGAAAGAACAAAGCTTTAAAGATTAGATTAAGAAAGAGGGAATTAAACTATTGAGTACTTCTACAAAAATCCAGACCCAAAAAACGGCCTTTTATGTTTTAATCACTTACATAGTCATGCATTTATCCGGCTTTATATTTACAATTCCACTTGTTAAGCCATTCTTCCTGCAATTTTTTTCACAAGATGGAAATGGAGAAATTGCGCTTGCCGGATGGTGGAATACAATCTCTTTTGCAATTGCATTCTTAGTTTGTATATTCCTAATTTCTAGAAATAAGAACTTTTGGAATATATTTAAAGGGGAAAAAGCTTCAATTCCTGTTTCAATCGGTTGGGGCATTATTGGATTTTTCCTAGTTTTTCTCGGTCAAACGATAGGAGCGATGATTGAGACGGGATTAGGCATTCAACAAGGTTCTGAGAATACAAAAACAATTATCCTTTTAACGGAAGTTGCCCCTATTATCATACTGGCTACAGTTTTTTTAGGACCTTTTTTGGAAGAGCTTGTTTTTCGGCGTGTTATCTTTGGTTCCATTGTACAAACACAAAACTTCTGGGTAGCAGGAATTATCAGTTCGATTATTTTTGCTCTAATTCACTTGGACTTTACACATATTATTTTATATACGATTAGTGGATTTGTTTTTGCGTTTTTATATTATAAAACACACCGGATACTCACTTCGATTATTGCACATATGCTGCTGAATGGCTTTGTGACAATAGTTCAGATGAATGCCCATCTCTTTCAGTAACAATAAAAAAGCCTATTTTCAGGAACAGTTCATCTTCCTGAAAATAGGCTTTTTAATTTATTGTCGATTTGTCATTTCTTCAATTTGACGGCGTTGTTCAGCCAGTAATTCTTCAATCTGGATTTTTTGGGCGATTTCTTTCTCTTCTTGAATACGCATTTCTTCAGCCACTCGGTATTTTTTGTAGCCAATCCGTGCTATCACAATACTGATCTCATATAAGACAAATAATGGGATTGAAATCAAAATATATGAAATAATATCTGGTGGTGCCACGAGTACAGCGAGTACAAATAAAACAAAGTAAGCATACTTACGTATTTTCACCATAAGCTGGGGATCTAAAATTCCCAAGCGTGCCAGGAAAAGCATCACAACCGGCAATTCGAAGATAATGCCGAATGGTACGACCAATTTGAATAAGAATCCGAAATATTCATTTATCCCGATTGTTTGTTGAATTTCAAGATCTTGCGATAAATGCATCATGAAATTCATCACGTTCGGAAATAAAACATAATAACCAAATGCTAGTCCTACAACAAACAATAAGAATGCATACGGAATGTATTTTAACGTTGCTTTTCTCTCGGTTTCATGGAGACCAGGCGTGATAAACGCCCAAAGCTGGTATAGAAGAATGGGCGATGTGAAGATGAGCGCCACAATAAATGTAACTTCCAAATAAACAGTAAGTGGATCACCTACATTGAAAGCGTTTAAAGTCAATTGCTCTGCTTGTTCGCTATACTGAATATATTTAATAATCGGCTTTGCAAAATAAAAGCTCACAATTAAGGAAAGAATAAAGAAAATAGCACATACAAATAGGCGTTTTCTTAATTCCTCTATATGTTCAATAACAGTGAGATCTTTTGGATTCATGAAATAGACATCCTTAACTTACTTGTTTTCTTTTTCTAGATCTTTTTGTTCGATGACACTCGCGTTTTTTTTCTTTTCTACCTCATCATCCAATAACCCACTAGTTCCCTTTTTGAACTCACGCAACGTTGTTCCCATCGCTCTACCTAGTTCAGGCAATTTCTTTGGTCCAAAAACCAACAGGGCTACTACACAAATAATAACTACGGCAAATGGTGAAATTGCATTTAAATGCATAACCATGTAGCCACCTCCTCTATTATATGTACATTTTATCTCATCTTGTCGCAATTTGCTAATGGATAAATTTTAATACTTTGTGTCAATCACTATTACGTATCAAATAGATTAAAGCTTCTAGTTCAACGGATAAATCGATATTCATCATCTTCATGGAATCCGGTACATTTAACCGGACCGGTGTGAAATTTAAAATCCCTTTTGCATCGATTGCAGCTAACCGATCGGCCATAATTTGAGCGGAACGCGAGGATACAGTCAAGATAGCCATCTCTGCTTTATATTCATGATACATTTCCTCTAGACGATCCGGATGATAAACCGGTATCCCGTTAACTTCCATCCCTTCTCGGGGTGCTTTCGAGTCAAACGCCACTACGATTCTTGTATTGTGATTCTTTTGGAAATTGTATTTTAAAAAAGCGTTTCCTAAGTTCCCCACACCAATCAATGCTACATTTGCACCTTCATCCTGATCGAGTGTTTGTCTAAAAAATTCAAGCAAATAAAGAACATCATATCCATATCCCTTTTTACCGAGAGCGCCAAAATATGAAAAATCTCTTCGTATGGTTGCAGAGTCAATTTTCATTGCTTCACTCAATTCCTGCGATGAGATCCTTCGCTTTCCATCATTGGCGAAGTTTTGTAAAAAACGATAATAGAGCGGAAGTCTTTTAGTCGTTGCCTGTGGAATCTTCATGTCTTGCTTCACACATTATCCCCCAATCTATTTCCCAAACTAATTGTTTACCCCCATCTGTATAAATGATTATAGTCTATATCTCTAATATAATCTCCCACCAAGTCAATATTCCTTAGCAGGTTTGAGTCAACGCTTGTGAAATGAATGTAATTCAAAATCGTTTTCATCTTACTAAACATGCAGAAAGAAGTAAAGCATCCGCATTGCGCAAGGTTTCTTCATCTATTACACTAAGGATAGAACTGAGGTGTTAAGATGATTGTTTTACAAGTAAATCAATTATATAAATCTTTTGTGACGGATGAAATACTTAGTGGAGTAAAATTGGAAGTTCAACATAGAGATCGGGTTGCATTAGTAGGCCGTAACGGTGCAGGAAAATCGACATTGCTCAAAATTATTGCTGGTCAAATGTCGTATGATTCCGGAGAAATTATCATTCCAAAAGACGTGAAAATTGGCTATCTAGAGCAACACGCAGGGCTTGAGTCAAATTTATCGATTTGGGACGAAATGATGACAATATTCGACTCACTGAAAAGCCAAGAAAAAAAACTACGCTCTCTTGAACAACGCATGGCGGATCCAGCTGTTTACGAAAATGCTGAAAACTATGCACGGGTAATGGCAGAGTATGATCAATTGCAGCATGACTTTAAGGATGCCGGTGGGTATCAATATGAAGCAGATACTCGTTCAGTGCTTCACGGCATGCAATTTTTCCCGGAGGATTACGAAAAACCGATTCTCTCCCTTTCCGGTGGACAACGAACGCGTTTGGCATTAGCAAAACTTTTGCTCAGTAAGCCCGATCTACTAATACTGGACGAGCCTACCAACCATCTTGATATTGAAACATTGAGCTGGTTGGAAAGCTATCTAAAGGGCTATGAAGGTGCCATTTTAATCGTATCCCATGACCGTTACTTCCTGGACCAGGTTGTATCGATTGTTTATGAGGTGTCGAGAACTCATGTGACAAAATATGTGGGAAACTATAGTGCTTATTTGGATGGAAAGGCGAAAAACTATGAAAGAGATCTAAAAATGTTCGAACGCCAGCAGGATGAAAAAGCCAAGTTGGAAGCATTTATTCAAAAAAATATTGCCCGCGCTTCGACAACAAAAATGGCCCAAAGCCGCCGAAAGGTTCTGGAACGAACCGAGTGGATGGATTCCCCTGATGGCGATGAGCGTTCGGCAAATTTCGGCTTTACAATTGAACGTCAAAGCGGAAATGATGTCCTCTCTGTTGACGATTTAATGATTGGCTACGAAGAAAAAAGTGTATCGAAAAATATTAACTTGCGCATATTCCGTGAAGACCGTATCGCACTGGTTGGGCCAAATGGTGTAGGAAAGTCAACCTTACTTAAAACCATCGTCAAAGATTTGCCGATCCAATCGGGCGATATTCGATATGGTGCAAGCGTGCAGATTGGATATTATGATCAGGAACAGGCAAAGCTGACCGGCAATAAATCTGTTCTTCAAGAGCTGTGGGATGAATGGCCTCTATTGAATGAGAAAGATATCCGTACAATATTGGGACGCTTTTTATTTAGTGGCGATGATGTGACAAAACCTGTCAGTTCATTATCCGGCGGGGAGAAAGCTCGTGTCGCCCTCGCCAAACTCATGATGCAAAAAGCCAATTTACTTGTATTGGATGAGCCGACAAACCATCTTGATTTGGACAGCAAAGAAGTTTTAGAAAATGCACTGATTGACTATCCCGGCACATTACTATTCGTCTCCCATGACCGTTATTTTATAAATCGCATTGCTACGAAGGTTGTCGAATTATCAGGAACTGGTTCTTTTGAATATCTAGGTGATTATGATTATTATCTTGAGAAAAAACAAGAACTCGCAGAATTGGCGGAAATGAAAGCAGCTGCCCAAAGAACTTCCTTAAAAACAACCGATGCAACAATGGCATCAAAAGCCTCCACTTCACAAATTGACAAGGATGCCAAAAAACGTGAACGGCAAATCCGCCGCACAGTGGAGGAATTGGAGGCGAAAATGATGGAATACAGTGAACAAATTTCAAGTATTGAAGCTAAACTGTGTGAACCGGATATTTTCAAGGACCACGAACAAGTCATGAAGTACCAAACAGAACTTGATTCAATTAAAACAAAGCATGACGAACTTGAATTACAATGGCTCGAACTGAATGATGAACTTGAGAATATTCTTTCCTCTTAATTGAAACTCCTTAAATACCATGTGCCCACGTACATGGTATTTTTATTATCACTTAATAATTTACATATATCTTGGTCAATAGACAAATTTCGATAAAAAATTTCCACAAATTTATTCACACTTATAATTAAGTGATATCAACATATCAACATACTTTTCCACATTATCCACAACTTCAAATTTATTAATCCACATCTCAATGTGTAAAAACTGACACTATATATAGTTTCATCACATCTTATCCCCAAGTTATCCACAATTTGTGCATAAGTACGAATGTTCGCCTTGACAATTTTAAAAAAATGCTCTTAGCCTGTGGATAAGTTTTCAGAAAAATTTAACAAAAAGATGTCTAATCTAGTCACTCAAAAAATATGGAATTAAAAAAAACTGTTTCAAATTTCTTTGAAACAGTACACATATTTATATCCAGCTTTTTAATTCCTTGCCAGGGATACCATTCATCGCAAGATCCCCACGTACTCCTGCGTTATACATGTAAGATGCAGCTGCCCCTATCATTGCCGCGTTGTCGGTGCAGAGCTTTAATGGTGGAACAGTGAAAGAGATACATTCTTTTTCGAAAGCTTGTTCCAAACTTGTTCTCAAACCTTTATTCGCCGATACCCCACCGGCTGCAATCACTTGATTTACCTGGAATTCTCGGGCAGCACGCAACGTTTTAGTCGTTAATACTTCCACTACGCTATCCTGAAAACCTTTAGCCACCTTTTTAGGGTCAATTTCTTCCCCTCTTTGGTCCATATTATGCTTATAATTAATAACCGCTGATTTTAAACCACTAAAGCTAAAGTCATATGAATTCTCTTCTAACCATGCTCGTGGAAAATCAACCCCAACTTGCGCTTCATGCGCAAGGCGATCAATATGTGGCCCGCCTGGATAAGGCATATTCAAGACACGCGCCACCTTGTCATAGGCTTCACCCGCAGCATCGTCACGGGTTTCTCCAATTACTTCAAAGCTCCCATGTTCCCTCATTAAGACCAGCTCCGTATGACCGCCCGAAACAACTAAAGCCAATAAAGGAAATTGCATCGGCGCTACTAAAGCATTGGCATAAATATGTCCTGCAATATGGTGCACCGGAATCAGGGGTAAGCTATGCGCAAAGGCAAAGGCTTTTGCCGCATTGATGCCTATTAATAGTGCCCCTACTAATCCCGGACCTTCTGTTACAGCTACTGCTGTTAATTCGGAAGGCTTCATTTCCGCTTTTTCTAGCGTTTCTTCTATAATGATAGTAATTTGTTCTACATGGTGTCGTGAAGCCACTTCAGGGACAACTCCACCGAAACGCTTTTGGCTTTCGATTTGTGAAGCAACGACATTGGAAACTATTTCTGTGCCATTACGAATAATGGCAGCAGCTGTTTCATCACAACTTGTCTCAATTGCTAATATATATTGATCATTCATTTAAATTCACCCACATTACAAGAGCATCTTCTTGATTATCTGTATAATATCCTTTTCGGATTCCACCATCTAAAAATCCAAGTTTTCTGTAGAGATTTTGAGCAACAAAGTTCGAAACCCGCACTTCTAAACTCATAACGTCCACATTACGTGTTCTGGCGATGTGCATTGCTTCTTTCATTAATCCTTCCCCGATGCCGAGACCTCTTGCTGTTTCAACAACGGCTACATTTGTTATTTGCGCCGAGTCTATGACTAGCCACATTCCACAAAACCCGATAATCTTGCCATCATCATCTTCAGCAACAATATAATAAGCAAAGTTATTTTCTCTCATTTCATAATGAAACGAGTCTAATGTCCAAGGGGTTGGAAAAGAAGCTAACTCAATTTCATGGACTGCTTCTACATCTTCTGGGGTCATTTTACGATATAGTACCATTTTTACTGCCCCTTTTTCTGATCTTTAATCCAATTTGCTTCTGCCTCCGTTATACGATGGTATTGTGGAACAAAGCCATGAACTTCATCAATCTGTGATAATGGTTGTTTTTGTGCCAATTCTATAAGCTTGGAACCCCTAGGTAATGCAAGGGATGCATCTGCAAATAACGCATGTTCACCCAATCGGTCTGCAATTACTTCCTTAAAGTTCTCTACATCAATACCTACAAATAATACCGGCATATTTAAATCATGTAATTGTTCCAGTAAGCCAACGATCGAAGTGTGATGGTCTTTAATCAATGGCTGTAGTGTTTCGCCATCATAGGCTGCTGCATATACATTTTGCCTTCTTGCATCAAAGAGCGAGCAAATTACACCATTAAAACCTTGTCCATTTGCGGCTAATACTTGCAGGCTCGAAACTCCGACCAATGGTTTTTTTAATGTCCATGCCAAAGTTTTAGCGACCGTTACACCAATACGTAATCCTGTATAGGACCCTGGTCCTTCCGAGACAGCAATTGCATCTAGATTTATAGGTTTTACATCAGCTTTTTGGAAAAGCTCTTCTATTGTTGGCATCACGGTAACCGAATGCGTTAGTTTTTCGTTTTGTACGATCTCCTCTACAATCTGTCCATTTTCTACAATGGCTATTGATAAGGGTGAGTTCGATGTTTCAATTCCTAACCAAATCATTAAAATAACTCCTTACACAACTGTTCATATCGCACACCAATTGGCTTTAATATAAATTTCCGCTTATCGTTATCGATTCGATGAATTTCAATTGCCAACCGTTCATTAGGTAAATATTCTTCTATTAAATGGGCCCATTCTACAACAGTTACCGCATCGCCATAGAAAATCTCTTCCCACCCGAGATCCTCATCACTATCTGCCAATCGATAAACATCTAAATGGTTAAAAGGTAGTCTGCCCTCATATTGCTTCATAATAGTAAAGGTCGGACTATTTACTGTTCTAGTAATTCCAAGGCCCTTAGCAAGCGCCTGTGTAAATGTCGTTTTGCCGGCACCTAAATCGCCCTCAAGCGTAATTGTATCTTGAGCTTCCAATAAGTGTGCCATCCGCTGTGCCAAACTTTGTGTTTCTTCTAAGGACATAACTTCCTTTTCTAATATCATTTTAACTATCCTCTCGCAATCACATTACCATAAGTTTACCTAAACGGCGTTAAATGTTCAAAGTCTATACCTTGCTATTCGAAAAATAAACATAATCTCGTTCCAAAATTTATATTTTTATCGAATTGAGAACTGAATATACTATACTCTCGATCTAGGAATTATCGCTTTGAGTAACCCCGCTTTTCAACTATCCTCTTTTCTTCCAGCTTTCCATCCTGGAAGTGTACTTCGTATATCTGAGTCATCAATAACTCATCTTTCCAAACATATACCCCTTCCTCAACAAGTTCCCCTTCTCCCTTTGCTACTTCCACCACTTCTAGATACGACATCCCATTTTCAAGTTTTGAGAATTCTTCTTTATTCATATTCATTTGCCAGCGAAATGAATTCATGTCCGTAATATCGTGATATTTATTTACTTCATAATACCATTTTGAAATAAGCACAATGGTAGCAACTATGGTAATTAATAATAAGGCAATTATATTTCGTCTTAATCGTGTTTTATTCATTAACATCACTCCAAGAAAAGACTTACTACCACTATATTTATGTGCCAGCGTTATCATGTGACATTAATGAAAAAAGAGATTTTTAGTTTAGTATTTATGTATTTAATCTTATCATCTACGAACACAATAAAAAACCACTGACTACTCAGTGGTTTCTGTAGGCCTAGCGACGTCCTACTCTCACAGGGGTGCCCCCATCTACCATCGGCGCTATTCTACGAAGTGGGATGACACGTCGGCTAACAGCGTCATCTGCGTTGAGCCGATGGCCATGTACAAAGTACATTGCGCTTCGTTCTGCTTGATTCCTTGTTAGCCTCGGTCCTCCCACTTCTCGAGTTTGTTCTACTGCTATTATTTTTGCTTCTTATCCGCGCCGATCAACCTTCGGTTTTTTAGTAGTTGCGGGCTTATTTACGATAAAAAAACCACTGACTACTCAGTGGTTTCTGTATGCCTAGCGACGTCCTACTCTCACAGGGG
>NZ_JPVO01000041.1 GCF_000772955.1 Ureibacillus sinduriensis BLB-1 = JCM 15800 | reverse complement strand
CCAAAAGTTAGTTTTTTTACTCTAACTTTTGGGGTGCAGTACCTTCTTGAAAGCGATTGTGCCCATTTTCGGAGATGGAGCCATATTTATGAAAATGTTATCAAACGACGCTTTGGTAATTTTATTAGTTTAAATACTGTTTTGAATATTTCTATATTTCCTAATATTAAGATATAATTAAAATAATTTAATTTGAAAGGATTGATGAATATGAAACAGGTATCAAAGGTAACCAAAGTGATTGAAAAGTAGTCTACATACTTACTCTTTTCAATTCACAAGACGATTAACGAATTCTATTTGAAAAGAGGAACTAAAACTTGTATAAAGATCAAAACTTAATAATTCGTCCAATAGAAGAGACGGACTTACATCGTATTTGGGAATTAGAGTTCAAAGAAGAAAAACCTGAATGGAAGAAATGGAATGCCCCCTATTACCCTCATGAAACAAAAACTTTCGATGAATTTTTACCTATCGGCAGAGGTTGGGTAAATCAACCGGACGTTTGGGCAGTATGTGTTGATGGTATTTTGGTTGGAACAGTATCATATTACTGGGAACATGAACCATCGAAGTGGTTAGAAATAGGTATTCTTTTTTACGAAGGTGGAAAATGGGGAAAAGGGCTCGGTACCCGGACTTTAAAACTGTGGGTAGATCACTTATTCAATACGATGCCTTTAGTTCGCGTTGGCTTTACTACATGGTCTGGAAACGAACGGATGATTCGAGTAGGTGAAAAATTAGGAATGCAATTAGAAGCCCGTATTCGTAAGGTTCGTTATTATGAAGGGAATTACTACGATTCAATTAGAATGGGAATTTTACGAGAAGAATGGGAAATGCAGAAAGCTTAAAAAATTTTCCAATACATGAAAAAGACGTAAACGCTATTAAATGAGCGTTTACGCACATTTAGTTGGAACGTGGTCTATGAAGCTTTTTATACAAAGTTATATATAAGTAGCCACAATAAGAAAATCAATATGTCTTCCTAGGGTTAAAATGGCTTAATTCATAGTCAAAAAATTGAGAATTAGTTACGGGGCATCAATGTTAACAACAGCACTGTCTTTTCTTCCTAACAACGTAAGCTGCATCAATTGCCTGGATCGTTTCCTCTCTCGTATTATTTGGAGCGTAACCAACAATTTGCTCGGGATGTGTTGGATTTTCACGCGAGATTTTTTTAGCTGTTTGTATCTTTTCGCCATTAATAATAGCGCTAACTGTAATTGGTTCTTTATTCATATTAAACCCCTCCGAATTAGTGAGATTCTCTTACAACGAGTATAATAATCCTACTCAAATTTTTATTCAAGATAGATGCTCATACTAGAAATTACTCTGTTTATATCATCAGCTCCAATTTCTGCTTATCAAATTTTTACAAGTAAATCATCGTACATTAACATAGTTAGCTCGTAGGGAGATCTAAGTTAGGTATTCCATTAAAGGGTGTCACCTTGCAGAAGGATAGTGTTCTTTTTTTCAATAAACATTTGCATGATTGTTTGTAAGGTAATTGGATATTTAAATACCGAACTTTAATAACTTAGAGTACATTTTGATTACAGGCAAAGGGTGTTTTGTTATAATAAAGCTAGAAGAATTTAAATCTATGTTCGTATTAGGAGAGAGAACATTTGCCAATTGCCATAACTATCTTAGTACTTGCCATCGCATTGGCAGTTTTTATTAGTCGGAAGAAGACGACAAAAAAGAAGCTTGTCGTTTGGGGTGTGACGACAATTGTAGCCATTGCACCTTTATTGTCCTGGGTTGCAGGGGTTATTTTTGGATTGGGTGAAGGTGACGGATTTGTAGGATTCACCGTGATGATGTATAGCTTTGTCTTTTTAGAAGTCATCGGATTTGTCCTAGTTTACTTTGGAATATTTAAAAGAATGAAAAAGTAAGTGTTTCTGCAAAATGCGGGAACACTTTTTAATTATGGCAAATATAAAAAAGAATCTATTGTATTCCGATGTAAATAGAATTAACATGGATTTAAAATATAGATATGGGGTGTATTGATGGCACTGGAAATTTCATTTCGCGACGCAACACTGGAAGATTTACCGAAAATCGTTGAAATCTATAATTCAACCATTGCAGGCAGAATGGTAACGGCAGATACAGAACCGGTAACAGTCGAGAATCGGTTAAAATGGTTTCACGAACATAATGCAGCAAAGAGACCGCTTTGGGTAGTGGAAACAAGTGGCGAAATTTGTGGGTGGGTCAGCCTCCAGGACTTTTATGGAAGACCTGCTTATCAAGCAACTGCGGAAGTCAGCATTTACCTGGATGAAAAATTCAGAGGGCATGGACTGGGGAAAACGGTGCTGTCGAAAGTCATTGAAACGGCACCGAGTTGTGAAGTCGATACTTTGCTAGGTTTCATCTTCGGTCACAATGAGCCAAGCCTTCGCTTATTCGAAAAATTTGGCTTTGAAAAATGGGGGCACTTCTCGGAAGTTGCCACATTGGATGGGGCAAAAAGAGATTTAGTCATCATGGGAATAAAGCTTCACAAATAAAAGCAACTTGAAAAAACCAAATTCCGATTTGGTTTTTTTTATCTTCGAAATCTGCAAACCTTTTATTAAAAAGGTTAAATTTTGGGTATCCACTACATTTTGAAAAATGCATTATGAAATTGATCTTCAATCAAACAACGCCAGAATAGAAGGAATGTTGGGACTGTGAGCGCCGCGGTATGACTATATATTAATCTATATAATAGTCAGAATGTTTGGTATACTGAGTGGCATTACCTTTCTTTGGAAATAAAGTGTTGCTTATTGGGAGAATATTTTAAAACGGAGGTTGTCTATGTGGAAGCTTTTGAAGAATGATTTTCTTATAGAAAGAACAAACAAGAAAAATATGATTGCTTGTCTGATAGTGGCTATATTTGTTTTTGGATTTTTTTCCTATACAAAAATCGAAAATTCACAAAGACTTATCGATGAAAAGGCAAGTGAGTATCAATCGGTCGCATCGGCCTTGACGAAATTTCAAACCGCCGATGCCATGGATTACGGGAATGGAAGCGACTTATATTATAATTTGCTCCAACAGCAGCGGTATGTTGTAAATCAAAGTATGGCCATGAAAGTCGACCGACCGCAGTTATATTTGGAGTCGGGCATAAAGCTGGCCGAATTGAGGGCAAATGCTTTTGATATGGAAGGATACGAAAAAGTTGCCACAAATCTTCCAAGCAGGACAGAAAACCAACTGGACTCATTATTCTATCAATTTATGGATAGAACCGGAATGGTAGTGACTCAGGATGCACTCTCATTCTTTCCATTTCTCTTAGATTTATTTATGGTATTGGGATCGTTTTGGTTTATTTTCATGAGTATTTTTTCTTGCGGAATTTTGATTGAAGAGTTCCACCATACTTCACTGATAAAAGGGTACCCTGTATCCTTTGATAAATATGTCTTAGCAAAATGTGCTTCTTCGATGTTCTGGGTCGGTATTTTAATAGCTGAAATCTTTATTTGCAGTCTGCCCTTCATTTACTTTTATGGGCTAGGGGACGCCAATTATCCAGTAGCTATTTTTGATGGTAATTTTAAAGTGATCCCGACTATTGAATACATAGGAATTGCCTTAGTATATATAATTCTTATCTCGATTTTTACAGTTCTTTTGTCGGTTATTCTAAATGTGCTACTAAAGAATATGTACCTGACCTTGTTTGTTCAATTACTATTGTTCATTGCTCCGTCTTTATTTCCATCGCTCGTCAGCCTTGTCCCGTTTAATCCTTTCAACTATATGAATTTTACTAATCTTTTAAACGGACACAGTCTCGAGCTAGCAGAACCAGTGGAGCTGGAAATGTTGCATGGATTGATTTATATCGGAATAAGTACTGTTCTGATGCTCATTGGTGTAAAGTTGTTCTTCACTACTGGGAAGCTAAAAAAGGTATAGGGGGGAGAAGCATGCGAGCCTATTTTAAGTTTGAATTTATTCAGTTTCTGTTCAATAAGAAAAATATCGCCATCTATGTCATCTTATTGTTCTTAGCGTGTTTCTACGCATTGAAGATTGCTCCTTCCTATGATCCGATTGAAAAAGTGGATAGAGATGAGATAGAAGCAAGGTTTTTAACCCGCGAAGACTTTCTTAACAACGTAGTCATTGATGAAAATTCATACCCTTTAACCAGGTTTGCAGCCGCCATTTATCCGGAATGGAATGAATACGATAAACAGCGGCTGGACGCCTTAGATAGCAATCGTTTGAGAGAATATGCAGGGTCTACTTATAAGTGGTATGAATACTCAGATTACATGATTTTTAGAAATGGCAATGGTCTACTTTATTATAATCCTCGTTATTACACCGCAGGGAACCTTTATGCAACGGAGGATGGGCACTATGCCTATATGTATTCTGCAAGCCGATACAAAGGATATGCGCAAGGGGATTCCGAATTATCGATGGATGTTTTCGAGGAAAGGACAGCCTTGCAAACGTTGCAGCGTTTGCTCCATGGGTATCTGCCTATCATTCTCCTTGTCTGTTGCATTCTCTTTACTGCCGATATCGTGTTAAAAGATAAACGAAATTTAACGGTTATTAAAGGTTTTCCGATATCGGTATGGAGAAGGCTGGTTGTAAAAGGTGGGGTCGCCCTTATCGGCAGCTCTCTGACAATTATTCCATTGTCTATCGGTTTCATTATCGTTGCAATCCAACATGGGATGGGTGATTTGAATTTGCCGGTGCCGATTTTCAGCTATGAAGCGAGAGCCTTCACCACAATCACAATGGGGGAATATCTCTTCCAAAACGTATTATTGATGCTTTTCTGGTTTTTGTTGCTGATTTCATTATTATTGCTGTTAAGCATTCAGATAAGACATGAATTTGCCAATTTAGTATTGGGCTGTGTGGTCGTCTTTGCCGAGTTTTATTATTACGTGAGGGGGCTTGGGTTTGTAAAAGAGATACAATGGTATCCATCAAGCTATGTTCAAGTGGGGCAGATTGTCGCCGGTTATCGCGAGTACCTCAATAATTCAGCATCGCTCACATTTGAAAATGGTATTGCCGTCATGTCGGTATGTACAGCCATCATACTTCTTGTCACATTGATCATTAGTAAAACAAAAAGGTTCAAATACCTTTGATATAAGGAGGAGATTATATGATTGAACTAAGAAGTATAGGCGTCAATTTTTCTGGTAGAGATATATTAAAAGAGGTTTCAATCACTTTCCATCCTGGGGAAATCATAGGTTTAGTTGCACCTAACGGAACAGGCAAGTCTACATTGATGAATGTCATCATGAATTATCTTCAACCAAACAGTGGGAAGGTCAGGTTTAATAACGAGCTGGAATATACGACAAAAAAGAATGAAGTTAAAATTCATAAGCTTTTATCCATGATGCCTGACCAAAGTGACTTGTATAATCATCTTTCCGGCAAACAACATCTAAAACTTTATTCATCCATGTGGGATAGTAACCCGCAATTAATCGAAAATACGATTGCGGCGCTTGGGATGGAGTCCTATGTAAACAAGAAAACAGGTACCTACTCGTTGGGAATGCGTCAACGGCTTTGTTTTGCCATGCAAATCGTTTCCGATACGCAAATCATGCTAATGGATGAAGTCATGAATGGCCTGGATCCTACACAAGTCGAGATTATCTCGCAAATCCTTGTAAAGAAAAGAGAAGAAGGAAAAACCATTATTATTGCTTCTCATTTGCTGGAGAATTTGGAGAAATACGCAAATCGTATATTCTTTGTGAAAAATGGCAACCTCGATTCGACAGAGGATATCCACAGGAATCTAGGGGTGAATGGAAACATGGTCATCCGGGTACCCGAGGGGACACCGGAGTTGAAGCAGAAGCTATCTGTTGCTTTCCCTGAACTGGATATCCAGCTACTAGCAAACAGTGTCATCCTGATAGAATTTCCTAAAAATGAATCAGGGACATTAGAAAATATATCCGCTTTCTTAAACGAGAACCACGAACACCAGACATTTAGTGTAGGGAAAATGACTTTAAGTGACCTTTATTCGAAGTATTATCACTGAGTGAGAAAGGCTAGCGGGTTACGCAATGTGAAAGGGGAGAGCATTGGAAGATTGTTAAGGGGTTTTAAGGATGCTAGAAATAAAATTAGGTATCAATTTGTCCGTGAGAGGGTGCCCCATGGACATTTTTATTCTTAAGAGTGGCAACACTTGTCCATTAGAAGTTGTTTATTAGAGGTGGCTTAGAGACAATTTTGATTCGAGATGGGTGAATTAGAAGGTGGTTCAGATACAAGACAAATTTCATCCGTCGCAAGTAAATTTGTCCCATAGAAGCTCTCTCGCGGTCAACTTTTGGCAGTAACGAGTAAGACCTGTCCAAAAGAAGTTCCCAAAAGGACAATTTTTAACCAAGCCGAGCGAGATTTGTCCAAAAGAAGCTCTCAAAAGGACAATTTTTAACCGAACTGGGGAAGACCTGTCCAATAGGAGCCCTCTAAGAGACAACTTTTAATCAAACTGGGGGGAAATCTGTCCAAAAGAAGCACCCTAAAGGACAACTTTTAACCGAACTGGGGAAGACCTGTCCAATAGGAGCCCGCTAAGAGACAACTTTTAACCAAACTGGGGGAAATCTGTCCAAAAGAAGCACCCTAAAGGACAACTTTTAACCGAACTGGGGAAGACCTGTCCAATAGGAGCCCTCTAAGAGACAATTTTTAACCAAACTGGGGGAAATCTGTCCAAAAGGAGCCCGCCAAGAGACAATTTTTAACCAAATCGAGTAAAATTGTCCAAAAGAAGCTCACTAAGAGACAACTTTTAACCAAACTGGGGGAAATCTGTCCAAAAGAAACGCCCAAAAGGACAGGTTTTAACTGTAACGAGTAGGATTTGTCCAAAAGAAGCTCCCTCCACACACCAACACTTAAACACACGAAGTAAATTTGTCCAAAAGAAGCTCTCTCAAAGACACTGTCACCCAAATCACAATCAATAGTGTCCAAAAAGAGGCACCCAACTTGACCCAGCAACAAAAAGCAAAAACAATAGGTGCTCCCCTAAAGTCGATGAGACCTTAAGACAGCACCCTTTTGATTTTTAATGGAATAGCTTGTCTACTCGTTCACAAACTTCATCAGCAGAAAGACCAGTAGCATCTATAACAGATCCTTTAATGGTAGTATCGCTGATTCCCATCACATTATCATCTTGCCCAGTAATTACACAAGCATCGCAGTTTTGTGCATCCGCTTCGCTGCGAAGTTGAACTACTTCATAGCCTTTTGCTTTTAAAGCAGCTTCCACGTTTGATAGTGATTGTTCAACACCAATTGTATTCGGCATAAATCTTCCACCTCCCATAATGTAATGTGTCAATTAGGAAGATGAATTATTCATGCCATTCAAAAAATAATTTATTTTGTATGCGCATCGCACCGATTATGGGAATTCTAAAAATTGCATAGCTTTTTTGCACGTTTTTTCTTTAACCCACGTCTATGCATTTCGAGTTTAATGAGGGATAAGGCCTTTTTGCACTCGAAAAAATGGTTGAGATCATATAAAGATTGTCTTTTTTTCTGTTTATATAATTTCTTTTCTTTTTTATATTTCATATATAAATGGGCTAGTTCTTTATCTGTTAAGTTCATTAATTTTCACCTATTTCTATCTAGACAATAGTAGTTGCACTTAATAATTTGATTGTGGATTCAGGGGCTTTTGCGGATACTAATTTTATACCACCACGTACATAAGGTAAACCAAGTATACCCAAGAGCCCAACCTGCTAATACATCAGATGCAAAATGACGTCCCTCGGTTATTCTGGAAAGGCCGATTAACACAAAAATGATAATGGCAACTCCCCAAGCGACCTGTGAAGCTTTTTTGGATTTAACAAATTCGCTAAATACAAAGGCAAGGGTCAATAAAAATAAAATCCCGTGGGTTGCATGGCCTGAAGGAAAGCTGAATGTAGTTAGTTGATCGACAATTTCAGGGCGCGGGCGTTCAACAACCCGTTTTAAAAATTGATATGAACCATATCCCACACCGATAGTTAAAAAAACAAAAAACATTAATTTATAGTCTCGAAGTCGAACCCAAATAATTAAGAGAACAATGAGTGAAACACCAAAAATCACCTTTGTTTCACCTAAATAATGAAAAGGAGTGATGACATCAATGCCAAACAATAAATCGGAGGCTTGTTGGTCAAAAGCCTTGATTACAGGCGTTTCGAAGGTCATCCAGAGAATGCAGAATACAACAAAAGTAAAAGTTGCAAAACCATAGTGAAATTTCATTTTCTCATTCCTTTAGTCAACAATATTCATATGGAATTACACCGTACCACATTTTGAAAATAGAAGGCAAATACAAGAATTAACAATATTACAGAAAGTAGATAAAGTCTATAATCGATT
Organism: Ureibacillus sinduriensis BLB-1 = JCM 15800; assembly: GCF_000772955.1. GTDB lineage: Bacteria > Bacillota > Bacilli > Bacillales_A > Planococcaceae > Ureibacillus > Ureibacillus sinduriensis. The sequence goes on along the minus strand of NZ_JPVO01000041.1, from coordinate 90,523 downwards.
TTGTCTACCTACTGCTATCCCCTAAAGGTGGAAATATAACCATATTCGTTTAATGAAATTTTGAAGGATAGAGCATTGGAAATAATAAAAACCGTCTCCATTTATAGAGACGGTAGAAAATTTACGATATTAGCTATTTTGTCTATCATTTATCTCTTCACTAACAACATTGATTTTTATCGGAATAAAAGCTTTTGTTAAGTGAATGAAAATACTTATAACTGCCATCCACATTAACACGGTTGTTGAACTGTTCCAAGCACGGCCATCGAAGAACAGAATCTCGCGAACACCATCGAACATGAATCTCATAGGCAACCATGGATAAATCCAATCCTTATAGAATTCTGGCAACATTTCCGGGGCTAGCTGAAGCAAAGGTAATCCAAAGAACATGAATAGGACGAATATGGCAACACCGCCCATGCCTATCCAGGTTAGTACTGCAGAAATTAATAGAATAAAACTAGTACAAGTAATTGATAAGAACAAAGCGACAGTAGTAAAGTTGTCAAATTCAAAGTCTAACAGTAAAGTTGTGTACCAAGTTAAAGTAAAGCCGGCTACAAAACCTAACAGAACCGCAATTAATACTTGTATCGTTTTAAATTTCAATTGACCAACCCTGGATTGAAATCTTCTATTTTTACCAGCAAAGAATAACATAACTGCACTCGCAATACTGGCCATCCATAATGGCTGAAACAGTGATAAAGGCGCATTTCCTAAAGCACCTGTTGGATGAAGCATAGATGTGGTACTGCTGATGGGTGCTGTCAAAATGCGTGCTTGCTCTACTGTTAGTGGCACATTATTTGATTTCATTGCGGTTAATAACTGATCACTCATCATTTGATTCATTTGTAAAACGATGCCTGATAAGTTCTGACTTACTACATTAGCAACTGTTGCATTTTTACCTTGGTTGATAAATATCTGTAGCTCAGGCGAAGTAGGTGAGGATGTTTGTAAAGAACCGAAGTTTTTAGAAAAATCCGAAGGGATGACAATCGCTCCATATAAATTTTGATCGTTCATTTCTTTTTCTATTTCTTGTTGACTCCCTAAAATCACCCAATCGATCATCGGTATTTCACTGGTTTGCATTGTTTTCGAATGATCCTGAACTTTCTCGATTAAAGTTTTACCCATTTCCCCCGTATCTTCATTTATAAGAGCTATTGGCAAATTTTTAACAGACTGATGTGCAGCCGGGATTTGAGTAGAGACAAAAACAAATAATAATACTAACACTGCTATAAAGGCGATACCGAAGAATTTGTTCTCTTTCATGATGTTTCCTCCTTTTAAAATTTAACATCGTGTTGATTTTCTATCGGTATTCAGTATATGGTATAGTCGGGATATATTCGATAATCAAAAATAAGTGATATGTTGAAAATTCAACATATCCGATTAATGTGTTTATACAACTAAGGAAGGTGAGTAAAAGTTTTGGAAAAAAAGAAATATGAACGAAAAACATTGCAGACCCAAAATGATATAAAAGAGGCACTAATTTTTTTAATGGAGGAAAAGAATTTTAATACGATAACAATTCGTGACATTACGAACTGTGCACGTATTAATAGAGGAACATTTTATCTTCATTATTTAGATAAATATGATTTACTGGAGAAGTGCGAACAAGAAATTCTTGAGCATCTGGATGAAAGGTATAATGAGATACTAACCCCGAATCTAAAACAATTTTTAATTTCAGATACTCCTCATCCATTCATCGTAGATATTTTTACATATTTTCAAGAGAATGCTCCATTTTTAAAAGCCGTTCTTGGACCGAATGGGGACCCATCCTTTGAAGAGAAGGTAAGAAGGCTCATCATCAAGAAAATGTTTAGAAATGTATCAAATTTCACGAATATAGAAAATCTCAATATGCCAATCGAAATGATTGCTCACTTTATCGTATCTGCTTTAATAGGAGTAGTACGCTATTGGTTGAATACGAATATGCAGCAAACGCCTAAAGAAATTGCTTCGATGCTGTTTCAAATTATGAATAAGGGAACACTTGAAGCGATGGGCATTAAGAAATATATACTTGAACATAACATTTCTGAAGAAATCTAAAGGCTCATATAGACTCATAGTAAGTGCTTTAGATTTCTCTTAATTGAAGAAATATTATTTCATATAGTGTTCAACTAGTTCGAAGCATCTTTCTTCTGTCAGGTTATTGAGGACCACTGTATATTCCAAATGTTCCATCGTTCCGCCCTTGTATTTTAGGGAAGCTTCGAGTGCAGTCTTATCGCGGTAGTCAATCCATTTACGCTGGGCATCTCTTAGTTTGTTCATTTCTTCGGAAGGAAGCTGTTGTTTTAGAACACCGTATATTTCATTCAGCAAACCGTCCCAAACTTCGTATATTTCGCCTTCCACTGCTTTGAGTGCATACGTACTATCATCTGCCGGGTTATTACGCATTTCATCGGTTTCTTTTTTTGCCTCATTTAATTTCTTGAGATATTCTTCCTTTAGGCTCGTTTCGGTATTAGTGGCGGACGGGTCTTCCTGTTCTGCTGGGCTATTCTTTGATGTATCCTTAGTATCATTGGAAGTGCTGTTATTAGAATCGCTATCCTTAGAAGGGACTTCTACAGCAGTGTCCACGCTTTCTTCCTGAGTTACGCGGTCATTTTGATCCTGGTTTTCGGACGGCGAGTTAGTTGTTTCCTCCGGCGAATTTCCACATGCGGCCACTAGCTCTAATAATATGCTGAGCATGCCAATAAGTAACTTATGTTTGTGTTTCATGAAACGACTACCTTTCTTCTATAAGTAATTTTCCTACATTCTTCCTCCATAATGAAGTAGGAGCAGGATTTTCCATTTACTTAGACCGTAATAAAGCAAGGGAAGTTTCATTTTATTTATTAATTATTTAATATACTTTCCTCCAAAACCTCTGAACGGTTACCGTAGACTTTCGTGATGTGGGTATCCCCCCAATTGCACAAGGCATTCAAGATTCCTTCCAGGCTCTTTCCATAGTCGCTAAGCTCATACTCGACTTTTGGTGGAACTTGATTGTACACAATGCGATTAATGACGCCATCCTCCTCAAGTTCACGGAGTTGTTGCGTTAACATTTTTTGGGTAATGTTGGCCATAAGACGTTTAAGTTCACTAGTTCGTTTTTTTCCGTGCGTAAGGTGACACAGGATGACGCATTTCCACTTGCCCCCGATGACCTCTAATGTTGCTTCAACTGATATGTTATATTTTTTTTTCTGCATAGATGAAACCTCCTATTGATAGGTACTAAAAAGTGCCTATGCAACTTTTTGGTACCTATATAACTTAAAAGTGCGTACTTTATTTTCTGATCCTTGTGTTCCATAATAACATTTGCCGGCTGATTCATACTACATTTAATTTAAAAACATCATCAAAGAATGGATGTATGGATTGTTTACAAGAGGAGGAGAAAAATGGCTTTAAGTAAAAAACAAAGTACATGGGCATTGCTCGCGTTAGCGGTAAGTGCATTTGCAATAGGGACGACTGAATTCATCAGTGTGGGATTGCTGCCGCTAATTGCCGAGGATTTAAGCATACCGGTGACAACTGCAGGGTTGACGGTTTCTATATATGCTTTAGGGGTTACGTTCGGGGCGCCCGTTCTGACGTCATTGACATCCAAAATACCGCGTAAGACACTATTATTATCGATTATGATACTTTTTATTGCAGGAAATAGTGTTGCAGCTTTCGCCACATCCATCCAAGTATTACTCGTGGCGCGTGTAATTTCAGCGTTGTCACATGGTATTTTCATGTCGATAGGATCCACGATTGCCGCGGATTTAGTTCCTGAAAATCGCAGAGCTAGCGCTATTTCGATTATGTTCACGGGTCTAACTGTAGCAACCGTAACAGGGGTTCCTTTCGGGACATATATTGGACAACAGCTCGGATGGAGAGCGGCTTTTTTAGTTATTGTAGTAACGGGAATAATTGCATTGCTTGCAACCGCAATCCTTATACCCTCTACGTTGCGCAAAGGAACGAAAACAACATTTGGCGACCAATTAAAGCTAATAAAAAATGGCCGTTTACTGCTCGTCTTCATCATTACTGCACTAGGGTATGGCGGGACGTTCGTTGTGTTTACTTATCTATCACCTTTGCTGCAAGATATTACCGGTTTTAAAGAGGGAACAGTAGCAGTTATTTTACTAATTTATGGAGTCGCCATCGCAATAGGGAATATGATTGGGGGAAAACTCTCCAATCGAAATCCGATCAACGCATTGTTCTATATGTTCATTGTTCAGGCAGTCGTTTTATTTGTGCTGTTCTTTACAGCACCGTATAAAATAGTCGGGCTATTAACAATACTTCTGATGGGTCTATTTGCTTTTATGAATGTGCCAGGCCTTCAAGTATATGTGGTAATATTGTCAGAACGTTTTGTCCCAAGTGCGGTGGATGTGGCATCGGCTATCAATATTGCAGCGTTTAATGCAGGGATTGCGATCGGTTCATTTTTTGGGGGGATCATTACGGATTCAATCGGACTTATCCACACATCGTGGATTGGTGCACTAATGGTATTTGCTGCAGTCATCTTGACCGGGTATAGTAGAGCAATGGAACGTAGAGATCAAGTAAAATCAGTTTAAAAATTAAAGAAGTTACAAAAAAGTAAATCATAATTTGGAGGAATAAAAAATGGTCAAACATTTACAAGACACAACAACTTTGCATAACGACGTCAATATGCCTTGGTTTGGATTAGGAGTTTTTAAGGTAGAAGAAGGACCTGAATTAGTGAACGCTGTTAGATTTGCCATAAAAAACGGATACAGAAGCATTGATACGGCTGCCATTTACGGCAATGAAGAAGGGGTAGGCAAAGGAATTAAAGCAGGCTTGAATGAAGCTGGAATCTCAAGAGAAGAGTTATTTGTCACTTCGAAAGTATGGAATTCAGACTTAGGTTATGACTCAACTTTGGCAGCATTTGAGACAAGCTTGGCAAAACTGGATCTAGAGTATCTAGACCTATATCTTATTCACTGGCCGGTGGAAGGAAAATACAAAGACGCATGGAGAGCGCTGGAAACGCTTTATAAACAAGGACGAGTAAAAGCGATTGGTGTCAGCAACTTCCAAATTCACCATCTTGAAGACCTACTGAAAGATGCAGAAATCAAGCCGATGATCAACCAAGTGGAATACCACCCAAGACTTACTCAAAAAGAGTTGCATGCATTCTGCAAGGAGAATGGAATACAGCTTGAAGCATGGTCACCTTTAATGCAGGGGCAATTACTTGAGAATGAAACGCTGCAAGAAATTGCTGCGAAATACAATAAATCCGTTGCCCAAATCATCCTGCGTTGGGACTTGCAGAATGGGGTGGTGACAATCCCGAAATCAACAAAAGAACACCGTATAGTTGAAAATGCGGATGTATTTGATTTTGAACTGACAAGTGGGGATATGGCTATAATCGATGGATTAAACGAAAATCATCGCGTTGGTCCAGACCCGGATAATTTTGATTTTTAAATTAGGAGAAAAAGCCGTATCGATAGTTGATACGGCTTTACTTATTTCCTTCAGTGGAGAGAAATATTGATACGGGTGGAAAGTTATCCGCATATAGAGAAAGGTTTCGCGTTAAAATAACATTATATAAAAGTTCCCAGGCACATGATATAATGTAGAACTTAAGAAGTGGAATGGAAGCCCCATTAGCCTCTGCTTTACTTAAACAATGGAGGTGTCATAAATGAATAAACGATGGACGATTGGAAAAATTAAAGAATTTGTTGAAAATAATTCGGAGAGTAAATTGCTTACGACAGAATATCACGGATTTTCACAAAAATTGCTATTTAAATGTTCTTGTGGAACAAACTTTGAAAGAACATTCACGAAATTTAAAAATAATAACCAACGTAAATGCGATGTATGCCAGCCACCTAAAGCATCCCGCTAAATGTAAAGTGCAGATTTCTTATTATAGAACTCTGCACTTTTTTTGAGCGAAAATAAAGTGAGATGGCAACATTGAGTTATAACCTTTTAAAGAATAGAATGGTTTAGCTGGAGTTCCTAGAACACAAAATTGTTTATGGGTACATACAAAATAGACGGTACTACCCTGCATAATGGTGCACGGATTGTCGGATGAATGCCAATGGCTCCTGGTATTCTAACTATAGAGGGAGGTCAAAGAATGGATTCGCTTAAACATATGAATGATGCCATGGGGTATATTGAGGAAAACCTTACGAAGCAAATAGACTTCCGGACTGTTGCAAGAATAGCTCATTGTTCCGAATATCATTTTAAAAGAATGTTTTCGTTTCTAGCAGGAATTCCGCTCTCGGAATATATTCGGCGAAGAAGACTCAGTATGGCGGCTTTAGAGTTAAATAGCAGTAATATGAAAATAATCGATATTGCGATTAAATATGGATACAATTCACCGGACTCATTCACCAGGGCTTTCCACAACCTACATGGTGTGACTCCTTCAGAAGCAAGAACAAATAGAAAGCCACTAAAAGCCTATCCACTAATGACCTTTCAATTATCCATTAGAGGGGGAAATGAAATGAATTACCGAATTGAACGAAAAGAGGCATTTAACATAGTAGGCATTATGAAAAGAGTTCCCATAATCTTTGAAGGGGAAAACCCGGAAATTACAGAAATGTGGAAATCGTTGACAATGGAGGACATCACTCAACTTAAAAATTTATCGAATATGGAACCTGCTGGGTTGATTCAAGCGTCAACAAACTTTTCGGATGGGCGCATGGAAGAAAAAGGCGAACTGGATCAGTATATAGGGGTAGCTACAACGAATAGATGCCCTGAAGGCTTTGAAAATCTTGAAGTGCCAGCCTTGACATGGGCAATTTTCGAATCATCGGGCCCTTTTCCCGGCACGTTGCAGGAAACATGGGGAAGGATATATTCTGAGTGGTTCCCATCCTCCAATTATGAAGTAGCCGAAGGTCCAGAAATGTTGTCGATAAAAAGTAAAGATTTAGCTTCACCAACTGTCAAAAGTGAAGTTTGGATTCCGGTCTTGAAAAGATAATTATGTATTAGGATTGATTAAAATCATCTCCCTCTTAAGATTCTACAGGAGGAGAGATGATTTTTTAATTGGATATTTATGTTAATATTAATCTGAACGGCAAGAAATGATTTTACTTTTAAATTGGAGGTGTTTTCGTTGAATAAAGAACAATTAAAGGAACGGGCAAGGACATTCGTCGAAATTCCCGAAAATTTCCAACCTATCCTGGAAGAATATTTTGAATGGGGAAATGGCAAAGGGGAAGCTGTGTTCACATGGACAGATGAACTGCAAGATGAAGGGATTTCAATCACTCTTGACCTTGCCGGAAATTTGACTAGCTTGTCAATCGAACGGGATAACACTGAGACCAACCAAATTCCTCGAAATGATAACGAATTAAAGCAATTGGCGGAGCAATTTTTGTCCTGCCATCACCCTCAAGCTCTACAAAGATTAACACACTACGAAACTAAGAAACTATCAACTGGTGTATACAGATTTTATTATGAACAAATCGTGATGGACTTGCCCCTGCCACATGCCGGATGCTTTATCGACGTCGAGCCCGGCGGTGAAATTGTTAATTTTAAATACTATGGGATACAGCCAGAACCTAACGTGCCATCAAAATTAATAAATAAAGAAAAACTAATTGAACATGTCCAAAGCCGCCTTGATTTCCAACTTACTCTGACAAACTTGAATGCCAGTATTCATGATGTAGCCGAAGATGGTCTTCGTCTTATGTACGATATTGGACTTTTCATGAGATATAAAGCGGACGTGATGAATCCAACGTTAACGGTCATCCATGAAGAAGACGAAGAGTATCCGGGGAAGTTTGTTTCACTATCGCCCCCACCTGAACCAATCGAAAAAGAACTTTCTATAGAAGAACTGATCGGAATCACGGAGAAGATGGAAGTCATTCGCGAAGCCGATTTGGGTGATGAAAAGGGGATAGTCTGGAGGGAAAAAGAATGGAAGATGAAGGAAGCGGATTTATCGATGGATAGTTTTCTTCAAAGGCACAACGAAGATACCGTAAAAGCATTTATTTCGAAAAAAACTGGAAAAGTAAGAGGCTTTATGTGGTTTAAAAAGCGAAGCGGCGGCCTTTGTTTAAACAGGGAAGAATGTTATTACAAAGCGATTGAATTTCTGCAAAAGATGGTCCCAAATTATGAGCGGTATTTGCAATTGATCGTTCATAACGATGAAGACGGGGAATTGGATGAGCCGAAGTTGACAGAAGCGTTCACCTTCCGTGTACATAATGGGCAGGGGATAGAGGTTCGCTTGGAATTGGTAGTCGTTGCGGTTAACCGTCAAACTGGTCAAATTGATTATTATAGCGGTCCTCGTTTCGACTTTGAGGAACTTAAGTCCATTCCATCTGAACCAGCCATCCCACAGAAAGAGGCACATATGATTTTTCTAAAGTCTCTGGATTTTGAGTTGGCATGGAACAAAGATCAAGAAGGAAGTGAAGGCTATACGCTTGTGTATCAAGCTTGTGACCGTCATAAAAGGAAAGCTATTCGTTTCATCGATGCAATGACGGGGACAGTGATTACGGAAAAAGAATGATAGTGCCTATAAATGAAAGGAGGGATAGGAATGCTAGAAACAGATAGATTAAAAATAATACCTTGTACAGAAGAAACAGTTCAAATCGCTAATCACCAAAACTATAATAATGGCCCACAAATCACTACTTATTTGCAGGAGTTAACTATAGACCCATCCTTATTATATTGGGGTTGTTGGATGGTTGTTCGAAAATCGGATGATCGAGTGATTGGAGATATAGGTTTCAAAGGGAAACCGGACAAAAACCATACTGTTGAAGTAGGTTATGGTTTCCTCGAGGAATTTTGGAACAAAGGCTACGCAACCGAGGCTGTGGGAGCCTTAATCGCTTGGGCTTTTAATACAGCTAGAGTAGAAAAAATAAAAGCTGAAACACTAAAAGATAATCATGGCTCTATGCGAGTACTGGAAAAGTTGGGGATGCACAGAATTGATGTTGGGGAAACAATGGTTTATTGGGAATTAGATAAAAAGTAATTTTATAATTATAAAAACTTAATTATTAGGGAGATAAACAATGAAAGAGCGACATAAAATTCTATTTAATCAGCTACAAACGTATAGAGAATATGTCCTTCACGTTTTAAACGGGGTAACAGCAGAAGCAGCGGAAGTCGTGCCAACCCCTTTCCGGAATAATATTCGATGGAATATGGGACATATTTATCTAGATCAATACTTGTGGATTCAGGCTTTAACGAAGGAAAAAACAGAGGCACACGAAGAATTTGAGAATTGGTTTGGATATGGGACGACACCAGATAGTTTTTCAGAGGAAACTCCTTCTTTTGAACAACTGAGAGTCATGCTGGAACAACAACCAGCAAGACTGCTGGAAGCATATGGGGATCGATTGGAAGAAGAGTATCCACCAACAGAAATGGGAATGCACACAATCGAGCAAGTGTTAATTCGAACAATCTTCCACGAAGGAATGCATATACAAACAATCATTGATATTAAAAAAAGTATATGTAGCTAGAGGCATTTAATAGACGATTTAAGAATTAATATAAGATAGATAGTACAAACTCCAATCGGTTTTGTACTATCTGGAGTTTACAGCTAATCTTCCCACCATCACTTTAATTAGATTCTGCTTTTATTACCTCGATATATTGAAGTTGTTGACCTTCTTTTTGTTGAATAGAAAAGTCATAGCCCTGAAGATGAATAACTTTGGCCAAGTCCAAATCTGGATCCTGTGTATAATACCAGCCACCAATTGTATCAATGCCATCTATTTCGAAATCGACAAATAATAGCTTTTCCACATCAGCAAGTAATACTTTTGAATCGATATAATAGTGGTTCTCACTGATTTTGCGAATATCAGGAATCTCTTCACCATCGTATTCGTCACGTATTTCCCCAACAAGCTCTTCCAAAATATCTTCTACGGTTACCATACCACTTGTTCCACCATATTCATCCAATAAAATAGCGATATGAATCCGCTCCTTTTGCATTTTTTGCAATAAATTATGGATTGGAATCATTTCAATTACTTGAATGACAGGGTTAATATAATTCGTTAAATTAAATGTTTCAGGCTGAATTCGGTTATTCATGCCAAGTGTTAAAAAGTCTTTGATGTTTAAAAACCCTATAATATTATCCCGATCGCCTTCAAAGATAGGGTATCTTGTATATTTTTCTTCCGTTACTTTTGTTAATACCTCTTCAAAAGTGGCGTTTAACTCGAAACCAATAATATCGGTACGTGGCACCATAATTTCACGTGCAATTCTGTCATCGAACTCAAAGACATTATTCACGAATTGCAACTCATTCATATTGATTTCACCGGATTTATAGCTTTCAGAAAGTAATATTCTTAGCTCTTCTTCAGTGTGTGACAGCTCGTGTTCCGATGTAGGCTTCATACCAAATAGCTTCAATAATAAACGGGCCGAACCATTTAATGTCCAAATGAAGGGATATAAAATTTTGTAAAAGATTTGAATTGGTTTTGAAAAGGCCAGCGTTACAGCTTCTGCTTTTTGAATGGCAAAGGTCTTTGGTGCAAGTTCTCCTACAACAACATGTAAAAATGTTGCAATAATAAAGGCAGCACCAATTGTGAACCAGTGAATATAATCAGTAGGGATACCCAGGTTTTCGAATAGTGGATGCAAAATAAATTCAAACGTGGGTTCTCCAACCATACCGATTCCTAAAGCGGTTACCGTAATTCCAAGTTGGCACGCAGAAAGGTATTCATCTAAATGGGTTGTAACTTGTTTCGCAGCGGCAGATCCAGCTTTGCCTTCTGCAACAAGCTGGTCAATGCGTGATTGACGGACCTTAATAATCGCAAATTCAGTAGCTACAAAGAACGCTGTTAAAGCAATTAATATGGCAAAAACAATTAAATATATGACGGTTGACAATAGGTTGTTCTACTAAAAAGGTAGAACATTCACCTCCCATGTTATTGTATTAAAAGAATTAAAGACTGCATTAAAGCAACACTTTCCGGCGTTACTTTTCGTTTTAAATTTTGTTTTTCTTGTTCACTTAAAGAATCCATTATTTTCGTGACATCGTTCTCTAGTTTTTTCATTTGAAGGCGAAGCTCATGAATATTCACTTCTTCATAGGGTTTATCTTCTGTTGCATGGTTGCCTATTATTTTGGCTATTTCCGATAGACATTTTCCAGACTTTTTTTGTTGTTCAATCCATTGTATACGCTCAACCATCTCTACAGGATAGAGTCGATAATTTGATGGTGAACGCTCCATTTCAAGTAAGCCCAAATTTGTATAGTAATCGATTGTACGTTTTGTAACACCGGCATAAGTAGCAAGATCACTAATTTTTATTTTCTCGTTCCCAATTTATCACCCCTCCAAACTATCACGTGATACTTAAAGTATAACGTGATAGTTTCTATTAAGCTATTAAAATGCATTAGATTTTTCATAATTGTAAAAATTAAGAGCGATAAGGAAAGTTGAATTTGAGAAGCTTAATTTTGCGAGTATTTATTTTTAAAAGATGAAAATGGGCCTTTAAAAATACTAGTAAATGCAAAGAAATAGACGCAACAACATCATCATCTCTAATTGGAGGACTTTCACCACTCTAAAAAGAAATTTAAAAGAATGAAAAGGGGGAAGTTCGATGTTTCCAGTTCTAGAGACAGAAAGACTAATTTTGCGGGAAATCACCAAAAAAGATACCAAAAGAATTTTTGCTTGTTTCTCAAATGAAAATGTTACTCGTTATTATGGGGAGGAACCGTTGATTCATATAGAACAAGCAGAAAAGTTTGTTGATTTCTTCTTAAAAAACTACGAAGCAAAAAGAGGTATTAGATGGGGCATTGAGATAAAGGGGGAAAAAGGAATCATTGGGACAATTGGGTTTAATGCTTGGTCCCCCAAACATAAGAGGGCGGAAATCGGTTATGAAATCCACCCAGACTTTTGGAGAAGTGGGTATACTTCCGAGGCACTATTGAAAGTTCTTTCATATGGCTTTGATGAACTAGATCTAAAGCGTATCGGCGCAGTTGTATTTATGGAAAATGAAGCATCCAACCATTTACTAATAAAGCTTGGTTTTAAAAAAGAGGGAGTTTTACGGGATTATATGTATCAAAATGGTACCTCACATGATACTTATGTCTATTCATTGCTGAAAAATGAGTAGTAATAATTTTTTGGGGAGTATGTCATTAGTAGAAAATGTTGGATGAAAATCAATCGGTGGAAGTCAAAAGTCATTCAACTTCCACAGAGTTTTTGAATTTTTTATTTCTTTAAATCAATTACAATCGGCTCAAGTTCAATTTCAATATGTCCCTCGCCGGATTGTTGACTTGCAATTTCGACGGGTTGGATGATGAGTTGGCTGGCATCTTGATGGATTGTTCCAAAATCGGTTGTTCCATTGAAGGTTTGGCCGTTGTCATTGGAGAAGCCGCCACCACTTGTTTCATCTACATATACATTCCCTAAGTTATCCGTAATTCGGAAGACGGGTGTAACACTTTGCCATTTTGCAAGCAGTTCTTCAGTCACAACTTGCTCATAGGAGATTACGGTTGATACATCCGTAAATTCAATCGATTCGAGAGTAAAGCTAACCCCTTCTTGTTGAACTATTCTATTTACGAGTTGTAGCTCTCCCTCCAGGCGATTTAAGGAGAAGTCAAAGGACCAATCACCTGCTACCTCCAATCCATTGGATATACTGGTAAAGGATTTAGGAGACCAAGTAATTTCAACTGTTTCTGGATATTCATTATTCTCGAAGTGTGGGGTGAATGAAGCTAAGCCAACATAACGATTATCACTGATCTTCGTAATTTGTTCGCTCCCGCCACTTCCAAATGCATCAACCACATCAAACGAATGAGGAATCATCAACTCCTCCCCAAAATCATGTTCTGTTTCAATTGCATAAGACACCGTTATATTTGTACCGTCATACACTGCGTTATCAATCATGAGTGTAATGCCGTTGCTTGTCTGCGAAAGATTGATATCTGAGGAAAACTCTTCAAAATTCGTATAGCGATGTTCTTCGTCATTGAAAAATTGGATGACATTGTCCATAAATGGAAGTTGAGATGCAAGTGAAGGAAAGGCAAATCCTGTTGCACCAGCAGCACCGATGAAAATTGCGGATGCAGCGGCAATATTGCGCCACATAGGGCGTTTTTTTCGTTTTTTTAATATGTGCTGTTTAACGCGGGCTTTCTCGATTTCTGTTACGTCCATTAACTCAAGTTGATCAATATCCAAGTCGAGCCATTCCTTTTTTGTCATACAAATCGCTCCTTTAGTTTCACGTTAGTGGCTAAAATTTTCTTTCCTCGATAAAGACGGTTATCAACAGCAGCTTTTGTTAATCCGAGGTTGTTGGCGATTTCGGAATTGGAGAGCTCCAGATAATACTTCATCATAAAAATATCACGGTCGATGTCCTCTAACTGGCTGATTGCAAATAGTAATTCCGTTTTTTCTTCACGTTTCAGAACCGTCTGATCTGTTTGCGAGGAACTTGCTTTTTCCTCGAGTGGTGCATCGGATCGTTCATTTTTCATTTGTTTTTCGACCTGTCGATAATGATCGATGGCTTTGTATTTTGTAATCATGCCGATCCATTTTTTAAAATCCTGCGCATCCCCATTAAATTGCTGGGCATTTTGCCAAACACTCAAGAAGACGTCATTTACGCACTCATCAATATCACCGCTTTTCATCTTGTACAAAATTTTTGTTGCAATTGTTTTTACCAGCGGCAAATAGGCATCGATAATATAATCTAGTGCGTCTTCTTTCTGTTTCTTTAATCGGGGAATAAAGTTTGTTGATGAACATTTCATTCACTTCGCTCCTTATGGTATTGAAAAAGCTTTTTCATAATGTACAACGAACAGTTTAAGAATTTATTCTCAAAAAAATCTAACTCTAAATGAAAAAAAATATGGTACTTGTTTATGCTAAGTCACGCGCATGATTGCTATTGGGATTATTGTACTTTAAATAGAAGAATTCTTGCGATAAAGATAGGCAGATTTAAAATCGGAATATTATCTGAGGCTTTATAATAAAATCCACTTGTGACAAAAAAATAAGGAACAGATGGTACATTACGAAACCAAATTGAAAGTCATTACGTATATGTAAAATAATGGAGGCGATAAAATGGTAAACAGATATTCAATTGAAGAATTTATAAAAAATACAGAGCAAGTTGATAAGGGAGAAGGGTTTTTCGAGCTGGAGACACCCCGTATTCTGGAAGTGAATCTTGATGGTCTTGTGTGGGCTAAATCAGGTGCAATGATTTCTTATAGTGGGAAGATCAAGTTTGAACGTGAAGGGCTTTTGGAAAACGGCATCGGCCATATGTTCAAAAAGGCTTTTACCGGTGAAGGTGCAACCCTCATGAAGGCAAACGGAAAAGGGAAATTATATTTGGCGGACAGCGGCAAGAAAATTATCATATTGAATTTACAAAACGAAGCCATTCATGTAAATGGCAATGATTTATTGGCATTCGAGACTTCCATCAAACACAATATCAAGCTGATGAAAAAAGTTGCAGGGATGATGGCAGGTGGATTATTTAATGTAAGATGTGAAGGAACAGGGATGATTGCCATTACATCCCACTACGAGCCGCTTACGTTGCGTGTTACACCAGGCAACCCTGTGATAACTGACCCGAATGCAACGGTGGCATGGTCCGGTAACCTTCAGCCCGAATTTCAGACGGACATTTCACTGAAAACCTTTGTAGGGAGAGGTAGTGGGGAATCCATACAGATGAGATTTGAGGGCGACGGGTTTGTGATCGTTCAACCATTTGAAGAAGTGAATATGCAGGTGAGCAGTAGTTAAACGTCAATAATATAACTATTAGTATAACTGTTTTGTTTTTCCACCCATTCTTTATTTCTTGAACGTATGGAGGCTTAAGTTCGGGAAAGTCTATACGATAGGAGATAAAGAAAGGAGGTTGACAAATGCAGTATACAAAAGCCTTTTTTATTAAACTTGCCATGACGATTGCCGTCTTATGGATTGTATTGGGATTATTTTACGGAGTTTCATTTGGAAACATACTTCTTATAGGGGCGCTCTTAACCATTGTAGCATTTGTTGGCGACGTATTCCTCTTACCCAAAGTTGGCAACCTGATAGCGGCAGCTAGTGACTTGTTCCTTGCCTTTTTTGTAATTTGGGGATTAGGAACATGGGCTTATGGCGAAAATACGTCAATGTTTGCTGCCGCCTTTTTATCATCCCTTTTTATCGGAGTTGGTGAGATGTTCTATCATCGATATTTCAGGGATCATGTTATGGAAACTGTCCAAAAACCAGAAAAAAATAAGGGTTATACCTATTCTCCTAGAATAGCGCAAACCGAATTTTCACAGGACTTTGACAAAGGCTTGGAAAAGAAAGAGAACAATGATGTTACCAAAAGTGAAACCGAAGATCCAATGAAATAAAGAGGAGCTGCCCGAGCATCTTTGGGCAGTCCTTTATTTGTTCCTTATTTTCAATTGAACATATCCGAACTGTGTGGGACATGTCCCCGTGTCGAGGGGTCGATATAATGTTTTGCAGCATTGATGGCTATAGTGGCTTCACCAAAGCCTGTGGCAATTAGCTTTACTTTCCCTTCATAGTCGCAAACATCCCCCACAGCATAAATGCCTTCAATATTGGTTTCCATCTTAGAATTGACATGAATTGAGATTTTACTCATGTCTAAACCCCAATTATTTAATGCACCCAAGGAGGAAGTAAACCCATAGTTTACGATAAGTTCATCCGCTTCCAATGTTTCAGACTCCCCGGATTCGGCATTTTTAAAGGTCATTTTTTGTATTTTCCCTTCCGTACCATCGATTTCTGTAGGAACAAGGGGGGTTTTAATTTGCACAGTCGATTTTTTTAGTTGTTCGACGCTATGTTCGTGAGCAGTGAACCTATCTCTTCTGTGGATAATGGTTACGTTTTTGGCAATAGGCTCTAACATTAAAGCCCAGTCAACGGCAGAATCACCACCGCCTAGGACAATGACTCTTTTATCCTTGAACAAGCTCATATCATCGATAAAATAATGAAGTGACTTCCCTTCAAAGAGTGCGGCATTTTCAATAGACAATTTTCTTGGCTGGAACGCGCCTAGTCCTGCTGCGATGATGATGGTTTTAGTTAGATGGTTTTCCTTATCGGTAGTTAATTTGAATACACCATCATCTAATTTCTCATAACTTTGAATGGTTTGCTCCATTACGAATGTTTGCTCAAATATTTCCAATTGCGCTTCAAGATTATCAATCAATTCTTTTGCCCGAACCTTTGGAAAACCAGCAACATCATAGATGAATTTTTCAGGATAAATAACTGATAGGCGACCACCGAGCTGGGGGAGACTTTCAATAATTTTGACAGACAGATTGCGCATTCCAGCATAAAAAGCAGTAAACAACCCTACTGGACCGCCACCAATAATTGTGACATCATAAACTTTTTCATCGGTTTTCAATATACTCACTCATCTTCTTTAATGTTTTTGTTATTAACTTATTTATGTGGAGTATTACCGTAAAAGTAGTGTTTTATTATATTTTCGGAAAGACAAATTTATATTGATAGCAGTTGTTTCTAATTTGAGCAGTTTTTTTGCCTAAGGAGTGTAGTAATAGAGATAAAAAAATCCCCAATCATAATTGATTGAGGCAAAATACTCATATTGATCACCAAAAAATAGGTGAGAGGCTAAGTTAATAACCGTTCAAAGCATTAACTTACATTTATCTTATAGTTTTTAGACTGTTTGCTCAATGCAATATTATTGGCAGGAACAGATATAAGTGTTGCAAATGGTGTTATTTAGTATAATGGAATTTACATATATTTCTGAAAAAACATTTTTGTTTTATGTGTAAAATTGTGCACTAGTAAAGAATAAGTAGATTCAATAGTAATAGGAGGAGTTGAAATGGGCAATTTACAAGAAAAGATAGAGTCATTGCAAAATGAGATTCAGTTTTCGGGAACGGTTATAGTTGCACAAGGGGGCAATGAGATTTTTAATGGAAACTACGGCTATGCAAATCGTGGTGATAAGATAAGAAATCAGCTAAATACAAAATTTGGAATAGCCTCTGGGTGTAAAATTTTCACTTCTACAGCAATTGGCCAGCTGGTTGAACAGGGGAAATTGAAGTTCGACTCAAAATTAAAAAATTTCATATCGATAGATTTCCCCCATTTTGATCCGGATATTACGGTTCATCATTTATTGACGCATACTTCGGGCGTACCCGATTATTTCGATGAAGAAGTCATGGATGATTTTGAAGAGCTATGGATAAATGTGCCGATGTATCATATACGAAGTTTGAAAGATTTCCTTCCACTTTTCCAAAATAGCAAAATGAAATATCAAGCAGGAGAACGATTTTCTTATAATAATACAGGATATATTTTATTGGGATTGCTTGTCGAAGAACTAAGTGGACAGAGTTTTGATGAGTACGTGATGGAACATATTTTTAAGCGAGCGGGGATGGAGGATTCAGGCTATTTTGAACTGGATCGGCTTCCATCCATGACTGCAACAGGTTATATCGATTTTGAGGATGGCAGTTGGAAAACGAATCTTTACTCTGTTCCTGTAAAAGGGGGTTCTGATGGGGGAGCTTTTGTAACAGCCCCGGATATGCTGAAATTTTGGAAGGCTTTGACGAGTCATTCTCTAATGGGCAGAGAGACTACGGAACAATTATTAACAATTCATGAAACAGAAAAGGACGGCCTGTCATACGGCTACGGCATTTGGATAGAAAAAGTCGGTCAAGTTCTACAGTACATGTTAATGGGATATGATCCGGGAGTGAATTTCCATGCTTCGTTTTATCCTGAGCAAGATGTGCAGATTGTAGTTTGTTCAAATGGTTCGAGAGGTGCGTATAAAATTTTATCCTTGGTACAGGAGGAAATCCTGTCTCAATATCGATAGGCAGACTCAGTAGAAAAGATACTTTTGAAAAAAGTACCTTCAGAGTGTAGACAAAGTCGATCTTCGACTTTGTCTACACGTTTTTTAGGCTATTTCCTTCAATAAAAAACTACCCAGACTGTCTTGAAAACGCTTGGCAGACAAGGGGGCAGACGATTTATGGTTTTAAGAGCACCTTGATGCAGCCGTCTTGTTTTGTATCGAAGATTTCATAACCGTGTTTTGCCTTTTCAAGTGGGAGGACATGTGTAATGATGTCACCAACATTCACTTTTCCATCGGCAATGAGGTTATAGACATGGGGCATGATGTGGACAACCGGGGCTTGTCCTGTACGTATTGCTACGTTGCGCTGGAAAATATCACCGAGTGGGAAGGCATTGTACCGACCACCGTAAACTCCGGTAATTTGGATGGTCCCGCCTTTTCGAACCGCTTGGCTGGCTGTGACAATAGCTCCCATGGCACCACTCTGCAGTTTAACGCCGCTTGCAAGAAATTCCAGAGGCGTCATTTTCCCGCTCATTCCGACACAATCGATGACAACGTCTGCTCCTCCTTTGGTAATCTCCTTCAAATATTCACCACAATTTTCATGGTCCTCAAAATTGACGATTTCAACGTTATTTGTCTTCTTAGCATGTTTAAGTCGATACCCGATGTAGTCTACTGCGATGACTCTTTCTGCACCTTTCAACCATGCATATTTTTGCGCTAATAGCCCGACAGGTCCGCAACCGAGAATAACAACAGTATCTCCTTTTTTGAGACCTGAATTTTCTACACTCCAAAAAGCAGTGGTGGCTGCGTCGGCAAGGAGAACCAAGCTTTCATCTGGAACCTCGGATTTCTCTGGGATTTTGAAAGGGAGAAAATTGCCATAAGGAACACGCATATACTCTGCTTGTCCTCCAGGGAATCCTCCGGTTGTGTCGGAATATCCGAAGTAGGCACCCATTTCGCCATTGTCATTTGCATTGTCGCATTGGCTTTCCAAATCATGATTGCAATACCAGCATTCCCCGCATGCAACATTAAAAGGAATGACAACCCGGTCACCTTTCTTTACCTTCGTTACACCCTTGCCGACTTCTTCCACAATGCCCATCGGTTCATGGCCAATGACATAATCCTGTCCAAGATTCGGAATCATTCCATGAAGCAGGTGCAAATCAGATCCGCAAATGGCAGTAGTCGTTAAACGAATAATGATATCATCGTCTTTTTTTATTTTAGGTTCTTTAACCTCTTTAACCTCTACATTTTTAATGCCTTGGAAAGTAACAGCTTTCATTAAAAAAATCCCTCATTTCCATTTTAGTTTTTAGGCGGGGTAGGGAACATCCCTTTTCGGTTCATACTTTTTGGAAATAAATCCAGCTGGGCGATACTGATTGCGTTTTCCGCTGATTTGATATCCAATTCTTTTTGAGCTTCTAAATCATAGGGTTTAAGCCAGTCCTTTTTTAACATCAGTTCTGAAACTTCGAAATAGAGTTCGATCATCACATCCAGCTGGGTTTTCATGATTTTTTGAAGGGCAGGGGAAGCTGTTTCGGTTAAGGCAATTGAAAGATTGCGAATACCTGTTTTCGTAGTCAGCAAAAATTCCAGTGCCACTCCGGAATCGGTAAGTTCAGGCATTCCAACCGAGTTAATGGGATCTAGGTAGTCTTCCATAAAAGTATCCTCCTAATATTCTAATTCCGATTTAGAATAAAGCTTGACCATAGCTGTTAAAGCCGGGGTTGATAATTTCACATTTTTGTCCAACAATGCTCTTAAATCATCATCAAAGACTACACCTTGGCTAAGCTTCGATTTAAGTATACTAGTGGTCATAAAGTTGATGACTTCATGAAACTCCATCGTTTCATGAAGTGCTAATTTCTTTTCGAACATGCAATCCGCACCTCCTGATTTTCCTTTAAAAAGGCTACCCTGTGGTGAGGTTATTTATACAATCCGATCTATAATTAGGGTGCAAAAAAATGGAATGCCTCAGTGTTATAAATTTACCGAATATACCCAATGATATTTAACCAAAATCAATTTCTGATAAATTTATAATTCCTCGAAAGAATAAGGAGAATACCTTGAAAGGGGGATTCTTACCATCTAGTGAAAAAGCACATTACTAGGAAGTTTGAGTGGAGTGGTTCTGTTGACTTACAAAAAGGTGTTTTGACAGTACTTGTCAGTAAAAAAACCAATTCGAATGTGTGGGATAAAAGAAAAACTACAGTTGTTTGCTTTTTTTTTTCGGGGAATGTTTTGAACAGCTGGTAAAAAGAATTTACTTAAAAAGTTTAATGAAAAAAATATGGGGCACCTAAAGAGTAAGGTTACAAATTCATAAAACATACAGGAGGAATGATTTATGACGCAAACAGCTACTTATAACAATGAAACTGTCAATGAAAATAATGGAAAGCTTTTAAAGGGTGTTGTAATTGGGGCTGTTATTGGTGGGGCCATTGCAATGCTTGATTCAAACACGAGGAACAAAATTACATCCACAACTAAAAACATGAAAGAAACTACAATGGATATGTATAGCCAAGTCAAAAATAATCCCACGGAAGTGAA
This sequence comes from Ureibacillus sinduriensis BLB-1 = JCM 15800, assembly GCF_000772955.1. Classification (GTDB taxonomy): domain Bacteria; phylum Bacillota; class Bacilli; order Bacillales_A; family Planococcaceae; genus Ureibacillus; species Ureibacillus sinduriensis. The sequence goes on along the minus strand of NZ_JPVO01000041.1, from coordinate 69,766 downwards.
AAACGACTTACAAGAGCGACTGAAAAGTGCTTCTTCCGTTCTTAAAGATGCAATCAACGATGCTCAAAACCTTTATGAAAAAGTAAACGAGAACATTTTTGGACCAGTTACTCAAGTAAAGGAAGATTCAAGCGATATTATTTCAAGCGCCAAAGAAGTCACTTCTGATTTAAAGAGTATCGGTGGAAAAGTGAAAGAAGCCGGAGAAGAAGTAATAAATGTCAGTGATTCACAAAGTGACGACTCTTCTGATAAGGATGCTTCCATCTCCCACAACACTACTAATACCACAAGTAAGATACCGGGACAATTGGGTTAATAGGACGAATCGGTTTATACCGATTTGTTCTGAAATCGGACTACCTAAACGGTTTCGGAGAGCAATGCCACTGCACTTGATAACCAAATCGTAAGAAGTAGATTTAGCAAAGCATCTTCAAACTGGATACAATTTTTAGTAATCGGGTGCTTATCCTCAAATAACAAGGATAAGCGCTATTTTTCATTAAAAAATGAGGGAACTAACGATCTGATCGTGTGATCGTTATCAACAGTCACAGGGTTAATCAAACCGATTAACCCCCTCATCAACTATTCTGGAATACTCAGCGTATCTCCAGCATAGATTATATCTGGATTTTCGATGTTGTTTTCAGAAGCAAGTGCCTCAACAGTTGTTCCATATGTCTTAGAAATTGACCAGAGTGTATCTCCGGGTTTGATGATATATGCAGATGTAGCAGAGATTGTTAGTTTTTCCCCAGGCATGATTAAATCTGGATTGTCTATCGCGTTATTTGCTAGAAGGACCGACACTGTAGTCTGATGCTTTTTCGCGATACTATAAAGGGTATCTCCGGACTTTACAACATACGTAGAGGATGTATCTACCGAATCGGGCATGTTAGTAGATTTTTCTGGCTGCGCTTCAGGTTGATTAACAGGACTTTCTTCTGTTGCTATGTTTTCTATGAAGATTCCGTCATTGAATATATTTAAATCGACGTCCCCTTCAATTCCCTCAACAGTTCCTGTGTCCGTGTATTGCCAGCCTGCCCAAGTATCCCAAATCACTTCGTCGGAAGGTTCGCTCCCGTCATATTGTGCCAGCCACAAAGAATAAGTCGTTAACGACTCACTGAATACATTTGTGGCATTATTCGCATTACTATAGACCATCACAGGAAGCCCGGTTAGACTTTCAAGTTCATCGGCAAAAGCTAAAGCGATTGCATTAATCTCCTCAACAGATAAGCCTTCCAAATCCTCAAAATCCATAACCGGCTTAATGTCGATTTCTTTGCCGTTAATTATGGATGCGAAAAAGTTTGCCTCTTCACGAGCCTGTTCCACAGTAGTAGCAGTTAAAAAGTGATAAAAACCAACTTTCAACCCTGCCGCCTTTGCGCCTTCATAATTGACTTCAAAGTTGGGATCCGTATAGTCAACCCCTTCGCTGGACTTGATGATCACTGCTTCCATGCCGGCATTCGCCACTGCATCAAAATCAATCTCCTCTTGATATCTACTCACGTCTATCCCTTCAAATTCAGATGAACTTTCGGGTTCGATTGCATAAGTACTATTTGTAAATGCGAGCACAGTGACAAAAAGAAGTGCGATAAATACTTGCCCTAGTTTCTTCACCATATTCACCTCCAATCTAGTAACTCATTACAAGATATGCGAGATTACAAGAGTTGCTTGAGCGAATATATTGGTTTTGAAAAGTGCAAGGGCAACAGTTTGGTATATCCGTGTTGAGATAAATAGGGATAAACAAAAGTGGGGATTCTATCAATTTTCTCGGATTTAATAGAGTATGGAAGGAAATGTTAAGAGCAAGGCGAGGGAAAGGATATCGAAAAAGGAGTTGATCCAGGAATAGATCACCTCCAAAATTCGACCGAGGATGCCGATTGATTATTGAGCTACTTTTAGAGAATGGAAGGGGGATTAGTGAATTTCTCTTAAACCCTTCCCTTGATGAATTTCGTCTATCCCTTCTTCACAGACCCCAAGGGAACGCCAAGTGCACGTTTCACAGACGACTTGAATATCCGAAGAAGCAATGTGGGTCGATATACGGGATTCAATCTCCTCCCATTTTAGGACCTGTCCGATTTCAAGGTTCATTTTTGCTAAAATCGCTGCATCTCTATCATAAATATTGGGGTTTTCACAATGGTACTCTTCTGTCAGGGGAAACTTATCGCATAAATGATCTGGTCCATTAACAATTTTGATCCATGTCTTGGGGTTGTTTCTCAACATTTGATGGATCTTGGTCATATTTCTCACATATTCAGGAGAATAGCCCATACCACGGTAGCCTAAAAGGCAAAACAAGTGGTGTCCGCGTAAGTGAATCAAAGTACTCCACTCCTATTAATTTGAAATGTGTTAACTTAATGGATATTGATGTTTACTTAAAATTTATTCTATCAAACTTACATATTTAGTGAAATATTCAATTATTTATTCATGAACCGGGATTGCCGAATAGTTGAGCTAGCTTTTAAGATCGGATATCGCCCCATACTTGTATGATCAGAATCATTTTGCATATGCCTTGAGATTATCGATGAATTTAAATACCTGGGGACCGGAAGTAGCTGCCAATGTAATTCTAGCTAAAATTAATGTATAATTATTTGTCTTAAACATGGGTTGTATCGATGGTTCGAGATAGCTGGTACAGCCCGCAGAGGTACTTAACAAATGAAATGGAAGCAAATAATAAGAGGATTTACATATTTTTTGTGGAAATTTTATATTAAGAGATAATTATACAGTCATAATTGAAGGGGAGTATTTTAAATGCAGTCATTTGATGCCTTAGTTGTAAATAAAGAGGAAGAGCAATTTTCTGTGGATATTCAAAAGTTGACAATAGAGGATTTACCAGAGGGAGAAGTGTTAATTCGCGTTCAATATTCGGGTGTAAATTATAAGGATAGCTTGGCCGCCATTCCAAACGGCAATATCGTGAAAAATTACCCTTTTGTACCGGGAATTGACCTGGCTGGTGTGGTTGTAGCGTCGGTTGACCCACGATTCAAAGAAGGCGATGAAGTCATTGCAACGAGCTACGAAATCGGTGTAGCACATTTCGGGGGATATAGTGAATATGCGCGAATTCCTGCTCAATGGATTGTTCCGTTACCTGAAGGTCTTTCTTTAAAGGAAGCGATGACAATTGGAACTGCAGGTTTTACAGCAGCATTATCTGTTTTGCGACTAGAGGATAACGGTGTAAAGCCCGAAAAGGGAAAAGTGCTGGTGGCGGGTGCGACAGGCGGAGTCGGAAGTTTTGCTGTTTCCATACTTTCGAAATTAGGATACGAGGTAGAAGCGAGTACCGGAAAAGAATCCGAATCGGAATACTTAAAGAATATTGGTGCCTCCACTATAGTTCCTCGAGAAGAGATTTTTGATGGGAAAATACGTGCATTAGGTAAACAGAAGTGGGCAGCGGCGGTTGATCCGGTCGGAGGGGAACCACTTGCATCCCTGCTAAGTCAAATTCAATACGGAGGTTCTGTAGCCGTAAGTGGTTTAACAGCGGGTACAAGTGTGCCAACTACTGTTTTTCCATTTATCCTTAGGGGTGTGAATTTGCTCGGCATTGACTCAGTATACTGTGATATGGAAACACGCTTGAAGGTATGGGAGCGTCTGGCAACAGACTTTAAACCAGCCAATTTGGAAGAGGTTATTCAACAAGAAGTGACATTGAAAGAACTGCCGGAAGTCCTTCCCACGCTTCTGAAAGGTCAAGCAAGAGGGAGAATACTAGTTAAATTATAGGGGGCTAGAAAATGGTTGTTTCGCAAGAAGTGTTAGATCGATTTGGTGCAAAGGACGAGACTGCTTTTATTGAACAAATGCAATCGAGGGCCGGTAATACATTGATTGAGGCATTAGAGATTAAATATGTGGAATTGTCATTGGATCGTGTTGTGATGACGATGCCTGTTGGTGCAAAAACAAGACAACCTGCAGGTATTTTGCACGGAGGGGCGTCCGTTGCATTAGCGGAGACGGCGGCGAGTATAGCCACGGCGCTGAATGTGGATCTGACAAAGTATAATCCCGTGGGGCTTGAGATCAATGCAAACCATATCCGCAGTAAACAAGATGGCATCGTCACAGCAATAGCAACTCCTTTGCATAAAGGGCGAAAGACGATGGTGTGGGATATAAAAATCGAAGATGAAGAGGGAAAATTGATTTGCATCTCACGCTGTACGATGGCGGTAATAGCGAAAAATTGATAAAAAGAGGAAGACTGTTTTAAAGCAATTTTTTAAAACAGTCTTTTTTTGTGCATGTTTTGTTGTCAGAAGAGGAAAGGTGAAGAAGAATTAACTTTTTTTTAATAAAGTTTAATGAAAGGGATGTTGTAATATACACCCTTGTCTAGTAGGATGAGTATGCTGCGAGATTTACCCGAAAGAAGGAAACAACATGGAATTTTATTATGCGGTACTCCTTTTTACATTAGGATTCATTGGATCATTTTTATCAGGGATGCTTGGAATTGGCGGTGCGATTGTTAAATTTCCTCTGCTTCTGATGATTCCGCCAGTATTCGGATTTCAAACGTTTACAGCCCATGAAGTATCAGGTATAAGTGCAGTGGATGTATTGTTTGTATCGGTTGCAGGCGTACTTGGATACCGTAATGGTGGATACTTAAATAAATCATTAATCATCCTCATGGGTGGCTTTGTACTCATTGGGTCATTATTGGGCAGCTTTGGGTCGGGTTATTTGACCGAGACTCAAGTAAATGTTGTTTATGGATTTTTAGCTTTACTTGCGGCGATTATGATGTTCATCCCCAAAAAAGAAGTCGATGAGTCTCATATAGAGCAAGTAACATTTAATAAACCTGTTGCTGCCATCCTAGCATTCTTTGTAGGACTTGGTTCGGGAATCGTTGGGGCAGGTGGTGGATTCCTGCTTATCCCCATCATGCTATTGATTCTTCGTATACCGACAAGAATGGCCATCGCTTCAAGTTTGGCAATAACTTTTATTTCCTCTGTTGCAGGCTCGATAGGGAAAATATCGACAGGACAGGTGGAGTACCTGCCTGCTGTAATCATAATTATTGCCGGATTAATGGCAGCTCCGATGGGGGCGAAATTAAGTACAAAACTTAACGCGAAAGTACTAGAAAACATCCTGGCAGTCCTCATACTTGGAACTGCAATGAAAATTTGGATCGACCTATTATAGAAATGACAGACAGTATATGAAACTATGTGTCTATTTTAGTGTAGAGTTATGCCCTGACCAATGTATTGTACATTTACAAATATCCTTCTTCGCCATAAAATTGGAATTATTGGGAATTGGAGGAGGGATGAAATGGGACAAGAAATCGTATTTCCAGTACTAAAAACAGAGAGATTGATTCTTAGAAAAATTACGGAGACAGACGCGAGCAGTATTTATACGTACTTATCCGATCCAGAGGTTATGAAGTACTATGGATTGGAACCTTTTCAATCGGTACAGGATGCCTTGGCTGAAATTTCTTGGTATGAGTCAATTTTTAAAGAACAAACAGGAATTAGATGGGGAATAAGCCTAAAAGATTCGGATCGAATCATCGGCAGCTGTGGGTTTTTGAACACGGTTTCCAGTCATTATCGAACTGACATCGGTTTTGAAGTAAGCAAGGAATATTGGGGGCAAGGTATTGGAAGTGAAGCGATCATGGCAATTATTCATTATGCATTTGAACACATGAATATCCAGCGTATTCAAGCATTAATTGAACCTCCCAATATCGCATCGCAAAAGATGGTGGAAAAAGCAGGTTTCCTTCGAGAAGGACTGTTGAGGAAATACGAGTATGCTTGTGGGAAGTTTGATGACCTATATATGTACGGGCTATTAAAAGAAGACTATAAATTATAAGTTGGGTTGCAAAACATTAATCTAGTAGATTAATGTTTTTTTCATTTAAACGATTGAATGGATGGGGTGTTCCTCGAGCAGCCATTCCCAGATGACTATGATGAAAAATAACACGTTAGCAATGTTTTAAAACAGTGCATTTTGGGAATGAAAAAATTGGCAGCTAGAATTTTATTATTCTATGTTAAAATGGTTGCTTGAAAGGAAGTCATCATGAATAGAAGTGCATATTTTGATAACGCAAAAGCAATATTAATCTACTTGGTTGTATTAGGACATCTATTGTCGGGGTATCTGAAAGAAAATCAATATATAGATACTTTGTATTTAGTCATCTATTTATTTCATATGCCGGCATTTATTTTAATATCGGGGCATTTTTCAAGAACTATTAAAAGTCGGAAAGATTTGGTTAAAATTGGAAAGACCTTGTTGTTGCCATATATTATCTTTCAGCTCTTATATACCGTATATTATAAAAACGTTTTTGGAGATAATGTAGTGTTTGAAATTTTCGAGCCTCGCTATGCATTATGGTTTTTACTTAGTATGGCGATATGGAAATTCCTTTTATGGGCATTCAGTAGTCATAAGATGATGATATTAGTATCGATCGCCCTCTCATTGCTTATTGGATACATAAGTACAGTGAATGAATGGTTATCCTTGGCCAGAACTTTCTTCTTCTTCCCATTCTTCCTGTTGGGATATCACTTGAACCGGGAAAATTTTGTAAAGCTGAAAAATAAATGGAATATGTGTGCAGCATATATTATAGGAATAATGCTCGTAGTATTCGTTTATCAATTTGGCGATGTAAGATGGAAAGAGTGGTTTTTCGGTAGAATTCCGTATGGGGATATTGGCTATGGCATAGTCGACTCAGGCGCATTAAGCAGATTGGCCGTATATGGGGTTATGTTTATAGCAACTTATATTTTCTTGTCACTTGTCCCTAAAAATGTGCAATGGTATACAGATATTGGCGGTAAAACATTGGCAATCTACCTATTGCATCTATTTATCATCAGAGCGTTTAAGGAAACGGCCATTTATGAATGGATTGAAGAAACGGGCAACTACATTGCATTGTTCGGGATCGCATTTTTCATTGTCTATCTTTTATCAAGCAAATGGGTGTGGAAGGTTACTTCGCCATTAATCACTGGTAATATTATGAATTTACCGAAAAAGTTCGGTACTAGAAATTTAGTTTAACAATGACTATTAATATGAAGTGTTAGCCAGTAAAAGGTTAACACTTCTTTTTATTGACGCACTACTATTTGATTGTTTGCGTTATAAATGATAAAAGTTAATGCGAAAATAGTAAGATAGTTGGAACGATGCATTTTTAGAGGTATTTGGAGCAGTCGGCGAATATACTGACTAATGAGAAGTGGCTGGAGAGAGTGCTGTAAACATTTTTAAAAGCCATTGGATGTAATGAGTGGCATACAATAAAATGCTAATTACAAGGGGGAAAACGATGTTCTCAATTGGGGATAAGGTCTTTTATGGTGCACATGGCGTATGCGTAGTCCAGGATATCCAGGAGTTAACTTTCTCTGGACAAAAGAAAACCTACTATATATTGCATTCTTATCATGATGCATCCATCAGGTTATATCATCCTGTTGAAGCGAAGGATTCTAAACTATCGACTATTACAACGAAAGAGGCAGCGGAGACGATTTTGGAGACATTTAAAAATCCACCGGATGTCTGGCATAGCCGTATGAATGAACGGACGCAACATTATCAAAAAGTGATAGAATCAAAAAATCATATACAGATTGCCCAAATGATTAATACCATTTTAAGAAAAAAGATCGAATTAAATAAAGAGGATAAAAATTTGCCCAACCAAGACTTAAAAATACTCGAACAAGTGATAGCGCATTTTTCCGAGGAGTTGGCACTAAGCTTTAATTTAACTGCCAAACAGGTAATGGATAAAGTTGAAGAAATCATTTTGGCAAATTAAATGTAATGAGCATAGGGGCATTTCTTCAAAGCGAAGAAATGCCCGTTTTTTAACTATTTTTGTAATGGAAACGGCCATTTTTATCAACCGAAAGCTCAAGATGACCATTCACAATAATATTAATCCGACTCACAACAGCATCCTTAGTGGAAAAATACCAATTGCGCTTTGCGGGCCCTAGTAAGATGTAGGCATTGCTGTTCGGTTCCCCCATAAAATTAAGTGAAGTTTCATCCAGCTCAGCTCCATTTTGTAAGGGAATCCCGAGGGAAACCAATTTTTGTCCCACTACCAACAGATCTTCAGTTGTTAAATTAATCTCGCCGATACTAAGTATCTCTCTTGCCGTAAATCGGTCAGTATGAGCTGCAGGGTTAGCGGAGTGGCGGGCGATCAATTCAACGACATTTCCTTCAGGATCATAAAAATATACGGAATGGGCATCGAAGTTTTCAAAATATGCAAAATTCCGACCTTGGTCCTTTAACAGTAAGGTGTGGCACTGGATCCATTCTTTTGCTTTCTCAAAAAGATTGCTTGGGATGTTGAATGCAAAATGGTATTGCTTTTGTTCGTTTGGAACTGCCATTTCAAATGCTAGTATACTCTCCCCAATCTTGATTTCCAAACCTGTTGAAGTCATTTCGAGCTTTTGAAACCCGAGTTTCTTGCAATAGAAAATTTCCAAGCCCTCCAAATCATGGGCATATAAGGTAACTTTATTTATCTTCATATCGTCACTCCCAAAATTTATTAATAGTGAGCATAATGCAATTTATAACTTTTTCATTTTGTACAAAAGTCTTAAATATAGTTTTTACTACAATTAACAACTGATTAATTGTAATATGGTATTATTTAGGATGTATAAAAGTGTGTGCTATATTTTGAAATGAAATTGATATTATCATATAAGTGCAAATGCAACAGTTATAAATGGAGTAATTTAAGGGGTGTTTAAATGGGAGATTTGATTGCCGCTATTTTTTATCTTGTGCCGTTGTTCATATTGGCTTTTATCGTCAGATGGATTCGTCATATTAAAATAAATAGCGAAATTCATGTAGAACAAAACAAAGAAATGATTAGGCTACTACAAGAAATAGAGAAGAAATGCTAATGAATGGAGGTTGATTACAGTGAAGCGTTGCGGATGGGTAACAAAAGAACCGTTATATATTGAGTATCATGATAAAGAGTGGGGAGTCCCTGTATATGATGATCGGAAACTATTTGAAATGCTCTGCTTGGAAGGTGCACAAGCAGGGTTAAGTTGGTGGACGATTTTACAGAAAAGAGAGAACTATCGCGAAGCCTTCGATCAATTTGATGCTGAAAAGATCGTTCATTACACTGAGGAAAAATTACAAGCCCTGAAAGAAAATCCAGGGATTGTCCGGAATAAGTTGAAAATACAAAGTGTTGTAACAAATGCTCAGATCTTTTTGCGGATACAAAAGGAATACGGTTCATTCTCCAATTACATATGGGATTTTGTCGACCATCAACCGATCATCAATGAATGGAAGTCCATGAAGGAAGTTCCTGTAACGACCGAAATTAGTGATCAGATGAGCAAAAAACTGAAAAAAGAGGGTTTTAAGTTTGTCGGAAGTACAATTATGTACTCCTTTATGCAAGCGGTGGGAATGGTGAACGACCACATCCTGGAATGCTGCTGCCATCCGTCACATTCACAATGAAATTGACTAGGGAGGTAAAAGAATTGAGGAAATCCTCGAGATTTGAACTCATTCTAACAATATTTGTAGCAGGTTGCTTTGTGATGAATTCTTTCTACTATACGGATTTTTCGTATGAAGGGGAATTTGCTTTACCTAGATTATTGTTTTACTTGGTTATGATTATTGCGCTATTTAATGCGGGAATGGTCACTCAAAAATTTATTCATTCAAGGAAAGAGAAAATGAATCATAAGCAATAGTGAAAAGGAAGAGTACATTACAGGCTGAATGTCAGCTCGTAATGTGCTCATTTTTTTCGTTATATCTCAATTAATTAACATCAAGAACATCAAGAGCGTACAGCCCATTATTGCGATAGTATCGCCCATGCCGCCACTCTTGAAATTCGCAATCCGAAAACTCATTTTAGTGAAGGGATATAGGAGGGGAATCCCTCTTTTGGTCATCATATCTAGAAGCAGATGACTCCACATCCCGCAACTTAACCCATAAATAAAGGGGGTTAATAAGGCTTGAATTGGGCCGGTTAATCCGATTGATAAGGAGTAAATCAATGCGGAGAACGCAAAGATAACAAGAGGAGTATGAACGACACTTCGATGCCCTAGTGTCTTGCTAATGATAAAAGAAGCAATCTTCAGCTTTCTGCCGATATAACTGTTTCGATGATCAATGTCAGGAAGAAGCGATCCCAGTATAGCTCCACAAAGTACCGCCCCGATACCCAACAAGCCATCAAACGATCCGTTTTGTGAAACCGATGGAAGGAGATGCTTTGATGCGGCTATACCTGCTGTTAGGCCACCCATCAGATGTGCGCATTTATTCATGATGTTGCCTCCTTTTAACTCTTATTCTATTTAAGGTTTCTACTTATTGTAGTAGAAAAACCGTTTGTTTAAATGAGTTTTATATATTTCAAAAATTGAAAATTTGAGTGGGGAGGCAATAAAAGAATTTATAATAATTCTTTTAGATCATTAGGATTGTTCATCGTGTTTGTTTCTTGAGTTGAACGAAGGGGTGGCAATTTCTTGATATGTGTATTTATTTTGAGATGCGATGCAACCGGAAAAAATAATACACCCTTAATGCAAAGAAAATCCAGCATTAAGGGCTATTTTAATATTATTGCATCAATTTGGCGATTTGTTGATTGAAGAACTCGATAATTTTTCCATAGACGAGTATCTCATTTTGCTTTTTGGAGAAACCGTGTCCTTCATCTTCCAGCACGATGTATTCCACTTCGCGTCCTTTTTCCTTCAGTGCAGCAACAATTTGATCGGACTCTTTTTGCACAACGCGTGGATCGTTTGCTCCTTGAATGACGAGCATTGGTTTTGTCATGCCATCTAAATAAGTGATGGGGGAATCCTTTGTTAATCTTTCCTTATCTTTCACAGGATCCCCAACCCATTGTTCCATATAAGGTTTCCAAAACTCAGGTACAGAGTCGATAAATGAGAAGAGATCGCTCGGTCCGAAAATGTCCACTACCGCCCTGAAGTACTCTGCATGTCTACCGTGAAGTAAAAGGGCCATATAGCCCCCATAGCTTCCTCCCAATAGTAGAATTTTTTCTCTGTCAGCATAGCCTTTTTCAATTAACCATTCCAAACCTTGGATATTATCTAAACGTGGCCCATGACCCCAATCGCCTTCAACCATTTTGGAAAACTGCAGACCGTAATTGGTTGACCCACGGAAGTTTGGCGCAAATATCGAATAGCCGCTATAAAGAAGAGATTGGAACATGGATCGGAAAGTTTTGCGTTCCAAAGCTTGCGGACCTCCATGAGGCCAAAGAATAACATGACCATTTGAGGTTTCTTCCTTCGCTTTGAAAAATAATGCTTCAATTTCCATTCCATCAAATGAAGGGTAAGTCAACACTTCCGGCTCAACCAATTCATCTTCGTTTACCCCCGGTACACGGTAATGAGTTAATTCTATCCAGTCAGTGCCATTATCCTTCGAGGTGAAAATATTACCTGGTGTAGTTGCATTGCGACCTAGAACATAAAGGCTGCCACTGGAAGTAACGACTAGTTTATCGATCACACTTGTCGGCGTGTTCAAGGAGTGTAATTGGCCGTTCTCCAGATTGTACTTGTATAAACGATCCTCAACACCATATGATCCGATTAGATAGAGAGAATGATCTTTCTTTGAATATGTTAAATATGTGAAATCTTCTTTATCAAGCTGTAATTCGATTGAAAATTCTTTTGTTGCTAGATTTAATTTTGCTAGATAATTTAAATCTGCGTTGTATTCAGTTAAAAAGTAAATTTCCGAATTAGAGGTATAGACAATTCCTGTAACAGTATGCTGCTCCGTTGTCTCGGGAGTGAGCAAGTGCTTCTCTGCTCCAAGATATACATAAGCCACAGAATGGGTGTTGCCGTATTGTTTGATGGCAACAAAGGAATCCTCGTTAGGACTCACTGCATCGATGAAGGTAGGTGCTTCCTCACCTTCAAGCAAGAGTTTTTCTTCTCCTGATTCGATATCATAAACGTAGTTATTGAAGTAGGTTGTATTACCAAAAGTACTTGGATAGTAAAGCCGTTTTCCATCTTCGCTCAGATGTGAAAAAAAGTGACGTTCGCCTTCATGCAGACGTAGAGGATATAATGTTCCGCCTTGGGGGGAAACAGCATAAATTTGTGCATTTTCATCCCCATCCTTATCGAAGCCTGCAATAATGAACTCACCTGTTTTAGCATAAGACAGAAATGCTGCACTTTGATTATTAAATGTGAGAGGATAAGGGAATTGATTTGGCAAATCCATTGCCCACAGGTTGAAATAACCGTTTAAATTGGTACTGAATACCAATTGTTTTTCGTCAGGACTAATTGTGAAATCTGAAATCGTTAACGTCTGAAAAAATTGTTCTACACCAGGTTTAGAAAAACTTATCATATCAACTCTCCAATTCTATTAAGATACAACGATATTAACACAATTTTCAGTCTCTTATAAATGAAGAAAAGTACCTAATAATTTTAGTTGCAAAGCGGTAGCGACAGGGCGGATAGGATAGGCAAATTTATTGTTATGAACTGCAAAAAAACTGAGGCTTTACACCTCAGTTTTAATCCATTCTATTGCGATGCTTTTAAGATTTATATCTTCATCGTCATACCGTGACAGATGTCTCTTTAAGTCAACGTTGTCAAGTTTTGATGCTATTGGCGCCTGTAAGTCACGACGAAGCCCATCGGCAAGGGACATCTTCATGCAATCGCTGGCAATAGCCAAAATATCGTCTTCAGTATTCCCTGCAGATGCGGCGAAGGAAAATCCCGCATCCATAAGATCTGGGATTCTGATATAAACGGGGAAATCACCTTCATCTGTTTCTGTATCCTCTAGAGCAAAAATTACTGGGTATGTATAAGCTTTTATCATTTTCATCACCTCACTAACAATCATAATATAGAATCGTCTAAAAGTAGGCTGGTAATTAAAGGTGGGAATTCCTATTAGATAAGAGGATGGTTATACAAGATTTACATATGTAGTCCTGAGCAACTTTTATAGATTTGTGGTAGATAGCAAATGCCAAATGGCAAGATAGATGGGCATATGAAAAAATGAAAGGCATTCAGTACGTTTTCATACTGAATGCCTTATTTGCTTGTTTATAAAATTCTAATTTGCAAAATATACTAACAAAAATAGTTATTTATTTTAAGGCCAGCCATCTTTCTTCGAATTCTTTTGCAGGAAGTGGGCGGCTGAAGTAATATCCTTGGCCATAATCACAACCCATTTCATTCAAGTAGTCGGCATCTTCCAGGCCTTCAATTCCTTCGGCAATCACCCTCAATTCAAGATGATTTGCTATGGCAATAATCGTTTTTACAATGGCCTTATGCTCCTCGTCTTGATGCATCCCCATAACAAACGATTTATCGATTTTCAGTGAATCCAATGGGTACTTGTTTAGGTAACTAAGGGAGGAGTAACCTGTCCCAAAGTCATCCATCGAGAGGGTGACGCCAATTTTCTTTAAGGCATTCAGCTTTTCTATCATCGAATCTGCATACATTGCAATGCTCTCGGTGATCTCCAGTACAATTTTGTCCCCATCGATCCCAGTGCTTTCTATTGCATTTTTCACATTATCCCCAAACATTGGATCAAGTAATTGCCTCACTGAAACATTGATGCTTGTCTTTAAAGGTTTGTAACCTTCACTCAGCCATTTCGCATTTTGCTGGATAGCTGTTTGCAGCACCCAATGGCCGATTGGCAAAATCATTCCTGTTTCTTCTGCAACCGGTATAAATTCATCAGGTGACACAGGTCCGACAGTTTCGTTATTCCACCTTAATAGAGATTCCACTGCAACAATGTTTTTGGATTTTAAATCAATGATAGGCTGATAATATAGTTCCAATTCCTTATTATCCAATGCTGTTCTTAATTGGCTTTCAATCATCATCTTTCGGTAGAAGTTTTTCTGCATTTCCGCAGTAAATAATTGATAGTTATTTTTCCCTTTTTCTTTCACATAGTACATGGCCGTATCAGCATGTTTTATGAGGGTATTTGCATCAACGCCATCTTGTGGATAGATGCTGATACCGATACTCGGGGTGATGAAATACTCACTGCCAACAATCATGAAGCCAGTTTTAAATTGCGCCAATAATTCTTTGGCAAGGGCTTCACTCTCGGTAGCACTATATTGTGAAAGCAGAATTGTAAATTCATCCCCCCCAAGGCGATAAATTTTGGCTGAATGGTGCCTCTTCTTCAGCAGATTCTCAATACGTCTTGATACTTCGACTAATAGAAGGTCTCCAACGTCATGCCCCATTGTGTCATTAATGTATTTGAATCGGTCTAAATCTAGAAACATAATGGCACTCTGACTATTTTCCGACTTTGTTCTTTCCAGGAGGCTGGTCAAATCTTCATTAAACATTCGTCTATTCGGCAATCCGGTTAAAGAATCATGATAGGCTTGGAACTTGATTTCGTCTTCATATTGTTTCCGTTCAGTAATATCTGTTGAGACAGCAAGTATTGCGGAGCTCTCATCCAGATTGATTGGGACCTTGACAGTCTGAACCCATACGACCTCACCGGAAGCAGAGGTGATTTCTTCTTCGCGAATAAAGACTTTTTCCCGCACCTCGTATAGATTGCCCGCCTGTATTCTTTTTTCCAGTTGGGGTTCTCGTTGCAGTTCATCATCCGTTTTCCCGACCATATCCTGGATGTTGATTCCTTTCAGCTGTGCATAGGATTGATTTAACAGAGTATAACGTTCATTTCTGTCTCGTGCATAGATATAGTTCGGGTTCAAATCGATTACTTGAAAAAGGAATTTCTTCTGCTCATTTAATTTCTTGTTCATATTATTCACAATCTCTAGATGCATTCTGCTAGAAATGATTAATATGGAAAGGGCATAGACTAGCAACGCAATTGAACTTGGGTATAATTTTGCCGCCGGAAACATATTTAAGCCACCTATAGCATAACCAACAGTTGAAAAGATACTAAAATAAACTAAAAAGGTACGTTCGCTATTCTGTTTAACATTTAAACTAATTAAAAAACAGGTGGTCATACTAACCAGGAAGATTAAAATATTGAAAATGAAAGTCCAAGATAACTTTCCGTAAACTGGAAAGTAAAATTCGTTGGAACCTATTTGCATAAGCTCCAAACTACTAACTCCATTTTTGCTCCATCCTACGATATATACAAAAAAGGCTAGTCCGTAGAATAAAAAGACAGTAGTACGATTTACATAAGGTTTCCATTTCTTTTGCAATTCCTCCGGCAAGATTTCTTGCACAATTGTATATCCGACATGGAAAAATACAGGTGTAATCAAAATCGAACCAAAGCGCAGCAACTTGAACAAGAAGAGGATAATTTCTTCACTTAAAAGATTATAAGAATATAAAAAGGCAACATCCAATTGCCAAAATGTCACCATTAAGAGAAGTAGAAATAGCACTCTCGATAGCTTGTATTTTTTAAATAAAATTAATAGCGTCACGCCGACTACTATCGGAATGCAGGATAGTAAAATTAAAAAGGTAAAAAACATGTATTGCGCCTCCTAGCAATGTGTCAGCAGTAGACAGGCATTATTCCCGCTACTGCCATGAGCAGTGATGCATACAGAGTCCACAGCTTGATATCTAGTCTTCAGAACAATGGGTATATCATTAAAACCAACGCATTTTGTTTTAATGGTAGGAGGTATGAACCCATGTTCCATTGAAAGTAGTGATGAAATGATTTGAATGGCCCCCATTGCACCAAATGAATGTCCAGTCATTCCTTTAATTGAAGTGATCGGTACTTCCGAGCCGAATGTTTCTTTCAGAACCAAGCGTTCTATGTGATCGTTTGTTTCCAGACCAAGCGCCTGGCTATTTACATAGCTTGGTACAGTATCCCCGATAGTATCCTGGAATACCTCAAGCATATGTCTGCCGGTCGTATCTGAACTTAATAGTTTTTGCCCTTCATTTCTCGTTATGACCCGTTCAACTTTTCCGTATATCTTCTGGCTGCGTGATTCTGCTGTTTGTCTGCGTTCCAGCACAATAACTCCAGCGCCCTCCGATATAACAAATCCGCGATGGGCTGTTGAAAAAGGAACACCAGCATTTTCAATGGACAATTCGGTTGAGAGGGCTCTTAATTTTTTAAAGCCATTGATTGTCCACTGGCCTAACGGCGCATCGGTTCCACCTACAATGCACGCATCCACGGTCCCATTTTCAAGAAGGAGTTTTCCGATAGACAGTGCATCCAAACTGGCAGTGCATCCGGTAGTTAAAGTAAAGGCAGGCCCAAACGAACCTATTACCTCTGCAACCGTACCCGAAAGCGTGTGTGTATCGGCATATGAAACACCTTGGATGGGAGTAGTCTTTAAATCAAAAAAGTCTGAAGACTGCTGTTCTATTTCAAGAATGGCACCAGCAGAAGTTCCCATTATTACTGCAATACGGTGTGGTTTGAAATATTCCAAATTCGACATTTCGCAAGCATCCAAAGCAGAGGCGACCGCCATTCTGACAGAACGCGAGTGGCGCTTATAATTTCTTCCTCGTATATCTAGGAAACTGTCCTCTATTATACCCGCAACAATATGAGTTTCCGGATACTGAGGGTTTCTTAAAATACTCTGTGTACATATGCCCTTTTCTAAAACATTTAAAAAGCTTAAATTATCTAAAATACCAGGTGCTTTAATGCCATAACCGGTAATTACGATATCGTCCAAGTATTTCACCTACAAAATTTGACTTCATTCAATTATATACAACAATTCTCGACACCGTCCATATTCGATAGGACTTAAGTGCAAGGAAGCAATATGTTTGCAATGTATAGTGCATAAGACTTGTAATGATACTAATTAACTATTCTCAGATTCCAAAGAGGTACGGTTTAAATTTAATTAGTCACATTGAGATGATACTTGTAGATCGACTCTAGAAGGGTGGGAATGACGGTATTGGACGGGGAGTTATAGAGAACAAGAACAGATTGCTCAAGTACAGATTTGGTGAAAGTGTTTAGTATAATTTATAAAAACGATTAAGGAAGTGTTGAAATATGTTTTATACAATGGCGTTATTCATCTTAGCAGGGGTTGCGGAGATTGGCGGAGGTTATTTGATCTGGTTATGGCTAAGGGAAGGAAAACCTTTGTATTGGGGGATAGGGGGTGGGATTGCATTGGCGCTATACGGTATTATATCCACATTTCAAAACTTTTTATCTTTCGGGAGAGTTTATGCAGCTTATGGCGGCGTGTTTATCATCCTTTCAGTGTTATGGGGATGGGGGATTGATAGGAAAACTCCTGATTTCTATGATTGGATTGGTGCATGCATCTGCTTAGCCGGCGTGTCAGTGATGTTGTTCGCACCACGCCATTAAGTTTCCCCAAGCATATTAGTTACTGATTTGGGTGATGTTTGTTTAGTATATACATAAGGTCTACATTTTGGAAATTAGGGACTACGCTATGAGATTGATATAGGAGTTCTTAGCTTTCTAAATAGATTCTGCAATTAGTAAGGGGAGGAATAAGATATGAATGAAAAATATAAAGACTTGTTTACACCGCATACATTGCCGAATGGAGTTGAATTAAAAAATCGGCTTATTATGGCACCTATGACGCACTATTCGTCTAATGCGGATGGAACGGTGACGGACGCAGAGATTAAATACTATTCCCGTCGTTCTAGCGGAGTAAGTATGGTCATTACAGCGTGTACGCATGTAACGCCAAATGGTCAAGGTTTCCATGGACAATTTGCTGCCTATAGTGATGAATTTATTCCAAGCATGAAGCGCGTGGCAACAGCCATTAAGGAACAAGGGGCAAAAGCGATCCTGCAGATTTATCATGGCGGAAAAATGTCTCCTCCTGAGCTGGTTCCAAATGGTGAAATTGTCAGTGCGAGCGATGTGCCGGCTGTTCATAACGGAGTAGAAGGGAAAATACCGAAACCTTTAACAGAAGCAGAGGCCTATGAAATTATCGAAGCATATGGTGAAGCAACCCGCCGAGCAATCGAAGCAGGGTATGATGGTGTGGAGATTCACGGGGCAAATGGTTATTTAATACAACAATTTTTCTCAGGACATTCCAATAAGCGTGAAGACCGCTTTGGTGGAAGCTTGGAAAAACGCATGGCGTTCCCATTGGCAGTAGTTGATAAGGTGAAAAGTGTGGTAGAAAAGTATGGTGACGCTTCTTTCATAATTGGACATCGCTTTTCTCCCGAAGAACCTGAAGAAAACGGCATTACAATGGCGGATACATTAGCGTTAGTGGATGTTTTAGCCGACAAAGGTTTAGATTATCTGCATGTTTCATTAATGGAATTTTTCTCAACTGCCAAAAGAGGTGTTGAGGATCTATCGAAAACACGTATTGAGTATTTACTTGAAAAAATCAACGGACGTGTCCCATTGATTGGGGTTGGTTCGATTTATAGTGCTGAAGACGCGCGCAGAGCTTTTGCGACGGGTATACCTTTATTGGCACTGGGTCGTGAATTGATTATAGATCCGGACTGGGTCCAAAAAGTAGCGGATGGAAAAGAAGATGAAATCGTAACTGAGATCGATAAAGAAAAGCAAGAAGAGTTAGTTGTACCAGACACGTTATGGAAAATTATCCTAAACGCACCTGGTTGGTTCCCTGGCGTTTAGTTCATACTGGAAATTATCTACGAATAATGAAGGTGGTGACAGCAAGGAAAATGAAAGAGCGAATGTTTGTTGAAGAAGGCTGTATAGAGGAAAAGAGGAAGTTAACGACCAGTTTGCCTTGGATTATGAAGCAGACTTGGAGTGATGTCTTATTTGCACATTATCCGGTGCCACGCAAAGTTCTAGAAAATTTGGTGCCAAGTGGGTTGACGTTGGATACGTTTTATCAAACCGGGTGGGTTACTATTGTACCTTACTTAACGAGTTCCATGCATTTAAGAGGATTGCCGCCCATACCCGGAATGGCTGCGTTTCCAGGCTTTAATGTCCGTACGTATGTAACGCTGAATGGAAAGCCGGGAGTTTACTTTTTTAGTTTAACGGCTTCCAACTTTCTTGCCGCATATTCTGCTAAAACATTTTTCCGGTTGCCCTACTTTCATATGAACATGTACTACAAAAAGGCGAAGGAATTAATCATATTTGAAAGTGAAAAGAAGTCAGGTCTACAGTTGCTGTGCAATTATAAGTCGATATCCGCGCCATCAGTGGCAGACAAAGGGTCGATGGAAGAATGGCTAGTGGAACGATATTGTCTCTATACTGTCAATGAAAAAGGTGTCCCTTTACGAGCGGATATTTTGCACGAACCTTGGCTGCTGGAAAGAGCGGAAGCTGAATTCCAGCATAACACCTTGCTGAAAGCCTTGAATATCGTGCCGAATTACGAAAGACCGATATTGCATTATGCCAAAAAGGCAGTGGTTCGTATTTGGCCGATCGTCCAGGCAGAGAATAAATAATGGGAACGATACCTTTTTATAAGGGTATCGCTCTTTTAGATTTAAATTATCATGGCGGAAAGAAGGATTTTTTTCTGCAGATAAGGAATAGAAATGGAGATAAACAAGTTGCTAGGGGGGAAATTAGTTGAAACAAGCATTAGTAATCATTGATGCACAGCAAGCGTTGATTGAAGGGGATCACGTTGAACCGGGAGTGATCGAAAAGGAAAGATTAATAACAAAGATTAACGCGGTTATCCAACAGGCATTAGACAGAAAGATTACAATCATATTTATCCGGGACGTCGATGTTGCAAATGGCGAAGGCCCCGGTTTTGAGGTGCATCCGGGAATCAATGTGCCTTCGCATACCATCACTTTTAACAAGGCAGCGACAAATTCATTTTATGGGACGCCATTAAATAATTATCTAAAAGAACGTGGAATTGAACATCTTGTCATGATGGGGTGCAAAACGGAATACTGCATCGACACAGCGGTAAGGACGGCAACAGTATCTGGATTTGACGTGACGCTGGTAGAGGACGGACACTCTACATCTGATTCAGATGCACTAACTGGACAACAAATTATCAATCATCATAATAGGACATTGCATGGACATTACAATGTTGATAATTTTTCACTTGTTCGAAATTCGGATGAGGATTTGTTTACGCCTACACATAATAATTATCGATAAGTTGATATAGTCTATAATATTTCTAATCAAAACAGATCTCCACTGCCGCTTTGGCAGTTTTTTATTGGGGATTTAGAAGACATAAGGGGGAGAATGGTATTGTTGAATGAGGAAAAGATTATTTCAATCATTCGGGAGGATGCTTGGATGATGGACATCTTACAAGCTGCGAAAACATTGGATCTTCCTGACTGGTGGATATGTGCGGGGTTTGTAAGGGCAAAAATTTGGGATACACTACATGGTTTTCATAAAAGGACGCAGGTACCTGATGTGGACGTAATTTACTTTGATTCGTCCAATCTTGATGAATCAGAGGAAAAGTGGTACGAGATAAAGTTGGAATCACTCCTGCCAAATATTCCATGGTCCGTAAAAAATGAAGCGAGAATGCACATAAGAAATAACACTGCTCCTTATACATCTTCAATCGATGCAATATCAAAATTTCCGGAAACAGCAACTGCAATCGGAATTAAATTGGATGGCCGGGGTAACCTGATTTTGGCTGCACCGTATGGGATTACCGACGTTGTAAATATGGTTGTTAAGCCGACTCCCTTCGTATTGATGGACAAAGGGAGAATTCAGAATTATGAAACACGTGTAGCTCAAAAAGATTGGAAAGGAACGTGGGGGAAATTACAAATTTTACAGGTCAATAACATTTCGCCTGTGCAGTAGAAGGCTTTGAATATTTTATCTGATCATTGTTCGTGGATTAGGATTTCAACAAGTTATCGACTGCAAAAAAGCATTTCAATATAACTTTTAAGGGCTGTTGTTTTGAGAATAGGGAAAGCTAATATATAATTATTATATTGGGAAATATAAGTGAAAAACTTTACATAACCGAACGAAACTGTATTGGAAAGAGGAAACAAAATGAATAAAGTGAGAAAGAAAAAGACTAATATAGTCAGGATTTTAACGAAATCCATCATGATTATATTGGGGGGGTTAATCGCAGCATATGGACTGGAGGCTGTATTAATTCCGAATAATGTATCGGACGGTGGAGTAACGGGACTAAGTATCGTCGGCTCACAGTTGTTCGGGTTACCTTTGGGCGTTTTAATCGCCGTTTTGAACATCCCATTCGTATGGCTTGGGTATAAGCAAATTGGGAAAAGCTTTGCTATCTATTCAGTGTTGGGTATAGCTTCATTAGCAGTTGGGACAATACTCATGCATCATATCCCGGCCATTATTGATGGCGATACTTTATTGGTTACGGTTGTCGGCGGGATTATCCTCGGATTTGGTATGGGTTTGGCGCTGCGTAATGGCGGTGCATTGGATGGCATTGATATGTTGGCGGTTCTCTTATCGAAAAAATTGCCTTTTGGGACAAGTGATTTAATTTTATTCCTGAATTTATTTGTCTTCATTATTGTATCAACAGTTTTCGGTCTGCAAGGCGCTATTCTTTCGGGTATTGCTTACTTTATAGCATCTAAGGTCATTCATATTGTAGAAGAAGGGCTAAGTGGCTCTAAGACATTTAAAATTATCACCCTGGAACCGGAAATGCTTGTTGATACGATTCGTGATCGTCTAGGTCGAAGTGCCACTTATAATGAAGCATATGGCGGCTATACGAAAGAAAAGTTCATTGAAGTGACTTGTGTCATTAACCGTTTGGAAGAAAGTAAAATGAAAGAGATCATTCAAGAAATCGATCCAGGTGCTTTTGTTACCGTCTATGATGTAGCGGAAGTGAAGGGCGGTAACTTTAGAAAACGGGATATTCATTAATTGTTAATGCTGGAAAGCGTTTCTATAAAAAGAAACGCTTTTTTTCTTTATATAAAAGGGTTTATCGCTAACACAACGAACTTTTTATAGATCAGAAAGAAATGGGGTGCTTATATGCCTGCAATGATTGAAATGGCTGCAGATTTGGATGAGTGGCAAACTTCCTATACGAAGTAAATAATCAAAAATCATCCCATATTGGATATTGTGGTGACAAAGTTGAAGAAATCTATGCAACATTAAAAAAAGATTTTGTTCAGGAAAATGGTCGGATTGCCTTTTATATTGCCAAAAATATTGAAGGAAAAATAGATGCGGCAATTGGGTTGGATATTGATGGAAAAAGTGCGGAAGTATGGGGACCATTTAATAAAACTTCTTCGCACGTATTACAGCAAAAAATATGGGGACGGCTATTGGAAGAGTATCCAACAATCAGGTCATTCAACTTTTTTCTGAATAGTGATAATCACATTCAGCAGGAGTTTATGAACATACTGCAAGCTACTAAAACGGGTGAACACCTAATTTTAGAACTTCAAAAAGAAAATTTTGAAGGTGTGCTTGAATTTAAAAGCACAAAATATTGTGATACCGACTATCAAGCTTTTGAATATTTGCATGGAGCAGAGTTTCCGGATACATATTATGATGCCAAAACGATTGTAGCCCGATTGAATGATGAATATTGTTTTTTAAGAGTGCTGAAATCAACAACGGGTGAAATTCTTGGCTATGCTCATTATGAGGTAGATATGGAATTGGGAGAAGCTTTCCTACACTACATTGCTATTTCTCCATCTGCTAAAAATCAAGGATATGGCACCATGTTGCTGAACGAAGTTATTACGGAACTCTTTACTTTTTTGACTATAAAAGAAATAAAATTGTGTGTAGAACGGAAAAATGATCAAGCTAATCATATTTACTTCAAAGTAGGTTTTACGGAAAAGGATATATTGTTCAATTACCGACTTAAACGCGGGTGAAGGTACAATAGATTAAATAGAAATGACAATTTTTCCTTGTGCATGGCCTTGTTCAAAATATTCGAAGGCTTCTTTTAGTTCGCTTAACTTGTAAGTTCGATCGATAACGGGTTTTACTTTATCCGCTTCAATAAGTTCCTTTAAAAATAGCAAATCTTTTCGATTCGTTTTCTGCAGCATGTTCTTAAGGCTCTTTTTATTTGTTAAGGATAGGAGGGGACCCAGGAACATGGCCTGATACATTTGTGCTTCAGAACCACCAATCATCACGTATGAACCTTCTGGCTTTAGAAGACGATTATAGGTTGAAATCGGAACGTATCCATTCACTGCAAGAATGAGATCAAAGCGATTTTCCATTTTTGAAATATCTTCTTTTGTATAATCAATGACATGATCTGCACCAAGTGAACGTGCAATTTCTATATTTCTAGAACTACAAACGGCTGTCACCTCTGTGTTGTATGCCTTAGCGATCTGAATGGCAAAAGTCCCGACTCCTCCAGAGGCACCGTTTATTAGCACCTTTTGGCCGGAATTTATTTTGCCCCTCTGCAACGCTTGCAAGGCTGTAACTGCTGCCATAGGAACAGCGGCGGCTTCTTCAAAAGTAAGATTAGTTGGTTTGTGGACTATTGCTCGTTGCGGGAGCGCGACATATTCGGAATATCCTCCCCATCCAAAAGCGGAAAGGTCACCGAAAACTTGATCGCCTGGCTGAAACCCGGTTACATTTTTGCCGATTGCTTCAACTATCCCCGCGATATCACCACCTGGTATAGCGAATCTAGGTTTGAACAAACCGAAAGCCATTCGTGCCAAAAATGGTTTTCCCGATAAAAGAACTAAGTTACCGTAATTTATAGAGGCGGCTTTAATACTTACCAATACTTCATCATCATTTTGTAATGGCTTATTAACTTCTTTTAGCTCCAAAATATCAGGTGTTCCGTATTTTTTTGTAATAATTGCTTTCATGGATACCCTCCAAAGTTGAAATTTATATAGGAGTATATTCCAGCAAAAAGAGGTTCAATACAGCTAAGTCCAAAATAGGAAATTGAATTTTTTGAAAAATATGGTTGAAGGAACAAGTGATATAATGTAAAATAGGAACAAATGTTCCTGTGTGAGGTGATTATCTTGAATCTTTGTTTTTATAACGAAACATATAAAGAGGCAGTTGAAAACTATCAAATAACTGAGGACCAACTAAGGTTTACCGGTGCACCGGTTGATTGTACGCAGCTTTGCGCAAAGGATCCGGATCGACACGCCATAATGGCGATTGAGGGCGGGATCTTGGTTACATACTTTAATCTACATAAAAATAAGGGGGTAGAACCCTATTCTGACAATCCCGATGCAATTTTATTAAGAGCATTTTCCACAGATATCCGCTATATAGGAAATGGCTATGCAAAACAGGCGTTAAAGCGATTACCGTCTTTTGTTCGAGAAAATTTTTATGGTATTAATGAAATTGTTTTAGCAGTGAATCTTGGAAATGAAGTTGCCCATAATCTATACAAAAAATGTGGATATGTTGATGAAGGGGAACGAAGAATGGGCAAAAAGGGCGAGCTCATAGTTATGAGCTATTATTTATAGTATATGAGAGGTAAGAGGGGGATTAAAAATGTTCTTGAATAGAGTTGAACTCCAGCGCGATTTAATTTCATCGTATAATGAATACCCTTTTTCAATCCCGACAATCAAGACACTTGACCGATTGGAAATAGAGAATCAGGTCACATTTTTCGTTGGAGAAAATGGTTCGGGCAAGTCGACACTATTAGAAGCAATTGCAGAAAAATGCGGATTTAATACTGCTGGTGGGGGAAGGAACAATTTTTATGATGTTCATCGGTCCGAATCTGCATTAGGTGAATTTATCAGACTTTCATGGTGGCCAAAAGTAACAAACGGTTTCTTTTTGCGTGCAGAGTCTTTCTATAACTTTGCATCACATATAGATGAAGTAGCAGCTTTTAAATCGTATGGTGGGCGCTCTTTACATGAACAGTCCCATGGGGAATCCTTTATGTCGCTATTTTCAAACCGGTTTAATGGAAATGCGATCTATTTATTGGATGAACCGGAAGCAGCACTTTCCCCCCAAAGACAGCTTGCTTTTTTAAGGATTCTACATGATTTGGTCCAAGAAGGAGACAGTCAGTTTATTATTGCGACACATTCACCAATTCTTTTAGGATACCCCAATGCTACAATCTACAGTTTTGATGAAGAGTCCATTCAAGAAATAAAATATGAAGAAACGAATCATTACCGAATTATGAGGTACTTTTTGGAAAACAGGGAGCGATTTTTAAAGGACATTCTCCAAGGAGAGGAATAGTAAATACACCAAAAGTATCGATATGTACTTTTGGTGCATCTACAGTTAACTAATTGTTTCTGTTCTTTTTCTGCTTTTTGTTGTTGTTTTTAACTTCTTGTACATCCAACTCTTGAGCGATCTCTTGGTTGTTATTGTTTAAGTTGTTGTTATTATTATTTCTATTCTTATTTTTTTTCGCCATTTCCAGTTCCTCCATTAGTTTAGATTATTTATCTTTTATTTGATTGTTGATTTTTGTCATGATTGGTTGCATTGTTCTTATTCTTAACTTTTGAATCGAATTCTTCTGCTATCTCAGCAGTATTGTCCTCCGGATTATCTCGATGACTAGTGGTATTTCTATGCAAATGTGCATAAGTTTCGAAAGGGTTGTGGGTTCTCACATTCAATGTTTCCTTGCTGTTTTTGTTCCCCATGAATTCACCTCCTAGGTACTAATTTGCTCAGGATAAACGGTTTTATTCTAGGTAGGGTGTCAAAAACATTTACATAGGGAGACATTAATTTCCTATTTTCTATTGATGGATAGTTCAAATGGATTTTTCAAAATATTGGAACAAATGATAATACTTTTTTAAAATAAGGAGGTCTATAAATTTGGCAAGAGTTATTGGGTTTGAAATAGCAGTCAAAATCCGGAAAAAGCAGCCCAATTTTTTGCTGACGTGTTTGGCTGGGAAGTGGCCGAGCCCTCTTGGGATTATTGGGCAGTAACAACGGGACAAGCAGAAGAACATGGTATAGATGGGGGGATAAGTAAAGGGCCTAGTGATTATCCTCACGGGACAAGAATACAAATAGAGGTCAAATCAATCGATGAAACGTTGCAGAAAGCAAAAGGGAATGGTGCTATGATTCTTCGGGATAAAATGGAATTTGATGATTTTTATTTAGCTTATTTGGTCGACCCGGTTGGGATGGGATTTGGTCTAATTCAAAAGAAGTAACTCATGTTTGTAGGAGGTTGTTTTTAATGGAAAAGGAAATTCCTATTAAAAACCGAATGAACGGTATTTTCATTCATGCAAGTAATTTGAAAAATCTGCACAATGGGATTGCGAACTACTTGGCATAAAAGTTGATTTAGAAATAATAAAATCCTCCGTTTTCAATGTACCTATTGAGGGAGTACTTCCTGACTTTAGATGATCATACTTTCGATCCTCATTTTAAACATCAAACAAGTTCAAATCCGATATTTAATTTTTACGCTCCTAATTTGATGAGCTTATCAGTACTTAAAAAAGAGGAACTATAAGATAGTTAGGGAAATTGAATGGCATGTTGATGAAATGGCTTGGTTCAATGTAGCAGATCCAGATGGGAATGTGGTAATGATAATGAATTACCCCTTGTGAAAATAATAAAAAAGAAAAGAGAGAATATTGTTAATTACATATTCTCCCTGATTACTTCTTACTGCTCCAATAAACTGGATAAAGGAACATCTTGTTCTTTTTGAGGATCATCAAGAGGGTATATTCTAGCAGTTCCTTTTTCCGCATCTACATGTTGAATATATACCTTTTCTCCGTTATACAATACGTTTGCAATAACCGGAGACTCCGAAATCTCTTGGGCTCTTTGAACATTCATCTTGATATCCTCCTGATTGAGTAAGTTAACATTCCAATCTTATTATTTGCATTTAGGAGGTAATTAAAACTAAATAGAGGCAAATATTATTAACTCTTCTGGACAAAAAAGGAAGTATTAACTAAAGATTAAAATAAAAATACACTAAAAATGAAACAATCATTTTTGTTCTTCGTATATTAACTATAAAAAAGTGAAAACTATGTAATAGATTGTCATATTTAGTTAAAAACAATCATATATTATCGTTGTTGTGGATTTTATAAGGAGTGTATTAAAGTGAACAATAGTGTCAAAAAACAAGTAATACTTATTCTCTCTTCTCTTGCTTTAATGGTTGTTATTGGGTTATCAATAGATTTGTATTTAACCCATAAAGAAATTATGGAGGCGTCCAATGCTTGCTACAATCTTGATGGTTATCCAGTTGTACATAAGGAAGGGTTCATATCAAACTGGTCTTTTACTTGTAATGGTATATAAAATTTGGAATAAAAAAACACCTCTGCTTTAATTGAGGTGAAATTACAGAATAAAAAAAAGGATATAGGGCTTTATCGATCTATGATTTTTCGAGAAGAAGCAGTTTCAAGCCATTCATGTTCGAGAATGCCATAAAGGTGAGAGTCTCTCCAGCCATCATGTATGATAAAATCGTCACGAACTGTTCCTTCTCTCAGCATGCCCACCTTCTCTAAAACTTTTACTGAGCCTACATTCCGAGGATCGCAAGTTGCAGAAATTCGATGCAAGTTTAGCTGAGTGAAGCCAAATGTAATTAATAGTTTTGCAATCTCTGTAGCATATCCAGATCGCCAAAAATCAGGATGTACAACATATCCAATTTCACCTTTTCTATCAATAAAATCTTGTATGTTGATTTCTCCTGAACCGATGAGCTTATCTTCTACTGTCGCAGCGAAAACAAAACGGGATCTAGGAATTTCTTTACTGTCGAAAATCACTTGCTGAACAAACTCCCTGGAATCTTCTTCTGAATTTGGCCCCCAAGGTTGGTACTGACATACAATAGGCAAAGAGGCGTAGGAATGCACATCCATCCAATCCGTTTCTTGCAGCTCTCTTAATGTCACTCTGTTACCAACTATACTAGCAATCATTGAAACCCCTCCCGAATACATTGATGTAAAGATATTTAAATTCTTCAAAAAAAGCGAAAGTCCTCTAAAATAAATACTTAATATTTTGCTTTGCCCAAATTAAATTTACATATAACTGATTTAAAGGATGTTTAACAACTTAGCGAAACAGTAATGGAGTGATGGTAGACATGGAAATGAAAGTAGTCGACATGAATGAGCAATATGCAACTCAAATACTTAATTGGAAGTATGATCCACCTTATAATTTTTATGATAATGAGTATACAAAGGAAGCATTGGAAGAATTACTTGATAGTTCATACTATGCTTTAGTAGATACGGAAAATGAATTGTTTGGATTTTTTTGTTCTGGTAAATCTGCGCAAGTACCTGCTGGACATGCCACACGGGCCTATAAAGAAAATTTTGTTGATATGGGATTAGGGATGAATCCAAGATTCGTCGGTAGGGGAAGGGGGTAGAGTTTTGTTCTTTTATAATTAATGTAATCAAAAAGAAAAACGGGAAAGTGAGTATCCGGTTAACGGTAGCCAAATTTAATCAGAGAGCAATTCGTTTATACGAAAAACTTGGGTTTAAAAAAGATAAAGAATTTTGGACGGATCGAGCGGAATTTATGACCATGGTAAAGAGGGATTAACTAATCAGATAAATATCCGTCCCAAAAGGTTTGGAATATGCTTGTGGGACGAAATTTAATCCGCTTGACAGGTTATTTTATTTTAAATTTACTTATAACAGTTGCTAGCTCTGTACTTAAGTTGTTTAATTGTTCTGAGGCTTCTGCAACAGACTGGATTGCTGTAAGCTGTTCATCGCTTGAAGCACTTACTTCCTCACAGGCAGCGGCAGTGGATTGAGCTGTTAGTGACATTTCTTCAATTGTTTGAATTACTTGATCTTTATAAATAACAATCCCTTCAATTTGGAAAATGACATTCTTAAATGTACCTTCCATGTTCTCAATAAGAGCAGAAAGATTTTTGAAAAGGGAACTAGTATCTTCTACTACAGCACCTTGGTTTAGGAATGTTTTTTGCATTTCCCCCATTTGATTTGCCACTTGTTGAGATTCTGTTTGAAGCTCAATGAGCGTCCTTTTAACTTGTACTGTCGCTCTTGCTGATTGTTCTGCAAGCTTTCTAACTTCTTCGGCTACAACAGCAAAGCCTTTTCCATGCTCACCAGCACGGGCAGCTTCGATACTTGCATTGAGTGCGAGTAGATTCGTTTGAGCAGAAATATCAGATATCGAACTCATGACAGTATCAATCGCATTCACTTTTGTCTCTAAGCCTTTAACCGCCTGTGCCATTATCGTTAACTCGTGATTGGAATGGTCAAAGGAGCCCAATAAATTTTTCATCTTGTCGTGACCTAAAATATTTAACTGATCTGCTTTTTCTGTAATGTCATGTAAAGAATGGGACTGAACCAGCATCTCGTTAATTTTTTCGCCGAGTTGGCCTGTAGTTTCTGTTACCGCATCGGCATTCTCCGATGAAGTAGTCGCTCCAACTGCGATGTCATTTACTGCATTTGAAACTTCTACACTAGAAGCGCTTGTTTCCTCAGCTAGAGCACTTAGGTGATGAGAACGATGTTCCACGTTATTTGATGATTCTTGCACAACTTTAATAATATTCTTCATGTTTACAATCATTGAGTTGAAATGGGTGTTGAGTTTACCAATTTCATCCTGTGATTTAACTTCGATATTGACTGATAGATCCCCTTGCGAAACTTCTTTCATTAAGTGCCCAAGTTTGTTGATAGGTTTTAGAACGTTCGTTATAAAAAGGAATAAAACAATGAAAGTAACCACAATAATAGCTATTGAAATATATAAGATGACTTGTTGAATATTCTTGGCAAGTCCATTTAAATTATCGGCGTAGTAGACTGAAGCTACTGTCCAGTTTAACTCCGGCACTTTCGTATAAACGATTACAGCGTCTTTGTCATCGATCGTTGCCTTCAATTTATTTTTTGTATTACTATCTGTCTGTAATGCTTGAACGAATTCTTCTGCACTGAGGTCTTCTCCCATTCTCGATGGATGCACTATCGCGCTTCCGCTGTTATCTAATACTAGAGGATAACCATCATACCCCAGGTTAGTGGTTGATAACATATCTGTTAGTTGCGCTAATAGGATATCTACACCCATAACACCTATAATTTTATTACCATCTTTAACAGCCATAGAACCTGTTATCGCATACTCGCCGGTAACACTATCCAGGTAAGGGGACGACCAAACAAACTGATCAGGATTTTGCATAGCTTTTGTATACCAAGGGCGTGTTTTCATATCGAGGTCCTTGAGCCCCTCAAAATGAGGTTCCATAATCGTGTATTCACCATCGGTAAAGTAAATGCCTGAAGCAGCATCATATACTGATAGGTAATCTGCTAAATCGGCTCGGTATAATTGATCGGCGTCGTCGTTATAAGTAAGTGAAAATGAGTGGAAATTATGTACATCTGGTGACACGGCCAATTTTTTTATACTTTTCTCATATATTGATAAAAATGTTGTAATATTGTCAGAGAGTCCTTCAACAACTACTTCACTTTGTTGAATTACACTATCTTCCGTCTTAGAAGAGATTAAAAGTGAGCTGACAGTTCCTAGTGTACCCAAGCCTAACACGATAATTATTAAAACTATAGCCAGTATTCGCCATCTAATAGATATCTTCAAAAAAATCCCTCCTAATATAATAAATTTATAATGACACTATAATAACAAAATCTTATATACAAAGCATGCTAAAAATTAATTATATTTAATATATTTCTACTATTCAGAAAATAAATCATCCCCACTTTTACATAAATTTATATATATTTACTTTTTATTACAAAATAATATAAGGTGGAAGATGTATTTTTCTTTTATCTAACAGAAGCTAGTAGTTGGAAAAAAGATAAAAAACCTATACATATGAAGTATGTAAGTAAACTAAGAAAATTGGAGGCAACAATGAATACAGCGATAATTTTTGATATGGATGGTACTTTATTTCAAACAGATAAAATATTGGAACCGGCATTGGAAGGAACATTTAACGTGTTAAGAGAAAATGGTTTGTGGGTTGGAGAGACGCCAATAAACAAATACCGCGAAATTATGGGTGTGCCCTTACCGGTTGTTTGGGAAACGCTATGTCCAAGCTTTTCACAAGAAGACCGAGAGAATAGTAATGAGTTGTTTCAAGGAAAACTGAATGAGATAATCCGTAGCCAAAAAGGGTCTCTTTATCCAAATGTGGAAATGACTCTTCAATCACTAAGTACCAAGTATGATCTTTTCATCGCCAGTAATGGGCTCGGGGAATACTTGCAATCAATTGTCGATACGTATCATTTGAACCGCTTTTTTAAAAAGGTCTACAGCATTCAATTGATACCTTCAGGTAATAAATCGGAGCTGGTAAAGAAAGTAGTGAAAGAAAATAAACTCTCCTCAGCATGGGTTGTGGGGGATCGGTTGTCTGATTTTAAAGCGGCAAAAGATAATGGGCTAATCTCGATAGGCGTGAATTTTGACTTTGCTCAAAAAGATGAGCTGGAGCAAGCTGACATTGTCATTGACGATATTAGGGAATTAACAACCCTCATTCCATAAGCGGTTTGTGTATAACCAAATTGTGTTATTTAACTTGCTCAAATTTGGTGATACTAATCGGGTGGTAAAATCCCAGGAAAATGAGGAATGGAGGAATAAGTTTGAGAAGTGCAAGTCCATACATTTTTGTAGAGAACTGTCTAGAAATAATAGAATATTACCGGAATATATTTAATGGCGAAATTCGCAATGTTCAACAAACGGACGATGGCAAGTGTTTACATGCAGAACTTGTTATAGGCAATAGTACTATTCATTTTTCGGATCATTTTGGGGGAACGACGAAAGGGGATAATGTACGAGTAAGTCTAGAATGTGAAAGTGAAGATGAGATTACTAGGGTATATAATGATTTAAGTGTCTCCGGAAGTGTGACTGTAGAACTCCAAGACACCAATTGGGGAGCTTTACATGCGAATTTAGTGGATCAGTTTGGTGTTGGTTGGCTATTGAATTACACTCGATAGGAATGTTGGATTACGCACTATTTACTTGGGGGATCAAGTCAGAATGAGAGGGTTCCACAATAGCAGAGTATAATGTCCATTACTTTGCGTATTCTAAGAGTGGTCAGAGCACAACTGATTCATCCTTCTACGAAAAAACCGGTTTCGATTTAGAAACCGGTTTTTGCATTTGCATCAATACGGGTACTGAGACATATAAACATAAACACAGTTCTCACTAAAACATATAATATGGTAATCTATTTAGGAACACGAAATAGAAAAGAGGTAACTTATGCATATAAAATCAATTAGCTTAGTTGCAATCATAAGCGTTATTGGAGCCCTATTGTTTGATATGCTTGGTTTGCCGGTTCCGTGGATGCTAGGATCTTTGTTTGCTGTGTTGATTAGTCAATTTTTCATCAAGCTTGAATTATATTGGCCAATCCAGCTACGGAATATAGGGTTAATTGTCATCGGTGTATCCATTGGTCAAACGTTTCAGTTAAATGTTTTTTCAGGAATGGGTTGGTTAGTCCTTTTTATGTTCTTGATCAATATCGCTCTAGTTATTATTAGTATAGTAATGGCGCTTGGAGTGCAAAAATGGGGTGGCATTTCCCTTAAGACCGCATTAACTTGTACTGTCCCGGGTGGCTTGGGGCAGATTGTCGTGTTCGCTGAGGAAGAAAAAGATATTGATTTGGCTGTCGTTACATATTTTCACGTTGTAAGAGTAGTTAGTATTGTGATGGTCATTCCGTTTGTATTGTCAGGGCATGCCGTGCTCCCTGGGAATACGGATGGTGTCCTGGGCAGAGATTTGTTGCCGTTGATAGTTTTATTGTTAGTGGCTGGGGCGACAGTATGGATCGGGAAAAAGATTAAATTGCCAGTTCCATACTTTTTAACGCCAATATTATTAATTATGGCGCTCACTTCATTTTCGTTTGATACACCTCATGTACCGGGAGTCGTACTACATATAGCTCAATTACTAATGGGTGCATATATCGGCCTATTATTAAAACCAAATATGATTAAACTGGGAAAGAAAATAATATTATTGGGGATAGGAAGTGCAATGTTTTTAATTGCCATCACTTTCGGACAAGGCCTTCTATTAATTCGCTTCCTGGATTATTCTTTATCGACAAGCTTTTTAAGCACAGCAGCAGGTGGACTGGATCAAATGAGCTTACTTGCGACCGCTATTGGAGCTGATGTTTCGACAGTAACTGTGTTTCAGATTTTCAGGTTGCTATTCGTCTTTTTGTTAGTATTGCCATTGTTGAAGATAGCATGTTCATATATAGACAATAGACAAGTGGAGAAAAAAGTAAATCGGCTGAAAAAAAGCGGAATACAATAGGGACAATGGAATCATATTTATTATTAATATCATACTCTGTGGATTGATTGGAGTGGAGGGCGACTCCTGGGGGACGAGACAAGGGGGAGACAACAGGCTCGAGCCGTGCCATTGGATGCGCGCCTTCGTAACGGTAATCAAGGCACACTAAAAACACCATTTTCCATCGAAAATGGTGTTTTTGGATTTTGTCCCGCCCCTTTTTGTTATGTGTTTAGTGTCGATAGCTTATTAGATGCTTGTAAATAAGGTAAAGTTTGGGATTTCGATTTAATTGTCAATGAATATTCATATTAAAATAAGCGATGTGATTGTTGAAAGCTATAACAGAATGGTATGATAGAATATAGTGCTTCCGCGAATGGTTGCCTAAAAATGAGAGGAAAGACATACTATGCAAAACTATCTTGATCTCTGGGCTAAGGCGGTTAAGACAGGAATAATTAAGTCGAATTTAATTCCTATGATTGCCGCACTTATGCTCGCATTATATACGTACAAATTAAATTTTATAGAACATATACCGCATATCATTTTTGCCTTTGTAGGTTCTGCTTTTATTATCGGAGCTTCGGGAATTTTTAATAACTTGTATGACCGCGATATTGATGCAATTATGCAACGTACGAAATCCAGACCTACAGTAACAGGGGAATTAAGTGCTCGAACAGTACTGATTGTCGGTATTATCCTGTTGATTGCGGGGTTGGCAGTTCTCTCTTTAACAACCTGGCTAGCTGCTTTTCTTGGATTCCTTGGCGTATTCTTCTATGTTGTCCCTTACACGATGTGGTCAAAACGAAGAACAATTTGGAATACAGAAGTAGGTAGTATTTCAGGTGCAATGCCCCCGCTAATCGGTTGGGCAACGGTAGCGCCGAATATTTGGTATCCCGCGGCGTGGGCGTTGTTTATTATCATGGTGATCTGGCAAATGCCGCATTTCTATGCGATTGCGATACGTAAAAAAGATGACTATGCTGCGGCAAATATTCCAATGTTACCTGTTATAAAGAGTATGCGACGAACATACTTGCAAACGAATATTTATTTAGTCATCATGATGCTGACAAGCTTCTTGTTCGTTCCTTTAAGTTGGGGGCTGACGCTTGTCTCACTCATTCTGGGCGGAATATGGCTTTGGATCAGTATTGTTGGCTATCGACAAATGGATGAGAAAAAGTGGGCAAATAAAATGTTTGGTTACTCGTTAATCTATATGATGGCAGTATTTGCAACAGTAATTATCTATTCCAGTGTCGGCATGATCTTCCAGTAATATCGACTAAGGTGTCCCATCAATAGATGGGATGCCTTTTCTATTATTAATGGATAAAGAAATGGGGTAGTTATTTAAAATTTAAGCGTAGGCGTGTAATTATTAACAATCCTAACGGGATAACTCTGTTGCATATCAGAAAAGAATGCAAATGTAATAGTCTCATTTTAACGAACCCTTTTAATAAAGGATTTTTCTTTAAATAATTTGACTAGGGAGATGGTTAAAATGTTTGAGTAGATTGTGTTATACAACAAAATATTTCAGAAATGTGAACGGAAATGTGATGAAAATGTGACATGTAAGGATGAGCGATATCCAACCAATGCTTGAGATGATAAGATAAAAATATCATAGGAGGTCAACCTTTGACAGCCTCTCTATGAGAAATTGCTCCTTTTAGTAAAAGTGGTAAGTAAAGCTCATAAGAACCTCATAAAAGCTTGTTCGACAAGATATATAACCTCCCCTATGTTTATATATAAAATGCTTTTTAAAAGGGTCAGTCCAAAAGCGCCGTGCATTAGTGCACGGTGTTTTTTCTGTTACTATTTATATATAACCGGAATTTGTGTAGTTTAAAATTCCGATGTTAGGGTATTTACTATAAAAATATAAAAAGCCGATGACGTTACGCATCGGCTATTGCACAATATTTTAACTGGATTAGAATGCACTAAATGAGTAAACACCGAATAGAAGAGAAACAGTTGCTAATGAGTAATAGAAAATACTATAGTTTTTCTTGTTTTGACTTTTCAATTCATATTGCCCCATTCCAAAAAAGAGGGGTCCCATCAACATATACGCCCATGGCAGTAAGTTCGGGCTTCCCACGGCGAACGTATAAATCCCAATCAATACTAGTAAAAGGCCAACAACTGGTTGCATTAGAATTACAAGACTTCTTTTATTTTCCATACAAATCACACTCCTGTTCAAGAAAGATAGCATGTTGCTAGAAATATGCTTATAAATGTATATATTAATGGAATTCTATAAATATTTAGGAATTTCCTTTTTGTTACATAAATGAAATATTCTTAACGAAGATTAGGGTATTTTCAATATGATGATTATTACTCACAATGCTTGATTGAGATGAGGAAGACAGAGTTGCAATTTTTCTGGAGTAGTTAAGAGGGGGATTGAATATAAAAAAACCTAAAAGTTCGGAAAAAGAACTTTTAGGTTGATATAAGTGATTAAAATTCGAGATTTGATACTTCGTGTAAATAATCACCCAAAACGCGCAAACCTTTATCGAAGTTTTCCAAGTGGAAGTGTTCGTTCGGGGCATGGAAGTTTTCGCTGTTTAAACCGAACCCCATCAGGACAACAGGTAGAGCTAAAATTTCATCAAATGCCGCGACTATAGGAATGGAACCGCCGCCACGTGTAAATGCTGTCGGGACATTATAGACGCGTTCATAAGAACGTCCAGCTGCTTGGATTAATGGGTGATCGAATGGTGTTAAGAAGGGAGCGCCTTTATCGAACTCGGATATAACTACCTCCACACCTTTTGGTTTATGCTTCTCAATATGTGCTCTGAGCAGCTCGACGATTTCATTTGGGTCTTGGTCAGGCACTAAGCGGCAAGTAATTTTTGCACCAGCTTCAGCGGGAAGTACGGTTTTGATTCCTTCTCCGGAGAAACCGCCAAAAACGCCGTTAATCTCTAACGTAGGACGAGCCCATGTTTGTTCTAAATAGGAGTATCCTTCTTCACCGAATAGTTCATTTACGCCGATTTCTTGTTTCAATGCTTCTTCATCAAAGTTTAGTTCCCGATAAGCTTGACGCTCTTCGTCGGATAATGGAAGCACTTTATCATAAAAACCTTCCACCTGTATTGTTCCATGTTCATCACGGAACGATGCCAGAATATCTGCCAATGCATGGATTGCATTTTGAACACCGCCGCCATAAAGGCCAGAGTGAAGGTCGCCTTTTGCCCCACGCACATCGATTTGAACCCCGGTAAGACCACGTAAACCGTAACAAACAGCAGGTTTTCCAGGAGCATAAAGACCAGTATCGGAGATTAAAATCAAGTCTGCAGAAAGTTTAGTTTTGTTTTCTTCCACGTAGGCAGGCAGGTTCGGACTACCGATTTCTTCTTCACCTTCGTAAATGAATTTCACGTTTACAGGAAGTGTCCCTTCTGTTGCGAATAACGCTTCGATCATTTTTAAGTGCATGAATACCTGTCCTTTATCATCAGAAGCACCACGAGCAAATAGTTTATTGTCGCGGATTACAGGGTTGAAAGGTTCCGATTCCCAAAGATGAAGCGGATCGACGGGTTGAACATCATAATGGCCATAGAATAATATAGTCGGCTTGTCTTCGGCATGCAGCCATTCCCCATAAACAACCGGATGACCGGCAGTTTGATCTACCGATACGTTTTCGATATTTAACATGCGCAGTTTCTCCGCCAACCATTCGGCCGCTGTTTGGATATCTTGTTTGTGTTCGGAAAGGGAACTGATACTTGGAATTCGTAGAAATTCATTTAATTCCTCCAAGTGTTTCTCACGATTTTCTGTAAAATAAGCATCTAAAGTTTGCGATTGACTCATTCATAAACCCTCATTTCAAATTTATTTAGATAGTAGAAATAGTATAGCATACCGAATGCGTGCCAGGCACACAAACTAATCTGAATAGTGTGAGTGCCAGGCACACACACAAATCTAGGAGAATTCTGAATATTGAAGCGATTTTTGTGTTACTACTACATTACAAGAATGTAATGTAATTGAAAGCAAATCCGATAGAGTGTAATGCAATTATTTGGGAAAATGTAAACAGAAGGTATTGAATATTGGAGGAAATAAAACATGATTAGTTGTTTAAATGGAATTTATGAAGAATATAACCGTTATATATATCACTTATGTTTAAAGTTAACTCGCAACACAGCAGAAGCCGAGGATTTGATGCAAGAAGTATGGGTGAAAGTTGTGCGTAATGAAGAGCAGGTACAAAAGGTTGATCACGTGAAAGCTTGGCTTACAACAATTACAATGAATACATTCCGCGACCGCTATCGCAAGAATGTCAGAAGAAGCAAGTATATGATGAGTCAACCTGAAACATTAGACGTACCGATTCTAGATTTGGTTCCCAGCAATGACATTTCTACTGAAGAAAAGGTGGAAAAAGATGTTGTAACGAAAATTGTCCAGGAGAAAATGCATGAACTGGATGCGATCTATCAAAAAACATTATGGTATTTCTATGTTGATCAATATTCTTTAATCGAAATTTCAACATTGATGAAGGTATCAATTGGAACGGTAAAATCCCGTCTATTTCGAGCGAAGGCTAGATTAAAAGAAATATTACTTTCGGATTCATCTCTTAAGGATGTTGTGATGGCGTAAGAAAAAAGAACTAAAGGAAATTTCCTGCTTAATAGGAGATTTCCTTTTTTTTACTCATATTTATTAGGAATGTAACGTATTGGTATGTATTGAGATACATTGATTTTCCTGTTATAAATGCAATATATATCAAAATTAGATTAAACCTATATCAAAAAGGCAATGATTTAAATCGACAAATTACTTATAATCGTATTATTCAGAAAATAGCTGATTTTTAGATTATTGCTACTATACTTGAAAAGTGTTAAAAATACCTTTGAATATGTAATTTAATAGCTTTATATGATACATAAAAGTGATCGCATTACTTTTATAGTGAGGGGTTTTATTAATGATTAAATTCGAAAAAGTACATAAGCATTACGGAGATTTCCATGTTTTAAATAATATTAATCTCGAAATTAACAAAGGGGAAGTAGTTGTTATTATCGGTCCTTCTGGTTCAGGTAAGAGTACCCTGCTTCGTTGTATAAACCGATTAGAAACAATAACGGAAGGCCATCTCGAAGTAAATGGCGTTGTAGTGAACGATAAAAAAGTAAATATAAACGAATTTAGAAAGAATGTGGGAATGGTATTCCAGCATTTTAACTTATATCCTAATAAAACGGTTTTGGAAAACATAATGTTAGCACCTGTGAAAGTACTTAACAAATCAAAAGATGAAGCGAAAAAGACGGCTATGTATTACTTGGAAAAGGTGGGGATTCCTGAAAAGGCAAACTCCTATCCAAGCCAACTTTCGGGCGGACAACAACAGCGTGTTGCAATTGCCAGAGGTCTCGCGATGAATCCTGAGATTATGTTGTTTGATGAGCCTACATCCGCATTGGACCCAGAAATGATTGGAGAAGTTCTAGATGTTATGAAAGCACTTGCTCGTGAAGGGATGACAATGGTCGTTGTTACTCATGAGATGGGATTCGCAAGAGAAGTTGCAGATCGTATTATCTTTATAGATAAGGGTCAGATACTTGAGGATACAGATCCGACTGAGTTTTATAATGAGCCAAAAGATGAACGCGCTCGCGTATTCCTTAGTCGAATTTTGAATCATTAAAAAATAGAAAATAGGGGGAATTAAAATGTTCAAAAGCAAAAAACTCTTCACCTTCATGTTTTTACTAATTCTATCGGTATTTGCTCTAGCGGCATGTGGTGGCAGTGATGAGGACTCAGGAGACGATGCCTCTTCTTCGGAAGGTAAGTCAACATTAGAAACGCTTAAAGCAAATGATAAAATTGTTTGGGGTGTAAAAAACGATACAAAATTATTTGGTCTTAAAAATCCAAGTAATGGAGAAATTGAAGGTTTCGACGTTGATATGGCAAAAGCAATCACTGAAATTATTTTAGGCGATGCTTCTAAAGTGGAATTTAAAGAAGTAACATCGAAAACTCGTATTCCAATGTTAAATAATGGTGAAATTGATGCAATTATTGCTACTATGACAATTACTGAAGAACGTAAACAAGAAGTTGATTTCTCGGATGTATACTTTGAGGCTGGACAATCACTATTGGTTGAAAAAGGCAGCGATATTCAAAGCATTGATGATATTACTGCGGACACAAAAGTAATCGCTGTTAAAGGTTCTACATCAGCAATCAACATTCGTGAAAAAGCTCCTGATGCACAAGTATTAGAATTTGAAAACTATGCAGAAGCATTTACGGCTTTAAAAGCTGGTCAAGGGGATACTTTAACAACAGATAATGCGATTCTATACGGAATGGCTTCGGAAGATAGTAATTTTGAGCTTGTAGGCGATATCTTTACGGATGAGCCATATGGTATTGCTATGAAAAAAGGCAGTGACGATTTTGTTCAAGCGGTTAACGATGCACTTGCTGAATTAAAAGAAAACGGCAAATATGACGAAATTTATAGCAAATGGCTTAATTTCTAATTTAATAAAGACTTGTAAGTTGACGGGCAGTCAAGAAATACTCTACAAAGGGTAGCTGCCCGTTTTGTTTATAAAGACAGTCCAAGCTAATTTGGAGAATGATCTCAATTCGTAAGTTCTTAGTATTATTGTTTTACAGTTTTTCTATCTTGGTTATTTAATGGAGTGATAATATGCTTGATTTTACTATCCTATCTGAAAACTTTGATGTGTTTTTAGAAGGATTCAAAAATACTTTGTATGTAAGTTTCCTAGCGCTTATTGGGAGTTTCATATTGGGAACAATCTTAGCGATATTTCGAATTGCTCCTATCAAACCATTAAATTGGATTGGGACAATTTACGTTGAGTTTATCCGGAATATACCTTTATTAATTATTTTATTCTTTATTTTCACAGGGCTACCTGTATTTGAAATCCGTTTAAGTGGTTTTGTTGCTGGGACATTGGCATTAATGATATATACCGCTGCTTTTATTGCAGAAGCAATCCGTGCGGGTATTCTCTCAGTACCAAAGGGACAAATGGAAGCGGCGAGATCATCGGGTCTCACTTATACTCAAGCAATGGTGCATGTCATTTTACCTCAAGCGATTAAAATTGTTATTCCGCCATTAGGAAACCAATTTATCAATTTAGTAAAAAACTCATCAGTTTTGACAATTGTGGCTGCAGGAGAACTAATGTATCAGGGAGATTTGATTTCTTCTAGAACTTTCGTAACTTTTGATGTTTATATTTTTGTTGCTGTCTTTTACCTAATTATTACGCTTCCTTTAAGTCTGGGCGTAAATCGTTTAGAAAAAAGACTTGCACTGAGTAATTAGGGGGTTAGGTGAATGGATTTTATCGGAGCATATAGCCCTGACAATTTAATGTTTTTAGTAGATGGTTTTTGGATTACACTAAAAGTAGCAGCTATTTCAATTGTATTGAGTTTTATTATAGGAGGTATACTAGGAATTCTCCGTTATGCGGATATACCAGTTGTCTCTAAAATTGTAGCCGGTATGATTGAAGTTATCCGTAACTTACCTTTACTGTTGATCATATTCTTTGTTTATTTCGCATTACCCGAAATTGGAATTAAGTTTAGCATTGAAGCATCTGCAATTATTGCATTAACGGTCTTTGAATCTGCCATGTTAGCTGAAATTATACGAAGTGGATTGAATTCTGTACCGAAAGGACAAATTGAAGCAGGTCGATCTTCTGGATTATCGTATATTCAAACTCTATGGCACATCGTTCTCCCTCAAGGAATTAAAAAGATGGTGCCACCGATAGTAAGTCAATTTATTTCATTATTGAAAGACACATCACTTGCGACAGTTATCGCTTTACCAGATTTAATGCATAACGCACAAGTGCTTAATGCACAAAGTATCAATTATATTGTTCCAATCTTCATTCTAGTAGCATTAATGTACTTTGTTGTAA
This sequence comes from Ureibacillus sinduriensis BLB-1 = JCM 15800, assembly GCF_000772955.1. GTDB lineage: Bacteria > Bacillota > Bacilli > Bacillales_A > Planococcaceae > Ureibacillus > Ureibacillus sinduriensis. Next base: position 28,115 of record NZ_JPVO01000041.1, on the reverse strand, counting down.
ATTATATCCTATCAATCGTGACAAGAAGATTAGAATTAAAGGCGAGCTAATGAAGGGGAGCTACCTATTGGGTAGTTTCCTTTTTTGTAATCTTAGCGTTGATTTTTTATAATTGGTATTTGTGGTACATAATCAATATTTCGGGTGGGAAAAGCTTTGAACCATACACTAGCTTTTTAAAACTGCTTAACTTATCATCAAAAAAAGTAAGATGCATATGGTTGCATCTTACTCTTTTTTTAATGATATTTCCAATACTTGATGCTACTTATTTTAACTTTGCCCATTTCCAGTCACAAGACATTTTTCAAAAATTGTATGTAACGTTTTAATTTCTTCATTTGTGAGCATGCCAAACATTGAGTTTACCATTGCCGTCACTTGGGCGCGGGATTCTTGTAATATTCTTTCGCCTTCAGATGTTATAGCGATTTGCGAAGCGCGACGATCGGCATTGCTTTGTGTTTTCTCAATAAAGCCACCATTAATTAACTTTGAAGTTAAAACAGTAACGCCACCCGTCGTCACTTTTAAGCGTTCAGCAATAGCGGAAGGACGTTTTGGACCTTCTTTGGCCAATAAATCTAAGAGTAATATATGAGATTTAGAAAATCCTAAAATATTTTGCTGGTTCCACTCATTTGCCCATTTACGCTCTAATGAAGAGACAACTTCAAAGAGAGAGGAAAGGGTTTCATGCCGTTGGTTATCCATAATGTTCAGCTCCACTTACAAAATTCATTTCGCAGGTCTTGTACTTTTACGAAATTTGCTTTCGCTAGCCAATGATTATCCTTGTGCAGCGATTTGTTGCATGGCGTTTAGCTCGTAGGCACGGACTTTCCGTGGAATGAATCGACGAATATCCATTTCGTTGTAACCGACCTGGATGCGTTTTTCGTCCAGTAATATTGGGCTGCGCAACATACGTGGATATTGCTGAATCAAGTTATACAGATCTTGGATTGATAGTTGTTCAATATCGATATTTAAGTTTTTGAAGTCATTTGAGTTAGTTGCAATGATTTCGTCTGTACCATCTTCAGTCATTCTTAAAATATTTTTAAATTCTGCTAATGTTAAAGGTTGTGATGTTATGCGTTTTTCAGTGAAATTAATTTCATTTTCTTTTAACCATTTAATAGCTTTTCGTGAAGAGGAACAGCTAGATTGTGTATAAATTGTAACTGTCATAAAATCTCCTCGCTTTCATATATTTTAAAGTTTCGTAATTTTACTAGTAAGTCATATTGTTTATATTAATATCTTACCAATAAGTTAATTGTAAGTCAATAGCGATTTCCGTCCTATAAGTGGGCTTGTTACATTAAATTAATAACCGTTTTTCTATAAATATATACGTTTTTACGGAAAAAAAGTTTCAAATAATTGCATATTTTAATTACAAATGCTAATTTGAATTATTTACCTCGACTAACTTCCAATGTTGGAAACTTAAATTTAATATTTTGCTAGTATCCAAAGTAGAGTATGAAAAAGGAGATGGGGGGCGGGGAAGGGAAGTTGCAGATTGGGAAAAGGCAGGATTATATTGCATTATAGAAAGTGAGTGTCAAATTATGCTTGTATTCCAAGTGATGCCGCTGCATAAAGTGGGATGATTATTTGCTTACTTCCATATAATCAACGGTGGTGGATGCGGTTTATTAAGGAAAGAAATGATTGCCGATAGGAAAATGAATTCATGGAAAACTAAATAATTAGAGCGGGTAGGATGTATCTCACACTTATCGAAACTTTCAATCCGGACCAACAATATACACCCCCAGACCCTCAAGCAAACCAAAAAAACGGACCGAGCCAAAAATCGGCTCTAATCCGTATCAATCCTATAAATCTGTTTTCCCGGTTGTAAACCAGTCTTGAACGTTCCAAACTTTTGTTGCCAAGCCTTCATAGAATTCAGGTTCATGCGATACTAAGACAATTGTTCCTTTAAATTCCTTCATGGCGCGCTTTAACTCAGCTTTGGCATCGACATCCAAGTGGTTTGTTGGTTCGTCAAAGATTAACCAGTTTGTTTCATCCATCATCAGTTTGCAAAGGCGGACTTTCGCTTGTTCGCCCCCGGACAATGAGTTTAAAGGACGTGTGATATGGTCTGTTTTCAGGCCTGCACGTGCTAAAGCCGCACGGACCTGTGCCTGTTCCATTGATGGGAAGGCATTCCAGACATCGTCAATCGGCGTGATTTTATCTGCTTTTACTTCTTGTTCAAAGTAGGAAGGTACCAAATAGTCGCCAAGTATTACGCTTCCATCAAGTGGTCTTACTTTTCCTAGCATTGTTTTAAGTAGAGTTGATTTCCCAACTCCATTCATTCCAACAAGTGCAATTTTTTCCCCACGTTCAATCATAAATGTAAGGGGAGGAAGCAATGGTTTTTCTTTATCGTACCCAATTACAAGATTTTCGGCTTCTACTACATAACGGCTTGGTGTGCGAGCCTCTTTAAAGCTGAATTCAGGTTTCACAGCTGTTTCGGGACGATCGATTCGTTCCAGACGGTCAAGCTGTTTTGCACGGGATTTCGCACGGCCTGTTGTCGAGTAACGTGCTTTATTTTTTGCAATGAAGTCCTCTTGCTTTTTAATGAATTCTTGTTGTTTTTCATATGCGTCAATATGCTGTCGTTTATTAATTTCTGCAAGCTCCAGAAATTTCTCGTACGTTGCTGTATAGCGTGTCAGCTTGGAGAATTCTAGTTGGAAAATGACATCCACTGTTTCATTCATGAACTCTGTATCATGGGAAATTAATAAAAAAGCATGTGGATAGTTTTTAAGATAGTTTTTCAACCAAGTAACATGCTCTTCATCCAAATAGTTTGTCGGCTCATCAAGAAGCAGCACTTTTGGTTTTTCAAGTAATAGTTTTGCCAGCAAAACCTTGGTACGCTGACCACCGGAAAGAGCCGCCACATCACGCTCCAATCCGATCGCATCCAGTCCCAGACCACGGGCAACCTCTTCGATTTTGATATCTAATGAATAAAAGTCCCCCGCATCCAATGCATCCTGAACATCGGCCATTTGCTCGAGCAACTCTTCCAGTTCCTCCGGAGTTGCTTCAGCCATTTTATTAGTAATTTCATTTAATTCTTCTTCTTTTTTATATAATGGAAGGAATGCATCACGCAACACTTCGCGCATTGTACGCCCTGCACTCAATACCGTATGTTGGTCCAAGTAGCCGTAATGTGTTCCGGGAAGCCACTCCACACGGCCGGTATCATGGATTGTTTGTCCAGTAATAATACCCATCAATGTAGATTTTCCGACGCCGTTTGCTCCAACCAATCCTATGTGATCGCCTTCAACGAGGCGGAATGAAACATCTTTGAAAAGAGTACGATCACCAAATGAATGACCTAAATTTTCAACTGTTAATATTGCCATACCAAATTCCTCCGATAGTAGATTTCTTGCTTTATCTGTCAATAAACTTTAATAATCGATTTCTATATCTAGCGCTATATAGATGGTCAACCTAAAAAACTGAAGCTCTATATCCATAAAAAAACTCGCGGGTTACGACAACGCCGCGAGCTGTTTGTTCAGTTCAGCAAGTTGTTTTTCCATGTTGGAAAGGCGCTCTTCCGCTTTTGCAACAGAATCAGCATGACCTGTACTTTCAAGCTTTTCTATATCGCCTTGAAGATTGATATAATCCATTTTTAATTCTGCAATTTGTTGTTGAAGCTCTGATTTCGTAGGCATAATTCCAACGCTCCTTATTCTGTCGGTACAAAAACTTAAAGACATTGTATCATAGGAAGGTGTAGTTTTTCATTAATAATGAAAAACCGGCATTACTAAAATCTATCAGCCTTCTTGCATAAGAAAAGCATTTTAAACGAAGATACTCGTCCAAAATGCTGTGAATGCAAATTTACAATGACACCATGTTATGGCGTTCATATGCAAAATCTAGAAGTAGTGACTTAATCACGTCGTTATTATCTTGAATTTCAAGCTCAAACTGCTTCCGTACAGCCCGTTCGCGTCTTGCTTCATGCAACAGCATTTCCATTACGGCATTTTGGATATTGGATTGTTTCATTTTACGGCCCAAGCCGAGATGAATAAACCCATTATGCTCCCTAGGGAAAGCGTTGTTCAACTCCCGTTCATTTTGTGCGGCTGTAATGCAAGGAATACCAACTGTTGCCACTTTATATGGGGTATAGTTTGCATTGCAAATGACAATATCGGCTTCGGGCAAAAGCTTTTCCAAAGCATGTTCATCCTTCAATATTTTTGTATTGCGGCGGCTCAGCACCATCATCTGCAAATCCTCGATTGAATGCTTGTACTCCCGATCAATTGCCACCGTCACGCTTAATGGAATTTGCAACTGGGTCAAGTGGCGCAATGTTCTGTAGGTTAGATTGTTTTCATCGCCATCTTCATAGGCGACAACGATATGTGGCGGATTTGATAGTTCATTTGAAACTCGTTCATTCGCAATTGTTTTAAGAGATTCCTTTACAGCAAAGGCGAAGCTGCCGGAAATAATATTTTGGGCGGTATTTTCCCTAACTTCCTCGAAAAGCGCAACGATATTGCAATCCGCTAGAATGGAACCTTCACCAAAATCATCAAAATGCACAATCGCTTTACAGAAAGGCCTCAGCTGTTCAATTTGTTCCACCAATGTATCTTTTCCATCCTGAACGATTAAATCGGGCTCAAGATTACGAATCTGCGTTTTTAATTCATTATAATTATCGAACAGAATAGGAGAAAGCTGTTTGTCAGTGAAAATCTCAATAGCTTCTTGTCCATCCTGTTTTAAAAAAATATATACACTTTCTTCTTCTTTTAATAGCCTTGCTAATATTGCTGCGCGTTCAAGTGGATAATATCCTTTTATTGCACTATGCTCAACGATAAAGGCGATTTTCTTTTTTAAAGAAGTGACACTTAGTTCATTCTGCATATAATCCCATCCTTTCCCAACTATTAATTAAATTATGGTGAAAAATTTGAAAGTATGTGTGAAAATTAACAATAGAGTCATTGCAAAGAGGTAACATAGATTTTCAATTTTATGCGCTAACATAGAGAAAGATGATAGGAAGTGAAAGAAAAATGGAAATGCGCTCAGCAATTGTTGTTGGCGGTACGGGTTTGGTCGGTTCAAACCTGGTAAAACTACTCTGTGAGAGTAAAGAATATGTTTCTGTCACTGTCATTGCGCGAAAACAACCAACATTTGAACATCCAAAACTAACTGTGAAATTACGCTCTTTTGATCAAATAGAAGAGAAGGATATTGAATTTGCTCATGAAATTTATTGCTGCCTTGGTACGACGATTAAAAAGGCAGGTTCACGCGAGGAGTTTGAGAAAGTGGATGTACAATATCCACTGCACATTGCCTCACTAGCCAAAAAATGTGGCATCATGCATTTCATCCTTATTTCGGCAATGGGTGCAAATGAGAAGTCGCGAGTATATTACAATCGAGTGAAAGGGAAACTTGAAAAAGAGTTGATCGATTTGGAGCTGCCTCAAGTATCCATCGTAAGACCATCTTTATTAGTTGGGGAACGTAATGAATTTCGGTTTGGTGAAAAAATAGGGGAATGGGTGTTGAAAATTTTCAACCCTTTACTAATTGGACCAATGAAAAAATATCGCTCTATTGAGGCCGCTCAGCTAGCATTGGCTATGAAAACAATCGCATTATATGGTGATAAATCACCTGTCACGATTTATAATTCTGCACAACTTTCAAATATGAAGATGCCTGAATTGCCTGAAGAGGGACTAGCTCCTAGTGAGGAAATTTTTAATTGGGGTAAATTTAAAGAAGAAGAGTTGACCCCAATCGATGAAGAAGTGGTATTTAACCGTGAGAAGCTTCAAGAGCTGCAAGTGAACGATGAAACGAAACAATAACTAATGAATATGGAATGAAAGAACGTCCTCCGCAAATACTAAACTTGTGGGAGGGCTTTTTTTTCATTAATCATTAAAAACGACAAATCATCAAAATAGAATTGACGATTAATATTTGCTGTATGGGTTGAGTTATACGGATTCGCTTTCATCACTTGTAAAAAGGGGTAGTACAATGCTTGATTCAATACTCTTCCAAATCGTTGCGATTATCGCACTTGGAATTTTGTCACAATGGCTTGCCTGGCGATTTAGACTTCCTGCGATTGTCGTTATGTCGCTTGCAGGATTGATTGTCGGCCCTTTTCTCGGATTATTGAACCCGAAAGAAAGTTTTGGGGAGATCTTTAATCCGGTTATTTCGCTTGCTGTAGCAATTATTTTATTTGAAGGTAGTCTAAGTCTGGATATTCGAGAAATAAAAGATTCGCGCAAATCCATTTTCCGTGTATCTACAGTCGGTTCATTTATAGCATGGATTGCTGGATCCTTTGCAGCCCACTACTTAGCGGGCATCTCGCTAGATGTGGCCTTTATCATCGGTGGGATTTTTATCGTCACGGGTCCAACCGTTATTATGCCGCTATTGCGTCAGGCAAAACTAAAAGAACGGCCTGCAACAATTTTGAAATGGGAAGGAATAGTAGTAGACCCTTTTGGTGCCCTTGTTGCCTTGTTTGCCCTGCAAGTGGTGTTATGGACCAATGAATCAATCACCGGTCATTCACTTCTACTATTCTTTGGTGCGTCTTTCCTCTCCGCGATTATTGGGGCAGGGGCGGGTTTTTTACTAGGTAAATTATTGGAACATGGATATATCCCCGAATTCCTGAAATCACCCATTGTCTTGGTGACTGTACTTCTCGTATTTGTGTTGACCGATATGATTATGCATGAGACAGGATTGCTCGCCGTAACTGCCATGGGGATTATTATGGCGAATATGCATTTAACTAGTCTAAAGGATTTACTGCATTTTAAAGAAAATATATCGGTTCTTTTAATTTCCGGGGTCTTTATCATGTTAACTGCGTCTCTAACCGTTGATACATTGATGGATGTTTTAAGCTGGAATATGCTCATCTTTGTTTTGGTGATGCTATTTATTGTGCGGCCAATCTCAATCTGGCTTGCGACAATTGGTGTAGGCTTGACAATACAGGAACGCATTTTGATCGGATGGATTGCTCCTAGGGGAATTGTCGCGCTTACCGTTTCCGGTTTTTTTGCGAGTGTATTAAGAGAGGAAGGCTTTCCTGATGCAGATATCATTACAGCCTTGACGCTAGCGCTTGTTTTTGCGACGGTATTGGCGCATGGGTTTTCAATCAGCTGGCTAGCGAAGAAACTGGACCTTCGGGCAACCGATGAAGCAGGTGTAATGATTGTCGGGGGAAGTCGATTTAGTGCGGTGTTCGGTGAGGCTTTGCAAAGTTTTAATAAACCGGTGTTGGTGATCGATCGCTCTTGGGGATCTCTATTTCATGCACGCCAACTCGGCTTAAGGACGGAAGTTGGAGATATTCTAAGCGAAAATACGGAATATCATGTAGATTTGACACCGTATGAAATGTTGATAGCAGCAACGGAAGATGATGCTTATAATGCATTGATTTGCCAACACTTTGTGCCCGAATTGGGACGGGAACATATTTTTCAAACACCAAGACATACGGGGGATCCGGGAGGCTATAGCAAATCTATTGGCGGTAAAATTCTTTGCGACGGGGAATATGATATACACTCGTTGGATCGCCTCATTGAAGAAGGTTATATGATTCGGAAAACCCAACTAACCGATCAATACACATTGGGTGATTTTATTGGGGACAAGGAACATAAAACAATCCCATTATTTGCCGTGGATAGTGAGAATAATTTAGTTTTTTTGGCTACTGCAAAAAAGCGTTCCTTTGACGCCGGAACGACCATCGTAAGCCTGTCCTCACCAACCCGAATGATGGAAAAGGCGATGGAGAGGGCGACAAATACCGAAAATCCGCCAAAAGACTGAATTTTAATTAATCTAAACCGGTTCCCTATTCCACTTCCGCCGCATCTGATAAAATAACGGTTGGAAATAAAAAGGTGGAGGAAACACAATAATGAAAATATTACTTGTTGATGGCACTGTATTCGGAAAGAAAACAGGCGCAATCTTGCGACAAATTGAACAATATATCAAGGAAATTAATAATGATTTACAGCTAGAAATTTTATATTTTGCCGATTTAAAACATCAAATTCTGGATGGTAGCCCGCTAAACGAAGATATGCAAAAAATGATTCGAAAATTCGAGGAAGCGGACGGATATATTATCTCGACGCCGATTTATCAAGCATCCATTCCTGGAGTATTGAAAAATGCGTTTGATATGATCAATCCCAAGGCAATGAGATATAAACCGGTCTCTATGGTTGCCAATGGTGGTACATACCAACATCATTTAGTAGTCGAAAATCAGTTGAGACCTATTCTGGATTATTTCCGTTGCTTAGTAACACCCAATTATGTCTATACGCACTCATCCCACTTCGATGAAAACGATATGATTGTAGATGAGGAAATCCAGGAGCGATTGCAGGAATTGGCCTATGTATTCGTACAGTACTGTAAATTAAGTGAAACATTGCCGAATAAAGACTAAAAAAAATGGATCTCGCATCAATAGGAGATCCATTTTTATTTGCTCTTATGGGAGTGCAGGTGTTTCTTTTAACTCAATTTCAACCTTGTCGTCCGTGGATGGTGAAACTAATGCATGATGCTCCCATTTGCGACTTTTCCATCTGAATAGCATGATAATTGCCCGAGTCCATTCATCGGCTGCAATAGCAAGCCATACCCCGACTAAACCTAAATCGAAAACGAAGACAAGTAAATAGCCTAAAGGTACACTCATGCAAACCATCGACAGGAATCCGATTTTCACCGGGAATCTCGCATCACCTGAAGCGCGTAACGAGTTAATTATTGTTATGTTAATTGTGCGTCCAGTTTCTAATAATAAACTTAATAACAACACTGAAGCACCGAACTTGATCACTTCTGGATTGTCAGTAAATAGACTCATTAAAGGAACGCGGAATATTGTTACAAGAGTTGCAATAACAGCGGTAAAGATAAGTGCGGCCTTCACACTGAACCATAGCTGCTTATAAGCTGCTTCCTTTTCCCCTGAACCGACCAAGCGGCCAGTAATAATTGAAGTCCCCATTCCGATGGCCAGAGCAAACAAATACGTAAACATAGAGATGTTATTTGCATATTGTCTTGCTGCCAGCGCTTCAGCGCCAAGATATGTTACATAGTACAAGAAAATAATTTGGCATAGTTGGTACAAAATCTGTTCTAGGGCACTTGGTATCCCGATGGATAAGATTTTTTTCACATAATCCTTTGAAAAGGTAATGTAATACTCGAATTTTATTTTTATCTCCAAGGCTTGATAAAGTAGCCATAGGAACACGAACACGGCAAGTAATCGACTGACTACTGAAGAAATCGCTGCACCTTGCACACCAAGCTCCGGTGCACCAAAATTACCGAAAATTAAAACGTAATTCGCAGCAACGTGGAATATGTTCATTCCTAAAGAAACATACATGGTTTGCTTCGTCCATCCGTGCACGCGGATGATTGCCGCTAATGAATTGATGATGGCCTGCAGGAAGATTCCTCCACCTACAATGATCAAATAGCTTTGTGCATGCTCAAGTACTGCACCTTGCAAATTCATCATCTTCATTAAATGCTTTGATGACAAAATAAAAACGACCGACATTGCAAGTCCGACGCATAGGTTCAAAGTAACTGCTAATGCTGAAATTTTAGCGGCTTCAAAATATCGACGTGAGCCAAGATACTGGGAGACAACAATTGCAGCACCATTTCCAACTACTTCTAATATTAAAATCGCGATGTGTATATATTGATTGGCTGTACCGACACCTGAAACCGCATCATCCGAGACGGCGCTCAACATAAAGGTATCGGCCAGCCCCATTAACATAAATAAGAAAACTTCCAGAAAAATTGGCCATGTTAAATGGAACAAGCTTAGCTTTTCAGCAGGTTTTTTAAGTGTTTCACTCATTCATCTTCCTCTTTCTTTAGAGATATCTGTATAGAAAAACTTCACTTCGATGAAAGTTGGTCGAAATGTCTTTTTCTAACATCGAGCAATATCTTATCACAAAAGTGATATAAAAAATATAAAATTATTATTTAATTTATGTAAACGTTTTATATGAAGAAAATACGCTCTTTTTAAGTAAATCCATAAAAAGAGGGAATAGTTTGGCTGAAACTACCAATGAGGGGGTGCGTTATAATTACCATATAAGGAGGTTTTATGATTGATTGCTTTCTTTTTCGCAGCCGCGCTCATAGGATTCCTTTTCCTCTTGTTTTTGCGTGAACCAATAGCTGATCGCGTTAACGGAAATAATGCACTTGAAAAAAAACTGCAAAAGTTAAAATGGTTTCAAAAAAGTTATTTGGCCGGAATTATGTTACTTTTAATAAATGCCGCTTTGTTTTTTGGGTGCCTTGGGATTCTATATGCATTGACCCTTGTTTTTATACCTTATATCCATCTCCTCGTGATGATCGTGGCAGTGGTTCTGAGCATATGGGTTTGGATTGGCTTTAATAAAGCATGGATGGGATCGAATGGGGAACGAATCATACTTGCACTGATCGGCAGCAGTTTTTATTTCGGATTAACTATACTATTTGTATATATGTATGTTGGAATTGAGCCATATTATCCAGGAGAGGATACTTTCATGAGATCGCTCGGCCTACTTCTGGCAAGTATTATCACGACTGTTGCTTGTATTGCATGCTTTATAATTACAGGTTTTTTTAACAGGATACTTAATTCTGGTGAACAGTATAATACAGCTACCAAGGCTAAAAATAGTCAATAAAAGAGAGAAGAGGATACTATGGGATTTGGATGGAATTTTGATAATAGTTATGCAAGGCTTTCGGATACGCTCTATGCAAGTGTAGGTCTTCATCCTGTAAGTGACCCAAAAATCGTGATATTCAATGAAATGCTCGCAAAAGAGTTGGGTTTAAGCAGCGATGAGCTGCAAAGTGAAGAAGGAGTACAAATCCTGGCCGGCAATAAAGCACCGGAGGGATCGTTTCCAATGGCGCAAGCCTATGCAGGGCATCAATTTGGTTACTTCACGATGCTTGGGGATGGGCGGGCCCTTTTATATGGAGAACAGATGACCCCAGAGAACGAACGATTCGATATCCAGCTGAAGGGGGCAGGAAGAACGCCTTTCTCACGCGGAGGAGATGGTCGGGCAGCACTCGGACCAATGCTAAGGGAATATATTATTAGTGAAGCGATGCATGGATTGGGGATTCCTACTACCCGAAGTTTGGCTGTTGTTTCAACAGGAGAGAAAATCATCCGCGAAACGGATCTCCCAGGTGCCATTTTGACGCGTGTTGCTTCCAGCCATATTCGTGTCGGGACATTCCAATATGTCGCCAATTGGGGTTCTTTTGAGGATCTTCAATCTTTGGCGAGTTATACAATCATCCGACACTACACAGATATTCCAAATAGCGATAACCAATATTTGTATTTGCTTCAAGAAGTCATTAAGAAACAAGCTGAATTGATTGCTAAATGGCAGCTCGTAGGCTTTATTCATGGTGTCATGAATACGGATAATATGGCCATTAGCGGGGAATCGATTGATTTTGGACCATGTGCTTTCATGGATACCTATCATCCTGAAACGGTATTTAGTTCAATTGATACGAAGGGTCGCTACGCATATGGCAACCAGCCAAAAATGGGGCTATGGAATCTAGCGCGTTTTGCCGAGTCGCTTGTTCCTCTATTGGACGACGATGAGGACAAAGCGATTGAAATTGCTCAAGGTCAAATATCGCAGTATATGGGCCAATTCGAGAAGTACTGGCTTGATGGAATGAGAGCAAAGCTGGGTCTGTTCGACCAAGAAGATCAAGATAAAGAGCTGGCTGATGAGCTGCTCGACTTGATGGAAAAAAATCAAGCAGACTATACAAATACATTTAGTGCACTCACAATCGGTCAACATGAAAAATCACCGCTCCAAGGCAAAGATGGGTTCGAGGAATGGCTCCAAAAGTGGGAACTAAGACGCAGCAGGCAAACACAGAGTATTGAAGAATCTACGGAGTTAATGAAAAATAGCAATCCATCTGTTATACCGCGGAATCACCGTGTAGAAGAGGCATTGGATGCAGCCGTAAATGGCGATTTAAGTGTGCTGGAACGGTTACTGGCAGCGCTTGCTGATCCGTATGATTATTCATCGGAGTATGAGGAATACTGCATAGTGCCGGAAACACAAAAACGCCCATATCGGACTTTTTGTGGAACTTGAGGATATAATAGGTTTAGGGAAGCGATTCTCAATTATATTCCAGTTCCGGATACTAAAAGCATGAAATAAAAGGAGACTACGCTCATGGAAAAACACGAAGTAGGAGAAGTATTTACAATTACTGATGAAAATGATGAGGAAATGGAAGTTGAAGTTCTAGCTTCCATCAATATCGAAGGTACGGAATACGTGGCAGTCGGTTTTGTAGACGACATTCAGGAGGATACGGAAGCAGATATCGATGTTTTCTTCCTGAAAGTGGATAGTGAAGGCGATTTTAGCGCGGTCGAAAGTGATGAAGAATTCGATAAGGTATCGGCTGCCTTCGATGAAATCATGGATGAAGAGGAAATATAGTTAGTTGATTCAAGGGGCGTCTCCAAACAGAATTGGAGGCGTCTTTTTTTGGGAAGAAAAGGAGTAATTCGCCCGTAAAGAGGAAAAAACCGCTCATAAACGGGCGAAAGTCGCTCGTAATAGATTGAAAACGCTCATAGCTCAATAATACTTGGGGATGCCGACCCCCAAGTATTAGCCCAATGCAACATCCAATATCATCATCAAAGTAAAGCCGATCATTAAACTCATGACGGCAAGGTCTTTATTTCCTTCTTCTTGTGAACTTGGAATTACTTCTTCTGCCACAACAAAAATCATGGCACCTGCTGCAAAAGCTAAAGCGAGGGGCAATAGCGGCTCAATATATGCCACAGCCAGAAATCCGATTATTGCTGAAATGGGCTCAACCATTCCTGAAAACTGGCCAAAGAGAAAGCTTCTTTTCTTTGAGAGTCCATCCCGTAGCAAAGGCATCGACACAGCAGCACCTTCAGGGATATTTTGGATCCCGATTCCGATGGCTAAAGCCAGGGCACCTGCCAGTGAAGCGGAAGGCGAGCCAAGGGCAACGGCACCAAAAGATACACCGATGGCCAAGCCTTCAGGGATGTTATGCAATGTAATCGCGAGAACGAGCAAAGTACTTCTCTTTCGTTTTTTTGGACGAATTCCTTCTGCACTATTGAGTGGTGCGTTGGGATGGAGGTGGGGGAGCAGTTTATCAATCAAGTAAATGAATTCTCCCCCCAGCAAAAATCCAACTGCTACTGGAAGCCAAGCTGGCAGACTTCCGCCTTCAGCCATCTCCAAAGCGGGGGCTAATAGAGACCAAAAGCTTGCGGCAATCATTACACCACCAGCAAAGCCGAGCATACTATCCAAAAACTTTTGATTGAAGGTCTTGGTTGTAAATACTAGAGCAGCACCTAATGCCGTCATTCCCCAAGTAAATAGTGTGGCAATTATTACTTGAAGGAGTGGATCAAGCTCTAAAATTAAGTCCATCAATGGCTCTATCCCCTTTACAAACTTTCATATTAAATGTTTCCTTAGTGAAAATTTTAATCTGAATAAACTGGAAAATCAATGGAAATGGATGGGGTTCAGCTTATCAAACTAGTAAATGAATTAAATTTCAAACTGAAATTGATTCAAATAATGTTGTGGGGTGCCATAATTATAGATTTCCCTAAATTGTGGATAGGTAGACTCAAAGAGGATGTAGATTGGTGCATCAAGGAGCAGCGGGTAGTTTGATAAAAATAATCGGTCTCCAAAAACGATGCCTTGCAGTGCGCCATTCATGTGTTTTTTAAATTGATTGTATCGCTTGTGTGCTTCTTCCTCTGTATACTCTCCATTGTCTACGTAGACTTTACCCATTAATCGATATTCCCAATCATTTTGCCATTGTGCAATGATTTCATCACGCAATTCCCCATTGATAGCCTCATAATTAAAATCAATTCCAATATCGAGAAAAAGTTGACCGGTTCCATCTGAATGTGTCAGTGTATATTTTCTTCCCATTAAAGGGTCGATAGGACTTGCGGGTAGAATAAATCTCACTTGCATCATTTGGGGATTGAAATCCTCCATTTAATTCGCCTCCTAAAAATCGGTTAACCGTAAAAGTAAATATCGAGCTAATATATGGCGCAAATACTCGGAAGGTTAGTCAATTTCGTTTCTTAGTTTAAAAGGGTGTGTTAAAGGAACTACATATAGCAAATGAATCGAATGTTTTCTATGCGACTAACATAATTTATATGGACAAGCAGTGAAAGATAGAACGGAGTTGAAGAAACTGGATAAAACGATTGAAAACTTAACGAACAAAAAACAGTGCCGAAAAAGCCATCATCCAGAACTTAGTAGAATGTTTGACAATATTATAGCCCTGCATCGAATTTGTAAAGGAGCGATGGATATATGGAAAACGTGATATTGGTAGTCAAAGGAATGTCTTGTGGACATTGCAAAAAAAACAGTGGAAAGAAGTGTCGGTGAGCTAAGAAAATGAGGTGTATGGAGATCTTGAAACGGGCAAAGTAAACATTTCTTATAATGAACGGAAAATCATGCTTACACAAATTAAGGAAGCGATTGATGACCAAGGATACGTAGTTCAGTAATAAAACTGCTTCAAGAGTAGAGTGCTCGATGACAGCTCTCTCTTTTGACATATATCTATAGCCCTAATCGGTATTTGGAGGTTGGTGGAACAAAATGATGAATGCCCAGGCAACAAGTTTGCAAATTACTGGCATGACATGTGCAGCCTGTGCTGCCCGAATTGAAAAAGGCCTTCATAAAATGGACGGCGTAACGATGGCCAATGTCAACTTAGCCTTGGAGAATGCGACAGTCGAGTTTGATTCAAGTCGAGTTGCTGTGTCCGATATCATAAGCCGGGTGGAAAAGTTGGGCTATGGGGCACAGGTTAAGGAGAATGATCAGGCGGTGTTCAACCACCGCGAAGAAGCGATACAAAAGCAAAAAAGAAAATTTGCCATTTCTGCAATTCTGTCATTACCGCTTTTATGGACAATGGTAGGTCATTTCTCATTAACTTCCTTTATTTATGTTCCTGAAATCCTGATGAATCCTTGGGTGCAGATGATTTTGGCCACACCTGTTCAATTCATCATCGGAGGGCAATTTTATATCAGTGCCTATAAAGCGCTACGCGATCAAAGTGCCAACATGGATGTACTTGTTGTGATGGGTACGTCGGCAGCTTACTTTTACAGTGTTTATCAGGCAGTTAATACAAATGCACAGCTTCATTACCCACATCTCTATTTTGAAACAAGTGCAGTTTTGATTACTCTTATTCTTTTGGGAAAACTTTTCGAGGCCAAAGCAAAAGGGCGTTCATCGGAAGCGATTCAGAAGTTGATGGGATTGCAAGCGAAAACGGCATTAGTGATTCGGAATGATGCGGAAAGAGAAATCTCGATAGAAGATGTAGTAGTCGGCGATATTATTTTAATAAGGCCAGGCGAAAAAATACCGGTTGATGGAGAAATCTTGGAAGGCAATACCGCTGTTGATGAGTCGATGTTAACAGGTGAGAGCCTGCCGATTGACAAAGAAGCCGGGTCTATTGTATTCGGTTCGACCGTCAACAAGAATGGTTTTATTACGATACGGGCAACAAAAGTAGGACGTGATACGGCGCTCGCCCAAATTATTAAAGTGGTGGAAGATGCGCAAGGTTCTAAGGCGCCTATTCAACGCCTGGCCGATAAGATTTCGGATGTTTTTGTCCCGGTCGTGATCGCTCTTGCCATTATGACGTATCTCGTCTGGTTGATCTTCCTTGCCCCAGGTGAATTTGGACCAGCAATGGAAAGTTTAATTGCCGTTCTCGTAATTGCCTGTCCGTGTGCATTGGGGCTTGCAACACCTACATCCATAATGGCCGGCTCCGGTCGTGCAGCAGAATTGGGCATTCTTTTTAAAGGCGGGGAACACCTTGAACAGACTCATCATATTAATACAGTCATTGTCGATAAAACCGGAACAGTCACAAATGGCAAACCTATTCTAACAGATGTCATCGTTGCCGAGGGCATGAATATTCGGATGCTCCTTTCATTTATAGGTTCAGCTGAAAAACAATCCGAACATCCACTTGCACAGTCGATTATTAAAGGGATAGAACAAGAAGGTATCAAGCTGCGCGAAGTCCGCGATTTTGAAGCGATACCTGGATATGGTGTCAAGGCAACGGTCAACCAACGAGCCATTTTGGTAGGTACACGTAAATTAATGAATAAATATAATATCAATATTTCCGGAGCACTCGGGATGATGGAAGAACTTGAAGCCGAAGGGAAAACCGCCATGATCGCGAGCATCGATGGCCGGTATGCAGGCATGATCGCCGTGGCCGATACGATTAAAGATTCTTCGGGACAAGCTATTGCACGCCTTCAGGACATGGGAATTGAGGTCATTATGATGACGGGGGACAATGAGCGAACTGCTCGGGCCATCGCACAACAGTTGGGGATTCAACGGGTTATGGCAGAGCTCTTGCCTGAAGAAAAAGCACAAGAAGTCAGGAAATTGCAAGCAGCGGGCAGGAAAGTTGCGATGGTCGGAGATGGTACAAATGATGCACCGGCATTAGCAGTGGCTAATATCGGCATGGCCGTTGGAACCGGTACGGATATTGCCATGGAAGCGGCGGATATCACTTTGATTCGCGGGGATTTAAACAGTATAGCGGATGCCATTATAATGAGCCATAAAACCATGGCCAATATTAAACAAAACTTATTTTGGGCGTTTGGCTATAATACGCTGGGCATCCCGATTGCAGCAGCAGGATTCCTTGCACCGTGGCTGGCTGGAGTGGCGATGGCATTCAGCTCCGTTTCAGTGGTGCTGAATGCATTACGCTTGCAAAGAGTCGAATTGAATAAGAAAGCAACAAAAAAATGGGATGTTCATTGAGCAGCCCATTTTTATTGTTTAATTTAAGCGTTCATTCCATCATCATTTCTAAAGTAATACCATTTTTATGAATAGAATCTGCTGGAAAGTTCAATCCTTAAACTAGTGGAGAGACTTGAGAAACTAGGAGGATTATGAAAATGGATAGTAAGTTACTATTAGTTACGATGACACTGCTTTCCGTACTGCTTTTATCCGCTTGTGGATGGGGGGATAAGGAAAAAAATGAACCTACTGAAGCTGGGGCGGATGTGACAAATAACCTTGAGGGGACAGACAAACAAGTGGGTGAAGAAGCGGCCGAGGAATCTGTCGAACATGCAGGGCATGCTGAAGGCCAGCTGCCAGAAGGCTTAAAAGAAGCAGAAAATCCTAGGTTCCCTGTTGGCAGTACCGCAGTCATCAATGCAAGCCATACAGACGGCATGGAAGGTGCGATGGCTACTATCAAGGGGGCTTATGAAACAACAGTATACTCTGTTTCATATAAGCCGACCAATGGTGATGAATTTGAAGAAAATCACAGATGGTTTGTAGAGGGAGAGATCTCGGGGATGGATGATGAGAAAATCGATGTTGGCTCGGATGTCATCATCAATGTCAACCATCTGGACGGAATGCAGGGTGCTGAAGGTTCCGTTGATACGGTGGAAGATACAACAGTCTACGTAGTCGATTATACAAATTCCCTAGGTGAAACTGTAACAAATCATTTATGGCTCAAGGAAAGCGAGCTGGAAACTGAAGAAGAATCCGATTATGACACGGATTGGGATGGTAATTCAGATTCAGGTTCAAATTCAGATTCCCAATAAAACATGGCGGTCCAGTTCTTGTAAAAAGAACTGGGCTATTTTTTTATAAGGAATGATCATATTCGGATCAACAATCATTGTGAGCGGAAGCTAATCTGAAGTGACATGAGTGTTGATTCCCGGGCTATCCTTGCGAGTTATTGAATTACTACGATATCCCCTATAATCTCAAGAAAATCAAAAAAGAGCATATTTCCATCACCAGGATGCGTAACGTAAAGAGTTCGAGCAAATATTTGCATTGGACTGCTAAAAATTTAACGATTTATATAAATTAGTCAAAATTTATTTTGAAATATTTTAAATAGTCTGATAAAATCATGTAACACTGATTCATTTTCAAATCCAATCCTTTGGAGAATAAGTATAAATGGTTCAGCGACTATCGAAAAAAAGAGGGAATTGCTATGAAGTACTCTGATAAAATATTAAATACTCCATCATCATTTATACGAAACATTTTAAAAGTGACCGATGTACCTGATGTCATTTCGTTTGCTGGAGGTTTACCAAACCCAATTTCTTTTCCAATTGAAGAATTGCAAAGCTCGATTAATCATGCCGTTGAAGAAAATGGGGCAAAATTATTCCAATATTCGACTACCGAAGGGTATTTACCTTTGCGACAATACATTGCAGACAAATATAAAAAAGATTACGGACTACACTTTGAACCGGATGATATTTTAATTACCACAGGCTCCCAACAAGCATTACAACTTATTTCTCAAGTACTCCTGAACAAGGGGGAGGGCATTGTGATGGAGGAGCCTGGGTATTTAGGGGCAATCCAGGCATTTTCTTTAGCCGAACCACAATTTTATTCGGTAACATTGGAAGAGGATGGCCTAGACGCCCAACAGCTAGATCGAACACTTGCTGCGAATAATAATATTAAATTTATCTATACAGTCCCGAATTTCCAAAACCCCACGGGCATTAGCTATTCCAAGGAAAAAAGGGAAGCTGTTTATGAAGTGGTGAATAAATATGATGTGGTGTTGATTGAAGATGATCCATACGGTGAGCTGCGCTGGAATGGGGAAAAGTTGCCTTACATCGGGGCAGGTAAACTGGAAAATTCCGTTTTGCTCGGATCATTCTCCAAGATCGTAACGCCGGGTATGCGACTTGGCTATGTGGTAACAAAAAATAAAGAGTTAATGCATCATATAAATACTGTAAAACAAGCAACGGATTTGCATACGAATATTTTCTCACAAATGATACTGCATGAGTATTTGGTGAACAATGACTTGGGCTCACATGTTAAGAAGATTATCAATCTATATGAAACTCAAGCAAATGCCATGCTGAATGCAATGGCAAAATACTTCCCATCTTCCGTGAAGTATACAAAACCAGATGGAGGGATGTTCATTTGGGTAACATTGGAGGAAGGGACATCTGCCCTTGAATTCTTTGAAAAAGCAATGGAAGTAAAAGTAGCATTCGTTCCGGGTGACCCATTCTATACCGATAAAACAAATGTAAATACTTTACGTTTGAACTATACAAACTCTTCACCAGAAATAATCGAAGAGGGGATTAAACGATTAGGAAAGATACTCTATTCCCTATCTGCCGAGAAGCAGATAGTGTAAGTGGAGGACGAAAGAGAAGCAATTAGGGAAGAGTCATATTAATTTATGGAAAATAACACTTGAAATTGTGTGAATTTACTTTAATAGTTATTAAATTTTGGAATTGAGTCAATCTAATAGAAACTCAATTCTTTTTTATATTTCATCTGAAAATTCTTAACCATATGCTAAACTGAGAGTAATTATTATACATTGGAATTGAACAGGGATGGTGTACATGAAGAAAAAATGGATGTGGATAGCAGGGTTCATCGCTATTTTGTTGGTAGCTGCCGGTTCGGTATTCGGCTATCAACAATGGAATGAAACAAAAACGAAGGAAAAAAAAGACCGGGTTGCACAGGAATGGGTGGCAATGTTAAAAGAGCAATCCTTTGAAAAAATCCCTGGGCTCGTTACAAAAGATTCAGTTGAGCAAGCGGGTTATACAGAGGAATCGATCGTTGAAAAGTACAAAGCTATTTTTGGCGGCATTGGTGTATCCAATATGGAAATCGACTATGAAGTGGATGAAGAAGATAACTTGGAATACATTGCCACATTCGACACCGTTTTAGGAACAATATCGGAAATCCGTTATAAAACGAAGCTCATTGAAAACGAGGATGATTATAAAATTGATTGGACAGCGGAATTAATCTTCCCCGGCATGCTTTCGGACGATAAAATTCGCTATACAGTTAATGAAGCAAAGAGAGGGGAAATCGTGGATCGATTAGGTTCACCTCTGGCGTTTAATACAATAACTTACCAAGCAGGGGTTGTACCGAAAGATTTAGGCGAAGGGGAAACGAGAACAGCAAAAATCGTGGCTATAGCAGAAAAGTTGTGGATAACGGTTGATTTTATAGAAGGTCAGCTAGGACAAAGCTGGGTGCAGGAAGAACATTTTGTCCCATTAAAAACATTGCCTTATGGTGCAGATACGCCAGCTATCGAGGCGGTTCAGTATCAACAGGTAGATACACGTGCATATCCATTGCGTGAGGCTGCGGCACACATCACTGGATATGTCGGCGAGGTCAATGCCGAGGATATCGAAAAGGACCCTACATTGCAAGCTGGTGATGTGATTGGTCGGACAGGATTGGAACTTGCCTTCGAGAAAGAATTACGCGGGCAAAATGGCGGGGAAATCTACATCGAAACGGCAAATGGCGAAAAAAGGGCTACAATTCAAAAGATTGAGAAGCAAGATGGACAAACAATCGAAGTGACCATTGATGCGAATCTACAGCAAACTGCCTTCGATGCACTTGGGAATGCTGCGGGATCCACAGTAGTCATGGAACCGAAAACAGGCAATTTACTTGCCCTCGTCAGCAAACCGTCTTACAACCCGAATCAATTTGTTGTCGGCATTTCGCAAAGCGAGTACGATGCCTACAATAATGATGAAGACAAGCCTTTCATTAGCAGAATAACGACTCGCTACGCACCAGGTTCGACGTTCAAACCGATTACTGCTTCCATAGGACTTGAATCAGGTGTGACGACTGTCGATGAAACACATCAAATTTCCGGACTGCAATGGCAACAAGATGCTTCATGGGGTAGCTATAAAATTTCACGTGTATCCGAAACGGCTAATGTGAATTTAAGGACGGCTTTAGTGAAGTCCGATAATATTTATTTCGCACAGGAAGCTTTGGAGATGGGAGAGGAGACTTTCCGTGAGGGTTTGAATAAGCTTACTTTTGGCGAATCATATGAATTGCCTTTGACGATGGAACCGGCTCAGATTTCGAATAAAGAAGTATTTGAATCCGAGATTTTATTAGCGGATACGGCCTATGGTCAAGGACAACTGTTAATGTCACCGATTCACATGGCAGCCAACTTTTCCGTCCTTGCAAACGATGGTGTATTAACTTACCCAAACCTCATTGCCGGTGCAAAAGCGAAAACAAAAGAAGTATTTGTGAAAGAAACGATAGATACAATTAAACCGATGTTGGTAGAAGTTGTCACAGCCCCAGAAGGGACGGCTCATGAATTGAATGGTACAGGAAATATTGCAGCTAAGACCGGCACGGCTGAATTAAAAAAAGCGCAAGGGGAGCGCGGAGTTGAAAATAGCCTAATCACTGTTTTCGATGCAAATGACTCGAGCTATATGGCTGTTTCGATTGTGGAGGATCATAGGGCAGTAGGGAAAACAGCGACGCAACTCATCAAACCGGTTATCCAATATCTAGAATTGTTGACGCAGTAAATAACTAACGGTGCCTTTTGAAGTTCAAAAAAAACGCATTAGCCCAAGATCCAAGAACAGGATTTTGGGCTTTTGAATATCGGGAGAAATGCTTTGAAGAGTTGCAGCCGAATGAATGATGAACCAGGGAGCTTATGCTATAGTAAACAAAGGGATTTGTATGAAAGGATGTTTTAATCAATGGCAAAAAGCTTAGTACTTGCAGAAAAACCATCAGTCGCACGTGACATTGCCCGTGTGCTGAAGTGTGATAAAAAAGGAAATGGTTATCTAGAAGGCACGCAATATATCGTGACATGGGCGTTGGGGCACTTAGTCACGCTCGCTGATCCGGAGAACTATGATGTGAAATATAAAACATGGAATTTAGAGGATTTGCCAATGTTGCCGGATCGTTTGAAACTTACGGTGATCAAACAATCAGGTAAGCAATTCAATGCAGTTAAATCACAGCTTAATCGTCCAGATGTGAATGAAATTATCATCGCGACCGATGCCGGTCGTGAAGGTGAATTAGTTGCACGCTGGATTATTGAAAAAGCGAAGGTGAACAAACCGATCAAACGCTTATGGATTTCATCTGTAACAGATAAAGCCATAAAGGATGGATTCCAAAATTTAAAGCCCGGCAAACACTATGAAAATTTATATCATGCTGCCGTAGCACGTTCAGAAGCGGATTGGTATATCGGATTGAATGCTACCCGTGCTTTAACAACTCGCTTTAATGCCCAGCTGAATTGTGGGCGCGTGCAGACACCAACAGTTGCAATGATTGCAGCCCGCGAAGATGAAATCAAGAACTTCAAACCCCAAACTTATTATGGAATCGAAGCACAAACGGAATCAGTAAAATTGACATGGCAAGATGCAAATGGCAATAGCCGTAGCTTCAATAAAGAAAAAATCGATACAATTGTAAAATCGCTTGGCCGAGATCATGCAAAGGTCGTATCCATCGACCGTAAGGCGAAAAAATCATTTGCCCCTGCATTATATGATTTAACGGAACTGCAACGTGATGCCAATAAGTTCTTTGGTTACTCTGCAAAAGAGACGTTAACGATTATGCAGAAGCTATATGAGCAGCATAAAGTATTAACGTACCCACGAACGGATTCCAGATTTATATCATCCGATATTGTCGGTACTTTGCCTGAGCGTCTCAAAGCGTGTGGGATAGGTGAATATCGTCCGCTTGCAAACAAAGTGTTAACGAAACCGATAAAGCCATCAAAAGCGTTTGTGGATGATAGCAAAGTAAGCGATCACCATGCGATTATTCCGACAGAAGGTTATGTGAACTTTTCAGCATTTTCGGATAAGGAACGCAAGATTTATGATTTGGTCGTGAAACGCTTCCTGGCGGTTCTATTTCCTGCACATGAGTATGAGCAGTTAACTTTACAAGCCGAAATTAAGGGTGAAAAGTTTATAGCGAAAGGGAAAACAGTCTTGCAAGCCGGTTGGAAAGAAGTTTATGAAAATCGTTTCGATGATGAAGATACGGATGATGTCAAAGAGCAGCTGCTTCCTCGTATAGAAAAGGGCGAAGTGTTAAAGACGAAACTGATTGCCCAAACTTCGGGACAAACAAAACCGCCTTCACGTTTCACGGAAGCAACATTGCTATCTGCAATGGAAAATCCGGCAAAGTATTTGGAAACCGGGGACAAGAAGCTTGCAGATACGTTAAAATCAACCGGGGGACTGGGAACAGTCGCCACACGCGCAGATATTATCGAAAAACTATTTAATTCATTTTTAATCGAAAAACGGGGCGGCAAGGAAATCTATATTACTTCCAAAGGACGCCAGCTACTTGATCTAGTTCCTGAAGAATTGCGCTCACCGGCTACAACCGCAGAGTGGGAACAAAAACTTGAGTTGATTGCAAAAGGCAAGTTGAAAAAAGATGTGTTCATTAATGAAATGAAACAACATACGAAAGAAATTGTTTCAGAAATTAAAGGGAGCGATAAAAAATTCAAGCATGATAATATTTCAACGAAATCCTGCCCGGATTGCGGAAAACCAATGCTTGAGGTGAACGGCAAAAAAGGAAAAATGCTCGTTTGCCAAGACCGTGAATGCGGCCATCGCAAAAACGTCTCCCGTGTAACGAATGCACGTTGCCCTCAATGCAAGAAGAAGCTGGAGTTGCGAGGCGAAGGGGATGGGCAAATTTTCGTATGTAAATGTGGTTATCGTGAAAAACTATCTGCTTTTGAAGCGCGCCGCAAAAAAGAAGGCGGAGGCAAAGTAGATAAACGAAGTGTACAAAAATATATGAAGCAACAGGAAAAAGAAGCGGAACCGATCAATAATGCGTTTGCCGACCTTTTGAAAAATATAAAATTAGATTAATATTGGGAAGCTAAAAACGAGCTATTTTGAATCCTTTTTGGATGACAATAGCTCGTTTTTATTCTAATTGCTAACTGCATGCCTAAACCTTATTCTGAAGGTATTGATTAAGATGACTAATACCTTTAGATCTCTATGAAATTGAAACTTGTTCTGGCTGTACAATTTCATATTCACCTTCTGCATACTCTTGCTCCGCATAATGGCTTCCCCATTGACAGAGCTCCTGCAAGATAGGTTTAAGAGATTCTCCAAGTTCAGTGGATGAATATTCAACCTTCGGCGGTACTTGATTATACATCTTTCTGCTCACAAGTCCACTGGCTTCCAGCTCTCTTAGTGTTTGAATCAGCATTTTCTGAGTTATATTTGGGATAATGCGCTTTAATTCACTCGTTCTCTTTGGTCCATTCATTAAAAAGTATAATACAAGGCCTTTCCATTTTCCGCCAATAACTTCCTTTGTCACTTCAAACCCACAACTAAATTTTTTCATGTCTAAAGCTCTCCATTCCCCATTTATTACTTTTTAGTTACTATATCACAAAAAAGTGGGTACTTCCGATAATGTGCTTATTGAAGGATACTATATCTTGTAAGTTGTTCTTCAAGTACTTAACGGTACTAGACATAAAATAAAATTAATTCTAAAGGAGTGTTAAGTATGGGTAAATTTGAAGGTAAAATAGCGCTTGTAACGGGAGGAACAAGTGGGATTGGTCTTGCTACAGCACAAAAATTTGTAAACGAAGGTGCATATGTTTATATCACGGGACGCAGACAAAACGAACTTGATAAAGCTGTTAACCAAATTGGCAAGAACGTAACCGGTGTTCAAGGTGATATTTCTAAGCTTGAAGACTTAGACAAACTATATGACATTATAAAGCAGGAAAAAGGTAAGTTGGACATTCTTTTTGCTAATGCAGGCACCGGCAACTTCCTTCCATTAGGTGAAATTACTGAAGAGCAGGTTGATAGAACGTTCGACATTAACGTTAAAGGAACCATCTTTACTGTTCAAAAAGCGTTATCACTATTCCCGGACAAAGTAGGTTCTATTATTGTAACTGGCTCTACTGCTGGATCAATTGGCAACCCAGCGTTTAGTGTATATGGAGCATCTAAAGCCGCATTAAGAGCACTAGTTCGCAACTGGATTCTTGACCTAAAAGGTACTGAAATCCGTGTAAATGTGGTTAGTCCAGGAGGTATTCTTACACCTGCATACGATGAGCTTTTTGGTGATGCACTTGAAGAGGTACTGGAAAATAGCAGAAATACTGTTCCAGCTGGAAAAGTTGGGACACCTGAAGAAGTAGCAAACGCTGTATCTTTCCTTGCTTCAGACGAAAGCAGTTACTTGACGGGTGTTGAATTGTTCGTAGATGGCGGGCTAGCACAGGTATAATTTCACTGCGCAGAGATTACAAATAGTCCCCCAAAAAGGTTAATGGAGATTTATTTGAAGAAGTCGTATAAAAAAGTCGTTTCCTTAAAGGACAGGGAATTCGACTTTTTTTATGTTTGAATTTGCTTAACGTTGTAAATTCGCATATTCCTGGGGCTACCACTAAATGACCTGTAAAAAAGATTACTTCGTGAATAAATAAATGTACTTAAAGTAACGGGTGCTTTCCTTGAATAAGGAAGTGCTTTATTCCATTATCGGACGCAATTCTTGAATAGAATTGTGCCTTATTCAGCAATAGGGCCAGATTGTGGAGCAACACAGTCACATGACTAAAATTAGGGATTTATTGGAACTTCGTACAGAAAAGAAACGTCATTTTTTTAAGTTAAATGAGGGGTGGAAGTTAAATGAAAAACAATGATACTATTTATAATATTGTCGTGCATGTTGTCAATTTACTTCTATTGGGAGCTATCGGTTTACTCGCGTTTTTCTCTGTGGTTAATATTAGCCCCCAGTCGAAGACTCCATTGGTGACATGTTTGCATTCGTTTTTTTTGTTTTCCTGCTCGTCATGTGGGCAGTTAATTACTGGCTCCAATACAAGAAGAAAAAATGGATTCTGCCAATAGCTGGAACGACCCTTTACATCGCCATCTTTTTGTTCGTCGGGGATGTAGTCATGCCATTCCTACGCGAAATAATAGAAGCTCAGTAATTATTGCATTAACGGTTGGGTTAGTGTAAGAAGAATGAAGTAAATTTAAGGTTATTATAGTTAATCCATTAAAGGGTGCAATTCTTGAATAAGAATTGTGCCTTCTTCAGCAATAGGGCCAGATTGTGGAATAACACTCGCGAAGCAAACCTCGACCGTAATCGTAACTAAGATGCGGGCAATCGTGAAAACCGTTAATAATCTTTACAGAAAAACAAAAACATATAGTAAATTGTACAAGCCTCGAAAAACTCATAAAGTTTATTCAGGGTAATTAATTGATTGATCTATAAAAAAGATGGTTTCTATTAATGAGTAATTATTATAATGAGATATATATTTTTAATATTGAAGGAATCTGAGAATAAATCCGTTAAAAGTCCACAAACTATGTCTCATAAAAAAAAGTAGTGATTGGGTTAGTTGTCCCAGATAAATTTACTAAAGAGGTGATTTCGTGGATAAGGACAAAAATAAAATAAAACTCACATCTTCCGAAATAGGATCATTATGGATGGAGTATGTAAATGGAACAATGACTGATCAGGTAAATAGGTACATGTTTTCTATTATTGAAGATGAGTCGATAAAAGAAATATTTGATGATGCTATCAAAACATTCGAAAAACAAAAGAATGAAATAATAACTTTTATCGAGAACGAGGGTTTTCCAGTACCAATAGGATTTACTGAATCTGATCTTAATATAGGTGCAGAGAGATTATTTACTGACATATTTTGCTTACAATATTTGCACATCATGACTTTACATGGTTTGTTAGGACACACAAGTTCATTAAGCGTTTCTGTCAGAGAGGACTTACGGTATTTTTACGATTCATGTGATAATGACGGTAAAAGGATGTATCATCAAACCGTAGAGTTAATGCTTGAAAAAGGAATTTTTCAGAGAGACCCTTTATTTTATCCTTCAAAAAATCCGGAATATGTTTCTAGTCAGGATTTTACGGACGGAATTTTAGGAAAAGGAAGACGTATAGCTGCTCCTGAAATCATAAGCCTATCTTTCAACCTTAAAAAAAGTATTATGGCTAAAGCTCTTTCTATTGGATTTAGTCAGGTCACTCAATCAAAAGAAGTAAGAAAGTTTTTAGCGGATACAGAGAAAACATCTGATACTCAAATACAAGCTCTTTCAAAAATAATGCACAAGGATAATTTACCAATTCCTAGATCGATTGAAACAGAAGTAACAGTTTCTACGGATTCACCGTTTTCAGATAAGTTAATGTTATATCATATTGGTTTCTTGTTCCAAACTGCACAGGCGTATCAAGGTGTAGGACTAGCTACAGCAATGCGAACGGACCTTGTAACAACTTATGAAAGCATCATTCTGAAAAATCTAATGGTAACAAAAAAATGGTTTAATCTAATGGTAGAAAATAAATGGTTAGAACAACCACCACTTGCTCCTAATAGAAAAGAAATTTCCCAAGATAAATCATAAAAATATGGGTTTGTATAAATGGTTAAGCGTCCATTTGAAAAACAAATGTGGCGCATAGCACTACGATGGTTTGTTCAAACGTAAAATATATCAAACGAATTGTATTGATTTTTTATAGATTCTTATCAATGGCAACGGAAATTAAAAGTAGTCATAATTCTAAGTTTTCATGGGGAAATTGAAAAAGTGATTCAACAAACCAATTAACAGTGGTTAATACCGTACTTAATTCCAAGGCTATTTGGTACCAAATTATAATCTTCGTTATTCAGCAATCGGGCGCTTTCCTTGAATAAGGAGGTAGTGACCCCTTAAAGTTAGAGTTTTTATTATGCAGCTAATTGGCTGGCATGTTTTCGGTAATTTACTGGAC
>NZ_JPVO01000042.1 GCF_000772955.1 Ureibacillus sinduriensis BLB-1 = JCM 15800 | reverse complement strand
TGAGTCCAGTAAATTACCGAAAACATGCCAGCCAATTAGCTGCATAAAAACTCTAACTTTAAGGGGTCACTACCGGAAAGTGCCCGAATGCTGTTTGATGTTAGGTTGATTTTACGAATTATTCTCTGTAGGGGTCCATTTACAATCAATTATCAGAATGGTTTTCATTTAACCTGAGTAGCCTCAATATTATATAAACGATTGGAATAGCGAGTAAAATCGCGTATAGTCCATTCAGTCCATTTGGCTCACCAAACATCATGTAAAGCAGTTGATCCAAACTTGGTATGCCAAGCCACCTTAAAACTCCCGACAACAAAAATACCCATGTACAGATTCCTAGAATAAATATTGCTTGTTTACTCATTTGATTCCCCCGATTTCTAATTTTTTTTTATGCTTTTATTTATCTTATTATATCCTGAGAAATCCAAAATAGTAAGATACTCCTATAATTTACTCCTTCAGACATTCAAAATTTGTTGATTCGTTACAAATTACAACATTCTGCTAAACTTAGCCAGCCTTTTCATATTCTTAATAAAATGTTAACTCTACTGTATTTGTGGAAGTTAAAATTTATCCTTAGGAATCCAATTAGTATCTTTCCAATAGATGAGCAATTTTTCATTTTCCACAGAGACATTTCTTTGAACCCACAACTGTCAAAACTTTCCCCTGACACGGTGCTGCAATCTCTTTAAGCCTGTTTGTCATGTAACAGAATATATAGTGACTTATAGTATTTCTATGCGGCCAACCAAAGATGTTCTATGAAAAATTATAAAAACCCCGAATAATGCACTTAATGAAAAGTGACATTATTCAGGGTTCAGATACGAGTAGTTGCATACTACTCACTCAATAACCGATTAGAAGACGAAATTAACGGTTATTATTGTTGTTATTGCTACGATTGTTGTTGTTATTGTTGTTGCGGTTGTTATTGTTGTTGCGGTCAAAGTTTAAATCTTCAGCAAACTCCTCACGGTTGTTGCGGTTGTTTGCATCGTTGTTTTGACGATTATTACGTTCGTTATTGTTGTTTCGTGCCATGATCATCTCACCTCCACAATAAATATATTGTGAAGATAGTGGCTTTTTCATTCGCCTAAATTTCTTAGTAGAAAATCGAATAAATGGAAATTTTCATGACGTATCAATTCTACTCTAAAAAGAAATGATGTAATGACCAACAGTAATTTTTTGCGTCTTTATTAGATATGCAATTTAGCGCGTGTACTGGCTTACTCTCCAACCATTCCGTCCTTATCCGCATCATGCATATAGGGATATAACCAATGATCGCTCGTTATTGGCATTTTGTAACCTGCCGCTTTTGCTTCTTTAATCGTCACCTGACCATTACCGTTTGTATCAACAGTGGAAATTTCACCGGTTGTTGTGTTTGACTTAGTTGAACCGTAAGACTCGCTGCCTGTTAAACCAAGTGATGCATTTACTTCATCAGGGTTCACATTGTCAAATGCATCAACGATTTCTTTCCCCATTAAAGTATAGGTATACTGATAACTTGAAGGAATCTGCGTTTCGGTATTTGGATAGGAGATAATTGCTACAAAATTAGAAGCTCCACCTGCCTTACGGATTGCATCCTCCAAATAAGCTTGATCACCATGTCGGTTGAGCGTACTATTTTGAGGAGTAATATTATATGCATTCGATACCCCTCCGAGAGAGTCAGCAATGATATGCCCTTCATCTAATACGTCACTTTCGACACCAGGGACTTTTGCCTCATCCGCATAGTATCTGCCAGAAGACAATACTGGTTCGGTACGGTCATCTTGCAGAATAATTTTGTCGGCAATGACACGTACCAATTGTCCGTATTCATTTGTAAATGCCCAATATTCACGATCTCCGTAACCAATGTTGACGACGACATTAGGTTCACGGTTACCAGACAAATCACCACCATCTACTTCAATAAGTTTGTATCCTTGGAACAATTCGTTATTTTGTTGGGTTGGTGTTTCCTCTATTTGCGGTTCTTCAACAACACTAGTGATTGTTTCTTCTTTTTCACTATTTTTATTTTCTTCCGTTGTGCTTGCTTCTTGTGAATCTCGTTCTATACCAGTTTGAGATTCATCTTCCATTTCTGTACAACCAATCATAAAGATGGCTGTTAAAAGTAAGATTAAATAATTCATTTTCTTTTTCATTTAGGACTCTCCTATATTAGTTTCACACTGTTCATTCAAAAATCTAGGAAAGTCTACATAGAATAACATGGTTAACCTATTTTTAATCGTATACTCCAATACTAAATTTTTTTCACGAATCAACTTGTATTCATTTCTTATTTTAACATAGAAACTTCTATAGCCCAATCACGGTTTAGCGCTATCCAACAATATGTGGCTATTACTAAAAAAGCCCCAATTCCACTCATGTATTATAAGATTGTTTTTGGAATCAGGGCATTTTACTGAATATAAGTATCTGCATAGTATTCTAACACTGTACATATAATCAATTGATCAATGACAATTAAAATAATTTTACGGGGGTACTAACTTATCGAAGCGATAGCTATCATCCCATTACTACTTATGATGATTATTTATCTAGCTATTATGGGTTTTACGATCTGGTTTGCCATTAGCCTTATTAAAGCTCAGAATGAACGAAATACGGTACTTAAAGAGATTTCAAACAAACTCAAAAGTATAGAGTTCAGTAAAAAAGAAGTGTGAGACTCTTCTTTTTTACTGAACAGTTGAGTCGATTATGCACTAAGCACAGCTTTATATGATGTGACACATTTCTGAAAAAAGAAAGGCGTCCGGTAGTTGAATTGCTTCTGAGTTGTATTTTTCGATCAAAATATGCTGAGTACATAGTTATGAAATGCATGCAGTATGATGACTGTCCATAATGAGCCCGTTTTCTTAAAAATAAATCCAAAAAACTATGCCCACAAGAAAAACATAAATATGAGAACCAACCGGAGGAAATGTACCGTTATATATCCAAATTGGATAATGTATGACTAAAAATAAAAATGACGTAAGCACATTCGCCTTCCAAAAAGTCCATTTTTTTTCTGAACTCCTGTAAAATGAACCCTCTAAATACAATTTCCTCAGCTAGGCTATGATTACAGTATTTAGATAGTCATCGAAGGATAATGAGAAATGTAGCGAAACACCATCAAAGAAATAAGCCTCCATAATTAATCCCGCTCCTAAGAGCAGCGACAGAAGAATGCCCCAAAGTACTCCGGACATCACATTGACGTTCATTTTTAGATAACTCATTGGATCTGCCTTTAAATGAATTTTTACATAAATCCATACCGGAACAATCCATATGACACTTTTAACCAAGCTCTCCAGCAGGGGCGACAGAATTTCTCCAAAAGCATATATGTATTCAATTAACCACAATTCTTTGATGGACCACGCGAAGTAAAAAAAGACTAGATAGCCCACCATCACACTGCCATCATCTTTTTTCACTTTATATGCAAGACTCAAGTATCCTCACCTCTTTTTATATTTATGTTAAGTGGGTTTTAAGTTGAACAACGACTTTGAATAAGTACATTACTGGATATCCCTCTATCAATTTCCATTCACTCGACACCACTTTCTAGAATGGCAAACGTACCATTTTCACAATTGATTTCTGCCATTGCGCCATATGGCAGTATAAATTTGGGTTCAGTATGACCGAAATTCAAGTTATAAAGAATCGGCAAATCCTCCAAATCATTTTCCTTCATTACTGTTCGAATTATTTCTTTATAATCATCATAAAATTTTTCATCTTGTGGCTTTCCGAAAATAATACCATTTGTTTTATGCAGAATTCCTTGTGCCGCGTAATTTCGCAACCAATATTTCATAAGATTTGGTTGTGGTTTTTCTTCGGAAGTCTCAAAGAAAAGTATGCTGTTCTCCCAATATTTTTCCTCAGGCCAAACTTCTGTTCCTTTAGCAAACTCCAATACTTCAATACAACCACCTATCAAATGCCCTTTTGCTGTCCCTGAACCTTGGATTACTTCGTAACCAAAGTTTTTTTGGGTTATTCGGCGACGGTTTTTATTCTCTTCTATCCATTCCAACCGTTCACTCGTCCAATGATTAGCCGGTTGAATTTCTCCAATAACTTCATTTGAGAAAAGCGTTCGATTTACCATCTCAATCGTATATGGATCCATTGCTACATTTTCGGCAAAATCAGTCAAAATTGCCGGACCATAAAATGAAGTAATGCCTGCTTTATGGCAAAATAAATGCGAAATCGTCACATCGGAGTATCCCATAAATATTTTAGGATTTTTACGTATTATTTCAAAATCGATATAAGGAAGTAAGCGAATACTGTCTTCTCCACCAATATTTGCAATGATCCCCTTGATACGCTCATCTTTGAATGCCGTCATTAAATCTTCAGCACGGGCCTGTGGATTGTTATAAAGATAGTCCCCACCTTTCAAACTATTCGGCATTGGTATAACCTGTAGTCCAAACACTTCCTCTAAACGTTTTACCCCTTGTTCATATCGCCATCTGAGTGCTGGTTCACCTGCTCCGCCCCAGGAAGGACTTACTGTTGCTATGCGGTCTCCCGGCTTCAATTTTGTTGGCTTAATTAACACATTAATTCCCCCCAATTTTATATGGATTCAAAAATCATCTGCTTTTCATGGATATGGTCCCGAGCGGAAATAAACTATATCCTTTGATTGCACTTTAAAAATAATAAGCAAAATAGTTGATTCAGAGTTATCTATAATTAGATTTTCATGACCATACGCACGGTTTTTAATGTATGTCCATCGAATAGATCATCAAACTCTTCAACTATTTTGAATCCTTTTGCTTCATAAAAGGCCTTCCCGATATGATTCTCTTTTTCAACGTTTATATAAATCTCCTTGATTCCCTCTAAATCAATGATAGCTTGTTGCAATAAAGCGGTGCCAATCCCCAGACCTTGGAGTTGTGGATAAAGATAAATCGCCGCCAATTCAACTTTCCCACCGTCTCTTATTGGAGAATAATTTGCAAAACCGACAACTTTCCCTTCTACTTCAGCAACATAAAGAAAAGAACGTTCTAGGCGTCGTTTCATATTTTCATCACTATAAGCAGTTTTTAAAAAGTTATTTTGCACCTCTACGGGAATTATGCCTTTATAGGTTGCATACCATGTGGTTTTCGCTATATCCTGGACTTGTTTTATGTCTTCGTCTTGCATCGGGCGAATGTTCATTTCCATATAAAGCCCCCTAAATATTTTCATATAAACTGATTGTTTCTCTCTCTACAACTTTGCTCATATCATCCCGTTTGATTAGGTTCCAGTCTCACATAATTTTGTAAAATGTATATTTTATAGTTTTCTTAATAATACAAATATTTTTTTATCATTTCAATTATCGTAAGGGAAATATTTACAGTATCTTCTTTATTTAAATACTCTCATATAATAAGTTGTATCCTGTCTTACGCTGGAAATAGTATACCCAGATAAGAAAAAAGCAAGCTGACTTTTAAAGCAGCTTGCTTTTTCGCAAGTAGAAAGTTTATCTTATAGAGGATATCAACAAAAGCATTATGTACGATTCCTGTAAGATGCCAATATTTTATTTTCCCTCTGGATTATTGCACAACCTCTATAGATAAACCATCTTTTCGCTTCTAGTTTCACACATAGTGTTGGTGAAGGAATGCTATTCCGTTTTTTTCGAAAACATCTTTAGATTAAGCGGATGAATCATTTGATTTTCTAGCATTTCACGATTCTTTTCTATTATTTCTTTATTTTTAGCTATTGTTTCTTTTATATCTAAATGGATTTCATTTTCGTTCGTTTTAGGATTATTATTTAAGTTTGTATCTACTTGAGGTACTGTTGTCTTATTCTTATCCATATTAATTTATCCCTCCTGTATGCCTTACTCTTGTATAATCGTTCGAATACGATATATATGATAAAATTAGGTAGCAATCTTTCATAATTAATAATAGATTTTTATACCGTTCTTATCACAGAAGTTAAAGAAACATGGTTACCTTGTTTCCAATTTATTTATAGATAAAAAGACTATCTCATATGAGATGAATACCTCTAATCATTTTTCAGGGAAAGCGCTGACTTTTAATGAGTATAAAAACACCCTGTTAGTATAAGCTGCTGTATCCATTTAAACTCTTATTACAGAAGTGCTCACAGTTCTTTGTTATAATAGTCTACTCTGCAAATCCTCTGAGAGCTTAAAGACCATGACGCGTTCCCCGGTAACTGTACTTATATCTGTATAAAAACTCAGCACTTCCAACCCCGTCAAGTTTGTGATGGCTTCTTTCAATTCATCTATCCCTGATTCCACCAAGGTATTTCGCATTTCTTTTATGGATAATAGACCCTCTTTATCTTTGCATACTGAATATTCAGCTGGTGTCAAGATCCCTCTCAACACTACCACCACCATATCTCGTAAGATATCTGATTTTACCGACACGGAACCGCGTCCTAAGTAATTTTTCTCCCAATGAGTTAACACCTTACTGATTTCGGCTTCAAGAACACCTTTTGTTTTTTCCATGTACTTCACTTTCCTCTCATTACACATTTAGTGCAATACATTTATTACTTTAAAATGTTGCTAACGTCTGTATCCTCTAGCTATTAACTATAAGCTAAAAACATATCTCTTCCAATATGGCACAAGTCTCGATTTTTGAACAGAGAAATAGCTTACGTCTTCTACCACTGTCCATGAATCCAATAAGTCCACAAGCACCCAAGTATCTGGGTGCGAAGAAGATTAAGTTGCAGCAAACGTTTGATCTGCCCTGTTTTGGCATTAATGGCTATCAACAATCCTATTTGGTCGTCATAGGCCGTTTAAGCAGATCGCAAAGAGGGTAAAACATTCTAGCATACCTTTAAATGTAGAGGTGGTTTAGGAAAATAGATGCCATCGAAATTTGTATCAAACTAGTAATCTCGAATATACGAATAACTCAGTTAGTATAATCTAATTTCCTACCACAGAAATAAATGTGTACAAGAAGCAAGGAATTATATCTAAATTTTCATTCTGGACACTATTTTGTGAACCTCCTTTCTATCAGTTAATGGCGCATTTATTTGTAAAAGATAAAAAACCGACAATTAAAAAGATAATGGTTTTAATACAAACCATTAAACTTTGATAATTGTCGGTTTACTTTTAACTAACCTAATCTAGGTTTTTTAAATAGTCTACCTAATATTTACAATTGTTAATCAAATGTCCATTTTACTCTTTGTCCAATAATCAATACTCTAAATATTGATAATCAAACTAAAGGTAATAGGATCATATAGATCTCTCTATTTATATATTAGATTTTATTATTAATATAACACTCTGTCAAGAGATAACAAACTTTATTTATTCTTCTCCTATCACGATTATACTGCTTGAAACAATGATTCCCACATTTTTTCCATTTTTACTCCGTAAGTCTACTTTCAATTTCAGCTTCTGAACCCATTCTTACTCGGCAATCCTACATAATTAAGGAAGAAACTGTATTAGATAAACTTTTGTCTATGGAATAAAAGCATTCATTGTACTGAAAAGTATTCTTGTATAAGGGTGGGTAAGTTGTTCATCTTCCCAATTAGCCAGGTATTCCACAATTTCACCTTGGTACATTACCGCTACAAAATCACACAATTCTTTTGTGAATTCCAGGTCGTGTGTAATAAATAGATAAGTTAGACCATCCTGCCTTTGAACCATTTTCAAAACTTCTATTATACCCTTTTTTGATTCGCCATCCAGACTAGCAATCGATTCATCAAAAATGATTAGTTCAGGTTTAACAGCCAATGCTTTTGCAATACATAAACGCTGCTTTTGCCCACCACTTAATTGATTAGAATAATGCTCCAGAAATGAAGCATCCAAACCAACCAAATGCAACAGTTTCATGCATTGTTCTTGCCAATTCTTTTCATCTGGGAAAAAATTCCGAATGGGCTCTGCAAGTATTTCTTTAACTTTCATATTAGGATGCAAAGATGATGAAGAATCTTGCAATACCAATTGGATATTTTTAAAGAATGAATAATCGCTCACTTTTTTTGAATGGATGTTTTGACCTTTCCATAAAATCAGACCTGAAGTAAGTTTTTCCGTTCGCATAATTAATTTGGCTATGGTACTTTTTCCGCTGCCACTCTCACCTACCAGTGCAACGCTCTCTCCTTTTGAAATTGCAAGGCTGACATTGTGAACAGCCACTTTTTTCTTGGTCTTTCCCCTTCTTAGCTTTAGAGGATATTCTTTCGTAACTTGCTTTAATTCTATCAAAGTCATAAAATTACCCCGCCAACCTCTATATGGACGACTCGATCTGCATATTTTTTCAAACTGCCTTCATCATGCGAAATGAGAAGTATCGTCATCCCTAAATTATTTTTCATTTTTTTTAATAACTCCAGCACTTTATCACGATTCACTGCATCAAGGGCTGTTGTCGGTTCATCGGCAATTAATACTCTCGGCTGCAAACTCAGCATCATTGCTAATAATACTCGTTGCCTCATTCCCCCGCTTAACTCGAATGGGTAGGATTGAAAAATTTGATCAGGTTCATTGAAGCCTACTTCATTTAGTAGATGCAGTAGAAAATGTTCCACTTTTCTATTTGAACCAAGCTTTCTATGGCGAACTGTTTCCAACATCTGTTTCTTAACTAACCTAATGGGATCCAAGCTGTTTAAAGAATGTTGTAGCATCAGCGCAATGTGATCTCTTCTTAATTTTTCAAACTGTTTCTCGTTAAAGTGAACAATATTTTTACCTTCAAATAGTATCTGCCCATTTGTCACACTTAACTCTTTATCAAGCAATCCAACAATTGCTTGTGATACAATGCTTTTTCCTGCACCACTTTTTCCAGTCATCGCAACCATTTCACCCGGGTATAACTCAAATGACACATCTTGCAAAATGGTTTTTTGCTGTTGGCGGTGCCTATATGAAACTTCTATATGATGAACCTTCAATAATGGGCTTTTTTCCAGCATATTATATCTCCCTGCCTACAGCTGACTCATATTTCTCAAGTTTTTCACTTACTAACTGGCAAGCTGAAACAAACAATACAATCGCAAGTCCCGGGAAAATCATGACGTACGGTGAAATTTGAAAGTAATCTTTTGCATCGTTTAACATTGCACCCCATTCCGGTGTTGGCGGCTGGGATCCTAAACCCAAAAAAGATAGACCGGCAATATTTAATACAATTTTACCTAAATCTAGGGCACTGTAAATGAGAATGGGCATAGCTATCTGAGGAAGTACATAACGGATCAATATACGATAATGCGAGTTTCCAGCCATTCTTGCAGAGAATATGTAATCTTCCTGGCATATTTTCACGACCAAACTCCGAATAAAGCGAACACTGTTGGCCCAACGAACCACTACAATCGCGAAAATCATATTGATTAAACCAGGGCCTAATAATCCTACAATCCCAATCGTCAATACAATATCCGGAATTGCTAATGTACTATCGATAATCCTCCTCATCATATGATCTGAACGCCCCCGAATATAGCCTGATAGTAATGCGATTGGAATACTAATCAACAACGTGAGAAACATAATGATAAAAGCCGACGTCGCACTGATCCGGATTCCATGGATTATACGGGATAGGATACAACGGCCGAGATGATCTGTTCCAAACGGATAAGTCCAACTTGGAGAGTGTAATCTAGCGGCCAAATTAACAGCTAATGGATCATGAGGCGCAATCCAAGGTGCAAAAAGTCCCAATAAGAAAATACTGAACAGGATACCCATGCCTATAAGTAAGCTTAAATTTACTTGCTTCAATTTCAGCAGCATTCTTTACACACCTCCTATTCAGCATTTAATCGAGGATCAATTAAGATAGAAATACCATCCACCAACATATGGATTACTAGGAATAAAAGTGAAGCAAAAATGACGTACCCTTGAATGACAGGATAATCGCGCATATTAATGGATTCAATTACGTATTGCCCTAATCCCGGCCAAGAAAAAATGGTTTCTACTATAATGCTGCCGCCCAGCATAAATGCAAAGCTTGTACCCGTCATCGTTACAATGGGCAGCAAAGCATGCTTCAGTAGTTGAAATACAAATATTCTATTCTTCGAAATCCCCCTCGCTTTAGAGGCCTTCACAAATGGTTGCTGCAGCATATCCAGCAAATTTGCACGTAATACTCGTGCATGGATCGCCCCTAAGCCTAATCCAAGAGTTGACGCGGGCAATATTACGTTTTTCCAATTCTCCCTTCCCATGGAAGGCAACCATCCAAGAGTAACAGAGCACACATAGATTGATAAGAAACCTAGCCAAAAAGTGGGTATTGCCGAACCTAGAAGCGCTAATACACGTCCTATTTTATCCAATGTTCTATTTTGATAGATAACTGAAGAGATACCTAAAAACAATGTGATTGCCAACATAATGGCAAGCCCTGCAATTGCTAACTCCAATGTAGCTGGCAGTCTGGCTATTAGCTCGTTTATAACAGGCTTTTGGGAAACGAAAGACGTCCCCCAATTTCCTGAAAAAATTTGCTTTATCCATTCAATGTATTGTCCTCCAACGGAATTGGTCAAGCCAAGTTCACTACGCAACGCATCGATTGATTCATCGGAAACAGGAACATTATTGGCTTTCAACATAATTGTTGCGGGATCTCCGGGTGAAATTCTAACCAGGAAAAACGTTATCGTCGCAACAAAAAAAACAACAAGAAACAGTTGCAGGAGCCGTTCTAATACGAATTTACCCATAGTGTTCAATAAGTTCTATTAATATTTGCATTATTATAATAGTATTCGATTGGCAGTGCCTTGAAGCCTTCCAATTCCTTGTTTACAGCAAAAACAGTGTCTGGGTATACAACATAGGAATGAGGAACTGCTTTTTCAATTTCCTCTTGAATTTGAATGGCTAATTCCGTGCTTTTCTCTGTATCTGTTATCTGATGCAACTCATTAATCATTGAATCCACCTTTTGAGAAGCAAAATGGTTCATATTTGAGGAGCTGTTTGATTTATAGAAAATCTCCAAGAAAAAATACGGACTACCGGTATGAGCTGTCAGCATACTGTACATCGCTAAATCCCATTCTTCATTTACGAGTGCATCGTCAATATTTTCCACCTGGCGAATATTTACTTTCATCCCCTGTTCAAGCAATTTGCTTTGTATAACCTCAGCCATCACAGTCAACTCAGGGCGTTGGGGGAATGTTAAGAAAGTGGCTTCAAAGACAGTTCCATCCTTTTCCCACATGGCATCGGTGTTTTTTCTCCACCCATCTTGCTGCATTAATTGTTCAATAGATAGCTCTTCTTGTTCTTTATTTACTTGTCCAAAAGGTACCACCGGTGAAAATGGGCCAACTGCTGAAGTCCCTTTGCCCTTCATAACAGAGTCAACAATTTCTTGACGTGGAATCAATGCGTCCACAGCTTTTCTTACAGCTAATTGCTTAAATAGTGGGGATTCCATATTGTACATGACCATATGTGTTCGCAATGACTTAGCAGTTAAAACATCAAATCGATCACCCTTTTCCAATACTTCGATATTGTCCACCGAGATATCTGTTGCACCATCTACATCCCCGGACTGTAAAGCCATCAAACGGGTAATGCCGTCTGGAATAAACTTAATCGTAACTTCATCTAGTTTTGTTTTTTCTCCCCAATAGCCTTCGTATTGTTTTACAATGAGCGATTCATCTAGGTTAAATTCTTTTATGGCATAAGCACCTGTGAACGCTGGATAGCTAACTTCATTGTCCAGGGATTCCACATCCACGATGATCGTTCCTGGATTTGCTAAATTTGAAATCAATGCCGCATTAATTTCCGTTGTTTCAATTTTCAGCTCATTTTCAGATACAACTTCCATTGCTCTAATTTTCAGTAAGTTCTTTGTCCCTTGGTTCTTGTCAATGGCACGCTGTAAAGAATTCATTACGGCAGCTGCATCAAGCGCTTTGCCGTTATGAAAGGTGACATTTTCCTGGAGCTGGAATAACCAAGTTGTATCATTTACTTGCTTCCATGATTTCGCCAGCCACGGGCCCGGTGTTAAGTCTTCATTTAATTTAATCAATGTTTCCGCAGTTCCTGACCGCATAATTTCCCAGCTATCCCCACTATGAGGATCTAAACCAGATGGACTCCAAGGAAACGCTAGAGTCGCTGTTTTTGCACTTGTATCTTTATTTTCTGAGTTAGATTGTCCATCTTTATTCGTGGAGCACCCAACTAATGCAATGATGCATAATGCCATGCAAAACCAGTTAATCAAATGTTTGTACGATTTCTTCATTTCTTCTCCTCCTAAGGTAATCGTTTGAAGCAAAACGGTACAGTAAAACTCCAATATAAAAAGCACTTCCGACAACTTATGAGGTCAGAGGTGCCTTGGTAGGATAGAAAGAAATGTTTAAAAAGCGACAAAATATCACCAGCAAACTAACCACCTCCCTATCTCCCGTAGGTCTCTTTAGTGATGTTTAAATAGGCAGGTCTCCTGACTTATCTTCTTCATAAACTACGCCTTCCCGCTTTGGTAAAAAACAGTGGCATCATGCAGGTTACTCTGAATTACAGTGGCGGGAACCGTGTTGGATTTACACCAAGCTTCCCTTTTAAGCTATAATAAAATATATATAGCACCTATTTAAAAAATTCTGAAGTTGAGTTTATACTACCATAAAATACAACCATTATGTCTATTTATTTACTAATTTTGTATTTTAAATTTTCATTAATAATGACGTGTACTAGCTATTTCTTACTTATACGAACCTCCTTCTTTTGTTTGATAATATCCTTAAATAAAAAAAGTATATTTCAAGGGAAGCGTAGGATTACAATTCAATTAAATCTTTATTCATTAATTTCGAATACCAATATATCGAATAATTTTTCATCAGTATAAAGCAACATTGCCCATTCTCCCGGTTTTGGGATGCTGACGTTTGAAGGTATGTGTGCATCCGCTCCATTATTTTCTCCTCCAAGATGTATCGACCAACCTGTTGTAAGGATTTGATGGATACTCCCCGTTTCTTTGTGGAGACCAACAACCGTTAGTTCCACTTCTCCCAGAGTTTCAATCCCCCACAAATGCCACATCCACTTTTGATTGTTGTTTAAGCTTGGCATATCTGCACCAATCACACCCGATTTATTTTCATTACCCATCATATTACCATTGAACATCGATGCTTTTTTACTCCAGTCAACGTCTTCAAAATCACTCTCTTCGACAAAACTAGGTATATCGTCAGGTAGAACCAACTTTTTTTCATCTGCTTCATTTTT
Source organism: Ureibacillus sinduriensis BLB-1 = JCM 15800 (assembly GCF_000772955.1). Classification (GTDB taxonomy): domain Bacteria; phylum Bacillota; class Bacilli; order Bacillales_A; family Planococcaceae; genus Ureibacillus; species Ureibacillus sinduriensis. The sequence goes on along the minus strand of NZ_JPVO01000042.1, from coordinate 96,778 downwards.
GGAACAACCAACAACCATAAAAAGCATGCAAACTAAAATTATACATACTGTTTTCAGCTTCAAACTATACCCCATAACGTATATTTTTAGTAATTTTACCACTTACAACTTTATTTTCGTTTTAAAAAGTGTGATTTTTAAAAACTATTATTCTTTAAAAATGATCCATTTTGTATTAACTTTAAATATACAAGTCCAAACCACCTTATTTCAAATAATTACCCGGAAAAGGCAAGTTATCTGGGGGGATTTTTTAAGTATTTATATTATCCCCTTTTTTCTATATGAGAAAAATATAAGGACCAACCCCCAAATTGCACAAATACTATACATAAATGAATAGGACGAGGCATCGGCAATTGGTCCCATCAGTACACTGCCAAGTGATACACCCAAGTCAGCCATTGCAATAAATAACCCTAATAAAACATTGCGATTATCTTCCTCCAATACAAAGCTAAGATAGGTAGTTAGTGTAGGGTAAATTAGTGCTTGTGCAACCCCCATTAAAATAGCACCAAAGTAGAAAAACGTGAATCCAGCTACACTAGCATAACTAACAGAATAGGAGGCAATAGTCAAAATCAACATGGCAGACACTATAAATCCATTATGCCATTTGCCGTCGGATGGAATTCGCTTCATGAAGGTTAATCGTGTTAAGACAACAACAGCTGCTTGAAGCATAAGATAAATTCCTGCACTTCCATTGTCGATTTGTTTTGCATAAAGAGGAATAAATGTTGTAATTGCCCCAAATATAACGGAAGAAACCAACATTAGGATGCTGCACCTAAAAAGAATAGGGTTTTTGACTAGTTGGTGAAAGGACCAAAAGATGTTGGTACTTTGAGGTGCTTTTTTAGAGTAAGCAACTTTTGCAGATTCTATTTTTGTACTGTACCCGACTACCCCCGTAAGAATTGCAATTGTTACCATGACTATAGTAAATAGGTTCATTCCATGTTGCCAAACACCCAACGCTAAAAGTGGACCAATGATTCCAGGTATATAAGAAAATAACGAATATAATGATATTCCTTGTGATCTCTCTTCTTCAGGAAGAGCATCAATGATACCGATTTGCAAGGCCATTGAAAAGAACGCTGTTGATATCCCTTGCATCATTCGAGCAAAAAAGAAGCCACTTAGACCAGTAATCGAATATAAAATTAAAGCTATTCCATTTATTATGAGAATAATATGCAGCACTTTCATGGGGCCGTACTTATGTATAATATGTCCTGCCCATGGGCGGAAAAACATTGTTGTAAATAGGTAAGCCCCCATAATCAAGCCTATCATTGCATTTGTAGCCCCAAGTTCCTCACCTTGTAGAGGGATAATCACATTTAGTATCGAGTTAGCGCTAAAATAAAGAAGCACTAGTATATATAAACGAATAAACGTCCAGGATAATGCTCCTTTCAAGATATATTCTCCTTTCATTACTAGCGGCTCTTATTTATTCAATTAGAATAGAATAAGATTTTTGAGTAATTTTTTTGCATATGGGGATTCTACTAGATGTAAATCTTTTGTAGGAATCGTTTCTTGAACTCGACCGTCCTTAAAAATAAGTAGTCGATCACAAATATAAGTCGCTGCTTGAATATCGTGCGTAATAAATATATATCCCATCTTATAACTATTTTTTAATTCTTTAAGTAAATCCAGAATTTGCAACTGAATAGACACATCAAGTGAGCTGATCGCCTCATCGAACAATATATAGGAAGGTTCTGTTGAAATTGCTCTTGCGATGCATACTCTCTGGGCTTCCCCCCCTGATAATTCATGAGGATATTTATGCTTATAGGATGGGGATAAACCAACTTGTATAAGCAGCTTATCAATTATAACTGCCAAGTTTTCTTCAATGTTGATTGCTCTTAAAGGTTCAAGGATAGCGTCTTCGACAGTAAAAAATGGATTAATGGAAGAACGATAATCTTGAAAGACGACGCTTATCTTGCTCTTACGGTTTTTCCTTTTAAAAATACTTTCACCATTAATCATGATTGAACCCCTTTCTGGGCGTTCAATACCGATTAATAATCTTCCAAGAGTTGATTTGCCACTACCACTTTCACCTATAATTCCAAGACATTCTCCCTGACTACACTCAAAACTTACATCTTCCAATATTTTTCGCGAGCTGCTTTTAAAAAATCCATTGTTGTTATACGACTTATCGACATGATCAACTTTTAACAAGATTAGATCGCTCCATTAATTTAATAAAATTGTCACTTATTGTGCTTCTTGTTTTAATTAAATATTTTGTATAATCATGTGCAGGGTTTGCAAAAACAGATGGTGTGTCACCCTTCTCTAAAACTTTCCCTTCTTTCATGACTAGTACCTCATCGGCTATATTCCGCACAACCCCTAAATCGTGTGAAACGAGTATGATTGCGCAATTCATATTTAAACGAATTTTACGAAGTTGTTCCATTACTTCACATTGTGAAATCGTATCCAAGGCTGTAGTAGGTTCATCGGCAATAATGATATCGGGCTCCAATGCGAGCGCAAGTGCGATCATAATACGTTGCAGCATCCCACCGGAAAGTTGGTGAGGATATTTGTTCATGATTTCTTTTGCGTTTTTCAAATTCACACTTTCCATCGCCTGAATCATTTTTCGTTCACTTCTTTTCTTTTCCCAATTAAGATGCGTTTTTAGTGTTTCAAATAAATGAACCTTGATTTTGCAAGATGGATCAAAAGCAGTCATGCCATTTTGAAGAATCATGCAAAAGTTTTTCCCTCTTTTCTTTCGCATCTGCTTCTCGGAAAGAATTTGTAATCGCTCGTTTCTGAAATGAATTTCACCATCTTGACATAGAGATTTTTTATTTAGCTGGGCAAGAGCTCGACAAGTAACGGATTTGCCACTACCACTCTCTCCTACAATTGCAAGGCACTTCCCTTCTTCCAATGTGAATGAAGTATTGTGTACGATGACACGCTTTGTATGTGCATCCCATACTCTTAAGTTATTTACTTCCAGCAAAGCCATACCTTCAGCCACTCCTTTAACAATTATTCTATAATTTTACTCGGTTGCCTAAGCTCTGGATTCAATGCTACTTGTAATGAATCGGATAAAAAGTTGAATCCTATCACGACGCTGATAATTGCAACACCAGGAGCAATCATCAGCTCAGGTCTGGTGAACATCACTTCTCTCGCTTCACTGAGCATCATTCCCCACTCAGCATTAGGTGCTTTTATACCTAATCCTAAAAACGATAGACCTGAAATTTGTAAAATCATAGAACTCATTGAACTGCTTGCAACAACGGCGATATCTGAAAAAGTCAAAGGCAGGATGTGTCTCAGAATGATGCTTCGATGGGACAAACCAATAGTCCGTGCGTATTTCACATACTCCATTTCAATATACTGCAAAACGGATGTCCTAATAATTCGGGCAAACCATGCCCATTTCATTAAAACAAAAGCGAATAAAATATTTTCCAAACCAACACCCAATATCCCGACAATTGCAATGGTAATAACATACACAGGGAACGAAAGCATGACATCACAAATTCTCATGATGATTGAATCGACAATTCCTCTGTAATATCCTGCTATAAAGCCCATTACAGTGCCTATACAAACCGATATGATTAAGGCAAGGAAAATCCATAAAACACTTGCGCGAATACCATAAAGGATTCGCGAAAGCACGTCTCTGCCTAAATGATCGTTTCCTAATAAATGTTCCCAAGACGGGGATGCATACCGCAATGGCATATTGATCGCTAAAGGATCATGAGGTGCAATAATTGGTGCAAATACACCCATCAACATGACCAATACAAGGAATAAAAGAGACGTAATTCCAAGTTTATCCCTAACAAGATTTCTTATTAATCTCATTAACTATCATTCCTTATCCGAGGATTTAACATAGCATTTAAAATATCCGATATCATATTAAAAATTACGAACGCAACCGCCACGATTAAAACGTAGGCTTGAATAATCGGAAAGTCCCGATTTAATATAGCTCCTATACTCAAACTGCCGAGACCAGGCCATGCAAAGACATTTTCAATCACCACTGTACCACCTAGAATTAGAGGGATGGCCATGCAGAATATTGAAACAGCTACTTGGAGAGAATTCCTCAAAATATGCCATGTAATTGTATATTCAGATAAACCAGATGCCCGACCATACAGAACATAATCTTCATTCAAGTTATTGATCATCGCACTTCGTATATTTCGGAAATAGATCCCGATATACCCTAGAGATGTGACTAAGACAGGTAAAATATAACTTTCCACACCTTCCATCCCGCTTGTTGGCAATAAATCTAGCTTGACGGAAAACAAATAAATACAAACAGCACCAAGCAAGTAGGATGGAGTGGCTGTAAACACAAACAGTATCGTGCGCATCCACCGGTCTACCATTTTTCTTTCATTCACTGCACAAATAACACCGATTAGGACAGAAAAAATAATGATGACAATCGTAGATGCAACAGTCAGCTTGAATGTGTTGATAAAAGCCGGACCAACCAAGTTCCATACCGGTTCATTTTTGACATATGAATTGCCGAAGTCTAGTTGCAAACTCGAAATGAGCCAATGAAAATATTGAATGATAAACGGCTTATCCAAACCTAGCTCTTCATTTGTTCGTTCTATTAACTCATCAGTAATCAAAGGAACTTCCTGAGCACGTAAAATGACCTCAGCTGGTTCGACTGGGGAAAAGCTAATTAATAGAAAGGTTAAAAAAGATACCGCCAGTAACAGTGGCAAGGTAATCAGTATCCTTCGTGCTATATAGGCTCCCATTAAATTCTCCTTCCTGCCTAACTAACGGGCCCTTAGTAAGACTAGTAGTTAGGCAAAATCAGTTTGCTATTCAAAATACATCTTTTCGAATGGTAGTTCATATTGTGTTTGCTTAAATGAAATGCCTTTTAAATTTTTGGGTGCCACTACTGTCACATTGCCATTTGTAATCGGAATAAAAATGGCTTCATCATGAACCGTTTTTAAAATATCTTCGTACAAAAGTTTGCGCTTTTCTTCATCGATGGTTGTTAAAGTCTCCTCTATTTTTTTATAAAATTGCTCTGCATCAGGAATTCCTTTTGTAGCGTGTAGATAGGACGCCTCTGAAGTAAAGGCTGCTACCGTGCTTTGTGGATCATAGGCCAATCCCCAAGTTTGATTGAATAATAAATCATAATCACCTGTTGCTCTTCTATTTGCAATTGAAGTTGATTCCTCACCGTTTAGTTCCAGATTTATCCCAACTTCCTTTAATGATCCTTGAATGAATTCTGCTTGAGCCTTTTGTGAAGGTGAATTACTGTCATAATAAAGTTTCATTTCCAGTTTTTTGCCGCCCTTTTCTCTAACTGAATCTTGGCTGCTAATGGTCCATCCCGCATTTTCCAAAATTTCTTTCGCCCTGGCAATATCATAGTTTCTCTCTTTAAGAGAAACATCTGCATAGTTAACATTTATTGAGAAAAGTGAGTTTGCTACTGTTTCAGCGCCTTCAAATATATCCCGACTTATTGTTTCTCGATCTATTGCATACCAAATTGCCTCGCGGACATTTTTTTCACTGGCAGGGCTCTCACTTTTGCCACTATTTGCAACAATCATCTTAGTGTTCATTTGTTTGCTCCTAGTCAGTTGATAATCCCCTGCTTGTACGAGTTGGTTAATTCCTTCAATATTGATGCTGTCCGCACCACGATCATCAGTGAATGCAAAATTGACTTCACCTTTTTGCATTGCCAATAATGTTGTTTCCCCGGCTGGAAGTACTTTAGCTGTAATTTTTTTTATTTTAGGAACACCAGCCCAGTAATCTTCGTTCGCTTCAAAAACGGCATATTGATCGACTTTATGTTCTGTTAATTTAAAAGGTCCTGTGCCATGGAATCCGTTGACGCCATCTTTTGTTTCGCCATTTTTGAAATCATTCGGTGAAAGAAAAACATAGGGGCGTGTCATTGACAATTCAACTAACGTTGGATAATACACTTCAAAAAGAGTTAATTTAACTGTATATTCATCTACCTCCTCTATACTTTTGATCTTATCGGATAACTTAATCCAAGCATGCTTTTCTTTATTGTTTTGGACAGCTTCAAAGTTTTGTTTTACTGCTTTTGCATTGAAATGTTCGCCATCATGAAAAGTAACATCTTTTCTTAAATGGAATGTATATTCCGTCCCGTCCTCCGAAATTTCCCAGGATTCTGCGAGCAATGGCTTGATCCCCTCCTCCGTATTTTCAACTAAAGATTCATAGACCATCCCTTGAGCCGACATCGAACCCGGGTACAGATGCGGATTCATGTCATTAATATCCTTTACTGTGGCATACACTAATTCATCGGTATTTTTATTGTCTTCTACTTTTGTCGATGTACAGCCTGCCAGAATTGTTATGGCCGCTAACATAAAAAACATTGTTTTCAGTTTTATAAACAAAATTCTCTCCCCTTATCTCAATTCTCATTGGTTATTTTTTTCGTGAAATGATTACTACGATTCAAATCTATTTTAAATAGTAATCATTACGATTTACGAACACAATTATTAATATAACAGATATACAGTTTATGTCAATACAGTAATTAATAAGAAATCGGTATAATTATTTACTGCTGTCTGAGTATAATTAAATGCCATGGCAGAACTGCTTTTCTTTCAGGTTGAAATGATATGTATGAAGTTATTAAGAGGATATTTTCGAAGGGTGTGACAAGCAAATTTGTTTCCCTATGCACGCATACTGAATAGCGCGCAGCAATTTTTTTCAGTTCCTAAAAGAAGTTTTGTTTTGTGAAGAAGCATTAATAGAGCTTCATTCTGTACCTTCAACCGTTCTATTGGGACATATACTCGTCCCCTGTCGCTATGGGGTCACATTCACATCTCTATCGTGACAAATCATGAACTCCCTTTCTTTCTTCTGTCCAATTAACCGTTTTATTGGGACAATATACCCGTCTCCCGTCGCCATGGTGTCACATTCCCATCTCTATCGTGACAAATCATGAACTCCCTTTCTTTCTTCTGTCCAATTAACCGTTCTATTAAGACAAAACACTCGAGCTCCGTCCTCCTTGTGTCACATTCACATCTCTATCGTGACATATCATGAGCTTCCATTCTTCCTTCTGTCCAATTAACCATTTTATTGGGACAATATACTCGTCCCCCGTCGCCATGGTGTCACATTCAACTCTCTATCGTGACAAATCATGAACTCCCATTCTCCCTTCTGTCCCATAAACCGTTCTATTAAGACAAAACACTCGAGCTCCGTCCTCCTTGTGTCACATTCACATCTCTATCGTGACAAATCATGAACTTTCATTCTTTCTTTTGTCCCATTAACCATTCTATTGGGACAATATACTCCTCCCCCGTCGCCATGGCGTCACATTCAACTCTCTATCGTGACAAATCATGAGCTTCCATTCTTCCTTCTGTCCCATTAACCATTCTATTGGGACAAAACACTCGATCCCCGCCGCTATTGAGTCACATTCACATCTCTATCGTGACAAATCATGAGCTCCCATTCTTCCTTCTGGCCCATTAACCATTCTATTGGGACAAAACACTCGTCCCCCGTCGCCATGATGTCACATTCAATTCAGACTATGGATAAAATATTATGTTATAATAAACCTAAAATTGGAAGGGGAGGATAAATTTGAGTAGCGAAGCCTTTACTGGTTCTGATGTGTTAGTTACATTGATAATGTTTTCTTTGATCATTCTTGTATTTTTCTTTGTCTTTGTTATAGTTAGCAGGCGGCTTACTAAGCAAAAGCCCTCGAACAAACATCAAAATATCGAGCAAAAGCTTGATAGAATAATTGAATTACTTGAACAGGGTAAGAAATAGTGATTTTTATCCTGTTTACTTCATTACTTGGCTGCATAATCTAGTATTCAATTAAAAATTAGAGCTTCAATAAAAAAAAGACACAATTCTTTTACAAGAATCGCGCCTCGATTTTTTGATTACCAAACTTTTACTTACCTTTCTAAAGCACCCTCTACACTTACTAACTAGCCTGCTCACCCTTTTATTGAATCCAAGAAAAATATTTACCATGACCATCAACTTCATTTATAATCTTTATTTTCTCAGTACTGGATTGCGTTATATAATCGATATGCAAATGCCGATCATACATATTGTTGTATACATGATAGATAGGATGCTGTTCACTGATGTTATGAATCATTGTTAATAGTTTGATTTTCAAAGATTCATCAAATTGATTGGCCACATGTGTGTGGAAAATTACCGTTTGAGTACCGTTATCAATATTTTGTAAGAAAGACGGGATAACTTGTAAGAAGTCTCCTGCGTATAGTTTTTTGGGAATATTCTTATTGAGTGTGCGCACCTTTCTTAATAACTCTTTACGACTTTTTTGTTCAGGCCAAATAAGTGCCTGCATCCATTCGTAGTCTTCTTCTTCATTGAGGTCTACTATGTTCAAATCTACACCAACCCGCTCACTTACTTGAAAAGGTCTAATAGCGGTCAAAGGCTCGCCATTGTTTTCAGCATGCACCACCACATCACTTTTGAAGTTACCGAACTGTAGAACTTGATTAGTTTCTTTAATCTCATATTGATAGTTGTCTAAATTTAATAATAATCCCGCACTTGTTCCAATTTCAATTAATGTTAAAGGTTTTCCGGTTTTATATGCTATTTCACTCATAATCGGATATAAATACGAGCTACGATTCAATTCATTTGTTTGGACAAGTTTTGTAAGGAAACAATTGATTAATGCTTCCTCATTAAGACGAACAAATTCTTTCAAACATTTAAAACTTTCTTCTAGATAGTTCTCTGACTGGTCAAATATGGAGTAATAGGTTTTTAGAGGATGGTTTTGTTTTAATGCCAAATATTGGACACTTGCGAAAAACATATTGGGCTTAGGTTGAGAATCTGGAATAAACTGAATCAATGTAAGCAATTCTCTATCTTCTGAAATTTTCTTGCTCCAATAGGCATAAAGCGGGATACTTTTTTGTGCCTCAACTTCGCTGAATCGAATAAAAATCTTTGCTAATCTTTCCATCGAATACACCGCTTTAACTATAAAAATATTATGTGAAGGTTTGTTCCAATATTTTAAGTGGCTATATCACCAATAAATCAATGATGAACATATTACTAAAAAACTAGATAACTATATACATTGTATAATTCCATAAAAAATATCTGCGAACTGATTTCGGAAATTACTTGAACCGATTTTTACGGAATTCGATCCCATTCTAATAAACCTGCGAGTTAATTGAATATTAAATAACGAGGATTATTGTTGGTTATCCCTCTATTTTTTTTCTATCTCCTTCTGATTTCATCGCACTCACAACCAAATAAAGCCTTCTAAAAAAGACAAAGTAGTTAAGCAATAAAAGTATCAACACTCCATAGGTCTGTTTAGGAAAACTTTGCAATATAAAATCTTTTTGTAAAGCTAGAAAAGAATGTATCATCACCAATAAAATGAAATAATAAATTACATATATCAAGTCCTTTTTCTTCTTAAACAAGAAGGAAAATAGTAATGTTGCTATCGATACAATAATAAAGATATACATAAAACTTAAAACATAGTTAGCGAATTCCAAATTCACCCTCCTAGTAGTATTGCCTTATAATAATAGAAGACTTCTTCGACTTAGCAGCGGGGAAAGGCCATCTCCACTTAAAGGATTTATGGTTGCAAGCCATATATTTTTTAAACAATCGCCATTTCAAAATAACTTTTTTTCTATAAATTTATTGGTTTATGCTAAATTTTACTTGATCATTTATGAGTTATATTTTACCATATTTTGTTATATAGTAAATCAGTTATTGTAAAAAGGCGTATTCCTTTAATGAAGAAATACGCCACGGCAATGATAAGTATTCGGTTATAAATTTTATTACAAAGGGAATCGGAATGGTAAGTAACAGACGTTGGGATTTAATCAGGTGCAAAAGCTGTTCTCCCCATTAATAACTTGTATTAAGCATGTTGTGACAATTTCCCGTTTTATCACGTAACATTTAGAAATCCCTAACTAAGCATTAATGATATAATTTCCCGCCCGATTCAGTAAACTCCTCGCTTTTTTCTTTCATGCCTTTCTCAATCGCTTCTTCCAGATCCAGTTTATTTTCTTTAGCATAATTCCGGATATCTTGGGAAATCCTCATACTGCAAAATTTCGGTCCACACATTGAACAGAAATGAGCTGTTTTTGCCCCTTCGGCAGGCAATGTTTCATCATGATATTCCAAGGCGCGTTCAGGATCCAATGATAAATTAAACTGATCCCTCCAACGGAATTCAAAACGAGCTTTTGACAAGGCATCATCTCTTTTGCGTGCTCCTGGGTGCCCTTTTGCTAGATCTGCAGCATGTGCAGCTATTTTATAAGTGATCACTCCTTCCCTTACATCATCGCGATTCGGTAAACCAAGATGTTCTTTTGGTGTTACATAACAAAGCATCGCAGTTCCATACCAGCCGATCATCGCTGCACCAATGGCGGATGTTATATGGTCATAACCAGGCGCGATGTCAGTAGTAAGGGGACCCAAAGTATAGAATGGCGCTTCTTTACATACCTCCAGTTGTTTGTCCATATTTTCCTTTATGAGGTGCATCGGTACATGTCCCGGGCCTTCAACCATAACCTGTACGTCATGCTCCCAAGCAATTTGTGTCAATTCCCCAAGTGTTTCTAATTCCGCAAATTGCGCTTCGTCATTTGCATCCGCAATGGACCCGGGACGCAATCCATCTCCTAAAGAGAAGGCAACATCATAAGTTTTCATGATCTCGCAAATTTCTTCAAAGTGAGTATATAAAAAGTTTTCTTTGTGGTGGTGAAGACACCACTGTGCCATAATTGAACCGCCACGGGATACAATGCCTGTTAAACGTTTTGCAGTTAGAGGTACATATCGTAACAACACCCCTGCATGAATGGTAAAATAATCGACACCTTGTTCAGCTTGTTCAATCAGGGTATCACGATAAATTTCCCAAGTCAGGTCTTCCGCGACTCCCTTCACTTTTTCAAGCGCTTGATAAATCGGTACGGTCCCGACAGGAACAGCGGAATTTCGAATAATCCACTCCCTTGTCGTATGGATGTTTTTACCTGTCGACAAATCCATGATCGTATCCGCACCCCACCGTGTTGCCCATGTCATTTTTTCAACCTCTTCTTCGATGGAAGAGGAAACAGCCGAATTTCCGATATTGGCATTAATTTTCACGTGGAAATGACGCCCTATTATCATTGGCTCTGATTCTGGATGATTGATATTTGATGGAATAATTGCACGTCCTCTTGCAATTTCATCGCGAATAAATTCAGGTTTCATATTTTCCCTTAATGCGACAAATTCCATTTCAGGCGTAATGATGCCTTTTCGTGCGTAATGAAGCTGTGTTACATTTCTCCCTTTTTTTGCACGCAACGGTTTATGCTTTAAACCGGGGAACCTATTATGATTGGCACGAGGATCATTTTCATCTTTGAATCCATTGTCTTCAGCTTTCATTGCTCTCCCTTCATATTCTTCAACATCCCCTCGTTCATGTATCCATGTACTTCGAAGACTCGGAAGACCTTTTGTAATATCAACCGAATAATTGGCGTCCGTATAAGGACCACTTGTATCGTAGACACGGACTGGCGGATTTTCTTCTTCACCAAAGCTGCCGGACGTCGGTGTTAGTTTTATTTCACGCATCGGCACTTTAATATCAGGTCTCGACCCTTCAACATATACTTTCTTACTACCTGAAAAACTGGACATGATGGAAATACTTTGTTCGTTTAATAAGTTGGATGACATAACGTAAATCTCTCCTTTGATTTTCATTTAACGGACGAAATCTAGAACAAACGAAGTCGATAGCATATGGAGTATATAAAAAAGCCGGTTACCTCAAAAGGGAGGACCGGCTTTTTCAATGCAGAAGTTAATCAATAAACTTGATTTTCCTAACTTCCCCACGCTAGCATTATCTAGATCGGGTCCAAAGGGTCAAGAAACCTCACTGCGTTTCCCTCTCAGCCCAACTCATTGGACTCCCCTAGTTATTTCTATTAAATTAGTTTTTCTAAAAAAGAATCAAAAAAATTAAAGATAACTATAATTTGATATTTCAACTATGAACATGATCTCTGTTAAAATTTTAAACTGTTATCGTTACCAGTTCTGTAAGGTTAAAGGGAAAGCATCATCAAATGATATTCGAAATCATCACTAAAAATGCATATTAGAATACTCTACTATTTTTTAAACATTTAACAGAATTACAAAACTTCTGTTCCCAAAAAGTAGCTTAATTCATTCACGCTAATAAAATTGAATCAACCGATTATAAATCTCCCGAGCCTTTTTCGCTTCATTTGTACCGTGAATAATCGCGCGCCCATCATTAAAGAATACGATTCGATAATCATCAATGTTACATGAAAGCAAATATCGGTTTAACACAGGATTGGTAACGTAGTTCTCCACTCTTTTTAATAAGCGAGGGAGGGAGAACGTATCCGATCTCAGCCCCGGTCGAAGCTGGACAGCATCTCTTCCGCATAACACGTCCGTTTTCAACTGGTTTTCAATTAGTAAAAAAGGATAGGTGGGCTGTTCGCCACAGGTAGGACAATTTTGTTTTCTTAGCTGAGTGACATTAATTTCCGCTTTTTCATTTTCCCAAATATCCATTGATTGAAGCATCGGGGATAGCTTTTTACCAGACAGGATTTTCAGCACATGAGTAACTTGTTGTGCCGCGATTATTTGAACGATTGGACTTATAACACCGACGCGATCGCATGTCATCCCATCCATTGGCAAATGGTCCAATAAACAATTTAAACATGGAGTATCTGTTGGAATAATTGGATAAGTAAGCCCATAACTTCCCACACATGCACCAAACAGATAAGGTATCCCATGTTTTACAGCTGCATCATTCACTACTAGACTGGTTTCAAAATTATCGGTAGCATCCACTATTACTGAATGATTTTTTATCAATTCCTCAACATTCTGTCCATTCACATCTTCTATGAAGCTATTAATGATGATATCGCTATTGATCTGCCTGAGTCGTGTTTTGGCGGCGATGGCTTTCGGCATTTGATTTCTTGCGTCTTCTTCGGTGTATAATTGCTGCCTTTGTAAATTACTTAACTCTACATAATCCCGATCGACTATAGTGACGCGACCGATTCCAGCTCTTGCCAACATTTCAGAACTTGCAGATCCAAGAGCCCCCGCACCAATGATGATGACACTAGCCTTATTTATTTCGGCTTGTGCCTCACTTCCCAGAAATAACTCATGTCTTGAATACCGCGTCGTCAAGATGGCACCATCCCACTTATAGGACTGCTAGCTACCGCATAATCTTTCTCTTCTATTCTTCCAGCTTCATACCCTAATCTCCCTGCTTTTATTGCAAGCTTCATTGCTTCAGCCATTTTAACCGGATCACTTGCTCCAGAAACCGCACTATTCAGCAACACGCCATCTGCACCTAGCTCCATTGCATATGCAGCATCTTTAGGAGAACCAATTCCAGCATCAATGATGACCGGAATCGAGGACTGTTCTATAATAAACTTTAAGTTAAGTGGATTGATGATCCCCTTGCCAGATCCTATCGGGGAGGCACCAGGCATAATGGCGTGCACTCCAAGTTCTTCAAGACGTCTTGCCAACACAACATCATCGGATGTATACGGCAACACAATAAATCCTTCTTCCAATAGCATTTCAGAAGCTTTCAACGTCTCAATTGGATCAGGTAATAGCGTGCGATTATCTCCAATCACTTCTACTTTTACCATGTCGCATAACCCCGAAGCTTTGGCGAGTTTTGCGATCCGTACAGCCTCCTCTGCGTTCTTTGCACCCGCCGTATTGGGAAGAAGCGTATGTTTGGATAAATCCAGTTGTTCCAATAAATTGGGTTGCTCGTGTGAAAAAATGTTCATTCTTCTGACGGCAAAGGTCAAAATTTCGGCTTCCGATACTTCTACTGCCTTTTTTTGGGCTTCGAATGACGGATACTTGCCGGTTCCTAATAAAAGTCTTGATTGAAACGTACGATCAGCAATTTTTAACATACTTATCCCCCTCCTACAAAATGAATAATTTCCACGACATCCCCGTGTGAGAGGCTCGTTGTTTTATAATTTTCTTTCAAAATAATAACCTTGTTGACCTCAATTATGACAATACGGTTTTCTAATTGGTAGTGGGAAAGCAATTTGTCAACGGTGTCGACTCCACTTTGAAGACTGACATCTTTCCCATTTAATGTAATTGACATTGTATCACCTACTTTATTGCAAATGGCTGATGACGGTCGATTTTGAAGGCCTCCACCCATTCGTTATTAACTTGCCTTTTAAGTATCAAATCTCGAATCATTTGCCCCGTTGCCGGTGCAAGGAGAATCCCATTCCTATAGTGTCCTGTAGCAAATAAAATCCCTTCTTCCTCTGGATGATGACCGATGAAAGGTTTCCGATCAAAAGTTTGTGGACGCAATCCAGCCCAAAATGAATCAATTTTCAAATGGGCAATATTGGGAAGCATTGTTTTTGCTTTTGCAATGATCGTTTCAATCCCATCTAGACTCACTTTTTCATTCCAATCATTTTCAATCGATGTTGCCCCAATTACTAACCTTCCGTTGCTTCTTGGCACGATATAACAATGATCATGAAAAATAGTATGTTTTAAAGTCATCTTTTCATCAATGACCGAAAGGCATTCCCCCTTAACCGGCATTAATTGACGGTCCAGCCCAAGCTGTTTAAAAAATGTCGTACTCCAAACCCCATTGGCAACCACAACATACTCAGCTTCGACTTGACCGGTTGTTGTTTCAATCAAGAAACCATTCTCTTTCTTATGAATATTGTGTACAGGGGAATATTCGTTTATCGTGGCCCCTAGTATTTGGGCACTTTTGGCAAATGCCTGGCAAACAGCCATTGGCAGAACATTCACATCTTCTTCAATATAGGCAGCTCCTAGTAGTTTGTTAGAAATATGAGGCTCCATTTCACTTAACGTCTCTTTATCAAGCCATTTTACCGTTGGTTGAGATAAGATGGACTGGAGTTCATTTCTATCTGATTCATTAAAGGCAAGCTTTAATATACCGCCTTTTCTGTATCCGATATCCAAGCCGCACAGATGATTCAATTGTTCTTTAAGCTCGGAATAGGCAAATTGACTGCTTCTTGCAAAAGGGAAAAAAGCATCGAAATCCCCGTCACATTCAGAGTGAGCCCCAAGCATGCCACCTGCTGCACTTGTTGTTTTCATCCCTATTTGGTTGCCTTCGAAAACTGCAACATTCATTTTTTCCTTCGCTAAGTAATAAGCAATGGAACAACCGATTATTCCGCCGCCAATTATCGCTACTTCAAATTTATCAATCATATTTTATCGCCTCGAAATACTGTTTTGTTGAAAAGTATGGATTTTCTGCGGAAAAGATCCCTGACATCACGGCGATGCCATCCACGTTTACTTTTTGTAATGCGTGGATTTTATTTAAAGTAATGCCACCTATTGCATAAACAGGTATCTTTAAGTGTTCTTTCATTTCAATAATCGGTTTCATGCCATTCGGCTTCTTTCTTAGTTTGCTATTTGTTTCAAAACAATGACCATATAAAACATAATCGGCACCGTCTCTCTCCGCATTCAGCGCTCCTTCAAATGAATGAACAGAGCGCCCAACCTTAATATGGGGAAAGTGTTGTTTGACCATTTTTATAGTTAGCCCTTTTTCCGGCAAATGAACAGTAGGAATATTCATTAACAAAGCAATATCCAAACGATCATTTAGAATAATTTTTTCTTTTCTTACTCCACCATCCTCCAAGTATTGAATCAAGGTGATGATTTCCTGAGCTGTTTTTGTTTTTTCACGTATTTGGACCATATCGATTTGATCTTTTATTCCGATTATTGTGAATGCCAATTCACACACTGATCGCTGGTCATCTGTTACAGCCATTAGCTTCACGCTTTTCTCTCCTTCAATCCTATTAAAAAGCTGTTGGACCACCTACTTCCAAAATCATATCGAACTCAACTTTCTTCACTATTTTTCACATAAAAAAACCACTTTCCTATATAGAAAAGTGGTTTGGCTTGAAATTTGTCCATATGGAAACAAACAAATACAAACATTCGCTACTTTCCTACGCAGGTTCTAACCTGTTCAGGTTTTGAGGGTTTAAAAAGTAACTACTTTATTCTCAGCCCTTATCAAGGGATCCCCTAGTAATCTAATCTTATATTCAGTTTATTGACTATTCTGAGTACAATTGCAATTCTAATACAATAATTGGTAGATTTCAAGTGAATTCAAATCTTTTAATCCAATTTTATTTTTCCTTGATTTTTAAGCGTTCGTAATTCGACATTCGATTCAAAAAGATTGATATAGATTATTAAAAGAGAAAGTATCTATTCTGTTGGGTAGTTCATTCGTAATCGACATAAAACATAGGGAAGATTTGTCCGATGGTTGAATGCAAAAAGGCCCCGTGTAAATTTCAAAAAAAGAAGACCCACACTCAAATGTAGGTCTTTATCCTTCGAACTTTTACTTTGTGCTAGTGAATCCACCATCGATCCTTATCACTTCCCCATTGATATATTCAGCTTTGGAGGTCAATAGGAAAGTTACTAGTTCTGCTACTTCTTCCGGTGTACCTAAACGTTTTTGCGGTATTCCGCCTGTAGCATTTTCCTTCATTTCGGGGTTGGCTTCGTAAAATGCCCTTACCATCGGTGTTTCTGTTGGACCTGGTGCAATGGCGTTGACACGCAAACCATCTTTTGCGTACTCAGCAACCATACTTCTTGTTAAACCGATGATACCATGTTTTGTAGCCGAATATGTGACGACTGAATCTTGACCAATCACACCGGCACTTGATGCGGTATTGACGATTGAACCACCGCCATTTTTCAACATCACCTCGGCTACATACCGAACACCGTATAATGCACCTAAAAGGTTGATGTCTACAATTTGGTTAATTTCATCAATCGTTGTATCTAAATAAAATTTACCGCTGCCTGAAATTCCAGCATTATTAAAGAAATAATCAATGGAACCAAAATGTTCCACTGTTTTATCGACATAACTTTTCACTTCTTCGGCTTTTGATACATCCGCTTTAATGAAGATTGCATCAACCCCTACAGCTTTTACTCTTTCGACAGTTTCATTTCCTCCCTTGTCACTTACATCCACAACCGCAATATTGATTCCTTCTTGAGCCATGCGGATGGCTGTTGCTTGCCCAAGCCCGCTGCCCCCGCCTGTAATAATCGCCACTTTACTCAAATAAATTCCTCCCAACAAGATAAAAGATGATAAGCAATCGTGAAATTTCATATTCCATTAAAAATTCACACGAACAATATATTATCAATTCCCTATATTTCCGAAAAATAAAACGTTAAAAACAATAATATTTATTATTTTTGATTGTTTTGCAACATTTAGTCACCCTTCTAATTCTGCATCCATCCCATTTTTTAAGAATGAATATGCGGGAAGGTGTGAGTATAAATACAGGTTTACAGTGACCATTCTCCTAAATCAAACTAGAGCTAATCCTTGTTCAAGGATAGCGCGATTGTTGAAAAGTGCTATTTTATTGTCCTGTAAAATTTAATTATTTTCTTTCGATAACCGCTGTTGAGCGAACATTTTGTGCCAATGATAGGCTTCTGAAACTAATAAAGAGGCCGGGACGGAAGTAAAAATTTCTTAAAATTATGGACAAATCTATATTAAGAAATTGATATTATATAAATTGATTGGAGGGGAGGGGCGACTCCTGGGGGAACAGCATGAGGTTGAGACTACAGGCTCGAGCCGTGCCGTTGGATGCTCGTCCTTCGCAACGGAAATCAATTTAGGTTACATCAAAAAAACATCATTTTCCTTCTTTCGGAAAAATGGTGTTTTCGGCTTATGTCCCAGCCTCTTTTGGTGACTGCCAATCTATTGATCTGTAAGATGTTTTATTACTGCCATTTCCTTGCCGAACCTATTACCTTCATCGATGAATCCCAAGGATCTATATAAATGATGTGCTTCGAGGTTTTCAGGATGATACCCGACAATAATTTTTGTCGCATTCGGTAATTTGGCCATTTCTGATATCATTAATTGTGTAGCAACCTTACCTATACCCTTGCCTTGGAGGTTCTTATCAACCATTATTCTATATACCCAGTAACCATCGAGCTCTTCCTGGACGGAATTGTACATCAAAAAGCCAACTACTTTTTTTCCAGCATAAATAGCGTATGGCTTTAAGCTAGGTTCGAACTTTGATTGTGCTATGGAAATGGCATTAGATTCAATAAATCCTTTTTGCTCCGTTGCAACTTCCAATAGACAACAGTCATACCAGTTATCCGCATTTAATTCCATGATTTCCACATTCTCTATAGACATATTTTTTCCCCTTTCAATATTCGGGGATACGTATAATACTTTAGTTATTCGTTGTCCCCATATGGTAATTGTTCATATAATTAAATTTTGCTATCATATTGAACGCCTCCTTTAACTACGATTACTTGAAGAGATTATCTAATATTTTAGACTTTTCAATCATACCATTTTTTCCACTTTATTACTTATCTAGTTTTTCTCAACTATCCCTCTCTTATCTGATTAAATTATCATACTAGAAAAACCAGATTGATTGCCAAGCTTTTAAAGCTTTCACGCACTCAATCTGGTTTATTTGTTCATTAGCCTGGATTTACTTATTTACCAAAGTTCTGCCACCGGCAATACCTGGGTGTGTCATTTCATAAGGATCTAATATTTTGTCCAATTGTTCTGCCGTCAAAGCACCTGACTTAATGCAAAGTTCACGGACAGATGCCCCTGTGGCAATTGCCTCTTTTGCAATTTGCGCAGCAAGTTCATAGCCAATATGCGGGTTTACAGCAGTGATGATTCCTACACTTTGTTCCACATATTCTTTCAGGTGCTCTTCATTTGCTTTAATGCCCTGTACACAGTTCTCTGTAAATACAGTAAATACATTATTCATAATCGAGATCGATTGAATTAAATTGTAGAATAAAACTGGTTCCATGACATTCAATTCAAATTGCCCTGCTTCAGATGCTTGTGAAATCGTTAAATCGTTCCCCATCACTTGGAAAGCGACTTGGTTTACTACTTCCGCCATTACCGGATTTACTTTACCAGGCATAATCGATGAACCAGGTTGACGGGCTGGTAATATGATTTCGAATAAACCGTCACGAGGTCCGGAAGCCATTAAACGTAAATCGTTGGCGATTTTTGACATATTGATCATGCAAACTTTCAGCATTGCAGATACTTCTGTATAACAATCCGTATTTTGAGTCGCATCCACTAAGTGTTCCGCGCGATTTAACGGCAATCCGCTTAGTTCACTAAGATTGCGAACTACTGCATCAATATATAAAGGGTCTGCATTTAGTCCTGTACCAACTGCCGTTGCGCCCATATTTACTTCAAATAGATGTTGAATTGAAAGTGACATACGCTCGATGTCACGAGAAATTACTCTGGCATACGCCTCAAACTCTTGTCCCAATAAAATCGGTACAGCGTCTTGAAGGTGCGTACGGCCCATTTTTATAACACCTGCAAATTCATTCGCTTTAGAAACAAATGCATTTTGCATCGTTTTAGATGACTTCAGTAATTGGCTCATTAAGCTTAAAACCGCAATATGAGTAGCAGTCGGAAAAGCATCATTTGTTGATTGCGACATATTGATATGACTATTTGGGCTAATTTTTGTATAGTTCCCTTTTTCTTCCCCCATCAGCTCAAGTGCACGGTTAGCAATCACTTCGTTTGCATTCATATTGATGGAAGTCCCCGCACCGCCTTGTATCGGATCAACAATAAATTGGTCATTCCATTTCCCAGCAATCACTTCATCACATGCCTGCAGGATGAATTCACCAATCTCTTTCTTTAGCATACCAACTTCCATATTTGCCAGGGCTGCAGCTTTTTTAACGATTCCCAAAGATTTAATAAGTTCCGGATGAATTCGGTATCCAGTGATCGGGAAGTTTTCTACCGCCCGCACAGTTTGTACACCATAGTATGCGTCCTTTGGTATTTCCTTTTCGCCTAAAAAATCTTTTTCAATACGAAGTTCTGTAATTCCCATATTACTAATCTCCAATTCTACATGTAATCAAATAAATGTAGGTTACACGTATAAGTTATTTAAGTTACGAATCTATCTCTAGATTAGCACAATATCATCTCATTTTGAGATAAAAAAAGAAAAAATTAAATTCACGTAATCATCTTAAAATTCTAATAATTGAACATCGGCAGCGACCAAAATAAAAAGAAAAGAAATCAAACAAGAATCGTTTGTTTTCTTTTCCTTTTGTATAAGATGTTTTTATAATCTATGCCTAAACTAGTTCTAATTTCTCACTTAATTATCACCATACATTTTTTGATGAAGTATCTTTAAATTACCACTTATCAACTCTTTCAAATGCCAATTATCGTTTTTAAATCCAATAGTGAAATATAGCGATTCGGCCGAAAAAATGCTTCACTTAAACTATAAATTGCGTAAACCAGGCGATATATTTGGCACCTGGAATGAATAGTAACTGTGCTAAAAGCGTTCCCATCAACCTTGATGTCACCATCATAATGGAGGCGTTTTTCAAACCAACATAGCTTCCTTTTTCGTTGATTACTTCATCGGCTAGAATCGATATTTTGGGGTCAATAAAAACGATCAGCAAAATTGTGGCGATACCGTTTATTAATCCGGATGCCATTACAGCGGTTGTACCTCGGTCCGGTACAATCAGGGCTGCGTATAATGCCGATAGAACACCAATTGTATAAATTGCCGTAATCAACATATTGATGCAAAATAATTTAATTGGTATATCACGCCAGTTCATATCCCTTATATAAGCAACTCTAGGTAGATGAATATGTTTTTTCGCCCGCATGATATAAGTAGTTGTAAACCCTTTTTTCATTAATGCGGGAATCGATCCACGTTCCTCCGCTAAATGAACGATAGCCCTTGAAAAAATCGCAATAAATGTCGGCAATAACAGTAAACCGATTATTGTGCCCAAGGTAGCTGATCCAATGAGAAATCGATACTGATTTTCTACCAATTCCAATGCATTATCTTTCGGAGCGTTATCTACCAAGCTTCCCGTAAAAGGTTGTTGCATCATGTTGGCTAACCTTGAGATCATTACCATCACATTAAATAATGAAAGTGCGGAAGCCAATAGTCTCACTCTTGCCCCAGATAAACGAACTGAATAGGCTAATGTTTCAATTGAATGGATGATCAAAGTAAATAATGCTATCATCACTAATTGTGTCGTAAAAAATTCCAAAATCCACCCTACTTTACTATTATTTTTTAAAGAAGAAGCGAGGAAACACTTGGGACTCTATAAAAACCAAGACGATTTCAAAGAAGAACTAGTTTCCATTAATTACTATTATTTTATAGCAACAGCCATGTTCCTTTATAGGATAGGATAAAATTTAGAGTTAGATATAATCTTTATTTTCGAGCCAATTGAGGATATAGTTTCATATATGAAAAGTGCATATTTCTTGAATGAATCATTTTACAACAGTTTTTTCGAATTAATGTCAATTGGTCAGTAGACGTTACATCTAGAAAGATTTTCAACAAGAACAAGGTGAAGTGTTATGAAACAAAATATAGACGATACGGAAGTGATCCTGCTTTCGGATTCACCTCGGCACTTAATACATCCGTTTTGTGATAAAAGGATCGTGTTTACAGGGGCTCTTTCCAGCATGACAAGGATGGAAGCAGCCAAGAAAGTGCGCGATTTTGGGGGAATTTTGCAAGGGGCTGTCACAAAAGATACGGACTTTTTAATTCTTGGAAATAAACGGCGCGGTATCTCTTCGAAACAATTGAAGGCAGAGCATTTGTTGAGCCTTGGCTTTAACATACAGATCATGCTGGAGGATGATTTTTTGTGGGTTTTGTCAATACCGAAAGACACTCTTCCCACATTTTAAGAACCATTTCTAAAATAACGATTGCTCGACGAGGTACGAAATTTCACATAAAAAAGCCTATTTCACTAAAATAGGCTTTTTTACATTCCAACAATACAAGCATTCTCTTTTTTTATGGATCACTAACTAGATAAAACGGTATTTGCTGGATAATTGTGAGATAACCAGAATAACCGTTAAGCCAATGATCATATTCCAGATTATCATAAAGGGTGCCACAAATATTATAGCGCTGAATAAAACCGCTGCAGATGAACTGATAAAAGTTGCTTGTCTGTCCGTAAATTTATTTCGAACGAAAAGATATAGAACTATAGGCAACGCTAAAGTAAATATTGGCACATAAATCATGACAAAAGAAACTTTCAATAAAGAAAGTGAAAGCATCGCTATAACAAAACCGATAGAGGTAGTAAGAGTTTTCCCCATTATTCCTCTACCTGAAAAATGACCGTACAGCAATATCGACATTACTGATAGAGCAGCAATTATTGCTATCATCGATACAGATTTATCACCCATGATTTGGCCTGCTATGAAAAAACAAAAGAACGCAATGCATGGCAACAACAAAATTAAAGGACTTTGCTCTTTTCTTGTATTCATTACATTAGTAATGCCTAGAAGGAATAACAAAGAAAATGGGATCGTTAAATACCCTAATTCCATATGATTAATGTGGCTTAACTCTAGATTGCCGAAAAACATCAATATAAAGGACGCCATCATTTGACCGAGCAACAACCAAATGCTCGATAGTTGGAATTTCCCAGTTAGCTTAATGGTAATAACGATTACAGCCAAACCTATTAATAGAGATACATATAACAAACTTTCCCCTCCCGCTGAATCTTATATATTGCCCTTTACTCTAAGTAACTTTTATTTTCTTGTAATAGTTTAACATAAATATCCAATTCCATTCATTAGTCTTCCTCTGAAATTTCTCAACCTAATGCAAAAAGACGCATTCCTAGTAAATGCGTCCACCATTAAGTAACTTAAATCAAAATCATTCACCCTAAGTAAAAAAGCTATATTTTACCATATACTTGCATTGGTATTAAAAACACTATCGAGGAACTAATTATTTTTTAATAAAAATTGTATTTTGAAAAATCTTCTAGCTGACCTTGACTGAAATAGCATTCTACTACCAGATTACTATTTTTATTCAGCAAGGTATAGTTGTTCGATGTAAAGTGAGTAATCCCTATCAAAATTTTCTCTATTTTCATCGGTAATTTTACCCTCATACAATGTTTTTCCATTGAGTAAATCACCGATAAAGAGCAAATGCCCATCACTAACCCGGCTCACTGCATAGAGTTTACCATTTATAAGTTGTAAAAAAGGGTGTTCTTTATCATTCGTAGTGCTTGAATAATTAAAGTTTAATGGCTCCTCCCACTGTTTGCTTTCAATATTATATCGGTTTAATTTTAAGCCATGAGCTAGAGGAACAGGAATAAATATATCTTTTCCTTCAAGAGTCATATAGTTCATATGTGGTTCTAATTCTTCAGGAAGCTTTAATTCTTCTACCTCATTTGTGGTGTTATTATAAAGAAATAGTTGGCTAGTAATACCTTTAGAGTTCCCATATCCTGAGTCATTGTCGTTTTTTTCTAAATAGAGGTAATAGTTCTCATTTTTGAAGTTATTAAAATTATTAAAAATACGAATACCAGAAACGATTCTCTCTTCAGGGTTCGATTTAGCAATGATCCTGTCACCTTCTATTTGTTTGGTATCTTCATCAAAAGTGTAGACGTGCAACTCCTCTCCCCCATGCAAGAGAAAGTTTGTTGATAATATCTTTATTTTGCCATTATCCACACGGAGGTCATTCACATTAATCCACTCAATACTTTCCAGGGCTGGCGTATTGATTTCAAATGATGAATGGTCATTCGTATCTTTATCGAGTATCTCAATTTGGAATGTTAAAGGCTCTCCTTTGATGATTTTTTTATTTTTATTTGCAATAGTTCCGTAAATCAAGCGTGATTCGTCTTCATAGTAATTACTTGGGACTAATTCTTTTCCACGCATAAAGTTTCGGTGTTCTTGTATATATTTTTGGAAGCTGCGCGGTATCGACGATAAAGGAAGAATCTCGTTTACGATAGAATCGCTCATCCTATTTGTTGAACCATCCTTTGATATGTACAATTGACGGTGAATATTCCCACTTAAGTAACTAGCTTCAATAATATGGTTTTCAATCTCTTTCTTATTTCCGCTAATTGTTTCAATGTTAAATGAAATAGCGTTTTTAGAAGCTATTGGTGCTTGAATATAGTAAGTACCGATTGTTGTGATGATGACTAAACTAATTAATAGCGTTTTCCAATACTTTTTCATTGTGTACCCTCCCATTAGACCCTGATTTTATATTTTAGCAATTGATTCGCTATCCAAATGGTACTTACTAGAACAATAATGCTTGTTACTACTACCATGCCAAAGATTTCAAGTGGATAAAAAAAGTCTGTATAAAGGGCATCCATTAACAATGGTGAAATAAAGATACCGAACGAAAGTATCACATATACAATAGCGAAGAAAATACCTATTAAACGATAACTCCTCTCTAATAAAATGGCAGTGAATAGAACAGCTACTAAGATTAGCCCTAAACCATAAATCAGTATAAAATCAGTAAATGTGTTAGGATACAGATAAGATAATATTTGCAATTTAAAAATTTCATTAAATGACAAATACGTTTGGAATTCCGTTGGTACAATACTATTAATAATTTGAATTTCGAATGCCATTAGTATTATTTGTATAGAAATCAAACCAAGGACCATGAGTAAAATTGCCGTCAATTTTGCGAAATAGATTGTAATTCTTTCGGTCGGCAACATTAATAACCTGTATATGAACGTATTTTTCCCAAACCAATCCCGATACCAAATAAAGAAAACATAAATCATCAACATCGCGATACAAAAAAAGATAGGCATCGTAAACCATACAGAATTAATATAATTTTGAAAAAGAAAAGTTCCGTATTGTTCAATATATTGACTAACTGGAATTTGCTCTTCGTAAATAACCTTATTTGAAAAAGAAACATATTCTTTTGACATAATAATTGCTCCAATTAGCTGGAAGACAATTGTCAATCCTATTAGAATAAGGTAAAATTTTAAAAATCGGCTGATTTCGAAGTTAACAAGTTTCGAATAGTTTTTCATTTAGAATACACCTCATCTACTACGGACTTCCCTTCATTCTCACGAACTTCTTCTACGTTAAATTCCTTCACTACTTTACCGTTCTCAATAAGCACTGCTTTATCAATCAAGTGTTCAATGTCATTAATTTCATGAGTGGTGATAATCACTCCACGATCTTCAATCAAATGGCTAGTGAATACTTCCGCAATTTGTTCACGGGAGAAAATATCTATTCCTGAAAATGGTTCATCCATTAGTAAGTATTCTACATCCAATGCCAAGCCTAATAGTAGATTGACTTTAGCCATATTTCCTTTCGATAAATCGGCTATCCGTTCATTAGGGTCTAGCTTAAAAAAATGCAGTAGTTCTTCACCTCTTTGTGTATTCCAATTTTTATAAAAATCTGCCATAAATTCAAAAGCATCACTAATTTTCATTTGCGGCAACATCGTGATCGTATCCGGAATAAAGGTAATTTTTTCGAAGCTTTCTTTCCTGATTTTTTCCCCATCAATCAATATTTCCCCACTATTAATTGGAGTAAGTGCCATAATAGTTTTCATGATTGTCGTTTTCCCTACTCCGTTTATTCCGATTAAACATGTAATCTCACCTTTTGCTGCAGTGAAGGAAAGATTATCTAAGACTAGTTTTTTACCATATTTCTTTTTGACATTTTTCACTTCAATCATTTTTATTCCTCCGTTTCTCGGCTGTTTGCATCATACTTTTTCTTTACTACCTCCAATACTTCAGATAAGGGGACGTTAATGGATTTTATGGAATTCAGAAATAATTCAACCGATTCAGTAATCATCTCCTCACGGACACTTTTAAGGACTGCTTTATCTTTCGTGATGCAACTTGGCATATTTCCCTCAGTAAAAATCAAACCTAGTTCCTCCATTTCCTTATATGCCCGCTGTGCGGTATTGGGATTAATCTTCAATTGATTTGCCAGTTCCCTTCTTGATGGAATTACCTGACCTGGTTCAAAATATCCCTTGGCAATTTGCTCTTTAAAATGCTGGATAACCTGCACATAAAGCGGATCGCGATTATTAAACTTTATATTCAATAGACCAACTCCCACATCCTATTTCGGTGTATTAACAAGTTAATACAGTTTGCGCATAAGACTGGATTAATTATAGAATCCTGACGAATCACTGCGCTTTTCCACTATGATTGTGTATTAAACACTTAATACACAATCTTCAAAAAAATATTGAATGTATAGCAGATATCTACGGTGTATTATACGCTTAATACAGATAATGTGTCAACCAGATTATGGCAAAAGTTAAAAAGGGTTGAAAAATGGCTAATCTCGTAAAACGTGGTCTATGAATTGATTCCCCGTAAAAAATCGTCGAAGCTGTAATAATATACAAAACCTATATTAAGATCACCCTGTTGTTTTAGAGTCTAAAAAAAGCATTAATTCAAGACCCTGAAATATGGCCAAATATAATTATCCCATTAGTGCGCCCCCACTGTTTTTACCTAATTATACAATTCACATCACGGCTTGCAGTTATTTCATTAATTTAAACGGATTCGTATTGGTCACTATCTTATTTTCTATTGACATATATAGTGTCGCCCCTAATCTTCTATTCCTAAAAGATAAAAAGCACATTCTAAAAGAATGCACCCAACGTGTAGACAAAGTCGGGTTGCAACTTTGTCTACACGTTATTTTTAGATTATTTCCTTAAATGAAGGACTACCTAGACTGTCTTTGAAAACGCTTGGCAGACAAGACGGGCAGTCGAGTGAAGAAACAAATAGAACATAACGTTCATGAGGGGACCAACGAGACAACCAACGCAAAATGAAAGTGTTGTTCAATAGTCTGAACGCATTCTAAAAAATGCGCCTCCTAACTAAGTACTCAGTTTGATAATCAGCTATGATCTATTAGACTTAGGGTTAATAAGATTCTCCTTCTGAACTTTTTTCCTGATAATAGCTTGTTTTCGATCTATCCAACACGACCAAATTCATAATAAATCCCAGTATCAAGAAAGCAAAAGAACCTATAATATATATGATTCGAATCCCAGTCAATTCAGCTAGAATCCCCACAATCAAAGTGAATAGTATGATTAGCAATGCTTCCAGCAACCCAAATATGCTTGAAAATCTTCCCATAATTTCGACAGGTACATTATTTTGATAAAACGTTAGAAAACCAGTATTGGCAAATGACAGGGCAAAGGTTAAGGTGAAAAATCCGATAGATGCTCCAATAAAATTCTGTGAGAAGGCAAAAATCAAATAGCCAATCGGTACAAAAATTGCACCAAAACCAAGAAGTAAATTTGTTCTAAAGCGACTGGCAAATAGTGCATTTGTCAACGATCCTATAATGATTCCTATCCCCGCAATGCTTACAAGAAAACCATAAGAACTTTCAGTTAAGAAAAGAATATGTGTCGCAAACGCAGCTTCCAAGGAGTCTAACGCGGTCATAAACACTATAACCCCACTGAAAAGCATATAGACCAATGCAATATGCCCCTTCGATTTACTAAACTTAACAATCTGGTACCAATCATTTCTGATCACTCCTAGGCTTACTTTTGCAGGCATCGCATCCACTCCTTCGAAATCCAGATTGGGGAGCAGAATCATGGTTAATGCCGATATACACAATGCTAGGGAATTTAATTGAATAGCTAGATGCGGCGTACCCAGGATAAACAGAAAGCCGGCAATCGAAGGGCCCAATATAAAGCCGCTGGAATTAATGAAATTTCTAAGGGCATTAAATTGTTGTCGATTTGTTTTAGGAACAAGCTTTGTCATATACGCCATAGACGCAGGCTCGAAAATTGAACCCGCCATATTGATAACAAATACCCAAAAATAAATGAACGTCAATGATTCCATAAAAGGAAGAAAAAATATTAACAATGCTCTTATTAAGTTTAAGAAAATCATCAAATTTCTTTTATTTAATCTATCGATAAAACTTCCTGACCATAAATTGGTGCATAATGTCGCAACTGGTATCAGAATATAAAGCAAAGATACAGCCAACGGGGATTCTGTCTGTTCCAGAATGATAAGGTTTAGTGCAATTAAATAAATCCAGGCACCTAGATTTGAAACACCAATTCCAAATAATAGCAAGAATGGATTCTTCCACTTCTTAAACTTCAACATCCTATTCACTCCTAAATTCACAATTTGTTAATACAAAAAAGGAATCCCACCCCCAAGTCATTTAGACTTGAGGACGAGACTCCCTGAATTTAGAAGTTCGCGGTGCCACCCCAGTTTGTTCTTATGTCGCCATAAAAACCTTTTCGAGTACTACCTAAAATCCATAGGGTATACCCTATCCCTATAACGGGAGAAACCCGGCACATCATCAATGCCACAAAGACAATATCCTATGTGCAGCTCCGAGACTTGTTTCTATATGATTGTACATCCTCCTTCGCAGCTGCCGGAGTTCTCTGAAATGCTTAAACATATATACTCTTCTCTTCATCGCTTTTAATTTATATTATTCTACTACAATTCAATCATTTTCTGAATAGAATTCATAAATATTTTTGGATGCGTTGTTAAAAAGTCATATTGCCTATGGTTTGTATTTGCGTAGGACTTCGCTACAAAATACTAGATCCCATCTTCAAATACACTTGTTTTACCGATTGTCTCCACTTGACCGTATAAACTCATTCACTTCCTTGCCCATTTCTTTATACTGCGTCCAATGTAGATAGTGATGCCCCTCAAGAGTAATAACTTTGCTGCCAGGAGAATGCGTTAACTGGGTTTCATAAAAAGTCACCTTGTTTTTGTCATTATCTGTTTTATTATTTTCTTTGGTAGTGAAGATTAAAATCGGCATATCTGCAGGGAATTTCATTTCCTCTGTTACTTCAATATTACTCTCAATTTCATTGGCCTCATTTACTATAGTTTTGTTATAGCCATTCCAAGCGGATAGACGTTTTGTCATTTTTAAATTACTTTCAGTGTATATTCCATCTTCCGCTATAGGTAAAATACTTTCAGGATTCATATAGACGGCTAATCTGGCAATTCCAGTGGGTGCCAAATAGCTCAAATATTCAGGCATGGTAGGAGCAGATTCACCATAATACTCCAATACCCCAGGCAACGTTGGGTCGATTCCTACAATTGCTTTAACTTCTTCAGGATATTTATTGGCAAAGTACATGCTATAAATTCCTGAAAGCGAATGGGGCATTAAAATAAATGGACCTTCTATGTCGGCCTTTTTTAAGGCCATTCTAATTTCTTCTACAATATTTTCTACTGTCCGTTCCTTTTTCGTAATATCGCTCCATCCATAACCAAATGGTTCAACCACTACTACCTTATTTTTTTCTGCCATTTCATTTATCAAAGGTTCATAGTCCAGTGTGGGAGCTGCAGTTCCAAGACCAGGTAATAAAACTATCGTATTTTTGCCCTCACCCTTTGTATATACATGTATTTTTTCTCCTTCCACATCTACTAATTCCCCACCCGCTTCGTACTTTTCCTGTTCATACGCAGTCAAAAACTGATTTGAAATGAATAGAACCAAAACTATTGCCAATAAAGTTAGTAAAGTATTCCTAATAATAATCCAAAATTTAAATTTCTTTTTAGTTTTCATCTCTTCACTGCTTTCCTATAGGTTTTAAATACATTGTACCGTGTGAATGAATACCGCGGTAATGATCCTTAGGATTATTTTCAGCTAGGGCTTGAGATGTACTAAACACCTTTTCTAATAAACATAAGTCTTAAATGAACAGATCAAGTTATTGCGTACATCACTTCCTTTGAAACGTTCTTCCGGATAATACACAATCTTGTTCTATAAGGTTCATTAATTTAAATTGAATTGACTTCAAGAGCAAAAACAGGCAGAATTTTAAGAGGTTCATGCCTGTACTGTCTTCATTTTCATATTCTATTTATTGATCTTGAAGAAGGTCAATTTATTTCTCATCTCATCTGTCATCTCACCCAAGCTAACAGCCGAAGCAGTGACTTCTACTATCGAAGAGGACATCTCCTTTGCTGAAACCGAAATTTCTTCTGCTGTTGCAGCTACATTCTCTGCTATTGCTCCTGTTTGATCAAGTTCATCAAGTATTAAGTCTTTTTCTTTCTGAATCATCAACGAGGATTCTTTGGTATCTTTTATTTCAGGAGAAATAATTTCAACAGCCTTAATGATTTCCTGGAAAGAGTTAATTGCCGCGTTTAACTGCTGTCTTTGTAATAAAAGTTCTTTACTCACATCTTCTGTTGATGCAACCATTTCCTTTGTATCTTGTGAAACGCCATTAATGATCATTTCTATTTTTCCGGAAGATTCTTTGCTCTTTTCTGCCAAGTTCCTTATTTCTTTTGCTACAACAGCAAAACCTTTTCCTGCTGTTCCAGCTCTTGCAGCTTCAATGGCAGCATTTAATGCCAACAAATTTGTCTGATCAGAAATTGAGTTAATGATTTCTGTCATTTCGTTAACATTTCGTATATTTACTTCAACCGATTTCACCCGCTCGATTAATTCCATAAAGCTTATGTTTAATGACTCGAAGGATTGGGTCATCCTCGTCATTTCCTCACTACTTTCATTAGCCATCTTTAGTATGGAATTAGCAGAAGAATCGACCTCATTGATGGATTGATTCATAAAATCCAAGCTCGCTCCAAATTGTGTTATTCTTCTATTTATTCTTTTTAATTTCTCATGTTGTTCTGTTGCTCCTCCAGCAACACTAGTAACAGAAGCTGCAACTTTTTCCGAAGCATCACTCATTTGCCGGGAATAAGAAGAGAGATTTTGGGCATGATCATCAATGCTCAAGGCATTTTCCTGAAAATTCTTTATTACATCTATTAAATTATTTTGCATCCTGTAAAGAGACCTTCCTATCCCACCAAGCTCGTCTCCTCTTTCCAAGTCCGATTCCTTAAATTCATTCGCTAAACCGCCATTTGCCACAACTTCAGCAATACCGCTATATTTCCTAATTGTTCTGCCAATACGGTTTGAGAAAACAACTATGGCTGTAGTGACAATGACAATTGACAAGGTGCTGGATACAACAAAAATACTTAACAATTTATTTAAACTATCATATAAATTCGATTCACTTACATTTATACCTATTTTCCAATTAGTATTAGGTATTGTGGAGAAGTAAAAGAAATACTTCTCATCATCTTTAGTAAATTCTGTTTCCCCAACTTCATTGGCTAACATAAATTCTGACGCTTTCACCAATGAGGAATTGCTATCGTCTAGTATGTTTTCCTTCGTTAAACGCTCTTCATCCACACCACCTAGAAGGATTCCATCATCTTGAACCAATATAGCTTTTCCATCGTAATCAATTATGGTATCAGTAATCAATTTTTGAATACTACTAATATCAACATCAACTGTAACAACACCCATTAAATCGCCGTTTTGATCCATAAAAGGGTAAGTGGCTGTAACCATCGAAACTTTGGTAGAAGGATCGGAATAAGCTTTCGTCCACCCTCCGTCCGGCTGAGAACCTTTTTTATACCATTCTGTATTCCATATATCTAGATTCCCTGTCGTATATGAGTTATCAATCACTATATTTTCCCCATTCTTGTAAGCAAAAGGTGCATACTTATCTTTTCCTTTGAAAGCAGATGGCTCAAACCAAATTCCCATACCAAATGTTTCATTGTACAGAGGAATATATTTTTTTAACAAAGCATTATAGTCTTCATCAGATAGCAAATCGGAATTTACTTCAATTGTTTTTGCCAAACTTTGTGCCATCCCTTTTTCCTTTTCCAATATCGTTGCAATAACTTGTGCAGTTTCTTGAAGCTTGGTATTCATTGCATAATCCAATTGGTTTGTAATAATTTGTTTTGAAAAGGTGTATCCAATGGCAGAGATAACTATCAATGCGGTGATAATGATAGGAATAAGAAACGAAATCAACGATGATGCGATACTTCTCCTACGATGCTTTAATTTCATACACTCCTCCTACGGACAATTATTATTAAAATTCCTATATAGCTATTATCTTCAATATTGATTATTTAATTAACTAATTGTTCAAAAAGGAGCTTCTATCATCATTCTTCGAACAATCTACGAATGCACATAAACGGGGGTACCCGATTTATATAAAAAATAAAGATACTATAAGCTGCAAAAACTAGCCAATAGTATCTTTCATCAGGGAATTGCAATGAAGTTCAAAACACCAAAATTATTCGGTCCGCAAATTGCACCCCGTCACAAATTGCAACCATGCGTACACCCCGGTTTTAACCGTTTCGGCAACGACCGAATCTTTGCTTGGATCCAGACAAACGAAATCAACATGCTTGACTTTTGGGTGTTTGCCGATTTCTAGCAGACTATCAAACAATTCGACCGAAGTCATACCACCCGGAGTGGAAGCCGGTACTCCAGGTGCAACTGATATATCAAGTACGTCCATATCAACTGTTACATAAATACGGTCAACTTTTGCCGTTAGTTGCTCAAGCGCACCTTGGATTGTCTTGATAAGCCCTCTCTTGCGTGCTTGCTTTAATGTCACCATTTGGATGTTGTGTTCGTTTGCATAGTCAATGAGAGGCTTTGCATTATAGTAGCCATGTAAACCGATATTGAATACATTCCCACCCTCGACAATCTGCCCATCAATTAATTGTCTGATGGGCGTGCCGTTTGCAGGCCCCAATTCATTGGGATCTCTCACATCAAGATGAGTATCGAGCTGTAAAATCCCTATCGTTTCATCTTGAAAAGCTTCTTTAATCCCCCGAACCGCACACGCAGTTGTGGAATGGTCACCGCCAATCATGCAAGTAGTTGAACTTGGAAAGTGTTTTGCTACATACGTTGTTGCCTCTTGAATCCGTCGATGTGATAAAAGAATATCTGTCGTATGCATTTCCACATCACCGGCATCTGCCACTTTATAGTGGATTAAGTCAACATCTTCATCCAGATTATATGTCGCAAAACCTTTCCACGCCCGCCGGAACTCGGACGGATAAAGGGAAGCCCCCGACACACTGATGGACGATCTCGAAATGGGCGCTCCATAAACAATCATATCGGGTGTAGATGTTATATTGTTCAGTTGTTGAACCCATTGATGAACATAAGTCGGTTGCATTTCTTCCGCAATATTCCATGTCCATTCAGGGTATTGAAGCCAATGCCCGCTCATATTAAACCACCTTTACCCCGTTTTTCCAAACCGTTTTCACATGATTGACGCCAAATAAATATTGCAATTCTTGGTAACTCTTTACATTCCATAATACGATATCTGCCTGTTTGCCGACTTCAAGTGACCCTACTTGCTCCTGCCGGTTGATTGCACAAGCCGCATTATAAGTTGCTGCGGTCAAGCTTTCAGCAGGCGTTAGACGCATCGAAATACAGGCCAAATTCATCACAAGCGGCATGGATGTTGTTGGTGAGGACCCTGGATTGCAATCCGTCGAAATCGCCACAGGCACTCCACAGTCGATCATTTTCCTGCCTGCTGCCGCTTCTTCTCGCAAATATAAGGCAGTAGCTGGAAGAAGACACGCAATTGTACCGGAGTTTGCCATCGCTTTTATACCGGCTTCGGACGCCTTTAACAAATGCTCTGCGGAAATGGCCCCAATTCTGGCGGCCAATTCAGCTCCTCCGTATGGCTCAATTTCATCTGCGTGGATTTTCGGAATCAACCCAAAACGTTTTCCCGCCTCCAAAATCCGCTCCGATTGCTCGGGTGTATAAACGCCTTTTTCACAAAACACATCATTAAATTCAGCCAGTTTTTCCTCGGCTACTACCGGTAACATTTCTCGAATCAAGTATTCGATAAATTCATCTTCACGTCCCTTATATTCAGGTGGCACGGCATGGGCACCCATAAAGGTCGGAACGATATCTATCATATGCTGCTCCTGCAGTTTTTTCATGACCCGCAATTGCTTCAGCTCTGTCTCAACATTCATGCCATAGCCGCTTTTTCCCTCAATCGTTGTGACACCATGGGCTAAAAACGAATCGAGCCGGCGTGTCGTTTGCTCAATCAGTTCCCCTTCGGTTGCTTCCCTTGTCATTCGGGTTGTCGCATGAATCCCCCCGCCGGTATTCATAATATCCATATAGGTTGCACCTTGAAGGCGCATTTCAAATTCCTGTTCACGGCTTCCCCCATAAACAACATGTGTGTGAGGGTCCACCAATCCCGGCGTGATTAGATGTCCCGCCGCATTTACAACTTCTGCTTCATGAAGCTTTCCTGAATAGAGTTTTTCCAGATCTTTCGTACTGCCTACAGCTTGTATGATCCCATCTTCAACCCACATGCTGCCGTCTTCGATGATGCCCAGATCGGACATCGCTTCTTTTGTGCGTGGACCATTGATATTTGAAGCAAGTGTTGCAAGTTGTGACGCATGCTTAATCCAGATAGGTTTTGTCATTACTGGTCATCCCCTTCATCAAGCATCGGCATCTTGATTCCTTTTTCACGTGCCGTTTTCTTGGCAAGTTCATAACCCGCATCGGCGTGACGTACGACTCCCATACCCGGGTCTGTTGTCAATACTCGCTCAAGACGTGCTGCTGCTTCTTTCGTACCATCCGCGACAATCACTACGCCTGCGTGTAATGAGTATCCCATTCCAACTCCTCCACCGTGATGCACGGAAACCCAAGTAGCACCTCCAACTGCGTTGAGCATTGCATTTAAAATTGGCCAATCTGCTACAACATCCGATCCGTCTTTCATCGCTTCTGTTTCGCGATTTGGCGAGGCTACTGAGCCAGAATCCAAATGATCGCGTCCGATTACAACAGGTGCTTTTAGCTCGCCACTAGCAACCATATCGTTGATGATTTTCCCGAATCGGGCACGCTCGCCGTAACCCAACCAGCAAATTCGGGAAGGAAGGCCTTGGAACTGTATTTTTTCTTGCGCCATACGAATCCAATTGCATAAATGTTCGTTCTCACTAAATTCCCGTAAAATTGCTTTGTCTGTTTTATAAATATCTTCAGGATCCCCCGATAATGCGACCCAACGGAATGGTCCCTTTCCTTCACAAAACTGTGGACGAATATATGCTGGAACGAATCCAGGGAAGTCGAATGCATTGGCAACCCCTTCATCTTTGGCAACTTGACGAATGTTGTTCCCATAGTCGAAAGTAATGGCTCCTTTTTCCATCATGTCAAGCATTGCTTTTACATGCGTTGCCATCGATGCTTTTGAAAACTTTACATATTGCTCTGGATTCGAGCTTCTTAGAAGTGCTGCTTCTTCCAGTGACATCCCGCTAGGAATATAACCGTTTAGCGGATCGTGGGCGGATGTTTGATCTGTTAGAACATCCGGGATGAAGTTTCTTGCAATCATTTCAGGTAGTATTTCCGATGCATTCCCCAACAACCCAATCGATAAAGCTTTGCTTTCGCTCTTTGCTTCTTCAGCCAATCGAATCGCTTCATCTAATGTATAGGCCTTTACATCTGTATAGCGAGTTTCAATGCGGCGATCTATTCTAGTTTCATCCACCTCAATTGCGATGCATACACCACCATTCATCGTTACAGCGAGCGGCTGTGCACCACCCATCCCACCCAAACCTGCCGTAACCGTGATGGTACCTGCAAGCGTATTGTTGAAATGCTGTTTTGCCAACTCGGCAAAAGTCTCATATGTTCCTTGGACGATCCCTTGAGAGCCAATATAGATCCAGCTGCCAGCAGTCATTTGACCATACATCATCAGCCCTTTTTTATCTAGCTCATGGAACGTTTCCCAATTTGCATAGGCTGGGACAATGTTGGAATTTGCAAGTAGCACACGTGGTGCATCGGTGTGTGTTCTAAAAATGGCAACAGGCTTTCCTGATTGAACAAGCAATGTTTCATCACTTTCTAGCTCTTTTATCGAGTGGACAATTTTGTCGAAAGACTCCCAGTTGCGCGCAGCCTTTCCGATTCCACCATACACCACCAAATCTTCAGGTCTTTCCGCCACATCCGGATCCAGATTATTCATTAACATACGAAGCACAGCTTCCTGTTGCCAACCTTTCGTATTGAGTTTTGACCCTCTATAACGGATCACTTTCTTGTTTGTTGTCTCTTTCATATTCATTTCCCTCCAAGTGTTTGTTTAAAGAAGCGTTTATAAAACCATCTACCTTACTAAGTTATTTAGGCATCAATGCTTCGCATCTTGAGAATTGAAAACTTCCATTCTTTAACCATTCATTCATTGCCTCGATATCTTGAGAAAACGCTCGGTCGGCGTCAATCGAGGAAACAATTTTTCTGGCACTGTCAAAAAATTCGCGTGTTGCTGAAGCCATTTTGCCTTTCCCTCGTATTTCGGCAGCCTGCAGACCACAAATGGCTTCTATCGCCAATACTCGACGAGTATTGGTAATAACTTGATAGGCATGTCTGGACCCGATCGTCCCCATACTTACATGATCTTCCTGGTTCGCTGATGATGGGATTGAATCGACACTTGCCGGGTGTGCCAAGGTTTTGTTTTCCGATACTAGCGATGCCGCAACATATTGCATAATCATTGCACCTGATTGCAGGCCGGGTTCAGGACTTAGAAACGGTGGCAAGTCATTCAGTTGCGGATTTACGAGTCGTTCGATGCGGCGTTCCGATATGTTGGCGAGTTCCGCTACGGCGATTGCCAGAAAATCCATCGCAAATGCGATCGGTTGACCGTGGAAATTACCACCGGATAGAACTTTTTCGCCGTTGTTAAAAATTAAAGGATTATCCGTTGCTGCATTCATTTCAATTTCCAATTTCTCTTTCACATAATTTAATGTCTGCCACGTGGCACCATGCACTTGAGGAATACAACGTATGGAGTAAGCATCTTGCACACGAAGTTCCCCCTGTCTTGTCGTCAAAGAACTATCGGCCAAATACTTACGTATCCGTTCTGCCACTTCCACTTGCTCTTTATAGCCACGAGCAAAATGAATATCCTCATCAAAAGCATCAATAATGCCCCGTAACCCCTCGATTGTAACGGATGCAATGAGTTCTGTTTGATGGGCCAACTTTTCTGCTTCCAAGTAAGCAATAACCCCCATTGCAGTCATCGCTTGTGTGCCATTTATCAAGGCCAAGCCTTCTTTGGCCGTTAAGGTAAGCGGGAGGATTGATTCTTTCTTTAATGCGGAAATTGCGGACATTTTTTCTCCTTTATAGAAAACTTCCCCTTCCCCAATCAGCACCAAGGCCAAATGTGACAGCGGCGCCAAGTCCCCGCTCGCACCCAGTGATCCTTGCTGGGGAATTACCGGATGAACCCCAGCATTCAATAACTCCAACAGTCTTTCAATAACTACGGGACGCACACCTGAAAAGCCCTTCAATAAAGCATTTGCCCGAAGGAGGATCATCGCGCGCGACACCACCTCCGGAAACGGCTCACCTACCCCGCATGCATGCGAACGAATCAAATTAAGCTGTAATGCTTCTACATCCTCCTTCTCTATAAGTACGTCACTAAATTTTCCGAACCCTGTTGTAATCCCGTAAACAATTCTCTCTTCAGAAACGATTTTTTCAACTGCTCTTCGGCTTTCCTGCACCTTTTTCATGCTCTCGTCGGAATAAACAACTTTTTCTCCTTCGTATAACACTTTTTTTACATCTGAAAATGTAAGTGTTTGACCGTTTAATGTAACCATCATTTGTCTCCCTTCCAGTCCTTTTGTAAAATAACCCAATAGAAAAGGGGGCTATATCAAAGAAATCACCAAAAATGATTCCTTGATATAGCCCCCTATTAACTAAAATACTATGGGCGATTCATATGTGATTAATGCCTAAACCGATTGTTTCGTGCTCAGATCCTTTAACAGGTGCACCAATTGTCCCGTATAAGGAAACAGCAACCCAATCTCCCTCATGCTCGTTTTCATATGGGTTTCCACGTAAAACGGCAAAAGATAAACCTACTGTCCTCAAGACGGATCCTATTTGCACTTGACCTCTAGTTATCCCATTCAATGCTTCGATGATCGCATGATATAGTGCATGTGATTCACGATATAAATCCGGGTTAATAACGCCAGTTTTTTTTGCCGCCGTTTCAATTGCAGCAACAACTTTATGTGCATCCATCGATCCAACTTTTCCTGTACAACTTTTCCAATTCAATTGCTTGAGCCACTCAAGATGTTCATCCGAGTCGTCAGAAAGCAAAAGCAGG
This sequence comes from Ureibacillus sinduriensis BLB-1 = JCM 15800, assembly GCF_000772955.1. Classification (GTDB taxonomy): domain Bacteria; phylum Bacillota; class Bacilli; order Bacillales_A; family Planococcaceae; genus Ureibacillus; species Ureibacillus sinduriensis. The sequence goes on along the minus strand of NZ_JPVO01000042.1, from coordinate 58,112 downwards.
ATGGCGTGTTTACCAATACGGCGATCATTACTTAAAGCCATGTGAACATCTCATTTCGTTTTCTAAGTAAATATACAATTTGCTGAATAATCTAATATCTATTAACTAATTTAATTGTAAACGCTTCAAAAAACTGTGTCAACGGAAGTTTTGAAAACTTGGGAAAAATTAGAGTAGTATACGTCGAGTGGAATGCCAAATATCATTTTGAACACCCTTAGGGAGTATTTCTAGTGTTTGGGGTGCAGGGTTATTAAGAATTCAGACGAGAAAAAGCGTATCCCAAAATTTGGTGGATACGCTTATTTTTATACTATTAATCTGTCAACATTTTGCGTTGTTCGAACATTCGTTTGAACTTCTCCAATTTATTCGTATCTTGTTCCCGCATTTCACTGGTATCCGAATAAATCTTTTTCACATCCTCAATCCCCTGCATGATTGTACTCCATGTTTTTTCGAGAGTCTCCAGTTGAAGTGAGTTCCCGGTTCTTAAGTGCGCCATCGCTTTTTCTTGTAACTGAGCATTATTTGAATTACGCACAAGCACCTCACTTGTTCTTTCATCCAATGCTTGCTGCGCTTTTTCTCTCACCTGCTGTCGTTTCAATGCGACCGATTGTATTAAAGCCTGTTTGAATAATGGGAGCGTCACAATGAATGAAGCATTGATTTTCCGAACCAATTCATCATTGCCCATCTGGTTGATTTTGATCATTGGGAGACTTTGCAACGCGACATTTTCTGCCAACTGTAAATCGTAAATTCGCTGTTCGAGCATTTGTTTTGCTTGATGCAAATTTTGCAGCTTCAATTGGTCCAGTTGATTGCCGGAGTATTTGACCTTCTCTTCCCATTCGGGGATCAACTTGCGTGAAATTTCCTGAACGGCCATTTCGCCTGCCGCTATATATTTTTGGAGCTCTTCATAATAAGCTAAGTTATGTTGGAATAGTGTTTCCAGTTGGTCATTTTCCTTTAAAATATCCGCTTCAAATTTTTTTAGCGTAATGCCTACCTTTTCAACATCTGTCTGCATAGTTTCATATTTTTTATGGATCGTTTCCAAGGAATCTTTCGCCTTTTTGAAAAGCTTCTGAAAAAATGTTGGTTTTTTTTCTTGTTCAAAATCATTCAAATTAAAAACTTCCATGATTTTACCAAGGCGCAAAGTCAAGTCTTTGGCCTCCTCCATCTTCGTCCTTCTGATTGAACTTAAGAACATGTCTGAAAAATTTGAGATTTCGACTGCGGATTGGCTTCCAAATGATACGATTGAGTTAAGATTCTCAATATCAAGCTGGCGGATGATCACTTGCACTTCCGGTGCGTATTGTACTTTTTTTTTAATCTCCTCTGTTTTTTGTTGCAATTCATTCGGTAATTGAACTATATCATTTGCTATTTCCATCTTACTTCCTCCTTTTAGTTAGAAGTGATTTATCGTTTAAACAGTTTTTTGAAAAAGCTTGTTTTTGACTTAGGCAACTCTTTTGGGATTTCCAAATCAAATTGTACGGATGGTAATTGGTGGACATCAAAGTAATTGTGATTTATCCACGCCTCAATATTATTATAATTGGTTGGCGTATATATAAGTATATCGGCCCCCACCAAATTAAAAAAGCAAAGCAGAATAATGTCCGTTTCGGTAAAGTTATCAGGTTTATTATTGTATACCACGATTTTGGGAACCTTTCCCGTAAAATCAAAAGATTCAATTAATCTTAAAAATTCTTTTTCCATCGTAATGATGGTCATGAGGATTTTGACCCTTAAATCGGTAGTCATTTCCTGCATGAACATATCCGATCTGATCAGTTCGTTTATTTTGCTCACAATGAAATCCTGAACTGTTTGATTTAAATACGATAGTTTATATAAAGGGTGCTTAAACAACTTTTCCTTATCTATTAATTCCTTTTCATCCAAAATAAATGAAGTGGAGTACATTTCTTGCCTGCTGTAAGTTATCGGTGTGAAGTCGACTTTTTCTTTAAACACCGTATTGACAGTACCTTTGAGCTCAAATAATTCATTCCAATATTCATCAAGAACTGGATAAGTGCCACTTACTTTCACAAACAAATTTGGGACAAACACGGTATCATTCTCCACTTCAAATTCCGGTCTGATTTTTGCATCTTCATGCCATAGAATTTTCATTTCATCATGAGTCGTTCTTAACGTGATCGGTTTTGTTAATCCCTCTTCATACTGTCTTGTTTTGAACAATCCAACATCTTCCCCATATAAGAAGCTTTCGATTTCTTCTTTCGCTTCATATGTCACCGTTTTCTTCCTAACCCTTCTCTCTTCAGATGGGAAAGGTTCAAGTGGGAAGCTGTTTGGGTATTCCATCTTTTTGGAGAATGTGTCAGATGGATCGATTTGCGAGAACCTCTGTTCTTTAACCTTATCTGTATGAATATAAAGCACATCCATTCCAATTAAAGAAAGGAAAATCAGGAAATATACTTCATGGGCTTTAATATCCCCATAGAAGAATATTTTTGGTATATCATTTGGAATTTGACTCGATGGAAAAAGATTTGGCATAATACGCTGCAGCCAAATCAACATCTTTACAACAAATGTCTCCATTTTTGACGTATTGACAAAAGACTCGTTTTTAAGAAAAAGATCGAGAACTTGTTGTAACGCTAAATGTATGGCGCGATAAAGACTGTGGCCATAAAAGATTCTGGAGTTGAAGAATAAGGATATACCTTGCTTTCTCAAGGCGACTTTATCCTGTGTTAAGTTTGAGCCGATAAAATTTTTAAAATAGCTCATTTCATTGTTTTGCGGAGTAAGTATCGGCCCATCAAACCGCACATAACGCCCCTTTTGAGTCAACTGTTCGTTTAGTCGAAATAATTCATTTCTATATATGTTTAAATCGTTCTCTTCGTCACCCTCCACACCAAGTAAACGATAAAAATAAATAGGTATCACAGGAGTTTGCCCTTCGATGTAACCGATTCTTTTATCAACAGGAACCACGATATCCTCCAGTGGGTTCCTTGTTTCCTTCAATGACACAACATAATTTGAACGCATAAACTCACCATCTTTTAATTAAATTCAATATTTATCGATAAATTCAATTATACATCTTTTAACAGTATGTAGAGAGTGTTAATCCATATTTTCTCATTAACTTTTGTTTGCAAATCATTTTGAGGCACATCGAATAACTCGCCGTTAATGCATTTCTGTTTTTCTGCATAAAATAATAAATTTAGTTCTAAATTACATGGATTCGCAATAAGTTAGTAAAGTGGACAAACTCTGCGTTAAAAATTCCAGCATTTTTATGGAAGAATTCATACTCTCACAACACTTTTTACTATTGTTTCTTTCTCCAAAGAAATATAATAGAAATAATGGAGGTACAGTATGCTTAAAATTAAACATATTGAATTTATAAAAACTGTCTATGATGAATCACTTTCACATAATATTTTTTCAATAGCTAATATTCAATTTTCAAACTATCCCCCAGTTAACGGGGCTCTTTTGTATTGGAAAAAAAATACTTCTCGCTCGGATTTTACTCCTGAGGGTGATTTTAAATTTTTCTATGATATGTCTAATATTACATATTACGCCTCAGTAAAATTCCCTAAAAATATAAAGCTGACTAGGGATCAAAGACAGGAACTGGCTTATATTTTATTGGATGAGCGCGGATTTATTGGTACCTATAGCCTGAAAACACATTCTAGCCGAAGAAGAAAATTCAAACCTCAAAAAGGTTTGGACAGGTTAAACTTCCCTGAAGAATTTGATGTAAAATCAATTCCTTCATATGTAGGTCCGATCATCGATGAAATTGACATGAACCAAATGCTTGAAGCCAATCCCAATATGTCAAAAAAGTTTATTCATGATTATTGTTTTTGGAGATACAATCTAGTAAAACTCCACCCTACAGAGTTTGAAAAGTACTTAGATTACGTTGATTTTTCTTATATATGCTATGCATGCGACCAGTTAACTGAACAGTATTTAATTGAACATCTAGACCAAGTGGATGTTTCTTCTCTGCAGTATAATTATCCGGTTTTATCCCGATTGTCTGCATCTTTTAAAAACTATATTGTGAATGAACTACAGCGAAAAAAGTTAAAAATAAATGACCATTTTGAACAGGAAATCGATGTTTTTATAGAGGATGAAACTTATTTCAGCGAATATAGTACAATCCACTTACTGGATGAAGATGAATTGGAGCAAGAGGAAGAAAAAATGGAATACCATTTCTTCGAGTTTGAACGCGGCCAGTATAGATGGCAGGGCAGCGAACATATGATTAAAGGCATACCATCGCTGGCTAGTCAGATCTACGATGATATGGGATACAAAAAACGATCAAATAAAGAAATGGATACGTTGTTTGCCCAATATTCGAAACGACAAATCAGTTTAATTAGTGCTGTCCTGGAGCCTCATTGGCTGCACCGTTACAGGGACAAAATCGATTGGCAATCAGCCTGTCACTATAACGAACATCTAACTGAGGATTTCCTATCTGCCCACATTCAATATATTGAATTTGAAGCTTTAGGGAACAATTTATGGTGTGAACTATCAGAAGGCTTTATAAAAAAATATTTAAAGCACTTTAACCATAATCAACCTGTCCCGATTATTATTAGGCATTTAACAGAGGAACTGTATATAAATTTTAAAGATATGATCAAAGTTGATTCGGATTTGTTATTCCAATATTATGATGCTGTAGGAAATGAAGAATACGAGAGACTGCAAGAGCTTTTGAGCGAATAAAAGGGTATGAAGGAATTGCACACCCTACATACCCCTACATAAGTCAGGAACAATGCAAGATGTTCCTGACTTTTATTTCATTGATTTTTGTATTTTTAGCGTTATATCCTCTACATTCAACGGCCTACTGAAGTAATATCCCTGTACATACTCGCAGTTGTATTGTTTCAGGATTTCGATTTGCTCCTTAGTTTCCACACCCTCGGCCACTACTTTTAATTTTAGGGCTTGTGCCAAAGCGATAATAGCAGCAACCATAGCAACCCCTGATTCACCTTCAGTAATACTGACGATGAAGCTCCGATCGATTTTCAGCGTATCGACAGGAAATTGTTTTAAATAGCCCAACGAACTGTAGCCTGTTCCAAAGTCATCGATTGCCACAGTTAAGCCGAGCCTTTTTACTTCCTGAATTTTGTTGATTAGGTCCTTGTTATAATCCATCATGCTCATTTCAGTAAGTTCGATTTCCAGATGCTCCGGCCTTACTTTTGTCTCTTCGAAAATAGCGTTAAGCTTGTCCACAAAATCAGGCTCTTTAAAATGTAATGGTGAAATATTGACTGCCACTCGCAAATCATATAGAAAATGTTTTTCCCATTCTTTAATTTGGAGCGCTGTCTTTTTCAAGACCCATTCACCAATATCACTGATTAACCCACACTCTTCAGCGAATGGAATGAATTCATTTGGCGGGATTTGCCCTAATTCTTCATCATTCCATCGCAAAAGCGCTTCCATCCCAACCAGTTTACCGGTTTTCAAGTCCATTTTTGGTTGATAGTGGAGTTCTAGCAAATTTTGTTTTAAGGCATGACGTAGCTTGGTCTCAAGAACAAGTATATGATCGTTTTTACCTACCAACTTATGTTTGAAAAGCTCAAATTGATTACCCTTTCTACTTTTTGAAACATACATTGCCAACTCTGCATTCACCATTAGATTATCCAAGTTGGTGCCATGTTGAGGGAATTGGCTAATACCAACACTCACCGTTGAATAAAACTCGTGATTATTGAAAGTAAAAGGCTTTTCGAAAATCCCCATGAGTTTTGCAGCCATTTCTGGTAGTAATCTCATATCCTCAAGTAAAAATACAAATTCATCACCATTCAAACGGTAAAAGGAGCTGCCAGAAGGCTCAATAAATTGGAATCTTTTTGCCACTTCAACTAAATAGAGATCCCCGATTTTGTGGCCCAGTGCATCATTAATGTGTCTAAATCGATTAATATCTATGAGGAATACTGCAAATTCTAATTGCTTCACTTTATTTTTTTCGATCAGGAGATTTAGCCTCTGCGCCAGTAATCTACGGTTAGGCAGCCCAGTCAATCGATCATGGTTTTCGTAATGCTTAATGACCTGGGTATTTTTTTGATCGGTGATATCTGTTCGGATCGATATACACTGGTATAGTGTTCCGTTTTCATTTGAAAAAGGGACGATTGTAGTGTGCACCCAATATATTGAGCCGTCTTTAGCAAGATTGCATATTTCACCGCTCCACGGCCGGCCATTCTCGATTGTTGTCCTCATTGTATTGAAAAATTGTTCTGGATGAAGCCTGGAATTTAAAATGCTGTGATCTTTTCCTATCAACTCTGCCCTGCTATATTTCGAAATTTCGCAGAAACGATCATTTACAGCGGTTATTATGCCTTTAGAATCTGTCACCGCCAGTATAACAGCTTCAAGAATAGCCGCTTTTATATCTTTTAATTCTTCATAAGTATGCTCCATGAGTGAGGCATCTGTTGGCTGAATTTGATTAATGACCATGAAGTTCCCCCGTTTGCAAATTGACTGAAATGCCTCAATATAAATATTTTTTAGTATTATAAAAATATTATACATATAAAGCTAGCAAGTGAATAGAGTATATGTCGAATAATGTATAATTTTCATTACATTTTGTTTATACGTAATAATCCAAAAGTCCCTTTTATAATAAAAAACAACCTTCCATTTGTGAAATCATGAAAGGTTGTAATGAATTGTTAGTTTTCAGAGTCATGAACAAGAGTATCTCCCTTTTTTAGTTCCGCTTTTTCATTGAAAGCATCCAATTGTTCTTTCGATAATCTCAATAAATAAAAGGCAAAATTAATTGGCTCCAATCCGTACTGTTCACATGCTTGTTTATAGTAGTCATAACCCTCACGATAAATTAACATAGTTATCATCCTCCTTCATTGTTATATAACAGCGTATTTATATTTATACTAATGTATAACACGATATATATCTAGTCAACTATTGTCCAAAAATAGTGTTAAATCCTCTTGTCACTAAACAACTCCCTATTTTGTCTTTAATATAAAAAAACCCACGAGTTCTCGTAGGTCCAATTTCGTTTATGAAATTAAATTTTTTACTATTTTCGAGATTGTAGCCCCGTCCGCTTTTCCTGCGAGCAACGGTTTAGCAATCTTCATTGCATCCCCCATGTTCACTCCTTGGCCAATTCCTGCATCCGTCAGTATTGCAGCGATTTCTTCTTCAGATAGTTGTTTTGGCAAGAAGCCTTTTAATAATGTAAGCTTTGCTTCTTCCTTTTCAATTAAATCTTCTCGATCGGCTTGTTTGGCACCATCCAGAGATTGGTTAGTTTGTTTGATTTCGCGATTAACAATAGCTATTTCTTCTTCATTTGTAAGGGGTGCACCTTTTTCTTTTTCTGCTGTATCTAAAGCAGATTTTAAAAGTGTTAATACACCTTTCGCCAAAACATCCTTTTCCTTCATGGCTGTTTTTAATCTCTCAAAAACTGTTTCTTTTAACATATCTCATCTTCCTTTCAGTATAACCTGATTCACTTTAACTATATTGTAAATGTCCAATTTTCGCCAATTTTTAAGCAGAATGGGAAATTTCCAAGTTTTCATTCAAGAAATTACGAGTTGCTGAAATTTATCTTTGAACTTATTTATTAAACGATTTTCTCTAAAATAACGTTTCCATTCTCTATGTGGGCAATATCCTATCTGATTCATTAAATTTCAGAAAATTTAGTATTGAAATACTTTTCTAAAGAAATATAATTATCTATACATTAAAGCGTGATGTTAAGTCTTGGACATCTTAGAAAGGATTTGTTGCACAATGAAAGATTTTATTAGTAAACTATTAACCGGTATGAGTTTGGGAATTGTAGTTTGTTTAATTCCCAATGCTCTTGTCGGAGAAATATTGAAATTAGTTATTCCGTACATACCCTTTTTCGAAACGGTGCTGAATGCCTCGGTCATTGTAATGAGTTTACTGCCCGTTGTTATCGGCGTGATGGCAGGAATACAATTTAAACTAACGCCGATTCAGACGTGTTCTGTAGGATTGGCTGCCTTTATCGGGAGTGGTGTCACTACTGTAATGGAAGATGGTTCGATAACAATGGCCGGAATCGGGACCGTGATAAATATCGGCTTAACATCCGCCCTTGCGATTTTATTTGTTCAGTTTTTAGGTTCAAAATTAAAAGAATGGACACTTCTTGCAATGCCGGCGTTGACAATATTTGTCCCGGGTTTAATTGGTCTATCCATTCTTCCATATATTAAAGATAGTTCATTATTGATCGGTAATGGAATTATGTACTTAACAGATCTTCAACCAATCATAATGGGCGCGCTCATTGCCATGATTTTCTCCTTACTAATTATTTCACCAATCTCGACAATTGGTGTTGCGACCGTAATTATGCTGTCAGGGATTGGCGCGGGAGCAGCAAACCTTGGTGTGTGTGCGTCAGGTGTCGGAATGTGTATCGCAAGTTTAAGGGCCAACAACTTCGGTACCGCCCTTGCACATGTTGCATCTGCCAAAATCCAAATGCGCAACTTCCTTATGAAACCGAAAATTGCCCTGCCAATGGTCATGACAGCTGCCATACTTGGCGCCCTTGCTGGTGCATTTCAAATAGAGGGTACTCCTTATAGTGCTGGATTTGGATTGGCTGGGTTTGTCGGCCCTCTAAAGTATCTGGATATTGAAGGATGGCATTCCGGAAGCATAATCATTTCTTTAATTTTGTTCATTGTCCTTCCGATACTACTCAATCTTGTCTTTTTAAAATTGTTTGAAGCAAAGTTAAAATTGGTGAAATCGGATGACTATAAGGTAAATTATGAATAATCCATAAGACGGGGAAATAGCCCGAAAAAACCATTTTCCTAAGAAGGAAAATGGTTTTTTCTTACGTAGCCTAAATTGATATCCGTTGCGAAAGCGCACATCCAACGGCACGGCACAAGCCTGTACTCTCCTGCTCTACACACAGGGTGGGCCCTTCACGCAATCAATTTATATATTGTCAATTTCTAAAATAGACTTGCACTATTATTTCTGTACCGGTCTGAAATTTTGTAGTATCCTCTCTTGGACAAGTTATCAATAATTAAAACGGCTGACCCTTTCAAGTAAAACGCTCTTGCGTGAGTATCCGTATCGCTTATATAGTTCGGAGAGCTGTACCTCTTGGTTATTTTTCACTTCATGTTCAATGAGTGTATACCTGATTACAGTGGCGGTAATTTTAAATCCTAGTTGTTGTGACATGGATTGGAAAATTCGTTCAACCGTCTTCACCGTTATTGGAGCATTTTGCTTATTGCCAAGACCTAGCCATACAAATTCTCCTTTATTACTTAAAGGCAGCAATTCCGCTGTTTCATAACGAAATAGCTCGAGCCAGTTGTAAATAATTTGTGATAGCAGTAACTTTCTACTTTTTTTATTTTGAACGATCGTCACTTCCCTGCCTTTTATAGAAGACCACTTCAATGCTGTGATTTCTGATGGTTTCAACCCTAATTCCAGCAGCATATTCACTAGGCAAAAGTTCCTCAAAGCAATCCACCTATTTTCTGTATTCAGTGCAGTTTGATATACTTCAAACCAATAATTCGTTACCTTTTTCAATTGCTCGATCGTTAAAGTCTGGATCGGTTTGCTATCCAACCGAGTTGGCTTCAATAATCTTACCGGGATGCCGGATACAATTTTCCGTTGTTCCAGAAAAGTTAAAAGCTGAAGAAGAGATGCCCTTTTCCGGTTAATGCTTGCGGCTGATGAATACACTTCTTCCAAGTAGCTGTTATAAGTACCGACTATATTATGAAGATGATCATCAAAGGATAGATGATGATCCTGCATAAATCTTAAGAATTGTTCAGTATCAATACCGTATTGTTTGATAGTATGCCGGGATTTCCCCAAACTTTCCATATATCCTTTAAAGTGCGATGCCAGTTCTTCCATGAGTAAAAACTCCTTATTTGCCCTGCGTAATATGATTATATTTTTCGTTAGTATAGGTGCGTGCGTTCTTTATATTTATTATAAAAATAGTGTCGGATAATATGCAAGTGATTAAAACCTTAAACAGAACATAGGTTCCTATTATATCAAAGTCGACACTTATTTTCATAAAAATTGTCGGACTACTAGCAGCAACAATGATTCCTGCCCACTATATGGATTTTCAAAATTTATCGAGAGTGGAAGTTATTGTATAATGGCTATAACAAAGTAAAGGGGCTGTTCAAATGCAAGTACGCACTACAAGACTGCAGGAAGAGGATGCAAAAATTATTTATCAAGAAACCGCCGGACTCGCCATTATTACGATTCATCGACCACAGTTGAAGAATGCTTTGACGGCAAACATGTGGCACCAATTAGCTAAAATAGCACTACAAACTCTTGATAACCCCAAAAATAAAGTATTGATCCTGCGTGGATCTGGCGATAATTTCACAGCTGGTTCGGATATTAAAGAGTTCCATACAATATCTTTGGAAGAGGCTGAAGAAGCTTTTGTTCATATGGAAAAGACGATTTCAACCATTGAAAGATTACCGATTCCCGTTATTGGAGTTATTAATGGACCTGCCATGGGAGCCGGGCTCGAATTGGCGCTTGCCTGTGATATTCGGATCGGTTCAGAGAAAGCAAGAATGGGAATTCCAGTCGGCAAGCTTGGCATTACGCTTAATAATAAATTTGCTAAACGACTCGTAGATTTGATAGGTCCGTCTGCTACAAAAGATTTTGTTTTTACCGGACGAATGTATAAGGCTGATGAAGCATACAAAGCCGGATTGTTGAATTATCTTGTCGCGGAAAAAGATTTGAATAAATTTGCTTTTCGTATGGGGAAGCTTGTTGCAGGCATGTCTCCTTCCTCGTTACTAGCCGTAAAGCGTTCCGTGCAGGAATGTCTTGATTCTGCACCTGTTCTTTGGAAATCATCCGCACCTTTTGTAGATCACAACGATTTTCCTGAAGGTGTCCGAGCATTTGTCGAAAAACGCCAACCTCGCTTCAATCGCAAGTAATTAAAATAAGGCTGCCAAATCGATTTGTTTGGCAGCCTCTTTGCTAAACTATTTTTCTAAAATCCCTTTAATGTTAATTTCTATTGCCGAGGGTTCAAATTCAAAATGCCTTAAAAATTGCTCACAAATTAATTGCTGCAATCCCCACATTTTATCCATCACATTATAATTCACTGGTGAAGTGAGATAAACGGCTAAATAGAGCACTTGTCTATAATCTTTCATTACGAAGTGAATGGCGTCTATTTTTGCAATTACCTTATATTGACTTATGATATATTTAATTAAATCCACATAGACATTTTTTGAAATGTCGATGACTTGTTGATGAAAATCTGGCTGAACAATTGTCGTTTCCCCCAACTTCACCTTATTTTTCGAGAAAATATCAAAACCTCTGGAAATAAATCTCTTGAAAAAATTCTGTTCAACCTGCTTATAAGGAATCGGCATCAGATGTTTCCCTTGAGTTGTTCTGATGAATTTTGCCATTAAGATTTCTCTTGTCGATCGAATCTCCTCGATATGATGGAAATATTGAATGGGTCCTAGCTCAAGACGTTTTGCAATTTTATTCGTCATTTTATCGGAAGTTCCTATAATTAGTATCGCTTTCACATCGTACTCGATTAAGGCTTCCATAACTTGTTGTTTATGTTGTTCTTCTTGGAAAATTGCCCGGCGCACCGCTGTAATGGTGTTTTTTTCGAATTTGGCTGAAGTTCCCGCTACCTTTTGTCCCTTTATGATCAATAATCCATCATCTATAATTGCTTCGATTTGGTTTTCGTATGCAAATTGAATGGCACTCGTACTTTTACCCGTCCCACTTGGCCCACTTAGCGAATGTATTTTCATAAACTCTCTCCCAACCGTTGTTTAATACAACATCAGATTTTAATGGTGCTGCACTCTTCAATTAACTACAGGAATATGGACTTTAAATAAACAAATAATGCTCTATATTTTCTATTTATTTCATCTTTTCTGATTTAATAGCGAATTTTTATAGGCTCTATGATAAAATGTGTTTTATATTTTTATAGAGAATAAGGAGTGTTCCACCTTGAATGTGATCGCATCAAAGAAAATGTCTTTATTTGAGCCCGCTATTTTTAGCAGTTTAAAAAACTATGCCAAGCAACAAGAAGAAATGTTCGGCGTTAACTTAATTGATTTAAGTCTGGGAAGTCCTGATATCCCTCCTCACGATATGTTGCTTAAATCCATGTCCGATTTAAGTGGAAAGCCCTCTTCATATGGCTATACTTTAACCGGTTCAAATGAATTTTACACCGCTGTGGCTAGATACTACTTACGTGTAAACAAAGTTGCTTTGGATCCAGAAACTGAAATCGTCCAAACAATTGGGTCACAGGAAGGGTTAGTGCACTTACCTCTTGCGTTTTGCAATCCGGGCGATTATGTATTAACAACAAACCCAGGTTATGTTGCATATGCAGCAGGAATCACCCTGGCAGGTGCTACACCTTACTACATACCACTGGATGAGAGCAAGGGATATTTGCCGAATTTAATGGCAATTCCGGATGAAATCGCACATAAAGCAAAACTTTTGATATTAAATATGCCAGGGAATCCGGTTCCTATGTCACCTTCAATCGAATATTTTACGGAAGTAGTTGCATTTGCCAAGAAATATAATATTATTGTACTGCATGATGCGGCCTACTCCGAATTTTACTTTACAGGCGATGCACCAATCAGCTTCCTGGCTGTTCCAGAGGCAAAAGAAGTTGGGCTAGAAATCAACTCCCTATCAAAAAGCTTCAGTCTTGCTGGGGCACGGGTTGCTTACATTGCCGGTAATGCAGAAATGGTTTCCATTATTAAGCAATTGAAATCCAATTTAGACTTCGGCATCTTCAATCCAATCCAATCGACAGCAGCACTGGCATTGGATCATGCTGAAGAAATAACTGCTCCATTGCGACGTACCTTTGCCAAACGCCATTCCACGCTTATGACAGGTCTGCAGGAACTAAGGTGGGACGTGGCGCCTTCAAGTGGGGGGATGTTTGTGTGGGCGAAGTACCCGTATCAATTAGATAGTGTCTCCTTTGCCTATAAAACGATTGAACAAACAGGTGTTCTGATGGTGCCTGGAACAACCTTCGGCACGGAAGGTGAAGGGTTTGTACGTTTGGCACTTGTACAAGACAATGAACGATTAAAAGAAGCAGTACATCGTCTCAGTTCCTTATCTCTCTAATTTGATAAACGTAATTATTTTTAAGCTCGTCAAATTTATCATATACAGTAATAAAGGATGTCTCATTTATGAGACATCCTTTATTGTTGTTGACAAACGCTTTCATCCTGAGTTGGATGTCTCGTTTTTCCCCTCGTGAACCTCATGTTGTACTCGAGTCTTCACTAATGTGTCCAAACTTGTCTGCCTAGCTTTTTCAATACAGTCTGGATAATACTTCATTTTTAAGGAAATAACGTAATTAATCTGTAGACAAAGCGGAATATTCACTTTATCTACACTCTGAAAGGATGCCTCCTTTTTGAGACAACCTTTTATCTTTTGTAATTTTTAAATATCATACTTATTGTCGTTATCACGTTCAAAACGGTTGTATCGTCGTTTCACAAGGCCGAACAAATGACTGACCAATACCTTTAGCAACGCATAACCTGGTATACCTAAAATTACCCCGGCTACACCGAATAGCGACCCAAATGTAAGCAATACAAAAATAATTGTTATCGGATGGACAGAAAGGGATTTCCCCATAATATTCGGAGTAATGAACTTCCCTTCAACCAATTGTACAATCGTCCAAACGATAATTAATTGCAAAAGCATAAATGGAGAGTCAACAATGGCGATCACCAATGCTGGAGTAATGGCGATGACCGGACCTAAATAAGGAACGACACTCGTTACCATTGCCAGTATCCCTAATAAGAAGGCGTAATCCAAACCGATTATTAAAAATCCGATTGTCATCATCACACCGATGCATATCGACACTAAAATCTGCCCAAGTATGTAAGAACTTACTTGTTTATCCATTTCTTTCATCACTTGTCCCACTTCATTTCTTGCACGTGGAGGGAAGATGCGTAAAATAAATTTCGGCAATTTTTCGCCTTCTAAAAGTAAATAAAATAGAATGAAAGGCACTGTTACAAGGGAGAGTAATATACCAGTAAGTGTGGAGACAAAACCGGTAATCCCAGATGCTACAGAGGAAGCAATATTTGTGACGGTATCACGCATTGTTGTGACTAAATCTCCAGTAACGTCCGATAAGAATTTCTCATAATCAAAGTTGAATTTTGTTAGCAACTCATTGAAACTTGAGTTATTCAAAAATGTTACCGTAGTTTGGATGAACTGCATGAAGTAATTCGGAAATTCTTCCACCAGGTTTGTAAATTGATCCCGTAAAAATGGATAAACAAGCAGTGAAAGTAATGTCATGAGCGCTGCTACAATGACATAGAGGATTAAAATTACTAGGCTACGAGGAACTTTTCCCTTCCCGCTTTTATCCGCTAAACGTACAAATGGTCTTAATAAGTAGTAGCCGATAATTGCCAAAACACCTGGCAGTATGACTACTTCAAATAAAACTTGCAGAGGATAAAAGATAAAATCGACTTTGTCGAATATAAAAATAATGCATCCTGCTAATAACAATGTAATCAGTAAAAATAACAGATTTTTCCCGCCTAAAAATCGGATAAATCTTGTTTGGAAAAATGATGATTTTTCCCTTGTCAATCGTTCCTCATAACCCTTTTCTCTTTCCAAAAAACCACCTCGTCAAACTTTGAATTTATACTTGTTTTATTTTACCATGTACCATGTTTTCTTATAAAGTGCAACAACTCCCAACGGTTGGAATTTATAGAAGATAGTTTTCTACTATGATTCGAGGAAGCATTGTGCTTTTTATTCCTACTTCAGCTGTAAAAAATCATGTAAATACTGTCTATTGGCATCTACATCGATTTCGATCACTTCCCCGGCATGGCTGTATGATTGATAATCGTAACTGCCCTCGACAGGGATTGTTAATTTTTCTATTTCCACTTTTCCACCAAGTGCAAGAGACAGCACGCTTTTTATCTCCTCGGATGTAGTCAAATCCGTCGTAATGTACCCTTGTGCTGCACCGATGAATTTAGGAAGATTATCCATATTAGAAGGCGATAACAGTTCATCCTTCAGAGCATCAATCACTTTTTGCTGACGTTCGACGCGGCCAAAATCACCCTCGGCATCGTGCCTGAACCGTGCATAACCCAGAAGCTCTTGACCGTTCAACCGCTGTTGACCTTTTGAAAGCGTCACACCGATAAAGGCAGACATATCTTTCTCGACATCCATTTCAATGCCATTAGGTGCTAATATGTCTATAAGTGATTCAAAACTTTTAAAATCGATTAAAGCGTAATGGTGTATCGGAACTTCAAACATCGAATTCAATGTTTCTTTAAGCAGTTGCACGCCCCCTAAATAATAGGCGGTATTTAATTTGTAAGATTTATATCCCGGTATATCTGCATAAATGTCCCGCATAAAGGATACCAGCTTCAAATCGTTAGTATCTTGATTCCAAGATAACAGCATCATTGTATCCGATCGTGATTCCTCTTCCCCCCTACTATCCACTCCAATAATTAAGTAGTTTTTTATCTTCCCGTCTGATTTATCTGCAACAAATTCCGCCTCCGGTAATTTTGTTTTTGATGCAAGATTAAGCCCGCTCCGATATTGGAAGTAAGAGAAAATACCGATGCCGATTAGTAATAGGATAAGCAAAGTAAAAAAAAGTCTTCCTTTTCGCAATTTCCTTTTTTTGCGGCGAGTCTGTCGTTTTTCTTCCAGTGGTTGTTCTTCCATCTTTTTTCTCCCCTTTTGAAATTCAATTACCAGACGACTGGAACGATAGAAAGGTTCATTTTCCCATTATTATACTACGCATATAGACAAGTTGCTTGAAATAACCAATAAATAATTCTAATAATTTGTTTCGTCAACTATATCATGTTACAATACTATTTATTTTAAGCATTGGAGGCGTAAAAATATGGAAAAAGCAACATTTGCAGGTGGATGTTTCTGGTGTATGGTAAAACCTTTTGTTGAATGGGATGGTATACATAAAGTGACTTCCGGCTACATGGGTGGAAACGTAGAGAACCCTACATACGAGCAAGTAAAAGAAGGAAATACCGGACATTTGGAAGTTGTTCAAATTGAGTTCGATCCGATTGTATTCCCTTATGAAAAACTATTGGACATCTATTGGATGCAGATTGATCCAACGGATGATGGAGGGCAGTTCCACGACCGCGGTGAATCCTATAAAACAGCCATTTTCTATCACAATGAGGAACAGCATCATATTGCAGAAAACTCAAAACAGCAATTGGCGAACAGCGGACGCTTTAAAAAACCGATTGTGACACAAATTAGAGAAGCAAATACTTTCTATGAAGCAGAAGGTTACCATCAAGATTATTACAAAAAAGAGGAAGCTCATTATAAAGAAGACCGTGAAAAATCAGGTCGGGACGAGTTTATCGACTCGCACTGGAAATAAATTAATCCAAATCATTTCATGGGCAATAAGATAATAGTACAAAAGACGACAAATCCTTGGCTGGATTTTGTCGCCTTTTATATTTTGATGGCAATATGGGGGAAATGTCGTTATTGAATGGAGCTAAATTCTTTTATTGCCTTTAGGAATATAGTACCGTATCGTTCCAGCTTATTTTGCCCCACTCCACTAACCGAGAGGAACATTTCTTCATCAGTAGGTTTTTTATCGCACATATCTTTTAAAGTCTTATCGGAAAAGACAACAAAAGGAGGAACGCCTTCTTTTTCAGCCAACTCTTTTCGAACTGCACGCAAATGTTCGAATAAAGGATCATCCTGTTTGACGGCACTCACTTCTATTTTCGTACGGCGCAGAACCTTTTTATTTCCTAAAAGAACAGCCTTTCCTTCATCGGAAATATAAATGGTAGGAAATTGCCCAGGTTGAACCAATAACACTTTTTCAGATATTAAAAATTCGATGAAACTTGAAATTTCTTTTGCAGACATCGGTTTCAAGATCCCGAATGTTGAGAGATGCCTGAACCCTTCAATTTTTTTATTGCGGGAACCTGCCAATACTTGGGCGGTAATCGTCTTGCCAAATTTTTGCCCCATACGGACAACACATGATAGTACTTTCTGAGCGTCTTCGGTCACATCCAGTTTAGGGCGACTGTCGATACAATTACTGCATTGTCCACACTCGGAAATTCGAGTCTCGCCAAAATACTGGACAATGTAGGACTGTAGGCAATTTTCGGTATGGCAGTAGTCGACCATACTTTGCAGTTTTTCGAGTTCCATTGGAATGCGGGTGCGGTCTTGAGCTTGATCAATAAGGAATCGCTGTGTCTGCTCATCTGAGGAGCTATAGAGCAGGATGCATTCACTTGGCAATCCATCACGCCCCGCCCTTCCCGCTTCCTGGTAATAGCTCTCCATATTTCTCGGCATCTGATAGTGTATAACAAAACGAACGTTCGTTTTATTTATTCCCATTCCAAAGGCATTTGTGGCTACCATCACTTGCACTTCATCTTGCAAGAAGCGGTTTTGCTCTTCGGTTCTTTCAGCTTCCCCCATACCACCATGGTACTTTGCAACCCGTACGCCATTTTTTAGTAGCAACTCGTAGACGGATTCCACCGATTTTCTGGTAGCTGCATAGATGATTCCCACTTCATTTTCATTATTTTTTACATATTTTTTAATGTACTGCTCCCTGTTCTCACCAATCAGCACTTTAAATGAAAGATTATCTCTCGAAAAACCCGTAATAAAACTATCTTCTACTTTTATATTCAACAGCGAACAAATATCTTCGCTGACTGTGGGTGTTGCCGTTGCGGTCAAGGCGATCACTGTAGGCTTTTTTTTCCAAAGAGTTACGAGTGAGGAAATCGTGCGATAACTCGGTCTGAAATCGTGCCCCCATTGAGAAATACAATGGGCTTCATCGATTGCAATTAAAGGGACATGAAGCTTTGAGAGTTCCTGACGAAAAATTTCATTTTCCAGTCGCTCAGGTGCAATATATAAAAGCTTTACAGTTCCATTTTTCACATTTTCCATCGTTTCATTGATTTGGCCAAAAGTTAATGAACTGTTGATATATGCGGCTTGTACCCCATTTGAATGAAGAAGATCCACCTGATCCTTCATCAGAGAAATAAGCGGCGAAATAACGATCGTTGTACCCTCCACATATAGTGCGGGTACTTGATAGCAAAGTGATTTGCCACCTCCAGTCGGCATAACACATAAAGTATCGCGTCCATTTAGTACATTTTCGATTACTTGCTGTTGTCCTGAACGGAAACTATCGTAACCAAAGTATTGTTTCAAAATTTGTTGTGCTTGTTGTATCATAATCTACCTCTCTATTTAAGTAGTTCCTTTATTATACTAGAAAGAACACAAAAGAAAAAATCGGGGAATGGATTGTTTTTTTTACTTGCAGTAAAGATGGGTATCCCGGTGATTTGTAGCTTTTGTTCCATCTCCATGCTATAATAGAAACATTGTGTACAAAAGAGATTTTTGAAGCAATTTAGCTGAATATAAAAAGGAGGAGCTTACATGATTCAAGTTAGCAATGTAGGTCTTCGTTATGGCGATCGCAAACTATTTGAAGACGTAAATATTAAATTCACACCGGGGAACTGTTATGGACTAATCGGTGCGAATGGTGCCGGAAAATCCACTTTCCTTAAGATCCTATCCGGGGATATTGAACCTCAGGAAGGTCATGTATCGATGGGGAAAGATGAACGTTTATCCGTTTTAAAACAAAACCACTTTGAATACGATGAGTTCAACGTACTTGATACGGTAGTAATGGGTAATAAACGCCTTTGGGAAGTAAAAGCCGAAAAAGATGCTATTTATATGAAAGAAGAATTCTCCGATGAAGACGGTATGCGTGCCGCAGAACTGGAGGGTGAATTTGCAGATTTAAACGGTTGGGAAGCAGAATCCGAAGCTGCAACCTTATTAAATGGATTAGGTATCGGTGACGAATTACACTATGTGCAAATGGCAGACTTGGAAGGTTCGGATAAAGTCAAAGTTCTATTAGCTCAAGCTTTATTTGGTAAACCTGACGTGCTATTACTTGACGAGCCTACCAACCACCTTGATTTGCAAGCCATTAAATGGTTGGAAGAGTTTTTAATCAACTTCGAAAATACTGTTATTGTAGTATCCCATGACCGACACTTCTTAAACAAAGTGTGTACGCATATTGCGGACTTAGATTTCTCGAAAATCCAGATCTACGTTGGGAACTACGATTTTTGGTATGAATCAAGCCAGTTAGCCCTTAAAATGGCACAAGACCAAAACAAGAAAAAGGAAGAAAAAATTAAAGAGTTACAAGCATTCGTTGCCCGTTTCTCTGCAAATGCTTCCAAATCAAGCCAAGCAACTTCACGTAAAAAAATGCTGGATAAAATCGAATTGGACGATATCAAACCTTCAAGTCGTAAGTATCCTTTCATCAATTTCCAAGTTGGCCGAGAAATCGGAAATGATGTATTAACTGTTGAAGGCTTGTCTGCATCTCAAGAAGGTGAAGTGTTATTTAAAGATATCCGCTTTATGATGAATAAAGAGGACAAAATCGTATTACTTGGAAGCCCAATTGCCAAAACAGCCCTAATGGATATTTTGACGGAGCAACGCCAAGCAGATAGTGGTTCATTTAAATGGGGTGTCACAACTTCCCAAAGCTACTTTGAAAATGACCATGATAAATACTTCACAGGTTCAGAAAAATCATTGGTTGAATGGCTGCGCCAATATTCACCTGAAGATGAAACAGAAAGCTTCTTGCGAGGATTCCTGGGACGTATGTTATTCTCCGGAGAAGAAGTGAAAAAGTCCCCTTCTGTTTTATCGGGTGGAGAAAAAGTTCGATGCATGCTGTCCAAAATGATGCTTTCAAACTCCAACGTATTATTATTGGATGAACCTACTAACCATTTAGACTTGGAATCAATTCAAGCACTTAATGAAGGATTGATTCGTTTCAAAGGTGCCATGATTTTCACATCACATGACCACCAATTTATCCAAACAATCGCAAATCGTGTTATTGAGATTCAAGAAGATGGTTCGATTCTGGATAAACAATTGACATACGACGAGTTCTTAGAATGGAAAGAAACACAAGGAAATAAATAAGCAAATCTGTACTAATCCGTAAGCTCTTAAAGTTTACGGATTTTTTATATCCTTCTTTAGTTTACATAATAATATTATGAGATGAACAAACTATGATGCAAAGCACTTCTCGTAAATAAGGCTGAACTACTTTCCAACCGTCGCCCTCCCCTGCCCATTCTGGAATGGACCGGTATAATCTAAAAATGAACACAAAATAAAAGAGACACCCCTCTTCGTAGGGATGCCTCTAAATAACGTTTTTAGTTTAGTTAGTACTAATTAAAGTTTTACAACGTTAGCAGCTTGTGGTCCGCGGTTTCCATCAACAACCTCGAATTCCACTTTTTGACCTTCGTCAAGTGTTTTAAATCCTTCACCTTGAATAGCTGAGAAGTGTACGAATACGTCGTTTTCTCCTTCAACCTCGATGAAACCAAAACCTTTTTCTGAGTTAAACCATTTTACTGTACCTTGTTTCATTTAAGAAAACCTCCAAAAATAAAAATATTAACAATATGTGATTGTTTACCGTAATAAAAATTCACATATTACAAAGAGTACCGACTTTACACCGATCACTCTTTGTAATATGTGAATCAATTTGTACCCGGCCATGCAATTTTATTGTTATTTATATTGTACCATCTTATGACAATTTGTCAAATGCAATATTCAATTTTTTTCTAATTTTTAATCATTTCTGTTAATTGATATGTTCATATCTTATTATCCAACAATTGATTGATAATTATCCCATGAAATATCTGGATATCATCCTCACATGCTTCACAATATTCCCGCTCCTCTTCCGTCCAAAAGGCATAATATTTATCCTCTTTTGATGCTTCATGTTCAAATTTTTGACGAAAATCCATAAATGTTGCTTGAAGTCCTTCTTGAAACTCCTTTTCCGTTTCAAATAAAGTTGTACTAACAATCGTTGATTCCCATCCTTCAAATTGCCACCACGGTTCGTAATCTGCTTTCATATATATAATTTGGTACACACTAATTTCGATCCTTTCCTTCTGCTAATAAGTATTTTAATGGAAACGGCAGTAGTATGTCTATTCTCAGAGCTTGCGTTGCGATGACGAAAATAGCAATGTATGTTATTTAATATGGTTTACAGAATATTACCCCGGGGGAAAAAATTATAAACACTCTATACGAATAGTTGCTAAATATATATCAAGATGCTTGTTTTCTTTTATATATTTATTTAAAGTAAAACTATAGGATAATTTAGCGTAAAAGTTCGAAACGTATTGAAACTTTTTTATCTTTCTTTTCGTATTACAAGTATAGAAATTAAGGAGGTACGAATATGCTTGGCGCTGCAAACTTTTTTATAAGACATGCACTCAACTTTTTAATAGGCTTTACAGTGTTTATTTTATCAATATTTAATTTTGATTTTGATTTAATTTTCGTGCCGATTTTATCATTTATTGCCTATTTAATCAGCAATAAAGCGATTAAAGCAATACAAAAATCGAGACGAAGCAAAGAGCTTGGGTTATCCCGCTCTGAATTTAAGCATATCGAAGCACAAATCAAACAAGCGAAGGGTCATATCAATTCTCTTTCTCAACAATATATTCGTGTTCGTTCAGTTCGTTCTTTCAAATTATTGAATGAAATGATGAAATTGTCCAAAAGAATCGTCAATATTGTCCAGAGTAACCCGCAAAAATTTTATTCTGTACAGGATTTCTTTTATTCACACTTGCCATCTGCAGTTCAGTTAACACAAACATATACAATGCTCAGTCAAACTCAAGTGAAAGATACGGAAATTCATTTGGCGTTGGAAGATACCCGCAAGACCTTGAAAGGACTACATGGTACAATGGAAAATGATTTAAAATGTGCGATTGAATCTGACTTAGAAAGCCTTAGAATCGAATTGGATTTTGTTAAACTTGAAAACGCTAAAAAACTACAGCAAATTGAACTTCGGGGTGGAAAATAATGACAAATAAAAAGAGCCTAGATCATCCATTTGAAGAGTTTTCAAATAATGAAGGCTCTTTTTTACATTCGTTTGAAAAGGCCATCTACAATTCTGATACACCTGTATTCACCACTCTAAACGAAGAAGATCGGGCACGTGCATTACTAATAGCAAGCAAATTGGATGCTTCCCAATATGAGAATGTCCTGCAATTTGGCTCGGAAATACAACATTCATTAAAAAACTTTACTCATAATATGCTTATTCGAGTACAGCGCAATGATACATCCCCTATTCGGGAAATTTTACATAAGCTGATGGAGCATCTCGATAAAATCAATCCTGATGATCTCATAGAAAGGGACAAAAGTTTCCTTCAAAAACTATTTAATCGCTCGAAATCATCCATTCAGGAAATGATGAGCCAATACAACCGTTTAAGTAAACAAGTAGACCGTTTAAGCATCCAGTTGCAACACTCGCAAAAGGGATTACTGGCCGATATGAAGATGTTGAATGAATTATATCAATTAAATGAAGAATACTATCATAATCTGAATGTGTATATTGCTGCTGCAGAGATGAAGAAAAAGGATCTATGCGATAATCATTTGCCTAAACTGGAACAGTCTATTCGGTTATCCAATAATCCATTGGATAAACAACGGTTAAATGATTTGCAAAATTCCATCGAATGGGTTGATAAACGGCTATATGACCTCCAAATGTCCAGGGAAATTGCGATTCAAACCGCACCACAGATCCGTATGATTCAACAAACAAACCAAATGCTTGTTGAAAAAATACAGCAATCTGTCATGACAACGATTCCATTATGGCAAACCCAAATCTCGATGCTTATGAATATGAATAATCAGAGAAGAGCGGATCAAACAACACGTCGTTTAATTGATACTTCTGAACAAATGCTGCAAAAAAATGCAAAAATGATTCAAACAACCGCCAAAGATCGAAATAAATTCACTTCGATTTCTCACAGCGAAATTAACTTATTTAAACAAACACAGCTAGAGCTAATCCATTCCATCGAAGAAGCGCTGAGAGTTCAAGCGATGAGCAACGAACAACAAGCGTCGCTTGAAGCAAAAGTCATTAAGAATGATTAAAGGAAAGCACAAATAAAATTAAAACCATGAAATGAAATGCACCATAGTTCCCCACTTAAGAGGAACTATGGTGCATTTCGTTTTTCCATCATTCAAAGTAATCTTTGTAGTAGCCGCCAACATTGCCTGTATTATCAACAACAAAGATGAATTCTTCTGTTTCATTTTTCACTTCATATTCTTTGCCGACCGTTAACACATTTGATACCAAATATTTTTCGGCATTCGTATGAGTACAAGTCACCTTTCGTATTGTCGGTGCATCTTTCCATTTTAAGTTCAACATCTTTTTAACCTCACTTTAAAACTTATCTATATATTTTTCTATTCTAGCCCTAATTGTATCTCATTTCCACTCATTTGTGGAAAGTTTTCTAACTTATTGAGGATTACTGATATGAATGGTACATTAATGATGAGGTGATTTGATTGCACTTTGGGGGTTTCAGTGGGGTTCCGATGTGGTTTTTCGTTATAGCAATTATCTTTACCATAATTTTCATCATCATTTCCGAATGGAATTCAAGAAGCTAACTTCAGTTTAAGGAAGCAATATGAGAATCATGTTCCAGTTGAATCTTAAAAACTAAAAAAAGATAAATTCATGACATGCCCATGAATTTATCTTTTTTGTTTATTGCTTCAATGTTCGTTTTAGAAACTCTTTCGTTCTTTCTTGTTTCGGATTAACGAGTACTTGCTCTGGTGAACCTTCTTCCACAATTACTCCCTTATCCATAAAGACAACACGGTCTGAAACTTCCCGCGCGAATTCCATTTCGTGGGTAACAATTAGCATCGTATGCCCTTCATCAGCCAGTTGGCGCATAACTTTTAATACTTCCCCCACCATTTCCGGGTCCAGGGCTGATGTCGGTTCATCGAATAACATTACCTCAGGATCCATTGCAAGTGCACGCGCAATGGCCACGCGTTGCTTTTGTCCACCCGATAACTGGCGTGGTTTTGCATTTATATATTGATCCATTCCGACGATTTGCAAGTATTTTAGTGCATTTGTTTTGGCTTCTTCTTTTGAACGTTTTAACACTTTTTGTTGACCCACAATACAATTTTTCAGTACGTTATGGTTATTAAATAAGTTGAATTGTTGGAAAACCATTCCTAAATGTGTACGATATTGTTTGATATCATGCTTATCATCTAGTATATTCTCGCCATTATATATAATTTCCCCGCCACTTGGAGTTTCAAGAAGGTTGATACAACGAAGCAAAGTTGACTTTCCTGAACCTGAAGAACCGATTAAGCAAACTACCTCACCTTTATTTACAGTGAAGTTTACATCTCTTAAAACTTCATGGCTGCCAAATGATTTATTTAGATGTTTTATATCAATTACTTTTTCCATCACTTTATCTCCTTACGCCATTAAAGATTTGGTTCTTCTTTTTTAGTTTGAACTTGATATGCATCTTGCCCATCCATTTTCTTCTCGACGATACGCAAAATCCGTGAAGCGATGAAAGTCATGATCAGGTAGATGAAACATGTGATAATGAAGGATTCAGCAAACCGGAAGTTTGCTCCTGCAATCGATTTTGTCGTAAAGAATAGTTCCGTTACACTTATTACACTTAATACAGCCGAGTCCTTGATATTCATGATTAACTGGTTCCCTGTAGCAGGTAAAATATTACGGAATACTTGTGGTAAAATGACATGGACCATCGTTTGGAAGTGTCCCATCCCGATTGCAGCTGCCGCTTCATACTGCCCTTTATCGATGGAAACAATCCCACCACGAACATATTCAGCCATGTAGGCCCCTGTATTTAGCCCAACCACTACAACAGCTGCCACAAATCGATCCATTTCGATCCCATATGCATACAATCCATAGAACACAACCATTGCTTGTACAATCATTGGTGTACCACGGAAGATTTCAACATAAACTGTCAGTATGAAATTTATAACCTTTAAAATAACAGCTTTAATAGATTTCTTTCGAAGAGGAATCGTGTGCACAACACCGATTAATAATCCGATAAGAGCACCAATAATTGTACTGAAAACTGCAATTAGTAATGTTATGTATGCACCATGTAAATAACTTGGCCAATTCTCTTTTAGAATTGAGAGTATTATATCTAAACTCATAAATATCCCCCTAAATAATTTGGAAAACCGAAAACCACTACAGGATTCTTACTACGCTATACTCCAATAGATAGATAAGAAGGATAAACTGGCCACAAGCATGTGACCAGTACTTTTCCTGCCCTATTGTGCGGCTGGTTGGTTTGCAATTGCATCGTCCATAATTTGTTGACGTTCTTCTTCAGAAATCGCATTTAATGTTTCGTTGATTACATCAATGTTTTCATCGCCTTTTTTAAGACCTATAGCCACTGATGTATCCGCTTCTTCCGTTTTAAAACCATCTTCCAACTCGATGTAAGTAAAGTTTTCGTTTGCTGCAGAAGCTGAAATCGCCTCTGGTCGTTCAGCGACATATCCATCAATTGCTCCTGACTCCAATGCAACACGCATATGTGAAAAACTTTCCATCGCTACTTCTTTTTTAACATCTGGAATTTGATCGATAACGGCATAGTTTGTTGTGTTTAACTGGGAAGTAATTTTTGCACCGGCAAAGTCTTCAAGCGTTTTTGCTTCCGCATATTGACCACCTGTTTTTGTTACAATAACAAATTGGCTAGTATAATAGTTATCTGAGAAATCGATAACTTCTTTACGCTCATCTGTCGGGCTCATTCCCGCAATGATTGCGTCAATTACACCTGATTGCAATGCTGGAAGCAGTCCGTCCCATTCCGTTTTAACAATCACTAATTCTTTCCCTAGAGCATCTGCAACACGTTTTGCGATTTCGACATCATAACCGCCTGCATACTCTTGTGAACCTTCAATTTTTACAGCACCATTCGAATCATCCTGTTGAGTCCAGTTAAACGGCGCATAACCAGCTTCCAAACCAACTTTGAATACATCCTTTTCTTTCGTTTCAGAGCTAGGTGTTGAAGCACTTTCATCGGAAGTACCGCAAGCTGCAAGTAACAAAACCGCAAGCAATGTAGTCATTAATATTGTTAATTTTTTCGACATTTTTCTCTCTCCTTCTTTATTCTTTGGACCATTTAATGAAAAAAGCGACCTAAGATGAACTTAGGTCGCTAAAGTTTTAGCCCAAATCCTCTTACGTTCCCTTCCTGAGATAGCTCACCTCAGATGGTTGGGATCTCCATCTGAGACAGTCCTGCAATTATTCACTGCAGACCCAGCATGATGTAGAGAGCCTACATTCACACTTCGGCGACATTTCCTCATTTTTCATATCATCGTTTTGCTCTTAACTCCATGAAAAACTATTAAGTATCGCGCCTCTACCTCACAAGTAACGTGAGGTTTAAATATTAAATTACTAATCAAATACTACTATATTAATAATATCATGTCAATAATCATTATTCTGTTAATTTAAAATTGCTACTTTGAACAGCAACAAAAGACCTAGCGGATATTTCGCTAGGTTCAGACTTTTGACAAACGTTTTCACTCTGCGTTGGTTGTCTCATTCGCCCCCTCGTGAACGTCATGGTCTACTCGGGTCTTCACTCGACTGCCCGCCTTGCCTGCCAAGCGTTTTCAAGACAGTCTGGATAATCCTTCATTTTTAAGGAAATAACCTAAAAAAACGTGTAGACAAAGTCATATATCGACTTTGCCTACACTCTGGACCTATCGAATGTTTCGCCAGGTTTTTTTGTATTATGAATTTAATAGTAAATCTTCTGGATTTTCGATTAATTCTTTAACTGTTTTTAAGAATCCAACTGAATCTTTTCCATCGATGATACGGTGGTCATATGATAAAGCAACATACATCATTGGACGGATTTCAATTTCCCCATTTACAGCAATAGGACGTTGAACAATTGAGTGCATTCCTAAAATACCAGCTTGTGTCCCGTTCATGATTGGTGTAGACATCAATGATCCGAATACTCCACCGTTAGTGATTGTGAAAGAACCACCGGCCATATCATTCAGACCTAGCTTTTTATCACGTGCTTTTTTCGCTAAGTCCGCAATGTCTTTCTCGATTTCAGCAAAGTTTTTAGCATTTGCGTCGCGAACAACCGGCACTACCAGACCCTCTTCTGTTGATACGGCAATACCGATATCGAAGAAGTTATTTAAGTGAATTTCATCACCATTGATTTGTGCGTTTACGTAAGGATACTTTTTAAGAGCAGCAACAACTGCTTTAGTGAAGAAGGACATGAAACCAAGTTTAATGTCGTTTGCCTTCACAAACTCTTCTTGCTTGCGTTTACGTAAAGCCATAATATTCGTCATATCAATTTCATTGAATGTCGTTAACATTGCTGTTGACTGTTTCACTTCAAGCAAACGTTTTGCAATTGTTTGACGACGACGTGACATTTTTTCGATCGTAATACGGTCAGTTTCTGATGCTGGAGCAAATACTACCGGACCGTTTGATGTAGTGATCGGTGCCGCGGAAGCCTGCGCTACTGGAGCAGAGCCATGTGCAGCCACGTCTTGAACGCGTACACGACCTTGTGGATCTACCGGTGAAATTGCACTTAAGTCAATTCCCTTTTCTCGAGCTAGTTTACGTGCAGCTGGAGATGCAACTACGCGTTCATTGTTAGTTTCTTGAGCAACAGGTGCTGGTGCTGCAGGAACTGTTGCTGGTGCTGGTGCCGAAGTTTGCGCACTTTCAGCTTTTGGTTCTTCTACAGCAGCAGCAGGTGCTGGTGCTGCTCCTTCTCCAGCTTCAACGATGGCAATTACTTGCCCCACTAAAACTGTGTCGCCTTCTTCAGCCAACACTTGAGTTAGAACGCCAGCTTCCTCTGAGATAATTTCAGCATTTACTTTATCTGTTTCCAATTCGACGATGAATTCGCCCTTTTCAACACGATCTCCAACTTTTTTCACCCATTGTGCAATGGTACCTTCTGTAATTGATTCTGCCAATTCAGGAACTTTAATTTCAGCCACTTTAAATATCCTCCTTTAAATATCATGTGCACCTTAAAAGGTACACATGGTATCGCCACTGCTATCATAGCGCAGCTAATTCATAATTAAAATAAATAGTTAATTATTTTGCAAGAGCCTCATCAATGACTTTTGCCTGTGCAATTTTATGTGAATCCATATCTCCTTCAGAAGTTGAAGACATTTCTGGACGTCCTACATATTTTACCTTTTTACCATCTGCTAGGTCTAGTAAATATTCCAATGCATATTTCCATGGACCTTGGTTTTTAGGTTCTTCTTGCACCCATACGATTTCTTTCGCATTAGGATACTTTGCAATGATGTCCGCAATTTTTTGTGACGGGAATGGGTAAAGTTGTTCTACACGAACGATATGGAGATTGTCATATCCTTTTCCATCTTGTACACGATCCGCTAGATCAATTGTTACTTTACCTGAAGCAAGAATAATACGTTCTATTTTTTTAGCATTGCCCCCTAAACCAGGTTGTTCAATTACTTCTTGGAAACCACCTTTAGATAGCTGATCAAGAGTAGCAGCTGCCAGTGGGTGGCGAAGCAATGATTTTGGTGAAGGAATGATTAATGGGCGAATTGCCTCAGTTCCCAACATTTTTGCTTGTCGGCGCAGTAAGTGGAAGTAGTTACCTGCATTCGAGCAGTTTGCTACAATCCAGTTGTTTTCAGCCGATAACTGTAGATATCTTTCAATACGTGCTGATGAGTGCTCCGGACCTTGACCTTCCATACCATTTGGTAATAAGAAGACTAAACCGGATTTTTCACCCCATTTAGAACGTGAAGAAGAAATGAAATTATCGAACATAACTTGAGCCATATTCGCAAAGTCGCCGAATTGGGCTTCCCAAATTGTTAAAGCATTTTCATTTTCCAAATTGTAACCATATTCAAAACCGACAATTGCTGTTTCAGTCAGTGGTGAATTGTATACAGCAAATGAAGCTTTCGAGTCAGACACATTGTGCAATGGCACTAATTCCGCCCCAGTATTTTTATCATGCAATACTAAGTGACGTTGTGAGAAAGTACCACGCTGTGCATCTTGTCCAGTAATTCGGATAGGGTTTCCATCGCGTAAAATAGCGGCGAAAGCCAATGTTTCGGCGTGTCCCCAATCAATTTTATCAGTTTCAAGAGCTTCGATGCGTTTATTCAGGATTTTGGCAAGCTTGTTTTGAGGTTCAAACCCTTCCGGCCAAGATAATAAGTCTTCGTTGATTTGTTTTAGGCTCTCTTTTGGTACACTTGTATCCACTTCTGGGTACTCATTTTTAACCGCTTCAGGCATATCAATTTCGAAATGGCCTTTCTCCGCACCAACCGCTTTTACATGGTCATAAGAAGTTTGCATTTCTGCATAAATTTCTTCATCAAGCTTTTTCACTTGATCTTGAGTCAGAATACCTTCAGAAGTTAATTTTTCTCCATAAAGCGCACGTACAGTTGGGTGCTTTGTCACGATATGGTATGTTAATGGATTCGTTACAGTTGGATCGTCTGTTTCATTATGACCAAAGCGACGGTATCCGATTAAGTCTACTAAAATATCTTTGCCGAAAGTCTGGCGATATTGGAATGCTAAACCTGCTACTTGCAATACAGCTTCCGGATCATCGGCATTGACGTGAATTACAGGAATTCCATAACCCTTCGCCACATCGGATGAATAATGAGTGGAGCGTGAATCGTAGTGCTCCGTTGTGAATCCAATCATATTGTTCGAAATGATATGGATTGAACCGCCTGTTGAGAAGCCTGATGTATTTGCATAGTTAAATACCTCTTGAACAATGCCTTCTCCTGCAAATGCTGCATCTCCATGTACAAGAACAGCTACGGCCTTGCTTGGATCGTGGCCAGGAGTTCCAGCTTTAGTTGTTACTTCCTGTGCCGCACGTGTTGAACCTGTAATAACCGGGCTTACTACTTCTAAGTGTGATGGATTATATGCCAACTTCACTTTCATCCCGGATTTTTTGGAATGAGTAGCTCCCATATGATACTTCACATCACCAGTCCAACCTTTAGTGATTTCCAAAGAACCATCCTCTGGGAAGAAATAATCATTCGGTACGTGTGCAAAATCAGCAAACATCATATCGTATGGTTTGTTGACAACGTGAGTTAAAACATTCAAACGTCCACGGTGTGCCATCCCGATTTGTAAATATTTCATTTTTTCTTCGTCGGCTTTTCTTACGATTTCATCAAGCAATACAACCAAAGTATCAAGACCTTCGATTGAAAAACGTTTTTGGCCGACAAAAGTTTTATGAATAAATTTTTCGAAATCTTCTACACGAGTTAATCTTTCCAATAAAGCTTTTTTGTCTTCGGCAGATAGATTGAAGATTGAGCTGCCTGATTCAATTTTATCTTGAATCCATTGACGTTCTGCTTCTTCTACATGTGCATACTCATAAGCGATTTTACCAGTATATTGTGAACGCAAAAAGTCGATTGCTTGTTTGCCGTTGTTAACGCTTCCAGGAACATTATTAAAGAATAATGAAGCCGGCATTTCAACTAGATCAGCTTCTGTTATGCCATAAGAACCTAATTCAATGCGAGATGAATCCAATTCACGGTCCTTAAGTGGGTAAATATCAGCAGCTAAATGTCCGTAAGATCGAATTGCATCGGCTAATTGTACTGCTGCAAAGATTTTCTTGATATTGCCAGGTTGAGTTGTCACACTCTCAGCTACACCTTGCTCATTTGCAATGACAGGTGATCCGAATTGTTGGAAAAGTGCAACAAGTTCTGGTTCAACTTGTTCAGGGGATTGCAAGAATAAATCATATTGCTCCATTACGTACCCTAAGTTTGGACCAGAGAATGCTGACCAAGGGGAACCAGCAAATAATACATTGTTCGACATGAGATAACCTCCAAATTTCGCCCTAAGGCAGTTCCATTGTTATAACTAAAATATTATTTCATATTTTACCATTCTTCAACAATAGAAATTATCTATTGAATTAATTATGAATATTTATTAATTAAAATGAAG
The DNA here is from genome assembly GCF_000772955.1 of Ureibacillus sinduriensis BLB-1 = JCM 15800. Classification (GTDB taxonomy): domain Bacteria; phylum Bacillota; class Bacilli; order Bacillales_A; family Planococcaceae; genus Ureibacillus; species Ureibacillus sinduriensis. The sequence goes on along the minus strand of NZ_JPVO01000042.1, from coordinate 26,581 downwards.
AACGTATTTTTTCCATTTCAATCTTACTACTCTTCACAAAAAATACAACTATTTTTCACAAATTAAGCATATTTTTTTGACTAATCAACTATTTTTAGTATCCAACTATCAAATTCTTCTACGATACTTTCATTTTCAAAGTGAAAGTTGTCCCTTTCCCGATCATGCTCGTGACGTCGATTTCGGTTTGATACTTTTCTGTCAGCATCTTGGTGATGCTAAGTCCGAGACCTGTACCTCCTCCGTTATTCTCTCGTGATGGATCCACTCGATAAAAACGGTCAAAGATATATGGAAGATGTTCTTTTGGAATTCCGATCCCATTGTCCCTTATTGTTAAAAAGATACTTTCAGATAAGTAATGGACTTCCATCTCTATTATGGGCACTACACTGTCGTTATAGCGTATACCATTTTCAATGATATTGCGCGCAATTTGAGCAAGGGCATTCTCTGTAATTTTTGCTTGTTTGGACTCGCCCTTCTCAACAATGCCGATACTCGCATTTGGATAGATGATCAAAAGCTCTTCCCTGACTGATGATAAAACTTTTTTCACATTGGCAGCCGCATCTTCATCCCGTTCTTCCTTTCTGGCCAAGTCCAGCAACTCTTCAATCATCTTTTTCATCTTTGTCACTTCTTCCAGGGAGGTATTCAGTGATTCCTCCAATACGTCCGGATCATTTTTGCCCCAGCGTTGCAACAATGATAAGTGACCTTCAATCGCTTGAATCGGTGTTCGTAATTCATGCGAAGCATCTGATACAAATTGTTGTTGCTTTGCAAAAGAACTTTCCAAGTCTTCCATCATGGAAACGTAGAGTTTTAGTAAATCTCCAATTTCATCGTCTGCATCATAGGTAAAGTTTATTTTCTCCTCAAACCCTTTTTTCTGTATCGATAGCATGGAATCTCTTAGATCCTGCAATGGTCTTATTAATACATTTGCTAGATAATAGCCGATAAAGCCTGCGAGTAATATGGCCCCGATTCCTGCGATCAACATCGTTGTAATAATATATTGCATCATTGATTGGAAAGTAGACAATGGGTGAATGAGCTGCAGAATGCCCGTGAAGTTTCCAATCGTCACTAGTTTATTCACAACAAAAACATCCTCATTATCAACGTTGACTTTTGCAACGATTGGTTTTTCCAATTGATCATAGGATAGATCCAGAGCGACGGCCGAATTGACATTATTGATTTGCAATACTTCATAACCATCAAAGTTAAAAATCCGAGCGGTCTGATTTTGATTCACGATTGCTTTTGATAAACCCGTATTTCTTTGAAATTCTTGAATGGAGATGGAGTTGTCCTGAGAACTAAAAAAGGAAGTTAGATCGTCCGCTGTTCTTATTGCATTATTCTCTTCATTTTGGATTAACCAAGAATAAAATGCTAAATAAATAACACTGCAGATTACAGCATAACTTATAAAAATGACAACAGCCGTTGAAATCGTCCATTTCTTTTTTAACGACTGATTTTTTGGAAGAAGCTCGCGCAGCTTATTCATCCTCTCACCACATAACCTACACCACGTACCGTTTCAATATAAGGCTCAAGTTCAGTTTTTAACTTTGCACGCAGGTGTCGAATGTACACATCCACTACATTTGTTTCCACTTCCGTGGAATAACCCCAAACAGATTGCAGAATTAGCTCTCTATCACAGACTCGATTTTTGTTTTCACACAACAACTTCAATAAATCGTACTCCGTTTTCGTTAATTCAAGTTTTCTATTTTCAAAGATTACCTCATAGGATTTTGGATTAATAACGATATCCCGGACTCTGATTAAATCATTTCCACCATCCTCTGCATTTGTTCGCACCCTCCTTAGTACCGAGCGGATTCTGGCAAGTAATTCTTCAATCGCAAAGGGCTTTACAACATAATCATCCGCACCTGCATCCAAACCAGCTACACGGTCCATCACCGCGTCGCGAGCAGTGATTAATAGAATGGGTACATCGGATTGAGCCCGGACCCTGCGGCAAATTTCTATACCGTTTAAACCGGGAAGCATGACATCAATCAATAGACAATCAAATGTTTGTTTTGTTGCTATATTTAATCCTTCCCTTCCATCATGCGATACAGTCACATCAAATTTTTCATATTTCAATTCAAGTTCGATAAAACGAGCTATATTTTTTTCATCTTCGATAAGCAAGACTCGTTTCTGCATCCTATCACCTTCTAATCCAATAAATAAAAAAACCTCTTCTTAAGTTTATCTTAAAAAGAGGCTTTAACAAACTATAATAGTTCTGGATTATAAATCGTATAATTATTTTTTGAAGTCGATTTGACGTTATATAAGGCTTTATCGGAACTGGATAATAATTTATCCAGGCTAACCCCATGATCAGGGTAAAATGCAACGCCGATGGAGGCTGTAGGTGCGAAAGTTTGCTTGGAAATCAACCAGCCCTGCTGCAAATTCTCATTAATTCTCTCAATGATCTGTTCTACCTGATGTTTCCTCTTGGTTTTATCGCGAAGGAGCCCGGTTAAAACAATGGCAAACTCATCACCACCCATTCGGACAACCAAATCATTGGCCCGTACACTTCTCATCAACGCATTACCAAATTGAATGATAAATTCATCGCCTACATCATGGCCATATTGGTCATTAACTTTTTTGAAATTATCGCCGTCGACATAAAGAACAGCTAGCGATTCCGAACTAATATCCGAAATTTCCACTATACGAGGAAACTCTTTATTAAGATATCGGCGATTCGGCAGCTGAGTGAGCGAGTCGTGGAAAGCAAGGAATGACAGTTGATTTTCTTTCTCTTTTCTTTCGTTAATTTCGCGGGCAACCATGATAATCTGGATTCCGCGATTTCGTATATAATCTTGTACAACTGTGTAATTGCACTCAGTCCAAAATTGCTCCCCATTTTTTGATTGATGTATGAGGTCGATTTTTGAGTTTTTGCGCTCCGGCATGCCAATCAATTCATCGTTCCAGTTTTCTCTACTCTCAGGTGTTAGAACATTTGTATAAAATTGACCGAGCAAATCCTTTCGTTCATGACCCAGTTTGCTCGTATAAGCATTCGATACATATAATATAATGCCATCTTCATTCGTCACGACAATCATATCATTTGTATTTTCCGTGATCAGTTTAAACATATGTTCAATATTTTGAAGTTCCGTCAACATTCTTTTTTTCTCGGAAATATCATAATAAACATTAATATATTGTTTTATATTCCCTTCCTCATCAAAAAACGGGATAATCGTTGTATCCGCCCAATATGGGGCACCATATTTTTTTCGATTGCAAATTTCGCCTCGCCAAACTTCCCCTTTTTGGACTAAAGCATAAATATTATCAAAAAACTCCTTGGAATGTGTGCGTGAATCAATCATTTCCAATGAATTGCCGATTAATTCTTCACGAGTGAAACCCATTTGCTGTACAAAGCGGTCATTTACATCCAACACTTCGCAATTTTCGTTCATGATGATAATTTCTGCAACACTATTGATAGCATGTTGGAAATTAGAGAGTCCTAAAGAAGTAGTACGCAATTTTTTTTCTTGCTCAATAAGCTGCGTCACATCCTGTAAAATGATGAAAACCGCTACAACGATGTTGTCTTGCAAAAGCGGGGAAAAAGTTGCAGTAAAACTTCTTACATTTCCATCCCTATGTGTGAAGGTCAACAGTTTGGATGTCACCCCATTGCCTCTATAGGCCTCATCTAAATAATCTTTAAGTTGATCAGCATTTCCAATGAAGGGCAATCCAAAGAAATCCGACAACCGAACCTCTTCGATATTCAATGCAAAGTCTTCGAGAAATTGGGGATTAGCTTCCAGGAGCTTCCCCTCATTCGATACAAGCACTGTCGACAAACAAGTGTTAAAAAATATGGAACGCATGAAAAGGTATTTATCTTCCAGGTCACGATCAAAAGCGATCTCTTTCGTCAACCCAAGAACATACGTACAATCCCCATCAAATATAGGAATGAGCGTCGTTTCATACTTTTTCACTTCGGATAGCACATAGTTATAATCCTGATAACTTACTTGTTCCGCTTCTTTCACCGCTTTGTCATAATTACTGATAATCGATTTATAATCACACGCTTTCATCACCTCGGTAATCGTTTTGCCAATTACCTGATCTGAAAGCAGATCCATAGCTGATTTATTCAAATGGATATAACGGTATTCACCGCCAGTTTTTTCCATTAAATAAACAAAATCTTTGCTATTACCAAAAAGTAAATCAAATTGATTTTTTGAAAAGTTCTGTAAAGACACTGAGCACCCCTCCTACTTATCATCAAGAAGCAAAAGAAGCGGCCTCCTTCTTAACAAGTTCAAGACATTTTTCATATTGTTTTTGTTCTTCCGTTTCATTAAAGCTTACAAATTTGTATTTATTGTCAGTAATATCCAAAATAGAGAATGCGGTAACCGTGGCATTCCCGATTAATGTTAATTTATATTCTTCTTCAAAAATCTTCACTTCGCATTTCACAAAACCGCCAGGGTTGAATACAGTAGTTACATCGCAGTCTACAATTCCATTAAGCCTAGAGACAAGTGCTGAAGCGGTCATAGCTGTTCCGCAGGCATTTGTAAATCCGACGCCCCGTTCAAAAGTGCGTACAAAGATGGCATCTGATTTCATTGGATACACATAGCTTACGTTGACGCCATCTGTACAATATTCATTTTCACTATTCAAGTATTGCGCTAATTTTTTTTGATGATCATTGTTTTCTATATCGTGCTGTTCAACGATTCCGATTAAATGCGGATTAGGGACTGAAACCGCCGTGAAAGGAATTGTACTCGAGAATTCCGGTATGACTTGATGACGAATTTCACTTTGGTCTTTATAATTCATTGGTAAGCTCGTTAATGAAAATAACACGGGAGAAATTTCCACAGCATATGTTGGGATGTCCTCAAATAATGATGATTCTTTTTTTACAAATAGATTTGCTTTCATTGTTTCAATAAGTGCTTCTTCTTTTCCAAGATCTTCACACACAAACCTTGCCACACATCGGAGGCCGTTCCCGCACATTGAAGCTTCAGAACCGTCTGCGTTGATTACTCTCATTTTTGCATCCGCCGATTTTGAAGGTAAAACTAGCAGCAAACCGTCTGCACCGTTATGGTTATCGGATTGGCAAAGCCACTTGGTCAAATCTGCCCAATTATATTCATCTTCGTTCTCAGTACTATATAAGTAAAATGTATTGCCAGAACCATGGACTTTTAGAAATGATTTTTCCACTTATCGATCGCTCCCTATTAATCTTTACTTCTATCATAATTGTAAATGAACCCTGAATCAACTTAATATATTTAATAAATAATTTATAATTTGTTCACAATTTTTAATGAGAAAAAAATGTAATATTAGATTAAAATTGTTGTATAAAATCGAAATTCTATAATATGATATTAACAGAAAATATTTATTAAAATAGTATTTTTGTCATTAAATCCGGGAAACTTAATTTCTAGAAAAATATTGTTTGACGTCTAGTTCCTTTAGGTATATTATTTCAAATGTTGCCTTGTAACAAAGTTAATTTTAGATTTGCAACTATCCTAAAAAAGGAGGCGTTTCATTTGTTAAAGTATAGAGACCTTTCAGAAACAAATGAGTTATACCAATTAATGATTCACCCTACAGTTTTCCCTTATGTTCGTCATAAAGCAAACTCACAAGAAGAGTATCTATTTATAACGAAACAATTATTAGAAGAAGAACAACTAGGAAAGACTATTTCAAGAACGATAACCGATGACTGGGGTCAACCAATTGGGACTATCACTTTATACGATATTCAAGATGGAGCTGGCTTCCTTGGAACATGGATAGGTGTACCGTTTCAAGGTAAAGGTTATAATCAAGCGGCAAAACACGATTTTCTCATGGAACTTTTTTTCGAAAAGGACGTTCATACTGTATTTTTGCGCATCCGCAAAGAGAATGAAAAATCGAAACGCGCAGCACTAAAACTGCCATATGTAATCGAAGCGGCAGAAACTAACCCGGCACTATACGAAGAGATCAATACTGGTGAAACTAAATTTGATTTATACAAGATCCCAAGGGACTTATTCTATATTGTTTCTGCAAACGAACAATCGAACGAAGAAGAACAAGCAATGTAATCCATTTTTCACATAAATAAAAGCTGACCGGCAATGCAAGATTGCGGTCAGCTTTTTCTATCTTCAACCTATATTTACTAAATTGATTTTGATCATTATTAGCTTTTTTCATAACGAAGAATCAAATTAACCATTTCGTCCGGCGTTTTTGGACTCTCCGCTTTTCCCATCGCTTCCAAATAGTCACTTCTTTTATTTGATAATGTATTTATCGCCTTCATAAAGGTGCTTTTTGAAAGCATTTCCTCTTCCAACACATGGGCAAAGCCTTGACGCTCAAAAATATTCGCATTCAATATTTGATCTCCACGACTTTTGGAAGCCGAAAGAGGGATGAGCAACATCGGTTTTTTCAAAGCCAAAAATTCAAAGATAGAATTTGAGCCTGCACGAGACACAACGAAATCAGCGGCTTGGAGTATATCAGGAAGCTCCGTTGTCACATAATCGAATTGCTTATATCCTTTCAGACTCTCTAAAGAAGTATCCACATTTCCTTTTCCACAAAGATGGATCACATTGTAGGTTGCTAGAAGTTCAGGCAAGTTGCTTCTCAATGAATCGTTTAAGACAACGGAGCCCAAACTTCCCCCCATTACCAAAAGGATCTTTTTTTCATCCGTAAACCCGCATAGTTTTTTACCTCTTGCTCCTTTCCCTTTCAATAACTGTTCGCGAACGATGGAACCCGTACAGGTCGCTTTATCGATTGGCAAGTATTTTAATGTATCTTGAAAGATGGTGAAAACATGGGATGCAAAGGGTAAAGCAATTTTATTGGCAAGACCAGGCGTAACATCCGATTCGTGAATCACGACCGGTATTTTGGCTATCTTGGCAGCAATGACGACCGGTACAGATACAAAACCTCCCTTGGAAAAAATCATTGTCGGTTTCACTTTTCTCATGACAGAAAAAGCCTGCCCGACGCCAGCCAACACCTTAAATGGATCGGTAAAGTTTTTCATAGAGAAGTAACGGCGCAATTTTCCACTTGAAATGCTATGATAGGGTACCTCTGGAAAGCTTTGAGTGATTAACTCTTGTTCAATCCCGTCATTCGAGCCGATATAATGGACCTTATACCCCTCGTTCACCAATGATGGGATGATGGCCTGGTTCAAGGATACATGGCCCGCTGTTCCGCCACCCGTTAAAATAATTGATTTTTGCTTCACTAAAAAATCTCCTATCCAAATACCTTTTGTATTTCATTTAAAGTTATATGTTTAGAAAAAAAAGACATGAACACTTGGCAACAGTTTTTCTTTTCCTATTGTGACATTTAGTCAATATTGTATCATATTTCTTCATTCTAACAATCCTACCAACAGATTTAATCCTTCCGAAATTCATTTTCAACATAAGATACATTACATTCCCCTACTCAAACTATCAGCCATTACAATCTTCACGCTGTCCCATAGACTTCATCATACACATTTAGGGGGCAAGGAGCCGCTATTTATTGTCCTTCGCCCTTTTATTCACTTATTAGTAAATGACGTCGCTTATGCACGTCCACTACTTCTGAAAGCAACAAAAACCGGGCCAATGGATAATCTTGGCCCGGTCCTACGGGGGAAATAATTTTTATCGTTGTATAAATTGTTGAGTCCAATAGTTGCCATCTTCAACATAGCCAACACCAATATGTGTGTAGCTTGTGTTCAAGATGTTCGCTCGGTGACCTTCCGAGTTCATCCAAGCTTGAACGACTTCTTCTGGCGTTCTTTGACCTTGTGCAATATTTTCGCCTGCGGCACGGTATGTGATGCCCGATGCTTTTATTTGATCAAATGGACTACCATAAGTAGGACTAGTATGTGAAAAGTAGTTATTCGCCGCCATATCTTGAGATTTGGCACCCGCAACCTTCATCAAAGGTTCATATGCTTGAAGCGGTGCAAGTCCATTTTTAGCACGTTCAGCATTCGTTAATTCCACTACTTCCGTTTCAAATGCTGAAACAGTACCCTCTTTTACAACCGGCTTTGAAGTTGCATTCGCTGATTTTTGTACTTCTTCACTTGGAACCGAAGGAGCTGTGGGCGAAGTAGGAGGTTTCACAACCGGTGCCTCAACTTGTCCTTTGCCCGAATTCGAGGTAGAAGGAATAACCGCCTCTGTTGTTTCTTCAGTTTTTTTATCTTTGACTAGCAATTCATTAGTAGTTTCATTTTCTGAAGGTGCTAATGGTGCAGTCTTTTCCACTTGAGTGTTGTTATTATATCCTTTTAAATGCGCTGTAATGAATTTTTCCAATTCTTCTTTTGAGCTCGGCAGCTTAGTCGATAACTCTTTCAAACTATGAATATTTGCTTGAGAAATTTCGTCTTTAAAATCTGCTAGTAAATCACCATAGTGGTTTGCGTTGACGACTTTCACTTCATATTCTATATTTTTATACTGCGAGTCCTCCTGATAAGATGCAGCGTCTGCTGCCTGGGCTTGTGTCGAGATTAAACCAAGTGCACAAAATGTAATAAACCATTTTTTCATTTTGTATTCCTCCTCTCGCAACTAATCATATACGAGAATAATTGAAAAAAATGGCCCATAACTTGGCAATAATCCCAACACAATCTTTGAACCTTGTATCATAGTATGTTAAAAACAAAAGGAAAAGGCAGGTTTTCCCTTTAAAAGCAACAGTTACAACTGAAAAGCTATTGACAAATTTTCAGGATTACTAGATATAGCAAATACTTAACTTATATGACGACTACATTACATTTATTTATCTCCTATTACCTCGATTTCTTGAATGTTCTCACCTATCATGACAATTTTAGGCGGCATGTTGATATATTCAGGAATCCATTGAACCAACCCATATGCGTATTGGAATACAAAAGGATTGCGAATCCCTTCAATCGCTACATAACCTTTTATTCGGTAGACAGATGACGGGAGCGAACGAACCCATTCTTCAAACTCTTCCTGTGTGTAGCTCTGATGGAGCTCGATCAATCGGGAACTTAAGTGCAAATTCTTGCCGATTTTAGCAGATTGGACCTCTTTGTTTGATGACGGTGCTGTTGCCTGCAAGTTTTCCAGTAAGTTGATCGGCACCTTTCCATTAGTCGTCTGCAGGATGAAGGCATTCGGGTTAACACCTTGCATTTCAAAAACAACTTTTGCCTGTTCCGCTTCTGTAAGCAAGTCCATTTTGTTTGCTAACAAAAGATGAGCGTGACGAATTTGTTCCATAAATAAACTTCTGACTTGCGGAGTCAGTGCAGCACGCTCAAGCCATCGTTTACTGTCTGCAACCGTTACTATCCCCTTGATATTTAAACTTTCAGCAAATAACGGCGAGTATACGGCATCCAATGCTTCTACTGGGTGGGCCGCGCCGGTTGTTTCAATTATCAATACATCAAATTCGTTGTCTGCCAGAAGGGATTGGATTTGAGCTTCTGTTTTTTCTGCACCTGAACAACAAATGCAACCCTCCAGCATTTCTTTTAAGGGGATATCTTCGTCAAGTGCTTGGGAGTCGAATGGAAGCTTTCCTAGTTCATTCATGATTACAGCAGGTTTTAATCCCTTTTCTTTAAATTGTTTCAAAACATGAGTGAGCATCGACGTCTTTCCGCTGCCTAAAAAACCGCTGAATAAAAATACATCCTTCATATATACACATCCTTATAAACTTTTTTTCGTACTAGCCTTTTTGCAGATAAAAAGGAAGGGCTGTCGATTGTTCAAATACGAACAAAACAGCCCTCCATTTGTAAATTATTACAAAAACTATTCGTTTGAAGTACCTAATATTTCTTTTGCCTTCAGTATATGGGGATCCTCATTCTTGATTTTCTCCCGAATCGCATCCATTAATGCATAAGTAGTTTCACCAGCAAGCACTCCGTTTTGTTCCAATTGTTCTTTAGCTTGGAATGACTTCACAGCATTTTGAGTCGTTTGATCAAATGTTTCGTCGACTGTACCGACTTCATAACCTAGTGCACTTAATATTAGTTCAGCGGAGCGAACCGATGGTGAAACATTCCCAATAGCGAACTTCGTCTCCGGATTAATATAGCTGGCCGATGCATATTCTGGATATTCGAGGACCTCATCTGGTTTGATTCCTTTTTCATTTATCCAATTACCATTTGGCGTTAGCCATTTACCCGTTGTATATTTTAGATTTGCACCATCTTGCAAATAGCTTACCGTTTGCACAGTGCCTTTACCAAATGAAGTTAAACCTACAAGTTTTGCGCCAGCAGATTCACTAAGCGCACCTGCCAAAATTTCAGAGGCAGAAGCACTACCATTATCAATTAATACCACGACCGGTTGATGATACTTTTTGCCGCCTTCAGCAAGCATCACTTCTGCATCACCTTCCCGTCCTTGCAATTGAACAATCGGTTTCCCTTCATCGACGAAAAGGTTTGCTATGTCGATGGCAGAAGTTAAAAAGCCTCCTGGATTTTGACGAACATCTAATATAATACTTTTCATACCATCCGCATTGAATTCTTCCAAGAATTTCACTAATTCATCGAAGGTTTGTTCACTAAAGGATGTAATTTGGATGTGGGCGACTTTGTCTTCCCCCATTTCACCGTAAACCGTTTCGATTGGAATATCATCACGAATAACGGTCATTTCGATAATTTCTTCCGTTTCCCCCCGCTGGATTGTTAACTCAACAGGTGTCCCTTTCTCCCCACGGATCAATAAGACAGCTTCCGACGCACTCATTCCTTGGATACTTTGCCCATCTACCGTGAGAATCATATCCTCCGGCAAGATCCCGGCTTTTTCAGCAGGCGAGTTTTTAATAGGCGATACAACGACAATGTTGCCATTCCGTTCCTGGATTTCTGCACCAATACCTTGGAAACTAGAGGAAAGATCCGTATTAAATTGTTCGGCTTGAAGTACGTCCATGTAGTCCGAATAAGGGTCATCCAAAGCATCGAACATTCCATTGATGGCACCAGTAATGACAGCCTCTTCATCAATTTCAACGTAATATTTACTTTTTAGTTCATCGAATGCATCGTAGAGCTCGGAAAATTCGGCTCTTTCCACAGGCACCGAAACTTCCACTACTTTTTTCTCACCAAAAGTCAGCGCAAAAATGGTTAAACCAGCTGTAAGTATAATCGTCAAAAATATTAGCATGATGAAGGTAAACGGTTTAATATGAATCGCCTTTTTTGCAGGCTTTATTTGTTCTTCTTGTTGTTCATTTTGTTCGGTATTCTCAAATCCTTGTTGGTTTTGATCATCCATCTAATCACCACTCTCATTTTTACACAAACGTAAAAGAATCTGCTTTAATGTCCCCCATAAACTAAGACAATAATGCCTTGAAAAAACTTCATTATCGCATTTACGAAAAGAAAGACTGTCAATTTACAGACAGCCTTACGATAACAATTATGCAAAGCATTTAGATATTACTTTACTCTTGAATTGCAGCCTCTAATGCCACAACGATCATATCGTTGAAAGTTGTTTGTCGTTCTTCGGAAGAAGTAGCCTCTCCAGTAATAATGTGGTCAGAAACTGTTAATACAGAAAGCGCTTTACGACCAAATTTGGCAGCCAGTGTATAAAGAGCAGCAGATTCCATTTCGACAGCCAATACACCGTAACGAGCCAATTTTTCGTTTTGATTTTCTTCAGAGTAGAACATATCGGCAGTAAATATATTCCCTACTTTTAAATTCAAACCAGCTTCTACACCAGCATTATACGCTTTAAGCAGTAAATCAAAATCAGCTGTTGGCGCGAAATCCAGGCCATTGAAAATAATCTCATTCATTTTGGAATCTGTCGAAGCAGATTGCGCAATAATGACGTCACGAACTTTCACATCTTTTTGGATTGCTCCGCAAGTACCTACACGGATTAACTTTTGTACCCCGTAATCTTGCATTAACTCTGTTGCATAAATTGAAATTGATGGTACACCCATACCTGTACCTTGTACAGAAACACGTTTTCCTTTATATGTACCAGTATATCCAAACATATTACGCACTTCGTTATAGCATGTTACATCTTCTAAGAATGTTTCAGCAATATATTTTGCACGCAATGGATCTCCAGGCAATAAAATTGTTTCTGCGATGTCACCTTGTTTAGCATTAATATGGATACTCATTAGCAATCCCTCTTTCCAAAATTATCTCATCTTAAAATATACTTGCTTTTTTAGCTTTGTGCAATGATTTACCTTTTATTTAACATTTTACATCAATGGAATTTTTAATGATTCCAGTCCTTATCGATATTTCAGTTCATACAAATCCCACAACTCATCAAATACCTGCGATGACATTTGCTCATCCGCCAGCGTTTCTATATAACTGGACAGTTCCTCAAAAGAAGTACTCACTTTAGGAAAACTATGATCCAAAAATGCCCTCTCTGCAAACTGTGACTTTAGATCGCTGGAATCCCCACCTCTATAAGAAAGAATAAACAAATAAAAACTTTCAACCATTCGAACACTCCTTACTTTCAACCTAAATGTTATTCGTTAAATTAGGACTTTATACTTTTTTATGTAGTAAATATTCTGAATTTAATGTAAAATTTAAAAAATACTAATAATTAGAAAAGCTGGTGAATTTAATGAAAAAAGGAAAAGCTAGATTTTACCATTTGATCCGTGGCCGGGTATTACTTCTATTCAGCATTTTACTTGCTATTATCATAGGAATGCAAACTTTATCCTATATTAATATTTCCAATTTGCAAGATAGCTTATCTAGCTTTGCCGATGAAAATCTTAAAGAACAAATGCAGATTAACAAGCTTGCAAGTGATATTTCACAGTTGTCCAACTACGAGCAAGCTTATATTATCAACGCACAGGATTCTCATATACAAGATTATCAGGACTTGAAAAATTCAATCGATGAACGAATGACTGAATTCCATTCGGTTTTTGAAAACCGTCCAGAAGAAAAAGAAATGCTCGCTCTCATTGATCAATACTATGTTGTCTATAATAATTATTCCTCCAAAGTGATCGATGCAAGGAGGGGTCATGGTTTCGAAAGCGCTCAAAAAGTGATGGCACTTAATGATGCGGACAACCTTAAATCCTACATTAATGAGTATACTGAACAATTAATTGCCTTGTTGGAAACAAAAAACATGGAAAAGATTTCCGAGCTGCATGCATTTACAAAGTTTACCCGCACTACTTCAATCGTGTTGACGTCTTTAGCGGTAATTTTGACGATATCATTCGGTTACCTTCTTTTTAAAAGCATTCGTCAAAATACTTATAAGATCAATCAGTCGATTTTGGAAATTGCTAAAGCGGGTGGAGATTTAACTCGTAGGGTAAACATTAAAACAAGGGATGAGTTTTCCCTCATAGCCAACTCAACAAATTCCCTTATTGAATCGATTTCAAACTTAGTGAAAAGAGTGTCAAACCTCGCAGAAAACGTTTCTGCTAGTTCTCAAGAATTAATGGCTCTTTCTGAGGAAAATTCAAAAACCATCATGGATATTGCCAGTAGTTCACAAGAAATAGCGGCAGATAGTGATGATACACAATCCCGCACTCATGCTTCCATCATTAAAATGCAGCAGCTCGAACAACTAATGCATGATTTAGATAGCGAAGCAAACCGGGTAAAGCGATCAGCGGAGGAAATGGGCAGCGCGGCCAAACTAGGCAGCGAATCCGTGCAGCAATCCTCGGAAGTAATGCTATCAATAGAAGAAATTATGGCAAATACCTCCAGCACTGTAGAAGCTTTAGGTAAAAAATCCAGGGATATTACTTCCATCATTGGTACAATTACAGCAATTGCAGAGCAAACAAATCTACTATCGTTGAATGCGGCCATTGAGGCGGCAAGGGCTGGAGAGCACGGCAAGGGATTTGCTGTTGTTGCCGATGAAGTAAGAAAACTGGCAGATCAATCTCAAAATGCTGCATACGAGGTGAAAGGAATCGTAACTTCTATAAACAACGAAGTAGAATCAATCATTTCTCAGAATCATCAAGGTGTGCACACCGTAATTCGTGGAGTGGAAGTGACGAATGAAACAAATAAAGTATTACACGACATTTTAAACCATACTTTGGCTACAAATGAAATCATCACTTCGATGGTCAATAATATATCCATTACTTTGAATACTAGCAATGAAGTTGCCGTTTCATTTGTTGAAGTAAATAATATCGCTGAAAATACGGCGATGAATACAGAGAAATCGGCTTCAGCAGCAGCCCAAGGATCCGCTTCGATGCAAGAAATTACGGCATCTACCGCCGAATTGGCAAAACAGGCTGATGAATTGCGCACAATTGTAAATGAGTTTAAGATTTAGTATTAGTTCGTGAGGAAACGATTGATTCCTCACGATTTTTTTGTTGATTGCTAACCCGGGTCGCTCTTATATTTCTTTCAATCCATGTCTATACTTTTAAGAAAAAGTTAGAGGGTAAAATAATGCATAAAATCGGTCAAATCGGCATTTTACATGTGATATTTATAGTGATGACTTTTATCGGGTTAAAAAACCATGTAACCATCCTGCCGCCAATCCTCGAACATGTAAAAAGGGATGGCTGGATGTCCGTGATTCTAGCAGCTCTCTTTATGTTTCCATGGTTATTTTTAATACTATTCATCCATAATAAAACAAACCAAAAATCATTAAAAAAATGGTTACATGAAAGAATCGGAAAAGTTGGCTCGTCCATTATCGTATTTAGTACAGCTGGTTTCATTTTTTTACTTGCCGCATTTTCATTACGTGAAACCATTCTTTGGATTTCATCAACATTTTTAATTTCAACACCAAAAATCCTATTATTATTTGTCTATATTCTACTATGTGCAAGCCTGATTTCTACAAATATGCTAACCATCGTTATTGTGAATACTTTGGTTCTCTTTTTCGTAGTTGTTTTCGGTTTTTATGTTGCAATTGCCAATTCCCATTTAAAAGATTTTAGCCTCTTGCTTCCCGTACTGGAACATGGCTTTAGTCCAGTTCTAAAAGGGATTGTTTACCCTGCTTCCGGTTTTATCGAACTATTCTTGCTTCTATTTATCCAGCAACATTTTAAAAGTAAATTAAAATGGTACCATTTAGCCATCATGTTATTCATTTTGACAGGCTTAACATTAGGTCCACTAATCGGTGCAATTGTAGAGTTTGGTCCTGAAGAAGCTGCTAGGCAAAGATATCCTGCTTTTGAAGAGTGGGGGCTCGTTACAATCGGACGATTTATTGAACATATGGATTTTCTTTCAATCTATCAGTGGCTGACAGGCACATTTATTCGGGTCGGATTATTATTATTTATTGCTGCTGAACTATTGGATTTAACTGGCAAGAGGAAAAAAATTTGGGCTTACATGATCCCTCCCTTCTTCTTCGTCTGTTTAATTTTATTATCGTTGGACGATAGTTTGTTTTTACAGCTAAATAGCAATGAAATGCTAATCGCCACTTTCCTTTTCTTCTTCGTATTATCTTTGCTGCTCGGCATGATTGCAGCTTTTAGTGGCAATGGTCACAAAAACAAAATACGGACGTCCACGACAAAATCAAAAAACAGAAAGTAGTGAATCTTGAATGGAGATAAGTGGGCATTCAATCGATAATTTTTCTACATCTACATTAAAAAAACTGTTCGAAAAATCAGCAGATGTTGTTTTTCATGAATTCAATTTTGAACAAAACAAAGTGCTTATGTTTAAATGTGATGGTATGGTTGATCAACAAATGCTTTATACCGTTGTATTGCCCAATATCGAGAGTCTTTATAAAGACAAAGAGCAGCTGCAGAAAAAGAAAATGGAAACAATAACAGCAAAACAAATTGAAGAGTTGCCTCTCCCCGAATTAACTAAAGTTACTGAGACCGAGCAGGCAACAACAGAAGTTTATAGCGGCAATGTATTGATGTATTTCGAAGAATCAGCCCTTCTTTACTCATGTAATATCTCACGTAAACCAAACCGAAATCCGGAAGAAACAAATATGGAAGTTTTGGTGAAAGGACCTAGGGATAATTTTATAGAAGATCTGTCGATTAATATCGCCCTCATCCGCAAACGTCTGCCAACAAATTCCCTTTGTGTAGAAAAATTGCAGATTGGCAGGCGTTCAAAGACCCAAGTAGCCGTAATGTATATAGGAGATATAGCTAACAAAGATATTCTTGCTGAACTAATCGAGCAATTCCAAAAAATTGATATTGATATTGCAACCAATGCCACGGCACTAATGGAATTTGTCAATAAAAAAAATTGGATTCTCCCCTCTTCCAATACAACAGGCCGCCCTGATTTTGCGATTGAATCCCTTATCCGTGGGAGATTTGTGATTCTTGTGGATGGAACGCCATATGCAACGATAACACCTATTAATTTTTTCTATTTGTTAAAAACTTCCGAGGATAACGAGAATCCGATTCTCTTTAGTTCTTTTGAACGAATGTTGCGGTTAATCTGTGTCATTATCGGTATCACCCTCCCTGCCTTTTGGTTAGCGTTGACATTATTCCACCAGGATCAATTACCACTCCAATTACTTGCAACCGTTGTCATCATGAACCGCGGGTTACCCTTTCCTGCAGTACTTGAAATGCTGATTTTGCTTTTCCTGTTTGAGATGTTCCGTGAAGCAGGATTACGCCTACCTACAAAAATTGGGACGACGGTGGGAGTTGTAGGAGGTTTGATTATTGGGGATGCGGCAATTCGGGCAGGAATCACTAGTCCCGCCATGGTTGTAATCATTGCGGTCTCTACCATTGCTTCCTATACCATTGTCAATCAGTCGCTTTCGACCATTATCAGTATTCTTCGCTTCGGCTTTATCATGATCACTTCCATTTTGGGCTTGTTTGGATTTTTCGTCTGTTTATTTTTCCTTATCCTATACGTAGCGAATATTCGTATATTTGGCACGCCTTATTTGGATATTACCTCTGATTTGAGTTGGGCGAACATCAAAAAAGCTCTATTCAGACGTTCTCAATCTCATTATAATAAACGACCCAAAATGCTGGATCCTGAAGATCAGTCAAGAAATCGTGAGGGAAATTCATGACAAGATTGAAAAGACTATTTTTATTGCTTGCCGGAACTTTAATTTTATCCGGATGTTGGGATATCAATGAAAATGAACGAATGTATTACGTTCAAGGTATGGGTGTGGATTATAAGGATGGGGAATACGAAGTTTTTATCCAAATAATTAGTTTTTCCAATGTGGCCAAAACAGAATCAGTCAATCAGGATGTTATCCAATCGGAGGTAAATTCATTTAAGGGAAAGACACTTGGCGAGGCATTTGATCATTTGTACAATGCCATTGATGAAAAACTTTATTGGGGTCATTTCTCATTTATCATTTTAAAGGATGCAGCCATGGAGGAAAACAGGCTAAATAGCGTCATCAATGT
This sequence comes from Ureibacillus sinduriensis BLB-1 = JCM 15800, assembly GCF_000772955.1. Taxonomy (GTDB): domain Bacteria; phylum Bacillota; class Bacilli; order Bacillales_A; family Planococcaceae; genus Ureibacillus; species Ureibacillus sinduriensis. Next base: position 8,974 of record NZ_JPVO01000042.1, on the reverse strand, counting down.
GCTGACAAGATTTCCTGATACAAGGTATCTTACATGGGTATATTCCACAGACGAGCCTTTAAGCGAATTTTTAACAGTAACGCCCTTGCTTAGACGCTCAATTACACTTACAAGGGTGGCAGACCCATTGAATTCATTTGAAAGGGAATCATTTATTGAACCAATTGATATAAGAAAGCTGCTCATTGCATTGAATGAACCAGGCTATGAAGTAAACATTCCTTATATCCGTTTAAAAGAAGGATGGGAGTCGCAAAAAGAACCCAGTAAATCAATTGAGACGGCCGGAATCGGGATTTTAACCCCCTCCAATTTCAAAGGCTATATAAAAGACGAAAAAGCGCTCGGGTTAAAATGGCTCACCAATGAAACGAAGCAGTCGCGAATCACAACAAAAATAGACAATAATCAATACATTTCCGTATTTATAAAAAATTTAAAGACGAAAATAGATCCCGTTATAAAAGGTAATAAGTTACAGTTTGACATCAATATTGCATTAACAGCCTCCCTTGGGAGTTTTACGGGGAAACTGGAGGCAAAAGACATTGAGCAAGCGGTCACTAAACAGATAACAAAAGAAGTAAAAGAAACATACAAGGCCGGATTAGAAAAAAATATTGATATATATCGCTTTTCAGAAGTTCTTTATAGACAAAAGGTAGATGTTTGGCAGGAGAAACAAACAGATGGGAAAATAAAATTAACAGAAGAGTCAATCCGTGACATTAATATAAGTGTTCAACAAGTAGAGTCCGGAAGAAAATCATTTAAAGAGTCCATTGAATAACCGGATAATACGATAGGCTCCCCAAAGCAATTTCTGGGGAGCCTAATTAAGTACCTTTTCCTTATATATCGGAAACCCAATAAAAAGATGGCACTTCCACTTATTATTTATTACTCAAATAGCTGCAGGTATTCGCCATAGCCTTGTTCTTCCATTTTTTCTTTCGGGATAAAGCGAAGTGCCGCTGAGTTTATGCAATAGCGCAAACCGCCTAATTCACTTGGTCCGTCCGGGAAAACATGCCCTAAATGTGAATCGGCAGTTTTACTGCGGACTTCCACTCTTCGCATTCCATGGGAAGTATCAAAATGCTCTGTAACTTCTTGCGATTCAACCGGTTTGGCAAAGCTTGGCCACCCACAACCAGCATCAAACTTATCTTTTGAACTGAAAAGTGGTTTACCGGAAACGATATCCACGTAGATCCCCTCTTCAAAATGCTGGTCATATTCGTTTTGATAAGGCGGTTCTGTCCCTTGTTTTTGAGTTACATAGTACTGCATCTCCGTGAGTTGCTTTAATCTTTCATCCTTATTCATGTCGATTCCCCCAATGTTGTTGAATAAATGCAGCCCGTCCTGAACCAATTTGATAGCGTTCATAATGCATCGGATTTTTTTTATAGTATTGTTGATGGTATTCTTCTGCAGGGTAAAAAGTTTTGGCAGGCAGAATTTTTACAGCAATCGGTTTTTTGAATTTGCCTGATTTCCCAAGTCGCTCTTTTGATTCCTCGGCAATTTTCTTCTGTTCATCATTGTGATAGAAAATAGCGGTTGTATAAGATTCACCGCGATCATAGAATTGACCGCCTGCATCGGTCGGATCGATTAAAGTCCAATATGTTTCAACTAATTTTTCATATGGATAAAGTGTCGGATCGTAAGTAATTTGCACCGCTTCCAGATGTCCCGTTGTTTCGGAACATACCTGCTCGTAAGTGGGATTTTCAACAGAACCGCCCGTATAGCCTGAAATAACTTCCTCTATCCCTGATTGTTCATCAAATGGCTTTACCATACACCAAAAACAACCGCCAGCAAATGTCGCAATCTCTCTACTCAATCATAAGCCCCCTATTCATTCGGCACGATAACCTCTAACAAAACGCGGTTATTGTCCAAGTCAATTTCCTTTGCCCTCACTTTTGCGCCTGACATGACTTTTATCCCAGACAAATCAACATAGATTTCTTCATCATTCGGTCTGACAATAATCCATTCCGGAAATGAGACAGCATCATTCATTAGTTTCAGGACTGTAAAAGGGTCTATATTTATTTTACCAACATTAACGGAATTTTGCTTTAATTGTATATTCCCCTCTTCCGTTACGATCGGGTCAAATTCCATTGCGAATGGTACCGTTAACCCAAATACCGTCAGCTCGCTTTTCAATTCAATCATGTTATCAACAACGATATCCATTGGGATTGGACTATTGGCAAGTTCTTTGTGCACATATTTCATGGCCATTTTTTCGATATCATCCGCAGTTGCTTCAACCAGCAGTACACTGTCAGACGAATCCACCGCCACACCTTTGCTGGCGATTGGAACATCTTCTGTTGGGGAAGTCGCCCAGTAAATGAATACGGTAAGAAAAAGTATGATGGCACCAGTCAAAATAAAAAAGGCGACTTTCCATTTATTCATTCTCGTTCACTCCCTCCCACTCGCTTTCCCCTCGATATGTACCCTTTTTCTACACTGCGAAATCATCACAGGGAAAAGGTTAATCTTATTAGGACCTTAAAGCACTTAAGATTAACCCTGTGACATCTTATCAACTTGACAAGATTTTATCATCGACATTATACGTTCCGTCATAATTGTATATCCATATCCGTTTGGATGAAAGAAATCTGTATGATAGACCAAGTTTGCATTTTCATCAAATAAATCTTGTATGTCCACAAAACATGCATTGTCATACTGTTTAGAAGTAGTTTCAATTGATTCGTTCCATTCGGTAATAATCGACTCAAATTCGGTAATCTCATCCGTAATGACTGAAAATGGGTTATATAATCCAATGACGACGATCGGTACATGAGGGTTTTTCAATCGAATCTCTTTTAAGATTTGGTCGTAACGATCTTCAAAATCGGCTAATTCCTCTTCGAAATATTGTCGTTTCAGTTCGAAGAGATCTTTTTTAACTACTTTCATAATATCATTACCACCAATCGTAATGGTAATAAGTTCGGCATTTTTGATTTCATCGTCATAGTGACCTCTTTTTAGCAGCCCTAACAGTTGGTCGCTTCTTCGTCCGCGTTTCCCTCTATTATCCAGCACTACTTCTTTTTCTTCTGGCCATTGCTCAAGCTTCTCCACTAATCTTTTAGTATACCCACTTTTTAATTCTTCATCCCCCACTCCTTTTGTTAATGAGTCTCCCAATGCCAAATAATAGTATTTTGTTGTATCTAACCTTATATCATTTGCGGGATCAGGTTGTGCTTCATTCGTTGATGGCACTTGGACTTTTTCTTGCAACGCAGTGCTTACCAAAGGCTCTTCCAAGCCATCTACCGGGTGTATTGCTATTTCGTTGTTATTTTGTGCCGGTTCAGCTATATGGGTTGCTTCCGTTATTTCTCTTTTTGACCCTGCACTCTCTTGCCAGCTTTCTATCATTATTTTTTGGCAACCGACAAGTAAAATGGAACAGCATATAATAGGGATCATTATTCGTTTCAGCATGGTAACTCCTTTCACAAACATATTCGAAAACATAACTTAGCGTATTTTTTTAGTTGTATTTGTATTTTTTAATTTGAGCAATTGTACGGTTTTATATGTGAAAACTATTTCGAATTTGAAAAAGCTATCGTCTACTCCTATATTGTGTATAGATGGATGCACCACTGTTTGGTACGCCGGTCACAACTTGCCTCAACCCTTGCCCGGCATGAGTTTTCTTCATTTTATCTTATGTAAAAAAACAGGAATGAACAACTTAGTTCGCCCGTAAAACCCGAAGCTTCCTATTTCCCCTATATTTTCCTGAACTGAAATAACTAGAAACAAACTAGTTGTTACGGCATTTCAATCAAAAAAGTACAATAAATTTTAACTCTTGGATAAAATACAGGAATGAAGCAGGAGTAACGAATAAAATATAATTAAGAGGCAAGACCAAAGGCAAGATAGGGAAAATGTATGAAAATAAAGCTTTCTTCATATTTTTAATGCTCATACGGAGCACTTAGTTGGTGCACTGTCGAATTTAGTTATTTATGAAACTACTATTTGCATTTGGATTAACGCAAGATCCGTTTTGTTTATTATCCCATTTTAACACCAAATTATGATGGCATATAGAATTTCATTAAGATATTCTTATTATTTTCTTCTAAAATTCAAAAAAATTTAACTACTTGTGTCTTGAAATATACACCAATATTCTCAAATGCTCTATTGTTTTCACTTTCTTGATTACTTCAGATTCTAAACTGAACAACTTGTTGACATATTAGGCAAAAAAGAAGGCACCTTCTGTTCGATTTAAACAGAAAGCCCCTTCTTTACTTGTTTTTGGATTATTGTTACTCAAGTTTCATCCGTTTTAGTTCTTCGCTAAATTCGCGGCTGTAGCTTGGAGTAAATCGCCAAACTGTTTTTATGTTTTAAACCATGGCCGCTCTTTAATTTGCTATTTTTCGCTTCAATTTTTTCACATCTTTTGGGAGGGTCTTGAATACATTTCAGTGTCATACGTTTCCTATAGACAAATACAATTACTTTATTTCCAGGAAAAATAAGGGCCACAATAACCCGTTTCGTGTGTTCTCACATAAGTCCAATTGAATTCCTTATCAACGACAAATATATCTTCTTCATCGCGGAAATCACTTACATTTAAAGCCGAAGCATTTTCAAGAATGACAGCGTCATCCAAATGCTGATAAAATATGTAGCACGATTCTTTCCTTTCTTTATTGAACGCTAAATCAGCCTGCTCCTCCTTTAGGCACTTCCTTCTCTCATAACTAAACACATGCCATAAGTAACCACTAAAGCCATCTTCGTCAAGAAGGTAAATAGATTTCTTTTCCTTATTACTGAGATGATTGGCGAAGTTTTCTTCCCATTGCTTTCGCAAATACACTCCCCACTTATGTATTTCGATTACTTTCACTTTTTTACTTCTTAGAGAATCTACCAATTCCATCGTATAATCCAAACTAACACCCACCTGTTATGATAATAACCTCAATATACAACTGTCAAAACCACTAATTGACAATAAATGGATAAACTACCATACCGATTAGCAATTTCGAACGTGGTTCCTCTTTTCATCTGTTATCCCATGTTTATTAATTTTTCAAATAGGGAGAATGGTAGTCCTCGATAAATAACCCTGAACGATGAACAATCTCCCTAGCTTTTTCACAACTCTCACTCGCCCCAATATACATATAATAATAGTACCCAATGTGAACAAAGAACTGCTTCTTAAAGCCTAGTTTACACCAAATCGCATTCCGTAATGTCAATTTCGCCAACTCTCGGACTTCCTGTGCAGTTACAGCTTTTCCTTTCCAGATTTTTGAGAGGAATTCCTGAGCATGTTGATTCTTCACCTCGTGAGACTCTTGTTCCGAAGCATTGACATAAACATTACTTAAACCGATTCCAGCCATAAACGTAGTGACAGCATTCATATATTTTTCTTCGGTTTTTTCATAATCTTCCATACTTACCTTTGTACCAACCTCTGAAAAACAAATCCATTCTTCAAGATCGACATAACTCCCATCAGCATTCCTATGCAATGGATTATATTTCGTAATTCTCCAAGACCTCAATGATTCCCCCCCAATCTAGATAAAATTCTTTCCATTCGAAGCGGGAGTATGTTTGGTAAACTTCCATTTATAAGGCACATTTGACCAATTGCAAAAATACCGTAATGAGAAACTTTACAAGATTTTACTCTATGTTATCAATCCATCAAACTGGTTTACCCTTTTACAATCTTGATATTAAAAAAGAAAAAGTGACTACAATGATTACTAAAGCAAATAGTATCGCCATTACAAGGCCAATGAGAATCGACTTCCAAGTGTAGCCTCTTATCTCCAACTCTGATGTGGAACGATCCACTTTTCTGATGTGAATAAGCAAATTAGCATTTACTATTATTAAGAGAAAAAGACGATAATCGACATAAAAACAAAATCTATTAGAAAAACAGGATCTGTTGAGTTTTGATTCCAGTAAAATTGCAAGAACATTAAGCCACTTAAAATTAAGTTCCAAATAAACCCCACTTTTCGTTGTTTGTACCATTCACTACCCATTTTTTGTTTTTCGTAGATTGCTACTTGTTCAATAATAGGGATAATTGATTTCGTTGAATCACCCTTTATGAACCCAAAAACTCCCTGAATGAACATCAAAACTCCAAGAACTAAGAAAAAATGAGCAAATGTTATTGTAAAGACTTTAATGATAATGAATAAGGTGATCATGGCAATAAGTATAAGCCCATTCGTCAAAGCAACTTGCTTCCTTCTCATGATTCTTAACTCATTTGGTTGCATATTCCCGCCCCCTCCCTATCATCCAGTATTATTGGTTCTTAGAAAGTATTAATTCCCTAAGTTGATTTGTAGACTTTTCTGATGTCAGGTAAGTTTGGCCTTCTCCTACCATATACATCAGGGTACTTTTTTCATTCTCTTCCCCTAACCATAAATGAATGGCATGAGTAGGAAACTCCCCTTCATATTCAACCACTACATCATAATCGGGTTTTGTTTCATTAATGTCTGCTTGCTGTTTAAGTGCGGTTTTTATCGCCTGTTCAATCACTTGAATTGCTTGTTCATCATTATAGGAAAAAATAATTTCTGAATTATTCATGTCACCAACACCATTAGATTTCGAGATATGGATTTCTTTGATCTTTTCATCTAAAAGAACCATCGTATTTTCTTGTTCATTCTGACAACCCACAATAAAAGCTAAACTCCCAAGTAGAAGTAAAGAATGTAATATTTTCATTGTTGCTTCTCCTTAAAATATTTAACTACTTATATATACGAATCATCGGATATATTGGTCTCACTTTTTTGACTGAAAGCAAAAAAGCGTCTCCACTCTCGGTAGAAACGCCATGCTTTAATAACAAGTTTAAATTAATTTACTGATCTTCGGTATTACTCTAACGAAAAAAGTTAATAGGTCGAGGTTGAATTTAGTTGTACTATGCTTAGGCGCCTGAAGCAATTGATAGCAGGCTGCCCTTCTTACTCGGCAAAATAGATAAACCCGATGGCACCCGGTCCTGTATGCGTGCTAATGATCGGGGAAGTAAATTTAATCTCTACATTCTTGAATCCTGTAGATTGGATCATTTCAATCAACGGTGTTCCCATTGTTTTTAAACCGTCCGCATGGGAAATACCGACCGCTTTAACAGTCTTGCCTTCTACATCTTCTTGAAACTGCTTAAAAAGATAGCTAACCACCTGTTTATGGCTTCTTGCTTTTGCCACTGGAGTGTAGGAGCCATCATCTAATGTCGCAATCGGTTTAATATTTAACAGGGAGCCGATCATCCCAGTCCCCTTGCCGATTCGTCCACCCTTAATGAGATTATCCAATTTATCCACTACGACGAACAATCTTGTATTTTTTCTAACTTCATCCAAGCGGGCAACAATTTGTTCCACTGTCGCTCCAGCATCGCGCAGCTTGATTGCTTCACGAAGTTGTATAGCAAGTCCGATGGCAATATAACGGGAATCGACTACTGTTACATCCGAATCGCTCATCTGTGCCGCCTGCCTAGCTGAATCGACAGTTCCACTCATCGATCCAGTCATATGAATCGAGATTATTTGGTCACCATTGCTCCCAAGCTCATCATAAAGTTCCTTAAATTTTCCCGGGGCGGGCTGTGAGCTTTTAGGCAATTCCTTTGAGTTGTTCATTAAATCCAAAAACGGTGCAGGTTCTACATCCTGTCCATCTGTATATGTTTTTCCATCAATTTGAATTGTTAAAGGTACGACTTTAATGTCATGTTCCATAAGTTCTTCTTTAGTTAAATCACAAGTTGAGTCTGTAACAATATGAATTCGTCCCAAAAATGACACATCCTTTAATAGATTAGAATTATTATAATACAAATCATCTTTCTGGAATAATGACAAATGTAATCGATTTCAAAAATGACTATAAATTGTGTATGAATTGTTCACATTTATAATAGCAACAATATGACAAATGATAGTATCCCCTCATTTGCTATTTAAGTATAGTGAATTCACAAGGAGTGAATTGCATGAATAACAACGAAGCTTTTGATTATAAAAATTGGAAAGAAGAATTATGGAATGCCATCACCCACGGCATTGGTTTATTTATTAGTATACCCACCTGCGTGATTTTAATTGTTCTGGCCGCCCAAACAGGAAGCGCGGTCCAAATCGTCTCTAATTCGGTTTTCGGGGGATCGCTAGTCCTTTTATTTTTAATGTCCACCTTATTACATAGCATGCCTGAAAAATATAAAAGGGTTTTTTCTATATTGGATCACTCATCCATTTACATTTTGATTGCCGGAAGTTATACACCACTCTTGCTGATTGCGATTGATGGCGCGCTGGGAATTGTACTACTCTGCATCATTTGGTCCATTGCCATATTTGGCGTAGTATTTAAATGTCTGTTCATCCATAAGTTCGAAACTTTTTCCTTGATTCTTTATATCGCCATGGGATGGCTGATTATTTTTGCCATTAAACCACTCTATCAGTTTTTACAATTTGATGGATTTACAGTATTACTTGGCGGAGGGTTATTATTTACATTTGGGTCAATCTTTTATGCTTGGAGAAAACTACCCTATAATCACGCAATCTGGCATTTATTCGTCATCGGGGGATGTGCTTGTTTAGTGGTGTGCGTGGCATTCTATTTATAGCCTTTCAATCTTTTAGGAAGACTTGGATAAATCGGAAGTTTTGGCACGTGATCTGTTTCAATAGAAACGCGATTTTACCATTCCGTGCTTTATTGGTTCGCGATTTGTCCTAATATAACCGTTATGGTGACATTTCGAGTTCAGCGAGACTATAATTTGTCTTTATACAACCGTTTTTGTGACATTCCCTGTTCAGCGAATCCCTGATTTGTCCTAATAGAACCCTTATTGTGACAT
>NZ_JPVO01000043.1 GCF_000772955.1 Ureibacillus sinduriensis BLB-1 = JCM 15800 | reverse complement strand
CGACTGGACCTGCTGGGCCGACTGGACCTGCTGGGCCGACTGGACCTACAGTAACTGAAGAAGGATTCTCCGCACTTGCGGGAGCAGCTTCAGTTACTGGGACTTCTCAGATAACTGACTGGACTGTAACAGCGCCATACTTTACCAATGGGAATTTCGATCCGGCTACAGGAACGTATACAGCTCCTGTGACGGGAAGATATTCAATATCTGCTACAATCAGCTATCAAACAACAGCAGCTCTTACTGTCAGCTTGGGTACTGGTATTGATCCAGCATTTGTTGTACGTAATATTACTACTGGGACAGATTTGATTTCCGGATTACTTCCAGTCTTAAATGTAAACGTAGCCCTACTTCTGACTCTAAGAGCAGTTTTAGGTAACGGTACTGTAACGTTAAGTGGAGATGTAGAATTAACTGCAGGAGATGATATTGGTCTATTCTATGAGGCTGACGGCTTAACAATAGGATTAGATTTAGGTGGGCCTGGTGTACCAATTGTATGGTCAATTCACCAAATTACGGAAACTTTATAATTGAGAGAGAAGCACTACACAATTCAGATTGTTGACAAACGCTTTCATCCTGCGTTTGTTGTCTCATTCGTCCCCTCGTGAACGGTAATTCTACTCGAGTCTTCACTCGACTGTGCATGCAAAACGTTTTCAAGACAGTCTGGATAATGCTTCTTTTAAGGGCATAGCCTAAAAAAACGTGTAGACAAAGTCGTATATAGACTTCGTCTACACTCTGAGACTGTAAACAAACTCAATACAATTGAGTTTGTTTACAGTCATTTTTATTTTATTACCAAGCCAATTCACTACCATTATTTGATAATTTATAAAAACCAGGCACCAATCTATGTCCAACTCAATATATTATAAAGTACGTAAGCAACCTGATACTGTAAGTGTAAGATAAAACCCCTATGGAGGTAATTATATGTCTTTACCAACTATACCCAATATAACCCCAAAAGTTTCTTTAAATCGTTGTGAAACAATCAATATGCTGCTATCCTCTATTGCTTTGGAGGAAATCGGTCTGTCACACATTTTGAATGCTGAAGGTGAGAAGCTACAGTGTTTTTTAGAAACCAATCCATGTGAATTAAATGAATATTTAAAGATTAATGATAGTATTAACAAAACGCTCCGTACTGTTGTCAAATCACAAATATTATTACAATTCAAGCTAGAAGATGTTATATCTCTGAGTGAAGATTCCGGTTGTAACCATTGTCATCTTCATAAGAAGGAAAAATCATGTGATTGTGACCAGAATAAACATAAAAAAGAGGAACTATTTACTTTTTGCCAAACTTGCAAAAAAAAGAATCCGTGTAACTGTAGCCATAATACATGTAAAAAGGATAAATAATTCATGCTTTAATAAATCAACTGGGTGTATTGTCTGAACGGAACGATGTTCAATTGCAAAGGGGGTCGGAAAATGCAAAACTCACAATTATTGGAAAGTGATACAATGATAAAAAGTGAAACAAATTATTTAGAATTTATTAATAAATTTACAAATTTTATTTCACAGTATTTTTTAACTTGCAAATATTCAAAACTTTCATTTCAACAGGAACCTCATATTGAAGAAAAACTTAGTCATTCTCTGCTTTTAATTGAGAAATTACACATGTATTTGATTTATCGTAGTTTCGCATACAAAAAGTACATTTCGATTGATAACATACATCCCTTTCAATCATTTCAAGCTAATATCAATTATCAATTATTTAAAAGATTAAAAAGTTTAATAAATGAATATAAATTTCAAAATGAAGATACTCAAATAATGTGCCAATCTCTTATTTCCCAAATTATGACCTATTACCCCCAAAATTCTATTAAATCCATTAGTATGACACCCCTTTCCCCACCTTGGCAACCACATCAATGAACTACAACAAGGTTAAAGGAGGAGATTAAGTTATGCAGATGCCTTCTATCTCTCTATGTATGATTGTAAAGAATGAGGAAGAATTTATTGAACGTTGCTTAAAAAGTGTTCATGAATTAGTACATGAACTTATCATCGTAGATACAGGATCCAATGACCGTACGCTGGAAATTTGCAAAAAATATAATGCAGCAATTTATCCGTACCAGTGGGGTGATCACTTTGCCGATGCGAGGAATTTTGGTCTATCAAGAGCTAATGGAGATTGGATTTTGTGGCTAGATGCTGATGAAGAGTTGGAAACTAGCAAAAGTCAGCTAATGATGGACTTTATTACACAAACAGATGCTTCCATGCTTTTTATGCCAATTATCAATTATTATGGAGATACCCTTCCAGTCAAACAGGAACAAGCATACTATTACCATCAACCCCGTTTGTTTCGAAACAATTTAGGGGTTAAATTTTATAATAGAATTCATGAAACACCCAATTTTCCTGAACAAGAAGACTCAAGATATAAAAGTGAAACCCTAGAGGTTCCTATCCATCATTATGGTTATATAAAGGAAATCACAACGAAAAAGAAGAAATCTCAACGGAACTTACACCTTCTTCAGGAGGAATATCAAAACCCCGGTCATAGTCCATGGATTGAATACCATTTAGCTAGTGAATTTTATCGCAACCAAGATTATGGTATTGCTTTCACTTATATTAACGAATCGATTCTTGGTTTTCTTCTTCAAGGACTTAAACCACCTGCAATTCTATATCGTTTAAAATACGGAATTTTATATGAGACAAATAGTATTGATGGAGCATGTTCAAGCATTGAAAAAGCGCTACTACTATATCCCGATTACGTTGAACTTCATTTTATTAAAGGACTTATGCTTTTTTATAAAGAAGAGTACTCAGATGCTTTAGACTCTTTTGAAAAATGTCTTAAACTTGGAGAGAATCACTCAGAATACCTCATCATGAAAGGATCAGGAAGTTTTAATGCTCTTCATTACAAAGAATCATGCCTGAGTAAATTGAATTCTACAAAAATCTAATTTTTTTAACAAGGGAGAAGTCCAAGTGAAAAAAGTTTTGTATATCGGCTGGATTGGTTATAAAAATTTAGGTGATGAATTAATGTTTGATTTATTTAAAGAACAATTTTTAACACTCGGAGATGATTATCAACTCGATTCAGCCAACATTGAACATAAATATTTGAAAAATGTACGCCTACAGGGATATGATCTAATTGTATTAGGTGGTGGGTCACTTCTAAGTGGAAATAACAATCTTATTCATCCCTATATTATTAATTACTTATATGACTGTATCTTGTTAAGCAAAAAAGTAATGATTTGGGGTTCAGGGATTGATTGGGCACCAAAATCTTTTATCGAATTATTGGATAACAATGTTAAGATTCCTCTTTCTATTTCGGATGACTTAAAAACCAAAATGATTACTGTATTTAACAAGAGTGTTTGGTCTGGTGTCCGCGGTCCACTCACTCTTAAATTGTTGGAACAATATGGAGTGCAAAATACCCACCTAAGCGGTGATCCCGGATTCCTCCTAGATAGTCAACACCATTCAAATGAACGAAATGTACAAACGCATTTTGATTTACTCCAAGCAAACGATAAAATCATCGGTGTTAACTGGGGAACAAGTTTCAATCATATTTACGGTCAAGATGAATTGAGAGTTGAAGAACAGCTAGCTGATGCATTAAATCATTTGATTCTGAAGGGGTATCACGTATACTTGTATATTGTTTGGCAGGCGGATTTACCGGCAATCGAACAGCTTTATTCAAAACTAATTGACAAAAATAAAGTAACGTTTGATAAAAAGCTTTATAATCACAACGAATTAATGTCCCTAATGCAAATATTCACCTTTACAATAAACTTTAAATTACATGCAAATTATATTTCTTTAGCTGCAAATATTCCTTTTATTGCATTAGGATACCGATTTAAAGTTTTTGATTTTATTAAGTCAGTTAATCTTGAAGATTATATTATTTCAACTGACGAACAAAATATTAGTGAACAAATAGTAATTATGGAATCTGAAATAATTAAAAATAAAACGAGTATAAAAAAAAATAACAACTGTTACCTTGAACTTTACCGCGAAAAAGTCAAAAAACCTTTTGACAGTGGGCTGTATATCTAATGATTACAGCTCATTTTCATTACATAAAAAAGCTGTTCCATTCTGAGTAGTTCTAGTCCTGTGTTTGAATCCTAAATCCACAAAAGTGATTTTGCCAAAATAAAAGGGACTTGCTAGATAGCCCCTCTAATTAGAAATATATTTACTTACTTCAACGAAAATACTCCTGAAAGAATTTTTCATTTTGAAGGATAGCTGGATCATATGGTCGATACTCTTTCGCTATCTTATTGTATTTAATGGATAATTCTTTATCTCCATTTTGCCAATGGCAAACACATAACTGTAAATACGGATACCAAGTTGAATAGCTATCCTGTCTAAAACCTTGAATATTTTCGGTATTAACCTGAACAGCAAGCTGGTACCATAAAATCGCTTTATTATATAATTTTCTCTCTTTATATAAATCACCTATGCGGCATGAAACTTCTGGTCTAGGCACATCATATAAAATAGATTTTACTAATGCATCTATTTCCCTTTCAGTATCGCCCAAACTTCTATAGCAGGCAGCCATATTGATACACGCTCTAATTTTGTCTTCTTCCCATCCTTTATCTAGATCTAAAAACTTATTATAATATTGAATTGCCTTTTCAAATTGTCCATGATCTTTTAATTCATTACTATAGTAAAATATATCTCTTGGACTAAAAATTTCTCCATTACCTAACCGTTTCTCATAGATTTTTAAATTTCTGTCACTTTGTATCGTGTCATTTTTTTTATTTTTCTTTCTATGTGTTATTGCTATGTCGGATGATAATATATACCCACCAACATCAAGAAATTCATGGACTGCCCCTTTCCAGATGAACTTCCTTTCCCTTTTTACAAGTCGGTTTCTCCTAAAGCTAAAGGTAGGATTATCGTATTCATCGAACGCAATATGGTATAGCATTGATACTGCATCCACCTTAAACGTAATTTCTTCTTTTAATTTCATGAACTTTTTTCGATCTTCTTCTAATAAAACATCATCTGCGTCCATCCAAAAAATATAATCCATTGTAGCTTTATTAAACGAAAAATTTCTAGCTGCTGAAAAATCATCATTCCATTCATAATCAAATACTTTTTCAGTAAATTCTTTTGCTATATCTTTCGTTCTATCTGAAGAACCAGTATCGACAATTACAATTTCATCAACAATATCCTTTACACTGCTTAAACTATGACGTAACACTTCTTCTTCATTTTTAACAATCATACATAAACTGATTTTAAACATGTGCTAATTTCACCACCAAATTATAAATTCATATTAGTATATGTATATACCTATTTTAGTGAACTAAAAAAAGTTAAAAGGGTTAATTTATTGGCTTACCAGGTTCAGTGGTTCATTGTAGTAGATTGTTCTATTTAAAGAAGATATTATTATCAATATGAATAATGTTAGTTTACTCACTAATTCCAAACTTACAGGACTTAACAAAAGGAATTTTGTTGTGTGTAGCTTTTTGTTACTTTATGCATGTAAAAGAACATTAGAGAATAAATACATTTAAATAACTAATGGAACAGACAACTATTTTCGGTTGTCTGTTTTTTTATTATAGATTTATCCCAATAATACCAATAAAATGGAATAAAAAGGAGGTTGATAGGTTTGAAAAAAATTAAAGTTATTTTAAGTGTAGTATTATTTGCTTTTGCTTTTTCGTATTTAACAGCAAATAACGCTAACGCAGCTGGTAATATTTCTATCGACATTAACGGAGAAAAACAATCTTTTAGTAATAAAGCAATTGTTGAAAATGGCAATACATTAGTTCCGCTTAGAGGAATATTTGAAGAATTAGGGGCTACAGTATACTGGAATCCTGAAACACAAACAATTAACGCTAAAAAAGGTAATACAGATGTTTGGCTCAAGATTGGTTCAAAACAAACTAAAGTGAACGGTGTTGTTAATTATATCTCAGTACCCGCTAAAGTAAAAAATGGTTCCACATTAGTTCCTTTACGTTTCATTAGTGAATCTTTAGGTGCAACAGTTGATTGGAATCAAAAAGCTAAATCAATAAAAATCACTCAAGGCGGTTCTAACTCAAATAGTGGAAGTGGAAGTACTGTCGGTTATATTAGTTCAATTAAATCTTTAAATCCAACGGAAGTAGAGAAAAAAATCAAAACTAACGCTACGAATAAGTGGCCAAGTGATTACACGATGCAAGCTTATGTAATCGAAAACCATACGGAAGCTTACGAGGAATTAGTTAATCTAAGTATTACTTCTGATGATCAATATAACATTCTTGAGCAAGCTTTTAAAAAATGGAACTACGAGTTTGAAATGGTTCAATACACTTACGAAAACCAGTTAGAAGCTTATAAATGGATGAAAAGTCTAAATCCGAACACGGATACAAAGAAGAAAATCCTTCAAGATGCTATTTCTAAATGGGGAACAGATTATGAAATGGTCCGTTATACTTATGAAACACAACTAAAAGCATATGACAGCTTGAACTAAGTCACTCATCGGAGTGGCTTTTATTTTTGTCCAGATTCATTTGGTATTCCTAACAATCTTTCTTTTTACTTCACCCTCAGTACTCAAGGTGTAAATATTCAATCTGTTTCAAGACGTCTGGGACATGCAGACATCCAAACAACATTAGACCACTATGCACACGTATTAAAAGAAATGGAAGAACGTGATGAAAGTATATCTACCAAAGTTTTTGCCGATATGCGTATAGGGTAAAATTGTGTTGTGCAATGTCTTGTGTAGCACATCATTTAGCTCCATTTATTATGATTTCGAAAAAAATGAAGAAGTCTTAAAACCTTTATATAACAAGGTTTCAGACTTCTTCTAGGTCGGTTAAATCAAAGCAAATTTAACCTATTGACGTCCCAGGAGGGATTCGAACCCCCGACCGTACGCTTAGAAGGCGTATGCTCTATCCGGCTGAGCTACTGAGACATTTTGCAATCAAGTTAATTACCTGAAAGACAATTATTATTATAGGCTTAAAAAAAGAAAATGTCAACGATATTTATAAAAATAAATTTGTATATCTTATAAATTTTTCCGTCATACATTACTCGGTTAATTCATAAGTATTTGCAAAGATTTCCACACCCTTATCAGTATATGCTGTGACTTTCCAATTATGATTCGCATATTCCACGATGACATAACTTTTTTCGGCAATGCCACGCGGTTTTTGCAAACTTCCTGGGTTCACGAATAATATGTTGTCCACTAACTCTGCGCCCAATAGATGGGAATGTCCAAAAAACACTATATTTGCTTCGACTTCTTTTGAACGGTAAAGTAGATTCATGATTGTGGATTTTACATTTAATAAATGTCCATGGACAGCGAATACTTTGAAGCCTTCTACTTCGAACAACTCCTCATTCGGGAATCGGTCATCTTGATCGCAATTGCCTCGCACTTTTCTAACCCCTTCCAAATAGGGATGGTCATATGCAAGTTCACTGTCCCCGCAATGGATTATGACATCTGCATCATGATTCGATTCACGCACCTGTTTAATCACCTCGGCATTCCCGTGGGTGTCACTCATTACCAATAGTTTCATCCTCCACACCTCCAATAAAAAAAGTCCAGTATCTGTAAGAAAATTGGATATTAATATAGACTACCATCCTTTTCTGTCATACTGGACTGGATCAATATATAAATGTTTATGCCCGCTGTCAAATTTAAGTAAAGAGCGCTATGAAAAGTAGCTTATTAAGACCAACTTGACCGTTGTATTCCGATTACACTCTATGAAAAGCCGGGAAGCTATTAAGAGCCCTATTTCATCAATTTCGGCAACACTTCAGCCAATTTACGTATTGCATTGCCTCGGTGGGAAATGGTACCTTTTTCATCCGGCGTTAATTCGGCCATTGCACGATCTAATTGAGGCACAAAGAAGATTGGGTCGTATCCAAATCCGTTTGTCCCACGTTTCTCATGCAAAATTTCCCCTTCACATGTACCGAATACTGTATGGGTTTCCATCTCCGGACCCGCGATGGCTAATGCACAGCAAAAGCGTGCCGTACGCTCGGATTCAGGAACACCATTTAATTTTTCCAATACTTTTATGATGTTTGCTTCATCGTCGTGGTCGCCTGCATAACGGGCCGAATATACGCCTGGTTCGCCGCCAAGAGCGTCCACCGCTAGGCCACTATCATCCGCAATGACTACTTGTCCCAGTTCACGGGAAAGCGTTTCTGCCTTCAAGATGGCGTTTTCCTCAAAAGTCTTTCCTGTCTCTTCGATTTCCATATCTGGCGCCACTTCAAACATTGTCACGACTTCATAGCCTAATGGTGAAAAAAGCGCTTCGAAATCTTTTGCTTTCCCCTTATTTTTTGTTGCAATGACGACTTGTTTCATTATGCTTCCTCCTTCTCATTTCTGACCAGTGTTGCCGCTTCACCAAGCACAGATGTTTGGATAGCAATTAATTCACGGATCCCCTTTTCCCCCAAATCCAATAACTCATTTAGTTCGCTTCGGGAGAATGTTGCTTCTTCGCCTGTTCCCTGAATTTCTACAAAACGGCCGCTGCCTGTCATGACCAGATTCATGTCCACCGCTGCTGAGGAATCTTCAATATAATCCAGGTCCAGGACGGCGCCAATCTCATCCACAAAACCAACACTTGTTGCTGCCAAGTAGTCGATGATCGGGAACTTGGCAAATGGTTTGGCTTCGTGAATTTTCGCAAGTGCTTGTGTCAAGGCCACGAATGCTCCTGTAATCGAAGCTGTTCGTGTACCACCATCTGCTTGGATTACATCACAATCGATCCAGATTGTTTTTTCCCCAAGTGCCTCTAAATCGACGACAGCTCGCAAAGCCCGTCCGATTAAGCGCTGGATTTCCATCGTACGTCCATTTATTTTCCCTCGTGAAGAGTCACGTTGTGTGCGTTCTGCTGTTGCTCTCGGAAGCATAGAATATTCAGCAGTAATCCATCCTTTCCCTTGTCCACGCAGGAAGCCGGGAACGCGATCATCTACTGTAGCCGTACAAATGACCTTTGTGTTGCCCACCTGGATTAATACGGAGCCTTCAGGATGCATTAAATAATTTGGTTCAATTGAAATAGGCCGTAATTGTTCTACAGCTCGTCCATCATGTCTTGTCATTTATATCCTCCTCGTTGTTTCGCGCTACCCATCTTACCACAATTTATGACTCATTTCGAGTGTGTGCCAGGCACACAAACAACTCGAAAACAATTCAGAATATTATGAATGGTATATCGTATATTTTGTTGTTAGAAGAAGCAAGCATTAAAAAGCTCAAGAGCAGGGATGGCCTACTTTTGAGCTTTTTATAGTTTGCTTAACAATTAACAATAAGAGATATTACAGAAAAATAAACACTACAAATTGATACGCCGTATATCCAACTCTTTCGATTGCAACCAATTGTTTGCAATCATTCGAAAGATCGGTACCGAACCCGTTGTAAAGAATACATGGCGGGGATTGTTTTTAGAAGTGGAAAGCTCATGATTATATTCGAGTATATCCTTCACTTCTTTGGCTGTTTCCTCTGCAGAGGATAGAACCGTTACATGCGACCCAACAACCTTTTCGATATGATGTTGGATAATTGGATAATGCGTACAACCTAAAATCACTGTGTCAAACTTTTTGTCGGCTAGCGGCTTTAACCCTTTTGCAACTAAGTCGAATGCAAACTGTCCCTCATATTCCCCACTTTCTACAAGCGGGACAAATGTCGGACACGCAAGAGGAATTATTTTCGCCTTCGTACTTAAAGAAAGTAGAGCACTTTCATATGCTCCACTTTTTATTGTACCTTCTGTTGCAAGTACGACAATTTCATTACTTCTTGTTTTCTTCTCTGCAGCACGCGCCCCTGCATTGATCACCCCGACGACAGGAATCGACAGATGCTTCTGCAGACTATCTAGCGCAACCGCAGTTGCTGTATTACATGCCACGACGAGCATTTTAATATTCATCTTTTCCAATGCTTTGGCCATTTGCCATGTAAAGTGTAAAACTTCGCGTCTGTTGCGCGGTCCATATGGACATCTTGCTGTATCACCAATATAGTAAATCGTTTCTTCCGGTAATAATTTCATCATTTGTTTTGCAACCGTTAAGCCGCCAACACCTGAATCAATAACGCCTATAGGGGCATTCACAAAAACCGCCTCAATCCTATTACATTTGTTGATGGAGTTTATTCAGCAATCTTGACAAGCTTTCTACTTCGGCTTCATCAAAATCTACTAAAACATCTTGTAAGTAATTCTGTCTTTTTTCGATTACTTCCTCGATAATTCTTTCGCCTTCTTCAAGTAAATGAATGTGTACAACCCGGCGGTCTTGCTCATCACGAATACGCACTACCAATTCATTTTTTTCCATACGATCAACTAAATCCGTTGTCGTACTGAAAGCTAAATACATTTTATTCGATAATTCACCAATTGTCATATCGCCCGATTCATGTAACCATTGAAGCGCTACAAATTGTGGAGGTGTTATCGTATAGTTGCTTAATATCTCTCTACCTTTTTGTTTAATTAAATGTGAGATATAACGTAGTTCTTTTTCTAAATATGCTACTGTTTCGTGGCTGTGCTTTTCGTCCTTCCTCATTCTAGTGCAGTCACTCCTCAAGAATCAATTCAGTCTTTAGCGACTTTGAAATCCGCGTATACCACCCGGAACAAAATATCTGTGCTAGACACTAATATATAACTCTATTTTGAAGTGTTTTTGGCGAAATAGCAAGCATCCAATCAGTGCAATGATAATTCTTCTAGCCTCAGCAATTCAATTAAAGCTTGTGATCTACTGGATACGCCCAGTTTCTGAATCGTGTTTGAAATATGATTACGCACCGTTTTTTCGCTAATGCCCAACTTCTGCGAAATATCCTTAGTTGAATAATCTAAGATAAGTAACTGGAAAATTTCCCGTTCTCGTTTCGTCAAAAGTGAACGATGCTGCGGGCTATTCATAAGGCAACACCCTCCTATCTCCTCTTCTATGTAAAGTATGTTAAGAGTTGAAAGGCTGTGAGGGCATTTTCACTATTTCTCCTGTAATATTAATTTTTCTTTTTCATCCCAGGGAATGGCTTTACCAGTAGCTTTATCGATTTGAACAATCGTCCCTCTACCGGTAAACACAGGTTCATTTTTATCGTTTCTGGCTAGATAATGAATGTCGATTGAAGAATTTCCAATTCGTGCCGCCTTTACATAGATTCGGAGAGTCTCATCAAAGTAAACTTGTTTTAAAAAATCACATTGCAAATCGGCCACAACAGAAATTGTGTTCTTTGCTTCCGCAGAAAAATTTGTAAAACCGATATGTTTCATAAATTCGATACGTGCATATTCAAAGTAAACAAATGGTACAGTGTTGTTCAAATGGCCATACATATCCGTCTCTGAAAATCGGACGGTCACCTCGACATAGAACTTGAAATCTTCCTCCCATTTTATTGGATCTTCAATATAATTTGCCTTCATGTTCAATAACCCCTTCCCTTTTCTTCTCCCTATCCCATAATCATTTTCCGTTGCAGTTTATACATTTGCCTTTTCTTAAAGTTGCTACTGCAACAGGCTCTTGCTCCCCTTTTAATGACGCTATCATAAGGGGTAGCTCGAAAATGAATAATGGTTCATTAATTATACCAAACTTACCAGCGGAGGATAAAGGGATTGCATTACTTGGTTTGTACAGGTAGGAAGAATTCCCTCTCATAAAACAGATCGACACTGGATTGACCAGCACTGGCGTGTAAGGCTACCTCTATCCCTTTTACTTGAAGAATAGAAATTATTGTGGAAGAGCATTTGCGTCGAAAAAACATGAAGAACTTTATATCGCCCTATTTTATGCACATGACATAAAAAGGGTATCTAAAAGTCAAATAAATGACTTAGATACCCTTTTCTATAGGAAGAAACAAATCGCTTCTTATTATTAAGTTAATAATATATTAGTCAACCATGTTGTCTGAACCGAAGAAGTTACGGAACATTTGAACAGTTGTTGAACGGTTAAGAGCTGCGATTGAAGTTGTTAGTGGAATACCTTTTGGACATGCAGCTACACAGTTTTGTGAGTTACCGCAGTTCGCAAGACCACCATCTCCCATAATCTCTGCAAGACGCTCATCTTTATTCATTGCACCAGTTGGGTGTGTGTTGAATAAACGTACTTGTGATAATGGAGCTGGTCCGATAAATGAAGCACCTTCAGATACGTTTGGACATGCTTCCATACATACACCACAAGTCATACATTTAGATAATTCGTAAGCCCATTGACGTTTACGCTCAGGCATGCGTGGACCTTCACCTAGGTCGTAACTTCCATCGATTGGAACCCATGCTTTTACTTTTTTAAGTGCGTTAAACATACGGCTACGATCAACTTGTAAATCACGTACTACAGGGAAAGTTTTCATTGGCTCTAAACGTATGGGTTGTTCTAATTGGTCAATCAGTGTAGAACATGATTGACGCGGACGACCATTAATAACCATCGAACATGCGCCACATACTTCTTCAAGACAGTTCATATCCCAAGTTACTGGAGACGTTTTTTGGCCATCTGAAGTAACTGGGTTTTGTTGAATCCCCATTAAAGCCGAGATCACGTTCATACCAGGGCGATAAGGCACTTCGAATTTTTCCCAGCGAGTTGCGCCACCTTCAGTATCTTGACGAAGGATTTCCAATTTAACAGTTCTTCCAGTTTCTACTGGTGTTGTCATGATTAATGACCTCCCTTAAGTTTATGAAGAATAGTCACGTTTACGTGGCGGGATTAGGGAAACGTCTACTTCTGCATAAGAAATTTCAGGTTCACCAGTTTGTGGATTGAACTTCGCCATTGTAGTTTTTAAGAAGTTCTCATCGTCACGTTCTGGGAAATCTGGTTTGTAGTGCGCTCCACGAGACTCGTTACGTAAAAGTGCGCCTTTAGTAATTACACGAGCAAGGTATAACATATTTTTCAATTGACGAGTGAAGTGAGCACCTTGGTTACTCCATTTTTGCGTGTCATTGATATTGATGTTTTCCCAACGTTGCAGTAATTCCGTAAGTTTATTGTAAGTAGCTTCAAGTCGATCATTGTAACGTACAACCGTTACATTGTCAGTCATTAATTCACCAAGTTCTTTGTGAATTAAGTATGCGTTTTCAGTTCCATCCAACTTAAGGATTGCATCCCATTTTTCTTGTTCTTCTTTTACGCGAGCGTCGAAGATAGATTGTGGAAGGTCTTCAGCATGTTTCTTTAAACTCTTAACATATTTAACAGCGTTTGGTCCAGCTACGCTACCACCATAAATCGCTGAAAGTAGTGAATTTGCTCCTAGACGGTTTGCACCATGTTGTGAGTAATCACATTCACCTGCTGCAAATAGACCAGGAATTTCTGTCATTTGATCGTAATCTACCCATAAACCACCCATTGAGTAATGAACAGCCGGGAAGATTTTCATCGGTAATTTACGTGGGTCATCACCTACGAATTTTTCGTAGATCTCGATGATGCCGCCAAGTTTAACATCTAATTCATGTGGATCTTTGTGAGAAAGATCTAGGTATACTACGTTTTCTCCGTTTACACCTAATTTTTGGTTCACACATACGTCGAAGATTTCGCGAGTTGCGATATCACGAGGCACCAAGTTCCCATAAGCTGGGTACTTTTCTTCTAGGAAGTACCAAGGCTTACCGTCTTTGTAAGTCCAAATACGTCCACCTTCACCACGTGCAGATTCTGACATTAGACGGTTTTTGTCGTCCCCAGGAATCGCAGTTGGGTGAATTTGAATCATTTCACCGTTTGCATACGTTGCACCTTGTTGGTAAACAATAGATGCTGCAGAACCAGTGTTAATGATTGAGTTTGTAGATTTACCAAAGATAATACCAGGACCACCTGTTGCCATAATAACAGCATCAGCGCGGAATGATTTAATTTCTTCAGTTTTCATATCTTGTGCAACGATACCACGGCAATGGCCTTCGTCATCAAGAACAGCACCTAGGAATTCCCAGTGTTCGTATTTTGTAACCAAACCATCCACTTCATAACGGCGGACTTGCTCGTCCAACGCATAAAGTAATTGTTGTCCAGTTGTTGCACCAGAGAAAGCAGTACGGTGCATTAATGTACCACCGAAACGGCGGAAATCAATTAGACCTTCTGGTGTACGGTTAAACATAACCCCCATGCGGTCAAATAAGTGAATGATACCAGGAGCGGCATCACACATTGCTTTTACAGGTGGTTGGTTTGCAAGGAAATCCCCACCATATACAGTATCATCAAAGTGAATCCAAGGAGAATCCCCTTCACCTTTTGTATTTACAGCACCATTAATTCCGCCTTGCGCACATACGGAGTGTGAACGTTTTACGGGAACTAATGAGAATAATTCAACTTCAGTGCCTTCTTCGGCAGCTTTCATCGTAGCCATTAAACCGGCTAAACCGCCACCTACGACGATAATTTTGCTTTTCGCCATGATTACTTTTCACTCCTCTTTATTTGCTCTGTAATCTATTCGGATTCTACTAATGTATTTATACGAATGCTAGAATTGCAGCAACACCAACGATACTTAATAGAACGAAGAAGATCATTGTTACGTAAGTTGCAACTTTTTGAGCGCTTGAAGATTGTGTAATTCCCCAGCTCACCAGGAATGACCATAGACCGTTTGCTAAATGGAATGTAGCAGATATAATACCTACAATATAAAATGCTAACATAAATGGATTGCTAACGATTTCTTCCATCATATTAAAGTCAACGTCTGCACCAAGCGCTTTTTGAATACGTGTTTGGAAAATATGCCATGCAATGAAGATTACAAGGAATACTCCTGTAAAACGTTGCAATACGAACATCCAGTTACGGAATGTCCCAAAGCGATTCAAGTTTGGTGTAGCAGTGAATGCAATATACAGCCCGTATAATCCATGGAATAAAATTGGTATGTAAATTACAATCCACTCAACAATTAACAATAGGTAATGAGGAACATATTCCATAATACCGATTGAATTGTTGTAATTGTCTTCTCCACCTGTAGCAGTGAAGTTCAGTGATAAGTGGAACACTAAAAACAGACCTACAGGAATTACACCTAGTAGTGAATGTAAGCGTCTCCAGTAAAACTCATGATTTTTTGACAAGACTATTACCCCCCTCAGTACTTTTAAATAACCTGACAATATCGTCACCATTTTGTAAACGATCCATCATTGACTGTGTATTTCATAATGGTACAATATTATGACATGTTCATTGTACTCTCATGTAGTACAAGCGTCAAGGTGACTACAGATTTTTTATACATCCTTTTAAAGGATATTTATTCTATTTCAAGATAAAAATTTCTAGTTATAGAAAAATTTTTGT
The DNA here is from genome assembly GCF_000772955.1 of Ureibacillus sinduriensis BLB-1 = JCM 15800. GTDB lineage: Bacteria > Bacillota > Bacilli > Bacillales_A > Planococcaceae > Ureibacillus > Ureibacillus sinduriensis. The sequence goes on along the minus strand of NZ_JPVO01000043.1, from coordinate 104,236 downwards.
TAATTTACACTAAAACAAGAAAAATAAGAAAGAGGTATTTTTAATGACATCAAATGAGAACAAAACTGTTCCAGTATTTGGTTATGATATTTTGCGTGACTACTTGCTTCCGACGATTCTTGGAAAACATGAAAAAGATGTGCTCTACTGGGCTGGCAAAGATTTGGCTAGACAATTCCCATGCATGGATATTCAACTGATCATCTCCTTCTTCGAGGATGCGGGCTGGGGCAATTTAACTTTAACAGAGGAAGAAAAGGACGGCTATGTTTTTCAATTAACTAATGATGTCGAATTATTAAAAATTACAGAACGCTCTTTTAGAATCGAAGCGGGATTCATCGCCCAGCAAATCCAAGCCATCAATGGCTGCCTTACCGAATGCTACGACGAAAAATTTGAAAAACAACAACGTATCACATTCACGGTAAAATGGGATCGAAAAGAGAAAATGGAATAAACACTATCGATTGGATAGAAGCACTCTGAGAGCTTTGCGAAAGTCAACATATTCCATAAAATAGAAAAGCCAATTCTTGCAAGGATGTTCACTCCAAGAATTGGCTTTCATTATTGTTATTCCGTCATTTCAGCAAGATTGAATTCATTATGGAGCACGTTCGCTGCCAGAACCATTTCTTCTTGTGGAACAACAACCGATACTTTGATCTCGGAAGTGCTGACCATTTTAACCAAGATCTTCTCTTTCCGTAAACGATCAAACATTCTGGCGGCAACACCGGGATTAGACACCATACCTGCCCCAACGATGGAAACTTTCGCCAAGCCAACCTCAAAATCCGCGAAACTAAACATTAGTGCAGCTTTATTTCTCTCCAATACTTTAATGGCTTCTGCAAAATCTTCTTTAGCAATCGAGAAAGAAATAGTTGGTTTTACTCCATCAATCACTGCCTGCACAATTATATCAACATCGATTTTATGTTCCGCAAGTGTAGTAAAGATATCAGCAAGGGACGATTGTTCATAAGAATCATAACCAACCGTTAAACGAATAATGTCTGCTTCATATGCTACACCACGAACAATTAAATTTTTCTCCATGTCTACCTCTCCCTTGATCAGAGTACCTTCGAGCTTTTCTGTACCGGAACGTACAAGTAATGGCAGTTCCACAATTTTGGCCAGCTCCACCGCGCGCGGATGAATATAGGCTGAGCCGAGATTTGCCAGTTCAAGCATTTCGTCGAAAGTAATTTGCTTCAACTTTCTTGCTTGTTTAACTATAGCGGGATCTGCTGTATAAATTCCGTCATGAAATGTCAAGATTTCGATATGTTCCGCATTGATTGCCGCCCCAATTGCAACGGCTGTCGTCTCGGGGCCACCTTCACCCATCGATAAGATGTTACGTTTCCCATCGATCCCTTGTGAACCCGCAACAATTACGACTTCATCATTGTTCAGATGTTCGATGATATATTCATGTTTAATGTCCTGAATCAAAACATTCCCCTTTGATTCAACAACTTCAATTCCTGCCTGCCAGCCGTTTAAAGAAACGGCTTTCACCCCTTTTTTTACAATTGAAGTCGCCAGCAGGCTGCTCGCAACTTGGGTATTAAGTGTACTTAATGCATGATGCTCCCTCTTCGAAGGATTTCCATTTAAGACCTGGGCAAATTGAAGCAACTTTTCCTCCAGATTTTCAATAGGAGGAACAACCGCAACTATTTTGTTCCCTGCGTTTTTTTGCTCTATTAATCTAACTGCAATTTGTTCGATTTTTTCTGGCGTTGTCAGTGTTGCACTATCTATCTTTACGACGATTGTAGACATCGGTTTCTCCCCTTTTCAAAGCATTTTTTCTATTCTGAAAACTCGTTTTGCTATGAGGGCCTACATAATCCTGGTTCATAAAAAAGACAGCTTTTCACAAAGGCATGAAAAGCTGTCTTGAGAACATCCTAATGGATCGGAACGTTTAGATAGCCCTCCAGAATCCTAATCTGATTCTGACAATCTTGCATTTCTTCAATGCAAAACCAGCAAATAAACCGAGACAATGGATTTATCACTTCGGCAAGTTACCCTTTCCCTCCCCTTCAACGGTATTGTCCATCCTCCAGAAAGTCTACTATTGCAACTTGCGCCTCTATCTTGTTCTAGCAATTTAAATTAACATTATCATACAATTACTCCATTGACAATGTGTCTTTGTGGAAATGATTGTATATCGCTTTAGCAGTTGCACTCGGAATTTGGGCTTCCATCAGCTCTTCAACGGAGGATTGTTTAATTTTCTTGATGGAACCGAAATGCTTTAATAGCTGCTGCTTTCGTTTTGGTCCAACCCCTTCGATTTCGTCCAGTACCGATTGAATCGCATGTGTTTGATGTTGCTGACGTAAAAATGTAATGGCGAAACGGTGGACTTCATCCTGAATTCTTTGCAACAGATAAAATCCATCGCTTGTTCTTTTCATTTCCACCGGTACTGGAGGTTCACCATATAACAGTTGGGAAGTATTATGCTTCTCATCTTTGGCGAGCCCGGCAATTGGTATGAATAATCCAAGTTCATCCTCAATAACTTCCCTTGCCACTTCCATCTGACCTTTCCCACCGTCGATAATGATTAAATCAGGCAGAGGCAGATCGTCTTTTAACACTCTCGTATATCTACGTCGAATTACTTCCTGCATCGCTCCGTAATCATCATGCTTTGCCGTTTCCCGCAATTTATATTTCCGGTATTCTTTCTTGGCCGGTTTACCATCAATGAAAACAACCATCGCAGAAACCGCATCTGTTCCATGCATGTGACTGTTATCGAATGCTTCTATTCGAAGAGGGGCGGCTATATCCATTGCATCCCCCAGCTCCTCGCATGCACCAACAGTTCTTTCTTCTTGTCGTTCAATTAGCTGGAATTTCTCTCGTATGCCAATCTGCGCATTTTTCATCGCTAAATCGACAAGCTCCTTTTTCGACCCACGCTTCGGGATAATCACATTTACATCAAGATACTTTTCCAGCAGCGTTTTATCAATTTGCGACGGGATGAAGATTTCTTTTGGTTTTATATGTTCCGGGATATCGTAGAACCGGCCGACAAAAGTGAGGAATTCCTCTTCCGAATCTCGGTAGATCGGAAAAATCGATACATCACGTTCAATCAATTTCCCTTGCCGTACAAAGAATACTTGAACACACATCCAACCTTTTTCAACGGCATATCCAAAAACGTCCCGGTTGGATAAGTCTCCTGTAACCATTTTCTGCTTTTGCATAACCGTTTCAATATGGGTGATCTGGTCGCGGAATTCTTTCGCACGTTCGAATTCCAGATTTTCTGCTGCCTCCAGCATTTTCTTTTCAATATCCAATTTTACATCCTCAAAACCGCCATTGAGAAACTTTGTAATTTCCTCGATCATTTCACTGTATACTTTGGGCTCAATTTCTTTGACGCATGGAGCCAAGCACTGTCCGAGATGATAATAGAGACATACCCGATCGGGAAGGCGCAAACATTTTCTTAATGGATATAAACGGTCGAGGAGTTTCCTTGTTTCATTTGCTGCAAACGCATTCGGATAAGGACCGAAATATTTCGCCTTATCTTTTTTCACCTTTCGGGTTGTTAAAATACGTGGGTACTTTTCATTGGTAATTTTGATATAAGGATACGTCTTGTCATCCTTCAACATGATATTATATTTTGGATCATGCAACTTGATAAGGTTTAATTCCAATATTAACGCTTCCAAGTCACTTGAAGTAACGATATATTCAAAGTCTACAATTTCACTAACGAGTCGTTGTGTTTTCCCATCATGCGAACTATTAAAGTAGGAACGTACGCGGTTTTTTAGCACTTTCGCTTTACCCACGTAGATGATGGTCCCTTGCCGATCTTTCATTAAATAGCAACCAGGATCATCTGGAAGAACGGCCAATTTATTTTGAATCGTTTCATTCATCTATCTCACCCTTACGAGCTTTTTTTATTATTATAATGGATTTAAAAAGGTTTAAGCGATTGAAAACTAGTATTTCAGCTCAATTGCTAACAATATATATAAGGTACACATATTGTATAGTTGCATTTAGGTGCGCCTTCATAAACACACAAGCCGCAGAGCCAACTTGTAATTGACACTGCGACTTGTTCTGTGGGATTAATAGGAAAGCCTGTTTTGGCGACAATGCGAAAACATTGCATGATTGTCCATTGCGTTTGCGAAGGACCACCTACCGCATTTATCCGCAGCTTGCATCGATGCTGCGAAATCCGGTTATATAGTTAATACAAAAAATATCCCAAAAGCACTAAAACTTTTGGGACAATTTCTTATTGGTTTTCGTTGATAAACTCGATTAAAGCTTCTTTAGGTTGGAATCCAACTGTTTTCGCTTTTAGCTCACCGTCTTTGAATAAAAGTAAAGTAGGAATCGACATTACTTGGTATTCAGCAGCTGTTGCCTGATTATTGTCGACATCAAGTTTTGCGATTTTAACTTGGTCGCCGATTTCTGAATCAATTTCTTCCAGCACAGGAGCGATCATTTTACATGGTCCACACCAAGTAGCCCAAAAATCTACTAATACAACGCCTGACGCGATTTCTTCCGAAAAGTTTTGATCTGTTACATGAACAATTGCCATTTTATTGCCTCCTTAAATCTAACATCTGAATGTAGTATATCACGATAGAAATAATTGAGGTAGTAAAGTGAACTGAAATCGATACATAAAATTTACAATTCTTTTATAATCTTAATGTTTAAAAATAGAGCAAAAGAAATTAAATTTATGTCCCATTATTCACACCATACAAAAACCTCACCAATAGTATGGCGAGGTTTTTCATCCTTTATTGATTAAGAATTTACTTTTAGCGCTTTAAATTCTTCAATTAACATTGGAATTACTTCAAATAAATCACCGACAATTCCATAGTCCGCTACTTTAAAGATGTTTGCTTCCGGATCTTTATTGATCGCAACAATTACTTTCGAATTGGACATCCCAGCCAAGTGCTGGATCGCACCGGAAATTCCTGCTGCAATATACAGGTCCGGAGTTACAACTTTACCAGTTTGTCCGATTTGAAGTGAATAGTCGCAGTAATCAGCGTCACATGCGCCCCGTGATGCACCGACAGCCCCACCAAGTAGGTTGGCGAGTTCTTTTAATGGCTCGAAACCTTCCGCTGATTTGACGCCACGTCCACCGGCAACCACAATTTTTGCTTCCGATAAATCCACACCAGTTGTTGCTTTACGTACAACGTCTTTAATGATTGTACGTAAATTTTGGACATCAACTGAAATGGATGCTACATCACCAGTTCGGCTTGCATTTTTCTCCAATGGTTTAATATTGTTTGGACGGATCGTTACAAATACTATCCCATCTTTCACCTTTACTTTTTCAAACGCTTTGCCGGAATAAATTGGGCGGATGTAAACTGCCCCTTCCCCCGAGCCTTCGATTTCGGTTACATCCGAAATGAGGCCGGATGACAATCTTGAAGCTAATTTAGGCGATAAATCTTTCCCCAAAGATGTATGGCCGAAAATGATGCCTTCCGGTTTTTCCTGTTCGCATACTGCCAAAAATGCCTGGCTATAGCCATCCGATGTATATGATTTTAAATGTGGGTGTTCAACGGTTACAACTCGATCTGCACCATAAGCGATTAACTCGCTGGCCAAGTTTGCAACACTATCTCCTAGCAATACCCCTACAACTTCGCCACCGTCAGCAATTTGCTTTGCAGCAGCGATTGCTTCAAATGAAACATTACGTAATACACCCTCACGAACTTCGCCCAATACCAATACTTTGTTTGCCATATGAAAACCCCTCCGTTACCGTCTTTGTTTGCGGATGGAAAATTATAACCTAATCTATCCGCCTAAGTGCGTCTAGGTAATCGCCATAAAATTTGCGATTAGCCAGTTTTCCAATCATTAGATTACTTTTGCCTCTGAATGAAGTAAGTTCACAAGTTCCTTCACTTGTTGTGAAAGTTCACCTTCTAAAACACGACCAGCTGCTTTTTGAGGTGGCAGATAAATATCCACAACTTCAATTTTCACTTCTACATCTTCCTCATCAATATCTAAATCATCGAGTTCCAGCTCTGCAAGCGGTTTCTTTTTCGCTTTCATTATCCCTGGCAGAGATGGGTAGCGCGGTTCGTTCAACCCTTGTTGAGCTGTCACTAATAACGGTAAAGCAGTTTCGATAATCTCCGAATCCCCTTCTATATCTCGCACTATCTTTACATTTGTTCCGTCAATTTCCAAATCGGTAATGGTTGTAACATAATTGATGCCCAGTAAATCCGCAACACGTGGCCCAACTTGCCCAGTACCGCCATCAATAGCCACATTACCTGCTAAAATTAAATCAACCTCTTTATCTTTTAAATATTCCGCTAGAATATATGCGGCAGAATACTGATCTAATTTATCTAAATCGTCTTCTGTATTAATGAGGACCGCTTCGTCGGCACCCATCGCAAGGGCCGTTCTAAGCTGCTTCTCGGCGTCTTCTCCACCGATTGTCACGACTGTCACTTTTCCACCCTTTGCATCGCGGATTTGAATGGCTTCTTCGATTGCATACTCATCATAAGGGTTGATGATGAATTCAGCTCCATCATCTTGAATCTTCCCATTTGAAATAACAATTTTTTCCTCTGTGTCAAAAGTGCGCTTAACTAATACAAAAATATTCATTTACAATAACCTCCCAATGCGATTATCAGATTGCTTGTACAATCTATGTTTTATTTTGCCAAGCTATGAAACTAACAAATTATTTACCTGTAAATGTAGCCTTCCGTTTTTCAAGAAATGCTTGAATCCCCTCTTTTGCATCCTCTGATTCAAATACTGTTCCAAAACTTTCAGCTTCCGCCTTCACACCATCGTAATAGGCTTGGTGTTTTCCATATTGGAGCATTTCAATTGTTGCTTTTAAGGTAACAGGGCTTTTGAGAGCAATCTTCTTGGCGATTTCAATAGATTTTGGCAGAAGCTCTTCCGCTTCAAATGCCCGCGTTGCAAGACCTGATTGAACCGCTTCTGTTCCTGTTATCGGCTCACTGGTAAAGAGCATTTCTGCCGCTTTTGCAACACCGACATAACGCGGCAATCGCTGTGTCCCCGCAAAACCTGGAATCAACCCCAGTTGCAACTCAGGCAACCCCAATTTGGCATCATGGGAGACATACCGAATATGGCACGCCATCGCGAGCTCTAAGCCGCCACCTAAAGCAGCTCCATGAATGGCCGCGATCACCGGTTTCGTGAAACTCTCCAATCGCTCAAACACCTTCTGGCCACTGGTAGACAATTGGGTGAATTCCTCACCCGAAGAAACTTCTGTAAATTCTTTTATGTCCGCCCCGGCAGAGAAGAATCGCCCCTCACCATGAAGAACTATTACACGAATAGCATCATCATTTTCTGCAGCATTCAGCATTTCATCAACTTCCAAAATCAAGCCACGTGATAATGCATTGGCAGGAGGACGTTGAATTGTTACAATTGCTACCCCTTCTTCAACTTTCCAACTTAGAAATTCCATTCTCCCACTCCCTTTAAATAAACCGGCCAATCGCTATCCCTTATTAGTGATTAGCCTTCATTTCGCTATCCAGTCAGATGATTGGATTATCTAAAAAGTCATTGCCCCTTATTGTATCTATAGTCGATTACAAGACCCGCAAAACGATCTCCCCGATACGCTTGGAGCTTGTTAACCCTTAAGACCGTTTAACAAGATATGTCTGACTTTCGGTGCGGTTTCCATTAAATCGTATCGAAACTCATTCATGACCCAACTTGTAATCGTTTCATCAATTGTTCCAAATACCATTTGACGGGCAATTCTAACATCCATAGCTGAATTGAATTCCCCTTTGAACATCCCCTCGATAAGAATCTCATCAAGCAGCTTCAAATATTCTTTTAAGATGGAGTTGATTTTCAACCTGATTTCTTTGTTAGACTGCCTTAACTCCAATTGCGTTACAGTTGCAAGGTGGCGATCATTTGCTAAAACATTAAAATGGTTATCAATCATTTTTGATAATTTATCGGAAGATGATTCACCATTTGAAATGATTTCCTGTAGAGATTCTACGAAGACACCCATTTTTTCTTGAAAGACGGAAATGAGAATATCCTCTTTATTTTTGAAATATAAATAAATGGTTCCGTCTGCAACACCCGCCTGCTTTGCAATCTTGGAAATTTGCGCTTGATGATAGCCGTTTTCCGCTATTGCAATCACAGCCGCATCAATGATTTGTTTATATTTGGGTTTATCCCGTTTCATGCTGTTCACCGCCATTAATAACTCGGCTATAATCACACTTTTTGTGATGTGTTAAAGCCTTCGCTCTATTTCTTTAGACGAATTGTGGCCTAAAAAAATACGAAAATATGAATGACTATTCATTCATATTTTCATATTATAATTTAATAAAGATTCTGTCAATCTTTGAGTTAAATTATTTTGCTTGCACTGCATTCATTTTTTGTTTTTCCTCTTCCACCAAGGCACGTCTTAAAATCTTTCCGACCGCTGTCTTCGGCAATTCTTTACGGAACTCATATTGACGAGGAACTTTATATGCTGCAAGATTTTCACGGCAATATTTATTCAATTCATCTTCGGTTACGGATTTACCTTCTTTCAGTACAACATATGCCTTAACAGTTTCCCCGCGATAAGGATCCGGTATACCCGCCACTACACACTCGGAAATAGCTTCATGCTCATAAAGCACCTCTTCGACTTCACGCGGATAAATATTGAAGCCCCCCGCAATGATCATATCCTTTTTGCGATCCACTACATAAAAATAACCGTCTTTGTCCATATATCCTAAATCACCAGTTAAAAACCATCCATTCACAAAAGTCATCGCCGTATCTTCCGGTCGATTCCAGTAACCTTTCATCACTTGCGGGCCCTTTACGGCGATTTCCCCCACCTCACCTTCGGGTAGTATCTCACCATCCGATGACCTGATAATTGCTGCATCCGTATCGGGCCACGGCACCCCTATCGACCCGGCTACTCGATTTTCCCAGATGAAGTTGGCGTGAGTGACAGGTGATGTCTCTGTTAGTCCATAACCTTCCACAAGTTTGCCGCCCGTCACTGCTTCGAATTTTTGCTGAACTTCTACAGGCAACGGCGAGGATCCGCTTAAGCAGGCTTTAATGGACGATAAATTATAATTGCCTATCTCTGGATGATTTAATAACCCGATATACATCGTGGGCGCGCCCGGGAAAAGTGTAGGTTTTTGTTTTTCGATCGTTTTCAGTACAAGCTCCACATCAAATTTAGGGAGCAAAACCATTTTAGAGCCTTGCATAACCGACAAGAGCAGGACCGTAGTCATTCCGTACACATGGAAAAATGGCAATACACCCAAAAGGATCTCTTCTCCTTTTTTGCACTGGTACATCCAAGCATCACACATTTTTGTATTGGCTATTAAGTTTTTATGTGAAAGCATTACTCCTTTTGGCGAGCCTGTCGTTCCCCCCGTATATTGCAGGAGCGCTATTTCACTTTCTATATCCATTGATTCTGAAGCAATTGGTGTCGGTTGGCTGCGGCGCAAAACTTCGGTAAATAAATGCGTCCCCCCTTTATGCTCCACCTTAACGCTAAAACCGTACTGTTTTTTCTGAATGAATGGATAGACAAGATTTTTAGGGAATGGTAAATAATCCTTGATGCCTGTAATGATAACGTTTTCAATTTTTGTGTCCTTTAAAACTTTTGTAATTCGTGGATATAAGATATCCATTGCCAGGATGACTTTTACCCCTGCGTCTGCCATTTGGTACTGAAGTTCACGTTCGGTATACAAAGGATTCGTTTGGACGACAATGCCTCCCGCATATAATGTACCGAAATAGGCAATTACGGACTGCGGGCAGTTTGGAAGCATGATTGCCACACGGTCCCCCTTTTCAATCCCGAGCCTTGTTAAATAGTCCGCAAATTTCAATGCCGATTCATACAATTCTTTATACTTTACATCTCTCCCCATAAAATGTATTGCTACTTTGTTTGGATAATGATTATAGGCCTTTGTCAGAAAGCTTTGAACAGGAACATTCTCGTAGGTAATACTGTGAGGTATTTCTTCGGGATATTGGGAAAGCCAAACCTTCTCAGTCATTTACAACTCCCCTTCGCTCAACATTTCAAATATTCTTACAATTTATTATAATGGAAAAAGAATAACCCTTCAATCTATTTTTATTAAACTATCATATTTTAGCTATTAAATGCACTTTTTTTCTACTTAACGATACACCGTGAAATGTGTATCCCTCATATCACCGGCTTTGCTGAAGCCGCGTGCGGATATAAAAAAGACAAGCAGATTCAATTATCTACTTGCCCCGGACACACCTAAGCCTTTTTTATAAAGTTGTTAAATAATAAATTCCTACTAATACAAATAATATGCATACCACGATCAAAACTTTTGCTAATTTTTCCATTTATTTTCTCCTACGAAATACTTGCTCCTATTACAAAAGAAAGTCCTACCGAGATTGTAAATGAAATGAAGCCCACGGAACGATTTTCATTTTCAATCTCTTCATCTACTTTAAAGCGAGGGGTTAGAAATTCAAATAAAATATAGGCAAAGATTAGTAGGGTAAATCCGAACAAACCCCAACCAAGCATCTCCAGCAAAGTTGAATGTCTTTCAATCGAATACCTGAAAATGTTGCATATCCCCAATATTTTGCCTCCGGTTGCAAGAGATACCGCTACATTGCCTTTTTTTATCTCTTCCCAATTTTTATACTTCGTCACCAATTCGAAAATAACCATTGATACAACTAAACAAAGAACTACAACACTAAAGTAACCGGCCGTTTCGACTAAAGGATGTTGCCAAAACCTCGAATCTAGCATGAAAGTCAACTCCCTTTTCACTTTTGAAATGTGATGCAAAATCTTACCCGAAATCTAGTCGGGCAAGATTGTTATTCATAATTTGCATGATCACCAGGAAGAAAAACATATTTGGGTTAATCTTCACCTGGATGAAAGATGGATTTATTTTAACTCGATTACAGTTACTCCAAATCCACCTTCTCCAGCCTCACCGTATCGGAATGACTTTACGCGTTTATGCCCTTTTAGATAGTTTTGGATTCCTTGTCTCAACGCTCCGGTTCCTTTGCCATGAATAATCGAGACACGTGGATAATTTGCCAATAGAGCATCATCAATATATTTTTCTGTTCTTAAAATTGCCTCTTCATAGCGTTCGCCACGTAAATCCAGTTCCAATTTAACATGGCCGTTGCGATTTTTCACATTCGTCATCACAACTGTCTGCTTTTCTTTTTCAGGTTTCACGTACTGTAAATCTGATTCTTCCAACTTCATTTTCAGAATGCCAATTTGGACGATCCATTCCGTATTTGATACTTTTTCGACCAACGTTCCTTTTTGACCATAACTTAATACTTTTACTTCATCACCAAGTTTTAAGTTTTGTGCCCGTTCCCGAATTTGAGCCTGTTTTTTCAGTACTTGATTTTCCTGCGGAGCCGCTGCATCCAGTTTTTTCTTCGCCTCAATCAATTCATGCTCTTTTACCACTTTACTAGCATTTACACGCATTTCACGAAGCTCCGCAATTACCTTCTCGGATTCCTTTTTCGCTTCATCGACAATTTTACGGGCTTTTTCTTTTGCTTTTTTCTCTAATACATCTTTCTTTTCATCATATGTCCTTAGCCGCTCTTCTAATTGTTCATGCAGTTGCTGGGCTTCTTCTAATAATGCATGCGCTTCATCCGCTTCACGTTCCGAACGGCGCCTGCTTTCCTCCAATGAGGCAATCATTGATTCAACTTCATGGCGATCAGAGCCTGTAAAGCTCCGTGCCTGTTCAATAATGGATTCCTTTAGGCCTAGCCGCTTGGAAATTTCAAAAGCATTTGAACGGCCAGGCACACCAATTAGAAGTCGATAGGTGGGGCTTAACGTCTCGATATCAAACTCTACACTTGCATTGACAACCCCTGGACGATTATAACCATATGCTTTTAATTCCGGGTAATGGGTTGTCGCCATTACTCGGGCTCCCCGCCCTACGACTTCGTCCAATATGGAAATTGCCAAGGCTGCCCCTTCTTGTGGGTCAGTCCCCGCTCCCAATTCATCGAATAGTACAAGAGAACGCGCATCGAACTTTCCTAATATATCTACAATATTGACCATATGGGAAGAGAAGGTCGATAGAGATTGTTCAATTGATTGTTCATCGCCAATATCTGCAAATAATTGATCGAAGACTGCCAATTCCGAACCGTCCAATGCCGGCACAGGTAACCCTGCCTGCGCCATTAATGTACATAGGCCCACTGTTTTCAATGTAACTGTTTTACCGCCTGTGTTTGGGCCGGTAATAACAATCGCAGTAATATCTTGACCAAAATCAATCGTGTTCGGGACCGCTTCTTCCATTGAAATCAACGGATGTCTTGCTCTGACAAGCCGGATGTACCCTTCTTGATTCATCTTCGGTTTTGTACATTTATTCGCTTGGCCATACTTACCTTTTGCAAGGATTACATCAATATCCCCCAGAATCTGCACCAAGACAAATAAGTCATGTGCTACTTCCTGCACTTTTGCCGATAATTCTAACAGGATCCGCTCGATCTCCGCTTTTTCCTTCACTTTCAGACGTTGTATTTCGTTATTAGCTTGTACAACAGATTCCGGCTCGATAAATAGCGTCTGACCTGAGGATGACTGGTCATGGACGATTCCACCGTAATGTCCACGGTATTCTTGTTTAACCGGAATAACAAAACGATCGTTCCGTATTGTGACGATGGCATCCGACAGCATTTTTGTAGCGTTTGACCCACGCGTCAAGCTTTCAAGTTTTTGTCTCACCTTTGCTTCTTCTGCACGGAGAGATTGGCGAATTGAACGCAATGTGGTACTTGCGGAGTCCAGAACCGCTCCATTATCATCAATACAATCATTGATTTCATGCTGTAATGCCGTTAAGATAGGCATTTGTTCTTTTCTCTCGATAAAATGTGGAATCGCAATATCTTCTTCCTGTTCGATGTCCTCTATGAAGTTGCGGAGAATTCTACTCGCTCGAATCGTACTTGCTATCTCCATCAGTTCGATGGGACTTAACATCCCGCCAATCTGCGCTCGCTTCGATTGCGGACGTACATCAAAAATACCGCCCATTGGTACATTTCCTTTTACTCGTAAAATGGAAAGTCCCTCATCCATTTCTTCCAATAGTTCGACTACTGTATCAAAATCAGTTTCGGGAATAAGTTGCTCGATTGCACTTTTCCCTAATGATGAGGTACAAAAATTAGCAACTTGCTCACGTACTTTATCATACTCCAATGTTTTCAATGCGCGTTCAGCGATCACTCCTGAACACCTCCTGCCTTTTCAAATCATCCAATAACCTTACTTGTTTTTGTTTATAAAAGTTTCAAATTGTTCTAATGACCATGTATTTACGATCAATTCTTTTTTCAGCCATGCTTTCTGGGCATACTTTGTACCGATTTCCATCACATCCAGCTGTTCAATCGCATGGGCATCCGTGTTGATGGCGATAGGCACATTTTGCTCCATAGCCAATATTAAATGTTCGATACGTAAATCTAGCCGGTATGGGCTCGCGTTCAGTTCAAGGATTTTGCCATATTGGGCTGCCCATTCGATTAATTGCGGGATGTCCGGGTTATAGCCTTCACGCTGCCCAATAATGCGGCCGGTTGGATGGGCAATCATATGAACGTTTGGATTTTGAATTGCTGTAAATAGCCTTTCCATGATTGTTTCTTGCGGTTGCGAGAAACTTGAATGGATCGATGCAATGACAAAATCCAGTTCCATTAAAACGTCATCTTCAAAGTCTAAAGAACCATCCGGCAATATATCCATTTCTGTTCCTGCGAATAAACGGAATTGTGGATGAGCCTCATTAAATTCAATTATTTCTATTCGTTGTTTTTTTAATCTTTCAGGAGTAAGACCATTCGCCACTTTTAAATATTGTGAATGGTCCGTGATTACACCATGCGTATAGCCCCGCCCGATCAAAGCCTCCCCCATCTCTTTTACGGTATGGGCTCCATCGGACCATGTTGTATGCATATGCAGATCAGAAACGATCTGCTCTAAGCTGACAAGACCATCCAGTTCACTTATACGTTCCAACTCTTTTCCAGACTCGCGTACTGTCGGTGGAATAAAAGGTAATCCGAGATGGTCAAAAAACGCTTCCTCAGAAGTAAAGGTCATAATCGAGCCATCTGGTTGTTCGACTCCGTATTCACTGATTTTCTTCCCTTGTTCTTTGGCTAGCTGACGCATCCGAACATTATGATCTTTTGAACCAGTGAAATGGTGAAGAGCCGTTGCATATTCCTTTGGTGCCACGAGGCGGAAATCGACACTTACAGGATCTTCCGACTCCAATATAACAGATACTTTCGTGTCTCCGGCTGCTACTACTTCCTTCACAGCGAGATTTTTCAGTAATTGGTCTTTTACCATTCCTGGCTGTTCAGTCGCCACAATAAAGTCGACATCTTTGCTCATTTCACTGACGCGGCGGAAACTTCCTGCAACAGAAAAGTTTTGGATGGCTTCAATTGATTGCAATAATTCATTTATTTCTTCAACAATTTCTCGTAAATACCAAATCGGTAATCTTTCACTGCGTTCCCCGAAGTGCTCGAGTTCTTTAAGTATCTTTTCTTCCGACTTTGGCCCGAAACCGGCAAGTTTTTGTATTTTATTCGATTCACAAGCCTCTTTTAAGCTTTCTGCACTATCAACACCCAGTTCACTATACAGTTTCGCTAATTTTTTCCCGCCTAAACCAGGCAATTTTAATAAGGGAATCAATCCTTTAGGGACTGCCTGCTCGAGTTCTTTTAGTTGGGAAGATGCACCTGTTTCAATTAGTTCATGAATGACAGCCGCCGTACCTTTTCCAATTCCTTTTAGTTTCGTAATATCTTCAATTTCATTTAAACTACGCTCGTCCAATTCCAGTGCATTGGCCGCTTTACGGAATGCAGAAACCTTAAACGGATTCTCCCCTTGAAGTTCCATAAGCAGCGCAATTTTCTCAAGTGTTTTAATGACAATCTTTTTATTCATGATATACCCCCTATAAGAAATACTGAATGGTCCACCATTCCTTCATTGTTCGCGGAAAAAGGAAATGCCCCAAAAAGTCGCTTTGGGACATTTCCTTAAAATCGATTATCTACGACTGACGATAATCCTCATCTCATATGTCTATTGCTCTTTATAGATATACCACCAATCTTGCACCATGTTTGTAAAAATTGGCGTATGCTCCAGCATGAGCTTTGCAATGATGGAACCATCCATAATATTTTGAATGGACCCTACCGGCAGCAGTGCAATCACATACATGGCAATAAATAATATTAAATAAAACTCAACAAAACAGAGAATTGCACCCAGCAGACGGTTCACTGAATTCAGTATTGGCAAATAAGTCAAAAAATCAAAGATGGAGCCAAGAATTTGCAAGGCGATTTTTACTCCAAAGAAAATCACTGCAAAGGCAATGATTCGATAAAATGTTTGATCCACATTCAGCGAATCAAGAACAAGCATCATTGAAGAATCGTCTGTAATGCCCGGGTACGGAATCCATAAAACAAATTTTTCCGCAAGCGGTTTATAATAAATATACGCTACAATAAGTGCAACAAAAAAGCTAACAAGATGGATGGCCTGAACGATGAAGCCACGTTTAAGCCCTACTAGGATACTAGCAGCAAATATAATAAGTAATATAATATCTAGCATTCAATTCAACCCTTTAATTTTTTCAATTCTTCCTCAAGCTTTTCAACTTGTTCTTTTAATTTTAGTAATTCATGTACGGTATTGACAGCAGTTAACACGGCAAGCTTCGAACTATCCAGTGAAGGATTATGTACACGTATTTCTCGCATTTTATCATCTACTATAGAAGCAACTAATCTCATATGCCCCGTAGACTCCGTTCCTACCATTTTATAGGAATGGCCATAAATTTCTACGGATATTCGATTTTTCTCTTGGTCAGCCATGCAATACCTCCTAAAACTTTAGCAAAAAACATTTGATCATGAAATTTCTCATCTTATAATTCAATCCAGTTATTTGGATGATATATAGATTTGATTATTTTTACTTCAGTAGAATATACCAATAAAATTTATAATACATATCATACCATCTTTACTTTGCACAGTACAACTACATTAAGGTTACAAAACCAATACCATCAATACTTTTGGTCGTTCAAATAAATTTATGGCTGTCAAAATTGATGGATAACCATGGAAGAAATCAAAAAGAAATTCAGTCATTTCCAACCGAACTGATCAGGGATTTTTCTATTGCCGCAAATGAAAACACGTTATAATGACACTATAATATATGGTACTTCCCAAAGATACGCCATCATCATTTTGTAGGAATTTAGAACAGAAGATACTGTTTTGTTGTCTGTGTACCTCAAAGGAAGAAAGGACCGAAATAATGACAAATATTGTGTTGCAGCTTTCAAGTGAAGTACAAAATCAGGTGAAATCCTATTATGCTTCATCCAAAATCGAACGAAATGCTCCCGGAGTTATTTTTGCGGCCAAGCTCTCTGATACCGCCATAACGGTCTATAAATCGGGGAAAGTGATGTTTCAGGGCAGCGGTGCTGTAAGAGAAGCCGGCCGCTGGGGTGAAATAGGTATTTCCTCTTCCGAGAAGGCCTCTCTATCCAATTCAGGGAAATTGTTGAATACGAAAGGGGATGCACTGCCGGAGAACTTCGCTGCTATGTCCGTATTGGGATCGGATGAAACCGGAACCGGTGATTACTTCGGGCCAGTCACAGTGGCAGCAGTGTATGTACCAAAGGATAAAATCGCACTCATCCATGAGCTCGGGGTGAAGGACTCCAAAATGTTGAATGACAAGTTGATGTTAAAAATTGCTCCAGACATTATGGCTGTTTGTCCCCATAGCATCCTTACACTCCGCAATGATAAATATAATGCCATTCAAGCCAAAGGATATTCCCAAGGTAAAATCAAGGCAATTTTGCATAACCAAGCCTTGAAGCACGTCTTGACGAAGATGGAGCCTATAAAACCAGAATATATTTTGATCGATCAATTTGCAGAGCGAAATATTTATTATAATCATATAAAAAATGAGAAAGAAATTATCCGGGAAAAGGTACTATTCTCAACAAAAGCAGAACAGCTTCACACTGCTGTTGCTGCTGCATCCATTCTTGCCCGTTATGCCTTCTTGAAAGAAATGGACCGGATATCAAAAATAGTAGGTATGAGTCTGCAAAAAGGGGCGAGCGGCAAAGTAGATGAAATGGCTGCACGGATTTGGCTGGAATATGGCGAGGATACATTGAAGTCGATCTCCAAATGGCATTTTGCCAACACGGAAAAGGCTAGAAAGTTAATGAATAAGAAAAAGTAAAATCAAAAAAGAGAAACGCTTCAAGCATATGGCGTTTCTCTTTTTTTATGCTTTTTCCACTTCCATTGTTCTTTTTAAATCTGCATTATTTGGTAGAATTAGAGAAACAATGATCGTTAGAATTGCAGAAATCAATACCCCCCAAAGGATTCCAAACAATACGGAGAAAAGCGCACCTGAAAGCAAGCCGATTCTGCCTCCCCAAACCGAAACCCGGCTATTCTGCGAGCCCATCTCAAAGTTCTCTACTTTCCGTTTTTTCCATAAAAGACCCACAATCAATACCGGTACGACCCCGCCACCTGTTAATGTATAGGCAAAAGAGAAAAGGTTAATGATGGATTCCGAAAAATTCGCGGCCAGCGTTGAGAAGATCCCGACCATCACGACAAGCCATTTAGAAAGGACAATTAACTTTCCATCTTTTAGTTCCTTCGAAAAAGGGATGACAAGATCATTCACAATGACAATGGCTGCAGAGTGCAATAATGAGGAGGCACTCGAAATGGCTGCTAAGAAGATAAGTATGAAAAAGACAAGTGCGGTCGATTGCGTCATCTCGTTTAAAATTAACCATGGAATTGCATTTGCAGAATCAATATCCGGGTTTAATGCTCTTACAATCATGCCCGAGACAGAGGCCAGGATGGTAAAGATGATAGCCCCGATTCCACTGTACAACATTGCCCGGCTCGCCGATTTCGGATTTTGTGCAGCAAAGCATCGTTGCCAGTACACCTGGGCTGCCAGTACTCCAAAGCATCCTGTAACAAAGAGTGTCACCACTTCCCAACCAGATATATGAAGTTGCGTTAAGTGGCTTGCATTGACTTCAGCCAGCATCGTTTTTAAATTTGAATAACTAAAATCAATTTTTGCGAAAACCTTGATATAAAACCAAATGGCGATGCCTAACAATAAGACACCCTGTATAAAATCGGTCCAAACGACGGATAGCATTCCACCTACTGTTGTATAGATGATAAACACCGCCGAGAAGAAGAAAATTAACGGAAGCGGATCTGCTCCTGTGAATACGGAGAAAAGTTGCCCCATCCCCTTTGCCTGGCCGCCGATCCAGGCAATCATGATCGCGGAAGTCAGTATTCCCACAATCGCTCTCGAGATTTTATCTCTCAAGATTAAGTCGTCTAATAGTTCCGCAATACTTTTATAAGTAAATTTTGCGGCAAATCCTGCAAATAACAAAGCAAAGAGTATTTTTGCACCTTGCTCCCCAATAATGAAAGGGATATTGGCGATTCCGGTTTCAAACCCTTTTGAAGAGTGCCCAACAAAGTTCCCCACTCCCATAATTGTCGCTAAATCGGTAAATAGTAGCAGGAAAAATGGCAGCGTACCTCCAGCAATTGCAAATTGCATAAAGCTTTCTTTCGACTTTTTTCTAAATCTCAAAGACATGCCAATAAAAAATAGACTCAATACCACTGTCACAATCCAGGTCCAGGCAGCGAGCATCAGTTTCCCCCCTTGAATCAGAAATATTCCATACCTGATTCTCTACCCGTCTTATGCAAATAAAAAACCATACCGACCGCCTGTCAATATAAGCGGTCATTGTATGGTTTCACTAAGTCTATTTTATTATTTTACTAGTTTGCTAATTGCTTTGAATTGATCGCCCTTTGCAATTTGCAGCATTTCAAATAAAGCCATTTCAACGGTTGTCACCTTGACACCAAGCTGCATCATTTTTTGGAGGCCAATCTGATGGCTTTTTTCTGTACGAGAAGAAACACAGTCTGCAAGCACTTCAACTTCATATCCATTGTGTATCAGATGTGCCGCTGTTTGATAGACACAAATATGTGTTTCGATTCCTGCAAGCAAGACTTTTTTACGCCCTGTCGCCTCTAATTGTTCAACAAATTCAGGCGTATCATATGCACTGAACGTGATTTTTTCAATCGGCTTTTGATTAGGCAACGACTTTGTAATCTTTTCAACAGTCGGTCCAAGCCCCTTTGGATATTGTTCCAGCCATAATACAGGCAAACCCAATATTTGCGCACCTTCCGCGGATTTTACGATATTGGATATTACAAATTCGCTGTCATGAACAATTTCCGCCAGTCTCCCTTGAATATCGATTAAGACCAATACTGTATCTTCCTTAGTAAGCATCTCCATTTCCCCTTTGTCCAAATATTCTACTTTACTTATTATATATCATTCGTTTAAGATATAAAATTCTCCAAACTTGGCTGTTTCTAAATCTATCCTTTCCCCCTACCCATTTGAAACATAATGGAGGGACATGTATAGTACTATTAGGAATACTAGAAAGGAGGACATTTTTTGATACGATTGAGCTGGCTAATCAGCCTTGGGATCTCGCTTCTCGGCTTCTTGATAATAGGGCACTTCTTTACAATACAACCAGATGAAACCGTCAGTCAGGGAAGTTTGGGCTTTATCGGGATTATATTTGTTTTACCATTTTTGCTGCTAAGTATCTTTATAACTTTTCGATATATTTTAATGTTGACTAGAAGTACAACGGATCCTTTAATAAAGACCTTCTCCATAGTTGGAGGGTTTATAATGATCGGCGTACTCGTGTACTTCTCTTTGGATTATAAAAATGATATTTTAGCTACATTGGATGGGGCGGATGCAGCGGGTGGATATAACCTGCCCAGCCTGAATGAATATACATATACAATCTATTTCAACTTTTATACTTTTGCATTGATTCACGCCTTTGTTGGCATCATCGCTGCAGTGGTTGGAGTAGTGAAGCCGGAAGCGAAAAAAGAAGAGTTGCCCGAGTAATCTCGTGCGACTCTTCTTCATTTTTCATGCTACTTATCTTAATTCTGCACCAGCTTCAGTTAAAGCTTTTAATACCTTGTTGTGTGCACTTACCACTTCTTCATCCGTCAATGTGCGCTCAGGATCGAAGTAAGTTAGGGAGAAGGCAACGGATTTTTTTCCCGCTTCCATTTTATCTCCTTCATATACATCAAACACCTTTACTTCTTTCAACAATTTTGTTCCAGCATTGCGAATGATTTCGATAATTTCACCAGCAGGTTTTGAGCGATCAAGTTCCAGTGCAATATCACGTGTGATTGCCGGGAAGCGTGGAACAGACACGTAAACCAATTCCTCTACTTGTGCCGCCAGTACTGCATTCAAGTTTAATTCCGCAACAAATGTCTCTTTTAGATCATATCTTTTGCGTTCAGTCGGATGCAAGCCACCGATGAGACCAACCTTTTCTCCATCAAGCAGGATGGCAGCTGTTTGGCCAGGGTGAAGTCCATCTACACTTGCTTTTTCAAATGATACTCGATCTGTTAAACCGAGTTTTTCGAACAAGCTTTCTATAATTCCTTTTGCAATGAAGAAATCAACAGACAACTTTTCTCCTTGCCATGCATGATCCACCCACTTACCCGAAACAATCAATGCAAGATGCTCCTCTTCAAACGGAAGCTCTTCTTCTGTTTTTCCAAGGAATACTGAACCAATTTCATAAAGGGCAACAGAATCTGCTTTACGTGCTATGTTATAGCTAGCTGCTTCTACTAAATGCGGAAGCAAGCTTTGACGCAACGTTGAACGTTCCTCACTCATCGGCATCAACAATCTTGTCGTATCTTCTGCTTTTAGGGTAAATTTCTGGGCAAGCTCATCCGATGTTAATGAATAAGTGACAGCCTGTAAAAGTCCGGCACCTTCCATCACGTTACGGGCGATTCGACGTTTTTCCTGGTAAGGAGTTAATCCGCCAATCTGCTCATTGCCTTCCGGTAAGGTCATCGGGATTTCATCATATCCATACAGCCTTGCAATTTCTTCAACAATATCTTCTTCGATTTTAATATCTTGACGGCGTGTTGGCGCATCGATAATTAATAGTCCATTTGCTGCCTCTACATCAAATTGCAGGCGGTTTAAAATCGATAACATTTCTTCCAAGGAAATTTTCATCCCTAGACGGTTATTAATAAAGTCAGGCGATACGACTACGCGTGCAGGCGATTTATCTAAATCATCCACCGCTACAGTCCCTTCCAAAACTTCTCCACCCGCAAGCTCCGCCAAAAGTTGTGCCGCACGTTCTCCTGCTATAAGGACCCGGTTCGGATCCACACCCTTTTCAAAGCGGGCAGATGAATCGGATCGTAAGCCTAATTCTTTGGATGTGCGTCGGACAGAAAAACCATCGAAATAAGCGGCTTCAATGACAACCGTAGTTGTGTCGGTTGTGACCTCCGAGTTCGCCCCACCCATTACTCCGGCAATCGCAACTGGTTCTTGGCCATTTGTAATGACTAGGTTATGGGCTTTCAAAGTACGTTCCTGATCATCCAACGTAACAATTGTCTCGCCTTCTGATGCCAAACGAACAAGGATCTCATTTGTTTTCAGCGCATCATAGTCGAATGCATGCAGTGGTTGGCCATATTCCATCAAAATATAGTTCGTAATATCGACCACATTGTTGTGTGGACGCACTCCCGCAGCCATCAAATATTGCTGGAGCCAAAGTGGCGATTCGGCAATCTTTACATTTTTGACAACCTTTGCTGCGTATAAAGGATTTTCTTTCGCTTCAACGCGAACTTTAATATAATCTTCTGCTTTTTCGGAAATTGTATTGTACGCAATTTCAGGTAGTTTTACTTCTTTAGATAAAATCGCTGCCACTTCATAGGCAACCCCAAGCATTGACAGTGCATCCGAACGATTTGGCGTTAAACCAAGTTCCAAGACAGTGTCACGCAATCCGATTAGTTCCAATGCGTCACTGCCAGGAACCGTGTCTTCAGGCAATACGTAAATGCCTTCAGCATATTTTTTTGGAACAACGCGTCCTTCCACACCCAGTTCTTGCAGCGAACAAATCATGCCGTTAGATTCTTGGCCACGCATTTTCGCTTTTTTTATTTTCACTCCACCTGGAAGACGTGCACCAGGTAAAGCGACGATTACTTTTTGCCCAGCTGCCACATTTGGAGCTCCGCAAATAATTTGACGGATGTCTCCCTCTCCTACTTCCACTTGGCAAACGTTCAATTTATCTGCGTCCGGATGTTTTTCTTTCGAGACCACATGCCCAACCACAACATTTGTCATGCCTTTTGAACGATCAATTACCGCATCTACTTCAATGCCGGAACGTGTAATTTTTTCGGCCAGTTCTTCTGCTGCGATGCCATCTATATCAACATATTGTTTTAACCAATTTAATGAAACCAACATAGTAATACCCCCTTACCTTTCTGTTCTATGGAATTGTGATAAGAAACGACTGTCATTTGTATAGAAATGACGAATATCATCCACTCCGTATTTCAACATAGCGATACGCTCCGCCCCAATACCAAATGCAAAGCCTGAAACTTTCTTCGAATCATAGCCAGCCATTTCCAATACATTCGGGTGGACCATACCCGCACCTAAAATTTCAATCCAGCCTGTATGCTTGCAGACGTTGCAGCCGTTCCCCCCACATTTAAAGCAAGAGATATCCATTTCTACAGAAGGCTCGGTGAATGGGAAGAAACTTGGGCGCAAACGAATTTCACGATCGTCACCGAACATTTTTTTCGCCAAAGCATCGAGTGTTCCTTTCAGATCACTCATGCGAATGTTTTCGCCAATCACAAGCCCTTCAATTTGCATGAATTGGTGTGAATGTGTCGCATCATCATTATCGCGGCGGAATACTTTCCCTGGGCAAATAATACGGATCGGTTCACCTTTTTTAAGCTCCATTGTACGTGCCTGAACCGGTGAAGTGTGCGTCCGTAAAAGTGTTTCTTCCGTAATATAGAACGTATCCTGCATATCGCGGGCCGGGTGACCTTTTGGTAAATTCAATGCTTCGAAATTGTAGTAATCTTTCTCAACCTCAGGACCTTCTGCAATCTCATAGCCCATCGAAACAAATAAATCTTCAATCTCTTCAATAACACGAGTTAAAGGATGGCGATTTCCTTGACGGACTTTACGACCCGGTAAAGTGAGATCGATCGACTCTTTCTCCAATTGCTCATAAATCGCTTGCTCCTCCAGTACAGCCACTTTTTCTTCCAGCTGAGCTGTGACATTTTCCCTCACTGTGTTTACAAGCGCCCCCATTTTCGGACGTTCTTCAGGAGATAATTTCCCCATTCCTTTTAACAAGTCCGTAATCGGCCCTTTCTTTCCTAAATACGCAACACGAACGTCATTTAACTCTTTTAAGTTAGAAGCCGCTTGCAGCTTTGCTAACGCTTCTTGTTCTAATTGCTTTAATTGTTGTTCCACGTGTATACCCTCCTTATTGGAAATCGCTTTGGTTTTTTGGTTTTGTTTAAGTTCTGTTCGTTTACGGGCATTTTTTGTCACTTTACGGGCGCATTGTTACTCTTTATGGGCGAAATCCTCTTGTTTACGAGCGGATTTCACCTATTTATGAGCGAACCGATTCCCATAAACCTCCCACCTTTTTTGAAACACAAAAAACCTCGCCCCTATAAAAGGGACGAGGACTAGTTTCGCGGTACCACCCTAGTTATTGCAGTCAAAAATTGCAATCACTTCATTGACATAACGACTCGATTGGCCGGCATTCCTTTCACAAAACTGCTCCCGGAAGCTGCTTGCGGGGTGAACTTCGATATTTTCGACCATACATAAGCTTTCAGTCTATGGCTTATGCTCCCTGAAAAGTCTTTCACTATCTACTCTTCCCGCTATTAACGCATTTAAATAGTTATTTGATTAATTAATTCTCCATTATTTTACGGCAAAACAGAAAACGTTTCAAGTATTGCAATGTTTTTTATGTTCTTCTAGCGAATTGATACAGTAATATCCCCGTTGCTACAGCTACATTTAAAGATTCAGCTTGTCCCATAATCGGGATAATAACATTTTGATCCGTCTTATCCAATAACTGTGGATGAATGCCGCTTCCTTCATTCCCTACAATCAAAGCAAAACTTCCGGAAGTTTCAACTTCTGTATACACGACCGCCTCTTGTAGGGCAGTTCCGTAGACTTTCACATCACGTTCTTTTAACTCTTCGATCCAGTCGATTAAGTCACCACGAACGATTGGGATATGGAAATGGGAACCTTGAGCAGACCTCAATGTCTTTGGATTGTATGCATCCGCACAGCCTTTCCCCAAAACCACTGCGTCAATACCAGCAGCATCTGCCGTACGGATCATTGTCCCTATATTTCCAGGGTCCTGCACTGCATCGACAAGCAATAATTTTCTCCAGCTCGAAGCAGCATCTGCTCCCTTTTCCGATTGCTTGCAGTGCGCAAAAACGCCTTGGGAGTTTTCCGTTTCCGCTAGTTCCGTCGCAATCGAACCCGTTATTTCTACCATCGCCACATTATCGATATCCCAAAGCAATGGTAAATCCACACCTTCTCGAACGATAATTTGCACGATTTGTTCTTTATTCTTTAGTGCTTCCTCGACTAAATGAAAGCCCTCTACAATAAACTCTCCTGATTTTTCTCTTTCTTTCCTAGTCGTAACAAGCTTTTTCCAATGCTTGACCAACGCATTCTGTGCTGATTCGATTCGTTTCATAATAGTACGTTTACCGCCTTTTCTTATCATTCTATTGCCTAATTTTACATGAAAAGTCGGTCAGTGTAAAAAATGATCTTCAGCTGATGACTATTTCAAACTTAACAGTTCGGTAAAATGTTTGTGATCCCTTCCACGATGGATAGTTGGGAATTTAAGTGGTTATATGCACTTTTTCTAACAATCAATAGAGGTGTCTCGACCAGAGGCACCTCTTTTTTGCATCTTATTCTTTATTTACTATGTATACTTTACGCTTTGTGTAGCAGACTAGTCATTAAGGAGGCGATTGTAGTGAATTTTCAAATTAGACAAGCCATTACATCAAATGTTCAAGGTGATAGTGCTGCAGAATTCCGTGATACGGTAGAGGATGCAATTGAGCGCGGAGACGAGCACTTATTGCCTGGTCTTGGTGTATTTCTAGAAAAATGGTGGAATACATCCTCACCAGATGAACAGCAGCAATTTACTGAAAAACTTTCAAAAGCTTTTCAAAACTAAGGAAATGTCGATAAGGCTGGCTTGATTATCATGTCTTGGCAGCCTTCTACATTAAATTCCCCAATCACTTTTCAATATCGTTTTTAATTGTTCAATGTCTATCTTTTCGGATATTTTCGATTCGATCGTTCTTTTTAGCACAATATATTTATCGACACATATTTGTCCAAGGTTCGTTAATTGAATGCATTTATCGCGGTTATTACTACCTGGTACGACTTCGACCAGCCCCTTTGATTCTAATTTTTTTATAAACTTATGGGCGGCTTGCCGTGATATTTGTACATTTTTGGCAACCATTGATATTGTCGGTTGATTCTTATTCACCTTTGACATAATATACCATTCGGAATTTGAAATGGATATATCGCTCATCTCATTCCATTTTTCTTCTAGCATTCTTCTGATCGTACCGTGCCGCTCACTAATAAGATCAAACAAATCTAATTGTTCCATTTCAACCATTCCTTGTTTCACATTTTCGTCAATAATATACTCAAACATGCATCATTTGTCAACTAAGTTGACATTTTTCCTTTAGTAAAGTATAATAAAGTAGTCAACCTAGTTGACAAAAAAGTACATGGGGGCGAAACAATGTTCAATATTGGAGATACAATTATTTATTCTTCTCATGGATTATGCCAAATAGATGCCATCAGTGAAAAAACTTTTTCTGGTGTGACGAAAACGTACTATGTACTGCATCCGCTCAATAACGAAAAATTAGAAATCAGTACTCCTGTTGATAATAAAACGATTTCAACACTTATGGCTAAAGAAGAAGCTGAAGAAATTTTAAATTTGTTTACACAACCCGGGATTGAATGGATCGAAAAAGGCAATCAACGTAGCCAAGGCTATTCACTGATTGCAAAAAAAGGCGACCGGAAAGAAATAGCCACTGTGGTTAATTCGCTTCTTGTGAAAAAGAATGAGTTGGAAAATGGCGGGAAGAAATTTCCTGAACAGGACCGCAAACTTTTAATATCAATGCAAAGTATCTTATTTTCGGAACTTGCCCTCTCTTTAAATACCACTACAGAGGCAATATCTGATAAAATCGCTCACCTTTTGGATATTGACGAAGAAGTGATCGTTATAAATGAATAGCTACAATATCAACAAGCAGCTTCTTAAAATATCGATTATTTAAGAGCTGTTTTCTTTTTATCCAATACAAAAAAGCAACCCAGCATCTTCCAGGTTACTTTTCCTATGTAGCGATGTCTCATCCCATCATGGACTCCGCATCACCCGAAATCTCCACAGCGAGTCCCCCGTAGCAGATTTCCATATTTACAAGCAAAAATATACCACCCGTATAATTTTCACTTTTTAAGCTAAAATCGAGACCAATACCGCTTTCTGCGCATGAAGTCTATTCTCTGCTTGCTCGAAGATGTATGAGTTCGGACCGTCAATTACGGACGTGGCTACCTCTTCTTCACGGTGTGCGGGCAAGCAGTGTAAAAACATATAGTCAGGTTTGGCATGGGCAACTAATTCATCATTAATCTGATAGCCTTCGAAATCGACCAAGCGTTTCGCAGTCTCTTCTTCTTGACCCATACTAGTCCATACATCCGCATATACCGCATCGGCATCTTTGACAGCAGTGACAGGATCATTTGTTACTGTCACAAGGCTGCCATTTTCTTTTGCAATTTTTTGTGCCATTGCAATGACCGCTTCATTTGGTTCATAACCAGATGGTGTTGCAACAACTACATCCATTCCCACATGAGCTGCTGCTGCAACTAAAGAATGCGCCACGTTATTTCCGTCTCCAACGTAAGCAATTTTCAGCCCTTTCAGCTCCCCTTTATTTTCGGCAATGGTTTCCAAATCCGCTAACGCCTGGCATGGATGGTAGAGATCCGTTAACCCATTGATAACTGGAACAGAAGCGTGCTCAGCCAATTCCTTCACCATTTCATGGGAGTTGGCACGTATCATAATGGCATCAAGATAGCCGGATAAAACATGCCCTGTATCTGAAATCGGTTCACCGCGCCCTATTTGCAAATCACGGGAATGCATAAACATCGCTTTTCCGCCAAGTTGGTTCATGCCCACTTCAAAAGAAATACGAGTACGCGTTGATTGTTTTTCAAAAATCATGCCTAATGTTTTGCCTTCCAGCAGTCTCGGACATTTTCCTGCTTTCGTAATCGTTTTTAGTTGTGTCGCTAATTTGATTAAGTCCTGCACCTCTTCACTAGTATAGTCCAATAATGTCAGCAGGTCCTTCCCTTTAAGGCTTGACACTAATTTAAGCTGTACCTCTTCCAATAATTTCATTTAAGCTTTCGCCCCCAACTTCCAATTGATGTTGAACTCATTATACATATGTATATTTATTTAATCAAGTGTATTTTTATTAAATTTCTATATTTTTATTTTTTTAAATTATACAATTGAATAGTATAATCAAATTGATTTATTAGGCACTTTCCCAATCAATATTCATTTACACTAATAAAAATTCAAATAGATTTTCAAGAACATTAATATATATATGCATATTTCCCTATTTGGACACCGTTATGTTAAAAAGAGGCGAACTTTGCCCTGTCAGCAAATAAAAAAGGAACAGAATTCATTCTGTTCCCCGGATCTTTCATAATTAATCAAAAATAATTTTATTTACTGTTTCACGATCCAATTTTTTCACAAGCTCGACAATTAGTTTTACTGTATTCTCATAATCATCACGGTGTAAAATCGCGGCATGGGAATGGATATAACGTGATGCCACACCAATAGCCATTGCCGGGACACCGTTTGCAGTTAAGTGAATTGAACCGGCATCGGTTCCCCCACCAGGTGTGGAGTCGAATTGATATGGTATATTATTTTCCTCAGCTACATCGACTACAAAATCACGAAGACCTTTATGTCCAACCATTGAAGCATCGAAGATAATAATCTGCGGGCCATCACCTAACTTTGAAGTCGATTCTTTTGGTGTAATCCCCGGTGTGTCACCCGCGACTCCTACATCAACTGCAAAACCGATATCCGGTTGGATCTTGAATGTCGCCGTTTTTGCACCACGAAGACCAACTTCTTCTTGGACATTCCCCACCCCATAGACAATATTTGGATGTTTTGTATCCTTCAAAGCTTTTAGGACATCGATGGCGATCGCACAGCCGATACGGTTATCCCATGCTTTTGCCAAGAGCATTTTTTCATTTTTCATCACATTAAATTCGAAGTAAGGAGTAATCATGTCACCAGGGCGAATTCCCCATTCCGCGACTTCTTCTTTTGAACTAGCTCCGATGTCGATGAATAATTCCTTCATATCCACAACTTTTTTGCGTTGATCGGCTGGGAGGATATGAGGTGGTTTTGAACCGATAACTCCAATGATTTCTTCACCTGAACGAGTAGTGATCGTTACACGTTGCGAAAGCATCACATGGCTCCACCAGCCACCAACTGTTTGGAACTTTACGAATCCTTTTTCATCGATTTGCGAGACCATGAATCCAATTTCGTCTAAGTGGCCGGCAATCATGATTTTTGGCCCGTTTTCGTCGCCAACCTTTTTGGCGATTAAACTACCTAAATTATCCTGTTCAATTTCATCTGCAAAAGGCTCAATATACTTGCGCATCACCGCACGCGGAGCTCTTTCATTGCCTGGTATACCATTTGCATCAGTTAGTTCTTTTAACATTTTCAATGTATCATCTAATTGCACCATCATTTTCCCTCCTAAATAGGTTCTTCCTAATTATACCGCTATTATTTCGGTTATTGAAATAATTTTCGCTCTTTTCTACTTTTTCATTTCACTAAGTACGTCGTGATAAAATCTCTTAGTAGCCATTTCTTTGGCGTTCATAGTTTTTTTCATTTTTTGCAAAGTATGCTTGAATAATATCATCTAATGTAAAGTCTAAATTGAAAGCCAATACCCCATAATATTGCCAAACATCACGATAAGTATTCGCGGAAGGATTTTGGATAAATGTTAAAATTGCTTCTTGTGTTTGCAAAAACCAATCTGTTAAATCCACTTTATTTTTCACTTCCGGCCACTCCTCCAAAGACAAGCCCTTGGCATTTCCTAGTGAAAGTAAAAAGTGAATCGAATCCACGAACTCCTCCAGTATCACTTCACGCTCGGAAGGACCTTTTGTACTCCAAAATTTGAAGCATCTTGTTTCGTTTGCCAACTCTGCCAATTCAATCATTAATGCAAGTCCTTTTTCTTTAAATACATCACGGTTGATATTTTGCGTTTTTTCGATAAAAACGTCCAATTCTCTTTGCATCTCGAATAGTTCTAAAAATTTCATAAAAAAATCCCTCAATTTCTAAATAAAAGTGAAACTTAATGTCCCCCTTAATCGTAAAGGAATCTACAATGTATTTACAAGGGGGAACTTAACTTGGCTCTTCTACTTTTCCGTTTGCTAATTATCGTATTAGTCGTTTACATATTTTACAAGGGTGTCCGTTACCTCACAGACCCTAAGCGGAAGCTAGATGAAGCATTCGAAAAAGGGGAATATTATTTTTATGATGATGTGAAAAATGTTCGTAAAAACTTTTTTATTTCTTATAAAGGTGCCATTTTCGAAGGTGAGAAATATTTAGGTACTACGGAAAATGCTTTTGAAGTAGTATCTATTTTCGTTTGGGTCCATGATACGATGAAGCTTCAAGGATTAACTAAAGATGATTTTTACTATTTGGAGAATGAAATAAAAATGAGTTATCCTTTGGCCAATATCAACTGGAAAAACCCGATTGAACAACTGATGAAGGACCAAATGAACTCGAATTAATTTTTTTCATACTGAAAAGCTTAGCAACACACATCGTATAAAGACTAACTTGTACAGGAAATAAGATTGTCGAACATTACCTGAATTATGTATGTTCGACAATCCTTTTTTGAAGAAAACTATAAACTTCGAGTAGATTCTTCCATCAATTTCGCTAGTTCCTCTTCTATTAATTCACATTCAAACGTTCGTACAAAGGTTTTGCATACTTCACTTTTTTCATCCAAATTGCATTCATTCGACCATACATCATCTTTTCTATCAAGCATGTCTTTTATTTTATCTGTTGCAAATGGCAAAAATGGCTGCAAAATTAGCGCAAGATTTTGAATGATCAACACACATGTGCTTATTGTTCGTTTGCGCTGTTCCCTTTCTTCCACAATTTAAAGCCATGGCTTATCCACCAATGATGCACACAATCTTCAAGCGTGTTATTTCCTTTTCACAATAAAAAAAGCCGTTCATCCTAATATGAACCGGCAGTTTTATATGAATCTAGAATATGTTAAAAATTCTTACGACAACGAAAATCTGAAGGGCTGCAATGATCGGAAAACCAAATGCGAAGGAGTTATGTTTGGTTTTGTGGCGGAATAAATACATTCCTAACACACCTCCACAAGCCCCTCCAAGGATAGCCAGGGTAAATAAAGATTTTTCAGAAATGCGCCATTCGTGCTTTCTTGCCCGTGATTTATCGATATACATAAAAACGCAGAGCACGACTGACATTACGCCAACATATGTTAAAAATGCTAATTCCATAGAAAATGCCTTCTTTCTATAGTAGAAAACACGATTTTCAAAAAATCGCTGTCCAATTTCGTATTAATTAAAACCCATTTTTAAATAAAAAGGCTGATAGGAAGTCCTACCAGCCTTTTTATTTATATGTTCACTTTACATCTGATTATGTAAATGTGATGTTGTACTTTTTGCACCTGTCGCTAAGCTTTCGGTGCAGAATTTAACTTTGCAACTTCCGCTATGCTTTCGGTGCACACCCACAAAATTGTGGAAAGTTAATTATTTCGCTACAGCTGCTTTAGCTGCATCTGCTAATTGAGCAAATGCTTGAGCGTCAGTTACAGCAAGATCAGCCAACATTTTACGGTTAACTTCGATTCCTGCTACTTTTAAACCGTGCATTAAACGGCTGTAAGAAAGACCATTTAAACGTGCAGCTGCATTGATACGAGTGATCCATAATTTACGGAAATCACGTTTCTTTTGACGACGGTCACGATATGCATATTGACCTGACTTCATTACTGCTTGGTTAGCAACTTTGTATAATGTATGTTTTGAACCATAATAACCTTTTGCTAATTTTAAAACCTTTTTACGACGCTTGCGCGTTACTGTTCCGCCTTTTACGCGTGGCATACTAATTACCTCCTGCTAATTCTTTCGAATGTTTAATTTACGTTCATTTATACATAAAAATTATTTCATGTAAGTTAATAAAGATTTGATGCGTTTGAAATCCCCAGATGAAGCAACTTTCGCTTTACGTAGGTGACGTTTTGCTTTTGTAGATTTGTTTGCGAATAAGTGACTTCCGTACGCACGGTCAAATTTCAATTTTCCTTTGCCCGTTTTTTTGAAACGCTTCGCAGCGCCACGGTGAGTTTTCATTTTTGGCATTTCGAATTTCCTCCTAAACTATTCAAGGGTTTACTATTTCTCGTTCTTTGGTTGAAGAACTAAGAACATGCTTCTGCCTTCCATCTTCGGTTTTTGTTCAACCGTTGCGACTTCGGTACAAGCTTCAGCAAAGCGATCTAGAACGCGTTGACCAATTTCCTTGTGAGTAATGGCACGACCTTTAAAACGTATAGAACATTTTACTTTGTCGCCCTTTTCCAGGAATTTAATGGCATTACGCAATTTCGTTTGGAAATCATGTTCATCAATTGTAGGGCTTAAACGTACTTCCTTCATATTGATAACTTTTGAATTTTTACGAATTTCACGATCTTTCTTTTGCTGTTCAAACTTAAACTTACCATAGTCCATAATACGTGCGACTGGTGGCTTAGCTTGAGGGGCCACAAGGACAAGATCCAAGTTTACACGAGCGGCGATTTCTAACGCTTCGTTACGAGATTTAACTCCTAGCTGATCACCATTATGATCGATTAGACGAAGTTCACGCGCGCGAATACCTTCGTTTACATACATGTCTTTGCTAATACGAATCCACCTCCAGGTTTGTGTCGGGAATACATGAGTTAAGAGCAAATATGCCCGGTTGAACGGTACACTTCCTAAGTATGTCCATAAAAAAAGGACGGACATTTCTGAAGAAGATGTCCGCCCGCTATATATTCATACGCTCATTAGTCAGCGCAAAAAAATTCAACGTGTCAATACCTGTTAACTGCAATAGCGTCATTCAGGTGAGAAGCGGGCAGCCTCTACTTTAACTATAAAATGTATTCATAACCATATCTATGATAACAATCATTCACCTTAAAGTCAAGAGATTTTAAGATCTTGCTTTAAAAGAGTTGTCATTGATATTTAGCAACAATTTATTTAAACACATTTTATTTTAAAAAGCAACTAGTATTCATTTTTTTATTTATCATCGTTCTATGGGTTTTAAGATTTTGTAAATTTCTAATTTAATTTGTCAAAAAATGTTTAACGAAACGTTTGAAGGGAAGAAAATTTACAACCTCTCTTCTCTTTTTATGAAAAGGATGGATGGACATAGGGGAGCGTTTCAAAGTAACTTTGAAAATTCAAATTCATCAAATGACAACAAAACGGAGGTAGGTATGAGTATGCTTCAAAAAAAAGTACTATTTATCTCGGATCATGGTGATCCCTTAGCTCCACTCGGCAGCAAGCAGGCGGGTGGCCAAAATAATTACGTTCGTCAATTGGCATTATCTTTGGAAGATATGGGATATGCAGTAGATGTGGTAACACATTGGTGCCTGGAAAATGCTCCCCAAATCGAACAATTCGGGAAAAATAGCCGGGTTATCCGATTAGCTGCAGGAAAAAAAGGATATGTCGATAAAAATGAATTGTTTAATCTGCTACCCAGCTTTTATAAAGAAATGAAAAACAAGATTGATATATCGGAGTACGAGCTGCTCCATACCCATTATTGGTTATCAGGTGTCATTGGCTTACAAGTGAAAAAAGAGTTTGGCTTGCCTTGGTTCCACACGAATCACTCTTTAGGAATTGCAAAGCAATTAGGCACAGGAGTGAAGGACAATAGACGCCTTTATTATGAGGACAAGATCCTGTCAGAGGTAGATCAAATTATCGCCACAACCCCAAATGAAAAACAATTGATTCTTGAGACCGTTGAATCACCCGCAACTATTCATATTGTACCAATAGGTGTTTCAGATACTTACCACAGCTTATATAAAAGACCTTTTGAGTTCGGAAACTATTTCCTGTTTGTAGGACGTTTGGAAGAATCAAAAGGGATTTTTGTATTAATTCAATCATTCCGTGAACTGGTTGAGAAAAAGAAAATTCCTAAGAACATAAAACTGCTTATTGCAGGCGGTACAGCACAAAGTGTGAATGTAAATAAATTCTATCCAAACGACCCTAAAATGAGGCAAGAAATCAAAGGACTGGAAGATCGAATCAAATTTTTGGGCCCACGCAACGAAGATGAACTTGCAGATCTTTTCAAAAATGCAGTGGCAACCGTAGTCCCATCCTATTACGAATCATTCGGTATGGTGGCTGCTGAAGCACAGGCATGCGGATGCCCTGTCATTGCTTCGGAAGTGGGAGGTTTAAAGGATATTGTCATCCCTGGCAAAACAGGGTTGCATGTCACTAAAGGCAATATTGCGAAATTAACGGAATCGATGTACCAATTGCTTTCTAGACCGCAATTTGTAAAAGAATTGAAAAACAATGCCCGTAAATTCGCACAAAGAGAATTTAAATGGCAACAAATCGCCAAAAAGATTAATCACCTTTATGAGGAGACAATTTATGAAACTGCTAGGTAACGAAATATTAGCAACAGATCTAGATAATACATTAGTCGGACACAAGGAAAAGTCCGAACAACTATGGTCATACTTCAAAGAACACAAAATACCTATCTCTTTAATCTATCTAACAGGGAGACATTATTCATCGGCCCTGGAACTAATCGAGGAACAGCAACTGCCGAAACCTGATATTTTAATCTGTGATGTGGGAGCTTCAATGTACATCGGCCCTGAATTGAAAGAAGATGAGCAGTGGCGTTTGATTACATCAGCCGACTGGAATCCAGATCTCATTTTAAGTGTCACAAAGCAGTACGATAAATTACAACGCCAACCGTTGCCAAACGACTATCGATTATCATTTACTATTCCGGACGATCCAGGGTATGTTAAGGAAGTTGAAGAAATGCTGAAACTCTACTGTATAGCTTTCTATTTAATGTATAGCTCGAACAGGGATGTCGACATTTTACCTTCTCATACGAATAAGGGGGAAGCCTTAAAATATGCACTGCAAAAGTTTGCACCCGAACATTTCAGAATACTGGTGGCTGGGGATTCCGGAAACGATGTTGACATGTTGAGATTAGGATTGCCTTCAGTGATTGTCGGCAACTGCCAAGATGAAATCAAACGTTATCGATATTTGCCGAATGTATATTTTGCAAAAGATACATTCGCTTCCGGTATACAAGAAGGCTGGAGCTACTTTTATCAATCGGCTTATTAAAAAAGCTTGGATGAAAATCACTTTTCATCCAAGTTTTTAATTTTTATTTATTTGCTTCTGCTTTTATCATTTCCAAGAAGCTATCCAAAGAGATAGTTTCTGAATCTTTTGAGCCGTAACGACGGATGTTCACATCCCCAGCTTCCATTTCTTTATCCCCTAATACAAGCATGTAAGGGATTTTCTTCATTTGCGCTTCACGGATTTTATAGCCCAGTTTTTCTTCGCGATAATCCATTTCCACACGAATTCCTGCTGCCACTAGTTTTTCTTCCACTTGTTTTGCATAATCGAAGTGAACTTCGTTTGATACAGGGATGATTTCAACTTGTACCGGTGCCAACCAAGTCGGGAATGCCCCTTTGTATTCTTCAATCAAGAAGGCAATGAAGCGTTCCATTGTTGAAACGACACCACGGTGAATCACAACAGGTCTATGTGGTTTTCCGTCTTCGCCTACATACGATAAATCAAAACGTTCCGGCAGCAAGAAGTCAAGTTGAACTGTAGATAAAGTCTCTTCCTTACCGATTGCCGTTTTTACTTGAACATCCAATTTCGGACCATAGAATGCTGCTTCGCCCTCTGCTTCGAAATAATCCAAGCCCAGGTCATCCATCGCTTCTTTCAGCATGCTTTGGGCTTTTTCCCACATAGCATCATCATCGAAGTATTTCTCTGTATCTTGAGGATCACGGTATGAAAGACGGAATTTATAGTCTGTTAACTCGAAATCTTTGTAAACATCCAATACCAATTCCACTGTACGTTTAAATTCTTCCTTGATTTGGTCAGGACGAACGAAGATATGTGCATCATTCAGAGTCATGCCTCGAACACGTTGTAAACCAGATAAACCACCGGAAGATTCATAACGGTGCATTGTGCCAAGCTCTGCGATACGAATCGGCAGCTCACGGTAAGAGTGCATGCTGCTAGCATAAACCATCATATGGTGTGGACAGTTCATTGGGCGAAGAACCAATGTTTCGTTATCCATTTCCATTGGCGGGAACATATCTTCTTGGTAGTGTTCCCAGTGCCCTGAAGTCTCGTATAAACGTTTTGAGCCAAGCACAGGTGTGTAAACATGTTTGTAGCCTAAGCGCAATTCTTTATCGACAATATAGCGCTCAACCGTACGACGGATTGTTGCACCATTTGGCAACCAAAGCGGCAACCCTTGGCCAACAGTTTGCGAAAGTGTGAATAATTCCAGTTCTTTTCCGATTTTGCGGTGATCGCGCTCTTTAGCTTCTTCAAGCATTTGAAGATGATGTTTTAAATCATCTTTAGTAAAGAAGGCTGTCCCATAAATACGTTGCAGCATTTTATTGTCGGAGTTTCCTCTCCAATAAGCACCTGCTAAAGAAAGCAATTTAAATTCTTTCAGTTTACCTGTTGATGGCACGTGGATCCCTCGGCAAAGGTCGAAGAAGTCGCCTTGGTAATAAATTGAAACTTGCTCATCCGCCGGGATGGCTTCTAGAAGCTCCAATTTATATTCATCGTTAATTTCTTCATAGATTTTTTGAGCGTCATCTCTTGAAACGTCTCTACGCTCAATTTCAATATTTTCAGCAATAATTTTTTTCATTTCTTTTTCGATTTTTGGGAAATCGTCAGCCGAAATCGGTTCCGATGCATCCACATCATAGTAGAAACCACCTTCAATTACCGGGCCGATACCCAATTTAATGCCAGGGTATAAACGTTTTAAAGCTTGCGCAGTTAAGTGCGCTGTGGAGTGACGAAGGATTTCCAACGCTTCCTCTGATTTTGGTGTAATGATTTCAATGTTGCCATTTTCTTCAATCGGTGTTTTCAAATCGATTAGCGTACCGTTCAATTTACCCGCCAATGCTTGTTTTTTTAGTCCAGGGCTGATTGATCCTGCAACATCGGCAGTTGAAATGCCACGCTCAAATTCTTTGATGGCACCGTCCGGGAAAGTTAATTGAATGATTTCTGACATGTGTATTACTCCTTTTCCAAAAATATTCTTATGCATTTGAACAAGCCTTTATTTTATTGATTGGCTGCGGCGTCTAGATTCTCGATTCACTCCATCTTTCCAAGAGGCAAAAGTCCCTATGGAGTGAATCTCTGTTTCCATCAACAGCAAGCTTTTCCCAATAAAAAAAGCGCCATCCCTATGAAAGGGACGACGCGTATGCTCGTGGTTCCACCCTTCTTCCTTCCGATAACATGTTATCAGACGAAGCTCAAGGTCGGTTAACGTACCGAATAACGTCAGCGGATTGTCCCCGCCGATGCTCAAAGGTAGTAAAGCAAGTGTTCGTACTCGGAAGCTTCCAGCCAAGGCTTCCTTCTCTTATAGAGTCGGTTACACAAACTTGTTGTCCTTATCAAAGCATTTAAATATTGATTAATTACAATGTAGTATACGCTCGAACTTTTAAAATTGCAACATTCAATTCAATTTTTTTATTTAAAGCCTGCGATTTGTACCTTCCAGTTGAATCGGGGCAGTAGTTGCCTTAATACGTTCCATAATCCGGGCGGCCTTCACAACCTCAACGCCGCCTTTTTGCGAATTGGCCAAGTGATTTTCCAAACCGTCATAATCGAAATTGGAAGTAATAAATGTCGGTAGTTCTTCCGCCATCCGATAGTGTAGAATTGTTCCCAAGATTTCATCGCGGGTCCAAGTGGACAACGTCTCGGCACCAAGATCATCCAGCATTAAAACCGGCGCTTTTTTTACAAAATCAACTTTTTCCTGAAGCGAGTTATCAGAAATTGCTTGCTTCATTTCACTTAAAAATTCAGGGACAAATACAACAACCGAGCGGATTTTTAAACTAGCCAGTTCATTCGCAATTGCACCAAGCACAAAGGATTTCCCTACACCGAATGGACCATAGATAAATAGACCCTTTGAAGGCAATTTACCTGTTTCTTTCACTCTTTGAATGAATTTCGTGGCTAATTCCGCTACATCCATTTGCGAATCATTATTCAGTAAATCTTTCACTCTAGCTCTTAAAACATCTTTTGGCATGTACATGCTTGAGATCATCTTCGCCGATTCGCGTCTTTCTTCCTCGATCAGTTTTTGTTCACATTTATAGTATTCAATTTCAATGGAATTGCGAATAATTGAAAGCTTTGGAACAAATCCATTCAAGTTGTTTGTGCAGTGATCGGTGTTATCGCAGCCGCAGCAAGAATGGCTTTGGGAAATATACTCATGTAATGTTGTCAAGCTCCGCTCAACCATCTCTTTATTGACAAGCGTGTCGTTTTCTTCCAAAAACTTTTGCACTTGTGCATTTTCCAAAATTTCTCGTCTCATTTTTTCATACCGTTCTTGAAAAGATGGCATATTTATCACTCTATTCAGCGCTTTATTTATAGGTTCGATTTTAATTCACCTCTCCATCTGATTGACCCAACGCTTCCAAAATCTTTTTACGTCGTTCCTCGGTTGACTTCTGTTTTTCAATATCGGGCTGTTGCTTCGCTTCGTCTTGTTTATTGCGTTTATAAAACCACTCAGGGATTATTTCTTTACTCTGTCTCGCTTGGTTTTTATAGCCCGTGTTATTTCGTTTAGTTCCTTGTGCCTTATTGTCGTTTTCATTTTTCCACTTTGTATACTGATCTCTTTCAGTTCGTGCCAAATCCATTGCTTCTTTGGCAGTTTTCAAATTTTTCCTCATCCAATGATCGGCAATTCTTTCCACATATTTACGTGGGAGTTTCATATCTGTTGTGAGCATGACATATTCCAAAAGAACATTTACTACACCTATCGGCATTCCATGCTTCATTATTAAATCTTCAGCAAGTTCAACCGATGATGGCAATGGCTCTTTTCCGTTATTTATATCTTTCAACACTTGAAGGGGTGGCGTTGTTTCAAGATAAATCTGAAGTTCCTGCTCTTTGGTTGCCTTACTGGCAGTTTGAGGCTGTTCGCTTTGGACAAAGGTTTTTTCCATTTTTGGAGCATCCTTGGAAACCGTCAACTTATAATAATCCGCGGCCGCTTTTTTTAATCGGTCGTTCGAAATCTGCATGTTATCATCCAGCGCCAAAATAACAACCTTTTGCATATCCAAAGGAGACAGGTGATAAAGAAAGGCAAGCTTTGCTATAATTTCCTTCACTTCAGCTGTAATACTGCTTGAAGGAATCAAGTTTTCCGATAACCCTGACAGCAGCAAATTAAAATCAAACTGTTCGAAATAAAATGGGTAATCCTGTTTCCTTCCTTCGTTCATCTCCGCAAAATCCTTCGGTACATTCATATGTACTGGTTTATACACATCAATAAATGAACGGGAAACCTCTTTAAACGTGTCTTTATTGATCGTTTTCGTAAAACGTCTTCGTAATTTCCGGTATGCTTGCTCACCAATCTTCGAGAATAAGAACATCGATAGCAAAGGATCTTGAAAAAATGCCGCTGCTTCTAGCGGACGGATTAATTCATAAATAAACCGGCGACTATCCTCTTCATCCTTTCGCCATGTTCGAAGTAAACCAATTGCCTCTAGGGCAATTCGTGCCTCAAAAATCTTCCCGATCGGCATACTCAAAACGTTCATTAAATAGTAATGGGTCATAGAATGATTATGTAAATCTTCCCCTTCAGCCCAAAGAGTTAAGTATAAACTGATTGGTTCGGGGCCTGTTAAGGGTTGATAGAACAATGTTAGCAATTGGCGTTCATTTGTTGAAAGAAAATGAGGGAGACTTATTTCAAAATGATCCGTAGGCTGCACTTCTTTATACAAATGAACCATTTAATTCCCTCCAAAACTTTATTTTTTCATATCCGATTGACGTTGAAGCAGTTCCTTCATTTCTGCAATAAACACATTGATATCTTTGAATTGCCGATAAACGGAAGCGAAACGAACATAGGCCACTTCATCTTCTTTTGCCAATAAGTTCATAACTTTTTCTCCGACATCGTCAGAACGCACTTCCGAGTTGCCAATTCTTCTTAAATCTTTTTCCACGGACAGAGCAATTCCTTCCAAAGTGTCCAAAGATACTGGGCGCTTTTCACATGCACGAATCAGTCCACGCAACACTTTTTCCCGGCTGAATTCTTCCCTCGAACCATCCTTTTTAACAACGATCAAAGGCGTTTCTTCAATCTTTTCAAATGTAGTAAAACGAACACCACAGGACTCACATTCCCGTCGGCGTCGAATTTCTTTATTATCATCAACAGGTCTTGAATCCACAACACGTGTTCCATTATATTGACAAGCTGGACATCTCATAGTATTTCTCCCGTCTCACTCTTTTTAGACAAATAAGATAGAATGCAACATTCTTATCCGTATAAATCCAACTAAAGCTGATCGCCAAAAGCTAGGGGCGAAAAACCAAGTTCTTTGATACTCTCATTATAACAAATCTTATTTATATAGAAAAATAGCAGTTATTTTGTGTTCGTAATAGTAAATTCTAATATATTTTGCAATAGAAAACACTTATTTTTAAACTTTTTCTTCTCAAAATGTCTGTGAGACTGCTCCCTATTGCGTTGAATGCTCATGACGATTATCTCTTGCGCCTCCAAAAGACAAACCCCGGGACAATCAAAACTTCACTGCGTGTTCCATTTGTGTAAATATAATAAAACGTTACATCAATCTAACATCTCAAAATAAAAAAGATAGAAGTATCCACTTCTACCTTTTGTGTACTGTTGCACATTATGCTGTAACTTTTTCAAGTTCTTTCACAATTTTCTTTGTCAAGTCCACTACTCGTGCGGAATATCCCCACTCATTGTCATACCAAGCAAGCACTTTCACTTTGCGGGAGCCCATAACCATTGTCAGCTGGCCGTCGATTGTAGAGGAATATGTTGTTGAATTATAATCTGTTGAAACTAATGGCTCCATTGTAAAGTTTAAAATTCCTTTTAACGGGCCTTCGCTAGCAGCTTTAAAAGCTTCATTTACTTCTTCAACCGTAACATCTTTTTGAAGGTCCACTACAAGGTCAACCAATGATACATTCGAAGTTGGGACACGTAGGGCCATTCCATGCAATTTACCTTTTAATTCAGGCAATACAAGCGATAATGCTTTTGCAGCGCCTGTTGAAGTCGGGATGATGCTATCTGCACATGCACGAGCACGACGCAGATCCTTGTGTGGATTGTCGAGATTCTTTTGATCATTTGTATAGGCATGAACTGTTGTCATTAAACCATTTTCAATGCCAAATGTATCATTCAATACTTTTGCTACAGGTGCCAGACAGTTTGTAGTACAAGAAGCATTTGAAATGACATCATGCTTATCAATATCCAATAACTCGTCATTCACACCCATCACTAGTGTTATATCTTCATTTTTACCCGGAGCAGTTAAAATAACTTTCTTGGCACCAGCTTCTAAATGCATTGCTGCTTTTTCACGATCATTAAATTTACCTGTTGCTTCAATTACGATATCTACACCTAATTGTTTCCATGGCAATTGTAATGGATCACGTTCACTTATTAGTTGAATGCGCTTACCATTGACGATTAAAGCATTTTCTTCCGTTTCAACTGTTCCGTCAAATCGGCCATGATTTGTGTCATACTTAATTAAATGTGCTAACGTTTCTGATGGATAACTAGCATTTATCGCAACAATATTTAATTCATCTTGAGCAATTGCTTGGCGGAAAACCATGCGTCCGATACGGCCAAACCCATTAATAGCAATAGAAACTGTCATTATTTGAAAATCCTCCTGTATTTGCGGTTAGTAATATTTTATCCAATCTCTTGCAATTAGTATAACACATTTACCTAAAAGGTGAACACATTTTATTCAGATTTAAAAAGTTTCTATTTTCTGAAAAAATACGCTGTGTATAAAGGAAATTGAAAATTATCTTGCAATCTTTCGTCTACTGTATCGTTACCCACTTTCTTGCCTAGATTAACTATTTTTAAAAAATAAAAAGGCCGACTTTACAAAGTCGACCAATTGTATAACATATTAGGCTAGGTTCTGTGACTAAAGTACAAGAAAATGTACTATTTGCTAAATAACTTCCCATTTACGCAATATATTTTCTAATTGCCGGGCTGTTTGCTCAATCGTTCCATTGTTATCAATCACTGCATCCGCCCCTTGTTCTTTTTCGCTAAGAGGCAACTGTGATGCAATACGTGCTTTGGCTTCCTCCTCCGTCAATTGGTTCCGCTCCATTAACCGGTTCAATTGTGTTTCTTCGGATACCGACACAACGATTATCTTCTCTACAAAATGCTGCAATTTGCTTTCAAATAATAAAGGTATATCCATCACTACCGTGTTAGCGCCATTCCCAAAGTGCTCGTCGCGTTGACGGAGCATTTCTTGCCGTATGGCTGGATGAATGATGCCGTTCAACTGTTTTCTTTTTTCTTCATTATTAAAAATGATGGAGCCGATTTTCTGGCGATCCATTGCACCTTCATCTGTTAACGCTTCCTCTCCAAATGCCTCTACAATTTTTCGCAAGGTTGGTGTACCCGGCTCCACTACTAGCCGGGCCACTATATCTGCATCGACAATTGGCAGACCGTAATTTTTCAGCATATTGGCAACGGTACTTTTACCGCTCGCAATGCTGCCTGTTAACCCAATAATCATTCCACTAAACACCCTTTTAATGCTGACATTTTGGACAATATACCGAAGTACGTCCCCCTATAATTAACGATTTTGTAGCTGTATCACACTCAGGGCAAGTTTTCTTGCCATACATTTTCAAACGGTTCTGCATTCCTCCTGCTTCCCCGTTTATATTCCGATAGTCCGAAATTGTTGACCCGCCCATCTCGATGCTTTCTTGTAAAATTGTACGTATCGCTTCAAACAGCTCGATTTTTCGTTTTTTACTGATACGATTCGTTTTCCTCGCTGGATGAATACCCATTCTAAAAAGAGCTTCCGTTGCATAGATATTGCCGCATCCCGAGATGACTTGCCCGTCCATAATTACTTCTTTAATGGGCTTGTGTTGATATTTCGGCAACTCACACTTTTCCAAAAAGAAATCACATGCGCGACTCTCGAACGGTTCCGGTGCCATTAGAAGAAGGGGGGGATGCTCTTCCATTTTTTTTATAAAGCGAAGCTCGCCAAATCGCCGTATATCTGAATATACTAGAAGTTCCCCTGATTGCAGGCTAAATATTGCATGCACATGCTTTCGAAACTTCTCTTCCGTAATATCATCCAAAGATTGAACTACAAACCACGCCCCGGTCATTCCTAAATGATTTACAAAAAGAAATCTCTCTTTGTTTTTCTCCAAATGAAAATAAATATATTTGGAACGACGGGTGATTTTTTTGATCTCCATCCCTTGCATCGCTTCTACAAATAGGTTCGGTGCCATATTTTTAACAATGCATTGCTTGCCAAGCCCAAATGACGTGTATATAGTTTCCGAGAGTTCCACTTTCATAATGGTCTTCCCTTCAACTGAAGGCACAAGTGCCCGAACAACACCTTCTACCTCTGGTAATTCAGGCATAATTCCACTTCCTTATTTCGCATCATACCAAGTTTGACCATAGTTGAAATCCACTTTTAACGGAACTGCCAATTCAATGGCATGTTCCATGACTTCCGGTACAATTCGCTCTAAAATTTCAATTTCCTCTTTTGGTGCTTCAAAAATTAATTCATCGTGTACTTGCAACAGTAGTGTTGATTTAAGTCCTTCTTCTTTCAAGCGTGCATCCATATCGATCATCGCTTTTTTAATAATATCCGCCGCACTGCCTTGAATCGGCGTATTCATCGCCGTACGCTCGGCAAAACTTCGCAGATTAAAGTTCCTGCTCGTAATATCGGGCAAATAACGCCGACGATTTAAAATCGTTGTCACATATCCCTTAAGTTTTGCTTCCTGCACGATTGTATCCATATATTGTTTAACACCAGGGAAGCTTTCCAAATATTTCTCGATAAAATCCCCTGCTTCTTTCCGTGTAATATTCAAGCTTTGGGACAGTCCATAATCACTAATACCATAAACAATACCGAAGTTAACGGCTTTTGCCGCACGGCGCATATTGGAAGTCACTTCATCTTCCGAGACATGGAATACGTCCATTGCTGTACGAGTATGAATATCCATTCCTTCTTTAAATGCTTCCACTAAATTTTCATCATTGGACATATGTGCCAAAACACGTAATTCGATTTGTGAGTAATCCGCTGCGAATAAGACCCATCCTTCTTCTGAAGGGACAAACGCCTGTCGAATTTTTCGACCTTCTTCCAGACGAATCGGGATATTCTGAAGGTTCGGATCAGTGGAGC
Source organism: Ureibacillus sinduriensis BLB-1 = JCM 15800 (assembly GCF_000772955.1). Taxonomy (GTDB): domain Bacteria; phylum Bacillota; class Bacilli; order Bacillales_A; family Planococcaceae; genus Ureibacillus; species Ureibacillus sinduriensis. The sequence continues at coordinate 59,758 of NZ_JPVO01000043.1, read as the reverse complement.
TTAGTCGACCCGTGGAAGTTAAAGCTTGCTGGAACCGCGTATGCACCTTGCTATCCTCGCAATGCACTTCCTTCATAAGCCCTTCAATATAGGTGGATTGCAATTTCGCAAGCTGTCGGTAATCAAGAATATATTGAACGACTTTATGTTCATTTTGCAACTTCTCTAGAACATCGGCAGCTGTTGAATAACCTGTTTTCGTTTTCTTCACTACCGGAAGGCCCAATTTCTCAAATAAAATCACTCCTAATTGCTTAGGGGAGTTAATATTGAACTTCTCTCCTGCAAGTTCATAAATCTCTTTTTCAAGTGAGCTAATTTTCTGTTCGAGATCCTCACCCATCTTTTCAAGTGTCGGAATATCAACTTTAATGCCTTTACTTTCCATAGAACCGAGGATAGAGGCAAGAGGAAGCTCAAGATCGTAATACAGCTCGAACTGTTCATTTTCCTTTAGCTTGCCTTCAACAATGGGCTGGAGCGTCCAAATGGCGAAAGCTTTGCGGCTGACATGCTCAGCCAGAACCTTCTCTGCCGGAACCGTCCATTTTGCCCCTTTTCCATATATCGTTTCATTCGCTTGGATATCTGTATAACCAAACTCTTTTGCAAGAGTGGCGATATCATCGCCGGAAATGGCTGGATTCACAATATAGGCCGCCAACAACATATCGAATTCCACACCATGCAGATTGATTCCCACACGATTCAAAATCGCTTGCGCTGCTTTACTATCCGACATATATTTTTTCTTCGTTTCATCTTCCAGCCAATTTTTAATCACTTCGTTTTGTTGCATCGCTTCAAAAGAAAGATAGAATGTCTTTACACCATCTGTAAAGGCAAAACCTAAAACCCGGCATGTATGATAATGTTCGTTTTCAATTTCAACATGAACAGCCATGACATCCCCGAGCATCTCCTCCGTCACTTCCTGCACAATGTCAAAATCCAATTCAGCCGTTTCTATTTCTTCAGCCTGGAAATCGCTTTTCTCAATCAAAGACTTAAACGAAAGTTCCTGCCATACGTTTAAAAGTTCTTCTTCATTCGGTCCTGGGTAGCTCAAATCCCCAAGGGTGATATCGATAGGCGCTTCAGTGAAGATGGTCGCCAACTTTTTGGATAGTTTCGCTTGCTCTTCATTCTCCACTAGCTTTTCTTTCATTTTCGACTTTTTCATGTCTTCGATTTGTTCATACAAAGCTTCAACAGACCCATATTCTTTTAGTAATTTAATGGCCGTTTTTTCCCCAACCCCCGGTACGCCCGGAATATTATCCGAAGGATCGCCCATGAGCCCCTTCATATCGATAATTTGAAGCGGCGTCAGCCCGTACTTCTCTTCTATATGCGCAGGCGTATATTTTTCAATATCCGTCATTCCTTTACGAGTGATATAAACCGTCACTTGATCGGTGGCAAGCTGGGTTAAATCTTTATCGCCCGACACAACGATTACATCCATATTTTCGTTTTCGGCTTGCTTCGCGAGGGTACCGATAATATCATCCGCTTCGTAAAGTTCCTTTTCATAACGTTTAATTTGATAGGCATCTATCAGCTTTCGCAAATAAGGAAATTGTTCAGATAACTCTGGTGGGGTTTTTTGGCGTCCACCCTTATACTCCCCGTAAGATTCGTGGCGGAAGGTTGTTTTCCCTGCATCGAAAGCAACAAGCATTTTTGTCGGTTTCTCTTCTTCTACTATTTTTTGAAGCATGGTTGTAAATCCATATACTGCATTTGTATGGATTCCACTGTCGTTGGCAAGCAGCGGCAACGCAAAAAATGCTCGATAAGCCAAACTATTTCCGTCCAGCAACAATAATTTATCTCTACTCATTTAACGCTCTCCTTCATCAATCTTCATCAATGGCAACTAGTCTTTGTCTTAAATAATGTGTCTCTATTAACTTTATCCTTTCAACACGCTTTTTTCCATTATAAAACACGTACCAGCCGAAAATACGACCAATACGTGCAGGAATGAACCTTATTTACTTCAACTAAACGAAAGTTTCAGGAGTAAGATTTTTTTGAAATTTTTGGGTAGAAGATTTCTTCATAAATAACAGTAAGCAAAAATGCATTCATAAAGGCAAATACCAAATAAAGCGGCATTCCCCCTAAATTGTATACCATTAGGCTTCGGGCAAATACTTCGATTAGCCCTACCTGCGTGAAATAAAAAATCATCCCCACACCTACTTGCCAGATTGGCCGTTTATCTTTTCTTGATTCAAATTTCAGCACTTTTTTAAAACTATTTCTTACATCCTCGACAACGAGAAGGGATAGACCGAACATGACAATAAACAATAGTGGTATATGTATGACTTCAGCTTTTAACCATGTATAAGGTGTTGCCTTAAATATCGAAGTAATAGAACAAGACATGATGAATGCCAGAAGTATATTTTGAATCAGTTGATTTACTTTGAACAACTTCCATTCCTCTTTTCACATAATATACCTTTATAGTACAACAGAAGTTATATTAATAGAAAGTAGTAAATACTGTATCTTTTATACTAATTTTTAATAAATCTATGAAGCTCTAGTTAAAAAGGTATAACCTTAAGCAAATTGGTTATACCTAGTGATCTAATTTATTTTTATGTCCGTGTAGGTGCATTCCCCACCTTCAAAAGCATAAAAACCCCACATACCATGTTGGAAGGTATCATCTTGTACAGTCAACAAAAGTTCATCATTTATATAAAAAGATAAATTATTATCCATTGCTTTCAATTTTAAGCGGTACAACTCGCCATGCTTCCACCTGTAGTCGGCTTCAGCCAATAAAGTTGCCCCAAAATCCCGTGAACCGAGTATCACTTTATTTTCAGAGTCAAACCCTGCAAAATAATATTGCTCTATTCCAGACGATCTAAAGAGAATACCATGTGAATTTCCTTTTATAGGTTTAATATTGGCTTCAATAATCGCATCTTCCATAAAATAATGTCCCGTGAAACAAAATGCACCTTCATTGCTTTCCATTTTCATTGCATCCTCTTCGAGCGTCCATTTTCCCCGATGATGAGAAAACGGTGTCACGCACTTGAACTCGACAACTTGTTTTTTAAAATCAATTTCGTAGGACGGCTTACCATAAATTCGAAACTCATCCAAAAAGATTTTACCAAACGCCCTCTCTGTTCTAGAAGAGTCCGAGTGAATCATCAGACCCACTTCTTCTATTAAATCTCCTTTTGTATTTGGTACTGTGAATTCAATCGTTTGCCAGATCGAATTGACTATTATAGGATCCTTCGTCTTGATTATTTTTTTATCGGATGTAGTACGCACGTATGGCGTCAAAACGATGGCTTTACCATGCAACCGCTCCACCTTCACTTTCATGGAAACCGTTTGCCCACTATAGGCGGTGGGGGCAAAGGTTGGTGAATATTTTTCATCCATGAAAAGATTTCGCCTGTAAAAAGTTCTATAAAAAACTGTCGAAATATCCCCTTCATACATCCTAAATACGATAATTTCCAAGGAACCGTTTGTGGAAAACCCTTTATTACCGGAATTTCGCAAAAATGTTTTAAACGGATAACTCGTGCAAAATCCATGTGTTGACCCTGGCAATGTAAAATCAAAATAGATTTCCTTCTCTTTATAGCTTTCGACTAATCGGGGTGGCGGTTCTTCCCTTGCTTCCCGATAGCCCAATAGAGCAATCTGTTTTGCAAATGTAGGCAAATCCACGTTATTTAAATAACCCGAGACACTAGATGCAACGATGGCGTCATTGATAGGCTTTCGATAGTTGGAAGCAATTCCATCGAGCCCACTCAAGGCTCCAACAATCGATCCAACAGTCCCTGCATTACAATCCGTATCCCAACCACACATCGTTGCAATTTCAATTGTCCGGCTTACATTCCCTTCGCCGTATAAAAGGGCGAGGATGCATACACCCGCATTGGGGATGATATGGCAAACTCCAGTAAATTTATCGTATCCCCACTCGTCTTCCAAAAAATCGCGGCAAGCACGGAAATCATCAGGATGCAACTTATGAAAATCTATAACCGCTCGAACTACCTTGGCATAAGTACTTTCTGCAGGAATCTGTTCTAGAGCTTCCAAAAGTATTTCAAGTACTGTCTCCTTTGTGAATGCCAAAGCGATGCATGCAGCTATAAAACGCGCCCCATATATCCCGTTCCGATCGTGGGAGACACTCGCCGCAATTTCGGCGTATTGTGCTGCCTTGACGGGATTATTCGGAAAAATCAAACCAAAGGAATCAATAAAAATTTGACCGCCAATTTGTTCTGCCAGAATCTCACCATTCAGTTCGATTGATCCAGAACGTGGTGCCTGAATTCCTTTTTTCAAATTTAGATATACCGTATGCTCAGTGCTGATTTGGTCGCCCCCCCACCAAACCATGCCTAACCCTTCGCGCAAATAGTTCAGCCAAGTTTTCGCAACATCCTGCGGTTCTAATTGCCGGTTCCTTGCATGATCCAGCAAAGCCCTTATAAAAAATATCGGGCCGTTTGCATCATCATCTGCAGAAAAAACATCATACACCTTCACATAATCTTTGATTTCCCCGAAAACATCTTGAATCATTTCCGAAGTCCATTCAGGTGGTTCAACAGGCGCACCTAATCGTATTCCGGCGTTCATCGCCAAAATACTCGCATATACTTTTTCTAGATAGTTTTTTGGGATCATCTTATGGCCCCCCATTAATGCCCAATAATTCCTTCCTGTTTACGTGCAATTTGCAAGTCTCTTTCAAGTATCTCTTTTGCTGCTTCCGCGAAAGAGGCGGCTTCTGCATCAAAATCCAATCGGTTTGTCTTGGAGAGCAAATGGACATCTTCTTCTTCAATAAACTTTGTGCCATACATCGCTCCCAGGATTGCGCCCACCATAACACCAATCGAGTCTGTATCTCTTCCGGAATTTATGCCATCCAAAATAGATTTGTAATATCCCCCATCGTTATAGACGATGAAGGCCAATGCAAGGGGCAACTCCTCGATAGAGAACAATCGGCTTGGTGTATAATGGTTTGAAGGAATACCAACCTTCTCAATTTTGCGGTGCACATCGTCCCCCATTGGCGAAAAAGGTGCAATGCACTCATGCAAGATCGCCACCACTTCCTTGTATGAGCTATGGATTTTCTTTAACTCCCCCGCTTTTTTTGTAAGCGCTATTATTGCTTGTTTAGTGCCATCCTTAGCCAAAGCAATTGCGGTTTCAACAACATCTTCCACTGCTGCATCCGGTGAGAACGCACATGCCACACAAGCTGCCAATACTCCAGCCGCTTCAAGACCGTAGCTTACTTGGTGCCCCGAAGCAAAAGCTATTGCTTCATTATATGCAGCAAGTGGATTTCCTGCGTTTACGATTCCAATTGGGGCAATATACATCGCTGCACCACAGTTCACCATATTCCCCATCCCGCCTTCACGCGGCTCACAGTTTGCCAGCACATGGCGCAGGAAAATATGTTTTTCTGGGTAAAATAATCGATCCAATATAAAGGTCTCACGGTCAAATTCAGGAATAAACGTTTTGCGGAAAGCTATTTCTTTCGTAAACTCATTGGCTAAATCATAGGCATCCAAATGACGTTTTTCCTTCTTATATACACGACATAGCGCAAGAATCATCAAAGTATCATCAGTAATAATCCCGTTGCCTCTCCGTTTGCCAAGTGTCACCTCTTCCCCTGATGCTTCTTTATACCACCTTGTTTTTAATGTGGTGACATAGCCATATTTTTGTTCTATTTCTTCCCTTGACAATTTTTCAACAGGAGCACCGAGCGCATCGCCCAGTGCTGCTGAAATTAGAACGCCTTTCACACGATCCTCAAATGTTGTCATTTTGAACAGTCCTTTATTTTAACTTTTCATTCGCCAATTTTGTAATGTCCTCCCCACCTGCCCCGTACCATTCGTCTACAAATGTATCAAAGGCATCGATGGACACCTTGCCCGTAATAATATCCGCAGCATATTCCTTATATAAGTTTTCCATAGCATCCCATTGGCTTATATTTTCCTCGGGTATGGTGAAGTCGTTATCGGCCTCGTAAGACTCGATTACCGCATTTGTAGATGCTTGACCTGGAGGGCTTAATAGAGGCGTCCTCTCACTGATGGCCGTATCGAGCTTTATTGTTTGCGGTTCCCAGAATCGAGAAAACCATTCAGAATAATATTTATCTGTCAACACGATTTCGCCATTCTCGATATTGTAGTGCTCGCCTTCGTACCCCAATAAATCCAGCTTCATCCCTTCAGGACTAGCCAAAAAATCCAAGATTTCAAATGCAATGTTTTTGTTTGGCGACTGGGATGAAATTGCAAGTCCTCTCGGCTCCTTTGTAACGCTCGTTGCCGCATAGCCGGATGAGATGCCAGATGCCCCCGGCAATACAGTCAGCTCCGCACTCTCTCCATTCACTGCCTTTATGCGGGTATTGTATAAGTCGATTACTTTTCCATTTGTACCGACAATGACTCCCGCTTTGTTGTTATAGAAATCATCTTCTTTTACGTCCCATTGTTTTGTTAGATACTGATTATCCAGTAACCCACCAGCATAAAGCTCTGCATAAAATGCGAGTTTTTCCTTTTCGGCATTTGATACTTTTTTATATACATAGCCTCCATTTCCATCTTCCAACCAAGTTGATGTAACACCAAATGCGCGGTTAAAAATGAAATCAAGCTCCGCTATATCACCTGCGACAGTTATTCCATATTCGGTCAATCCTTTATCGACCAATTCTTGAAAGAAAGCCCGGTAGTTTTCAATAGTCGGATCGGCTAGCAAAGTTTCGGATGAAGATAGCTGTTCCAAATAGTCCGTTCGCACAACGGGTACTTTATGATTGATTGGTTTTACCCACAATAAATATGGATAATTATCCAACCTTGTACCATTGTGATCATACAAAATATCTTTCAAATATTCGGAGCCTTCGATATATGGCGTTAGATCTTCCAACAATCCTTGCGCTGCAATTTGTTCGTCACTTCCTTGGAAGTAAATGATGTCAGGAATTTCCCCGCTATAGAGAAGCAGATTTAACTTTTCCGCATAATCGCCTTGGGCAATTTCGACAATGTTAAATTCCACATCCAAATCCCGATGTTCCTTTAATGCGGCTTCAAGAGCATCATAATATTTCACAGAATCCTCACTTGAAGGTCCATCATCTTTATAAGCAATTGTAATGGCTGTTTTTCCATCCTCTGACGGCTCTGGTGCAACAGCTTCCTCATCCCCTTTGTCACTACATGCCACCAAGAAAATCGCAAGCAGCCCAAACAACATCCATAACAGTTTCTTCATTCCGTAACCCCCAAAATATATTTGTAGTCCCTCATTTCCAGGCGGTACCCGCGGAGATGGTAATCCCGCTTATTCCTTCACTCCACCATCCATAGTCCCTTTCGTAAAATACTTCAGTATTAATGGATAAAGCAATAACATAGGAATAACGGCCACCACTATCGTTGCAGACTGCAGGGAACCAAAATCCAGACTAGCCAGCAGTTCCGGTGTCATCCCTTCCACTCCTTTTAGCAATGTGGTGTTGTCTTGCGTTACAACAAATTGTCGCAACACCACTTGAAACGGCCATTTATTCGGATCTGTTAAATAGATGGTTGCCCTGAAGTACTCATTCCAATGATAGACGCCATAGAATAACGCTAAAGTAGCAAGGGCCGGCTTAGACAAAGGCAGCACAATGGTCGTGAAAATTCGGAAATGCCCTGCACCATCTATTTTGGCCGCTTCCAATATACTGTTTGGCACCTCTTGGAAGAAACGCATCAGGATGAATAAATAATAAACATTAATTGCCTTGTATAAAATGACGGCAGCATATGAATTCAATAAATGCAAATCTTTCATTAATAAATATTCGGTGATCATGGAAGGTTCAAATACCATTACGGCAATCAAGACAACCAGCACAAGCCGTTTCCCTACAAATTCCGTTCTCGCTAATACATAAGCGGTAATGGCGGTTAAAAACAGGTTTAAACAAGTACCCACAATGGTTATGAAAACCGAATTCACAATGCTTCTTACTATGAACGGATTGGACATGATAATTTCAAAGTTAATAAGTGAAAATCCTTTCGGGATAACCCCAAGTCCTGATAATTCATCGACTCTCGAGGGCTCAGATAACGAAAGCGCAAGGATATTTAATAAAGGAATCAAGACAGCCAATGTAAATAGAAATAAAATAAATTGAATAATCGCCTTTGTCATGCTGAATTGCTTCATCTTAACTCCTCCTCTACCATACGCCTTTTCCCGTTAAGCGTTTTGACAGAAAATGGGTGCCTAATATCAATATCAACCCAATGGCGCCTTTGAACAAGCTTGCTGCCGTCGCATAAGAATATTGACCATTCAAGATACCGATTCTATAAACATACGTATCTAAAATATCAATGACGCTTAACACGGAATCATTCATTAAGTTAAACACTTGGTCGAATCCCGCACTCATAAAGAATCCCAAGTTTAAAATAAACAACGTGACCACCGTACTCATAAGCGACGGGAGGGTGATATACCTCATTTGGTGAAGGGTGGATGCCCCATCTATTCGGGCTGCTTCATAAAGAGAAGGACTAATCTTTAAAATAGCCGCCAAATATAAGATAGAATCCCACCCTGCACTTCTCCACATCTCGGAGTACACAAGCACCCAACGAATATGTTCTTTGCTCGTCATATAGTCAAGGGAAGGCAATTGAAAAAAATTCCGAATCACATTGGCTCCCCCATCAACGGGATCAAGCAACGTAATCCAAATTCCCGCTATGACCACCCATGATAGGAAATGGGGTAAATAAGAAACCGATTGTACATATTTCCGGAAAGGACCAAAACGCAATTCGTTTACTAAAAGCGAGAAAAGAATGGGGATTGGAAAAATAAAAATAATCTTCATCGAGCTGATGATTACGGTGTTCATTAAAACATCTTTAAACGCCGGGGAGCTGAATAGCTGTTCAAAATGCTTCCACCCAACCCACACGTTTTCGCCAATGATTCTATAATCTTGGAATGCCAGTTTCATATTGATGATGGGAACAATGTGGAATATTGCAAAATAGAGCATTCCGGGCAATAACATTACATACAATAGCCAGTCTTTTCGTATACGCTTAATGCGGTTCACCTTTTTCATCCCCCACTCCCTTCTAAAAGGCTTTCTATGTTAAAGTTCAAGATTCATTAATGGGACATGCTGTTGGGCACCATAGACATCCCGATCCCCCGGGCTGCCGGATGAGATTTTTCTGGCCATGGTTATTTTTATGCCAAGCGCCTGATCGAAATAAACGAGATGGTGTATATCCTCAATACTCAAATGATAAATTTTTGCCACTTTCTCTTTTGTAATAACCCCCCCATTCTTTATTTGGTCGTAGATTTCTTTATCATCAAACAACACATCCAACGTTATTTCGAACGGACCTGCATTTTTACTGCGTAAAATCTTTGCAACCTCAACTAATTTGACCATACTTTACACCTCCACTATTTCCAAAAGAAATGGATCTTGTGTAATTCGCATTAAATGGTAAATAGAAAATTCATACACCGGGCCAAATTCAATATCACTTGGAGCAAATGGGAAAGCCAAATTACCTGCAGTCGATTTCCTTCCCTCATATCCAAAATGCAGAAAGGTAGATCTGACATTGGCACAAACAGCATTGGCCAATTCCTGATTTTTCGCCAATACTTCAAACATAACGCCGATTTCATGTCCACTAAAAGTCGATGGCTCATGATTGCCCAGCACTGCATCCTTCCCGTAATGATAAAAGTTTATTTTGTAATCATCTTCAGATATTTCGGCAAAATAATTACTGACCTGCCCGACAACCTCTTTTTCAACCTCTTCCAGTTGATTGATCAACAGCGGATCCCGTATCCCGGCAACAACAAATGTACGATACGCAACTTTCCGGGCGCCCTCCAGCTTAATTCGCACCTCTTTATCTTGTGTATATTGACTGTTGCGAACTTCGACTATCCCATTTGCTTTTTCATTAAATTCGCAGTTTTCCAGATTTAATGTAAAACCTGGCCCATGCAAAATATATGGATGCTCTTTTTCGTAAAAAGTATGTGCAGCGACACTCGTTGGCGTACATTTACGGATTGGGTTCAAAGCTTGAACAGTAAAAGAGTCATGATAAAGGGTGCCGATTATGCCGTCCTTTGTCGTTCCAGGCTCAGCACACAAAGCACCGCATTCCAATATTTTCCCTAAATGATACGATAGCCCCGGATCCATCCCATGATAAATGCCTAATGCCGCAAAAGGTGAAGGATCGTAACTTCTTCCACATAAAATAATGTCGCATTGCTGTTTCAATGCTTTAAGGATTGGTTCGTGCCCCATCTGCGCCACAATTGTTCCGGTATCCAAAATCTTTTCAATCGTAAGGTCTGGAATATTGGAGCTTAATGGTGTAATGCGACCTTCCCGCAGCGCATCAATGATGGTCCGTTGTTTAAAATCCGCCCAAATGATGCCTATCTTAGCATGGATATTTTGTTCAACCAAAAGTTCTTTTACAACCTCAAGAGTCAATTCAACATGTGCCCTCGCTCCTGCCCCTCCAGCAGAACCAATAATGACAGGAATGCGATGTGATAATCCTTTCTCAAGAATGATGGACAAATCTTTTTTCAGGGCACGGCGGCTTACGATTGAAACATTTGCCCCCAATTTATGTGGACCAGCATCGGTAGACCCTGCATCGACTACAATGCCATGAATTTTTTCTTTAAAGGCATCAAGAAATGGTTGTTTGGGAAATCCATACCCAAGAATGCCACAAGGAGATAGTATCTTTACGCCATTTTGCAAACAGTCCCTCTCCGTTTCTTCACAAATTTTGTAATCGGTTACACTTTTATGAATCATCCGTAATATTCATCACACTTTTGAATTGAATGAGCCCGTGCAGCAATCCAATGTTTCCAGTTGGCTATTGAACAAAGGAATTCTATGCTTCATGCATATAAAGAGAGTATAATCATCGCACTTCTGATAAAATGGTCCACAATTTTGTCGAACCCTATATAATATGCGTGCAATTTCTAAAATTTGAAATGGTTGCTTGAAAAGTTTTAAAAGGAGTGAGTTTATTGGGAGATTGCCACTGGAAGATGCTTGCAAGTTCATTGCCGGTGCTTCCCAGGGTCCCACATATTCATTTTACCTGAGGAGGAGGGTGGAATTTGTTTTCATCGTTTAGTCGTCCCACTGGTTTAGGGAAACCTATACTATGGAATGAGTCATGGTATTGAAAAAATGGTTACTTGCGACTTGCACTGAAACTGAAGTATGAAGTATGCTCCTAGCAATAGTTAAATCTATCGTTGACCATTCAATTCACTTCCACATATGCAAAATGGGTTGGCCTCTTTAAGACCAACCCATTGAACTATTCTAAATAACCTGACAAGATTCTTGCATATGGTGAATCCGACGGCAAAATGATGACTGTATCTTCACCGATAGTTTTTTTGTATGATTCCAGTGTTCGGTACAGTCCATAAAATTCAGGATCACGGGAGAAGGCCGCATTGTAAATATGTGCAGCTTCTGCTTCTCCTTGTGCACGAATAACGGATGCCTTTTTCTGTGCAGTGGCTAAAAGTTCTTGAACTTCACGATCGGTTTGGGCTACAATTCTGTTCTTATCAGCATCCCCTTCAGACAAATACCTTTGAGCAATTGATTCACGCTCGGAAATCATACGTGTGTAAACTGAATGCTCATTTTCCTCGGGTAGATCGGTACGTCGGATACGAACATCGACCACTTCGATACCGAAGTTACCATTTTTAAGGGATTTATTTACTTCCTCTGTTACACGGTCATTGAGGCTGCCCCGTTCTGAATTTTCATCATTAATAATTTGATCGTAATTTAATTGCCCAAGTTGCGTACGAATGACCGAGTAAATAAACTCCTCCATTCGGGATTCCGCATTGATAAGGGTACCTGCATTTGAAATCAGGGATTTTGGATCTGTAACACGCCAAACAGCATAATTATCGATGATAATGCGTTTTTTATCCAATGTATTAATTTCTTCTTGAGTCATTTCATAAGTCATCAAGTTTTTTGGTAGCGTCGTGACACTTTGGATGAATGGGATTTTAAAATTCAATCCTGGTTCCTCTTCGTATTTTACCACTTCTCCAAATTGCCGCACGACCTTGTATTCATTCTCTTTCACGACATATACATTAGCGATCAATATAACAAGCACGGCGAAAATAACGGTTAGAAGAATGGCAGATTTGAAGAATTGACGGCCGTTGAATGGTTTTTTCGCCTTTTCTTTTCCAATCTTTGTTTCCTGCATAGGAGCGCCTTCATTTTTTCTTTTGTTTTTATTATTCCCGAACAACGATTTAACAAATTTCTCTAAATCGCCATCATATTGATTATTGTTGTTACTCATTGCTTATCGCCCCCTTGAGTGGATTCTTCTGCATTTTGCACAGGAGCATTTGTCGTCGGTTGAAGCGGTAAATATTTCAATGTTTCTCCATCATCATTCATAATATAGATTTGCGTGTTCGGCAAGACATTTTCTAGTGTTTCCAGAACGAGACGCTGTCGAGTAATTTCTTGGTTGCCTTGGTATTCTTCATATAACTCTGTGAAAATAGCCACTTCTCCTTCAGCCTGTTGAACACGGGCCACTTTCTCCCCCTCTGCACGTGACAGAATGGCATCTTCTTCACCTTTGGCTTCACTTAACTTCTGGTTTTTATATTTTTCTGCTTCATTTGTTTTCGTGCTTTTTGTTTCGCGCGCATCTGTTACTGCGGTAAAGGCGGCACGAACTTCCTTATTCGGCAATTCAACATCCTGAAGCTTAACACCTAATATACTGATTCCGATGTCATACTTATCTACTAATGAAACTAGTAAATCACGTGTGCTTAGTTCAATATCTGCTTTTCCATTCGTCAACGCATCGTCTATTGTGGAGCTGCCGATAATAGAACGAATTGCACTGGACGTGGCGCTATGTAATATTTGTTTTGGATTTTCTGCATTGAATAGGAATTTTTGAGGGTCTGTTATTTTCCATTGTACGACTAAGTCCGTTAAAACAATGTTTTCATCACCAGTAATCATCTTCGTCTCGTCGTCATATGCCTCGATTGCCCCATCTTCCGTTTGTTCATATCCAAATTGCAAACTATACGTCTCTTTTGAAAGTATCTCTACCTTCTGAACCGGCCATGGTAATTTGAAATGCAGCCCTGAATCGGTGATTGTTTCTTCGGCCTGGCCAAATGTGATCACGACAGCTTGTTCGGATTCATCGACTGTATACCAAGATGTAAATACGGCGATTAATGCAATAATCGAAAACAAACTTAGTGCTGTAATCATCAAAGTACGTTTCACACTCATTTTTGGATCCTCCTCATAATAATTATGAAATCTTTAGTTTATTTACGGATGATGGTGTGAAAAGTTTCAGGAAGAGGGGATATTTATCTAAGAAAAAAATGCCCCTGCCAAAGAGGATCAGATTGTCGACAAAAGGCCTTTTGAATGGTCACATTCTGAAGGCTTTTTGTATTTCGAGATTTTTCCAGGTATTTTCTAGTCTGATTTTAAGTAAAAGTACTCTTCAAATTTTGTAATTTAGACCATTACCGGAGCTTGCTATGTCCAATTGGCAAGCTTCTTTAGGTTCATGGCATTCAAGCTTTCTGACAAGATGATCCCGTGGAACAAGTTGTTCAATTGTAATAATTTGATCGCGTTCATTTATTTGATTTTTCTTTCATCTATCCATTCACCTCAACCTATATTTAGAGAGTAGTTGATTGTAGTGTAGGCGGCGACTCCTGCGGGACAAGCGTGACGGCCGATACCCCACAGGAGCACAGCGACGAGGAGGATTGGCCCACGCCCGCGGAAAGCGTCCGCCGAAACGGAAATCAACTAACTCTATTTTCAAAAGCAATTAATTTTATTCTATAAGAAAAAAGACTGTAGGCAAACTCGAAAATTCGAGTTTGTCTACAGTCTGGATGCCCCTGCCAAAGAGGGGCATTTTCTTTCATGTATACTTATCTAATCACAATATTTGAAACAGGGGGGTTTCTATGAATAATCATATGATAGAAATATGAAGTATCAATAACAGTATTGTAAAGCTATTGTTAAGTTACTTTTTTAACGGAATTAATACCTTCATGCAAGTACCTTTCCCGACTGTACTTTCAACATTAATTTTCCCATGATGAGCTTCCACCAAGTGTTTTACTATGGCAAGGCCCAATCCAGTCCCCCCCGAATTGCGGTTCCGAGCTTTATCAATACGGTAAAAACGTTCAAAAATACGGGCAATCTCGCTCTTCTCGATGCCCATTCCCTGATCTTCCACTTCAATTATTCCATAATCGGCATTGGCCTTTATCCGCAATGTAATGGTTGTATTTTCCGGTGAGTAGGTAATTGAATTCGTAATTAGATTCGTAAAGATTTGAATAAGTCGGTTGAAGTCGCCCATAACCATGACGTCACGCATAATATCCACATCGAACTGCATATTCTTCTCATCAAGACGCGGGCTCGTTAATTCCACTGCCCTTATCAGGACTTCCTGCAAACTCGCCGGTGCAATATTGACAGAGAATCCATGCTGTTCAATTTTTGATAACTCAAGCAAATCTTGAATCAGCATTTGAAGTCGATTACTTTCCTGATATATGATATCTAAAAATGAAATAAGCATTTTTTCATCTTTAAATGCTCCATCTAATAACGTCTCCGAAAACCCTTTTATGGAAGTTATCGGCGTTCTTAATTCATGGGATACGTTCGCTACAAAGTCCTTCCTTATTTGTTCCAGTCGAATCAATTCAGAAATGTCATGCATGACGATGACCACACCGAGCCAACGCCCATGGTCTCCAACTACGGGGGCACCGTAGACTTGCTTGTATTGAATTTCCTGTTGGATTTCCACTTCTATTTGTTTTCGGTAAGGAAGTTCCGTTAGAAAGACGTGATCTATAAATTTCTCCAATTCATTCGGCAAACCCAAAGTTAAAAAGTTATAACCTTTGACTTCGTCGATTGATAATTCAAATCCCTCCAGAAACTGTCGATTCACGATTGAGACGACTGCTTCCCGGTCGATCATGATAAGCGCACTTCCCATGTTCTCAATTAAGGTTTTTAGTCGCTCATCTTCTATTTCCCGTATTTTCTCGATTTCCTGCAGGTTTCTGGCTAAAATGTTGATGGAATTTCTTAATTCCACAATACTTGCCGGACCTAGTGCGTAGGCACGTGCACGGTAGTTTCCTTTTGTCAGCTCTTTAGCGGTCAGCGTAATATTTTCGATTGGCTCCAGCAAATTTCGGATGAGATGATTGGCAACAAGGCATATTAAGACAAAACTAACAAAAATTAAAAAAGCAATGATGGAGGCAAATTGTCTCCGTATTTCTTCCAGCTGCATAGCATTGAACTCAATATTGCTTTTGGTTGCAAAGTCTTCAATTATAAATGGAAAAAGCTGACCCAAGATAAAGCCAAGGACAGCTAAAATAGAACCTGCTAGAATGATGAAGGTAACAAATAATCGGTTCCGATATGCCTTCATAGGCTTTTTGGCTCCTCAAATTTATAGCCGATACCCCTTATCGTTTTAATGAATTTTGGCTTACGGCTACTTTCCTCTATTTTATCGCGCAAATGACTGATATGCACATCAACAATTCGTGTATCACCTGCAAAATCATAATTCCAAACAGCACTTAACAGCTGATCACGTGTAAGTACACGATTTTTATTTTCAAGCAGATAGACCAAAAGTTCGAACTCCTTTGGTGTGAATTCCAATGATTCTTCTTCAAGAAATGCTTCGAATCGATTTGGATATACTTGTAGTTTGCCAAAGTGATACACTACATTTTCCGGTTCTTCTTCTTCATGCTGCAAAACAGGAGTAAAGCGTCGCAGTACGGCTTTTACACGTGCAATCACTTCGCGCGGACTGAATGGTTTTGTCATATAGTCATCCGCACCCAGTTCTAAACCTAATACTTTGTCGAACTCGTCATCTCGAGCTGTCAGCATAATAATAGGAATATTGCGTTTTTGACTGCGAAGCTCCTTGCATACTTCCATTCCATCCATAGTTGGCAGCATCAAATCTAGCAATATAAGATCTGGTGAGTGCTCAATCGCCATCTCAAGACCTATTTTCCCATCGTGCGCCAGCAGCACTTCATATCCGGCACGTTCTAAATTGTATTTTAATAGTGTTGCGATTGATACTTCATCTTCTACGACCAAAATTGTTTTTAACATATACAACCTCCAATAATGATTTGAAACCCCCATTCCAAATCGCAAAACAAAACTTTAATAAGGTGGCACTACCTTTATTACACCATGCAATACCTGTATACTCTTTTCTTTTGATGCTTTCACGTATATTTCCACTACATTTTGTATTAGATCAATATGTTGGATTTCCAGTGAAATTTCGATTGTTTCATTATGGTACACTGGCTCCAAGTAAATAATATTCTGTTCACGGATATGTGAACCGGGACCTGGTAGATGTTTGGATATGGCGGAAGTAATGATTCCATTCAACATGATAACAGGAATAATCGGTTTTTTGTATGGTGTTCCGATTGCGTAGTCATATTGAATATATAGCGGATTGTTGTCGTTCGTTAAGCCTAAGTAAAGAAGTAGATCTTTGTCTTCAATCTTTTCGTTCAACTGCAGCTTTTCTCCAACAGTGATTTTATCAATCTTCTTTCCAAGTTTCATATCCTTGCGTAGCAGCAATTAAGCAACCCCTTACTTTCTCGATTAATTTCATAGTATCAATTTTTACACAAAATAACAATCTATAGAAATAACTACTCTTTAAAGCTTACTTATCCGCAGGCTAGAAATTCTTCTTAATTTTACCGCCACTACATTTTTAGGAACACTTAAAAGATTGACTTACTTTAAACAATTTCAAGGAGGGGAATAATGAGCTTTTTAGTCCCTTTTTGTATATTTATAATGCCCTCGATTAATTCTATGAATCTAGTTCCACATTAGTTTTCCTACAGGCGTTAAAAAACGAGTGAGGTACTTCCCACTCGTTTTAGCCATATCTTTATTCCAACACGTCCATTACTTCTCTTACCGCGTTAGCAGACACATCCAATGCCGCTCTTTCTGATTCTGTTAGTTCTAATTCATAGATTTTTTCAATTCCATTGGCACCTAACAATGTAGGGACACCGAGATAAATTCCATCATATCCATATTCGCCTTCCAGATATGCGATAGAAGGCATGATACGCCGTTGATCTTTAATAATTGCTTCCGCCATTTCTATAAGTGAAGCGGCTGGCGCATAGTAGGCTGAGCCGTTACCGAGCAGGTTTACGATTTCACCGCCGCCAACCCGCGTCCGTTGCACAATTTCTTCCAAACGCTCAGGAGCAATAAGTGTTTCCAAAGGGATACCGCCCGCATATGAATAGCGAGTCAAGGGCACCATCGTATCGCCATGTCCTCCTAATACGAATCCTCGAACATCCTTCACTGAAATCTTTAATTCTTCTGCAACAAATGCACAGAATCGAGCTGTATCCAAAACGCCCGATTGCCCGATAACACGGTTTTTTGGGAATCCAGATTCCTTAAATACTGTATAAGTCATAGCATCGACAGGGTTTGTCAGCACAAGGATGATTGAGTTTGAAGAATATTTGGCAATTTCGGATGCCACTGATTTCATAACCTTTTGATTTATTTGGACCAAATCATCCCGACTCATCCCAGGTTTACGAGCTACACCAGCAGTGATAATTACTAGATCGGAATCAGCCGTGTCTGCATAATTGGAGGTGCCTTTAACATAAGAATCAAATCCTTGGACAGGGGCCGCCTCCCACATATCCAAAGCCTTCCCTTTTGTCGGATTGTGAGATTCCGGAATATCGACTAATACAACATCTGCCAATTCCTTTTGTGCAGCTAAAAATGCTGCAGTTGCACCAGTAAAACCAGCCCCAATGACAGAAATTTTTTTGCGCTTTAACGGCATATTGCCAACACTCCTTTTGAACCTTGTTCAGTAATGGTGCTCAACATTCATCTAAAGGGTGGATCGTTCTCCCAGAACCCCCTCTTAAGAAAATTTCAACATTGATAAGCATGATCTATCTATTATTACTATATCCAATTAAGGGAAACATATTAAAAAAAGGATAGCTGATAATACATAAAGCATTGCTACTTTAATGTTATCAGCTACCCTTTTATTTAATTTATCTTATTAGCATTGCTATGAATTAAAGATTTTTGATTAATTCGTTAGCAAACTCAGAACATTTAACTTCTGTAGCACCATCCATTAAACGTGCAAAGTCGTAAGTTACAACTTTAGAAGCAATTGTTTTTTCTACAGAGTTAGTAATTAAGTCTGCAGCTTCTTGCCATCCTAAGTGTTCAAGCATTAAAACGCCAGAAAGCAATACTGAAGATGGGTTTACTTTGTCTTGGCCAGCATATTTAGGAGCTGTACCGTGAGTTGCTTCGAAGATCGCATGTCCAGTTACATAGTTGATGTTAGCTCCAGGAGCGATACCGATACCACCAACTTGTGCAGCCAATGCATCAGAAATATAGTCACCATTTAAGTTCATTGTAGCTACTACGTCGAACTCATTTGGACGAGTTAAGATTTGTTGCAAGAAGATATCAGCGATAGAATCTTTAATGATTACTTTACCAGCAGCTACAGCTTCGTCTTGAGCTTTATTAGCAGCTTCTACACCTTCTGCTTCTTTGATGCGGTCATATTGATCCCAAGTGAATACTTTATCGCCGTATTCACGCTCAGCTAAATCATAACCCCATTGTTTGAATCCACCTTCAGTGAATTTCATGATGTTCCCTTTGTGAACTAGAGTTACAGAAGGACGGTTATGTTTGATTGCGTACTCGATAGCAGCGCGTACTAAACGCTCAGTACCTTCAACCGATACTGGTTTAATACCGATACCTGAAGTTTCTGGGAAACGGATTTTATTAACGCCCATTTCTTCTTTTAAGAAGTTGATAACTTTTTTCACTTCTTCTGAACCTTGAGCATATTCAATACCCGCATAGATATCTTCAGTGTTTTCACGGAAGATTACCATATCAACATCTTCTGGCTTTTTAACTGGAGAAGGTACACCTTCAAAGTGACGCACTGGACGTAAACATACATATAGGTCAAGTTGTTGACGTAATGCTACGTTTAAAGAACGGATACCGCCACCGATTGGAGTTGTAAGAGGCCCTTTAATAGCAATTAAGTATTCGTTGATTTTATCTAAAGTTTCTTGTGGTAACCATTCGCCAGTTTGGTTGAATGCTTTTTCGCCAGCAAGTACTTCTAACCACTCAATTTTCTTTTCGCCATTATAAGCTTTTTCAACAGCTGCATCGATTACACGAGATGCCGCAACCCAGATATCTGGACCAATTCCGTCACCTTCGATGAAAGGAATCGTTGGATTATTTGGTACTTGAAGTACACCGTTTTCTACTGCAATTTTAGACATATAGATGTTGCCTCCCTATTTTCATAAATCTAGGACTGTGATTTCACAGTCCTAGACAATTTTAACATATATTATAAAAATTATCTTTCCTCGATTGATACGTATTTTTGCATTCCAGGTCCAACATATTCTGCACGAGGACGAATTAAACGATTATTCGCATATTGTTCTAAGATATGTGCAATCCAACCTGATGTACGAGAAACTGCAAAGATTGGTGTGAATAAGTCATGTTCGATTCCTAATGAATCATAAACTGATGCTGAGAAGAAGTCCACGTTTGCAGGAAGATTTTTTTGCCCAACGATCATGTCATGGATTTTCACTGACATTTCATATAGTTCTGGTTTACCAGTTAGTTTAGTTAATTTTTCGCTCATTACACGCAAATGTTTTGCACGTGGGTCGCCTTTGCGGTATACGCGGTGACCGAAGCCCATAATTTTTTCTTTATTATCCAATTTCGTTTGAATATATGATTCAACATTTTCAAGTGAACCGATTTCTGATAACATTTTCATAACTTGCTCGTTTGCTCCACCGTGTAAAGGTCCTTTTAAAGCACCGATTGCGGAAGTAATTCCTGAATATACATCAGATAATGTAGCTACACAAACGCGAGCTGTAAATGTTGAAGCGTTTAATTCATGGTCAGCATGTAAAACTAAAGCTTTGTTAAATGCTTCAATTTCGATTGGTGCTGGTTCTTTACCATGTAACATATATAAGAAGTTTGCAGCATATCCTAATTCAGGTTTTGGTGCAATTGGTTCCAAACCTTTGCGGATACGAGAGAAACCAGTAACTACAGTAGCAATTTTAGCTTGTAGACGGATCGCTTTGCGGTAGTTTGCTTCAGGAGACATTTCATCCGCTTCAGAATCAAAAACACCTAATAGTGAAATAGCTGAGCGTAGAGCTGCCATTGGATGTACTGTATCTAATGGATATGTTTTGAATTGATCAAAGATAGCTTGAGGCACTTCAGCATTTTCTGCTAATTCTTTCGTTAACTGTGCTAGCTCATCCTTTTTCGGTAAACGTGTATGCCAAAGTAAGTATACTACCTCTTCAAATGTAGCATTTTCAGTTAAATCATCAATATCATATCCAACGTATGTAAGTGTGTCATCGATAATTGAACTGATTTTACTTTCTGCAGCTACGATACCTTCTAAACCGCGTGTTGCTGTCATAAAAAATCGCTCCCTCTTGTAAAATATTTTAGTTGTAAGTGCTTTCTTTTTGCAGCACCTAAAATAATTCTGCTCATATGAACCTATAAGTAAATCGCTTACATCCCATATTATAATAAATTTTGACGTCTTTGTGAATGAAATTAGATGAAATTAAGAAAAAACTGATTATTTAATGAAAAATATGCTTAAAGGAGAAAAAAACGTTACAAGTGACATATGAATTACATGAAATAGAGGTGTGAATTTTGCAAACAAGTAAAAAGAACGTCATTCCGTATAAAAAAAACCTTAAATATTTACTGTTGATTTTGTACTTTGTTGTATTATGGCTTATATTACCTGTATCCATAGCCATATTTTTTGCCTATTTTTTGTTCCCTATCATCAACTTTTTTCACAATAGGTTAAGAATACCATACATATTAAGCGCTATTTTGATTTCCATGTTAATATTTCTTTCGACTTATGTATTCTTTTTTATGACTGTCCAGAGCATTATTTCTATTTACCCTGAAGTGAAGGTGCAAGTTCAAAATTTGGATATTCTAAATTCAGGTGACCACATCTTATTGGAAACTGTGTTCAATAAGTCATTGTCTTATATCGATGGCGCCATCATGGGTATTGCAAATGTACTTCAAGATATCTTGTCCTATATTATCGAACTTTTTATTTTTATCGTTGCGTTCTTTTTCTCCATATTCGAATCAAGAAAAAACAAATATTGGTTTTTCGTTTATGTTCCAAAACAATATCGTGAAGAATGGAAAGGCTATTTTACTAAGGCGACAGGTCTTTTTGGGTACTTTCTCTATGTTGAATTTCAACTGTTCATCATTACCTTCTTATTATTGAGCGGTGGACTGGCATTGTTGCAGTTTGAACATCCTATCAGCAAGTCCTTTTTAATTTCATTGGCGGACGCCCTTCCGTTTTTCGGAATCGGCCTATTCCTCATCCCGATTGCTATCTATTTCTTCGTAATTGGAGAAAAATTTCTATGTTTCTCATTGATCATTCTTTATATTTTCATTCAGTTAACACGGCAAATTGCGGAATCTTTATTATGGGCTTCCACTTTCCATCTAAGAACTGTACATACTTTCTTTATCAGTGCGGCCTCCATTTTATTGTTTGGTGTCTATGGAATATTAATCAGTCCGTTCCTACTGTTGATTGCGGTGAAAATCAAGCAAAAATCTATTTATGAATAATGAACATTTGCCCATTTTTCATTTTATTTCTTAACCAGTAGTAGATTGCAGGCTTAAACAACTTTCTCGTATATGGAAGAATCAAAGATACACCTAAGAGATCTGTTAAAAACCCTGGAGCGACTAATAAAACTCCACCTGCAAAAATTAGAAAAGTATCGATGATGGCAACTCCCGGGGCGTTCCCTTCAGCGAGGTTCGTTTGTAATCTACGTACAGACTCGATCCCTTGTTTTTTGGCGACCAAAGCGCCAATCACACTAGTCAACATGATCAACAATAATGTTGGCAAGACACCCAGCAATTTTCCAACCACTATAAAAACGGCTATTTCAACTAATATCGCAGCTATCAGTGCACCTATTATTTTTCGCATTAATGAACCTCCACTTTTGGACTTGTTTCTATAATAGTATATACGCTTTCATGGAATAATAGTTTCAACCTGCTCACAAGAAAAAAGGGGCAGCCTCTAAAGTCGAGGCGCCCCCTTTAATTTTACTCAGTTCTATTGTTTACAAAACACTTGCATGGCCTTTATAAATTACACCAGTTTCTGCGTCCATCGTAATTTCTTGGCCGTGTCGGATAAGTGTTGTAGCTTCATTTACGCCAACAATTACAGGAATGCCGAGGCTTAAACCAACGACAGCAGCGTGGCTTGTCAAGCCGCCTTCTTCCGTAATAATTCCGGCACATTTCTTAATTGCTTCCATCATTTCACGGTCGGTTCCTACAGTTACTAAAATAGCATCCTCAGCATCGTAGCTGCGTGCTTCTTCAGCGTTCTTCACTACAATTGCCTTACCAACAACCGAACGCTTGCCAACACCTTGCCCTTTTGCCAATAAATCACCAATTACATGTACCTTCATTAAGTTGGTCGTACCTGCCTCACCAACAGGAACTCCCGCCGTAATGATCACGACATCTCCATGGTCCACGTAGCCGTGCTTCAACGATTCATCCACTGATAATTCCAAAATTTCGTCAGTTGTCGTCACTTTCGGTGTAACGATAGGTGTTACCCCCCAAACAAGCGTTAACTTTTGTGCTGTCGATGGAATATTCGTTATGGCGATAATGGGCACCCCTGGACGATATTTTGCGATCATTCTAGCGGTTGTGCCGCTTGCTGTAGGTGCAAGTACGGATTTTACGCCAAGGTTTATGGATGTATAAGCAACCGCTTGGGAAAGAGCCTCCGTCATTGTAGCTCCTCTTTCTTTACTGCGCTTGTTTACAATCGCTCGATAATCTTGCGAGTTCTCTGTATACTCCGCAATTTTATTCATCGTGATGACCGATTCGACCGGGTAAAGTCCGGCAGCTGTTTCACCGGAAAGCATGATGGCATCTGTTCCATCAATAATTGCGTTGGCAACATCACTTGCTTCAGCACGTGTTGGACGTGGATTGCGCTGCATCGAATCCAACATTTGAGTCGCGGTAATGACTGGTTTGCCTACTAAATTGCATTTTTTAATTAATGTTTTTTGAACAAGCGGAACTTCTTCTGCCGGAATTTCAACCCCCAAATCCCCTCGGGCAACCATTAAACCATCCGAGACTTGGATAATTTCATCAATATTATCGACACCCTCTTGGTTCTCGATTTTTGGAATGATTTGAATATGGCTACCATTATTTTGTTCAAGCAATTCACGGATTTCAAGAACGTCTTTAGCTGTACGAACAAAGGATGCAGCGATAAAATCAACCCCTTGTTCGATACCGAATAAAATATCCTGGGCATCTTTTTCGGTAATTCCAGGAAGTTTCACGGATACGCCTGGTACGTTGACACCTTTTTTATTTTTCAAAAGGCCGGCATTTTCAACAATTGTATGGATTAAACCTTTTTCAAGATCCTTTGCAAGTACACGGAGTTCGATCAACCCATCATCCAATAAAATGCGATCGTCCTGGTCTACATCTTCAATTAGGTTTTCATACGTCACAGAGAAGCAGTTTTCATTTCCTATTACCTCTGTCATCGAAATGTCGATTACTTGTCCTTGCTTAAGATGCAACTCACCATTTTCCATTGTATGTGTACGAATTTCAGGACCTTTTGTATCTAATAATATTCCTACAGTTTTATTCAATTTTCGTGCCACTTCACGAATTGTCGCAATTCTGACTGAATGTTCTTCATGATTCCCGTGGGAAAAGTTTAATCTTGCTACATTCATTCCTGCTTCCATTAATTTGGTAAGCGATTCACTCGATTCACTGGCTGGACCAATAGTACAAACGATTTTTGTTTTTCTCATAGTCTTCTCTCCGTTTACTATAGTTAGATTGAAAGTTCTTTTGATAATGTATATAGACTTAAGTCTGCCTTATGCTTGTTCGAAAATGCTTCTTCCAAGTCATAGTCGTAAAGTTGATGATTTTTGATGCCGACTGCCCTTCCACTTCTTCCTTCAAGCAGCACTTCTACGGCTTTGGCCCCAAATTGCCCTGCCAGCACCCTGTCTCGGGCAGAAGGTGATCCACCACGCTGGATATGACCAAGAACCGATACTCTAGTTGTAATGTTTGCTTTTTCATTTAAGATTTTTGCCAATTCATTTCCGGCCATCACACCTTCAGCCACAATGATGATGCTGTGCTTTTTACCACGGGCAATACCGTGTTCAATACGAGCTACTATGTCATCGATATCGAATTCTTCTTCGGGTATCAAAATTGATTCGGCACCCGCTGCTAGCCCTGCCCACAATGCGATATCCCCAGCATCTCTGCCCATTACCTCGACAACGAAGGAATTTTCGTGCGAAGTTGCGGTATCACGAATTTTATCGATCGATTCAATTACGGTATTCAGTGCCGTATCAAAGCCAATCGTGTATTCCGTACCCGGAATATCATTATCAATAGTTCCTGGAACGCCTACACTTGGGAAGCCTTTTTTTGTAAGTTCCATTGCACCTCTGTAGGAACCGTCTCCCCCAATTACAACAAGCCCTTCTACACCTGCTTCCCTCATTTTCTCGATACCTTGCAATTGATATTGTTCTTCCTTGAATTTAGGGCAACGAGAGGAAAATAATTTCGTCCCGCCCCGCTGGATAATTCCACCTACCGAGCCTAAATCCAACAGTTCCATTCTGCCTTCGATAAATCCTTCATATCCATGGTAAATCCCCATTACTTCAACACCATGGAAATTCGCTTTACGTACTACAGCACGAATGGCTGCATTCATCCCTGGAGAATCTCCCCCACTTGTTAATACGGCAATTCTCTTCATCTCGTAAAGAACCTCCTAATATATCCTCTTTTTACACACATTAGCATAAAACGAAATAAATGTGAGCATTTCAAAAAAGTATAACGATATTTTTACAAATAAAACAAAAGCTGGGGAAAGACTCAAAATTTAAACTAATAACTAATCCTTGTTAATATTTTACCCTTATTCCGAAAAAAAAACGAGCATCTCTATAATATCAAATCAAATGATTTCATAAACCTATCCAACGATTGAATTCCGTGATAAGAATACTAATAAAACTCCCTGTTTTTCATGATAGATTATCATGTAGAGAACGTTAAATTTATAACGATAACTTAAGTTCCATCGGCTCTGTGGTTAAATGCGATACCGCCACCCTCAGTCATTGGATCAGGACCTCTATTAGTACTCCTATCTCCAATCAGAATATCTTCTTAAAAAAACGACAAAACCCATTTAGGATTTTGTCATTTCGCTGGCATTATTTTCAAAGTATTCTATTAGCATCTCATGCTCAATCAGTTTACTTCTTCTTCGATGAATTCCCCTATTTTTCTAAATTTCTCGTATCGATCATCAATCAATTCAGCTTCTGATAAAGAATTCAGTTGCGATAACGCTTCGGAAATGCAATTTTTTAATTCTAGTGCTTGAGCTTGTACATCCCGGTGCGCTCCCCCAGCAACCTCATTGACAATCCCATCGATAATCCCCATCTCTTTCAAATCAAACGCAGTAATTTTCATAGCCTCTGCCGCTTGTTTAGCCAATGATGCATCTTTCCAAAGAATTGACGCAGCACCTTCCGGAGAGATAACAGAATATGTTGAATTTTCTAGCATATAAATTTTGTTTGCAACGCCTAACGCCAGTGCTCCCCCACTGCCACCTTCACCAATGACAACACTAATAACAGGTACTTTTAGTCCAGCCATTTCAAAAAGGTTTCTTGCTATCGCTTCACTTTGTCCACGTTCTTCAGCAGCTTTACCAGGATAAGCTCCCTTTGTATCAATAAAACAGATGATTGGCCGGTTAAATTTTTCTGCTTGCTTCATTAAACGTAATGCTTTTCGATAGCCCTCCGGATGCGGCATCCCGAAATTACGTCGTATATTTTCTTTTGTTGATTTACCCCTTTGATGACCGATAATCGTAATCGGCTGCCCTTCAAAACTTGCAATTCCCCCAATTATTGCTTCGTCATCTCCGAAAGATCGATCCCCATGCAATTCGATAAAATCCGAGAAGATTTCTTCAATATAATCGGATGTGGTAGGACGTTGGGCATGTCTAGCTACTTGCACCCTGTCCCAAGGCTCCATATTTGAGTAGATCTTTGCTTCTAATTGTTTAAGTCGCGTTTCAAGTGTTTCAATTTCGCTTGACATATCGACTTCTGCACTCTTGGCAATTTCTTTTAATTCACCGATTTTTTCACGTAGTTTTACAACAGGTTCTTCAAAGTCAAGAGACTTAGACATTCGAAACTCCTCCTTTTTGGTGCAGCTTAACAATTGTCGCTAACTTATCGCGCATTTCTTTGCGATGGAAGATAGCATCCAGTTGACCATGTGCAAGTAAAAATTCCGCTGTTTGGAAATCTTCCGGCAGCTTTTCACGAACCGTTTGTTCAATTACACGTCTCCCAGCAAAACCGATTAAAGCTTGTGGCTCAGCAATGTTTAAATCCCCTAGTGATGCAAAACTTGCCGATACCCCTCCTGTTGTCGGATGGGTCATAATAGAGATGAAAAGCAGCCCATGATCACTATGGCGTTTAAGTGCAACACTTGTTTTGGCCATCTGCATAAGCGAGATTACGCCTTCTTGCATACGTGCTCCACCACTAGCAGTGAAAATTATAAATGGCAATGAATATTCCGTCGCTTTTTCAATCGCCCGTGTTATTTTTTCGCCAACCACCGATCCCATCGAACCCATACGAAAATGCGAATCCATAATGGCTACAACCACTTGCGATCCATCAATGCTTCCCATTCCCGTCAATACCGCTTCGTTTAAACCCGTTTTATGTGAATCAATCTCAATTTTGTCTAGATAGGAAGGGAATTTTAATGGGTTGGAAGTACGCAGGTTCTCATCGAAAGACACAAATGTACCTTCATCCATTAAAATAGAAACTCGTTCCCATGCAGTCATTTTGTAGTGATGATCGCAATTAGGACAAACTTTTAAATTGTTGTCCAATTCCTTCGTTAAGTAGATTTTTTTACACTCCGGACATTTTGTCATTAAATCTGCTGGAAAGGAGTTTTCTTTGTTGCGGTCTACAATGACACCTTTTTGTTTCTTTTTGTTAATAGATAATAAACTTCTAATTGCCACTGTTTTTCCCCCTTGCATTTATGATGATGAATTTTTCAAATAGTGCATCCAGTTTTCATATGCGCTGGTAGCTTCATTTTCATAACCTAGCTGCAATGATTTTACTAGTCTTTGAAGCATCGGTTTTTCTTCTTCAGTGGATAGCTTTTTTAATGGTGTTGCACTATATGCGACGAGCTGCAGCCATATTTTTAAAGCTAATCTATTACCGGATGCAATCATTATTTCTCTTAGTAATAGGTCCCTGACAATTTCATTCTCTAGTTCCAGTTTCATGAACAAGCTCTCCCAAACCGGCAAACTTCTTAAAGATTGTTCTGAACATATGACTCTTATGGCTTCCTTTTCATGCATTCTTCTCACTATATGAACATCCTCTATCGCCTTATTTTCTTGTAAAATAAAGGATGCTAGGAGCTCAACCAGTTGGTTGGATGAAACAGAAGATAAAAAGGTACCCCCGCCATGTCTTGTTTCGATAAGTCCCAGCAGCTCCAAGCTGCGCAGCGCCTCTCTTACTGAAGAACGGCCAACATTCAGTCTTTCAGATAGTACACGTTCTGAAGGTAGTTTTTCCCCCGGTTTAATCCCCTCGTGTTTAATTAACTGTCTTAATTGATTAACAATCTCTAAAAATACTTTTTTGTTTTCTTGTTTTTTATCCATAAGCACCCCGCATGACGTTAGGAACTAAAGGCATTTTTATCCGCACAAATGTAAATCACATAACAAACATTAGAAATGATGATATTTTGGTTAGACTAGAAAATATAATGAGCTCTGAAAAACTGATTTTTGGTTTTTAAAATTTTATCAGCTTAAAAGTGGTCTGACCACTTTCCATTAGAATACATAATGTTGTTCCTTTTGTAAAGAAAAAACTGTGCAACAGTTGCACAGTTTTCGTAATTAACGTTTCTTTTTTCTCGCTATTGACCGATTTCCATCGTTTTTACTTTAATTTGCAAATTTCCATTGCGTTGTTCCAGTATTCCTTCAACACGCACAATCCTGTCCTCTTTGATCCAGCCGATGACTTCATTATAGCTTTGCGGAAAAAGTGTGGCAGAGATCGACCCATACTCGTCCTGCAGTTGGATAAAAGCCATTAACTCCCCTTTTTTCGTACGGATTTGGCGTATACTTTCAACCATCCCCACAAATTTTATAAAGCTATTTGATCGGGCTTGATCAAGGCCTTTTGTCGTAGCATTCACGTCTTGCCATTTCGCTCTCTCCAATGCAACCGGGTGCTCGCTTAAGTAAAAACCTAGCGCTTCTTTTTCAAACTGGAGCTTCATCTTTTCGGGTATTGTATGTGCTTCTACATATTTCGGTTTGCCAAAGATTAAGCTATCGGTTGTGAATAAGTCATTATCTTCTTCGTTTGGTCGAACGAGTGAAGCATGCTTTCCTGCAGCTTCGATGGTGGCCAAAAGTGTAGCTCTATCTTTCCCGAAATCATCTAAAGCTCCTGACTTCACCAAAGGTTCGATGACTTTTCGAGTAAAGTGGACAGCACTCAAAGATACAGCCAAATCAAAAATATCTTCAAAAGGTTGCTCTTTCGATTTTCGAATGGCGATAATTTTTTGCAAGAATGGCTGCGGTACACCTTTAATGGCCGATAAGCTGAACCGTATTTTCCCTTCTTCCACTGTAAAAAACCGCTGGCTCTTTCGGATAGAAGGCTTCAAGACAGCTATCCCCTTATTTTTTGCTTCTAGTATCAACTGGAAAAGCTTTTCATGATTGCCTGTAGCATTCGTCATCAGGGCGGCGTAAAAATTGGCCGGGTAGTTTGCTTTCAAATATGCCATTTGATAGGAGATTATACTATAGGCAACTGCATGGCTCTTTGGGAAACCATAATCCGCAAACCGAACAATTAAATCGTAAACTTCTTTTGCTATACTTTCCGGGTAGCCTTTCGATATTGCTCCGTTTACAAATGCTTGTTGCTGTTGTTCCATCACTTCCCTTTTTTTCTTACTGACAGCTCTTCTTAACAAGTCCGCCTGACCGATTGTAAAACCGGCAAATATATGGGCAATTTGCATTATTTGCTCTTGATACACAATTACTCCATATGTCTCCTTTAGAATTGGTTCCAGTACAGGATGCGGCATCCCGACACGCTCCTGCTTCGCTTTCCTTCTGGCGTATACTGGAATAAATTCCATCGGGCCTGGTCGATAAAGGGCATTTACCGCCACAATATCCAAAAACTCAGTCGGCGCTATCACTCTTAACGCATTTTTCATCCCATCCGATTCAAGCTGGAATATTCCCGTTGTATCACCATTTCTTAATAGCTGAAAGGTTTTTTCATCATTTAATGGGATTTGGTCAAAATCGATCCACTTTTTATGTGTGTAGTAAATTGATTGGCGGATATTTTCTAATATTGTTAAATTACGGAGGCCCAAAAAATCCATTTTTAATAAGCCTACTTGTTCAACTTCTTGCATCGGCCACTGTGTTAAATAAATCCCGTCATGCCCTTCTTCAATGGGCACTACTTCAACTAATGGCATTGGGCTAAGTACTACCCCCGCAGCATGTGTTGATGCATTCCTTGGCAGACCCTCAAGTTTTTTCGCCGCTGTAAACCAAGTTTTCCGAATTTCTTCGGCTTCCACCCACTTCCGGAAGCCTTCGGAAGTTGCATAGACTTCCTGCAAAGTAATTCCCGTTTTATTGGGTATCAACTTCGAGATCATGGCAAGTGTCTCACTTTCGAAATTGAACATCCGGGCAACATCTCTTGCCACAGCCTTTGCAGACAAAGTCCCAAAGGTGATAATTTGAGCTACATATTGTTTGCCGTATTTATTGGCTACATATTGAATGACTTCCTGTCGCTTTGTATCAACAAAGTCAATATCGATATCCGGAAGGGTAATCCGTTCAGGGTTTAAGAATCGCTCAAATAATAGGCCATATTTTAAAGGATCTACCTGAGTTATATTCAAACAATAGGCAACAAGCGAACTTGCAGAGGATCCACGTCCGGGACCCGTCAAGACTTTCGCATCTTTGGCGAAGTTCATGAAGTCGGCAACAATCAGAAAATAATCTGCATATCCCATGGAAATAATGACCTGTAATTCATATTGCAGCCGGTTAACGTACTGTTCATTTGGGGTGTTTGTCTGCAAACGTTCCCTCAGGCCCGACATAGCCATTTCAGCCAAAACTGTTGCCGAAGTCTGACCGGATTCTAAGGGGAATTTTGGCATGAAGTGTTGATCATACGAAAGGTCAACCCGACAGTTCAATAGAAAGTGCCTGCTATTTTCGAGCAATTGGGGTTGATCTTGATACCAATCTTGCCACTCCGCTGCTGTTGGGACAAACTTATTTTCATGAGGACTATGTATTGCTTCGTTCAGTTTGACACCCGTTTCGATTGCTCTCGCAACCTTATATGCAAAATGGTCTTCCCGATATAAAAATAAGCATTCGTGAGTGGCTATACATTTTATGTTGTATACTTGACTCAAGTGCATGGCTCTTTGTTCTATCGGCGAAATAATTCCTCCACTTCGAGCAATACCAAAGTAAAAATCAAATTGGAAAGTTTCGGCAACCTGCTCTACAAATCCCACATTGCTCTCACTGAACCACTGCTCAGATTCCGTTGAAATAACGGCCGCACACCCTTTTGAATAAGCTGCCAGCCAACGCCATGGAATCTTTTCATCTTTACGGATGGAAATACTACTGCTTATTTTCAATAGATTTTTATATCCGTCATTATCTTTTGCGTATATGATCAGCGGAAGGGAAATTTCATCGGTAAGTTCAACCATAATGGATAAACCGATCACCGGGTGAATTCCGTTTTTCTTCATCGTATACCAAAAAGGCAAAAGCCCGTACAATTTCGTATTAACCATTGCACACACTATTGCCTTCTGGGATTGTAAAAAAGGGATGAGCTCTTCCATACGAATTGTACTTTTCAATAAATCTGCACTCGTTCGTATTTGTGGATATACAACTGTCACACTTCATCCCTCCAATATTATTTTTTAAATTGTTGGCAGATTTCTTTTAATTCTTCTATTACCCGGCTTGCTTCTTCCCATGAATATGCGGTTGCACCTGAAGCAAGGGGATGCCCACCTCCGTTGAACTTCTTTGCTAGCTCATTGATGACAGGACCTTTCGAGCGAAGACGTACACGGATTTGTTCCGCTTCTTCCACCAAAAATACCCAAGCAACAACCCCTTTAATATCACTTAAAGAACCCACCAATAACGACGTATCGGAAGGCGTTACTTGAAACTTCTCCAGAACTTCTTTTGTCAGTTTTATAAAACAAGCTCCATTTTCATCTATTTCAAAATTTTCATAGATATATCCTTGCAGATGCAATAAATTTGGTTCTTTCTCATACATCCCGTTAAATACTTCAGTTCTGTCAAAATTATATTTGATCAATTGGCCTGCAATTTCAAATGTTCTTACAGAAGCACTTGGATAGATGAAGCGACCCGTATCACCAACGATACCCGCAAAAAGGAGACGTGCACTTGCATCTGGCAAATTCCAATTTTTATACTCTTTTCCTTCCATGAATAACTCATAAATCATTTCACTGCATGAACTTGCGCCTGTATCCACCCATAACAAATCACCGTATTGATCATCATTCGGATGATGGTCTATTTTAATCAGGAATTCGCCGGCATTATATCGAGTATCATCAATCCGTCCTGTATTTGCAGTATCTGTTACTATAACCAGGCTTTCATTAAATACTTCATCAGTGATTGTTTCCGGAGTTTCCAAAAAAGTTAGAGACGGATCGTGTTCCCCAATCGCATAGATTCTTTTATTTGGGTAGTTCGCTTCTAGTAGTCGTTTTAGTCCAAATTGTGAACCATATGCGTCCGGATCCGGCCGAACATGTCTATGGATGATTATTGTATCATATTGCTCAATTTTGTCGATGATTTGTCGTTTCAAAAGGAATTCCTCCTGTATCTTCTGTTTTTCGTTTTATGTGTTAGCTTTTTTTTATAAAAATCGTTACAATAATGGAAGCACTCAGTACATAAAGCAATTACGCACCTTTTGGGAGGTAAAATCGGTGAATATATTTTTCTTGTTTTTTATAATCGTCTCATTTGCAGCTTATCTTTACAACAAAGCGAAGGAATTCCGTTCCACTCTGCCTATTCAAAGGAAATGGTATAAAGCAAAAGCTGGTGTTGCGCTCGGAATTTTCGTGATTTTATTCGGCCTTAATACATGTGTCGTTAATCCAACAGTAGTCGGCTTTTTAATTGCCGCCGTATTTATTCTGGTTGGAGGCGTCAAAGCCTTTTCCAGCTATAAACGAGTTCGCCACGAAGGCCGGTTTGTTAAAGAAGAGTATGAATTAAATAAGTAAGTCCAATAGCCTAAGCAATATACAAGCATTTTTTGTATATTGCTTTTTGTTTTATTCAGCGTTCCAATAATTGGAACATCATCATTGCTTTACCGACAAGTACTGTCTCGTTAAAAATATCAAAATCCATTTTCACGAATTTGCGGCTCATATCCAAGATATGTGGAACAACTGTTAATACACTTTCCATTTGAACGGGTTTAATAAAGTATATCGTCATATTTTCTGCAACGGCGTCTCCCCGTTTTCTCCGTTTTAATGCAAAGGAACCCACTTCCGAAAGCAAGGTAGTAAATGCCCCATATGAGATAGCGCCATACTGGTTGGTCATTTGCGGGGTTACTGTAAACTCGACTACAACATCCTCTTCTCCCATAACTTTCATTTCCGCTTTTACCAAGTCGTCTATTGTCTCGCCATGCTGCGGCTGGCGTTGGGCATGCTGCAACGCTTTTAGTACATCTTGCCGACTAATGACTCCTTGCAGTATTCCATCATCATTGACAATCGGCAATAAATCGATTCCTTCCCAAATCATCCGGTGCCCGGCAGAGGCCACACTTGTTTTCATGGAGCCTGAAATCGGATTTTTAGTCATCACTTTATCAACCGTTTCACTTTCTTCCCTTCCAATAACATCTTTTACCGAAATCATTCCGATTAGCTTATTGGTCGCGGTCACTATAGGGTAAGCTCCATGTGTGGTCTGCAAGTTGAGCTTATGGAAGTCTGCGATTGTATCCGTTGTTTTTAATGAATACGTTTCCTCAATTGGTACATAGATATCTTCAATCAACAATATATCCTTTTTAATGAGCTGGTCATATATTGCTCGGTTAATCATTGTAGCCACGGTAAATGTATCATAACTTGTAGATATCACTGGCAATTCCAATTCATCAGCCAGTAGTTTATTGTCCTCGGTTGTATCAAATCCACCGGTAATCAACACGGCCGCCCCTGCTTTTAATGCATTTTGATGAGCCTTGAAACGGTTTCCTACAATGAGTAAACTTCCAGCATCGGTATAGCGCATCATGTCATCTAATTGCATCGCTCCGATGACGAACTTGCCTAGCGTTTTGTGCAACCCGTCTTTTCCACCCAATACTTGTCCGTCGACAATATTGACTATTTCGGCATAAGTTAGTCGCTCAATATTTTCTTTTTTCTTTTTCTCTATTCGGATGGTTCCAACACGTTCAATGGAACTTACTAAACGGCGGTTTTCAGCTTCTTTTATCGCTCTGTATGCCGTTCCTTCACTCACTTGCATTTCCTTAGCGATTTGCCGAACTGAAATTTTATCGCCCACAGGCAGTGATTCTATATACTGTAAAATTTTCTCATGTTTTGTTGACACACTTGATCACCTATTCCCATCTATCTTTCCTGATATTAGTGTACCATATTTGATATATGTATAAAAAAAGAAAGTAGCGTAAAATACAGGGTCACGAAGGATGTTTATCATACTTTGCTCCCTTTGCTACTTTCTTTTATTCAACTATAGTTCCACATTTTCACCAGGTTTTACAATCTGTACCTTACTGTCCTTAACAAGTTCGGCAAAGACTGATGGATCTTGTTTGATTACCGGGAAAGTATCGTAGTGGATGGGAACAACTGTCTTCGGTTTAAGCAATTCCACTGCATAAGCAGCATCTTCCGGTCCCATTGTAAAGTTATCGCCAATTGGTAGGAAGGCAACATCAATTGCATTTCTGTCTCCAATCAGTTTCATATCCCCGAATAGGGCTGTATCACCAGCATGGTAAATTGTAAGCCCTTCTGCATAGAATAATATGCCCCCCGGATTGCCTGTATTAATCACTTCGTTTTCCGTTTCATAGACGGAGCCATGAAATGCTAAGGTATATTTTACTTTTCCAAACGGAAATTCATATGCCCCACCGATTCCCATAGCATGTACATTTAAGCCTTGCTTACCGAGATAAACCGCCAATTCGTTTGGTGCAACCACGAGGGAATTATTTGCTTTCGCCAATTCCACAGTATCCCCTACATGGTCGTTATGTCCATGAGTCAAAAGAATAACATCAGGTTTTTCTTCTTCCACTTTCAAATCTGTCAGTCCATTCCCGCTAATGAAAGGGTCAATCAATATTGTTTTGTCGTTTGTTTTAATCTTTACAACCGAATGTCCATGATATGAAATTTGCATTGTCTGTCCTCCTGTGAATTATGATCAAATAATCTAATTCTTTTTTTAATCGTTTTTTTCCTTCTTTTGCTATACTATAGACAGCTGAATAAAGTAAGTGTTTCCAAAAGTTGAGAACTTCAACGAATCATGCTTTTATGCTGCACGGTAAAATTATACAGTTTATAACAATACCCGTGCAATTTTTTGATGAAACCGCTAGGAGGATTTTTATGAGCAAAATACAGCAATTACAAGCTTATTTAAAAGAAAATCAATATGATGCAGCTTTTATTACAACGCCAGATAATGTTTTTTATTTCACCAATTTCAAAAGCAATCCACATGAACGTTTATTGGGGGTGATGGTGTTCCAGGAGGCGGAGCCTTTCTTGATTTGCCCAAAAATGGAAGTACCGGATGCGGCCAATTCTGGATGGAGCCAAGAAATCGTTGGCCATTTGGATACGGATAATCCATGGAATCTAGTTGCGCAAGCAACGCAGTCACGAGGCATTACACTTTCCAATCTAGCAATCGAAAAGTCCCATCTAACGGTTGAACGTTTGGAGAGCTTACAAGAAATTTATCCACAAGCCAACTTTGTACGACTTGATGATAAATTGAACGAAATGCGTGTGATTAAAGACGAAGTTGAAATTGAAAAGCTGAGAAAAGCCGCTCAACTTGCCGATTATGCAATTGAAGTAGGTTGCAAGGAAATTGCGGAGGGCAAAACGGAAATTGAAATCTTGGCCGCAATTGAAACAGCTGTTCAAGCAAAGGGCTGTAAAATGTCCTTTGAAACGATGGTGCTTTCCGGTCCAAAAACAGCTTCTCCGCATGGTACACCTGGCGATCGCCAAATCCAGAAGGGGGATATGATTTTATTTGATTTAGGCGTTATTTACGAGGGCTATTGTTCGGATATTACACGTACAGTTGCCTATGGGGAACCAACTGAAGCACAGAAGGAAATATACAATACCGTACGAAAGGCAAATGAAAATGCAATTGCAGCCGTTAAACCGGGGATTCGTGCAATGGAATTGGACAAGATTGCACGTGAAACCATAACTGATGCCGGTTACGGGGAATACTTTACTCATCGTCTAGGTCATGGACTTGGGATTTCGGTGCATGAGTTCCCTTCTGTCACTGGAACGAACGAATTGGAGCTTAAAACAGGAATGGTCTTCACAATTGAGCCAGGTGTTTATAAATCGGATATAACTGGTGTCCGGATTGAAGATGATGTGGTTGTTACAGAAAATGGTGTGGAAGTTTTGACGAAGTTCACAAAAGATCTAATCATTCTTTAATATTAACGGCAAAAATGAAGGCTAGCCCAGACAGTCTTGAAAACGCTTGGCAGACAAGGCGGGCAGTCGAGTGAAGACCGGAGTAGAATAAAACGATCACAAGAGGACGAATGAGACAACCAACGCAAGGAAAGGGTTTCTCAACAATATGAGGTGGTGCAAAGACTTCCTTCGCACCACCTTTTTTAATCTTATTTCACCAGCGCTTGTTCACTAGTCGATTTTCTACCTAAATACGCTTCAACAATCCTAGGATCCACTATTAAATCTGATGCTTTTCCATCAATAATGATATTTCCCGTCTCCATTACATAACCGTAGTCTGCGATTTTTAACGCTTGTTTTGCGTTTTGCTCAACAAGAAGCACTGTTGTACCTGCATCTTTAATCTCCTTAATGATCTTGAAAATTTCCGCAACAATTAATGGCGCAAGACCCATTGAAGGCTCATCCAGTAATAGGAGCTTCGGTTTCGATAATAATGCACGGGCGATTGCCAACATTTGTTGCTGCCCTCCCGACAATGTTCCCGCCATTTGGGTTTGCCTTTCATGCAAAATCGGGAAACGTTGCATAACATTTTCAATATCCGCTTTCACGGCATGATCTTTTCGATGATATGCTCCCATCTCCAAGTTTTCCAATACCGTCATGCTCGATAAAATGGCACGTCCTTCAGGAACTAGGGCAATTCCTTTTCTTAATAATTGATCAGGACGTAATCCTGTTACATTCTCGCCCAAAAACTCGACGCTGCCGTTTTTAGGTTTTAGTAATCCTGCGATTGTTTTCATTGTCGTCGATTTTCCGGCTCCGTTTGCACCAAGTAAAGTAATGATTTTACCTTCTTGAACCTCCAAATTGATGCCTTTTAATGCTTGGATTTGACCGTAATACGTTTCAACATTTGATAAGTTAAGCACTTTCGTATTCCTCCTCTTTTCCGAGGTAGGCTTCGATAACTGCTTCGTTGTTTTGTATTTCAGTTGGCGTTCCTTCAGCGAGCTTTTCACCAAAATTCAGTACCGTAATACGATCACAAAGTTTCATGACCAGCGGCATATCATGTTCAATAATTAACACGGTGATTCCTTTTGATTGAATCATTTTAATCAAATCATACAAACTATCAGTCTCTTTTTCATTCATGCCTGCCGCAGGTTCATCCAATAGTAAAAGCTTTGGATTGCTTGCCATTGCACGTGCAATTTCCAATCTTCTTTGTTGGCCATAAGCCAAATTTTCCGCAAGTGTATCTTTATGTTCAAGGAGACCCACCAGTTCCAACAAGTCTTCAGCTTTCTGATTGAGCTGTATTTCTTCTTCTCTTTGTTTTTTTGTTCGAAACACACTGCTAAATACACCTGAAGAACTCCGGCTATGTCCACCAACCATTACGTTTTTAAGGGCTGTCATTTGTGAAAATAGGCGAATGTTCTGGTATGTCCGGCAAATCCCCTTCTCTGTTATTTTATGAGACTTAAGGCCGGTAATGGTTTGGCTGTCGAAAATGATGTCCCCGGAAGATGGCTCAAAAATATTTGTGATTAAATTAAACATGGTTGTTTTTCCTGCACCATTTGGGCCTATTAACCCGTAAATTTCTCCTTGTTTGATAGAGAAAGAAACATTTTTCAGGGCATGAATGCCGCCAAAGTTTTTTGAGACATTTTTTATGTCAAGCACCATTATCGCATGCCCCCTTTTGAACGTTTTATTCCTTTAAATCTTCCCAATAAATGGATGTCCAAGATTCCTTGAGGACGTACAGCCATTAAGATAACGAGCATGATACCGTATATAATATATCGATATTCACTTACAAAACGTAATAATTCAGGCATCAGCGTTAAGAATATAGCGCCAAATACCGATCCGATAATGACCTCGCTGCCGCCGAAGACAGTAAAGATCAAGATTTCAACAGCCCGGTGATATGAAAAATCGGAAGGAGATATATAACCCATTACATGCGCAAACAAAGCACCTGCAAGTCCTGCTAAAAATGCACCTTGCGCAAATGATAACACTTTGAAGTACATAATATTGATTCCCATGGATTCCGCCGCTTTTTCATCCATTTGTATGGATGAAAACGACCTTCCGACTCTTGAGTTCTGTTGTCTTACAACAAACCATATCGTTGCGAGAACAATAAGGAATAACAATATGAACACCAATAAAAAAACAAACTGGTTATTTTTCAAGCCAATCATGGAAGGTTCAAATCCAAATCCCCTAACTAGATTCAGTAGTTCTCTCCCGATTTGTGGAACTCCTGTCAAACCGATCGAACCTCTTGTCAGTGACTCCCAGTTTACAAAAATCACACGGATTACTTCTCCCAACCCCAGAGTTGCAATTGCTAAATAAACACCGGTTAATCTTAGAGAGGGTAGACCGACAATAATTCCTAAAATACCCGCCAAACATGCACCGGCCAGCACACCGAGAAAAATAGGCAAATCAAAATTGATGGTTAGTAGAGCCGATGTGTATGCTCCAATCCCCATAAACCCTGCACTTCCCAAGGATAATTGTCCAGATGACAAAGGAACATAAACACTGACAGCCAATAAAATATTGATTAAGATAAATGAACCAATTTGTAAGTAATACGGATTAATGAAATCTAACATGCCCTCACCTGCCTTCTGCCATCTTTGAACCAAAGATTCCTTGAGGCCTTAATAGTAGTATTAAAATAATCATTATGAATGCAATGGCGTCACGATAGCCCGAATCCCCATAAGCAACGAGGAACGTTTCGGAAAGACCAAGCAGCAATCCACCAACCATCGCACCTTTGACATTTCCCATTCCACCCAAAATAATGATTGCAAGGCCTTTTAGACCGATCGCCAATCCCATTTGTGGACTAACCGAGTTGAACGCCATTCCGACTAAAATTCCCGCGATGCCTCCCATCGCAGAAGCAATAATGACAGTTAAGGTAATGATTTTTTTTGTATCTACCCCGAGTATGCTAGCCGTCTCCAAATTTTCTGCAGTCGCACGCAAGGCCTTCCCAGCTTTAGTTTTTGATAGCCAAATTGATAAACCTATCATTAATATGATGGAGATTGCGAAAATAACAATTTGCACGATATAGACTGTCACCTGACCAATTTCAATACTAATTTCTGCAAATTCTGTTCGGAACGGTTTATTTCCGGCCCCAAAAATATGATGCGACAAATTTTCAAGCAAGATGGAAACACCAATCGTACTAATTAGTGGCGCTAAATGGGAAACCCCCTTTTTGCCTCTCAAGGGGCGCAGAGTCATTCGCTCCAACAAATAGCCCAATATTGAAGTCACGACAATCGAAGCTGCAAATGCAAGCCATAAAGGCCATCCCAGTACCCCTGTCGTCATTACACCTACAAAGGCGCCAACCATAAAAATTTCCCCATGGGCCATATTGATAATCCCTAAAACACCAAAGACAAGGGTAAACCCTAGGGCGACAATTGCATATATACTCCCAAGGGTTATTCCATTAATTAATTGTTCTAATAGCACGCTAATCATCCTTTAATATCAATTTTGATGAAATCTATTAGTCTATTTGTAGATTCATATTTACATGCATGCATCCACCAATCGCTTGCGAGACGAATTACTCGAATTCTACGAATTTTCCGTCTTTAATCTCCACAACTTTTACGTCCATGACAACATCTCCTATTTCGTCAAAGGAGAAATTGCCTAGGAGACCTTCGAAGTCTTCCGTTGCAGCGAGAGCTTCATGGAACAATTCGCGATCAGCTTCTCCCGCTCTTTTTAAAGCGTCCGCATAAATATATAGCGCATCATAAGCCTGTGCAGCGAATTGGTCCGGTAGTTCACCGTACTCTGCTTCATATTTTTTATTGAAATCGACTACTTTCGTTTCTTCTGATTCCCCAAACCAAGGCGTAGCTACGATTAAACCGTTCGCTGCATCCCCAGCAATTTCAATCACTTGAGGAGAGTTGAAACCATTACCTCCAACAAATGGTACTTCAATGCCCATTTTACGAGCTTGGTCCATTATTACAGCCCCTTCGTTGTACAAAGCCGAAGCTAAAATCAAGTCAGGATTTGTATTTTTGATCTTTGTTAGCTGTGCATTATAATCGCTTTGTCCTTTTTGGAAAGTTTCAATCGTTAAAATTTCCAATCCCATATCTTCTGCTGTCTTCTTCATTGTTTCAAAACCGGATTGTGTTAAAACATCATCATTTCCATAAATCATTGCTACTTTCTTTGCTCCGGTTCTTTCAACCGCTTTTTCCATTGCTGTCGGAATGGCCAGTGCTTCTGGAATGGCGTTTCTGAAAACATAGTCACCAATTTCCGGAATCCCCTCGGCTGTTGTTGAAGTTCCCATGATTGTGATACCATTTAAGTCTGCTTCCGGTGCAACCGCAAAAAATTCAGTACTTAATGTTGGACCAATAATCGCAAGTATATTATCATCGCTCATTAATTTTTGCGAAGCTGAAAGAGCTTGCTCCGCTTCACCTGCGGAATCTTCTATTACCAATTCAATGTTAACTTCACCTTGTTCATTTATCTCGCTTTGCGCCAATTTCAAGCCCTGTGTTATTGCTTCTCCATAGGCGGCACCAGCTCCAGTCAAGTACGATACTACCCCAATTTTCGCATTGAGCGTTCCACTTTGTTCCCCAGTTGCCCCCTCACTTCCTGCATTCTCCCCGCTGCATGCTGCCAGTAAAAGCAACATCAAAACTGCACATAATGCGAATGATTTACGAAGTAACTTGTCCATAATAATCCCTCTTTTTCCTAATTTTACGAGCAATTCTATTAAATTACATTTCTGCGTAAAAGTAAATAGTAATTTCTAAATAATTCGTATTTTCAGATAACTACTAATGTGATCTACTAGAAAACTTGATAGATATACACCATAAGTATACTCGGGCAACATTGAGCATCATTTTGATAGTTCACCCTTCTGGTTAATTAAAAAAACTACCTGCCGGGTTTAATTTCCAGCAAGTAGCTTCCAAAAGTCTATTCAGGATTTTTTTATAAAAGGGAGTCCACAGGAACGTAATCGCGCCCTTGGTCTTCAGCAACTGCTTTATAAACTACATTTCCCTCTAATGTATTGATGCCTTTTCGCAACGCTTCATTATCAATGCAAGCCTGTTTAAAGCCTTTATTGGCAATTTGCAGGGCATAAGGAACCGTATTGTTCGTTAAGGCAATCGTAGCTGTACGAGGTACCGCACCAGGCATATTGGCAACGGCATAGTGCACCACTCCGTGTTTAATATAGGTCGGATCATCATGTGTTGTAACACGATCAGTTGTCTCGAAGCTCCCACCTTGGTCTATGGCAATATCAACTATGACAGAACCAGGACGCATCGATTTCACCATTTCTTCTGTTACGAGCTTCGGTGCTTTTGCGCCTGGAATCAAAACAGAACCGATGACTAGATCGGAATCTTTCACCGATTCAGCAATATTGTAAGGATTGGATATTAAAGTTTGTACAGATGAGCCAAAGATATCTTCAAGCTGACGAAGACGTTCCGGATTTAAATCCAGAATGGTTACTTCCGCACCCATGCCAACAGCGATTCGAGCTGCGTTGGTGCCAGCCATTCCACCACCGACAATCGTTACTTTGCCACGTGGCACTCCGGATACTCCACCTAATAAAATTCCTTTTCCGCCATTCATCTTCTCCAGGTATTGAGCGCCAATTTGCACAGACATTTTGCCTGCCACTTCACTCATAGGAGTTAGCAATGGTAAAGATCGATTTGGCAATTGTACCGTTTCATATGCAATCCCAACCACCTTGTTGTCCAGTAAGCTTTGTGTCAATTCCAGCTCCGGTGCCAAGTGTAAATACGTAAATAATACTAAGCCTTCGTGGAAATATTGATATTCACTTTCGATAGGCTCTTTTACCTTCATCACCATTTCTTGTGCCCATGCTTCTTTTGCTGTGCCAACAATTGTTGCACCGGCTGCTACGTAGTCCTCATCGGAAAATGAAGACCCAATCCCAGCACCTGTTTCAATAAATACCTCATGGCCAGCACTTGTTAATGTTACTACTCCAGCAGGCGTCATTGCTACACGATTTTCATTGTTTTTGATTTCCTTCGGTATCCCGATTTTCATAGCTGATCTCTCTCCCTGTTGTAGAATTTATGTATCCATTAATATGAATGCAAATCCATAATACCAATATTTTCCCTATATTGTAAGATACTAAATTCACGTTCGTTAAAATTATTTTCTAAATTGTAAAAAAATAGGATTTTTAAGTAGTTTCCAGTTAATATCAAGTTTATTCCCACAAAAAAGAGGAATATTTTTAAAGAGCATATATTGTGCGACAAATTTATGACTACTTTGAAAAATGAATGTGAACGTTTTCATTTTAACATTTAATTGACGTTCATTCCATATCTTGTCTGCTATAATTAGAGTATTGATAAAGGAGGAATTATTATGAGTCAATATAAAAGTATCATCGTTGCAGTGGATGGTTCGAAAGAAGCGGAGTATGCTTTCAAAAAATCGATTGATATCGCTAAACGCAACCCAGAAGCCAAACTCAATTTAGTAAACGTAATTGATACTCGCTCCTTTGCAGCAATCGAGGCTTATGATCGTTCGATGTCTGAACGTGCGCAAAACTTCTCGGAACAATTATTGAACGACTATAAAGTGAAAGCGGAGGCTGCTGGTCTTGCAAATGTCAATACAATCATTGAATATGGCTCCCCTAAAACAATTATTACAAAAGAGCTTTCAAATATTGTAGAAGCGGATTTAATCATCTGTGGTGCAACGGGACTTAGTACTGTCGAACGATTCCTTATTGGCTCCGTTTCGGAAGCGATTGTACGTTCATCAAAATGCGATGTGTTAGTAGTAAGAACACCGGATTGATATTAATTTCAAATATGCGGCTTATCGATATTCCCTTCCACACAAGGATGATTAACCGTGGAAGGGTTTTTGTTTGTCTTTCCTTTGAATGACCCCCCCCTAAAATCAGGCTCATTTCAACAAAAAAGGTATCTGGGCGCGTAACTTCAAACACTCAGATACCATTTAGTTATTTACTTTCTTTCCACATTTGAACCTTTTCAAAAAACATGGACAAGGCTTCTTTATTGGACATACTTGGTACTTTTGCCAGTAATACTTCTCGAGGAGCTCTTAAAGTTTTCGCTTGTTTTTGCAGTATTAAAATGCTTTTCTCATGAGCTTTCGCTGAAAACAAGTTTTCCGGAAGTTGAATGACCGCCTGAATCCAAGCCGATTTTTTCAGGAATTTATGTAAATCCTTTGACTGTTCGGATTCAAAGAGATTTGCCGGGATTAGGAAAAATAAATATCCCCCTTCTTTTGTGTGATTGAGGGATTGCTCGATGAACAGATGGTGAGCATAGCTCATCCCCTCATGTGCACAAAGCTCATAGTCAACGGCCACTTCCTCATTCGGGTAATATCCTACTGGCAAATCGCAAACTACCGCATCAACCGGATCAACCAACATTTTTTGCAATGCATCTTGATGGTATAGAACTACTGGTTGTTCGATAAGCTCTGCAGTGTCGGCCGCCAGACGAATTAACAAATCATCTACTTCAATCCCAGTTGCAGACACTTTTCCCTCCAGTAAATTCATTACTGTCAATAACAAATTCCCTGTACCGACAGCTGGATCCAGCAAAGAAATTTGGCCCGTCTTTAGTTGCTCGGTAAAGAATTGTTCTACAAAATAACCAACTAACAAACCAAGCGTATCAGGTGTCATTTGATGGTTTGGCTGCGAAGTTTTCCGCATCCCTTTTAAGATGGCAATTTGAATGGCTTTTCGAACTTCTTCTTTCGATGCATCCTGAAAGGCCCATTGTACCTTTTCGTCAAGAACATCTTCAAGTGATTGCAATACACCGTCCAAAAATGAATGACCGTCAGCCTTCTCATACTTTTCAGCTTTTTCATTAATAAATGAAAATATTTGTTCAAACTTTTCCAATTAAAAAAACTCCTTTTGAAATGAACAACCCACTCCGAAAAATTCTCGAGTGGGTGTACATCTAGGCATTCCTATATTCTAGACAATTCTAAGTCTATCATTTATCTATTAGATAAACTTAAATCAATGCTTTTACAGCTTCAATCGCTGCATCATAATCGGGATGGCTTGTACCTTCCGAAACGTATTCAACATACGTTACAGTACCTTCCTTGTCGATTACAAATACAGAACGAGCAAGCAAACGCAGTTCCTCCATATAA
This sequence comes from Ureibacillus sinduriensis BLB-1 = JCM 15800, assembly GCF_000772955.1. Taxonomy (GTDB): domain Bacteria; phylum Bacillota; class Bacilli; order Bacillales_A; family Planococcaceae; genus Ureibacillus; species Ureibacillus sinduriensis. The sequence goes on along the minus strand of NZ_JPVO01000043.1, from coordinate 14,898 downwards.
ACTCCGTAAGCTTTTCCGAAAGATAACTCTTTATGGTCGGATACAGTGTGGACACCTTCAAGACCAGCAGCAGCACACCAGCGTTTTTGAGCAAACGGTAGGTCAACAGAAATCGTATAGAATGCTACTCCATCTCCCAATGCTACTACTTCCTCATTAAAGCGTCTAGTTTGTGCATCACAAACACCCGTATCCAATGATGGTACAACGCTGAACAAGCGTACTTTCCCTTCGGAATCCTTCAATGTCACTGGCGATAGATCGTTTGCCAAAACTGTAAAGTCAGGCGCTTTCTCCCCTACTTTCACTTCATTTCCAACTAATGTTACCGGGTTGTTTTTAAATGTTACTTGTGCCAATTTGGAACCCTCCCTTATTTTACATAAATAATCTTACTAAAGTTAATTCCTTCTTTGCAAATAACTTATCTTACTTTTTTTAATGCACTGATAAAAAGGGCGAAGAATTGCTTCTTCGCTCCACAGTATAGATAAAGTCGATATTCGACTTTGTCTACACGTTATTTAGGCTATTTCCTTAAACGAATGATTAACCAGACTGTCTTGAAAACGCTTGGCAGACAAGGCGGGCAGTCGAGTGAAGACCCGAGTAGAACATAAACGTTCACGAGGGGACGAACGAGACAACCAACGCAGGATGAAAGCGTTTGTCAACAGTCTGGGCGAAGAATTACTTCTTCGCCCTTGTCTGTTGAACTGTTTAAACAGTCGGTGTAATGGAATTTTGAGTGTCAAGATCATCCACTTGAGGATTTTCTGTCACTACTTCCTTTTTCCTTTTAACAAACACCTTTTCCTGCACGACCATAGTATCGGCGATAATATCGTTCAAGCCTTTATTGTTTGGCATGAAGGCAACCATTAGGTAAATTATCGGAATCTTATTGCTAATAAATCGGCCCACCAGTTCCCTAAACAAAACCGTTAACCAATCCAACTTTTCTCCATTTTTCCCTTTTACCTTTAAGCCAAAAATCATCTTCCCTACTGTCTGTTGCCAATATTTCGTTAGAATTGTGAAATATGCATAATAGAACACCCCTGATACAATGGACATCGGGGAATACCAGTTCTTTTCAGATAGACTCCAGTCAAATAAGTGGAATAGTGGATTAATTACAATCCCCACAAGAGCCGACACAATCAATATGTCTACCACAAACGCCCAAAAGCGCATCCAAAAACCTGCCGTTTTCTCTTCAATGTGTTCTACAATTTGAGTTTTTCTTTTTGGAAGGTTTGGAACAAGTTCATCTTTAGGAAGCGAAACATTTGAGTCATAATTTTCATTTTCTGACATCCATAACCCCTCCTTAATTCTCACCGTATAGATACATCATACGTGGTCCACCATGTGAAGACATCAGTTTAGTTAAGAATTGTTGTTCGGGAGAATGGCCTAAGAATGAACTGATTTTCATGCCAAACATTGACGTCAATCCACCGAAGTTCGATTCATATTCAAATACTTCTGCATCTTCTAACCCATAGTCTGCTCTTAATGCCGCTATAGCTTCTTCCATTCCACCAATTTCATCAACAAAACCAGCTTTAATGGCCTGAGTTCCACCCATAATGCGTCCGTCCGCGAACTTTTTCACTTGTGCTTCTGACATACCTCTGCCTTGCTCGATCACGTCAACAAAGTCTTCATAGGATTCGTCGATCATTTCTTGTAGCATGGCTATTTCCTCAGGTGTCGTCGGTCTTGTTCCACCAAACATATCTTTGTGCGCACCTGATTTGATTGTTTCAAATTCGATTCCCAATTTATCGGCAAGCTCCGAGAAATTATAACTTTGCATGATGACACCGATCGAACCAGTTATCGTTTCCTTATGTGCAAAGATTTTATCCGCAGGCGCAGAAATATAATATCCTCCTGATGCTGCATAGGAGCCCATCGAAACGTAAATCGGAATATTTCTTTGTTCCTTGATTTCGACTAGTTTTTCATGAATCTCGGCAGACTCAATGACTCCACCACCTGGCGAGTTAACATATAATACAACGGCCTGGATGGACTGATCGTTTAAAACCATTTCCAGTTGTGCCAAGAAGTTTTGGTGATCGTATTCAATATCTGTGAAAGGCGTGCTCGATCCGACATCTTGGATTGTACCATCGACGGATAATAAAGCGATTCTGCTTCCCATATCACCTGGTTCCACCACGTTTTCGATCATTGTTTGTTCCGTTGCGGTTAAGCTATCAAAGTTTGAAAAAAAATCAGTTTTAAATATGGAAATCACCGTATTCAAACCAATTGAAAAAACAATCAACACAACTGCCGCTACTAGTGCTAGCCATCTTTTTGTATTCATCTCATTACTCCTCCTTCATTGTTACATACGGATTAATTGTATATTTGTTTCAAAATCCATCTACTTTTTTTAGAAAAAAAATCCATAATGTGAACAAATTAATTATACTAATAATTAAAAGAGATTTTAAAGCCATATCATATGACTTTAAAATCCCCTTTAAAATTCGACATTATTCCCTAGGAAATATATCTTTGTATTCTTCTAAATACTATTGCACGTTAGTTTGTTAATTCTTTTTTGAATTCTTTCTCGCGAAGCTCAATACGTCTTATCTTACCTGATGATGTTTTTGGTAATTCATCTACAAATTCAATAGCCCTCGGGTATTTATAAGGTGCCGTAATTTCTTTCACATGACTCTGCAATTCCTGAACAATTGTCGAACTATTTTTTTGTTCGGGCTCGCGCAGCACCACAAACGCCTTTACGATATTGCCTCGAACTTCATCCGGACTTGCTACGACCGCACATTCTTTAACAGCCGGATGTTTCACTAGAGCATCCTCTACTTCGAAAGGCCCTATTGTATAACCCGAGGAGATGATAATATCGTCGCCACGGCCTTCAAACCAGAAGTATCCTTCTTCATCTTTGTAGGCACGGTCCCCTGTTAAGAACCATTCCCCACGAAATTGCTGATTTGTTTTTTCTGGATCGTTTAAATATCCCTTAAATAATGCCGGAGTTGAGGAATGCACCGCGATATCCCCTACTTCACCAATTTCAGTAGGTTCACCTAATTCATTGATGACTTCCACAAGGTTCCCTGGAGTCGGTTTCCCCATAGAACCTGGTTTTGGCTTCATACCTAACAATGTTCCAACCAGCAATGTATTTTCCGTCTGTCCATAACCATCGCGGACTTGAAGAGAGAAAACATTCAAGAATTTGTTAATTACTTCACTGTTTAAAGGCTCACCGGCGGAGACGGCACTTTTAATACTTGATAAATTATATTGCTCAAACTTGTCCACTTTGGCCATTAAACGGTATTCAGTTGGTGTACAGCATAATACATTTATTTGGTGGTCCTGCAGCTTTTGAAGGTATCCTTCCGGATCAAATTTACCTAGATGAATAAATGCTGTTGCGCCACTTCCCAATGTAGCCAGGAATGGACTCCAAACCCATTTTTGCCATCCAGGTGCCGCGGTTGCCCACACTAAATCATCTTCCTGCACTCCAAGCCATTGCGCAGCTGTAGTTCTTAAATGCGCATAACCCCAACCATGGGAATGCACCACTCCTTTAGGGTTGCCGGTTGTGCCACTTGTATAGGATAAAAAAGCGATATCCGAATCTTCCGTCTCCACTCCAGCAAAGACATCGGACTCATTCTCCAGGTATTGTTCCATAGATAACCAGTTGTTTTTGGACTTTCCAAATACGAAAAGTTTCAACCCATCTAAATGCTGTGCATCATCGAATTGTCCAAGTTCCTTATCGAAAGCGACAATTGCCTTGGCACCTGAATGCGTAATTCGATAATCGATATCTTTTGCGCGAAGCATTTCGGAACTTGGTATAATTGTTAAGCCGGCCTTTAATGCTCCGATGTATGTAACATATGCCTCTTCTGAGCGAGGAACCATGACGAGAATTACATCACCTTTTTTCAATCCACTGCTTTTAAATAGATTGGCTACCTTATTTGCTTTTTTAATCAATGTTTCATATGAAATTTTTTGGATTTTTCCATCTTCTTGATGAATCATCAATGCGATTTTTGAACTTGTTTTTGCATATTTTTCAATTTCATCGACTATGTTGTATTTCGAAGGAGCTAGTAAATCTTCTCTTCTCATATTTATCCCCCTTTTATGCACCCAAGAAAGATACATTTACTAATTATAATAATATTCAACTATTATATCAAAATATTCCACGAAAACGAGAAATAACCGTATTAAATGCATATTAGGTATGTATAAAGTAATAACAATTATTAGGTAATGAAGATACAAAACTAAACTTTTCACCGAGCAGCCTGCACGATTCCAGCTTACAGAACTGTATTGACCATTTCAATATTCAACAGACATATTTACTGTCCAGTTCCCTGAGCCAAACCATAAGGTATTCATTCATAGTTTCGTGCACAATAAAAGCTAGCAGCCATATAGCTGCTAGCCCTTTACTAATTATTGTTGTCCAGATGAAGAACCACGTAATTGTGATTCAGCCATTTGTACAAGACGTTTAGTAATCTCTCCTCCAACTGATCCGTTTGCACGAGCAGACGCTTCAGGTCCGAGTTGAACACCAAACTCTTGTGCGATTTCGTATTTCATTTGATCTAAAGCTTGTTCTGCACCTGGTACAGTCAACTTGTTACGGCTACCGCTGTTGTTTGACATTTACCTCACCTCCTTGTGCATTTAGATTGTGCGAAAATCTTCTTTTAATACATACAAAATAGCAATTTTTTTGTTTCTAGCTCTATAGTGTAGACAACTTACAATTTTTTTAATATTCTTATTTCAATTTTCACAAACTTTTATCAATGATTTCTAAACACGCTTTTTTATAGAACGGATAGATTAATCGCTTGGGAAAAGGAAACTATAAAGGTGTGGTCTCTATAATGATTCATATACGCTTTTAAGAGTATTTGTTTGACAAAATGAAAGAGGCTAGCAGCATTAGCCACTAGCCCTGGTAATTTTAAATATTATTGTCCTGATGAAGAACCACGTAATTGTGATTCAGCCATTTGTACAAGACGTTTAGTAATTTCTCCTCCAACTGATCCGTTTGCACGAGAAGACGCTTCAGGTCCGAGTTGAACACCAAACTCTTGCGCGATTTCGTATTTCATTTGATCTAAAGCTTGTTCTGCACCTGGTACAGTCAGCTTGTTACGGCCACCGCTGTTGTTTGACATTTATCTCACCTCCTTGTGCAATTAGATTGTGCGAAAATAATCTTTTAATACACGCAAGAATAAAGGTAAGTATTTCCTATTAAATGTCACTGAAATGGCTACAGTAATCCTTCGAATTTATCTTTTACTTTATTTTCTTCCGGGAACTTATAGACTTCTCTGTTTCGAACAGCACGGTCAATTAGTTCATCAAATTCAGTAAAACTTTCATAATACGTCACTTTTTCAACTTTAGGTTTTGTTTTTGGATTTGCAGGCGTAAAGATTGTGCAGCAATCTTCAAATGGTTGAATCGATGTTTCGTAAGTTCCGATTTGTTCGGCAATATTGATAATCTCAAGTTTATCGAATGCGATCAACGGACGAAGGATCGGCGTATTTGTCACATCATTTATCGCAGTCAGGCTTTCAAGTGTTTGACTGGCTACTTGTCCCAAACTCTCGCCGGTAACAATGCCCATTGCACCGATTTCGCTCCGCACCTGGTCCGCGATGCGCATCATCATTCTCCGTGTTGTCGTCATGATTGTATTGCTTGGAACACGGTCTTTTATCAAAACTTGAATCTCTGTAAATGGAATGACGTGCAATCGAATATTAGCGCCGAATTTCGTCAATTCATTTGCCAGCACTTTCACTTTTTCCAAAGAATTATCACTTGTATAAGGAGGACTGAAGAAATGAATTGCTTCCAGCCGAACCCCGCGCTTCATTAATAGATAGCCGGCAACAGGACTATCGATACCACCGGACAACATCAACAATGATTTGCCATTTGACCCAACCGGCATACCACCGGCACCTTGAATTATTTGTGCCATCATATAAATAGCATCTTGCCGCACTTCAATGCGAAGTTCAACATCCGGTTTTTTTACTTGTACCGTTATATTTGGATTATTTCTCAGTACATGCCCGCCAATTTCACGTTGTATTTCATGTGATTCCATCGGGAATTTCTTATCGGATCTTCGAACTTCCACCTTGAATGTTAGTTGTTGGTCTTTAAATTGTTCCATTATTATAAGAGATAACTTTTTCATGTCATCCAGATTTTTGCTGCTTACTGCAACCGGGCTAAAGGATTGAATACCGAAAACAGTTGGTAATTTATTCATTAACACTTCATATTGCTCTTCATTTTCCAACTTAATATGCATGCGATCACGTTCACTTACAATTTCCAAAGGTGCAATATCAGAAAATGTGTGACGAATATTTGCACGAAGCCGATTAATAAAATCTTTTTTATTTCGCCCCTTTGTTGATAGTTCACCATATCTAATTAATATTTCTTTCCAGATCATTGACTTTTATCTCCTTTTAATTCTTTCATCACATCGGTGAAAGCCTTTTTAAATTCAAGAATATCTTCGTCAGTATTCAATTCGCCAAAACTTAATCGAATAACCCCTTTTTTAAAATTGGAATGTATATTTAATGCTTCAACTACATGACTTGTTTTCTTTTGCTTGGATGAGCAGGCGCTTGAAGTCGATACAATAATCCCTCTCTTTTGAAGTGCATTGATCAGGATCTCACCCTTTAAATCTTTTACACTGAAGGATAAAATATGCGCGGCACCAGGTTTGCCGGACAGCAGATGAATATTTTCACCGAATTCCGTTAAAAATTCTAATAAATCATTATGCCATTTTCGATACTTTCGGGTCGATTTTCCCATATTTTCGCAAGCAATCCGCGCAGCTTTAGCGGTTGCAACTGCCAAGGGAACCGCCACAGTCCCGCTTCGCAGTCCCTGTTCTTGGCCTCCACCCAACAAAAGCGGAATTATATTCATTTTTTTACGAAATGCAATAATACCCGAACCTTTTAATCCATGAATTTTATGTCCTGATATTGTTATAATATCGGGACCTTCTTCATCCTTGAAGCCAATCGGTAATTTTCCGAAACTTTGCACTGCATCCACATGAAACGCTGCACGGCTATTTTCATGTATTATTTTTGCTGCCTCATTGATTGGCTGAATCGCACCAATTTCATTATTCACGTGCATAATGCTTACAAGTACTGTATCTTTTCGAAGTTTTGTTTGGAGTTCTTCCAACGAAATAACCCCATTTTCATCAACTTTCAAAAAGTCGACCTCATATCCATCATTTCGCAATGATTTTACCGCCTCTATAATGGATGGGTGTTCGACTTCCGTCGTAATAATATGTTTTCCTTTATGAGTATTTGCTTTCGTTATACCGAATACTGCAAAGTTGTTGGATTCGGTTCCTCCAGCTGTGAATAATACATATTGATTTTCCGTATGTAGAAGATCGGCTATTTGGCCTCGCGCACGGTCCAATAAAGCATTTGCCTCGACTCCTGCTTCATGAATGGAAGAAGGATTGGCATAGTAAGATTCATTCACTTGTAAAAATGTATTTAAAACCTCTTTGTGCGGTTTTGTTGTAGCGCTGTTATCTAGATAGATCATTTTATACTCCACCTTCAATTCTTGCATTTAGAAATTTTAAAAAATTCGGTTCCACTCGTTAAGAAAGCCACCAGCACGAAAGTGCGGTGGCTTCTCTATTAATTATAACGCTATTGTCAAGTTGTGTGATCGCTTAATATTGAGATCTCTCGTAAAGCTCATCTTGAACAAGTTCTTCTATCCGCTTGATCGCTCCAGGCTCTGCCAATTCAACGGCGGCCGCTGCATCTTCCAACGCTTTTATGTAACGGTATTGATGAAAAGCATGTTCTGATTCGAGCAGAAGGTCATTCACCTTTTGGTTCGTTGCACGATAACGGTTTCCATATTGAATAATTCTCTCTATCAACAGGACATTTTCTATCATTTCCTGAGCATGTTTATTTACTTCCTGTATACATTTTTCAGCATTTTCTATGTTTCCTTGCACACGGTGCATATTAAGTGGCACATCCTGCAAGCTTTGCATCACGATATAAATCTGTTCCTCGGCTTCCTCTATTCGGGCATCCATTTCTTCGGGAATTCCTGGAATATTCGCCTTATTTAGCTGACGATCGGTTTCTTGTAATGTCCGTTTTAGTGAATCCAGTTTTGCTCGAGCTCTATTTTCATCTATCCTCAAGTTCTTCAAACGACTGGAGAATTGTTCTTGTTCGTCTTTTATACGATCAATTTCTTCACTGATTTCAACCAGTTCTTCCTGCAAACTAGAATAGGCAGATTTTTCATCCTTCACCCTGGATACAAGAAGTTCAAAACGCTTTTGAATGATTTCCAGCTGCTTTAGACCAAGCTTTGGAATTTCGGCTTCGTTTTCTGGTAGATGGTAGCTATTTTGTACATATACAGCTTCATTGCTAATTTCTTTCGTTGCTTTGACTACTTCGGTAAGTGTTTGGAAAGTGTCATCACAATTTTTGTCGACATAATTTCTTGCGATGACTTCTTTTTCTAATAGGTCATAATAATTCTCGATCTCGTCAGTTATCTCATTAAGTCTTGGAGCAACTGAGGCTACATCCAAGTCTGCCAGTTTAGATTTTAATGTTTCAAGTTCTTCTTCAAGTTGGTCCAGGTACTTTGTTAACTCCAAATGATTTAGATAATAAGATTGTTCTTCCATCTCTCGTTGCCCGCTACGCAACTCATGTATGGATGCGGGTATTTTTGTTTGAATTTCAGAAAGCAAAGTTGGGACTTCCGAGAGTAAATGATAGATTGTTTGCGCTTCACTATTCAGCCCTAAAACAATTTCTCTGGCTTGGAGATAATTACCCTCTACCGTTAATTCATCGTATTCTTCAAATTTTGGACCAAATTGTTCTACTCTTTTTTCTAGTGCTGCTAGAGCCGGACCAAATGAATATTGGTGGGCAAGCAAGGTTTTTCGGGCGGAACGATAATGTTCTTTAATTTGTTCAATCTCGATACGATTTTTTTCTTCGCTTCCAATCAACTCTTCCAATTCACTAATGATTTGATTTTTGCTTTTTTCACATTTAGCGATATAATCTTCTATCGCGCGTTCAACATTGGAAGCTTTTTTAAATTTAAAACGGTCGATATATTCCTCCGCATCAAAGAGCATGGAATCTATTTTGATTACGTGGACATCGATCACTTCCGTCCAAATATTACGCCAATGTTCAAATTTTTCCTCTGTCTGGCCATTCATATTCAAAGACTTTACTTTAGTTAGCTCCTCAAATATAGGATAATGCTGAATTTGCATTTTTTCTTGTTCAAGTCGCTGTATAACAACATTATGTTTCCGACGGATGATTAATCCGACGATAAATAATGCTAATAGTACGATGACGACAATGATGATATACTGCATCATAAGCCCCCTATTCCCAAATCACTGTACGTGCTACAATTTTGTAACTATAATATACCATGTTTTTTTTCATTTGTTTAAAAAAATACAGCTTTTTGCTAGTAAATTGTAATAATTATATAGCAGATTATGTTAATCGAACATTTCTTGAATAATTCAAGTCGTTCCACTAACAAAAAATCGATATATTAGACTATTATTTTATTAACTTGGCATATATATATATAATAGATACGATAGCTTCCATTTGCTTTTGGAAGCCTTGACTCCTTAATCAGATGTGGAGGTTTGTTCATGAAAAAAGATGGCCATATACACTCACCTTTTTGCCCGCATGGTACGAAGGATCCATTTGAAAAATATATAGAAAAAGCAATTGAAGAGAACTTTTCAGAAATTACTTTCACCGAGCACGCTCCATTACCGACCAACTTTGCGGACCCCACACCCAATAAGGACAGCGGGATGAAGCCCAAGGATCTTACTGCCTATTTGGAGACACTAAAGCAGCTGAAACAGCATTACAAAGATCGAATTACCATTAAAGTTGGATTGGAAGTAGATTATATAATTGGCTATGAAACGGAAACAAGAGCTTTACTGGACATCGCGGGCCCATTACTTGATGACGCGATTCTCTCTGTTCATTTCCTAAAGCACAACGATACATATGCTTGCATTGATTTCTCAGATGGTGTTTATATGGATTTCGCTCGGCAACTTGGTGGAATTGAGACACTTTATAATCTATATTATGACACTATCCTACAATCCATCGATGCCAATCTCGGTCACTTTAAACCTAGAAGGATCGGTCATCCAACCCTTGTTCATAAATTCCAGCTTGTACATGGGGAAAAAATCGATGACGATCGCCGTATTATTGAAGTGCTAACAAAGATGAAAGAAAAAGGCTATGAACTGGATGTGAATAGTGCGGGATTAAGCAAACCTTTTTGCAAGGTGCCTTACCCACCAATGCACATGATTGAATATGCGCGTTCTATTTCTTTGCCACTTATTTTCGGCTCAGACGCACATAGCGTAAAGGATTTGCATCAACATTATGGTACAATAATGGGATAATGAAACTTGAAGACTTAGAGGCAAGTCCCGACTTGACTTTTTCAACTACTATTTATAACGATAAATCATTTGGAGGTTTAATATGTTTTCAAAAGTACAATATGAAGGTCCGGTTCTAAAAAAATATGAAACATTATCTAAACAATTAGACGCATTATTGGAAGGCGAACCTGATCTAATTGCCAACTTAAGTAATGCCTCAGCACTGTTAAATCAATTTTTGGACAATATTAATTGGGTTGGATTTTATTTAATGAAAGATGGCGAACTTGTTTTAGGACCCTTCCAGGGGTTGCCGGCTTGTGTACGGATAGCTGTCGGTCGTGGTGTTTGCGGAACGGCAGTGTCGGAACAAAAAACAATGCTAGTGGATGATGTACATGCATTCCCCGGACATATTGCATGTGATGCAGCATCCAATTCGGAAATTGTGATCCCTATCTACAAAGAGAAAGAAGTAATTGGTGTATTAGATATCGATAGCCCGATTAAATCCCGATTTACCCTGGACGACCAGCAAGGCCTGGAATTATTTGTCAAAACTTTACAAAAGCATTTATCATAACAGGATAACGCTTGACCTGACCTTTTAACATTTTGCAGATTGCACTTTTAGGTCGATCACTCGATCCATAAAAAAGAAAACTTACTACTCCAAATAAGTTACTTATTAGGAAGTAGTAAGTTTTTTATTGTTGAAAAAGCATGGACTCCTTAAAAGTCAGATATTTATTTTTACCTGTTGATTTAGCGTTGTAAAGTGCGGTATCAGCATATAAAAAGAATTTATTGTATTCAGGCCTGTCAGTTGCATTCCAAGTAATTAAACCGGCCGATACTGTAACTGCGGGATTCGTGGCTTCCGGTATCGACATTACGATTTGTGCGGCTAATTTCCCCGCTTCCTCGACTAAAATATTGGGTACATAAACCGCTAACTCCTCGCCACCCCACCTTGCACATATTCCACGGGTGCCAATGATTGTTCTTAGCTGGTTCCCTATCTGGACAAGCACCTCGTCTCCAACTTGGTGTCCATAGGTATCATTAACTTTTTTAAAATTATCTATATCGATCAATAGAAACATCCCTGAACCGTCATGTTGCAATGAATTTTCTATATATTTATCGAGGAAACTACGCGCATGTAATTTAGTCAAGTGATCATGATCGACCATTTCCTGTAATTTATTGCGCAAAATAGAGTTCGCAATGGCTAGTGAAGAGTGGTGTATGAGTGATTGCATTAATTTAAAACTATCGAAAGAGAAAAAGTAGGATTCACGATGTAGAACAATACTAAAACCATTAATACGTTGTTCCACTATCATCGGGATAGCCATCATCGAATTGTACTGGAGATTTTTTCCGATCAAACGGCTGCAATCTGCAATAAACAATGGCTCCTGGCTATTTTCAAAATGCTTTGAGACATGATTAATAAATACAGAACCTTCTTCGGTATGAAAAAGCTCTGTAGACTCCTCCACAAGCTCCAACTCGGAGTCATTTTTCAAAACAAAACATATTTCCATCGGCTGGAATGATTTCTTTAGCTGTTTATGCAAAAACATAAACATCTCTTTACTTCCCAATTTCATATTCAAGCGATGCGATGTTTCATTAATCAATTGAAGGTCGCTTATCAACCTGTGGGACTGATGATAAAGTTTCGCATTCTCCAAGGCATTTCCTGATGCATGTGCCAGCATCCTTATAAAATCCTCTTGTGTTTTTGAAAAGGCATACCCCATCGGAGCACTTACCTGCAAAATACCATATATAGCTTGCCTACCTTTAATAGGAGCATTCAATAAGCAATGGTTCAATTCTTCAGCCTGGTCGACCGTAATTTTCCCTGAAACAAAAGCCTCGATCGCCGCAGGTCTTTCCGAAAGGTAATCAAACGGTTTAATATGTACCTTGGTCTGCCGATCGTGATCGTTTGATAAAATTAACTCGACATTAAAGTCGGGAAAGTTATCCTGTATTGTTATCAACATATTCTCCAAAATTAAATCGATATCCATAGTGGAGTGAAATAAGTCCGTCATGTTATATAATTTACGGTATTGGTTTTCATTGTGGATGATGTCTATATTTTTGCATAATACTTTTAAGACTTTCGAAAGTGTATCTACAAAATTTTCGAAATATTCACCATGAGAAAAGGACATCCACTTTGCAGTTGCATCTAGCAATATCATACAACATACACCGGATGATCCTGTATTTAGTAAAAATAGATGAGAGAATTCATTCAATTCTTTTTCATTTAAAAGAAATTTTGGAACTTCAATTAACTTCTCCGTTGGGAGCTGAGTGCAAAGATTACTCAACTGAATATCGGCAAAGTCCACTTTAACTGATGACTTTCTATTTAAGGGGTTTAATGAATCATTTTCGTATAAAAGAAAACAGCATCGATCGATTTCAAAATACTGTTTGAAGCAATTTTGTATTAATTGTACATATTCATCATAGCAGTTTTTTTGATTCATTGAGTCTATACATAAGCTTAATAAATCGGATTTGACATTCGTTAAAATCTCCCGATGTTCACTCATAAAAATCACCTTTTCTCAAGTAACAAAAATATATTTAATGTAACTTAATGTAAATTATACACTTGTTATGCCAATTTGACTATTAATTTCTATTTATATAGGATTATATATTCAAATAATTCAATTTATTATAGCATACCTATTTCATAATTTTAACAATTAATCCAACCTTAATAACTATTCACATGTACGATACTGCCAAAATAACATTTCTTGACTCATGGGTAAAAAAATAATATAATAATCCTCGTGTAAAATAAACGCAGCAGTTGTATAAGCTGTGCCTGTATTTTATTCCTCTTGGTTAACATAAAGTTTTCCAGGATGGTGTATTGTGTAACCCTATCGGCTGCAAGGGCGAAGATGCATGAATATAAAATCCAGCAAGTTTCGGGTACAACTGGTTTTTGTTTTACTATAGAAAAAACATCACTTCGATATTATAACGAAAAAATGTCTTTTCTAATACTGAAAGCAGAAATTTATTATCTTTCAGTGCAAAAAACCAAATTAAAAGGAGGAGACAAAATTATGTCTCGTTATACAGGTCCATCATGGAAAGTGTCTCGTCGTCTTGGTATTTCATTAAGCGGCACAGGTAAAGAATTAGAAAAACGCCCTTATGCTCCAGGTCAACACGGTCCAAACCAACGTAAAAAATTATCTGAATACGGTTTGCAATTACAAGAAAAGCAAAAACTTCGTCATATGTTCGGTATGACTGAACGTCAATTCAAAAACGTATTCGTTAAAGCTGGTAAATTAAAAGGTCTACACGGTGAAAACTTCATGATCCTTCTTGAAACTCGCCTTGACAACTTAGTATACCGCCTAGGTTTAGCTCGCACACGTCGTGGTGCTCGTCAATTAGTTAACCACGGTCACGTTTTAGTAGACGGTAAACGCGTTGACATCCCTTCTTTCAGCGTTAAACCAGGCCAAGTGATTTCTCTACGTGAAAAATCTCAAAGCTTAGCTGTAGTACAAGAAGCTATCGAAGTAAACAACTTCGTTCCAGATTACTTATCATTTGATGCAGACAAAAAAGAAGGTACATTTGTACGTCTTCCAGAGCGTTCTGAATTATCAGCTGAAATTCAAGAACAATTAATCGTAGAGTTCTACTCTCGTTAATCTCTTTGCCTTGCATAACGCAATGTTAAAAGCCCTAGAAACCTTGTTAACTCAAGGTTTCAGGGCTTTTTTTATTTTATTTATCAAGGCAGAATAATGAATAATATAGCATAAATTTGGGGCTAATTGGGGCTATATTGGGGCTATATTGGGGCTAAAAATTTTCAGGGCGTGTGTACAGTAATGAGTATGTAATATATCCCATTTACTTATTAAACTGGCTAAAGTAAAAGGACTTACAATTATATGGAAGTCCTTTTAATAGCTTTTTTACCTCTGGCTGAAAAGGTAAATTTACTTGACCTTTCCTTTTAGAAATTCATTTCCAAATGGCATATGTGAATTAATTAACAAATTCTTTAGGAGTGTACATAAGTATAAAGAGACCACTGAAATTTGGGATGCTCAGTGGTTAAAAAGCTAATAAGTTTTCGAGCTTCAATAAACAGTACCTCATTATTACGGTTTCTTTTACCATTTTTTAAACATCTCCATTGGCACCTTGTATAATTTCTCCAAGAAGCATAGTAATTACTCCTGTATTTTGCAAGAGAAAAGTGCAGAGAATTGCAACGAAAAATACAG